>NZ_JABWCS010000195.1 GCF_013359945.1 Paenibacillus agri | reverse complement strand
CTCTTGCCTGGCTCCATCCACTTTTATTTTTGTATATCGCCGGGAGAATCGTGGCGGACATCAATAATTTAGTACCCTCAACCATTTTGCCCCGCACGCCTCCCTGGGCCATTTTGATTTTGTTTATGATTGCCCTCGCCTATGCTCTTTTTTTGGGAATACGAGTAATGGGGCGGCTCGCCGAGCTGATACTGCCGATCCTGGCCCTCATTTATGCGGTAGAAGTGATCTTAATATTTAGTTCTGGAGTTGTAGATACAAGAAATCTTTTTCCACTACTGGACCAAGGGTGGGGCAGGATATGGAAAGTTGTATGGCCGTTAGGAGTTATCCAATCCTATGGGGAATCTCTGGCCTTGGCACTAATCTGGACTTCTGTCAAGCCCAAAGGGAAAGTAGGAAGGACCATGGTTGTTTCAACATTGCTGGCCGGCAGTTTTATCGCTTTCACCGATGCCTTGGCCATTTCCGTATTCGGGGAAGCGATTTTCCAGCGGGCAACCTACCCGATGTATGCGCTGATCCAAGTGATCTCTGTGGCAGACTTTATTACCCAACTTGATGCTACAGGCGTTCTTTATTTTTGCTTTATGGCATTCCTGAAGACCTTTATTTATTTGTTTGCCACGATCCGTAGCGTTCAAAAGCTGACTTACACACAAAGCAGCCGCATTTTTATTCTGCCTGTGGTCATCATTGCTTTCGTGTTAGGGATGACGATGGCTCCCAATGTCATTGAGCATATTGCTGTGGTGGAAAAGGTCGTTCCGTTTAGTCCGGTTTATATATCGTTAATGTTCGTGATTCCAATGATATTAATGATTGTTTCATGGATTCGGCAAAAAAAGAAAAATCTGACCAGTGAGTGAGGCGATTAGATGACAAACTGGATAGCCTTCTGGAAATCTAATGTGATGTTGGAACATCCTTGGGTTCAGCCTGTGTACTTTGTGATTATCGCATTCGGATTGTCGTTCTTTACTTGGTTTAGAAAGCCACGTCAAGAGCGGCGCAAGAAACCAAAAGATTAACGTGTTTTTGCAAAGCTATTTGTTCAAGTTCAGGTGCAAGTTCCATATTCTTTGTTCGTATGGATTTTCTACGTAGTTCCCCCCGAGTTGATTTTTATGTTACCTCCAACCAATGATAGACTCCAGTTAACGGTGAATGATCTATTTCGTAACAAGAACATATGTTCGTGATCGGTAATTCTCGCATTTTTTCGCTTGAGAAGATACTCGATTTGAATACTCAAATAGGTATATTATAGGAATTATGACTTATTTGCGATATTAATAAACGATATGAGTCGTGTGTCGATAAAAATGCTGTTTTTACGTATATAGAACATATGTTCTATATTGCTGAAAATCGCATTTTAATTGTGCTATGTAAGCCGAACAACTAGAAGCGGCAATTCCCCTGCACCAGATGTCTTAACAGTGAAAAAGAGGGGACACTTACCCAATTAACGTCATTTTTGTACCTTATTTTCCTTCGATAAGGGCAAAAGAGGGAGATAAGGGCATTTTCGTATCCTATTTTTCGAAAAAGCAGGCTGTACGGGGTATTCTGGAAAATTTAAGGTACAATATTGCACTTAATCTCCTCTAACCGGTAGCGGCAGAGGATTTAAGGTACGAAAATGCCATTAATTACACTTCGATACATTTTATATAGCGTTAACTCCAATGCTTTAGCTAAAGTGGGACCGCATTTCCGACAAGAAGGTTGATAAGGCAGGCGTCATTAAAGTGTCTTTTCGCATAATGAACACAGTTTGGGCGACGGCATGCTTGTCAGAGATGGTATGACAGCGGACACGGCCTTGCTGCTCCGACACGGCTACCATGGAACGCGGCATAAGCGAAATCCCCAGGCCGGCGCTGACACAGCCGATGATCGTTTCGAGCGATGCAAATTCCATCATCTTTTCAGGCGAGATCCCTTCTTCCTGGAGCATCTGACTTAATTTGGACCGATAGGTGCAACCGCTTGGAAAGACAAGAACCGTGCGAAGCTGTATATCATGGATTGACTGGACGGGCGGATGGGAGAGGGGGGTAACGAGTACCATTTCTTCCTCAATGATATTTTCTTGAACCAATTCTGGATGGTCCACTGGACCCGAGACGAATGCTCCGTTCAATTCATAGTGAAGAACCCCATGCAGATGCTGTTCGGTGGGACCTGTGATTAAAGAAAGATCAACCGCCGGATATTCGGAGTGATATTTAGTAAGCAGCGCAGGCAGCCGAACGGCAGCAGTGGCTTCCAGAGACCCAATGTGGAGCTGTCCTGCAGGGACTGCAGCGTCTCCAACAGCCAATCTCGCTTCTTGAATGACATGCAATATTTTCTCAGCATAGGTAATCAGGGTTTGGCCGGAAGGGGTAAGCGTAATGCCCCGATTGTGGCGGTAAAATAACTGTGTCTGCAGATCAGCTTCCAACTGTTGAATCTTATGCGTCACATTGGATTGAGCAAAGTTTAATTTATTGGCCGCCTTCGATATACTTCCTTCCTGAGCCGTGGTGAAAAACACTTTGAGCAACTGAATATCCATGTTGACCTCCTGTAGAGTTGATTTAGGTATCTTGATTATAGATATTTGGCATCATGATTCTGTATTATACATGATAGCAGATATCATTGTATGATGAGTGGGCAGATAAATACAATTACCTATTAAAAGGTAAACAAAGGAGATAACAACATGAGTTTTCAAAATAAAGTGGCAGTAGTTACAGGCGGAAGCAGCGGTATCGGAAAGGCAGTAGCGATTGAGTTGGTACAACAAGGTGCAAATGTCGTGATCAACGGGCGCCGTGAGCAACTCCTGGTGGAAGCTGCTAAGGAAATCGATCCAACAGGTAAGCACATCGCTTATGTTATCGGCGACATTTCAGATCCACAGATCGCAGAACGTTTGATTGCTGAAGGATTATCGCGTTTTGGACGTATCGATACTTTGGTGAACAATGCCGGCATATTTATATCGAAATCATTCACAGACTACACTAAGGAGGATCTTGAATCCAAGCTGGCCGTCAATCTCAAAGGATTCTTCCACGTGACCCAGCGTGCGGTGACTGAGATGCTGAAGACGGGTGCTGGTCACATCGTTAACATCACGGCGAGTGGTGCCGTTGAGCAGCCTATCAAAGGTGTGCCATCCGTACTTGCTGCCCTCACTAAAGGCGGTTTAGCGGCGGCAACAAAATCACTTGCCATTGAGTATGCCGATAAAGGCATTCGCGTAAACGCAGTAGCGCCAGGGATTATCAAAACGCCAATGCACCCTGTAGAGACACATGATTTCTTGGCTAAGTTGCATCCTATTGGTGTAATGGGCGAGGCTAAAGATATTGTGAATGCGATTCTGTATCTGGAATCTGCGCAATTCGTAACCGGTGAAACGCTTCACGTCGATGGTGGACAAAGTGCTGGCCGGTGGTAAGCTATAGAACTTCTTGCAAACGGGAATAATACTTGCATTCATAAAATGAACGGAGGATGATGTTTATGCTATATGAGCTGCGGGTTTACCATGTCATTCCTGGCCGCATGCAATCCATACTGGATCGATTCCGGGATGGCACGATATCCATTTTTGCCAAGCATCATATGAAGGTCACTGAGTTTTGGGTGGAAGCGGATGAATCCACGAATCGTTTGTATTATGTACTTGAGCATAAAGATCTGGCTGCGCGGGAACAGAACTTTAAGGCTTTTCAGGAAGATCAGGAATGGCTCGAGCTTAAGGAGAGAACGGAGCAAAATGGACCTTTACATGAGAGGATCGACGTTGTGTATCTGAAAAAAGCAGATTTTTTTCCAGATGGAGTAAGAAACTAAGAGATTATTGTTACTAAAAAATCGGCTATAACTCCATAAATAGATGTTCTGACATGTTATCGGACAATCGAAAAAACAAGTTATTTTACATCGCCCTACGGGGCGGTGTTTTTCTTTTCGTAGAACTACAGTTGACAATGGATTTTTATTTTAATATATTATATGCATACGCATGCATCTATATTTCACATGCTGATTATTACAACTTGCAAGTTGATTACTGATCAAATTTGCATATACAGAGGAGAGAAATCATGAATTATTTATTCAGTCCGTTTGAACTCCGTTCCTTGCAATTGAAGAACCGTGTCGTTATGCCTCCGATGTGTCAATATTCCGTAGTCAACAAAGATGGTATTGCTAATGACTGGCACTACAATCACTATGTTAGCCGGGCGGTTGGTGGAGCTGGATTGATTATTATAGAAATGACAGATGTAGAACCGGATGGTCGCATCTCTGATTACGATCTTGGAATCTGGAACGATGAGCAAATCCCTGCTCTAGCTAGAATTGTAGATGCCGTTCATGCTCATGGCGCAAAGGTTGGAATTCAGATTGCCCATGCTGGACGTAAGGCAGAGGATGCTGCCGTTCCGGTTGCGCCTTCAGCTATTCCTTTTAGCTCAAAATCCAAAACTCCGCGGGAGCTTACTACTGAAGAAGTGAAGGGTATGGTGGAGAAGTTCCGTCTCGGCGTTAAACGTGCGGTGCAAGCCGGAGTGGACGTTATCGAGCTGCATGGCGCACATGGCTACCTCATCCACCAATTTCATTCACCATTAACGAATCGCAGAATAGATGAATACGGTCAGGATCTAACCTTGTTTGGTAAAGAAGTAATTGCTGCAGCTAAAGGGGAGATGCCTGAAGGAATGCCATTAATCATGCGTATCTCTGCCAAGGAATATACGGATGGAGGGTATGATTTGCCCGAAGCAGTGGAATTCAGTAGAGCGTACAAAGAAGCAGGAGTAGATATGTTCCATGTCAGCTCCGGTGGTGAGGGCCCTGTATCACCTGCTAATGCCCCGGGAACACAGGCGGCTTATCAGATTTCGTTAGCTAGAGAGATCAAACAAACGTTGCAAGTTCCGGTTATTGCCGTAGGTAAATTGGATGAGCCGGCAGTTGCGAACGCAGTTATTGCTAATGAAGATACTGACCTTGTTGCCGTAGGCCGAGGCATGTTGAGAAATCCATATTGGGCATTAACTGCTGCAGATTCCCTCAAACAGGAGAATAGCATCCCTAAACAGTACGCGATGGGATTTCGTTAATTCAGATTGATTGGCTATAGAAGCTGGAATTGCATCCCTAATCATTTATTACGCTTTCTTATTCCATAAGTGCTGTTGTGTATTGGACAAGGTAACCTGCGAGTACATCATTAACTCTTATATGATCTCTTATGATATTATAGGATAGATGTTGTACAGCATTACCTTTAGAAAGGAAGTGTAAGATGACTACTACGTCTAATAATAATCTTATCGCTAACTGGTTAGCCTTTACACAAATGCAAAGTACTGTTGCGAATAAATTAGAGGCAAAGCTAATGGAAAAACATAATTATTCTTTAAATGATTTTTACTTGTTGATGTTTTTGTCGCAAGCACCTGAGAAGAAACTTCGTTTACAACAATTGGAGTCCATGATCGGGCTGAGCCAAAGTGCGATATCCAGACTTGTAAGCCGATTTGAAGCGCGAAGTTGTGGTGCTCTGGAAAGAATCTCTTGTGATGAAGATCGCCGCAGTATTTATACAGCGTTGACAGATCTCGGACAATCTAAAATAGATAGCGCTATGGTCACTTTTAATGAAGAATTGGCTGAGGCTTTCTCTACCGAGGAAGTTAGACAACTCCTAGAGCGAATGATGTCTCCTAACAAGCCGTGAACAGCTTAACACATAATGCAGGGATTCTCTCCCCCTTGGGCTTTACAAAACAAAACACCTTTCAGAGTATGCTCCCATGTCAGAGGATGTGGTGAACGACTTTGGAGGTGTTTTTCTGTTTGTATGCACGGGATTACATACTAAACGAGATCATTTTAGGACAACATTGAAGTACAATCGCTAGATCGGATGTCTTGACTTGGAGTGTACTCCAAGTTGTACATTTAACAGGCCACTATTTATAAATGCCATTCTAAAAAGGCAAAATACGGTGGACCCCTGATATAGATCTATAAGGAGGCTTCTTTCACGAAAATGTCCCAATTCCCTGGTAAGACTGAATGGGCTAATCTCATCCAGAAAATTCCGGAGCTTGTCACCTCCATCAAGGAAGCAGCACAATTGACAGGCTTAACAGAAGATACAATTCGTTATTATGAGAAAATTGGGTTGCTGCCCTATGCTGATCGGAAGAAAAACGGGCATCGGGTGTATAGCCGGGAACAAATCCATAGCATTCTCTTTCTAACCCGGTTGAAAGCTACTGGAATGACGATAGCGGAAATGAAGAAATTTCAGGAAATGACGAGTTCCGGTGATGAGACCATACCTGGGAGACTGTCACTGCTAGAGGAGCATAATCGGAATATTCAAAACGAAATTGCCAGATTGTCTGAAATTCAAAAAATTATTGAATTTAAGATTCAGAACTTTCGGGAGATTTTCGAAAATCCAAGCGGTACGAATTGCACGGAAACTTCAAAAGAAGAGTAGAGGTGAATGATAAATGCAGACAGCTGCAAAAACGGTCATTATTACAGGAGGCAATACAGGACTCGGTTTTGAAACGGCCAAAGTCATTGCCAGCTCTTCAACGGAGTGGCATATCGTTATTGCCTCACGCAGCCAGCAAAAAGGAAATGAAGCGGCACAGACCTTGATTCAGGCTACTCGTAACCCACATATATCTGCGATGGTGCTGGATTTATCCTCGTTTCCGTCGATTAAGCAATTCACAGCTCAATTCATAAAGGCAGATCTTCCTCCGCTACATGCAATCGTCTGCAATGCTGGTGCTGCTTTTGTACAGGGCACTCAAGTAACCGCGGATGGTCTTGAAGCAACCTTTGGTGTCAATCATATGGGGCATTTCCTGCTCGTACGGCTACTTTATAATCAGCTGGTGGAGCCGGGAAGTATCGTTGTTGTTAGCAGTGATACGCACCAATCAAGGGGCAATTCCGCGACATCTGTGCGCTACGCTAGTCCGGGAACTATGGCCGATCCTGCGGCTTCAGATCAGAATCTGAGTGATCTGAACGATTTTTCTAAAGGAATGGTCCGCTATGCGACCTCCAAGCTTACTAACTTGTATTTTACGTATGAGCTCTCTCGCCGGGTTCAGCAGTCCAAGCCCTCCATATCCGTCGTCGCCTTTAATCCTGGTATGATGCCCGGCAAAGGCTCGGCACTGGCTAGAGACTATAATCCCGTTATGCAATTTGCCTGGAATCATATCATGCCGTTGTTCCGCTTCGTCAGCTCAGGTATTCGTTCAACCAAACAGTCTGGCAATGATCTTGCTCAGTTAGTATTAAAAGAATCGGTGAAGAGTGGAACGTACTGGGACGGTACAAAGGACATTGCCTCTTCCGAGGAGTCCTACGATGTCAGTCGTGCAGTTGAGCTATGGGACTGGAGCAGTGAAAAGGTCGGGCTGAAAAAAGAGCTATAATTAAAAATTCAGAAAACATATATAGAAAAACAGATAAATCCGATAAGAAAATAAAGAATAGTTGTTGACAATTTTATAGAATGAAATTAATATTAAATTGTGATTATTGATTATCATAATTTAATAATTTTAGAGGTCGACCATACCATTCGGAGGTCTCATTTTCCTGTAAGCTAACGCGACGGGAAGGTGAGACCTTTTTGTTTTGGAGAAAGGATTCGAAGGTGATGAAAGTTATGGAGTTAGAGTTAAAACAAGTGAGAAAAAGCTATGCATCTACCCAAGAATGGGGGGATGTCACTTGAACCATTTTTGGAACACGCTACAGGAGGATTGGCCAATAGTTGTTGAAAAAACGCTGGAGCATATCGAGTTGTCTCTTCTTTCTTTGGCATTGGCTTGTCTGATTTCAATTCCGTTTGGAATCTATCTTGCGCGCCATAAAAAACTAGCCAATTCCGTTATTACGGTTGTTTCCGCCGTACAGACGATTCCCGTCCTGGCACTTTTCGGCTTTATGGTCCCAGTATTCGGCATCGGCTTTAAACCAGCCCTGATCGTGCTTACCTTCTATGGTATTTTGCCGGTACTCCAGAATACTTATGTGGGTATCACTTCTGTCAGTCCTGCACTGACTGAAGCAGGTCGCGGGATGGGAATGTCAAACTGGCAGCTGCTATGGATGGTTCAAGTGCCGATTGCACGCAGCTACATTTTGGCAGGTGTAAGATTAATGGCCATTCAGATGATTAGTATGGCTACAATCGGGACCTTCATTGCTGCTGGCGGGCTTGGAGATATTATTACAACAGGGATTAATGATATGAATACTGCACGAATATTGGAAGGCGCGATCCCTGTATCTTTGCTAGTTATTCTGATCAATATCGTCTTACTGCAACTCAATCGATTCTTAACGCCCAAAGGGCTCCGTAAGAATAAATCCAACTAAACATCTAAGAATGGAGAGAAAGTCATGCAAACATCTCAGAGATCATTCGTTCAGAAATTGAAAAAGCGCACGTTTAAGCAGGTAAGCATTCTATTGTTAGCTATCATTGTACTTGTTATTGCGGGGTGCAGTAATGCTAAGCCCTCTAAAATCGTTATCGCGACTAAAGGGAATACCGAGTCAAATGTTATGCAACAGTTGCTAAAACTGATTGTGACGGAAAATACTTCGATTGATGTAGAAACAGTGAAGCTCGATAATAATATACTTTGGGAAGCGATTAAGAAAGGCGATGTCGATGCCTATGTGGAGTATACGGGCACTGCACTAATGAACATTTTAAAGCAGGAGCCAGAGCGTGATCCTGAGAAGGTCTATAACAAGGTTAAGACTATGCTGAACGAGCAGGAAAACCTGACCATGCTGGATCCGCTCGGGTTTGACAGTACGTACGCGTTTGCTATACGGAAGGAAGTTGCGGATAAATACGGAATTACTAATCTCACGCAATTGGCGGAGCATTCAAACGAATTAATCTTTGCAGCAGATCCGATGATCGAAAAATCCAACCGTCCAGACGGATATAGACTCGTTAAGGAAGCGTACGGCTTTAACTTTAAGCAGCTTCTGGGGATCTCCAGTCCACCGTTACAGCTGGAAGCTCTGAAAAGTAAAGAAGCAGATGTAATGATAACCTTGGCTACGAAAGGTATTTTTGAGGTGAACAATCTCGTTCCGCTGGAGGACGATAAACATATCTTTATTCCCTACTACGCTGCACCGCTCGTACGTAATGAGACACTGGAGGCACATCCTGAACTTAAAGAAGTGCTTAATAAGCTGAGCAACAAAGTATCCCTTCAAGCCATTCGCGAGATGAACAGACAGGTGGATGCGGAGCAGAAAGAGCCGGAAGATGTGGCTAAAGCATGGTTGAAGCAGGAAGGTTTTCTGAAATAATCGCTAGATAATTGGCAGCATTGCCGTTGAGATAAGTAGCAATCGAACGGTCATCGTAACATGACAGAGATCTGTTCGATGACCGTTTGAATCGCTTTATTAAAAATCGTATTTTAGGAGGAGCTCTTATATGGGAAATAATAACCGTCAAATGTCACTTGGAGCGATGATGTTTTATCCCTCCGGCGAGAATATTGCCAGCTGGCGGCACCCGGAGGTGGACGCCTCGCAAATGCTGGATTTCGATTACTATAAAAATATCGTTCAGGCAGCGGAGCGCGCCAAATTCGATTTGTTCTTCTATGCAGACAATCTGTACGTCTGGGATCGCTATGATTCCAGCATCCGAGGGGCAAACAGCATCCGTCCGGAGCCGATTACGTTAATGGCTGCTTTGGCATCTGTTACGAAGCATATCGGACT
The DNA here is from genome assembly GCF_013359945.1 of Paenibacillus agri. Classification (GTDB taxonomy): domain Bacteria; phylum Bacillota; class Bacilli; order Paenibacillales; family Paenibacillaceae; genus Paenibacillus_AQ; species Paenibacillus_AQ agri. The sequence continues at coordinate 64,694 of NZ_JABWCS010000195.1, read as the reverse complement.
GGCGCCTACGATTTCTACGTCGTACAACGAGCCTTATCATATAGCTCGGAAGATGGCAACGCTGGACCATTTTAGCAAGGGCCGAACCGCATGGAACGTAATCACCTCTTCAGCTGATGAAGAGGCACAAAATTTCAATAAGGAAAAGCATCTGGAGCATAGCACGCGGTATAGACGGGCAGCCGAGTTCGTCGATGTCACGCTGGGCCTGTTTGACAGTTGGGAAGAGGACAGCATTGTAATGAATAAGGAGTCGGGAGAATTCGCTGATCCTGAGAAGGTACACTACCTGAATCATTCCGGTGAGTTTTTCAAGGTTCGCGGGCCGCTTAATGTATCCCGTCCGCCGCAAGGCCATCCTGTCCTGGTTCAGGCAGGTGCTTCTGAATCCGGAAAGGAACTCGCAGCGAGAACAGCCGAGGTTATATTTTCTCCATTCGTTCCATTGGAAGATGCAAAGGCGTTCTACCGGGATGTAAAAGGACGCTTGGCCAAATATGGCCGAGAGCCGCATGAAGTGAAAATTATGCCGTCATTTATACCCATTGTCGGAAGGACAGAAGCCGAGGCCAAGGAGCAGCTTGAAATTGTCGGAGACCTGATCCCTGATGCATTATGCCGGGATCTGCTGTCGCATTATTTAGGACAGGACATCTCTCATTTGTCGCTGGACGAGCCGCTTCCTTTTATTCCTAGCCAGGAAAATAATAATCAGAGCAAGAGCAGAATTGATCGTGTTATCCGGCTGTTGGAAAAAGAGCGCCTAACGCCGCGTCAGTTGTTCAAAAAAATCTACAATAACAGCTTTGCAGGCACACCAGAGCAAGTTGCGGATGTGATGGAAACTTATTTTAAAGAAGAGGCGGCCGATGGATTCATTATGCCATTCGCGCATCTCCCAGGAGGCCTCGACGATTTTATAGAGCTAGTGTTGCCAGAACTACGGCGCAAGGGACTATTCCGCACGGAATATCCTGGCGGTACGCTGCGGGATACGCTGGGCCTGACACGGCCAGTCAACCGTTATTCACGTTAAGAACACATAACAGGGAGGTTAACAAAGTGAGCAAACCAGAGCGGCAAATGACGCTTGGGGCGATGATGTTTTTCCCGGCAGGAGGGCAAATTTCCAGCTGGAGGCATCCTGACGCGAATCCCCAAGGACTGCTTGATTTCAACTATTATAAGAATATCGTTCAGACTGCAGAACGCGGGAAATTCGATCTGTTCTTCTATGCAGATGAGCTGTATGTGTGGGATCGCTTCGAATCGGGCATCAGCCATGCTAACAGCATTCGTCCTGAGCCCATTACTTTACTCTCAGCGCTGGCCGCAGCCACAGAGCATATCGGGCTGGCAGCGACAATATCCACGACCTATAATGAGCCATACCATATCGCCCGGAAGCTGGCGACACTGGATTACCTCAGTAATGGGCGGGCGGCCTGGAATGTCGTTACCTCGCAAACAGATGAGGAGGCGCGTAATTTTGGCCGTGATAAACATCTGGACCACACCAATCGATATGAACGGGCCGAGGAGTTCGTGGATGTGACGCAAGGCTTGTGGGACAGTTGGGAAGATGATGCTCTGCTCCTTGATAAAGAGAGCGGGTACTTCGCAGATAAGGATAAGCTACACAACCTTCAGCACAAGGGCAATCATTTTCAGGTTCATGGTCCGCTCAATGTGGCTAGACCCCCACAAGGGTATCCTGTGTTGGTTCAAGCGGGGGCTTCGGAGGCCGGCAAGGAGATGGCGGCAGCTAGAGCGGAGGTGGTCTTCGCCCTTGTCAGCTCTTACTCAGCTGAGGGACTGCTGGCAAGTCAGAAGTTCTATGAGGATCTTAAGGGTAGAATGGCTAAGTTCGGCAGAAACCGTGATGATCTGAAAATATTGCCCGGCATTATGCCGATTATCGGCCGGACAGAGGAAGAGGCGAGGGAGCGACTTGCGCTCACGGAGAGCTTGACACCGCCGCAGCTAGGTCTCGATATTCTTTCCCATCATCTTGGCCAGGATGTGTCATCCTACCCGCTTGATGAGCCGCTTCCGTTCCGTCCGGATATCGATCAGTATAATCAGAGCAAAACCGTTCTTAAGGGCATCCTCGATCTGATCGACAAGGGTCTGACGCTTCGCCAGCTGTATGAGCGGGTGACTAACAAACGCTCACTTGCCGGAACACCGGAGCAGATCGCGGACATCATGGAGGAGTGGTTCAAGAAAGGGGCAGCAGATGGCTTCAACGTCTCGTTCTCGCATCTGCCGGGCGGCCTGGATGACTTCGTGAATCTGGTTGTCCCTGAACTGCAGCGAAGAGGGGTGTTCCGCACAGAGTATACCGGACGCACATTGCGTGAGCATCTGGGGCTTAAGCGTCCGGCTAATCGTTATGCTAAGGTCCGTGTGTAGCTGAAGTTTACACTGACTGCCCCCCCCCGTTCCTTTTAAGTTAGGTTACTTATGTGGAATCGTTTATTTTAAGTTCGGACTTTTCTGTTTCTACAATAAATAGAGCTCTCTTCCCATGCGTCTTCGGACGGAACGGAGGAGAGCTTTTTTCGTCCCTGATGAGATTTGGAAATGGGTAGAGAATGAGTCCATGCTTTGATGTGCAGTATCTAAATATCTGGTATCACATTCCTGTGGCGTTCGTCTCAATATTCCTTGACGGGAATATTCGTTATAGGGTATATTGTGATCAGCAGGTTGAAAGTCACTCTAAATCAAGGAGATGGTTAGATAACAACCATTAAATACAGAGGTGAGTAACATGTCCGGCACAAGTCCGGGAATGGACATAACGACGTTGAGTGCTTTAGCTGAACCGAATCGCATGAATATTGTTCAATTGTTGCGCAGCGGTCCTCTGGCTGTCGGCGAAATCGCTGACCGATTAGGACTACGTCAACCACAAGCGTCGAAACATTTGAAAGTGCTTAGCGATAGCGGGATTGTGGAAGTGAGAATAGACGCGAACCGTCGGATATATACACTCCGGCCTGAGCCCTTCCAAGCGATGGATTCTTGGGTACAGTCCTTCCGTCATCTTATGGAAGAACGGTTCGATAACTTGGATAATTACTTGCGTGAACTGCAGAATAAGGATAAGCCGTAATCATATTAGATTGGGAGGGATAGTAACAATGTCAAACAATATGGTGTCAAGAGTAGAGAACGATCGGTTCCTGGTACTGGAACGCGTATTCGATGCCCCGCGTGAGCTTGTATTTCAGATGTTTAAGGAAGCTGAGCATATCAAGCATTGGTGGGGACCGAGAGGGTGGGAGATCCCGGTATGCACCATTGATTTCCATCCAGGCGGTGTATGGCATTACTGTATGAAATGCGTTGATCCGAATCAAGGCACATTTTACGGAATGGAATCGTGGGCCAAAGCTGTTTATGAGGAAATCGTTGAGCCGGAGAAGATCATCTACAACGATTACTTCTGTGATGCCGAGGGTAATATAAATGAGTCCCTGCCATCGACCCTTATCACGTTGGATTTTATAGATTTGGGCGGCAAGACTAAGCTAATAAATCGTGCTGAATATACATCGGCAGAGGCGCTTAAAACCGTCATGGATATGGGCATGCTGCAAGGAATCACTGAAACTTGGAATCGCCTGGAAGAGCGGTTGGAGTCCTTGAAGTAGAGAGCCCATAAGTCGACTATCACCTGTATATTAGAATACGAAGGTTTGAGATAAATTATTTCACCTAAGGAGTGTGCAAATATGATTAACAAAATTGGCCAAGTGATGTTGTATGTAAATAACCAAGATGAATCCAGAGATTTCTGGACAGAAAAGCTAGGGTTTGAGGTAATTGCAGATGAAACGAGTGGCCCGGTGAGATTTATTGAGCTCGCTCCAAAAGATGCAGCAACCAGTATTGTTCTTCATAACAAGGAATTCGTTGCTAAAATGAATCCTGGCATGAATCTGGGAACACCTTCTCTAATGTACTTCACGAACAATTTCGATCAATTAAATAGTGATCTGAAGAACAAAAATGTCACCGTTGGAGAAATTGTAGAGCTTCCTAATGGCAGAGTGTTCAACTTCGCAGATAATGAACAGAATTATTTTGCTGTAATGGAAAAAGCACAGTAAAGTGAACTGAATTATCAAACGCCCTATATCTACATTGAAAAAGCTCCTGAACTAGCCCTTGCGGCGGTTCAGGAGCTTTTAAGTTATCCCCGTGCTACACTCGACTACTATTTAATTCTCCATTCTCATAGGTCTGTAGAATGCGCGAATGTCGTTCGCCAGTGCCTCAGGCTCTTCCATGGCAGTAAAATGCCCGCCGGCAGGCATAGTAGTCCAACGAATGATATTCAGATTACGCTCAGCCCAGGATTTAGGAGGCAGTACGATGTCTGCAGGAAATATGGCCATCCCTGTCGGAACTTCTATGTGCCCGAGTGGCGGCAAAGAGTGTGAATTTTCGTAATACATCTGCGTAGATGATCCTATGGTGTTAGTCACCCAATAGATCATGATATGAGTCAACAACTCATCCTGGCTGTATCTTTGGCTCAGGTCACCCTTACAATCACTCCATGCCCGAAGTTTCTCGATGATCCAGGCAGCTACACCTACCGGCGAATCGGAAAGTCCATATGCAAGCGTCTGCGGCTTGGTGGATTGAATGGACATATAGCCGCCCTCATTCGCTACCCATGCAGAAGCGTTCTTCTTATATTGCTGCTCTTCTTGAGTAAGTTCCGTATCCTGTGAAGTCATGAGACTTCTTATAATGCCAACATCCGTTAGATGGATGCCAAATAAAAGTTCAGGATTACTTGCTGCCAAATATCTCGTAACACCAGAGCCGATATCTCCTCCTGCAGCGGCGAATTTTGTGTAGCCTAATTCTTGTGTCATTAACTTAGCCCACATCTGGGAAACACTATAATTGTTAAAGCCAGGCTTAGTAGGGCGACTTGAAAATCCGAATCCAGGCAATGAAGGGACAATGACATCAAAAGCGTCCTCAGGATTACCTCCATAGCTAGCCGGATCCGTAAGAAGAGGAATAATCTTTTGATAACGAAGGTAACTGTCAGGCCATCCATGGGTAAGAATAATCGGCATAGGGTTAGGACCTTTACCACGCTCGTGTACGAAGTGGACATCGATTCCATCGATATCGCAGTGAAACTGGGAAAAGTTGTTCAACTTGGATTCCTGTGCGCGCCAATCGTAATGATCCCGCCAATAGGAAAGTAGTGATTTTAAAAAATTTATATCTGTTCCTCTCTCCCAGCCTGAGTCTTCTAACTGATCTGGCAGGCGGACGTGCTGCAGCCTATATTGTAGATCGTTAAGAATATCATCGGAGACATGAATATGAAAAGGTTTAATAGCCATTATGATTTCCTCCTTGTATTGATTTATAGCGTTATTATATCCATTGAATTTGTATGTTACACTGGCATAAGTGAAGCAACTAACTATACTATTTGATAGGTGATCATCATGCCACAGGTAGACCGACACAAAAAACGTACTGTGAACATAGAATTTATAGCCGTGGAGGATTGCAGTATTCTTCCATATCCAGAGCGGTTTACGATGATTTTTATTACGTCTGGGAGGTTAAAGGGGATACTAAACGAGCGTCCTATTTCTATTAGTGCGCCTGGCATCCTTTGCTTGGCTGAAGACGATCATGTGCAAATACATGAAAAGATGAACGTATCGGCACAATCCTTCAGCTTTGATCCCGAATTTCTGAACACCAATACGCTTTCCGAAACGAAGGATCACTTTCCTTCAGGGCCGAGGATACAAACAGGACTCTCCCTTTTCCAAAGTAATCATCTGTATAATGGAGTACCTCGTGTAACGGAAAAAGCGTACCCGCTGTTGTTTGAATGGTTCTTCGTGCTTGGTATGGAAGTGCAGGCGCAAAGTGATGACCTCTGGGTGTGCAGAATAAAGAAGTACCTCATTCAAATTTTGGGACTGCTCGAGGAATTGAATCAAAATAGCGAACACTCGCCTGTCGATGTAGTGCTAGACTATATTCACACCTATTATCCGGAAAAGATTACATTGGAAGAGCTAACGAAGTGTGTTCATTTGAACCGTGTGACACTAAATAAGATGTTCCAGGAGAGATGCGGGAATACAGCGATTGGTTACTTGCTTGCTCATCGCTTGAAGGTAGCGAGTGATCTTTTGACACATACAGATATGAGCCTTAATGAAATTGCTCGGGCTACTGGATTTGAATATGATACTTACTTTATCAAACAGTTTACAGCTAGAAAGGGTATGTCACCGACGACGTATCGGACTACTTCTCGTAAGTTCTCTGGTGCTCAGTAGCTTCTAACGGCAGACGCGAATGACTTAGAAACGTTTAGAAAAGAATGGTTTGGAAACAACTTTCATCTTTGCAATTCATGATTTGGACTTTGGTTCATTGTAATTCAAATCTAGGAAGTTATTGCAAAGTGAAGTTGAATGAATTATTATGGACAATATAGGTCTATAATAATAACAATTGAAAGAGGTGATCAGATTAGTTGTAGTTCTGCAAAAAGTAATGTATCCAAACGGAGCGTTTAGAAAAGAGCGACAATGGTTGCAGCCATGAGGAAAACAAGCAGCATTACAATTTTTTTGTCTTAATTATGGATATTAAAGATCTGTATTAGGGTTTTAAGCTGTGGGAAATCACATTTAAATCATTGGAAATGTACTTGGCAAGTTTGCAATGGGAGATAAAGTAGAAGTTGTGTATCGCAGTTTTCAACTTGATCCGAATGCAGAAAATAGAACGCTCAGTACTCAGCAACTTGCCCGTGAAAAGGGTATGAGTGTCGAGCAAATGAAAGTCAAGCAAGCACAAGTAGCTAATATGCTTAAAAAAGAGGCTAGACTTGAAGTCAATTATGATCAGGTTGTTATTGCGAATACATTCGATGGGCATCGTTTGGCTCATTTTGCAGCAAAAGAGGGAAAGGGAGCTGAATTAACAGGACGTCTTATTCGCGCATACCTTTCAGAGCGCATGAATATTGCTGACCACGACGTGCTTATTTCCTTGGCCAGCGAGATGGGACCTAATGAACGCGACGTAGCGCAAATGGGACGAAGAGAAGAAACATCAGGAATTGGAAGAAATGAACCGATCAAATGGTGATGATACTGCATTGACGGGGTTTGTAATGTGTAATATAAAATAAATAAATGAAGAGGCGAGTTTTGTCTTCCCCAAGGCCGCAACGATCTTGCTGCAGCTTTGGGGTTTATTATTATTGATCCAAGTGAAACACTGACATATGATTCGTTATTACTCAAATTAAATATACGTTGTTCTGTTGGAAGAGAGCTACGTGGGATTTTGGGATAGTCGCCTCACATACAGGAAAGCGCACAGATTGGCCAAAACCGCTATGATGGCCAGTCCCCAGAATAAATTTGCATACGCATGGCCTGGCGAAAGGGGTAGTTGCCATTCCAACGCGCTAGATAACACGGCAAGGCCGAATGATCCGCTGATAAATTGCATCAGCTGAAACAAGCCTATGCCTGATCCAATTTGGGAGGAGGGCAATATGTGCGAAATTTCATTTGAAACGCTACTGCTGATGATAGCAAAACCTAAATTCATTAGCATGTATACGAAAATATTCGCTATCCAATATTGGGTGCCCACTCCTGCGAACAATACGCCTGCCAATAGTATGAGTATAGGAGTCATACGCAACATACGGCTATTTCCCCGCTTGTCGATCATAGTTCCGATCGTTCTTGATAGCAGCGTGGACAAAATAGCCCCAGGAAAAATAACAAAACCGGCTTGGCTTGCACTCAAGCCAAAGTGTTTCAATAGCATTTGAGGCAACAAAAAGAGCGTGGCAAAGTTGCATAAATAGGAGAAAACCCCGATTAAGGCAAGGACAAGATAGGTTCTGTTGGTTAATAACGAAGGCAGCACAAACGGGTGCTTCGCGCGGCGGATATGTAAAATAAAGGCGAGAAGACCCAAAATTCCGACCAACAAAGCAATGGGATGATGATAGGTTAAAAATAGTAAAAGACCTGCCGTGCCCGCACTCAGTGTCACTACCCCCAATAAATCGAAAGGTCGTTTAGCAAGCGACTCTTTTGGAATATAACGCATAAGCAGCGGGGCAATGCACAGCAACAAGGATGTGACTGCAAAGAGATACTTCCAACCGAGATATTGCACCACAAAGCCGCCAATTACTGGACCCAGTCCAAACCCCAGGGACACGGAGGACATGATGAACGTCATCGATTTTCCCCGGCGTACCAGCGGTACGTAACGGGTCAGAAGCACGATAGACAGGGAGAGCGCAGCACCGGCACCGGCAGCTTGTAAGATGCGGGCTGTAAGCAGCACCCAAAAATGATTGCTTAGTATCGCCCCAACCGATGCGCCTCCCGTCAAAACCAGACTAATGGCGAATAGCCGGTTCAATGGAACAAAATCAGACAGCCGGCTGTAGGTGATCGAGGAGATGGCGAACATGATAGAATAGCCGGTGACCGTCAATGAGACGACAGACGACGGTAAGTTAAAATAATGACTTAAATCGTTTAACGCTAAATTAAACATAGCCGTATTCATCGTAACTAATACAACGGTAATGCATAGCAACGTAATAATGACGCCTTCACGTGGAAGAAGGGGCACTTCGTTTTCCTCCATCATCGTGTTGTGGAGTGCATCCTTCATAGAATTTTCCTTCTCTCTTTCTTGTGATTATTTCTCTAGTAATCTTAGCTAGGTGCTCCAGAGCACGAATCAATTGCTTACTTTTACAGTCAGTGAAAATCCCCCTATAAGTTCTATTTTTTATTCCAAACCGGCGAAACAGAAGAGACCGAACGGTATCGTTTATTGTAGCATGATTCTGGTGAATGGCAAGCCCGGGATTGAGTAAAATTTGTTTGTAATAAATGATTAGAATGAGGTTCACACGGAGAATCTCAAAAAAAAGGGGCTAGTACACGGGAAAACATCATTATGAAATGAAATCGGCTGAAATTTACAACCAAAGAGGATATGCCGGTACATCGCTAAACGATATTATTACCGCCACTGGAATTAAGGTGCATCTATCGATATTTCGTTCTAATGAGCATATTGGGATGAGCAATTCAAACGTTCAATATATATTGGATTTAGAAAATAGTGAATTTCTTTAAGGCGTGGTCCAAATTACTTATCAAGTTCTATTGGATTCAGTGCATAATTTCGTTTAGAAAATTGAGTTAGATAGTCATGAGCTACCTATGATATATATAATTCCTATAAATTAAAGATTTATTTTTCAAAATCCTACTAACCTAGTCCGATGGTGTTCTGTCCATATTGTAGGACCCTCTGGCCAGAATGAGCCATGCTATCTCGGTGGCTTGTGAGAGAAAATACTAGTTCGTAACGCATCAACTATAAGCTCACTTCAGAATTATTGTGAGATGCTCAAACATCGTCAATTGTGTTATTTCTCAACCGGAGAAGTGTCAAAGAAATTGAAAGGGGACAATTACCAGGTTGATGTAATTCAAACAAAAAGAAGCTCTGAAATAGAGCTTCTTTTTGTTTGAATTAACGATTAGCGAATTGATTGGGGAAACCTAAACTCGTATGTGCTTGATTTGTATAGTTTTGGTTATATCCGATATTTGCGTTATTATTATTTAGGAAATTATTGGAGTTACTTTCGATTTGGTTAACCGCTTGAATCATTGATTGTAATTGCTGGATAGCAACCTGGTGTCCTTGAAGGGCCGATTGAATCGTATTGGCAGCTTGTCTTTCACGTTGAGCTAATTGTTCTAATTGTTGGGTGTTTTGCTGTTCTTGTTGAAGCAAACGTTGGTAATTCTGACTTGCTTGCTCGGTTTGATGAATCAGCTGTTGAATAGAGCTTTTAATTTGTTGAGTGGATTGGTATGACATTTCATTACCTCCTTCAATTTTTAAAGCTTAAATTAGATTGCTTGAATCATAATAAAATTAAACACGTAAATTTTTCTACTTTGTTAATGGATATTTTACCTTGTTCCTTACAATGAATGCAGAACAACAACAATAGTAATGGTGCAACCATGAAAGCCATAACATACCAGGGGCCAAATGATATTGTCGTCAAGAGTTCAGGGAATATCTTAAGGAAATAATAAGCAGCTTGTGAGGGGAGTCCACACAAAAAAAACGCGTAATCCACTCACATGAGCGACCCGGCAGAAAAGCAGTTTGGCAGCCAGCCAACATCTCGATCTAAGTGTGCGGGGCGTAAACGGAATACCATCTCATTGAGATTACTATTATGAATTAATAATAAGCTTGTCCTTTTTTGGTTCGCAGGCTTCTTTTATTATGTTTACCTTAAATAACAATCTCGCCTGTGGGGAATTCTAGAGAGAAATATCTCAAATTCTAATCAGGATAAGGACGGAATTCATGAAGCAAACTTCCAGTAAAACTGAAGAAGACAAAAAATTGAAATGGTGGCAACTAAGCTTGTTAGGCATAGCAGGCACTATAGGAACTGGGTATTTTCTGGGCTCAGGTCTGGCGATCTCCATGGGCGGTCCAGCAGTACTGCTGGCCTATATTTTAGCGGCTGCTGGAACTTATGTCGTATACGATGCACTGGCACAAATGACAGCGGAACATCCGGAGCAGGGTTCGTTTAGGTCCTATGCCAAAAAGGCTTTCGGCAGTTGGGCCGGTTTCGGGAGCGGCTGGGTATACTGGTTCTCGGAACTGTTGATAATGGGAAGCCAACTCACAGCGTTGTCCATTTTCTCACGTTTTTGGTTTCCGGCCGTACCGATGTGGGTATTCGCTGCGGGGTTTGCGGCTGTGAGCCTGTTGATTGTGTTTTTTGGCAATAAGGGATTTGACCGGGTTGAAAATATGCTGGCTATTATCAAAGTGGCGGCTATTCTGATGTTCCTTATTATTGCTGCCGCGCTTCTGGCGGGTTGGATAGGCGGCAGTAAATTCACACCGAAAGTTCCACTTGGGCTTAAGGCGTTGTTTCCGTCAGGAGGTATCGGACTATGGTCTGCCTTTATTTTTGCTTTTTATGCATATGGGGGCATTGAGGTGTTGGGGATTATGTCCTACAGGCTAAAGAAACCTGAGGAAGCCCCAAAAGCAGGAAAGGTGATGCTGCTGGGACTGGCTACAGTATATGTTCTGTCAATCGGACTTGCGGTAATAATGGTGCCGCTTAGCGCTTTTAATCCAAAGGAAAGTCCTTTTGTTCTCGCGCTTAGCAGTGACCATCTGACCTTTGTTCCGCATTTGTTTAACGGGGTGCTGATCATTGCGGGGTTCTCCACGATGACAGCATCGCTTTATGCTATTACTTCGATGATGCTAACTCTTACGCAGGAAGGGGATGCGCCCAAGTTTTTTTCGAAGAGATGGAAAAATAAATATCCGTTCTATGCTCTTTGTTTGATCGCAGGTGGTTTAATGGGTGCAATTATGATGTCATTGTGGTTGCCGGCAAAAGTGTACGAATACATTACAACGGCTGCCGGATTGATGATCCTTTATAACTGGTCCTTTATATTGCTCTCCTCTGGCCGGTTGCTTAAGCCCAGTCTTCTAAGCAAAGTGAAACGCTGGGCTGGCCTGGTGCTGATCGCGGCTGCTGTAGCAGGTACCCTGTTTCATGCACTCAGCCGTCCAGGCTTCTACATCAGTCTGCTTATTGTTTCGGTGATTGCGCTGAGTGATTGGATCGTTCAACACTTCCGTAACAAGAAGGATGAGTCAGTTAAGGAGCACACTGCTGATGGACAGACCAATGAATATCATTCACTGCACGGTGGTCCTGAGTTTCGAATCAAAGGTACCGGTACCAGGCTGCGCAAGAACAAGGTCTAATGAAAAAAGAGCAGCCGTGCAGCCTGTACACCAAAATAAAAACCAAAGCCGATCAGCGACAGACCTGATAGAACGGAGATCGCCTTTAATACACGGACAGTCAGGAATTTACGAAAGAGGCTGGAGGCGGCAGCCATCGTTGCGTCCCAGAGCAGAATCCCAAGGACGATTGCTCCACTGTAGATCAATAACTGCTGCATCGGATACTCGCTAACTGCCTTGGCTAATATTGAGCCGTAGATACCCAGCCAAAATAGGATGGAGAGGGGATTAAATAAGGACATCAGAAATCCCGATAGATAAGATCTGGACAGTGAGATATCGTTTCCCCTCATTCCAGCATCTGAAATATCACCTGTATTTTTAATGCTGTCCACGCCTGAATAGACGAGGACGAAGAACCCGAACAACCACAAAAACACTTTAACAAACGGGGCGCTCAGCAGATGAATGAGACCAAAATAGACAAGCAGCATGTAGATGATATCGGCACTGACCGCCCCTAGACCAACAGCCCAAGCAGGCATGAACCCTCCGCGGAGTCCCTTGTCCAACTGCGCCGCATTAATGGGCCCGATAGGCGCTGAAAGGGATAGCCCCAAAATAATATAACCTATAAATACGTTAATGTTGTCCTCCTCCTTTATATAGATAGCTTATTCTGATAAAGGCGATGGTAGGACAACCAAAAAAGGCCCGCGAAAGATTGCGGGCCTTCTTCTATAAGAAGATGAAGAGTAAGCGGGATTACGCCTTCACGGATTCAGGTCTTTTAACTAGAAGAGGTGGAGGAATTAGCCACCCCTTTTTCTTACTCAAATCCAGAATCTTAATGCCAATTGCTGCTTTGGTAAGGTGATATTTAGCAAATAAAGCCCCGATATCTTCTCTGATCGATTGTCCCATCGCCTGACTGCATGCCACAAGTCCCGTAGCATTATCAGCTGCAAGTTTGGCAGCAATTTCAGGATCTGTGAAACGTGCTCCTACAGGGATATCTTCAAGCTTGGCATCGGGCCGATCTGGCATTACTGGTGTAGATGCAATACCTTGCTCTGTGAGCAGTGTATCACACTCACTGATTTCAAGCTCCGCTTGATCAATTATAGTTCCTAATATTTTTTTTAGATCATTGTCGCCAGCGTGATACAAATAAGCTCTGTAACAAGAGAGTGCTCCCTTTGCGACCATTGAGGCTTGCCAAACTGTAAAAATTTCTCCATAATGCATCGGTTCTTCTTTGGGGTTACCACCTAAAATCCCTGTCATAAAATAGGCTCCTTTATTGTTGGATTTGAACAAGAATTAGCATGCCCACAAAAAATTAAGATATTTCAACGTTTCCACATAATAAAGATGAACCACGCTATTTAGGAGGATTTGGAGTTGAGGTTCAAATATCGTTCCAATACCTTAGACCTTACAAGTCGGAATATCATTATTTAATCTTATGAATCAATACGATTAAGATTATGAATATGAAGATATATGCTTCCTTACAGGGATAAAGCCTTATTCGCGTTAGTAACGTCATTTGATATCAGTTTGTGAAGATCATAGGCGGGATACAGTCCGCGCTCCAGCATAAAGTAGAGGATTTTTCCATGAAGCAAAATGGCGCTGTTCAATTGCTTTTGCAATGTTTCTCGAAGTTTTGGCGTAGCTATTTCAGTAATTCCAATTGCATAGCTGCGTACTGCGGTCTAGAGCCTTTATTTTGTCCGAAGCAAGGCAGACTGAAGATTATATGGATAGGAAGTCTAGAAAAGGGGAGAATATTTTTGGGTGCTACCCGCCCAATAATTTTTGGAGGGAAAAATATGAAGAAGGTTGCTGCTCTTGCATCAGTTATATGTCTAAGTTTGCTTTTATGTATTCCAGCATTTGCATACCAGGATACAACAAACACTGGAATTCAAGCATACTACTCGGTCAATCAAACGCATGACAACTTGAATGCAAAGAATGTTAATACAACGGGGAATGAGAATTCAACAGCTATTCAGAATGGGAATTACAGAGCCCAAGCAGTCTCAGATGAAAATCGGGGAACTAATTGGAGCTGGTTGGGTCTTTTGGGCTTAATTGGACTTACAGGTTTACGGAAAAGAAGCTCGGAAAGAAGCTAAGCTTTTTAGTGCTACAAGGGAACAACTTTTTTAAACAAAACCCTATCAAGTGTATGGTTGATGGGGTTTTGCATTGGCAACTTGGGTTGAGCGTAGCTTGAGGATATCATAAGCGAAATCGTGAATTTTTACACTTCAATAATGATCGGAAGAATCATTGGACGCCATAAAGGAATTTGCTTAAGGTCTCCTTGATGGTCTAGTCAGGAATATCATTCGAGAGGAGGGACTAAGTAATGTCTAATAAAAAAAGTTACTATACATTTGAGGAGCCGCTTGGCACCACAGTTGAATTTCAAGCCACTAGCTTACAACAAGCCATGGTGATTAAAAAGAAAAAGGCTCAAGAACTGGGAATTCCTAAAGAAGCTTTTGAACTTACAAGAATACGCAAGAAACCAAGTCAAAGCGCATAGCTTTTTCATGTAATAGTTCCATGTAGGCTAAAATCAAAAGGCGTTTACCAAAATAGACCGGTGTCTGGTAAAAAGAACATATATACTAAGGAGCCGCTTATTTGCGGCTTTATAATGCTGATTGAAAAATATGCAACTGCCTTTGGGAAACCCTCATTAACCGTACATTCGCTTAGACACTCGTTTGCAACGCGATATCATCTGGAGAATAACGATGTACCAAGATTAAAGAATCAATTAGGACATTCATCTGTACAAACAACAATGATACACACTTAACAGATGAAGAGGTGCGTAATGCTGTAAATAAAAATGGATCGATAAATTCGCGGTTCTAAGCTGTTTTTCTCATACTTCTGCACAAAACCCGTATTTTGTACATATGTACTAAAGTTAGAAAAACCCCATATCCATAAGGATTCATCTTTAAATTTAAATTAATGTTTGACATTACTTTAAATCTATTAAGTTATAAAAAATTAATAGCCGTTCTCCCCTTATCCAATTTAACTATCATAATATAACTAATGAGATTTAGCTCAAATTTAACAGCTGGTCTACAACAATTTCTCCATAATCATAACATCGATGGGTTTTCCATCTAAAATGCCCTGTTTCTCAAAAACACCAACTTCTCGATAACCTGACTTTCGGTACAATCCTTGTCCTAGATGATTCAAAGCAAAGGTAAATAACACGATCTTGTAAAACTCATTTTGACTAGCAACCTCTTCAACTTGTGCCAACAACTGCTGGCCAATGCCGTTACCTCTGTAATCCCTAGCAATGTAAATTGAAAGATCTGCAACCCCATTATAGGCACAACGTTGGGAGTAACGATTTAGAGAAGCCCATCCACAGACCACACCATCCATTTCAGCCACCATCACAGAAAATCGTCCCTCATGTTCAGCAAACCAATTTGTTATGTATGCGGCATCTTTTTGTTCTTCTTCAAGTGTGGCAACACGATCTTCAATTCCTTGGTTGTAAATCTGTAAGATAGCTGTAAGATCACTTTTGGTAGCTTTTCTTATAATTAATTCCATCGTAATTCCTCCGTATTATTCAGATATAGATTGTTTAATCTTAGTTTAAACTACTTACTATTTTGAATGTGTTGCACGATATTTACAATAGTGGTAGTAATTATTATTATCTAAAGCACAAAAAATGGATCCTTTAATCGGTTCCATTTTCATTTGATATTACTCGAATATCATAAAGTCTATCTTTATGGGTGTTTCCCCAATCCCTCATGGACAAAATGATCTGCTCCAACATTATTCCAAATTATGTAAGTGAATATTCCACCTTAGGTGGTACTTGTTTATAAACTTCACGATGGATAATGCCGTCTCGCTCAAGCTCACGGAGCTGCAATGTAAGAATGAATTGAGTCATATCCGGATAAAGGCGGCGGAATTCACTAAATCTTTTTGGACCATCTATCAGATGATAGAGGATGATCCCTTTCCACTTTCCTCCAATAACATCAAAAGATGTTCTGTCCAAATGAGTCCATAGCGGAATTTTTTCAATCCTGATAATACGGCAGCGATCGATCAAATTCTTCACAATATCGGTCGGATGTTTACTTCCCCGTTTAGTTAAGCAAAGGCAGCTGATCTAAGTGATCACTGCCTTTTATTGTTGCACATTGAACGTTTCTTGTCGGCGCAGCCCTGCTGCCAATCCGGATTCCGACGTCGCCGCTCGATGCAGCACAGGTTCATGTAATGAAAGCCGAATTTTAGCATAGCACTCATTACATAACCTTAATTCATTTAATCAGTAATTTTTTTAAGCTCAAAAATAGTTGCCTCTGATAACAAGATAAGCCTATCATTATTAATAGCTAAAAAGCTTAAACCTACAGGTATGCTCATTTTTGTAGAAGGGTCACTTATAATTATTGCTTTTACTTCATCATTTATATTTAAGTCTGGGATATCTATTTTATATAATCTATAAAAAGAGTCAGAGTTATAGCATGTCGCTGTGATCTCATATAATGGATTTTTTAGTTCATATTGATAGTTATTATAGTTTTTAAGGCCCTTTGATGAAAAAAAGTCTTTTTTGATGATAATTTCATCTCCAATAAATTTTTGCCCTGTTGGATATTCAGAAGCATCATTATATGAATTTGCAAATCCTAAATGCTTCTCAACTTTCCAAGTTCCATAGAAATATTTTTCAGTTTCGCTATCCAAAACCGTACGATCTACAGTACAATAATCGGATGTGTTTTTTGGAATAATAGACTCTTCCGTTTCTGGTTTAGGCTCACTACAAGTATTTGGATTTGATGTCGTTTCAACATTTCCACAAGCCGTTGCTAGCATCAGCATTATCATAATACAAGCCAATAATGTTTTTTTCATATCTCACACTCCCACTATAAAGTTATGTTTTCCCATGTTTGCTCGCTTGCAAACTGAATTAATCCCCGTATGGATTAAAATCTACTGTTCCATCGTTTTTATATCACCATGTCCTAAAAGCTATTTCCATACAGCGAGTAATCCTTCACTGCTGTATAACAAATGGGGCGATACTTTTTCTTTATTTTCCGATGCCTTTATCAGCTTTGCCTCAGTATTTGGTTCCGGTTGCCTAGCAAAAATTATATCAGAGCAATTGAAGCAATGAATGACATGAAATTAACATTATTTATGCATAAGGTTAACTTTATGTTATCTAAATCACAAACAACAATTATTGCGTTAACCTGCCCGTTAGTTTAATGAAACAGATTAATATTCTAATTAACATTGGTACCATCTTTTTGTCCTTTTCGGCAATGGTAAAATGTACTTATCCTCAGCCTGAGACAAGAACTTGGTTCCTTAAAAACAAAAAGCCGCTATATAGCGACTTTGAATGGAACATGTGTATGTGACTTTGTGTCATTTTTAAGTGTTTCACTATTCAATATTATATAAATCCAGTTAGAGTTCTTCCGGGTCAATAACTTTCACCTCTGGATACTTGTCGCTTGGCCCTTGAATCAGATTTCCACCCGTTCCTTTCAATTGCCTATTAAAGAAATCGAGTACATATTGATTTACGATGCTTGATCCTCTTTTACCATTTATATCTCCTGTTATCCCAGTCAGTTTAATCAACTCAGAATAGAATTGAAGGTCCGTGAAATTGAAGTGTTGGGTTCCTTCTATATAAATCGCACTTCCCCCTTGATTGATAACATTTTTAATAATGTGCAGCTCATCTGAAAGTTGTTTAGTTATTTCGTTATACGGGTTTTTATCCTTTTTAAAATCTACTAACCATTTTTTAAAACTCCCCGATCTTATGAACATAAACGGCTTGTTTATATCATCTCTATTTTTCACTTCGATTAGTGACCCGTCCATATTGACCCCGGCCTTGATTCTATGATCTAAATAAGTTGTATTAAACGCTGTTGCACCCCCAAAAGAATGCCCCATCACGCCTATGTTATTTAAATCTATTTTCCCTTTAAATTGACTTTCGATTGCACCTGAATTTAGCTTTTCAATTTGATTGATTACAAACTCTACGTCTAGTGTCCATATATTCCCTATTTCCCTGCGATCTTCTACGGTGGTCATCTTTGTTTTATAGTCCGTTACACGGCCATCCGGAAAAATGGTAGCAAAGGTGCTATACGTATGATCGATTGTGAGCACGATAAACCCATGACTGGCATATGAACTGAATATGAACAAGCAAATAAATAAAACAAAAAAATACTACGTCACCACATGCAAGATAACTTTGCACATGATGCCGTAGTATGACGGATGAAACACGAAGAACGTCCTAATTATACTTCGACGATTTGAGCGGTACGGTACGATCTGAATAGTAGATCATTACTTCTCCAAGAAAGCTGAACGGTCTCCATAAATTTTCTCCATGTGACTCTCACCCCATGAGCAAAAGCTCTCCAGTACTGTTTTTAGACTTAAACCATATTCGCTTATTTCATATTCCACTTTGGGAGGAATCTCATAGTGTACAATCCGATGGATAATACCATCCTTTTCGAGCTCACGAAGCTGCTGTGTTAGCATTTTAGGGGTGATGTCGGGAATTAATTTTCTCAGTTCATGGGTACGCTTCTTGCCGGTGTCCAAATGATATAAAATGCTACTTTTCCACTTCCCTCCGACAATCTCCAGTGCGACATCCATACCATTGTTATACTTCTTCAAGTAACCAACACTCCTATCTCACTAACAGTATAAAAAATATACTAATAGACTTCGAAGTACCTACTGCACTTAAAAGTGCATTCTTCACATTAAGTTGTATTTCATCCATAATAGCACCTGTAACCGGTTATGGACTACTGATTTGCCTAGAAGCAGCCGAAAATATGATACAAAGGAAGGTCGTTAACTCATGAAAGCTCTTGTTACTGTCACTCACCCTCGCCAAGATTCTCTAACACATCAGGTCATGCAGCGTTTTGTAGAAGGCTTGAAGAAAAATAACCATGAGGTAGATCTGCTCGATTTACATCATGATGGTTTTAACCCAGTGTATACATTGGAAGATGAACGAGATTGGTTAAATCCTAGCAAAGTCCACACTCCCGAGGTCCGCAAGGAGATGAACCGAATTCTGGCTGCGGATACTCTTATCTTCGTATTTCCATTATGGCAGTATAGTGTACCTTCGATGCTTAAGGGGTACCTGGATAAAGTATGGAACCTTGGCTTGTTCGGAAAAGCTGATGGAAAGAAAGTGCTGTGGATCTGCCTGACTGGCGGAGATCAGGAGCACATGTCCAAATATAAGCGTGAAGAAACGCTGACACACTATCTTAATGTTATTCTCGCTGGCTATGCCAGAATGAAGGAATCTCGAGTCGAGCTATTGACCGACACGCTTTCAGAATCCAATCAGCATATTGAGGGCCTACTGGAACGTGCATATCAGCTGGGATACGAGTACGCATGATGTAATCACACGAACCATTCGTGTACATTTCAAGACCGATATTTTTTAGTCTCGTAGGCGTAATAACACCCTCAATCTTCTAATCATCCTATTGTCGAGGCAGATTAATCACCAAACCCTTTGGTGCTCTTGCATTCATCGCAAACAGAACTTGTTTAACGATTATCATATTAGTTTGTCTCCTTCGACGTCCAGGTTCGGCAGTTGGTCAACTGGCCACGGCATGGATGGAGCACAATAGGGTGCATGTCTAACAACACAACCGGAGTTTTTATACCGGGTGAAACTGGTCCTCCTGTAGTCCCGTCAACAAATAACGAAAAAATGGGAGAGGACGAACACCATTTTTTAAAATGCAGAATATACAATTGAATAGGCACTTATCCCAATCATGCTTATTCTGTAATCTTTGCGAATCGGAATAGGCACAAAGGAGTGTTTCAAGTTGGCATTAAAATCATCTCATTATTTTGCCCAAGGCAACACTGCGCACGGAGCTCATTTCTTGTATAAATCCGCATTTGATGGGCTAAACAAGATATTCGTCCTTACGGGGCCCCAAGGTACGGGGAAATCGACGGTCATTCAAAGTTTGGCGGATAGTCTGCTGGATAAAGGCTTGCATGTGCAATGCTTCCACTCCCCTCTCCGTCCCGAAGAACTCGATGGCATTATTTTAACGGAATTGAAGGTTGGTGTTGTCGACGGGCAAGTCTGTAAGGGGATTTCTGATATCGGGGCCTGTGAAATCATCTATATCCATTTCGGGGAAGCGTTTGATAACAGTCTTATTTTACCGGAACACAACATAACGATAGAAGATCTTAGAGGCAAGCTTGAGAGGACCTATTCAAAAACGTATGAAACGTTTGCAACAGCATTGCGGATTCATGACGAATGGGAAAAAATTTATATCGAAAACATGGATTTCTCAAAGGCCGATCAGATTGCGCAGGATTTGATTCAAGAATTATTTGCCGATCATGAAAGCGATTCGCCAACGGCTCCGCGTCACTTGTTTTTCGGAGCCGCGACTCCGAGGGGGGCTTTCGATTTTATTCAAAGCTTGACCGCTCAGCTGGAAAGACGGATTTTCATCAAAGGAAGGGCCGGATCTGGCAAATCGACTCTGCTGAAAAAGCTTGCCTCCGCTGCCGAAACGAAAGGAATCGAAGTCCAAGTGTTTCATTGCGGCTTTGATCCGAACAGTCTTGATATGCTGATATTCCCGAGACTTGGAACAGCTATCTTCGACAGTACAGCTCCTCATGAATACTTTCCAGATCAGGACGGGGATGAGATCCTAGATATGTATGCATGGACTATAGCTCCTGGAACAGATGAAGCCCATGCTACCGAAATAGCCGGTATCAAAGCACGCTACTCGGCAAAAATGAAAGAGGCCACCTCACATCTGACGGAGGCCGAAGCCATCGATTCTAAAATTAAGGCCTACTATGTTGCGGCCACAAATTTTTCGATCGTAGAGAACCTCCAGCTGCAATTACAGTCGGAATTGAATGAATTGATTGGTTCCATTCAGCTTTCAAAATAAAATGTCCTTCTCCATCAACCATATCTGCTTTAACCTTTCCGAGGGGCGGGTATAGTATGCGCCTGGGGAACCAACTCCTTTCTCAACCATTCTAGCACATTTAATCCGCCGGCAGTTTCGATCTCATTCAACGAACTGTCAAAACAAATAGAGACCTACCAAAGTAAAGGGCATAATCCCTTTGATGTCTTTGGTTAGTCTCTTTGTTTTTTGTATGCCGTTTCCTAAATCCATCCTTCCCTATTGAGAGGCCAAATCCTTTTTATTTGTTCTATCATTTTATGCTATGCTGGCTGTCACGAGTGTAATGCCAAACCGATTTGAAATCGTTTCTAATGTCGTTTAAATGCCGGATTACTCCATTCATAATATTTTCTAACCTCCTATTTTTTTGTTGACCTTCATTAAAATGAATCAGGCACAAAGGAGTAATCTTCTATTTCAACCAGTCTCTTATTTCCTTCAAGATCGTATACGTCTTTGTACACACGCTATTTTCATCTAGATATTTATGACCCGCCATAGTTACTTGGCAATGATTATAAAAACAACTGTTGAAGCAATACCGACATTGTTCACGTACTTCTCTTCTTTTATTAGCCTAGCTGCCTGCAACCATTCTTCTGTGAAAAGGAAAAACGTCTCGCCCTCCCTTCATTTTTGCAGTCTCTTCATTAGCTTCACGAACCCCTTCCTACAAGCTTACCGTAATAACGCCGAGAAGAATAATGGAAATACCAATCCACTGACTTTTCGCAAGCTTTTCTTTTAGTAGCACACCTGCCATGAGAATGGTGACGACACTATATAATGAAGTAAGTGCAGTTGTGCTTGTGGTATAAGCAAGGGATTGTCCCTGATTGAAGGAAAGCAACGCCCCTGAATCCAGTAGAGCAGCCACAATCAAGATAAAACCGGTGGAAAGGGTTATCTTGGGAAGTCTGATCTTTTTAGTTCGCAATAGCACTAAGGCACAGAGAAATTGAACAACTCGGGTGATGAGTACGGGAAGAAGAACTCCGAGATAGGGCGTGAAATATCCAACCGCCCAGAAGTAAAAGCCGATGCAGATGGAGGCCATTGCTGCCTCCGGAACTCCGGACAACGTCGCTTGATGGCTATCACTCTTGCTCGACCGAGTTACCGTTATAACCCCAAGAACCAACAGAATGACTCCAATGATTGAATTAAACGGAAGACGTTCTCCACCAATAAAAGCGAGGATAGCAGTCACAACAGCAAATCCGGAGCCGATTGGAGATACGATGGATAACGTCCCTTTCTCAAATGCTCGATATAATAATAATGTTCCAGCGAAATTCACGATGCTGATGCCTGCTGCCCCAACCCATACGACTGGATTTCCTTCCATGTGAGGGGATTGCATGAATATATACCCTCCCAGCAAGAATGAAGCAATCAATTGAATCCACAAGAGAGCAGGCAATGTTTGAACCTTCCTGGTAGCTTGGGTAACCATAAAGTCAGATAAACCAAAACAAAGTGCCGCAATTAGGCCATATATCATATTCCCATCCTCCTTTTCAGGTTTGCCTCAGCTCAATCTTTTTATATAGCAGCACCGAGGTAAACATAAACAAACATGCAGCAAATGTAACGAGTGGTAATTTCATGACTTGTTCTTCAGGGAAAACAAACGTCAGCAAGGGGAAGGCGTAAAGCGCAGGGATACGGATACGGGCAACGCGAGATAGCGCTAGCATCAGGATCATGTCGAGCAGTGCAGCAAAGACCCACAAATCAATCATAAAAAACACTAGCGTGCCAATCGTGACAGATAAGGTCAGCGTGAGTCCTTGCTTCAACGCCATCTGTCCATTGTACTTTGGCTTCTGAAGGGACTCATAAACAACAACAAAAATAGGCGGAATCACTGCGATCTGCTGATAGCCAGAGACCCAGCATACACCGATCCAGCAAAAAGAGAGGGCAAGAAATACGAGCATGTATCTGTATTGTATACTCCTCTTTTTTTCAACACCTTTATTTAATCCAAAGACCAGAACACCCATCATCAATGTGATTGTGAAAATGAAAACAATCAATACAAATGACCACTCCTGAGTGTCTATCGCGAGTGGCAGTAACCCCGTTGCAATGGACGGTGCCAGGTTAGATCGAATCGTTCGCAAAAAGAGCATTATTAGTATTAGAGCCAGGATGACTTTTTCTATATAAGGTATCTGAAGAAGATTCACCATTAAACCTATGCCAGCAGTTACTGTTGGCGCGATAAAAATGGTAGATGGTTGCCTGATCCACCCGGGTTCCCGGTAGACCCACATGGCAATTGCCATCGCCGCAACTTCTGGTAAAATGACCTCCTGATTATGTAACAGCAGCGAACCCGCTATCATTAAGACAACAAATGAGATAGCAGCCGTGTAAGAGAGTATGGCTATTTTATTTAACAGTGGCATTCATGTTATCCCCTTTCATCACACACGAATCGTTTATTAATAGAAAGTAAAGTCGTATGGTGAGATTTATGGTAGCATGTTAAATCCGGCATTAGTAAGTACCACTTTTTAGTGATTTTGAGCAAACCAATTTTCAAGAATAGCATATAAGGACAAGAACTTGTTCCGATAAAATAAAAAAAACCGGCAAAAGAATCACCGGTTCAGTAACTAAAAAGGGATATTTCAAATTACCAGACACTAAGTAGGCAAAAGTCTCCCCTCGTACTTGTCGGAATTCGCTTCCCTCTTACACTATAATTTTTTTCATACTTGTTAGATCAATTTCATAGACCCGCTTTAATCAAAATTTCTTTATTCTAGCCGCTTGAATGCACATCCTGATGCCGTTATTTATTACCGAAGGAGATTGGTTTTCGCCAGTTCGATGATTTCGTTGCCTTGCCCGTTCAAAACGGCTTTCAGCATCCACATCGTAAATCCGCGTGCCTGCTCGAAGTTAATCTTTGGCGGCATAGCCAGCTCCTGACGATTGACGACGACGTCCAGCACTACCGGACCGCCATGTTCGAACGCTCGGCGAACGGCGCTTTCTAAGTCATTCGGATCCTCGACCCGTATTCCTTCGATTCCCATGGCTTGAGCTAGCATCGCAAAGTTTGGATTGTCGAGTTCCGTTCCGAATTCTAAAAAGCCGGCTGCTTTCATTTCCAACTCAACGAATCCAAGCGCACCATTATTAAAGACTACAATCTTGATCGGGAGCTTATGCTGACGAAGGGTCAATAGATCTCCAAGCAGCATGGTGAGTCCCCCGTCCCCTGACAGCGATATGACCTGGCGTCCCGGCTGTGCAACCTGTGCCCCAATTGCCTGAGGCATGGCGTTCGCCATTGTCCCGTGGCTAAACGAGCCCAAAAGCTTTCTTTTTCCATTCATGCTCAAGTATCGGGCGGCCCACACAGTCGGTGTCCCAACATCGCAAGTCAGAACGGCATCCTCATCTGCGAGATCGCTGATTACCTTCATGAGGTATTGCGGATGAATAGGCGCTCGGCCGGGATTTGCAAGATTGTCCAGTTCCTCGCGGACTTTGGCATAATGCGCTACAAAGTGCTGCAGATGATCTGGGGAGTGCGGTTCCTTTAACAGAGGTAACAGCATTTCGATCGTCGTCTTCACGTCTCCGCACACCCCGTATGCGAGCGGCGTTCGCCGGCCTAGTCGGGAGGAATCCAAATCAACCTGAAGGATGGTCGCTTCTTGCGGATAAAATTGCCGGTATGGAAAATCGGTACCCAGCATGAGTAAGACATCACATTCCATCATGGCATGGTATCCGGAAGAATATCCAATGAGGCCGGTTAATCCGACGGAATAGGGGTTGTCGTATTCCAGATATTCTTTTCCCCGCAGCGCTATGACCATCGGGGATTGCAGCTTCTCGCACAGCTTCATGAGTGAAGCATGAGCTCCTGCACAGCCGGCACCGCATAGCAAGGTGATCCTCTTACCTTTGTTTAAATAGTCAGCAAGCGTCTTTAATTCATCCGTAGAAGGGCTTACAATCGGCCGGGTGGAATGGATGACGCGTTCCGGAACCGGGCTTTCATCGTATTCGAATGCGGCTACATCACCAGGAAGAACTAAGACAGACACCCCCGATCTTGCCGTCGCGGTTTGCATCGCCATCGTAACTGCTCGAGGGATTTGCTTCGGCCCGGTTACGACCTCACAAAAGAAGCTGCATTCCTGAAACAACATGTCCGGACGGGTCTCTTGAAAAAACCCGCTGCCGATTTCACTGCTCGGAATATGTGCGGCAATCGCAAGTACTGGCACCCGGTTTCGATGGCAATCATACAATCCGTTAATGAGATGCAAATTACCTGGTCCGCTGCTACCCGCACACACGGCAATTGCCCCGCTGAGTGTGGCATCCGCGCCAGCTGCGAACGCTGCAACCTCTTCGTGGCGGACATGGATCCATTCTATTTTTCCGGAACGGCGTATTGCATCGAGCAAGGCATTGAGTGAATCGCCGATAATGCCGTAAATTCGCTTCACGCCGGCGTTCAGAAGGGATTCCACAATGGAATCAGCTATCGTTCTTCTCAAAGGAATCTCTCCTTTCTGTTTTTATTATATTGCCATAATACGAGCAGCCTATTCTTGATTTCGCAACGAGTTAAGCCTGAACCAAGAAGAAAGTTCGGAAATTCACATTTGGGAAGTCTCTATAATGACAAAAAGTCTCTACTTTGACGGAAAAATTCCCTATTGGCTATATTCATCGAGTAAATATAGGACTTGTTCTGTATTTCTCAAGTAACTTCTCCAGTTAAGTGAGTATAAAATTTCAAAGTTGCGGTATTGCTCAAACGCAGTTGCAGGCAGGGAACAGCCGCATAGTTTCTTCCGGTGCAGCCAGCTTGTGTGCGCCACTACCTAACGAAAACCTTTAAAATCTTTTGCATTTCTCCATCTCATGCGTTAGTATTTTTATATCGACATATTTGCAGGTCTATAAAAGGAGATTGACAGGCTATGTGCCCCCGTACTAAAGAACAAAATGAGCTCATACGCATACAGCGCAGAGAACAGATCCTGGACGTTGCCGCCCTCTCCTACTTTCGCACGGGCGGCAGCTTTGATATTCGCGACGTCGCCCGCGAGGCAGGGCTTGGTTACGGCACAGTATACCATTATTACCCCAACCGGCATCTATTAATAGAAGATGTGTTAGGAAGCGGCTTCGAGCGGTGCGAGCAAGTTATTGCAAACTGGACGAACATCAGCGGCAGTCCCCCGGATGACGGGCAGTTGTTGATGTATTGTAAAGCGCTACTCCGGCTGTGGCAGTCCGACGCCCGCGCATATCTCGTCTACAAAATGGCGGCGGAGCATTATACAGGTTTGCCTGAAAGGGATAGACACCACGCCAAAAGAAAATTTATGGAGCGGCTGTACGTTCCACTCCAATCGATCGCCCAGTGCGAAGACGACAGCGTCGACCATATGCTTGCCGTGCTGGTCGGTTGCTGTGGACTGCACTACTATGCGGGCAATTCCAACCTGGACGTCGATCGGATTGCCCGACTCGCTATGCAAGCTATTACGAAGGAGTCCTGATACGAACATGATCATTTTAAAAAGCAAGCATGAAATTGAGGCTATCCGCAAGGCATGCCAAGTGGTGGCTGAATGCCATCGCACAATCGCCCCGCTTATCAAACCGGGTATTACCACCAACGAGATTGAGCGCATATTCGAGGACATTATGTTGAAGCACGGAGCAAAGCCATACCAGAAAGGCTATAACGGCTATCAATATGCGACTTGTGCCTCCGCCAACGATGTGATCGCACATGGCTTCCCTAGCAATAAGCCACTTGAGGAAGGTGATATCGTGACGATCGACACGGTCGCTGAGCTCGATGGCTGGCTCGGCGATTCGGCCTGGAGTTATGCAGTCGGGCAGATCTCGCCGACAGCCGAGAAGTTGATGCGTGTCACGAAGGAATGTCTTGACCTGGGCATCGAGCAGGCGCAGCCGGGCAATCGACTCGGTGACGTGACGAGCGCAATTCAGCGGCATGCAGAATCACACGGTTTTGGCGTCGTGCGAGACCTTCTCGCCCATGGCATCGGCCGCGACTTGCACGAGGAGCCGACTTATATGCATGTCGGCAAGCCTGGAAAAGGCATTCGTATCAAGGAAGGTATGGTGTTCACAATTGAGCCCATGATCACCGAGGGCAGCTACTTCATGACAATCGATCCGGACGGCTGGACCGCACGGACGATGGACAGCAAGCTCGCCGCCCAATACGAGCATACGATCGCCATCACGGCTGAAGGTCCACAAATTTTGACCGCGCAATAGAAAAAAGAAGTCGACCAACGAAATGGTTGACTTCTTTTTTCGTAATCGGCATAGCATATTTCTTTATTTGCCGTTTCATATTCTAACATATAAGAAAGTTCAACAATCATCTTACTTTACACGTAATAAGGTAAGGATGAAAATCGGCTTTTGAAAAACACATACAAGTATGTATGATCTGAACTGCAGATATACTTCTTAGCACTTCAGTTATTGAACTTGTCAGTAATTTTTATCAAAATAAGGAATCCTAAACTTAGGCATCCCGTTTACAGTAAAATACAATAGCTACTGTAATAAACATCAGTGTCCATAACATTGAAATACCTGTCCCTTGCATTGGTGTAAGGACATTTATATCATCCGGGGAACGCGGCATATACATATAATTTCCTGCCGTATCCGGAAAATAATTTAGATATTTATTAATACCAGGTAGAAAAATTCTCATCAATGGACTGACAATGAAATAATAACCAAGTAGTACCACTAAAGCAGGTGTGGTTCGTCTTAATAAAGCACCGATAGCTGCACTGAGAAGTGTGGTTAATGTTAGATAGCCTGTTGCACCTATTAATGTTGTTATTATTGTGTCTATTTCAATCACTACTGCTGTGTCTCTTATCATAATAAAAGTATAGAGTACACCTGATGCAGCAATAATAAACGCCACAGGAATAGTTATCATCGCCAGTGCTAAATGCTTCGTGGATAATTGAAGCCCACGCCAAGGTATCGTAGTTAAAGTAGTTCGAATCTGTCCGCCAGTGTACTCCGAACAAGTAGCTAAGATACCAAGAATAATGAACCCTGCTTGAAGATATCCCATAGAAGCAAGTCCAATATTCAGTATACTTTGCGTTCCCGCTGTCCCTTGTAGACCAGCAGAAGTAAAAGCTGCAGCTAAAGCTAAATTAAGAATGAATGTACTCATAAGGGTGAGCCATATCAATGGTAATGTAATTAATTTATCCAGTTCAGCACCAAAGATTTGCATTATCTTCCTACTAGATGAGACACTCATGCTGCAACGTCCCTCCTATGGAATACAATAGCTGCAATAATGAAAATAACGACGACCCAGGTAAACATAATTAAACCGCCTGTGAAAGGATTGTGAAATCTGTCAAATAAACTGCCTGTAAACGGGGTGTCGCTCGTAAACATAAACATTTCAAGGCCAGCCCTATCGGGTAAATAAAGCGCCAACTTTGTAACCTTATAAAGCAGAACACTAAATGATACAACGGATGAATTGATCATGAGCACAGCAAGCGGGATGATGCCATTCTTAGTTAGCAAAGTAATCCCAAGTGCTAAAAGAGCAGTGAATGTCCAGTAACAAACTGCACCGATAAGTCTAGACCATTCAAACGCAGGGGTATATTCACCAAGAATAAGATACGTTGTGGACACAGTTGTCATAATAGCAACAATACACAGCAGTATGCTGATCACTGTCACAGCGCCTGCTTTTGCCAGCAAAAAATGAAGTCGTGATGCAACAGCAGTTAAACTTGTTGTAATCTGCGCTCCTCCACCAGATTCACTGCTCTCTGTCAAATACTCACTGCTGACAGCAAGCACACCAAGAATAATGACACCTTGCACACCAAGAGCGAGTCCGATATAACCAACTTCCGATAGCCGTGTGCTAACTCCAGCTATTATCTCCTCTTTTTGTACTATACTGTCCAAGGCAGTAATGACCGCTGGGGCAAATGCTCCAATAAGAAAGGCAAGCCAAATGCCCGGCAGGGAGAACAATTTAGACAGTTCCGCGTTGAAAGCTCTCATACAACTTCACCTGCATGTTCAGATGTCAGGGCAAAAAAGGCTTTCTCTAGCGTGGAATGGTTACCTATTACTTCTTCCAATGTTCCATCTGCGACGATTGTTCCATGCTTAATAATCACCACATCATCAACAGTCTCTGCAAGCTCTCCCATGAGATGACTGGATAGTAACACCGTGTTTCCAGACTGGGCACGTTCACGTAAAAATGTCCGAATCCACCGAATTCCTTCTGGGTCGAGCCCATTTACGGGTTCATCTAAAATCAATATTTTCGGATCACCAAGTAGTGCAGCCGCCATGCCAAGTCTTCTTCCCATACCAAGAGAATACTTCCCAACTCTTTTATCAGCTGCATTAGTAAGACCTACTATCTTCAGAACTTCCTCAACACGTGAGTTAGACAATCCTGCGGCACGAGCAATCCAACGCAAGTGTGCTCGTCCTGTTCGCATACGGTGAGCTCCAAATCCATCAAGCGCAGCACCTACTGTTGCTAGAGGATTATGTAATTCTGCGAATGTCTTTCCATTAATTAGTGCACTCCCTGAGGTGGCACGATCTAATCCAAGCAGGATGCGAAGGGTAGAGCTTTTACCTGCCCCATTTGGACCTAAAAAACCAGTTACTCTACCTGGTCTAGCTCTAAAACTGATACCTGATAAGATTTCTTGATTCCCGCGATGTTTGACTAAGTTATTCATTGTAAGCAACCATAACACTTCCTTTCTATTATGGTTCTAATTATAAAATAGCAAAGTTACATCGCGGTTATCCTGCGGTTTACTTCTGGTTTAACTTTAGGTTAAGCTCTAGCAATGACTACTCTTGTGCCATGTTTATTTGATGTGAAGTCAGCTTTCAGCTTCATTTTTTTCAACATATAATTTGAAGCCGATAAACCAATCCCCGCCCCATGCTCATAGGAGGAGTTATCCATACCTGGACCTCTGTCTGCAACAATGATCTGCTCATTTACTACATCAACCACGATTTTTGCATATTTCCCCTCTGCAGCATGACGAACAATATTCTGAAATAAATTATCCAGTACCCGTGTCATCCATTTAGGATCCGCTTCCCAATAAAAAGTCTCTTCTGCCGGTAAATCAATATCCAACTGAATTTCTTTTTCTTCAAATACAGGATACCATGCAGCAACAGATGCTCTTACTAAACGTCCAATATCTGTTGAGGTGGGCCCAAAAGGATGTTTCCCTGATGTAAGCAATGTATAGGAAAGTAAATCATCCATGAGATCTCCGACTCTTGTAATCGTATGATTCATCTCCGCTAATGAATTTTGTCCTTCCAGACTCATTGATTCTTTATTTAATCTGGTGATATGTCCTCGCAAAATGGTAAGTGGCGTTCGTAAGTCGTGAGATAAATTCGCAATGAGTCGATGTCGCAACAATTCCTCTTCATATTCTCGCTTGCGGCTGTCTTCAAGCTGCTGAATCATCCAATTAAATGAACTTCCTAACTGGTCTATTTCATCCATACGATCACTTTGAACAGATATGGGTATAGGAAATGAGTTATGATTAGCTGAAAATGACATGACCTCCTGTAAGCGGGTGAGACGTTTGCGAAGTCTTAAGAAGAAAATCCAAGATATTACAACAAATACGATAATAATAAAACCAAACAAAAGTAGTACAACGTAAAATAGATTTAACGTATTTAGCTCTTCTCCATGGGTAGAAACCCCAAAGAACGCAGAGAAGAAAATAAGCACCATTGGAGGAAAAAAGATAAATAAAAAATGTCCTTTTAGAAAATGCCGAAATAATGATCTAGTCTGTTTCATAGTTTCACCCGATAGCCTATCCCCTTCAACGTTTCAATAATCTCTGGGGAATCTGGATGACGCTCCAACTTTTGACGCAGTCGATGGATATGTACCATTAATGTTTTATCGCCAGTGATATAAGCTTCTTCCCATATGGCTTCATAAATTTGTTCTTTTGGTAGAACTTGATTAGGGTGGCGTAAGAAGTACATTAAAATTTGATGTTGTTTCCCTGTCAAAATAATTTCTTCTCCTGTGAGCTTATCAGTTACCATTTGGGCATCCGGATCAACTTCAATATGATTTCCTAATAAAATGCGTTCGGAATGTGTTACACCCCTTCGACGGATTAACACTTCTAATCTTGCAACTAATTCATCCGTATGAAATGGTTTCGTTAAATAGTCATCAGCAAATTGTAAACCATCCACCTTATCATCTATCGATGTTCGAGCAGATAACAGCAATATAGGAACCGCAGGAGCTACCTTTTTTAATCGTTTTCCTACAGTAAATCCGTCTAAACCGGGTAACATGATATCTAAAATAACGATTTCATACTGATTTACTTCTTTATCCGCTCCTTCACCAGAAAGCAGCCACTGAACTGAAAATCCCCGCTGTTCCAATTCTTCTTTTAGAAAGCTGCCTATTTTCTCATTATCTTCAATATATAATACGTTTCTTTTCAAGTAACATCCCTCTCTCTACATCGAGTTCACTATTAGACAGATTAACACAATCTGAAGAATTGTTTCCAGTTAATGCAATTTTATCTTTCGTTGATAGAGTTTCATAAAAAAAAGCCCATCTAACTGATCGGCTCCTTCTGTTCCTAAATAAATTAAATTATTTTGCATCAAAATAAGTAATCTTCATAAAGGGGACAGATCTAAAAAGACTCGATTTTGTTTTTATTATTCAACCTTTTCGTGGTTTGCGGACAAAGGAAATAACAATAGCAATGACTCCGAGTATAAATGCTGAAATAGCTATTCCACGATCAAAAATAGTCATTTCATGATCAAAACCGTTAGATGCCGTTTGCTGTTGGCTTCCACTGATATTTGTCTGATCTGCAGCAGCACCAGACTGTGCTACAGCGCTACCCCCGTGACCTTGATCCTTACTGGTCGCTGGCGTAACAACCGTTATAGAAGCAGGGTATTGACCGTCAGATGCTTCAACCCAGTCTACCTTACTACCATCCGCATAGGTTTGATACGCTTTCCAGTTCAGTTCTTTTACATCAGCACCGACTTTTCCCTGAAAACGGAACTCCGTAAATTCAGTTACTTCCAGTCCTTTACCTTCAGCTTTCCATACAATCCCAATAATTTTGTCGCCTGTACCTTTATTTAGAGAATATGTCCAACCGTATTTCGGTTCAATTCGAAGCACCTCGACACCGTCTGGAACTTTAATTTCAATTTGCTTGGTCGTTGTCCCGCTCGTCTCACTTGGTACACGAACTGTAAATACCTCATATGATCCTTGGCTCACCTCAATTGGTTTAACTGTCACATGGGCGCTAGCAATTCCTGCGAACAGGAACAAGAACATATAGGTGAATCCTGCAATCAACCATTTTTTCATAAAAATCAACATCCTATCCATATAGTTTTAATAAGCAAACTCTAATTTCCTGACTCATCCTCTTTTTACAGGTCAGTAATTCCGGAAGGCTTCTTCGTGTACCATTTCGTTATCTTCTTGAGTCAGAATTCGAATTTCAGCCTTCCACTTACCCGGAAATGGGATGAATTGACCTGTTGCCTTATAAGTTGATTTAATAAAATCTGGAATGTTATCATTGTCTTTATCCTCAGATTTGTCTAAGGGAATTTCAATCGCCCCCAGTTCCGGCTTGTCTAGTGAGTGGAGCAACAGTTTGACCCGCTTTGGTTCTCCGGTTTTCTCCAGTAGCCAAACTTTGACGATAAATTGGTTTTCACCCGGAACGTTCGGAGTAATACGTAAGGTAATTTTCTTGTCCGCCTCAATCACATGCTTGGAGTATGGTGTATTGGCAGGAAGCGGGCTAATGTAAGTGAATATACCAACTACAATTAAAATTGCCGCCATAAGGCTTACATCAAGTTTAAGTAGATTTCCCGACAGAAGATCGCCGCGACGCACTCTAAGCCTGAGTAGAGCTCCGGTCACAATAACCATCAGTACAAGCGAAGTCTTAATAAGAAGTAAAATTCCCCAGGACGTATAAAATAAATACGACAAACTTGGGAGAAACAACAGAACACTCAAAGTGCCTGTCAGCGTCAACAAGATGATACTGATCCATGCCGCCTGTGAGAAAGCTACGGCAAAGCGGCCGGCTTCTTTACGATCCTTCAACCATAACAACAGTAGAAACGATAGTCCTCCTGCCCATACCGCTGCTCCCCCGAGATGCACAACGTCCAACAACAGCGAGTACCATTTCGGCTCATAAACGGCAGCATGCCCGTTCAAGCCTTCCAATATCAGAAGCGCGGTTGCCCAGATCATTTTGACGGCAGTTCCAGATTTCAATACGAGGATACCAACAAAAGCAAGGACAATTAATATCAGCCAGGAGATACCAATCTCGGTCGTTGTGAATAGCTTGCTCCACTCCGTGCTCGGCTGGTCCTGCATCAAATCGCGAGCATGAATAAATACGTAGAAGGTGCTAGCAATCACAAATACCCTGACCACCCATAAACCCCATTTATAGAGAAGTCTCTGCTGAGCTTCTGTGTTGTTCCGCAATAATCCATACCAAAACATCAATCCGGTACTCATCATTAAAGACGCGTAGTATAGCCCCCTGCTCGCATATAAAAGTAGTTTGTTGGCGCTTATCTCAGTTGATGTACCATTACTGGAATGATCTATTTGCTCGTGCAGATCAAAAACAGATGCATCTTTAGCATTAGGTGGATTTCCTACCACAAAGATATAGGACCCGGAGACCGGATGTCCGTCGGCTGATACAACCGAATAAGATACCGTGTAAATCCCCTCCCCAAGCTTGGGTAAGGCAAGTGAAATGATACGGCGGTCCACCGAAGTGGAACTCTTCTCTTCCGTGACCGATTTGGACAAGGAATCTAATACCTGGACCCCGCCGATACCCATTTCAATTTGCTCATTAAAGTGTATTTCAACCCTTGGGGGGCTTTCGTTCATTTGTGTATTCGGTTCAGGTACCTTCAATTCGACGATGGCATGCGCATGTGCCTGAGTCGGAATGGATACCCACAATGCCAGCATAAGCATAAGCAGCAACAGGGGGGCTATTCCTTTCCAAACGCCAATACGAAATCGTGTGATTGGATTTTTCTTCATAACAGGACCAACACCTTTTACTGTTCTACTCTTATTCATTTTGATAAAAATTGATTGTTTCGCACCTTAATCAGGATGATTACCAGATGTTCCTCCAACTACAAACGGAGTGGATATGCCTTCGTAATTAACCATCATATTCATCCCCATTGCCGCGTGTTTTAAATTATGACAATGGATCATCCAAATGCCGGGATTATCTGCCACGAATGCAACCTCATACGTTTCATGCGGTAACACATTCAGTGTATCTAAATAGACCGGACTTCCTTCTGCTGCCTTTCCATTGCGCGTAAGGACTTGGAGAGTGTGACCATGAATGTGCATCGGATGAATATCATTACTGTCATTTACAAACCTTATTTTTACGGTGTCGCCCTCTTTAATTACAAGAGGCTGAATATTTGGCGCGGCTTGACCGTTAATTAGAAATGCCCAATCCATGCCTGGTGCTTTACCTGAACTCAATTCCATGTCAACTGTTTGAGTGAAGGTAGAATCGGAATTAAATACTCCCTTTTGTGGGGTACCGTATGTCATAAAATCAAACAGTTTATAATTGTTCGGATTATCTGAAGTGGCTGTACCCGTCGGGTTCCCGTTCCCAATACTAACGGATACCCTCTTGTTTGGTTGATTGGCATCCGGTCCCGCGTTTACTAGTTGAACATTCCCACTATCGGGTACTCTAAAGCTAATATCAACACGGTTACCTCCGCCAATTGGCAGTAACGTTTGATTCATTGCTTGGCCACCAACAAGATCCCGTCCATCAAGAGATACAACTTGGAATGGAATACCTAGTAAGGTTAATAAATGAGTTGTATTGCCTGTGTTGACCAAGCGAAGGCGAACAAGATCACCTGGTTTTGCATCGAAATGTTTACTATCAATCGTCCCATTGGTCGTTAACATGTTGTATTTCACATCTGTCATGGCTTCCACTAGTTCATTATTTAGATTACCGCTGTTGAAACTGTCTTTATCATTGAATTTGTCTTTATTTTTCTTTTTGGAGAGACCGTTGATATTCCATTCATGGAGAACCACGGTATAATCTTTATCGTATTTGATGGTTTCTTCTTTGGGTTCTACGACAACAGCTCCAAAAAGTCCTAGTCCCGTTTGTACTTCACTTTGTTGATGAGAATGATACCAATACGTTCCAGGCTGGTCTGCTATAAAATTGTAAGTGTAGGTTTCCCCAGGTTTAATGGCGTCCTGTGTAACACCAGCAACCCCATCCACTGCTCCTGGTATATTCAAGCCGTGCCAATGGATGGTTACACCCTCCGGTAGCTTGTTTGTCAAATTCACTACCACCCTATCCCCCTCTTTGACCCGAATCGCTGGACCCGGTGCACTTCCGCCGTATGTCCATGCTTGGACCATAGCTCCGCCGCCTAAATTTAACGTGGTTACTTGAGCGGTAATATTGAAGGTTTTAACTGGAGCATTCAAATTCTGTGCCACTAACTTTGTTACGGGTGTTGCATTGGGATCAGTAGATCCCATATTCATTCCATTATTTTTATCCATAGACATATAGTTCGAATTTCCATTCATTGAAGGACTGGTATTTGTACCCATATTCATCGAAGAATGATCTTCGTTGGAATTGATGTTCGAAGAATCATCATTGTTTGAATCATTACTAAATGAAGAGTGATCATTAAATGATCGGCTATTCATTAGATAACGACCATCCGTTTTATAATAAATGAAGCCCCCAACTAGAATAATAAATAGCAAAATGAGTAAAAAATCAGAACTTTTATTTTTTTTCATTGTTTTCTCTCCAATCTTTCAAGTTTAGCAAACTGAAAATTACTGCTTCGATCTGAGGTAATAATATAGTACAAGAATGAAAAGTTAATGAAAAATGCATATTCCGAATGTTCAATGTACGCAAAAAAGCATAACCCTATTCATTTACGAAAAGGGTTATGCTTTTAGATGTTGTTATTTTGGGCTGATCTGTGGGATTTTTACCGTAAAAACACTCCCCTCCCCTAAATGACTCGATAATTGTATGGTACCCTTGTGTTCTTCTACAATCCACTTTGCGATAGCTAAACCAATTCCAGTTCCTTCAATTTGCTTTGTACGGTTTTTATCAACCCGATAGAAACGATTAAATATCTTTTTCTGATCTGCCGGTTGTATTCCAATGCCAGTATCTTGGACTTGAATAAGTAAGCTTTCTTCATGATCATCATTAACGCCCATTGAAAGAAAGAGATTGACCGTTCCATGCTGAGGCGTGTATTTGATGGCATTATCAATTAAAATATACAGTAGCTGCTTTAGTCTTTCTTTATCTCCAGAGACCAAAAGATCGGCAGGAGTATGCAGATTCAGCTTAATATGTCGTGAGACAGCCAAAGGCTGAATCGAACGGTCAAGCTGTTCTACAACGGGTATAAAATCAAATGTCTCAAAAGAAATATTAGTTAACCCTGCGTCTGATCTAGCTAAAGACAATAAATCATTAACAAGAGTTGTCATCCTTTTCACTTCATCTTTCATATCCATTAGAACATTCCGGGAAAATTCCGAAATATTCTCGCCTTCCTCTAGTTCAAGAACATCAATAGATGAATTAAGTATGCTAAGTGGAGTTCGGAGCTCATGTGAAGCATCTGCAACAAAATGCCGTTGCTGAGTATATGATTTAATAATAGGGACCATTGCCCGTTTGGACATAGAAGAACCTACCAAGAAAGAGATAATAAAGAATAAAATGGCTAGTCCGATAAAGATCGTAAGCATCCAGTTTATTATAGTCCAATAATAAGTAGTATCTTGTCCAAGGTACATCTTCCCAATTCGCTGGTCCCCATCATAAATTATCCGCGCCATTATAGCCATATGAATTTTTTTACCAGAAGAAACTGTTAAGGTAGTATCCTTATCCCAATTATTTTGAAGATCCTTTCCCCATCCCCGATTATCGAGATTACCATCATTAGAATCTTTTTGCCTCCAAAACTCACTCCCATTTTCTGAATAAGTTAGGTTTTCAGTTTTACTATTTACGTCTGTATATTTGACACTCCAATCCTTGAGCATTTGTAATAGGGATTGACGTAAGTCTGGTATAGTCTCATTTGCAGCGATAAGTTCACCTTGCTGATTGTAAACATAATAAAAGAAGTAATTATTATTAAGAGTTATTTTCTTTTTGTCATCGATAGTTGAATCATTCCCGTTCATATCGCTTTTTAAAAGATTTTGGCTTTCAAGCAATTTTTGATCTGCCAGAGAATTAACCTCTTTTTTCTGCTGATAAGAGACCATCCAAAAAAGTGAAGTATAAACAATAATAATGAATACTAGAAGAAAGAGCACAAGCATCCCGCTATACATAATGGTTAATCGATTACGCATTTTCACAAACATATCTTCGCTTTGCCGCCGCTTGTGCATTCGCTCAAACACGAACTTAATCAAATCTGAAACCCACCCCACGTATATTTTGAATCAGCGTATTTTCACCTACAGTATCAATTTTTTTCCTTAATAATTTAATTGTGGCATCAATCGGATTGCTTGTGACTTCAGTATCATATCCCCAAATTCTATCCAGTATGACTTCGCGGGTTAAAACTTTCCCTTTATTTTGCATTAGTAAATCTAATAATTGAAATTCACGTTGTGTTAATTGAATTTCTTCTTGTCCTTTTCTATGTACTGTACGGCTTGTACGATTGATAGTAATATTATCAATATGTATAATCTCTTCCAGCAGGGGAGCGAAATTACGGCGTGAAAGAGCTCGTAATCGGGCATTGAGCTCATCAAACTCAAAGGGTTTTATTAAATAATCATCAGCCCCTGCATCTAATCCCTCTACTCGATCTAGAACAGAATCCTTTGCTGTCAAAAGTAGAATGGCTCCATTATATCCTTCTTTCCGTAAACGTCGACATACTTGTACGCCATCTTTTACTGGCATCATCCAATCCAGAATTAGAATATCATAGTGAGCAGCAAGCGCATAATTATATGCGTCCTCGCCATTTGTAACCCAATCCACTTTATATTTCCCTTTATTTTTCAACAAATGAGTAAAAAGACGCCCAAAGCGTGGATCATCTTCGGCCAATAAGATATTCATCGAGCACTCTCCCTTTTCCAAAGTATAGAAAACCCCTTGTAAGTATCGTTAGAATAATTAGCATTGTTTAATTTGTAATATCAGTAAAAGTTGATCAATATGTGTATCAGTGTATCTTTTCATATCGTCTAATTCAAGTCATCACGTACTCACGTACGTCAAGCGGGGCAACACCTGATTCTGCCGTTCTCAACGGTGCGCAAAACATTGATATTGATGAAGGTTGCCTTGGCACGTTTGAGGTAGGCAGCATGGACCGCAATCGATAACAGTCCGGCTCCCAGCCAAACGATCGAGCGCTGCGATACGGCAGTCAAAATTGTCACGGCATTCACGACGGTCAGTAGAGCACCTGTGATATCAAACTTAAATCAGCCCACCTATAATTGGCCCGAGCCCGAATGCCATAGCATATCCCGCAGAGGTCATAGAAATCGCGCTGCCGCGTCTTTTATAAGGAACATACTGGCTGGCGATGAAGAGACCGAGTTCCGCCATCGAACTGGCGCCTGCGGACTGCGCGATCCGCGCTATTTGCAACGTGTGAAAACTGCTCGCGAATATACCGAAAAAGGAAGAAAGCCCCAGTATCGTGAGCCCGACTGACAACAATCTTCGAATGGCCTATATCCCGAATGATGCTTGGAACAGAGACATTAAACATCGTCGTGTTCATTAAGACGATGAACGTGCCTATTGTCCATACCAATATGACAAACTTATCTTTAATGTGAATACCGTCCTATCATGTTGTGTATACTTCTATTTAACAAGTAGATTGCTTCATTTCTAAAACAAACAATTTAAGAACGATCATTCAAAAATGTGTTTGAATGATCGTTCTTAAATTTGAAACCATTCTGCCTTAATATTTTTGTTACCACCTCAAACTCTACTATTCGTGCTATAAGATCAACCCACCACGTTCGTGATGACTTCGATATTCCCGCGGGTTGCTCGGGCATAAGGGCAAACATCGTGAGCTTCTTCAACGATTTGTTTTGCAGTACTCGTTTCTACACCCTTAATAGCGATATCCATGTTTACTGACAAGACAAAGCCGTCATTTGCATCTTTGCCGATCGTAACTTGTGACATTATTTTTATGCCTTCCGATTTGATTCTATGTTTTCTCAGAACAACACCTAGCGCACCTTCAAAACATGCGGCAAATCCAGCTGAGAAGAGTTGCTCAGGGTTGGTTCCGTCTCCGCCGGGACTCCCATTTCCTTGGGAACTTTTAAGTCAATAGCAAGGATGCCATCGCTGGACACCGCTTTGCCTTCTCTTCCGCCTTCCACCATCACAGTAGCTGTGTACAATTTCTTTTATATTTTATCCATGTTCAATATTCTCCTTTAGATCATGCTATTTTCCCATGAACCTCGTATTTCCACATCGCTCGATTTCGCGGCTTGTTCCAGATCTTCAATTTCCTTATTCGTCAATTTGACGTCAATAGCAGAAATAGCGCTAGCGATATGCGATGGTTTGGTCACGCCGATAATCGGTAGCGTTCCCTTAGCGATTGCCCAGGTAATGGCGATTTCAGCAGGATTAACTTGATGCCCGAAACCGATTTCTCGCATCACTTCGATCAGATTTTCAAGTTTGGCAAATACCTCTTCATTGAAAGCGTCTCCTCTTCGGGTTCCAGCCTTAAAAGGATTCTGCGCACTATATTTACTAGTCAAAGCACCTTGTTCCAATACCATATAGGAGAAGAATAGCATTTCATTGGCTTTGCAATACTCAATGATGCCTGCTTCTTCTGAGGACCGGTAGAGTAGACTGTAATGGTGAAGCGCCCATGCCATAAACTGCGGCCGTGTCCCAAAGATTCAATCCGGCATACATTGCCTTAGTAAATATAGGCTTTAGATCCTCGTCCATCAGGTTATTCCCAAAAATGGCATCCCCTCCGTTGGCGCCGGTTCCCCAAGACCAGGTACCTAGCGCTACAGCCGGGATATGGGTGTTTTTTAATTGAACAGTTTTCAAGGTAAATCTCTCCCCTTTCTTCTATAAACTTTTACACCTCAGCAAGAAGCTCTTTTGTTGTTAAAATGGCATGTGCAAAGGTAGGGCCATTAATTTCATGCGCGACACGCATAGCCTCTTTACTGAAAGCAGCTGTTGCATCTTTTACAAGTGTGACATGATAACCAAGCTCCATGCCGAAGCGTGCTGTCGCTTCGATGCACGTATTAGCCAACAAACCTACAACGATTATCTTTTGTACACCATGCATTTTAAGTTGATGATCCAGGTCAGTGTTTGCGAACCCGCTGCTGCCCCAGTGCTCTTTTATAATTACATCACCCTTCTGGGGTTGAAAATCCTCATGGAATTCCCCGCCCCATGAACCTTTAGCAAATGTCTGTCTTTCTTTAACACCAAGCTGATAAGGTGTTGGAAACAACCAATTTTCAAAATCATCGGGTTCAGATCGGTGGTGTGGAACAAAGAAAACTTGAATGCCGGCTTCTCGAACAGCATTAACAATTTCTTTTAAATGCTCGAGCAAGTTGACGGAGTCTGCTACTTCTTTGGCACGAGGGAAACTCTTGCCTTCTGGTGATAAGAAATCATTATAAGGATCTACCAGAAGAAGACCTGTTGTTGTTTTATCGTACACATGTGTCATGGATATCACTCCTTTTTATTGTTCTCTCATCAATTTAATACCGACATATTCATTTCAATTATTTGTCGTAATTTTTCCTTGTCCGTAATAGTTTTAACCATAACGCGAAGTCCAATCAGTGAATTGTTAAAAAATTGAGCCAGCCATTCTGCGTTGAGCGTCTTGGAAAGTTCCCCAGATTGTTGACCTTCTATTATAACGTCACGTATTAACTCTTCAGTATAATCCCAAAACTGACGAACAGAATCTCTTGCCTCTGAATCATGTTTTGCCAACTCAACCGCAGTATTCACTATAAAGCAGCCAGAAGGAAACTCCTCTCCAGCTTGAATTGCTCTTTCAAACAACATTCCTATCGCTTCCTTGGCAGAAAGGCCAACCATACGAAGATTATATGATTGCTCTAACCTGTCGCTGTATCGCTTTAATGCTTTGATATACAAGGTTTTCTTATCGCCAAAGGTATCATACATGCTCCCTTTATGAACTCCCATGTGTGATACTAGTTCCTGCATGGATGTTTTCTCATATCCTTGTTCCCAGAATAACCCCATGGCTTTAAGCAACACGGTATCTTCATCAAATTCCTTTGTCCTAGGCATCAGTTTCTCTCCTTTCAAAGCCAATTCATCATGTTAAGAACGATCGGTCAAGATAAATATTGACCGATTGTTCTTAAACCTGAGAAAAGGATTATGTATATCAATTCAGCAGAGGGATGGGTGCTTCCGAAGGAAGGTGGGTAGATGAAAAGCTATGGGGCGGGAGGCTCGATTGGTACAGAGACTGGATTACCCATACCAATCCCAGTGATAAGTTCTCGAATAGCGGGTACTGGAAAATTGTAAAAGAGGTTCCGGCTCGTATCACACGGCCTAGCTGGAAATAGAAGTTCGTCCTGAAGGAGAAGCGTCCAATATTCGCACGGGAATTACGACACTAGCTTACAGAAACAGCCAGACTCCTTCACGAATGACCTATACTCTGCAGACGAAGGTCAAAGCTGACATTGATCTGTGGGATATTTTCTGGAAATTCAGCAAGGACTCGCGTATTCGTATCGATATCGCTTCCTCGGAATTTCCTCAATACCCGATAATTGATAGTCTCGTCTATATGCGCTCGTTGATTTTGAGCAACAACTTCATTAAGACTTGCTTCTCCTCATTGGTAAGAACTTGAACGATTTCTTCTTCGACCTTTTGGAATGAGTCTTGAAAGTCATTTATCAGTTCAATCCCTTTTGGCATAACATATATATTTTTTTGCCGTTCATTATTGGCCGGGATTTTGCGCTCAATAAACCCTTTTTGTTCAAGACCTTGAAGCATGCTTGTAATGCTGGCCCCACGCAGATGAAACCGATCTGCAAGGTCTTTTTGAATAATCTGATTATCTTGATTTTGGTATATATAATCGATTACTTTTCCTTGTTGAGCGTTTAAACCGAACTCCTTAATACTCTCGTCCGCTCTCTTCTTTAACTTAAGACCGATAATCTGAAATAAATCTAAATAAGGCGTATCCTTTCGGGATTGCATAATCGTCCCTCCTATAATTGTTAGTAATCTAATTGTAAGTAACAAAACTATACAGGGATCCTATAGGCTTGTCAAATGAATATCAGTTTGTTGACAGTTAGACAACTAACAGTTATGATTCGAATTGACAAAACAAATCACTTGGAGGAATTTAAATGGAAAAGACAATTCAAAATACCGTGTTAGAACAAGTTACTGCGATTACAAATGTACGCATCTTTAATGGTGATCAAATCATTGCGCCTAGACATATTGTCATTAAAGGGGAGTCTATTGTTTCAGTGGGCGGAGACATCCCTACTGATGCAACAATTATCGATGGGAAAAATGGCACTCTGATGCCTGGTCTGATTGATGCACATGTGCACACTTCAATCGGGGGGTTACGAGATGCCTTAAAATTCGGCGTTACAACAGAACTTGAAATGAACGGAGACTTTACTAGAAGAGGACGCGAGATTCAGTTGAAAAATGTGAATGATGTTGCAGACGTTCGTTCTGCTGGTACAGCGATCACTGCTCCGGGCGGACATCCCGATGAATTATTGCCGGATGGAGATGAGATACCTGAATTCATTCTAAAAGAACTAGAGAAGTTATCGGAGGAAGATCGGCAAGCGATGTTGGCTGGATATGCTCACGATCACGAGGAAATCCCGCAAGTGACGACGCTGGAAGAAGCAATTAAACATGTGCGTACCCAAGTGGAAAATGGTGCCGACTATATTAAAATCATGATTGAAGAAGGAACAGTCATGGGTGCACCTGGCCTTCCTCTCCTAAGCGACGAGATTTTAAAAACAGCTGTGACAGAAGCTCACAAATGCGATAAGCTGGTCATTGCCCACGTCTTGACAGCTCTCTCATCGCAAGAAGCCATCGATTTTGGGGTCGACGGTTTGGGACACTTGTTTATCGATAGACCGGACAATACGTCCGAATTAGTGAAATCCATAGCAGAATCAGGCGCTTTTGTTATACCGTGCTTGGTGTTGAATTCATCGATTATTGGGAATCCGGCAGCGGAATTGGCGAATGATCCACGTGTTCATTCCAAATTAAGTCCCGATTGGATCGATATTTTGAACTCAAGTTTCAATACGTTCCCCCAGGGCAATATGGAAAACAGCTTTAAGAATGTAATGGACCTTCACCGTGCCGGAGTTGATATTCTGGTAGGGACAGATGTTGCACCGGTTCCTGTGCCAAACCTTGGCGGCCTTGCTCATGGAGCCAGTGTCCACCATGAGATGCAATTGCTGGTGAAGGCCGGGTTTACCCCGATCGAGGCGCTCCAGTCGGCTACCGCGAAACCTGCCCGTTGCTTTGGACTTAGTGATCGCGGCCG
This sequence comes from Paenibacillus agri, assembly GCF_013359945.1. Taxonomy (GTDB): domain Bacteria; phylum Bacillota; class Bacilli; order Paenibacillales; family Paenibacillaceae; genus Paenibacillus_AQ; species Paenibacillus_AQ agri. The sequence continues at coordinate 20,829 of NZ_JABWCS010000195.1, read as the reverse complement.
CATTACCGAAGGTTCCCGCGCTGACCTTATATTAGTACAGGGGGACCCGACAACTAACATCTCGAATTCCTTGTCAATTGAATCCGTGTGGTTCAAAGGTGTACAACAATTTGGTTTGTATTTGTAAACGAATATAAAAGAGCAGCGTTACCAATTTATAGGGTAACGCTGCTCTTTTATATATTCTTAATCAGGCCCCTCCAGCTGATATTAGGAATTCAACCACTCTTCGGCTTCTTCAACGCTTTCGAAGGATTCAAAGACAGTTTTGATGTCGTCAAATGCTACTGAGGAAGCAACAACGCGCTTCATGCTCATTTTTCCGAGGGTCTTCTCTGGCATAATGATAGCTACAAATTTAATACCGGAATCCTGAATACGTTGATTATGTACGGTACTGATCCATTTTTGATCTTCTTGACTGATGACACTAAGTTTGCGATTGTCGGAAATCATTCGCTGTGCTCCCTTTTCTTGCTGAAGCTCCATAGCTTTATCACAGATGGCACGTAGTTGGTCACTATGTACATAAGTGTTGAATTCAACATGAACCGCCTTAGCTTTCTCATTCCATGAGACCGTAGCACTATCTGTTTTGAAAACTGTTGTCATAATGTCTAAATACCTCCGAAGTTTGTTTATGTTTTCTTTATAACCTGTTTCTGCATGATGAAAAAAATGTATTAGTACTGGAACAGGAGGCTTACATTCTGCCAGCCTGCACCAACTGTCCACAGGATAATATAGTCGCCACGGGAAACTTTACCAGTTTCAATAGCTTCGTACAGAGCGGTCAAGGGGCTGTTAGTTGCTGTATACCCGTATTTGTCGCCTATGTATAGAGCTTTATCCTTATCAATACCGAGACCTTCGACAACACCTTCGATGTTGCCAGGAGCGAATTGTGATAGATAGTAACCAGCTATATCATCTTTTGTCAGTCCGTTACGCTCGAGCAACCTTTCGATTGAAGACACAGCGATTTTCACAGGTGCGCTGGTATCGAACGTTTTAAACTTCATCCGGGGACCTTCCTCAGGTTTCCCCCAACTTGAAAGCCCATTTGCAGGAAATAGCGCATTATCAATTACAGATGTGTCTGTTTGATACTCAGAATCGATAAACCCGGTTCCTTCTGCTCGCTCAACAATAACAGCAAGAGCGGAATCAGCAAAGTTACTATCGAAGATAGGTTCCCCAAAACTATGAGTTGAAATGTAGTCGGCTCCTACAACCAGTACACGATTAACATAGTTATTAGCGATGATATTTCTACTTGCTTGTTCGACAGCAACAAGAATGCCAGAGCAGTTACCGTTCAAGTCGAAGCAAGAGGTTGTAAGCTTACCGCCGATAGCTGCATGAATCTTAAGAGCGTTTGTAGGGATAAGATACTCCGGAGTTTGAGATACGAATAGAATCATATCAATATCTTCAGCATGGAGACCTGCCTTATCCAGAGCAGATTTAGCAGCAATAATAGCCATAGTTACAGCATTCTCATCTTCGTTATCAACAATATATCGAACATCTTTACCAAGAGCTTTAATTAGCCCTCGAATATCGACACCTAAAGCATCGTAACGGTCGATATAGTACTGATTATCAACCTTATGATCAGGCTGATAGAAAGCAACAGTGTTAATTTTGACCCCTTTAGCAATAGCTTGAATTCCTTTGTTATTATCGTGAGCTTCAGTCATTTTCGAATTCCTCCTGATGGTATATCATCTCTTTGCAATTGAGACGATAATTAAGAAGTATTGCGGGGGGCAAGTTCACGTTTTTTGCTGTCGACAAATGCAGTATTCTGAGCGCTCTTCATCAATACAGTTCATATCATATAAATCTCATTTGTTTATATATGGAATCCCTCCTTTATACTAGGATATCTTTTTTGTAATTATTCGTCAATTACTTCATGTGATTAAATAAAGCCGTGAAATATGTTATCTGTAGCTGCGGGCTCTGTGAATACAAACGTCACCTCAGCTCTTTTTGGTACCCTTTGCTTTTGGGTGTTTTTCACGTTCACTACACCCATCCCGTTTCACTCCTTCGGCATACGATAATCCATATTAGACAGATATATGGAGATGAAAAAAATGACAAATCGAATTGATGTGTTTTCAGTAAGTTCTTTTCATCAACGCAAAGTATATCGTAAATCTTTGAAGAAGGAATTCAAATGAAACCCTATCATGTCGTCTGGAAGGGACCTGTACACAAAGTAAGCGGTCTTGGCCGTGCCACAAGAGCGTATGCCCAATCACTAAAGCGGCAGGGTGTAGCCGTTAGTATGGGAACGTCAAGCCATTATAAAAACGGCACCCAAGGCAAAAAGGTGCTGATCTATCACCACATTCCCAGCAGCATTCAATGGAAAAAAGAGCGTAGCATATATGATCTCATTATTTTGAATACTGTTTGGGAAACAAGCAAGATCCCCAAGGGCTGGCTTCCACATATGAACAAATTTGATGCCATTTGTGTACCTTCTACGCATAATAAAAGAACGTTAAGAAACAGCGGCGTGAAAGTCCCGATTTTTATCGTTCCTCATGGCGTAAATACAAAGGAGTTTCATCCGAAGAATAAGAAAATGTCTTTGCCGGGCACGGCAGGCAGGTTTACGTTCGTGTCTGTATTTGGCTTCCAGCATCGCAAAAATCCGGAGGGCCTGCTAAGGGCATATTGGGAAGAGTTTTCCTCTAAAGATAACGTAGTGCTTGTGATCAAAACAAACGGATTTGGGGCACATGAGAACGAAAGATGGATCCAGACAAAAATAGCACAATACAAAAAAAGACTGGGTATTCAAAAAGATACGGCCCCTGTTATCATTATCGGCCGCCAGCTTAGTGATAGCCAGCTTAAAGGTTTGCACACGCTCGGCGATGTTTTCGTTCTCCCGACGCGTGGTGAGGGGGTTGGACTGCCTTTTCTAGAAGCGCTTGCGAGCGGCGTACCTGTCATCACTACAAGCTGGGGCGGGCAAATGGATTTTCTTACGCATAACAACTCGTTCCTGATTCCATACCAGCTCCGGAGCCCGTCAAGCAGCATGAATAGAGCCATCTCGAAAAAGTTTAGCAACCTGTTCGGGCAAAAGGGACAACTATGGGCGGAGCCGAATCTGGGCGGCTTAAAAAAGCTGATGAGGAAAGCGTACCAAAATCCCGGACTTTGCAAACAAAAAGGCCGCCAAGGCAGAAAGGATATGCTTCATCTATCTTGGGACCGGGCCGGGGCATTAATGAAGCATGCGATTGAAGAAGTCATTCGATCCAAGAAATAAGATTTGTCGGGCACGCCCTCCTTGTGATTAACAGAAAACTATCTGTTCAAGAGAAAAAGGAACTGCAAGCAGTGGCAGCTATCTGAGGTTCAACGTAATCAGGTAATTGTACTTGGCAGCGTGCTTAAGCTCATCCAATATGATGCCGTACACCGTATCTTTATAGATCCCAGCAGGCAATCCAAACCAGATGTTACGGTATCGTTCCACCGCTTCCAGCTCCCCCATCAAAGCGCGCTGCAGACCTTCTGAGTAGGATTGTACCCTCACATATTGCTCATTACTGATGCCAGTGATTTCCTGTCCAGTCAAAGCCCAATACATCTCTCTGAACATTTTATTGTGTCCGCGCTCATCGTTACGGATGCTTTCGATAATGGCCACCTGCTCTTTTGTGGGAGCCAGATTGATCAATTCATCGTAGAACAACTCATCGTTACGCTCCCCTTGTACCGCTTCCTTTATCATTTGTACTGCTTCCGGAAATCCTGTGCTCCAGATAGGTATAAAATCGGCTCGCATATAGTATGAAATTCCCCAGTAAGAAGGTATTTGATACAAGTGTGCGAGTTGTCGCCAGTGGTTCGTTGCAGTACGTTGTTACTACAGTGAAGGATGCTCTGGATGACAGAGACCTCACTCAGCAGCCCGAGTCCCACGGTGCTATTGGAATGGAAACAATCGAAAAAGCGCCGGTTTCATGATAAATCGTGAGCCGCGCTTTTTCTGGGGAGATTTTTCCAAACAAACGCTTACAACTGTGTTGACTTATTCATTAATGAAAGGTAACGTTTAAAATACGAAGGTTATCCAGGAGATGAAAATTATAATGAAAAGAGCAACCTTAAAAGATATAGCCCGCATGGCAGATGTATCTGTGGCAACTGTAAGTTATGTTCTTAATAATGTTGATAATCAAAGCATTCCAGAGACTACAAGATGCAAAATCATGCGAATTGCCAAAGAACTCGAATATACGCCCAATCTCTCAGCACGTACTCTGGTTAGAAATAAGTCAGGACTAGTAGGTATATTGATAAATGAAGAACAAGACATCCCTTATTGGAAAAAGCAAAGTCATTTTACCTTTGTTGATGGATTGCAGAAGCTATTGACTACAGCAGGATATCATACACTATTCATTACAATTGATGCTAATGATCCATCTCTGAATGTTATTATTGAAAGAAATCTTGAAGCTGTTTTTCTTGTTGATGTTAAAGATGAGATGTTCTATACGATTTCATCCAAGTTTGTCGAAGGAATCCCTTTAATTGTAATTGACAGTATTATTGAAGATAATCTATTTCAACAGATCACCTATAACTTTCACTCAGCTTTAAAAATAGCCAGTAAATTGATGAATCAATCTTTTTGTTTGATAATGGAAAACTTCAATAATCAAGCTTTGGTTAATTATATTTTGACAAATACAAATGTAGCGAAGGATCATATTTACATAGTAGATACTCCTAACGATCTAGATGAAATTTTCAAACAAACTCAATTCAAAGAAGCTATTGTAATAAATGAATTTATAGGGAGTTACGTTGAAAGATCCGGTTATTTCAATAATTTAGCTGTTATTTGCACCTGCAGTTGTCCAGAAATCTTATCGGATAAAACTGAAAAAATTATGTTTAAAGAGGATAAATCCAAGACGGCCTTCCACATAATGAATAGTCTTTTGAGAAGGAATGAATATCATTCAAACAATAGTAATATTAATTTTATTGAAGTTAAAATCTAATTTTTTTTTGCATTTAACTTAAACGTTTAAGTTAAGTTGCTAATTTCAGGAGGCTGAACAATGGGAAATACAATTTTGGAAAATGAGAGAATCATGCTACAACCATCCCCGACATTATGGAAAAATAAACAATTTATTCTTTTATTCATGTCCTACACTCTGTCTTTATTCGGAAATTCTTTTCATAATATTGCATTAAATCTGTGGGTTTTAACTACTACAGGAAGTGCAAAAATGATGACTGTTATTCTTATTACGAACCTTATTATTAGTTCATTACTTGGGCCGATAGCAGGTACAATAGCCGACAGAATGGATCGACGAAAGATCATGCTTGCAGCAGATTTGGTCAGATCCGGATTTGTACTCTTTATCGCTTATTGTATATACAATCCCAATGTTTCTTTCATTTTGATTTTGGTTCTTACTGGTATTGTTACTGCGTCGGGACTGTTTCATTCACCTGCTTTCCAAGCATCACTTATTAATATCGTTGGTAAAGAACATATTCAAAGAGCAACAGGTCTGCTTAATGTTTCTGACAATGTCTCCAGAACGATTGGTTTTGCTGTTGGAGGGATCTTTGTTGCGTCTTTTGGCGGGGCTTTGGCTATTATTATGGATGGAATGGCTTTTATGATCTCTTTTCTGTTAATTTTGCTAGCAGGAGCTTTTCCATCTCCAAAACGTAAGCAGCAAGAACAAAAGAAGTTTAAAGAGGATTTAATGACTGGTCTTCAGTATATATGGAAGAATCCATTTGCTAAGGCAGTTACCATTCTATCACCCACCCTCATTTTATTTTTTATGTCCTCACTAATGTTAACCCAAGTCATGGCTGTAAAGGTATGGCAAGCAAGTCCCTTCCACTTTGGACTAATTGAAGCATGTATTCCTCTAGGCTATCTGTTAGGGGCAGGCTTAATTGTTTCTCTTGGCTCAAAGCTCAAACAACGTGGTAAGCTTGTGATGTTAAATTTGATGTTGATAGGACCGTTATATATACTTCTTTCATACTCTACGACAGCTCTTATTGGTATCCCCTTCATTTTATTAATTGGCTTTATGTTTTCATTTTGTACGTTATTAATTAACATCATCTTAAGACTAGAGGTATCCGAAGAACTTCAAGGCAGAGTTTTTGGTACATTAGGCTCGCTTATGAGCGTAGTGCCCTCAATAGGTTTAGTTATATCCTCTTACTTTGCTGATATTTTCGGTTCAAGTATGGTGATGTTCCTCATTGGATGTATGCTTTTATTGTTCGGTGTTATTTCTACCATATGGTTAAAAGAAATTCGAGATTATAGTTAACATAAGCTCGACGCTCTTTTTTTACAAAAAAAGGACATCCACACTCTCTTTTGTGGATGTCCTCATATAATGTGTAACACGATATCAAAGTATAGAATTATCGATATTAGTTTGTTAGAGCTGCGAAATCTTCTTCGCTTAGTTCGAGAGTGGCCGCACGCAGATTATCTTCCAAGTGAGCAGGAGAAAGTGTTCCTGGAATGGGTAGAATTATAGGTGAGCGTTTAAGTAGCCACTTTAATGCGACCTGCTGCGTTGTAGCATTCAATTTGCGGGCGATATCTGCTACCCTTTCTTCTACCTTGGCAGTGTCGCCAAACAAGCCGCCTAAAGGGAACCAAGGAATGAAGACAATCTGGTTTTCGGTGCAAAAGTTCACAAGATCCTCATATTTGCGATTGAACACATTGTATTCGTTCTGAACGCTAACTATCGGTGCAATTTTCAGTGCCACTTGAAGCTGCTCAATCGTGACCTCAGACAAGCCGATGTGCTTAATAAGGCCTTCATCCTGGAAGCTTTTAAGCAACTGAATCGTTTCTTCCAGTGGAATATTAGCGTCTACACGGTGGAGCTGATAAAGGTCAATTTGGTCTACTTGGAGTCTCTTCAAACTCTCTTCCAGCTCGCCTCGTAATTGTTGGGGATCATTCCCATTCGCCCCGCCTTTTGTGGCCACCAATAGGCTGTTACCGTAAGGTGCTAGCGCGCTGGCAATGCCCTTCTCGCTCTCTCCATCAGCATAGATGTAAGCTGTGTCAATAAAATTAGTACCAAGCTCAAGGGCTCGTTTCAGTAAAATGTGTGCATCCGGTGTGTTGGTGATGCGATTGGTGCCCAAGCCGATTCGATTGACAGTGAAATCACCTATTGAAATAGTGCCCGCCTGCGCTGCAGAAATAGTCTCTGACATCGTTCTCTCCCCTTTAATCGTTTATTAAACATTAGTACTAAAACATTGTCATAACGGAACAGAACTGTTCTGTTCCGTTATGCGATTAGATTACATTATAGCTTGTACTTTGTCAAGCGACAGTACAATTTATCTTTTTCAAAAAAACACCCCTTAGAATGAACATTAGATTCAATGTTTATTCTAAGGGGTGTATACGTTTTGCTCTCTCCATTAAAGCTTCAAGATACATGCAAATCGATCAAATGTGTTGCGAGTGCTTTAAGTTGAGCTGCCGGACCGGCAGAGCCCAGTGCATGAGCTAATGATAGTGCTCCAGTGATCACAATCATAAGTTGGTCCGTCAAATTTTCATCTTGCGCGCCGGCCTGCTGGGTCAGTCGGTTCAAGCGTAAATGCATTGAATCGTTATATTCAACAGTCATTTTCTTGACAAAATGGCTTTCTTCAGGAAATTCAGCAAGAGCGTTTGAAAAAGCACATCCACGATAATCAGGACTCATCATTGTATCCGTAATAACATCGATAAATGCCAACAATTGCTCTTTTGGGGAGCCCTCATGCTTCGCAATAACCTCGTCAAATTGTTTCCAGTCATGTCTGTCCAATTCCACGAGATAAGCGACGATCAAATCATCTTTGGTTGGAAAATGGCGATAAAGCGTCGCCTTGCCAACTCCGGATTTCTCAACAATCGTATCAACCCCTACCGAACGTATCCCTTTGCGATAAAACAAATCGCAAGCCACTTCCAGGATACGCTCCCGCGCAGGTTTACGCGATGTCACCAATTCAAACACCTACCAATCTCAATAATTCTGTCCTCATAGTGTATCAAAGCGTTTATATTACAGCAACTGATGGTCTCAGTATAGTAATCCGCCAAGCTCTTCTCTTTCCAGAGGCCCGCTTTGAATCAACTCCATCGTCATCATATAATAAAGGCCAATCATCAACAATCTGAAGATCAGCCTTTATTTGAGTATGTTTATTTACCTTCAATCGATAATGCTAATGTCTTCAACTGATCTCTTTCCAGAACTTCTTTTGTTGTTCCTTTTTTAGCTAAATGCACAATGACCTGACCTAACTGTTCAGAGGTTACAACCGACTTCATTCGTTTTAACAACGGATTTAATGGTTTCATTATATTGTATAGTATACGATACTGTGTTGTTTTTGAACGTTCACCATGCATGGGTAAAATAGCACCTGGACGTAACATGTACGCTGCTTCAAATGGCATACCCAGTAATGTATTTTCCGTTTTCCCCTCTACTCGTGCCCACATTTCTTTTCCTTGTTCTGTACTATCTGCTCCCATTCCAGAAACATAGATTATTTTCATATTTGGATTGAGTTTGACTAATTGCTTAGCAGCCTTTATTGTCATTTCATTGGTGATACGTGTATATTCAGCCTCGGACATACCTGTTGAGGAAACACCAATTAGATATAAACACGCATCAAACCCTGTCACTTTTTCCTTTACGGAAGAAAGGTCTGATATATCGGGTAGCACAATTTCTTGATATTTGGGATGCTGCTTTTCCGTTGATTTACGAACAATTGCAACAACCTGCTCTACCTCTGGATCTAATAAACATTCTCTTAATGCTAGCTGTCCTATCATACCGGTTGCACCATATAAGACTACTTTCATACGGACACCCTTTCTTTGAAAAAAATAATTTTAGTCTTGTATTGGTTATGAGTTAGTTGCGGAAACAACCAACTATATATATCATCTATTGCCCCGTACTTTTTTCTTCTCTTATTCTCACAAATGAATAATAAATGATCGTTCACTTAATGTCAAATGATTATATAAATTGAAGAACCCATCTTTGATTTGAGCTGCTACTTCAGATACATGGGCATCGGTAGTATCGACAATTGGCATTGGTGGGCTATATTCTTTGTCTGCATTAGCAACCAACCATTTAGCAAATTCCTTATAGTCTTGGATCATGTCTTCTGGCCAATTTCGCTCACGTAATCGACGCTCACGGGTTTCATCATTACAATGTAAATTCAGGTAATATTTTTCGAAGCTCACTGATAACATAGGTTTTTCCAGAACCACTCGAACCTGTCACAATAAATAGAGGTATTTTTTTCTCCATAAGGGAGTTGTGTTCATTTCCCATATTCTACTCCACCTTTTCACTGTCAAATTATGTTTCAATTCCAGCTCGATTCAACCACTAACTTTGAATATCTCCTTTCTATGTAAACAGATTAAGTGGAATGCACACAAAAAGCCGTAGATGAACAAATGTCCATCTACGGCTAATTGCAGCATAGGGATCAACAAAGAAAATGCAACCTTTGAGCTCCATATATACATAGCGATAATGATGTATGTTCATGACAAGAGGCATTATTTAGATATCGATTAACCGATAACTACTGTCAAGAACATATTCATCATTTGGCTATCCCACCATTCAGATATTTGTTTTAGTTTATCTATTTTCGTTTTAGACGTAAAGATAACATTCACTTTATATACAACTTTACCCATTTAGATTCTTTACTGCGCCAAAATCTCGAACTTCGCACCGGCATCTCCGGCGAAAACTATCGATCCTCCCGCGGGGAGTTCGACTTTATCCTTGCCTCCAATGACACTGAAGTAGATGCATGTTCCCTTTGCATTATAAACCGAGAAGGAAGCGTTCGAGGGCATGTTCACCTTAATGGTTTTGCCCCCATCTGTGTCGCTTACTGTATACCACCGGGCGTATCCGCTCGGCGGGATCGTAACGATTGACTGCTTAGAAATGTAGATGGGCTTCACCGCGTCCTCGTTGACTAAGATGCTTCCACCAAAATTCAGATACTCCACGCCATCCTGTTTAAAGAACGTATAACCAGCGAGATCCCGCCCACTCATTCCTGGGATTTGCAGTTCAGAGATGGCCGTATTTGGGCCAGTTATTCGCTTATCCAATACGTACCCCGGTAATTGTTGGGACACATTCAATTGGATGATTCCCGCCCCCAGATAACCGATCGATGTATACTTCTCATTCAGCAGATAATATTTCTTGCCGTCGCGCTGCTTCCATGCCTCCTTGGTCGCTATCGAAAGATCTTGAGGCTGGAGCTTCTCGGCGTTGTACACTGACATAGCCATCTGTCCAAGACCCGGTATCGATGCGTATTGACGTATCCATAAGTAGGTGCGGCCGTTCTCCTGCGTCACGAAGCTGAGCTTCGCATTCCCATCCGCACTCCGAAACGTGCCATCCGCTGAATACTCGAAGATCTGGGCCGGATTACCGGGCGACTGCTCCGAAGTGATGGACATGACGCCGCCTTTAGTAATATCGATTTTTACCGTTGCATTGGTCGCGCCATAGATTTCCGAATATTGCAGCACAGATTCCGGCATATTGGCCTTTACCGGCGCTCCAAATGATTTCTCAGGTTTGAATTCGGCTATTGTCCCCTTCTCCTTCAGCGCCTGAAGCAGGATTTCGTTCGCCATAAGCCGGTCGATCGTAGCGCTCCCGCCGGAAGTGACAACAGCTGCCGCCATATTCTGTTCGGGAAGTACAACGAGCGACGAGTGATAGAGAGGCGTGTCCCCGCCTTTGGTCAACCCCTTCATTCCGTATTCGTTGAATGGGTACAGATTGACACTGTCCCAACCGAGACCGTAAGCGTAATCGAATGAGTAGGCCTTATCGTCAGGCCACATAGGCGTCTTGTACTCGTCTTGCGCCATAGCTGCAGCCGATTTACCGGACAAAACTTCTTTTGCTTCCCCTGTGAAAATTTGCGAGAATCGGGCTAAGTCTTCCGCCGTGGAATAGACGCCTCCCGCTCCGATTACGTTGGCTGTCTCGTTAGGGAGTTGTCCTGAGTAGGTAGGATAATAGAGTCCCGCCATCTTCGCTATATTCGGAGAATCGAGCGGTGTCTTCGTATTGACCATGCCCAGAGGTTCTGTAATATTTTTATGGATATAAGAAGTGAAGTCCATGCCACTGACTCTTTCGATCAAAATCTCAGCTAGCGTAAATCCGTCATTGCAGTAAACCGAATAAGCGCCTGGGTCCGCCTTTAAAGTCTGACCGGCTAATTGCTTAAGCAGTGTGTCGTGGGCGTAAGTATCGTTATCTTCGAATAAAAAGGCGTTCGTTAGCGACGATCCATTTAGTCCGGAAGAATGATTCAGCAGCATGCGCGGCGTAATCTGTTTGTAGCGTTCATCCTTCATTGTAAATTCGGGGATATACTGAATAACCGGCGTATCCAGATCGATTTTCCCGTGGTCGACTAACTGCATGGCGGCAACTGTGGTAAACATTTTACTCGTAGAGCCGATCCCGTACATCGTGTCTTTCGTGAGCGGCTTCTGTCCTTTCTCATCATTCTTTCCAGATTGGCCGGATACGACGATTTTGCCATGATCAATAAGAGCGTACTGCACGCTGGTTGTGCCATATGTGTTCGTGAGGAGATCGGCCTTCTCCTTTGCAGCTTTCTGTGTTACTTCGTAGGTATTCACTGCTATGTTCTGCATCTCTGCTAGTCCTATGTTATCATTCCAGGGAGTTAACAGTAGACACGAAGCTAGCAGAACTCCCATAATCCATCGACTTTTCATCATTTGAACTCTCCTTCCGAAGCTTCCTTTATTTATCTAAAATTAAAAATGATTACGAGAATGGCGGTTACCAGAACGGCTACCATCGCAGCGGCTATGGTCTTACCGAGCGAATTAGCCATATTGATCGTCCATCCCAATCCATATCTATCCGGAACGAACAACGCCGGGTCTTCGGGGTTCACGTAAATGCTGCCAAGCCATTTCCAGTGCCTCTCCTCTTCTGACGGAACGTCCTTTTGCTGATCAAGATCTCTAAACCGCAGGTAAAGCAAGACGCCGATCAGCGTTAAGAAGAATACTGCCGTGAACGAGATGTTGTATCGCAAGAGCAGATTGAGATTCCAGCCGTACAGCATTACAGCTTGTAACAACCCTAAGTTTGCAATCCCTAGAAGCGAAATACCCCAAGCCGTAATCGAGTAGATTTTCTTACGCTTCAACTGTTTCCGCAACGAACCTTCCCGGTCTTGAGAATCCAGCGATGTCCTGGCACGGCTAATCATCAGATTATAGCCGGCGAAGAATACGATCATCAGCGCTTGCACGATGTTGATCATGAATACAGTCCGTACGGATTTGTCAATGTACTGATCAGGAAAGCCGCTTCGCCCCATATGCACCGCGATCGACTGTGGAATGTCGTCCCATCTCACAGCAACAAAGAAGATACAGAATGCCATCACGGCGACATGCACTGTAAACCACCAAAAGCTCAGCACCGAACCATGACTTCGGCCAGCCACAAGGCTTGCTGTGCGCTTTGTCTGTACGGCAACCTGCCAGCCTCTGGCCGCCTTCAAACGCCGGGCGGATATCCGGCTGATCCAATTAGTTAAGAACGACACAATGATTAATAGCAAGATGGCGGCCGCCCAGTACAGGAAACTCTGACTCGTCGTTTGATGACGTGTCACTAAAAAGCAAGTTACGCCGGTGGCGATCGCAAAACCGCCAGTGAGCAAAACGTATTTCCGGCGAATGCCTCGGACAGCCGTATCCTGCAGGGCCTCCGCCGGCAGCGTAATGCCGAACAGCAGGGTCCTCAAGCCGATATAGGATTGTATGCTGATCATCAACGCGATAAACAAATAAAAGCTGGATATTATGATCGTCTCAGGTACAGTCAATGTTATCCCCCTCCGCGATTTGTAATGGTATCCCGGTACACCGACCTGCTCTCCTCCGTAAATGCCTCTTCCGTCATGCCTCGTACCGCTGCTTCCGCCGCAAGTGACCGCAGCTGTCGCTGAAGCTTCGCCTCGAACGCCTCCGTCACACCGGGCATCCCGTCGGGATGAACGATAACGCCCTGTTTCCGGTGTACTTGAAGAAAGCCCTCCTGCTTGAGCAAATTGTAGGATTTATTGACGGTATGAAGATTGATGCCCAGTTCCTCCGCCAATCTCCGAACCGACGGAAGCGGATCCCCCCGTTTCAACTCGCCAGACGCGATCCCTTCGACGATTTGGTCAACCAGTTGTGCGTAAATCGGAGTCTCCGATTGCAGATCGAGCTCTATGAACAAGAATATCCCTCCTTATGGCATTTGCTGCTTGTCTTGAGGTTTTGATATGTGCAAGCCATCTCATATTACACCACCCTTCGCATCTGTTATATTACATGTATAACACATATGGAAATTACATACAAGATAAAATTGTAAATTAATCCATCTAAGCTCAAATAAAAACGGCAGCTGATTGTTGGTCAGCTGCCGTTGAGATAAAATCAGGAGAGAGCAAATATAGAAGAAAAATATCTAATCAGTAGTACGCGACAGGTGTAAATCATTCTGCATCTGCGTGCGGACCACCGGATTGGGATTATGCTTACACATATCACTGGACGGTTGGTAAAGGTTATGCCTATGATAGTTTTGATCATTGTAAATGACAATATAGGAACAAAACAGGATAAGGAGAACAGATGAAGAGATACCGTTTAGGTTATCTAATCCTTTTGATCATTATTATCGGAGCAGTAATAGCAATAATCAACGGGCACTCAGAGCGTCAGAACAAACAGGCAGCAGGAAGTCTCGGAATGGATTATGTACGCAAAAAGTATGTGGAAAATGATCCTTTGAAGGTTAATGCAATTTGCAAGCCATTATTCGGGGGTTCTGGTTATCAAGTAGTGATCAAGGATTCACGAGGAGAGTCGTATTATGTCATTGTCGTTCTTGGATCTAAACGTAATCTTGTCACTATGAATGATCTGACGAAAGATGTCCGGGAAGGCAAATCGATATTCCCATGTCGACAATAGAAAAGTTCTATATGCACACGCACTAAAAATCCCCTCTGGTCTACAGGAAGAGTTAACGATTACGTTATCTGTTGTTGCCCTGTTTACCATGACGGGATTTTTGGGTTAATGCGCAGGCTCGCTTGCTTCATCAGATCTCTATGCGAATGGAGGTATTCCATTTGGATACTGGACACCTTCTGTTCAATCTCCTGGAGCCAATCTTTTTTCACTTCTTCTTGCAGGTAAGCGATCCCGATCCGGGTCTGGGAACCTCGGCCCACTTCATAATAACGTACGACGAATCCGGGGGCCTTAAGCCATCGCCTCATCAAGCCAATATTGGTGCTAATATCCTCTATAAAAGATTTCTTCGCGCCTAATACGGTCTTCTCTACGGAAGGCTCCATGATGCCCCGTTGCTGAATCGCGCACAGAGGGACAGCAACGGCATGACCCTTCAAGTCCGCATGAACCAGGATCACTTCCCCATGCAGAATACGATGAATCAAGTCGCTAGTCTGTTGCACTAAAGTGCCTTGGGGAAAAGCAGTGTCCCACTCCTCCGGATGGTCTAACCACCTCCCCAGCCCCGGTACGATTTCATTATGAAACCTTTCCTTGTTCATGACTGTACTGAAGTAGAGGGCGGCGAGATTCCCTTCATGCAAATAGACTACTTCCAAATCATCGCTGGGCAGCTGCTCCTGTATAGTGCGAAACGATCAGTGTTGGGATGAAGGCAAGCCAGTATCATGAGACTTCGAGGGATTCATACGCATCAGGATCACATTCTTCCCTTCATTTGTTGATTTCCCCATGATGTCCTGATTCGTAATGGATCATTCTTGTAATTAACAACTCATATTGCTTCTCTAGCATATCTTAGGAGGCTTGTCCATTTGTATGCGAACTCCATAGGGCGTATGCCTGTGCGGGCTTCTCGAAACAACTATTTATTTTCATTTTGAATAAAACCCTTCTACCTGAGCGATGTCCTGAAAGTCATACCAAAAGTCTCTATGTTATTATTATTGAATGGACGGTTCGTCATCAATTCCCCTCGGGTCCATTCCGATTAGATCTACAATGATCGAACGCGGAATTGTCCTTTTTTCTCATACTAAGCCATCAATAGATCCTGGAGTCGCTTTAGTGGAAGCTCAATATCTTCTGGCATACAGTCTGACACATCAATATTGAAGTCTATAACGAGACGGTTCAACGCATCCACCGCGGGAACGTAGTTCTGGTAACTGTCAATGGCACGTATATACGCGCAAGCAGCCTCAACCGTCCGCTCCAGCTTCTCCAGGCATATCCCGCTGTAGTGGTGAGCCATATAGCTTCCCAATCCTTGGCGGACAAAATAATCACTTGGGGTATTTCCGCATTCCAGACAATGATTAAATGCCTGTAATGCTTCCTTGAATCGGGACTGCTTCACATAGTTCAGACCGATATAATAATGCAAATCCGTGAAGTCCGGAAACATTCTCGCCGCAAGCTGAAGACTGCGTTCATTCTGGGGAAAAGAAGTCTGGTCTAATACTGCTGCATACTTCAGCTTGTAAATGACTGCTGGGGGAGTTGTTTTATGATCCAGGAAGAGCTGAATGATCTTGTTTGACCATTTGACCACCTGCTTATAATCACGAATCCGGAGATACTCGCAGGCCAGCTCATACAAGTTCCATGGACTATGGGACTGAACGGCTGCCATTTCTTGTTCTACACGCTTGATTTTGCGCACGGTCGCCGTTTGTTCCACCTGAGATTCCGCATGAATCTTGAACGGCCGCATGTATACCCTTTGACCCTGTCCATCTCTTGAAGTGGTGCTGTCAATATCTATGAACACAACCTCATCTTTGCCGGAAAAATGGAACCCAGTCTGCCGCCTAAATAATCGAGGATGACCATAATCGACCACACGAACACGGCCTTTTGCCGTCTTCTGGAACTCCACCACATGATGCAGGATTAGATCCGCACCTGTAATATAGAGAAGGTCCCGGTAGCGGGGAAGCGCTGATTCCTTCAGATACTCATTCGGATTCAACCATAAGATCCAATCTCCGGTTGCTTGCTCTAAGGCTAGATTGAGTGCATCCGCTGGATGCATGCTTTGGCGACAATCCACAACCGTAGCTCCGTAATCCTGGCATAATTGGTTTACCGGCGTGGAAGTTCCCATATCCGCTACGATGATTTCATCCACCAGTGAATGTATACTCTCTAGGCATCGCTCAAGCCTATTGTTCTTGTGATCCACTGCTATGCACAAAGTCAATGTCATCATCTGCCTCACCTCGCTTGCGAACCCGTCTCGACGAACAGGGAATGTCCCATTATGAATCTATTCTAAACGTATGCGCCACCTCGTGGATTCATTCCTGCATCATTACATAGAAAAGAACCATTTCCACAGAAATCGTTTAATGCAGTGTTGCTGGCCTTCAAGGTTTTACGGCAGTGTTCTAGACCAATCCGTTGTCCGCTATTCTTAGTACTGAGAGAGTCCATCTTATTCTGTAATACCCATTCGGTCTTTACAACTTCCTTCAGGGTCTCTCTGACATTCTGGTTAATCTGGATAATCTCCGGAAAGGTGGCTGGTGTAGTAGACCCACCAGGAAGCGTCCTAATGCGAATTGTATTTTCTCTGCTTCTGCATTGATGATATGACTTAGACCAAGCTCCTGCATCGCGATAGAGGACAAAATCAGATTAATGACTCCATCCCTCGTCAAAGTAATCTGAGGTGTAATATTAGGAATATTCGCCTGCGACATACGGCTACACACCATCCTCTTACTCATAATATCGTGTAGATGTCACAATCTTTGACAATTTACATTCTTCCATTATCCCACCATTCCCACCGGAAAGTACGGTGACCTATCCACCTTATCGCTGAGAGTTTCAAATTATAGAGCAAAGAGCCCACTTCGGGAAAATAACCGGGATGGGCTCTTCTATACATTTTAGGTTGGTTTTGTAGACGCTTGTTCAAGTGCTTCTTCATTGGCGAGCAATTTATTGTAGCTCTCTTGTGCTTGCAGATGATTGGGAGACAATCTTAGCGCTTCCTGATAAGCCTCCCTCGCCTCAACGATCTTCCCCAGTTTCTCATAACATTGTCCGAGATAGTAATACGCCTGAAAGGAACCAATTCCCTTCATCGTTAAGTAACGCAGATTGTCTTCCCCGAGCGTAATACAGTAACGAAATACTTCTGCTGCTTCTTGCGCACTGTTGCGATGCAATAAGGCGATGCCTTTTAAATAGTGAAGATCTACATAGTCGGGATAAATGCCTAGTGCTTTATCAATAGCTTTAACAACGTTATCCAGACTTCCAAGTGCAATTAAGGAGGAATATTTTAATTTGTACAGCATGGCTGGCGGCATTATGCTATTTTCCAGAAAGAGTCGGATGGACTGGTTAACATGCTGAAAGGCTTCCGGGAAATTCTCCAATCGGTAATGCTCACTAGCCAAATGGTATTCTATCCATGGGTCAGGGTCGGGTTCGCTGGACGCTTTTTTCAGTAGGGTTAGGTTGCGTTCGGATTTTGCTTTTGCCGTTACTTCTGAATCTAAATACCCATAGTGATATACTTTAACATCCAGCATCTTCATTTGTTCCTGATGGCCCAGAACCTCCCGGTTATTGAGCTGTTCATGAATGGAACCGTTGAAGCGAATGCCAATTCCATTACGGAACAAGCGATGATGTGCCAAGCGATAGATTTTATCTGGATCTGGCGGGGACTCGCCATAGTAATTTATCAGTTCAACAAACACAAGATTGTGGTCATCCATCTCCAGCACGCTTCGCAGACGAGGGGCATCTCCCCCATCCACTTCCTCGTCGGCATCGAGCCATACAATCCAGTCCCCTGAAGCTCGTTCAATGCCATAATTCCGGGCGTCGGCAAAGTGATCTGTCCAAGGGAAAGAATAGACGGTCGCTCCCATAGATTCAGCAATCTCTACTGTCCGATCCGTTGAACCTGTATCCACGATAATCATCTCATCGACAACGTGCCGCACACTTTCCAGGCAGCGACCGATCCATTTCTCCTCATTCCTAACGATCATACATAACGATAACGTTTTCTTTTCTATGTGATAACCCCCTCTAGTTTAGGTGCAATGTATGCCTAGAGTACGATCCGTTTGATTCGATTTGGATCAAATGCTTCTAATAATAACTTATTGGCGGTATTTATGAAATATTCTCTATTACTAATGCAAAGGTTCTTACCCACTCACTTTTCCCGGTTTGCGTAGCAAACGATTTACAGTCTCTACACTAAATAGCATGAGAACTAATAGAATAAGTACCACGACCGGGAACAAGTCTGTACTCGTTTTTGCTGCAAGGAGTCCGAATAAAGGGGGGAGAAGCGTAGTACCACTATAAGCGACGGCCATCTGGTAGCCCATCAATTTTGCTGAATGCTCTTTCCCAAACCGGGCAGGTGTTTCATGCAGAAGTCCTGGATATATTGGTGCGAGTCCGAGTCCGATAAGAATGAACCCCAACATGGAAAATGACGCGGAGAAAGGTAGTAACAGAATAATTCCCCCTGCAATGGTTACTAGTTGACCGTAACGAATTAACAGTTGATTGTGTACTTTTAACGTGATAAAACCGGTGATCAACCTTCCTATGGTAATGCCTCCGTAGTACAAAGAGATCCATCCGGCAGCCATTTCTGCTGTAACATTTTTTGTACCCACCAGGTAACTTGCTCCCCATAGCCCAACAGTCGTTTCTACTCCACAATACATGAGAAATGCAAGCAGTGAGGGTTTAACTCCCCTTAATTGAAGCACCTTTGTTGGGAAAGCGGATTCTGCCTTTTCTTCACGAAGTATGTCTTGAACGGTGTCCTCTGAATTCTCTAAATCCCGGATTGCAGCCACACGCTTCCATAAAGGTAAAGTTACAAAAAGAATTATGACAAGAATGGCCTGTATAATGGCTACTGCAGCATAACCGCCTCTCCATGAATGCTGACCCGCCATATAAGTGGCCATGATGATCGGCCCCATGGTTGCTCCTACACCCCAGAAGCAGTGTAACCAGTTCATGTGGTGAGCCTTATAGTTCTCAGCAACATAGTGATTTAAGGCTGCATCTACCGCTCCCGCCCCAAGACCAAGTGGAATGGCCAAAAAGATAAACCAAAACATTGATGGAGCCATAGAAAATCCAAGCAATGAGACTGCGGTAAGGAGGCAACTGAGTAAAGTAATCTTTCCGGTGCCTAGACGTTGAATCATTCTTCCGCTTGCCAAACTGGAAACGATTGTTCCTCCAGCAATAATCATGGATATTAGTCCTGCCGAGCCCAGAGAAGAACCGATTTCCGGCCATATGACGGGCCATGCTGAGCCAAGCAGAGAATCAGGAAGACCGAGACTAACAAAAGCAAGGTAGATCACAATTAAAAACCAGGTTGCCATAGATAAATCCTCTCCTAATACAATAACTTTGTTGTGATCTGTGATCTCACGAATTTATTCAGTAATTTCAATTTGATTATTTTCAGGTCCCAAAATACAACTTTCGTAATAACCATCACCCGTTGTGCGTGGTCCACTTAAGATAGAATAACCAGCCTCATTTAGCTGTTTTGTCAATATATCCACTTTTTCTTTGCTTCCTACACTAAACGCCAAATGGGTAAATCCAGTACGGAGCAACTCCTTGTTCTCATCAGTCATGTTCGGTTTACTCATTATCTCTAGTCTCGTTCCATGATCGAATGTAAGAAAATACGTTTTCAATCCTGTTTTGGAGTTGTAGTATAGCTCATTTGATTTGGCGTTAAAGAATTTGATGAAAAATTGTTTGCAAGACTCCAAATCATTCACATACATGGCGATGTGATCTATTCTCATTCCATTCGCTCCCCATTACTGCAATTTTTAAAATACCCCAACATAATAAAGATACTTTATAAAGTAATTATCATTATAAATGCTAAACAGAAAAATTCAAGTGCTTTTCGCTCCCCTCGTACAGACCAAATATGTATTTAGATTGTTTCAGTCCACCGTGCGCTTGAACAATTACGGGTACCGGTGAATTCGTTTCAGGAGGTAATAGCAATGCCCCGCTTGTTAATTTTTCGTTATATTCCCATGTTAATTTTATAGCAGATCCAAGCGGTTTGCTTATCGTCGATATTAATACTTTCTCTGTAATGGCGTTATCAATATTGTAAATTGACGTTTAAAATCAACTAACGATGTAGCTCCATTCAATGAGCATGAACATAAATTAGAAGCTGCATGCAAAACATATGAGAAATTTGTATTTACACTTTTACCTGAACCTCTGTCAGGCTCAGAGCATTCTGTTATGAACGCGTGGTATATAAAAGCTTTGAAATAATCAAAGATTTCCATCACTAGAAGTCGTGAATTTCCCTCTCACCAGTCGTCTTAACAGTGAAAAGTTGGGCCACCGCCTCAATTAACAGCATTTTCGTACCTTATTTTTCTTCGAAATAGGTAAAAGAGGAAAATAAGTGCATTATTGTTAGACCTGTTGATTAGCCAAATTATGAGTTCAAATCCAGAATTTATTTAAATAAATCTTCCACTCTAACGACAATGTTTGTAAACTTAATAATCGTGCGAAATCGGCAAATGTTAATTTTG
>NZ_JABWCS010000194.1 GCF_013359945.1 Paenibacillus agri | reverse complement strand
CATCTTTATGGTCACTTTTAGATGGTGTATTGTCTCGGTTTTCCTTGTTCTTTTTGACAAGATGAGGATTAACCAAAACGGGCTCCATGCCTTGATCGAGTAGCCAATGTGCCAGGCTAAATCAGTAGTGGCCAGTGGGTTCCATACCAACGATGACGTTGCTAAGTTTGTAAGATTTGAGTAGATCTTGGATCCAGCGTTCGAACAGATCGAACCCTTCACGATGATTACCGAATTTGAGCGGAGTTCCCAAAGCAATCCCACGAAAGCTGACCGCGCGGGCCACGTGGACTTCTTGGGCGATGTCTACGCCAATGACCAAATGATGAACGGTAATGTTTTCTATGGGTTGATTTTGCTTATCTTGTGCCTTAAACTTCATGATAGAGCGACCTCCTGATGTGGTTTTAAGGGCTTTTGACCCGTTGCATAATCCCATCGTACAGAGGCGCTCGTTTTTGTTCAAACTCCAAATTATTCGTTTACAGGAATTCTAACGGGCAGAATAGTGGAGTAAAGATATGGTAAAATGGGTGTATAATATGCTCTCTTGATGGTTAAGGAGACCGACTTGGAATATTCTTAAGTTAATCGATGGAGTATTATAAGGATAAGGTGTGATGCGGGTGACTGATTTTACAATGATTAAAAAGCTGTTTCATATTACGAAACGAAATGGGTTTAGTCATGACGAGATACAAACCATTAAAAATAATTTTGGTGAATTGCCACAGGTGTTTATAGATTATTATTTGGAACTCGGTAAAGACGAGCGGCTGAATCATACGCAAGATAGTTTGATCAAACCCGAGCAACTCCAATACTTCAAACATAGCGAATATTTAATTTTTTATTGCGAGAATCAACGTGTCTGTGTTTGGGGAATCCATAAGAACGATTTATCCAGGTCCAATCCCCCTGTCTATATGAGTTACGATGAAAAGATATGGAAAAAAGATTTTGAAACATTGACCGATTTTTTTCATGCGATGGCCTATTTGCAAACCGTATTCGCTCTTGAATACGGCTGTGAATCGTTCTATTCCATTGAACAAACCGACTTGGATTTTATTCGTGGAAATTTTAATAATAAAGGTTTTTCCTTTCGGCATTGGATTGGCATCGAATTTTATGGGAATTACGATGATAGCATAATAACAGTGATGAAAAATAACGATAGTTTTGATTTGATCTATGCTTCAAGCAACAAAGAACATTTTGATGAAATGGATCGGGTTCTCTCAAAACGGGGAGAAGTAATTTGAAATCAGCTAAAGATAAATTTGTTGCAGCTACCTTCAAAAATAAAACCGATGAAAGGCTTGATCCATTTATTATATATTGAACCTAGAAACTTGTTGGTCAACAATGATATTTTAGATGTATACTCTAATTTCTACGTTTTAAGCTAACTGGAAACACTAGTTTTAATACAGCAGGCGATTAAAACCTCTCTTTAGAAGCAAACTAGATTTAATAGTTTCTAAAGGGAGGTTTTGTTATGAACTTAAATGAGTTGTGGAGTTTGTATGAGGCTGACAAACGCATTCAAGGATTCAGTCCAAAACATTAAAAGCATACGCTTTGCAGCACAAGATGTTAGTGCTGGAGCTAGGCAATCTCGATGTCACAGAGGTGACGTTAACCACACTGAGGGAATACTTGGCAAAACAAGCAGTTCATTCGAAGCCAAACAGTCTTGGCCATCGAATTCGTTTTGTTCGTTCACTTTTTCGCTCTTCTTATGAAAAGACTTATCTGACTTCAAATCCTTCTCTAAAATTGAGAGAACCCAAAATAGATAAGCGTATTCCTAAGTTTTTGATTGAGGAAGACGTCATACACTTAAAAATCTCATGTCAGTCACTCTGGGAAAGAGCACTGCTTGAGTTTCTCTACAGCACCGGCTGCCGGATTGGGGAGGTAGAAAAGATTAATGCCGAAGATATAAACGGGGAGAACTGTTCAGTAATCGTTAATCGCAAGGGATCGAAGCAAAGAGAAGTTTATTTTACGACAGAGTGCAAAGTATGGTTGAAAAAGTACTTGTCCAGCCGTACGGATTCCTGCAAAGCCTTATTTGTTACCGATACGCATCCAACCAAACGAATGGCTATACCTACGATTAGGTGGGCAATAAAACGGCTTGCAGATCGGGGAGAACTTCAAATGAACGTGTATCCGCATCGCTTTCGACATACTTATGCACGCCAACTCCTTGATAATGGTACTCCATTGGATTTCATTCAAGGAATGCTTGGTCATGAGAAGGCATCGACCACTCAAATCTACGCACAACTCCGAGGCGAACGTCGGAGAGAACTTTATCGACGTTACTTTTAGTTTGTAATGGCGACGGATCAGCTTTAGAATCCTTCGCCATTCAACTAAAGGGCAGGATAATGTAATATTCCATCATGCAACCGGCGAAATATTCGCTTGCATGTTCAGTTCTTGGGTAAATTAGCTCAATAAATTCTATAAATAAGATTATCTATGGTGTAATATGTAAATATATTCTAAAAATACTAAAGCGTTATGAAATGGAGGACTAAACGAATGGAACGTACCATTCAATTAATGGAAACCCATTTAAATATCGATCTTGGAAATCCGCCCTTTTTAAAATTAGACAACGGGTTGCAAATTCCATACTCTTCGATTAAGGGGATAACAACAGGTAGACCCATACCAAATGCTTTCAAGCTTTATGGTTTTTCTTTTGGAGGAATAAGAAATGGATTATTTAGATTCAATGGAGGTTATCATCTCTACTTTTTTAATAATGAGGTTGATACCCTTCATTTTGACTTGAATAATTTTCATGTTGGTAAATTTAAAATATCAAAGTTAATCATTGATGTTAAAAACCCTGAAGAAATAAGTAAAACTATCTCCGAACGATTGACGTGATAGTTCAATACCGAAAGGTCTACCGCACTGACTTTTCTCAACTAAAGGCCAGGATAGTCTAATCATTTTACGAGTTCTTATAGTACGGGAAAGTTCAAGAATTGAGGTTGAAAGTGATGGCGTTAATAAGATGGCTACAAAATAAGTACGCAATATCTTGCCCTTACTGTGGAAATGAATTGAATTGGTTTGATTCAAGTGTAGCAAAAGATTACTTGAAATGTGTGCCCTGTGATATGTTCTTTATTAATGACGTAGCATTAATACCAACAGTTTCACCAAGAAATCGCATAGAGCATTTAAAAAAGATGTATGAAGGTTATCATGGTGTACCAACAAGTTACTTTTATAAGCTTAAATGGCTAAGAAAAATAGAAAGCCTACTGAAGATTCACTAAAAGCCGTACAGCAAAAAACAGTACCGACATTCAACTAACTGGGAACTATAGTGCTGGGGCTGCCGCAGACGGCCCCTGTTCGAAACGAAATAAACCTTCTTGTATGCGTCACTTTAACCATAACGGAGGAGTGCCTAAATGTCTTTTATTCGCATTGAAAGAGATCGGTATCATGTTGTTAAGGGATTATTATCTGGGGCGGAATCGGTATTTACGCCCTTTCCACTCTCAATTTTAGAAGAAACGATTGATGGAATCGTCTATGTAGATAACCAAGATCATCCTCAGTGTGCCGCTGTAATGTCCAGCGATTTTATCGGGGGACGTTTGATTGGTCATGCTGTTAATAAAGCGTTTAACGAAGGATTTATTTCTACGATGAAAGATCATTTTTTCGTAAATGGTTCTGCCAATGACTTTAGATTATTCTGGTCAACCGCCTCCGAATCATGGGATGAAATCATTTTTCGCGTATTCGGTTATAGGGTTTTTTGTATTAGTAGGACACAATTTGAATTTGACCGTCATGTTTTCGAAAGTCTAGGACTAGTCGGAAATGACGAAGGCATGTTTAGAATGGATGCAGCGATGCTTCAGTAGTATGAACCACTACGTAGAGAGATAGAAGGTCTTTGGGGAAGTATAGAAAAATATCTACAGCATGATGTTGGATGGGTCGCTTTCTCATCAGATGGACAAGGGATAGGATTGTGTCATGCTGCATTTATTGGGGGCGGATTGGCAGAGCTCTCCATCCATGTGAATAAATCAGCGCGAGGTCAGGGTTTTGGCTTTCAACTTGCGAGAAATTTCATTGGGGATTGTTTGAATCGAGGTGTAATACCGAATTGGACTTGCGATACTCAGAACGTGCCTTCATTTCGAATGGCACAAAAATTAGGATTTAAAGAGAATACAAAATACAATTTGTTCTCTTCGATCTATACCCCAATTTTGCATGAACCGAGTAGGACCTGACTCTTTATTAAACCTCAGGCTTTCCCCTTTCTTCAAAGTCATTCCCCTTCCGTGATGCCGTCTAAAGCTTCAACTGCGGGCGGGAAATGCTATACCAATAAATTCCGATATTCTCATTATCCTATCGGGTACGATATTTAAACGGCTGAGAACGCAGCCCGTTTTGAATTTATGGGAGGAAGCGAGCAAATGAACAGAGGAGTCCAATTTGAGATACCGAATGAATGGGCAAGACCTCAGTAAAACTTTGAAATCAAGAGTTTATTATATAATTTTCGCGAATTTCAAGGCATATTTAAAAGGTGAAATCATTAATGATTTATATCTGAATGGAGTCAGAAAAGGATATGAGAATGTTGAGTATACTACCGACGAAAATGATGTTAGAACAAGGCTATCTGTGTGGTAAACATACACGTTCCTGTTGAACTAACGCGACACGATAGCTCAATATTACAGCGGCAGCCATGGACTTTATTCTCTCGTCCATGGCTGCCGCTGTTTCTATGACTGGGGGCAGTCACATGCTAGACAACTATAAATTCACCTGAGACTGCGATGTCGGCAGAGCTGCGGCCGATCATTACCCGGAAGGTGCCGGGTTCGACGATCCACTCGAGATTTCGATTCAGCAAGCTTAAGTCCTTCGGCGTCAGTGTGAAGGATAGTGTACGCTGCTCACCTGGCTGTAAGTGAATCCGCTGGAACCGCTTCAGTTCCTTCTCGGGCCGGGCGACAGAGCTGTGTACATCACAAATGTAGAGCTGAACGACCTCATCTCCCGCCAGGGCTCCAGTGTTGGTCACATCCAGAGTCACGTGGAGATCCTCGTCGGGATGGATGGCCGCTGACCTGAAGTGCAGGCTGTCATACTGAAAAGTGGTGTAGCTAAGTCCGTGGCCAAAAGGATATAGAGGCTGGTTGTCACCGCCGACATAATGCTTTTGTCCGCCGCGTCTGCGATTGTAGTACACCGGAATCTGTCCGAGGGTCTTAGGGAATGAGATCGGCAGACGTCCCGCAGGATTATAATCGCCGAACAGGACTTCGGCGATCGCATGACCGCCATTCTCGCCAGGGTACCAGGCTTCCAGAATGGCTGGGATATGCTCCGATTCCCAGCTAAGGGTTATTGGGCGGCCGTTCTGAAGCACAAGGATGACCGGTGTGCCGGTCTCATACACCGCCTTCAGAAGCTGAAGCTGTGTGCCCGGCAGATCCAGGCTGAGACGGTCGATCCCCTCCCCGCAGGTCCGTTCGGAATCACCGAGCGCGACGATGGCGATATCTGCCTGTGCAGCTGTAACAGCAGCCTCCTGAATGAACTCTGCTGCATCATTCCAGCCCAGCAGCACTTCGACGCCATTCGTATCCTTACAATATTCCACACGCAGCGCATATTCCTGTCCAGCCTTCAGTGCTACCGGCACGTTTTGACGGGCACTTTGTCCCTGACCCCAGCCATCTACAAGCAATTCTCCATCCAGCCACAGTCGCATGCTGTCCTGACTGGAAAGACCAATATAACCTGTAAGATCATGCTGAGGGATGAGATTACCACTCCAGCGTACCGAGAAATCATGGTTGCGGACGATTTCATCAGGCTTGGAAATCGCCCAATTGAAATGAATCGTCTTATCCGTCCGGGTCAGGACAGGAGATCCTTCCAGATCCGGATTATTGAAATATTCGCCCAGCAATCCGTTGGCGCCGGAGCTGTGGGTGAAGTTTACAGGAGGAATAGGCTCCAATTCGTCATCCAGGATGCTGCTGCCTTTAGCGTACAGCACTCGAGTCTTTGGACCCACAGCCGCTTTAATGCCATCCAGCACGGTTACCGGTTCAAACCCTTCGATATACGGTGTGTAGTCGCCCAGTCTGGCTGTAGCGGCGCTAGGACCAATGACGGCAATAGTGCCCAAATTTTTGTTTAGCGGGAGCAGACCTTGATCATTTTTCAGCAGACAAATGCCTTCACGGGCTGTCTGTAGTGATGTCCGACCATGCGCTGCCTGACGAATCAATGTCTTGCTCAGATCCTCATCCGTATAAGGGTTCTCGAACAGTCCAAGCATAAACTTCACTTTGAGCACTCGTCCTGCTGCTGTATCCACAGTATCCATGGTGATATCTCCGCTGGTGACTAGTTCTATAATCGCTTCCTGGTAGACGTCATGCGGATAATCGTAGTATTGCATATCGGTTCCGGCTTCCAGCGCTTGGCGAATCGCTTCCTTTTCGGTGCTGGCTGTGTAATGGGCATGCTGAAGGCGGGCAATCGCTCCCAGGTCAGATCTTACGAAGCCGGGCATATTCCATGCTCCGCGCAGAATCTCTGTAAGCAAGCTATAATCTGCCGAGCAGGGAACACCATCAATGGAGTTGTAAGAACACATAGCATTGATCGCACCGCCCTCCACAAAAGCAGCCTCAAAGACAGGCATATGATAGGTATGCATATCGTTAGCTCCAATGGAGGCCGGGGAATGGTTCAGCCCAGACTCAGGGATACCATGTACGGCAAAATGCTTCGGCTCGGCAACAATATTCCGCCCGGAAGCCAGGTCATCTCCTTGCAATCCCTTAATCATGGCGACTGCCATCCGGGAGGCCAAATAAGTGTCTTCGCCATAGGTTTCTTCCACACGTCCCCAGCGGGGCTCGCGGGCGAGATCGAGCACCGGGCCGAAGGTCTCGTGAATGCCGAGGCTGCGCGTCTCGGCGGCAATCTCGGTTCCGAGCTGTTTTACTAGTTCGGGATTCCATGTGGAAGCCATGGTGATGGCATGAGGAAACACGGTACATCCAGGGCGCAGCAGCCCATGTAGTGCTTCCTCGCTGAACAGGATTGGGATACCGAGCCGGGTCTGCTCCACAGCATATTTTTGGATCGCGTTGTTGACTGCGGTAGTGCCATAAAGGTCGTGCAGACAGCCGATACCATCTTCGCCGATCAACTCCCCGATCTTCTCCCAGACGATTTCGGAATCATCGGCCATGACGGTATGCATCTGCGGATGTGTTGCGCTCATAAAAGAAGCCCCAAAGTATTGGTCTAACTGGCGGACCTTCTCCTTCAACGTCATACGCTGCAGTAAATCTTCCACCCGTTTGTCTACCGGAAGCTCCGGGTTTCGGTAAGGTGCATTTGTATGCTCTGTGGATATGCTCACTGTAAGTTACCTCCTTGTACAATCTAAAGTGCCTTGCGACTGAGTCTTGTTTCTTTGAATTATAAAAAAAAGACCCTGACTTTACCTGTCAGGGATTGATGATCACTTGTCATATTTTGCTGCGATAGAGGGTGGGTGTGCATCCGTTCACTTTTTTAAAGACACGGTTGAAGGTCTCAATGCTGTTGAATCCGGCTCTGTAGGCCGCCTCAGTAATGCTAATATCGCTACCCAGCAGTAGCTGTCCGGCATAGTTCGCTCGAAAGGCGTTAATATAATCAACAAAGGTGAATCCGGTAGCTTCTTTAAATAGCCGGGTGAAATGATAGATACTGTAGCCGGAAATATCCGCTGCTTGCTTGAGCGTTATTTCGCTTCCTGGATGATTCTCGATATGGTTCAGTACGCCTTCCAGCCGGTCGAGCTGCTCCAGTCGGATTTTGCGTTTAGTCAGTGCCTCTTTGCTGTAGATCTCCCGGGGAACCTGGCGAAGGAGCAGCGCCATCAGATCATGCATTCGGGCATTGATGACCAGTTCGAAGCCGTCAATTTGGCCTTCCCATTCCCGCTGAATGTCGAGGATTAGTCTTTCGAGCTCACCGTGCAGCGTTGCCTGCCACGTATTAGATTGTTCATCGGTGACGGCAGGGCGGAGATGGGGCTGAATTATTTTCTGGTTGAAAATAAGGTCGCCCCAAGCTCCAAACGGCAGCTTATCCAGTTGAAGAATGATCTTCGCGCAGCCGTTCGGATTGGCGTAATTTTGATGCACCTCGCAGGAGTTAATCAGCAGAATGTCTCTTGTCCGCAGTGTGTAGATATCCCCGCCGATGCCGATCTGCATGTCCTCGCCAAGGATGTATACAATCTCAAGCTCCTTGTGCCAGTGGGCCGGATAGCCTTCCTCCAGTGAACTGATAATGATATTGAGGGGCTGGCTTGTTTTGTGGCGGATCTTCTCATGCCATGCCCGTATGGATGGTGGGGCCAAGTGAACTGCCTCCTTCACTCCTCATTTAATGACTTTAGAATCTTTTCTCTCGTTTGGCCTAGTCGTTTATCAGCACCATGCGGGTGCAAGGGTTCGCTCCAGGAAAAACCATCACCTTCGTATCTGGGAATGAGGTGCATATGGTAATGAGCTAGGTCGTTGAATTTTCCACCATTTTGACAAATGCTTATACCATCAGGTTTGAATAAGTCTTTTAAGACTGCAGAAAGTCGCTTTGAAGCATCCATGATCGCATATGCAGTCGCGGATTCTATTTCTTCGACATCCAAGTAATGCTTTTTAGGAAGGATCAGGGTATGCCCTTCATTAAACGGGGCGATATCGAGTACGCAAGTGATAAGTTCGTTCTCATAGATAATGTTTAAGTTAGGTTCAATATTATTAGCAATTCTACAGCCTAAGCATTCCATTTACAGCATCACTCCGTTGTAAGTTTTATAGTATATAAAATAAAACGAACTGAAGATACGAATGTACGGGTAAGGGATCGATCGTCACTTCGGTGGAATGTTGGGTCTTCCGAATGCGGTCGTCGACAGAGGCCCTCTTTATAACCGTTTCTAGCAATTAAAAGTTGGTGACAGTCTGTGCTGATGGGTGCGATCTTTCCCGCGGAAAGCTTTCAGGCGAGAGTTTCGCTTCTACAGTTCCAACTTCGCCCTTTGCTCCTTCTAATATTGATCCTCGAAGTGAAATTAACGACATTTTTGTACCTTAAATACTCTGCAGTTAAGGATTTGTGGAGATTAAGTGCAATATTGTACCTTAAATCTTCCATAGTGCCTCTTCCCGGCGTACTTTTTCAAAAATAAGATACAAAAATGCACCTATTTCCCTCATTTACCTATATTTAAGGAAATTAAGGTACAAAAATGCCGTTAGTTGGGGGCGGAGGTCCCTTTTTCACTATTAAGAAAGATGGTAAGGGGGAGGGGGAGATTTACGTCCTAAAGCCCCAGCTTCCAAGATGGGCTACTTTAACCCGCTCCACCGACTCCGGGGATAATTCCATCCGAGATTCATTTATAGTAACCAGAATAACGCTTAGTCTTCTGTTTGGATTGCCTGGTCTTCTGTATGAATTTTATTTTCACCTAATATAATTAGTATATCTTTTCCACTAAACATTTGCATTGGAATTTGAGCATCTATAAACTAACGATCAGCTTCAATAGACAAAAAAGGCCGTTTCCTTAAGAAAGGAAAGACGGCCTTCTGGTTTTATTCTATATTTCCCAAAAAGTAAAATCAGGTCCCGCAGTATGTCCGGTAAGGAAGCTCTGATGGATCAGCGGGTTTGCAGTACTTGGCTTGCTCGGGCGTATGGGCAAAAGGATCAGAAAGGGTTTCAAGAAGCTGTGTCATAACAGAATAGTCACCGCGCGTCACTGCAGCTTCCAACGCTTCTTCAACTCTGTGATTGCGGGGAATGACTGCCGGATTAGTCTTTCGCATCAGCTCCTGGGAAGCGGCGTCTGATTCCGGTTGTCTGCTTTTTCTTGCTTTCCACCGCTCTACCCATTCCGCAAACTCCGTTGTGCCAGATAAGACGGTATCTTCCAGCTTGTCGTTAGTCAATGCCAAGAAGGTGTTGGTGTAGTCCGCACCCTGCTTCTGCATCATCCCTAGCAAATCTTCGATCAGCGCCTCATCCTGAGACTCTTCATTAAAGAAGCCCAGCTTCGCTCTCATACCGGAAAGCCAATGCTTATCAAAGAGTACAGCGAACTGGGAAATGGCTTCTTCTCCGAGCTTAACGGCTTGCTCCGGATCATCATGCAGCAGGGGCAGTAGCGTTTCCGCAAATCTGGCCAGATCCCATGCGGCAATATTGGGCTGGTTGCCAAAAGCATAGCGGCCACCGGTGTCGATAGAGCTGAATACCGTGCCGAGATCATAAGTATCCAAGAAGGCGCAAGGACCATAGTCAATAGTTTCGCCGCTAAGAGCTATGTTGTCTGTGTTCATAACCCCGTGGATAAAACCAACAAGCTGCCATTGCGCAATTAATGAAGCTTGTCGTTGAATGATACCCTGCAGCAGAGCAAGATAACGGTTCCCTTCCTTTTCCGCTTCAGGGTAGTGTCTATGCAAGGTATAGTCAGCTAATGTGCGGAGATCTTCGATCGTGCCCCATTTTGCAACATATTGAAAGGTACCTACTCGCAGGTAGCTGGCTGCAATCCGGGTCAGAACAGCACCTGGCAGCTCGGTTTCACGGGTGATATTCTGGCCGGTCGCTACAACCGCTAAGCTTCTTGTCGTCGGAATGCCAAGTGCGTACATGGCTTCACTGATGATATATTCACGTAGCATCGGTCCGAGTGCGGCCCGCCCGTCTCCTGCGCGGGAGTAGGGAGTCTGGCCTGAGCCTTTAAGCTGAATATCAAATCGTTCTCCGGAAGGAGTAATCTGTTCCCCAAGAAGAAGTGCCCGTCCATCGCCCAGCATGTTGAAACGTCCGAATTGATGTCCGGCGTATGCTTGTGCTAGCGGTGAGGAACCTTCAGGCACCTCATTACCGGCGAGTTCCGCCAGCCCGTCACTGCTCTCCAGATATTCGGAGTTCAAGCCTAAGGATGAGGCCAGCGCATGGTTCACAATGGCCAATTTAGGGTCTCGTACAGGGGTTGGATGCTGTCTGGTAAAAAGCATTTCTGGAAGAGCGGCATAACTGTTATCGAAATTCCATCCGGTTACTTGTACTGCTTTTTTCTCTGCCATTATAGCGCCTTCTCCCCTGAGTATTAGTTTTGGTAATTGCTTAAAGAGTGATCTATTTACTTTGAATTTTAACATACAACAAATTCCCAGGTAAAGCCAGAGGGGTGGTTACAGGAGAAGGATAGAAATGGGATGGAAAGTTTAATAATGCCCTGTTTGGATGTGCGGAAGATTGCATTAAAATAGACACGACACAAAAGAGGGATGGTGATCTGATGGCAAAAATTACACGTATCGAATGCATCCGCACCAGGCATGATGGAAGTTGGACGATTGTGAAGGTATCCACGGATCAGGACGGTCTATATGGACTGGGCTCCGCCTCTGATCTCTATAATCCTGAGGCAGTGGTGCAAGTTATTGAGCAATTGTTAGGTCCGCTGCTTATTGGGCGGGAGGCTTCCAATATAGAAGACTTGTGGCATCTGATGCATATGAGCGGGTACTGGAGAAACGGGGCAATCCTCAATACCGCTATAGGCGGAATTGATATGGCCTTGTGGGATATCAAGGGCAAGGAAGCAAACCTCCCGGTCTATCAGCTGCTCGGTGGAGCCTGCCGGTCGGCAGTACCATGCTACGGACATGCTGGAGGTGCGGATATCAACGAGCTTAAGGAGGATGTCCAGCGTTTTATAGAAGAAGGCTATACGGTGATTCGTGTTCAAATGGGCGGTTACGGTGGCGGGGGCTTTGTCAGCGGCAAGGAAGCGAAGCTGCCACGCCAGTCCTGGAGCAGTGGTCCTGTATTTGATGAGCATACGTATCTGAATACCATCCCGGACATGTTCGAGAAGCTGCGTGTGGAATTCGGCACAGGGATTCAATACACGCATGATGTACATGAACATCTGTCTCCGATTCATGCCATTCAGTTGTCGAAGCGGCTGGAGCCCTATGGATTGTTCTTCCTGGAAGATGCCCTTCCACCGGAACAGATCGGTTGGTATCGGCAACTGCGCCAGCAGAGTGCGACGCCGCAGGCGGTGGGAGAGTTGTTCGTGAATCCGCAGGAATGGACCGGACTGATTCAGGAAAAGCTGATTGATTTTATCCGAGTGAGAGTATCCAAGGCTGGTGGAATTAGTGCCTGCCGCAAGATTGCTGCACTTGGTGAGGCCTATGGTGTCCGCACGGCCTGGCAGGAAGGCGGAGAGAATGATCCCGTTAACCAGGCGGCTGCAGTCCACCTGGATATGGCACTTTGGAACTTCGGTATTCAAGAGGTCAACCATTTCAAAGATCACGAACTGGAGGCTTTCCCGGGACACATTATCAGAGAAGGCGGATATCTGTATCCATCCAATAAACCTGGACTGGGCCTTGATCTGGATGAAGTGAAAGCGCAGGGGCTGCTGGGAGATTCATGGAATGTGAGCCGATATCACCGTCCGTATCCACTGGACCGCAAGGCTGACGGAACATTGGTGCGTCCATAACCAAGTACAACAAATTACACAGCAGAGCACAGTACAGTGAATGACCTCACATATCAAAAACAGTAAAAGGAGGGTTGGAAGAAATGAAAACCATTGCGGTTACAGGCGGAGGCGGCAAGCTTGGATCACAGGTCATCAGCAAGCTGCAGCAGCAAGGCTACGACGTTGTATCGCTGGACAATCACTTGTCAGACCGGATTCACTGCAGGCAAATCAAGGTGGATCTCAATGATTTTGGACAGGTAGTGGGGGCACTTGCCGGAGTTGATGCCGTCATCCATTTGGCTGCGATTCCTGCGCCGATCCATTTTCCTCATACCTATATTTTCGCCAATAATACGTTAGCCGGGTACCATGTGCTGGAGGCAGCTTCTTTATTAGGTATTCAAAAGGTGGTGATGGGTTCCAGCGAATCGTCGTATGGATTTGCTTGGGCGCCACAGCCGTTCTCGCCGGATTATTTCCCGGTGGATGAGGGGCATCCTCAGCAACCGCAGGAGTGTTATGGGCTCTCCAAGGTTGTCAACGAACTGACCGCTGAGATGTTCCACCGGAGAACCGGGATGCAAGTAATCTCATTGCGGTACTCGATGATTGTTGGTCCAGGAGAGTATCGGCATATGGCTACGGCCAAGCCTGAGACCTTCAAGCAAATTTTGTGGAGCTATATCGATATCAGAGATGCGGTAGATGCTAGTCTGGCAGCTCTTCATACGGATTATGCGGGAGCCATACACCTGAACATTACCGGCAACGATACGTTAAGTGAATGGAAGACGCAAAAGCTGCTGGAGACCTTTTACCCCGGTGTGAATGATCTGCGGTTGCCTTTCCACAATAGAGAAGCTATCGTCAGTAACAGTCTGGCACAGAAGGTGCTTGATTGGCGTCCCAAGCATTCCTGGAGTGATGCGGAACTAGAGTAGCACTCGTCCCGTTTCTTTTGGAATTCCCTGTTTTGTTTATGATCGTCACATGGAGTCTAATAGTGGGAAAAGGTATGCTGTAACTGATAAATCACCTATTTTGTAAGAAAATCCTGATACGCCTAAAGAGGAGGTGTAGTGAAGGGAAATAACGTCCGCAAGAATAATCCAGAATGTGAGTCCGTTCTCTTTCAAAGCTTGTCTCAGGCCTTATTTGGACAGTAATTAGCAGGCAACTCAAAGAACAGGAGGATCTTATGCTAAATTTTGTGCAAAAAAATAAGAGGTTATTGGCTTTTGCAAGCGCGGCTTTATTGATTCTTACGGTGTGTATTTCCTTTGCTCCTTCCGTCGCCTCGGCGGCTTCGGCGTTTAATCAAACAGCCGCTTCCGGTTACAGCAGCCAATCTGGAGTCCAGCTGGAGAATTCCACTGAGGGCGGGCAGAATGTTGCTTTTGTCGATAATGGGGATTATATCGTCTTCAACAATGTTGATTTTGGAAGCGGTGCCAATTCAATAGATGTTAGAGTTGCCAGCAACAACAGCGGCGGAAATATTGAGGTCCGTCTGGACAGTCTTAACGGAACGCTCGTGGGAACCGTTGCTGTACCCGGTACCGGAGGATGGCAATCCTGGGTGACGAAGTCCGGTGCGATCAGCGGTGCCAGCGGTGTGCATACGCTCTATCTTAAATTTACCGGAGGCAGCGGGAATTTATTCAACCTGCTCTGGTTCAAGTTCAACGCAGGCTCCACAGGTGGCGGCGGGGACGTGGTAGGCAAGCTGTATGCAGGATATCAGGGCTGGTTCAACGCAGCAGGTGACGGTTCGCCAAATGGCGGCTGGGTGCACTGGTCAAAGAATAGCAGTGCCCCGTCGGCAAGCGGGAATGTGAATTTCGAGCTGTACCCGGATCTCCGTGAATATTCCAAGCTGTATCAGACCGGTCTGGCTAATCTCGGCAACGGTACGCCAGCCAAGCTCTTCTCCTCCTATGATCAGGAGACGGTCAACAAGCATTTTGAATGGATGCAGAGCTACAATATCGACGGCGCGGCATTGCAGCGTTTCGGCGCAGAAGAAAGCGACACGCCTAACAACTGGAAGACTAACCGGGACAGCGTAGCTGTCAAAGTGAAGAACGCGGCAGAGTTCTACAACCGCAAATTCTATGTCATGTATGACATCACCGGTATGAATGCCAGCAACTGGGTCAATGCAGTTAAGCATGACTGGACGACTAATATCGTCAACAACATGCACCTGCCTTCTTC
This sequence comes from Paenibacillus agri, assembly GCF_013359945.1. GTDB lineage: Bacteria > Bacillota > Bacilli > Paenibacillales > Paenibacillaceae > Paenibacillus_AQ > Paenibacillus_AQ agri. The sequence goes on along the minus strand of NZ_JABWCS010000194.1, from coordinate 59,003 downwards.
CTCCGCTTATGCCAAGCAGAACGGCAAGACGGTGGTCTGTATCTGGGGTATTGGCTTCACCGACCGTCCGGGTACTGCGGCAGAAGCGGCTAATCTGATTAGCTGGTTCAAGAACCAGGGCATTTATGTCATCGGCGGCGTGCCTACCTATTGGAGAACCGGGAACAATGACTCCAGATCGGATTTTCTGAACGTGTACAAATCACTGGATATGATCTCGCCGTGGTCTGTGGGCCGCTTCGGTATGGATGGAGTGGATAACTTCAAGAATAATCAGCTTCAGCCGGACTTGGCCTTTACCCAGCAGAATGGAATTGACTATCAGCCGGTAATGTCACCGGGATTCGCCTGGTCCAATATGACCGGCCAGCAGAAGAATCAGATTCCGCGTGCGCATGGGGATTACATGTGGAAGCAAGCTTACAACATTAAGAGCTTAGGCATCAGCACCGGCTATGTTGCTATGTTCGACGAATATGACGAGGGTACTGCCATCGCAAAAGCCGCAGAGAACAGCTCGATGATTCCGACCAATCAATACTTCCTGACGCTGGATGCCGATGGTGTGGCGGTATCCGCGGACTTCTATCTCAGATTGACTGGGGACATCAATCGTTTGCTCAAAGGACAAATTCCGCTGACGGTGAATCATCCTACGAGCCATCAGTAAGTGAACAGCAAGGCCTTCGTGGATGATAGATTTTCCTGGCGAAGGCCTTAGTAAGAAAACAATATTTTATACAAAAAGCATATCTTCAGGAGGACTTATTATGACGACTGGCAATCAAGGCTTACAAACTAAGCGGCAAAAGACAACATCCCAGAACCCGGCGATTACTTCCATCTATACGGCAGACCCGTCGGCCCATGTATGGAATGATGGCAAAATCTATATTTACGCATCCCATGATATGGACCCGGCCAGAGGCTGTGATCTCATGGACAGATATCATGTATTCTCTTCGGAGGATATGGTCCACTGGGTTGATGAAGGCGAAATCCTCAGTTCGGATGATGTGTCCTGGGGCCGTCCGGAGGGCGGATTCATGTGGGCTCCCGATTGTGCTTATAAGAACGGGACCTATTACTTCTACTATCCGCATCCGAGCGATTCGAACTGGAATGATTCCTGGAAGATCGGCGTTGCCACCAGCGACAAGCCGGCAAGCGGATTTACCGATCAGGGATATGTTCCAGGTCTTGGCGGGTTTGCCTTGATTGATCCGTGTGTGCTCGTGGACGACGACAATAGCGCCTACATGTATTACGGGGGCGGCAGTGTCTGTCTGGGCGGGGAGCTTAATGAGGATATGATATCCCTGAAGGATGGAATGAAGGAAATGGAAGGGTTAGAGGATTTTCATGAAGCGGCCTGGGTGTTTAAAAGAAACGGCCTCTATTACCTGACCTACGCAGACAATTTAGAAGATAACAATCGCATGAGATATGCGACCAGCGAGAGCCCGCTTGGACCGTGGACGTACAGGGGCATTTTCCTGGAGCCGACAGGCTGCTCTACAACCCATGGTTCGGTGGTGGAATTCAAAGGACAATGGTATCTGTTCTATCATAATCAGGCGATTTCCGGGCAAGGCAATTTGCGTAGCGTATGTATCGATTATTTGGATTTCAACGAAGATGGTTCCATCAAGACCGTTGTGCAGACTCTGGAAGGGGTATCATCCGTTGGTCCGGCCCCGGCGCACAATCCTCAGCAGAAGTCGTATCCGGCAGCGGAGAGTATGGTGTTCGGCGGTGCGCAAATTCGTAAGCTGGAATCAGGTCAGAGCGTGGTGACCGATCTGGAGCGGGAAGGCTCTTACGTGCTGTTCGAAAATGTGGATGGAGGCGAGGGCGGCAGATCATCCATCGAGCTACATTATGCTACTGGTGAACGTCTGGCCAAATTACAGCTGACTGTTAACGACAAGGACTATTCCTTGCTGAATGCCCTGTCTACAGGTGGGCCGCATGAATTCGGCGGGGTTTCTGATATCACCGTTTATTTGCAGCCGGGAGAAGCCAATACAATCAAACTTTCGGGCGGATATGGCGAAATCAGCCTTGAGGCTATTACCGTCAGCCCGTTGAAAGATTAAAGTTTGACGATATCAATATTTGCAGCAATCCCCGCAGGAGGTTCCTCCTGCGGGGATTTTTTTGGATATAAGCATGAGTCCGCTATGAGAACTGTTGGCTAGAATCTGCGAAGATTTGCTATAATGATGTACTGAGTCTTTTAGCCAGATCGGCTTAAGAGGATAAGAATACTGATTTGTGCAGGTTGATGCAGATGAAGGAGTGTCGTGCTGATGATGAACATATCCCCAAGATTAGCCGGAGAGAACAATAAAGATTATTCTTATAGAGTTATCCGTGAAAATATGATGTCGCTCACCCTGGCCCCGGGACAGGTCATCAGCGAAATTGATCTTGCCGATGCGCTGCAGATTTCCCGTACACCGGTCAGGGAAGTGCTGGCGAAGCTGAAAGAGGAGCATCTAATTGATGTAGTTCCGCAGGTTGGCACCTATGTGTCCAAAATCAAGGGCCATCTGATTGAAGAGGCTGCTTTTATGCGTTTTACGCTGGAAAAAGAGGTCCTGCTCCGCTCCTGTCAGTCGTTCCCGGCAGAGGCACTGCTGGAGCTTAAGAAGAATGTCGGGCTGCAGGAACTGCTGGTCGACAAGAAAGCCAGGGAGCTTGATTTTCATCAACTGGATACGGAATTTCATCAGATCATCTATCGGGGCAATCATTTGGAGAATGTGTGGAAATCCATCACCCGTCTGAGCACTCACTACAATCGTATCCGACTGCTCTCGGAAAGGGAGCATAGTTTCGAAGAGGCAGTAACGCAGCATCGCCAGATGATCGGGCTTATCGAACAAGGCCAGACCGAGCAGATTGAGCATGCCGTCAAACAGCATATCCTCGCGCCGATGAACCAATGGGAGGAATTGTACCGGGATGACAGCCGTTTTGCACACTATTTTGACGTGAGTTCAGGGATCTCTGTATGTTGAACTATTTTTAGCTGAAGGGCATTTATTATATTGCTCCACCTCATCTTGTATGCTAGTATACAAGTATTCGAATCCGTGCATAAGGAGGCCAATAAAAATGGAAATGTCGTTCCGCTGGTATGGGGAAGAGGACCCCGTCAAGCTGGAGTATATTGCTCAGATTCCGGGGATGAAGGGCATTGTCACCGCAATCTATGATGTGCCGGTAGGTGAAGTGTGGCCGATGGAGAAAATTACGGCTTTGAAGGAGAGAGTCGAGTCTGTAGGTCTGAAGATTTCGGTTATTGAAAGCGTTCCCGTACATGAGGACATTAAGCTGGGGCTCTCTACACGTGACCGTTATATTGAGAATTATAAAGAGACAATCCGCAATCTGGGCCGGGCGGGTATTCCTGTGATCTGCTATAACTTCATGCCGGTGTTCGACTGGACACGTTCGGATCTGTCCTTCGAGCTGCCGGACGGCTCTACCACTCTGATCTATGAGGAAGAAATCATCCGGAGAATGGACCCGAAGCTGGGTGAGCTGGCGTTGCCGGGCTGGGATACCTCTTACGGAGAAGGAGGACTCGGGAAGGTTCTGGATCAGTATGAAGAGATGAATGAAGAGAAGCTATGGGAGCATCTCGGCTATTTTATTGAAGGAATTCTGCCCGTGGCCGTAGAAAGTCAGGTTAAAATGGCCATTCACCCGGATGATCCGCCATGGTCCATCTTCGGTCTGCCGCGCATCATCACGAATAAGGCTAATCTTGAACGGTTCCTGAACCTGTACGATTCCCCGTACCACGGGCTGACTTTATGCTCGGGCTCGTTGGGCTGTGATCCGAACAATGATTTTGTCGACATGGTTAAGTATTTCGGCGGGGTCAGGAACCGGGTGCATTTTGCTCATCTGCGGAATATCAAGATTACGGGTGAGAAGTCCTTCCACGAGTCCGGGCATCTGTCTGAATGGGGATCACTGGATTTCTATGAGATTGTTAAAGCTTATGTCGAGTATGGTTTTGACGGGCCGTTCCGGTCGGACCATGGGCGTATGATCTGGGGAGAGACGGGAAGAGCAGGGTACGGATTATATGACCGGGCGCTGGGCGCCGTCTATATCAACGGCTTGGCCGAAGCGGTCAAGAAGTCGTTACATTCCTGAAAGGAGAGCAGACGATGACAACTTTCATTCATGAGGATTTTCTGCTGCAATCGGAGACGGCCCGAAGACTATACCATGAGTATGCGAAGGAACTGCCCATCATCGATTACCACTGCCATCTGGACCCCAAGGCGATTGCGGAGAATGCGCGTTTTGACAGTATTACGGACATTTGGCTGGGCGGGGATCATTATAAATGGCGAGCCTTAAGAACCTATGGTATCGATGAAAAATATATCACCGGGGATGCTTCTCCTGAAGAGAAATTCGCCAAATGGAGCGAGGTGCTGCCCTTTACCATCGGAAACCCGTTGTTTCACTGGTCGGCCCTGGAGCTAAAAACCTACTTTGGCGTGGACGATTTGTTGACGGCGGACAATTGGGAGGAGATCTACAGGAAGTGCAATGAGGTCATCGCTCAGCCTGACTTCACCACCCAAGAGCTGATTACCCGTTCCAATGTAAAATGGATCTGCACCACCGATGATCCGGCGGATGATTTACGCTATCACCGGCAGATTGCGGAGCAGAAGGATTTCAAAACCGCCGTTACGCCTACATTCCGGCCAGATAAAGCACTGCAAATCGGTTCTCCCGGCTTCTTGGATTATATAGGGGTGCTGGAGCAGGCAGTAGGGTATCCTATTCAGTCCTATGCGTTAATTGAACAAGCCTTACTGGAACGTATAGAGTATTTCAACGGGTTCGGCTGTATGATCTCCGATCATGGCTTTACCCACTTGCCGTATGCAGAGGCTTCGGCTGAGGCGTTAGAGTCTATTTTCTCCAAACGTCTGGAAGGTGAGTCTCTGAGCAGCCTGGAGTGTGACCAATATGCTACGTCGCTGTTTCTGGCGATGGGCCGGAAGTATGCACAGTTCGGCTGGGCGATGCAGCTGCACATTGGCGCGATTCGTAATCCTAATACCCGGATGTTCCGGCAATTAGGGCCTGACACCGGGTTTGATACGATCGGTGACAACAACTATGCCGATAATCTCTACAGATTGCTGGATGGATTGGAACAGAGTAATGAATTGCCGAAAACAATTCTGTATAACCTAAACCCGGTCCATAATGATGTGCTGGCTGCGATGATCGGGTCGTTCCAGCAAAGCGGTATCCGAGGCAAAATTCAGTTCGGCTCCGGTTGGTGGTACAACGACCAGAAGGACGGGATGACCAAACAGCTGACGGCTTTGTCCAATTTGGGCCAGCTTAGCTGCTTTATTGGTATGTTGACCGACTCGCGCTCCTTCCTCTCGTATACCCGTCATGAATACTTCCGCCGTATCCTGTGCAACATTCTGGGAGGCTGGGTCGAGAACGGCGAAGTGCCGAATGACATCCCGTTCCTGGGCCGTATCGTGGAGGATATTTGCTACAACAATGCCAATACCTACTTTGGGCTGGAGGGTCATGCTTTAAAGAAATAGATGATCGCTATTATTTATTATTTACGACCATAAGTGTAAAAAACAGGCTAAGGAACCGCCGTTCAGCGGTTTCTTAGCCTGTTTTGATGTAATAGTTGGCTAGAATTTCTGTTTTAATAGAAGCCGTTGTATAAGCGCGGCTGCTTTTTAACCGGCAGGCTTCAGGAAAGCTTTATAGAATCAGCTTAAAGGCTAAGTTTCCCTATTAATAAACAGAAACGTTGTTTTATTTATGCCGGCTGGATAACGCTAAATAAATTGAATACATCAATAAAGATACAATCAATATCGTATAGATAACCCTCACGATATCTAATTCATATATCGGATAATAATTGTCAATTGTTTGATGTTTATCTGTCGCTTGCAATTCCCATAAAGCAACAAACCTTTGATGGTCTATCTGATTTTTTGGACCCCAATGCGCCGTGACAGGTACTCTTAAAATTCCAACAATAAATAGAATGGCTGAGTAAATAGCTAGCATTGTAGATCTTAGTCTTTTCATAATATCACACCTCTTTTTATTTTAATAATAACCTATACTGATTATTAGGTAAAATATTCCATTAATGGTTACGTACAGTGACCTTTGAAAGTAATACTCCTGTTGCTGCTGGGCAATCTTGCAAATTCCAACTCTATACGACTCACCATAGAGTAGATTACAGTGTGAACACTTCAACATCAAGTACGCCTGGAACAGCATATGATCCAAACGGAACGTACATCAAAAAGACATTTTATTAATTAGCCTTTTCATACGAAGAAGTAATGCCCATCGGAGACCTGTGAGCGCTTTTGGGCTATAATTCAGTAAAAAAGGAAGCCTGCAGCTCAGCAGAGGCTTGTCCTACATCTAACTAGATTAGTGTTCATGACTCGGTGGAACGCTGCCGCCGCTTGATATCGTGACTGTTCCAGTGTAACTGCTATCCGCGCTCACTACTGCAGCATCAAACTGAGGTACTCGTCTTGCTGTTCAGGTCCAGACTGTTCTGGAGTTTCTCGAATAGGGAGCTGTCTTGCGGAACCCCTTATCATCCTTAAGTAAAAAAACATAAAAGGGCAACTATAGCATCAGGAATGCCATAGTTGCCCTTTTATTGTAAAGTATTTTGCCCGTAAGTAAATATTTAATGTAGAGTCCGGTTCTATTCCTCGGAATCCACGTTATGATACACTTGCTGAACATCATCGAGATCTTCCAGCGCGTCGATCATTTTGTTGAACTGGGCTTCTGACTCTGCCGGAATCTCCACATAGTTTTGGGCCAGCATGGTGATCTCAGCCACCGTGAATTCAGTAATGCCTGCATCCTTCAGCGCGGTTTGCACGGCATGGAATTGATCAGGCGCAGCGTACACGATTACAGCGTCTTCTTCTTCCAGAATATCACGCGCATCCACATCAGCTTCCATTAGCAGTTCCAGAACTTCCTCGGCGGTCTTACCGGTCAGACCGATAACCGCTGTCTCATCGAACATATAGTTTACGGAACCGGCTACCCCAAGGTTGCCACCGTTCTTGCTGAACGCTGCTCGCACTTCGGAAGCGGTACGGTTCACGTTATTGGTCAGTGCATCGACAATGACCATGGAGCCGTTCGGGCCAAAGCCCTCATAGCGAAGCTCGTCATAGTTCTCATCGGAGCCGCCTTTGGCTTTTTCAATGGCACGGTCAATTATGGCTTTGGGAACATTATAGGTTTTGGCACGCTCAAGGACGAACTTCAGGGCCTGATTGGATTCAGGGTCCGGCTCGCCTTGTTTGGCTACTACATAAATTTCGCGGCCAAATCTAGCATATATACGACTTGTATTGGCATCCTTGGATGCTTTTTTCTCTTTAATATTATTCCACTTACGTCCCATAGTTTTCGCTCTCTTTCAACATTGAATGTGCATCACTATCTTTTATTATATCTCTTTCAGGGGGGCATGATCAAATATTCTGGGCAGGTTCGGGGCAAAAAAATTCATTGAATAAGGACCTGACCTGGCAAAGAGGGCCCTATGTTGACCCCTTGCTGGTTCAGCGTTATTATAGATGAACAAAGTCTGTAATTGAGGTGTTATATGAAATACTCAAAAGCTACCAATTACGCGCTGCATACGATGCTATTTATGATGGCGGCTGGCACTGATAAACCAGTGGGCGTCCAACAGCTTGCTGAAAGACAAGGCGTGTCCCCTACGTATCTGTCCAAAATCTTGACTAAGCTGGTTAAGGGCGGTCTCATCGAATCCGCTTCCGGAGCCAACGGAGGTTATCGTCTTAAGCGTAAGAAGGAAGATATCTCATTCCTTGACGTGATTCATGCTATTGAAGGCACGGCTTCCTTGTTCGAATGCAGTCTTGACCATTCCTCGGAATGCCTGATTCAACAGGTGATGGTGGAGGGAGAACAGAAGATGGAGCAGCATTTGCAGAGTCAGAAGCTGTCCACGTTGGCTGAGAAAATAACTGTCGTTCTATAAAAAGCAAGTGCTGACAACGGTACGTTGCTGTAGACTTCCTCATCAAAAAGAGTCCAGCCTGATTATCCAGGCTGGACTCTTTATTTTCTAGCGGATTAATATGAATTTGGCAGCTCTACAGCAGGATCTGACTCAGCGTCATAGTCTACGCCTTCAGTCTGGAAACCGAACAGGTTAAAGAAATCCTCGCGGTAGCCTTCAAGATCAGCAAGTTCAGACACATTAGCAGTCTCAAGCTTGTTCCAACGGTCCATAACTTCCTTCTGCACATCTTCACGCATTTCCCAGTCATCAATACGGATCAGCGTGCTGCCGTCGGCAGTTGCCGGGCCTTCACCATACAAGCGGTCGGAGAACAGGCGATAGATCTGCTCGATGCAGTTCTCGTGAATTCCTTTTTCCTTCATTACTTTGTACAGTGCGGAAATGTAAAGCGGAACAACAGGAATAGCCGAACTGGATTGAGTGACCAGCGCCTTATTGACGGATACGAAGGCACGACCGCCTTTAGCTCCGAGCTGTTCGTTCAGCTTGATAGCCGTTTGCTCCAGGTCATTTTTAGCTTTGCCGATCGTTCCTTCACGGTAAATAGCGTGAGTAACCTCTGGCCCAATGTAAGAGTAGGCCACCGTTGTAGCGCCATCTGCCAGCACACCGGCTTTTGACAGCTCATCAATCCACATGCTCCAGTCCTCGCCGCCCATAACGGCAATTGTCTGACGAACTTCTTCCTCTGTAGCCGGCTCGATAGTTGTATCGGATACTTCGCCGGTATGGAAGTTCATAGTTTTGTTGCTGTATGCTGTGCCGATTGGCTTAATTACTGAGGAGAAGGTCTCTCCGGTAACCGGATGCGTGCGACGCGGGGAAGCCACACTATAAATAACCAGGTCTACGTTCTTAAATTCGTTTTTGATCAGCTCAATGGTTTTTTCCTTGATTCCATTGGAGAAAGCATCGCCGACAATGCTGAAGGACTTCAGCCCGAGCTGGTTAGCCTGCTCTTCAAATGCTGCTGAATTGTACCATCCTGCGGAGGCTGTACGCGAGCCTTCAGCCGGTCTGTCGAAGAAAACTCCGATCGTGTTAGCGCCTGCACCAAAAGCTGCGGCAATCCGCGAGGCCAAGCCATAACCGGTCGAAGCGCCGATTACAAGCACGTTGGCTGGGCCGGAGATTTTCTTCTGGGACTGTACATATTTAATTTGCTTCTCTATTTGTTTGGCGCATCCTTCGGGATGGGCTGTTGTGCATATAAAACCGCGTGTTTTTGGTTGGATAATCATCAAGGAATTCCCCTTTGTAAATAAATTTAAGCCTGCAATCAATCAGTAAGAGTATAGCAAACAATATTTAGTAATTCAAAGCATTTGCACAGCACGGCATTCCCAATCATGCATAAAGGCTTCCTTCGCAGGTCACAATAGGAAAAAACCAGAATGAAGGGATTAACGTGAATGCTTCTCGCTTGAAAAAACAGCTTTGGCGTAGATGGAGACGTTGGAAAAAAGCATTGTGGGTGGGAGCGGCCTGTGTCGCTATAACGATATTGGCGTGGCGCGGAATGCAGCTTCCCGGCGAAATGAGCGAACTGCTGGAGGAACCATCGGCTTCTGTAGCGGATTCTTTGGAGCGTCTGCGCGGTACGGTTGAGAACGGGGAACATTCCGGAGAGGAGCCGATAACGGCAGTTTTTCGGGAAGGAGATGGCGATGAAGAGGGCGACTACAGTCCGCGGCGACAGCAAGTTCTCCAAACGATACAGCAGAGTGGACTCAGCAGGACGGTTCATCTGAAGGTTAGCTATGTATCCGGTGAGGAGATTCAGAATCTACCCGGCCAGATGAACCCGGTTCAGCTTAAAGAACTGATCGCCAAGCATCCATCCTGGGAGGCCAGAATCAGTGCTGCCGGAGATCTTTGGCTGGAAAAGAGAATCGCTGACCTGTCACCAGCCGTCAAGAAAGAAGCCTACTTTGGCGTGGACGAGCATGGAAACTTAACGCTGTTCAAGGGTCCTCCAGGCCAGGATGAGGTTCTGAAGACTTTTTTTCAAATGGATATGGGTTCCATGAAATCCTCTTTGCCGGAGGACATCTGGAGGCAGCTGCAGGATGGAATTCGGGTGCAGGACATCGAAGAGTACAATAGTGTGCTGTCCACCTTCAGTGATTACGCGCGGGATAATTCGGAGCAGGTTATGCAAAATAAGGAATAAGTCAGAGCTTCTGCTCTGGCGGAGCTGTTAATAGGAAGTACTGGATTGAGGCCTGGGGTGATACCCGCAGGTCTTTTTTGCTGTTTTATTCCTGTCAAATTGTGCGGTAATCACCCCCTTGTATAGGGCCGAAAGACCCCTTTTCTGGGAGCAGGGAAACTTTCTCCTCACCGCGGAGTCTATTTTTGCTATAATGGTTAGAAGGAATACATATGTTCGCTTTAGTGCTGGAGCCGAGGGACGGAGCCCGGCTTCTTATTGACCATAGAGGAGAGAGAAGTGTGCGCATATTAGGAATTGACCCGGGGCTCGCGATTGTCGGCTTCGGCTTTGTGGATAAGGAAGGCCATAAGGTGACGCCTGTGCAATACGGCTGTATCCAGACAGAGGCGCATACGCCGGATGAAGAGCGGCTGCTGCATGTCTACGAGGGTATTACTCAGCTTATGGAGAAATACAAGCCAGATGCGGTGGCACTGGAGAAGCTGTTTTTCGCCCGCAACGTAACCACTGCATTGCCAGTCGCGCAGGCCCGTGGGGTTATGGTCCTGGCGGCCATTCAGCGTGGGCTCCCTATAGCGGAATATACGCCGATGCAGGTTAAGCAAGCGATCGTAGGCTATGGTAAGGCAGAGAAGCGCCAAGTACAGGAGATGGTGAAGATGTTCCTGAAGCTGACCGCGATTCCTAAGCCCGATGACGTGGCGGATGCGTTGGCGGTTGCTGTATGTCATGCCCACTCTTACAGTCTTAATTCCAAATTAAATGAGGTATTGCGAAAATGATAGATTTTTTGAGAGGTCCGGTTGTATACCTGGAATCCGAATATGTGGTGCTGGATGTGCAGGGGGTGGGATACCGCGTGTTCTGCCCGAATCCCTATGCTTTTGCCAAGACAGAGGGGCCTGTAACGATCTTTATTCATTATGTGACCCGTGAGGATGCAACCCTACTGTTCGGTTTCTCTACCCGTGAAGAGCAGCGGCTGTTCCGCAAGCTGATTGAGGTATCTGGTATTGGCCCGCGTGTGGCGCTTGGTATTCTGACAGGGGGTACCCCGGATCAGCTGATTTCAGCGATTTACCAGGAGAATATTACGTTCCTGACGAAGCTGCCAGGGATCGGGAAGAAGACGGCACAGCGCATGATCCTTGATCTGAAGGATAAGCTGGATGGACTTAGCATGGCTTCCATGCAGACCGGTCTCTTTGCGGTTCCGCAGGAAGAAGGCAGCGATGCCTTGCCGTGGGACGAGGCCAGAGACGGCTTGAAGGCACTTGGCTATACCGAGAGCGAGTTGGACCGTGTGTGGTTAGCCCTGAAGAAAGAGGGATCCGATACAGGAAGTGTCGATGTATTGATGAAAAAGGCGCTGAAGCTGCTGTACGTGGCGAAGTAAAGCCTGCCTGCGGGCATCTTTTAAAGAACTGGAAGTGATGAGAGAATGGACGACCGGATCATATCTGCCAATCTGATGATGGAAGAACAGGCTGTGGAGCTGAGCCTGCGCCCCCGTTATCTGGCTGAATATATTGGACAGGGCCAGGTTAAGGAGAACCTGAAGATCTATATTGAGGCGGCCAAGATGAGAAACGAGGCGCTGGACCACGTGCTGCTCTATGGCCCGCCGGGTCTTGGTAAGACGACATTGGCGAACATTATTGCTAACGAGTTGGGTGTGAACTTGCGGACAACCTCAGGACCAGCGATTGAACGGCCGGGAGATCTGGCCGCGCTGCTGACCAACCTGCAAGAGGGCGATGTGCTGTTCATTGATGAAATTCATCGCCTGCACCGCACGGTGGAGGAGGTTATGTATCCAGCTATGGAGGACTTTGCGCTGGATATTATGATCGGCAAAGGACCAAGTGCGCGTTCCGTGCGCCTGGACCTGCCTCCGTTCACGCTGATCGGCGCGACTACGCGGGCAGGACTATTGTCTGCGCCGCTGCGCGACCGCTTCGGCGTGGTCAGCCGGCTTGAATTCTATTCCATCGATGAGCTGAGCTTTATCGTCTCCCGCAATGCGGATCTGCTGGGTATTGAGATTCAGGGAGAAGCTGCTGAGGAAGTGGCCCTGCGGGCACGCGGAACACCGCGGATTGCCAACCGTCTGCTGAAGCGCGTCCGTGATTTTGCCCAGGTGCGCGGCGACGGAATTATTACACCTGACATTGCGGCTGAAGCCCTTCGTATGCTTCAGGTCGACCCGCGTGGACTGGACAGCATTGACCATAAGATGATTCACTCTATGATTACGAGTTTCCGCGGCGGTCCTGTTGGACTTGATACCATAGCCGCTACTATTGGAGAAGAAAGTCAGACCATAGAGGATGTATATGAGCCTTACCTGCTGCAGATTGGCTTTCTGCAACGGACGCCACGCGGCAGGATTGTCACGCCGGCTGCCTATCATCATTTGGGCATTCCGCTCCCTCCGGAGCAATCATGAGTTTTTAATTCCCTGTACGAAGGAGGATGCTGAATGAAGCATGGAAGAAGGAAATTCTCAGCGCTGAAGGTGCTGGGCCGGGGAATGCTGGTATCAGCACTAGCTGCGGGAAGCTTCCTGATCCCTGCCGGGAGCAGTGAGGCTGCACCCGGTGCAACAATTCGTGTAGCACTGTACGCCGATATCGGCAGCAAATATAAATCTACGGTGGCGGCGGCAACGCTACAGTCAGACCAAAGTTTTAATCTTGTGACCTCGCAAGGAGGCGGGGCACCGCTCGCGACTGTTCCGGCCAAGAGCAGTATTCGTGTCAGCCTGGACGGCTTTCGGGTGAAAGTGCTGGAAACCCCGTCTTGGCAGGCGGCAGCCGATGCGGCCAAGAAGCTGCAATCTACTTCTGACAAGCCTCAGCTGTTTGTGGTGACGAGAAATGGGTCCAGCCTGTATCAGCTGTACACCGGAGTATATGCCAGTGAAAATGCAGCGAAGGATGGATTGTCCAGAGTAACTAAAGCTGGATTGTCCATTCCGCCAGGGCAGACACCGGCAATGACAGGCACCAAGCATTTGTCTGCTGGTTCCTTTGCGACCCAGGACGAGGCTGATGCGGTGATTGTCAGTTTGGCAGCGGCGGGATTCGATGCCTGGCCGGTATTGTCATCGGCTCAAGACGGCAGCTCGCAGGTCGAGGTCTGGGTTGGAGAAGCTGTAAATGATACGAGTCTGGCGGCGTTGGCTGCTGCGGTGAATGTGGCGCTGCCACAGATTACGTTGTCCACCAGTGCAGTCTCAACAGCCGGTTTAATCGTGCGCAGTGATGCGGGCCTGGATCTTACCAATGCGGGACAAGTTCCCCACTATGTTGTGTACGGTAGCGGAGCCAAATTCCTTGCTGCTGGCAATGATGCTGGCATCCAGCTTGTAGAGCGCTCCAAACGTGTGTACCGGGGTAATCTGGAGCTTAGTGGATTGAACGGATCGCTCGCAGTGATTAATGAAGTGTCACTGGAGCAATATTTGTATGCTGTTGTTGGCGGAGAAGTCTCTTCAAGCTGGCCGGAAGAGGCTCTGAAGGCGCAGGCTGTTGCAGCCCGCAGCTATGCTCTGGCCCAAGGCAACAAATTTGATGTGGCCAATGTGGTGGACACCACACTGAGCCAGGTATACAACGGAATAGGGGCCGAGGCACCAGCCATCACCAAAGCGGTAGATGCAACAGCTGGTGAAGTGTTGAAGAGCGGCGCGCAGATTGTAGAAGCCCTATTCTCCTCCAACAGCGGCGGTGTAACGGCTGATCCTTCCGAGGTGTGGGGGAACGGCAGTGATGTGTTTGTCAGTGTGCCGAGCAAGGAAGACGTTGCATCCGTAGCGTCCAAACAGTGGTATTATGTTCTGCTGCCTAATGGAACCGCTGGCTATGCCCGGGAAGACAATATCAAATTAACGGGAAGCAAAACGGCAGCTGGACTTGATTTGGCTACAGCGACCACGAAGGACGTGAATATTCGTCCCCTGCCGATCATCCAAAGTGATGCTAATCCGGTGGGTAAGCTGAACCCGGGAGACAATGCTGTGGTGCTGGACAAGGTGTATGAATCCGGCAGCTACTCATGGGTGAAGGGTCCTTATTCTTCGGCTGATTTGTTGAAGAGCCTGCAAGGCAAGACAAGCAATGCGCTTCCTTCGTCAATCATCAGTCTTCAGGTAACTCAGCGCGGTCCTTCCGGAAGAGCTACTGAGGTGAAGGCTAATGGCGAGATTCTGAAGGTGAAATATCCGGATCTGTTCCGTTCGGCATTCAACGGATTGCCTAGCACATTGTTTGATATTGTGCCAACCGGCAGTTATACTGTACTAGGCGCTGACGGCTCAGTCTCTACCGTTGGTAGTGGAAGCAATGCTGGTGTTCTCTCCGCAAATGGAAAAGTAACGTCTTCCGCCACCGGTACGGTGGTTATGGGCGGCGATGCCAAAGCTAGAGTAGTTACTGGCGGGTCTGGCTTCCTGTTCATCGGCCAAGGCTTTGGCCACGGTATGGGCATGTCCCAGTGGGGCGTGAAGGGGATGGCTGACAGCGGGTATGATTACAAGCAAATATTGCAACACTATTATCGTAACGTTACTATAGTTAAGGAATGAAGACGCACAATGAATGTAGAAGATTATGATTTTAATCTGCCTGAAGAGCTGATTGCCCAGACTCCGCTGCTTGACCGTAGTGCCTCGCGGCTGCTGCTGGTCAACAGGGAGACAGGTGAGACAGATCACCGGCATTTTAGCGATATGCTCGAATATTTGCAGCCGGGAGATACACTGGTTCTGAATGATACCAGAGTCATTCCGGCCCGTCTGTTTGGTGTTAAGGAAGACACCGGGGCAAAGGCAGAAGTGCTTCTGCTGAAGAACCTCGGAGAGGATCGCTGGGAAGCATTGGTGAAGCCCGGCAAGAAACTGAAGAGCGGGGCAGTTATCGTATTCAGCGATGAACTGCGGGCAGTAGTGGAAGATGAGTCTGATATGGGCGGACGGACACTCCGCTTCATTTATAAAGGGATCTTTCAGGAGATTCTCGACAGGCTGGGAATGATGCCGCTTCCACCGTATATCAAGGAGACACTGGATGACCGTGAGCGGTATCAGACAGTGTATGCCAAGCATGAAGGTTCAGCGGCTGCGCCAACGGCAGGTCTGCATTTTACCACCAGCCTGCTGGAGCAGATTGCAGCCAAAGGTGTATCCATTGCCTACATTACGCTGCATGTTGGTCTGGGCACGTTCCGTCCGATGTCTGTAGAGAAGGTCGAGGAGCATGTCATGCATGCCGAGTATTTCGTCATGTCGCAGGAGACAGCAGATACACTGAATGCTGCCCGGGAGCGCGGGGGACGAATTATAGCTGTAGGTACGACCTCTTGCCGTACACTGGAGACAGTCGGGCGGCAGTGTCAGGGGGGACCGCTAACAGCATGCAGCGGATGGACAGATATTTTCATTTATCCAGGTTATCAATTCAATGTCGTTAATGCACTAATCACGAACTTTCACCTCCCTAAATCAACACTGGTGATGCTTGTCAGCGCATTGGCAGGTCGTGAGCATATTCTGGCCGCCTATGAAGAGGCGATTGCCGAGAGATACCGGTTTTTCAGTTTTGGAGACGCGATGTTTATTTATTAAGTAAGAGGATGGGTTAATCATGGCAGCAATTACGTATGAGCACATCAAAACGTGCAAGCAATCCGGCGCAAGACTCGGAAGAGTCCACACGCCTCATGGTGTCATTGAGACACCAACATTTATGCCTGTAGGCACCCAAGCTACAGTAAAGACAATGAGTCCAGAAGAGTTGAAGCAGATGGATGCTCAAATTATTTTGAGCAATACCTACCATCTGTTCCTGCGCCCGGGCCACGATATTATTCGTGAAGCTGGTGGTCTGCACAAGTTCATGAACTGGGATCGCCCGATTCTGACCGACAGCGGCGGGTTTCAGGTCTTCTCGTTAAGCGACATGCGCAAAATCACCGAGGAAGGCGTACAATTCCGTTCCCATTTGAATGGAGACAAGAAATTCCTCTCCCCTGAGGTGGCGATGGAAATTCAGAATGCGCTTGGTTCGGACATTATGATGGCCTTCGATGAATGCCCGCCGTTCCCGGCGGAATATGATTATGTTAAAAAATCGCTCGAGCGGACTACCCGCTGGGCAGAACGTTGCCTCAAAAGCCATGCCCGTCCTCAGGACCAAGGGCTGTTCGCCATCGTACAGGGAGGCATGTATGAAGATCTGCGTCGCCAGAGCGCCGCTGATTTGACTTCCATGGATTTCCCGGGGTATGCTATTGGGGGGCTCAGCGTCGGAGAGTCCAAGCAGCTAATGTATGAAGTGCTGGATTACACAGTTCCGCTGCTGCCGCAAGGGAAACCCCGCTATTTGATGGGTGTGGGTTCGCCGGATGCGCTCTTGGAAGGTGCGATCCGGGGTGTGGACATGTTCGACTGTGTTCTGCCAACCCGTATTGCCCGCAACGGAACAACGATGACCAGCCAAGGAAGACTCGTTGTACGCAACGCTCAGTATGCCCGTGACTTTGGGCCGCTGGATCCCGAGTGTAACTGTTACACCTGCCAGAATTATTCCCGCGCTTATTTGCGCCATTTGATTAAGGCAGACGAAACGTTCGGATTGCGGTTAACGACATACCATAACTTGCACTTCCTGTTGGAACTGATGCGTAAAGTGCGTGAAGCCATCAGAGAAGATCGGCTGCTTGATTTTCGCGATGAGTTTTTTGCACAATACGGCTTAAACGATAATCTTAAAGGCTTCTAGAAACGGAATTGTGCGTTTGCCAGTCATTTGAAAGGGGGGAGAATTATGTTTGAGTTAGCGGGAGGTACAGCCCAGTCCGGAGGAAGCATTCTGGGTCTGGTAGGACCTTTTGTACTGATGTTCGTAGTCTTCTATTTCCTTCTGATCCGTCCTCAGCAGAAGAAAACTAAAGCTCGCAATACAATGCTGAAAGCGCTGAAAAAAGGGGATAAGGTTGTTACAATCGGTGGTCTTCACGGAACGATTGTAGAAATCTCCGACGACATCGCGGTTCTCAAGGTCAATGATGTGACTAAGCTTACATTTGACCGTGGTTCCGTCAGCCATGCGGTTGCGACCGATACGGAATCGAAAGAGTAGGAAGATTCATATAAAAGCGGCATTTCTTCTCGGTAGAGAGGAAATGCCGCTTTTTGCTATGCTCATATGAACTTGTTGGAGTGTTAACGCATAGGGTTGGCACGGCTGCGGAAAGTTAGTCTTTCCGAACTGGTTCGCAGCGTTAGCTTAGCGAGTTGAACGCCGACTGTAGCGGATAATATCGCAAGTACGGTACCGCCGAGCATATCGGTTAGCCAATGAATACCTAGATAGAAGATTCCGAATACAATGACAACGGCAGACAGGGTGGTGATTGCCATCCAGCGGCGGTTGCCCGAACGGTAAGCCAACAATGCCATCGTAACAGAGATGGAAGTATGAAGACTCGGGAAGCAGTTGTCGAGCCCTGAAAGCGGTCTGTATTCCTGCTCAAATCTGGGGAACACATCCAGCATGACGAATCTAACGCCTGCCGGAGCATATGACCACACCTCATTCACCGGGAAGAACAGGTAGAACGGAATAGCGATGGCATAGTTCAAAATAATAGCGTAGCAGGTAGCATAGAGCATCACACGGTTATTGTCGAGCAGGTAGACGCCCAGAGAAGCCGCTAACACCGCCTGCAACATAAAGATATAGAAGAAGACGATTATAGGTGTCAGCCAGGGGCTATAGAACAAATGCTGCACGCTCTGGACAAAATGTCCCTCCAGTCCAAATATAAATGGAGTGAAATCCGAAGTGATATTCAGCTTCTTCTCAATCTGCAGCTCGTATTTATTGAGGGCCAGTACCCCGAATAAACCTACAAAAAGCAGTAAAAATTTATAAGAGCCTAATAGTTCTCTTCCGATCTCAATTAATGCGGTGAATGGATTGCGGCGTGAGCCGATCCAGACAAGTGCAATAACAAGAACAACAGTGTATAACACGATATGGTCCATGGATTGGTAAAGCAAAGCAATCGAAGCCTCCTTGATCCCTTTTGAAGTCAGTGAACACAGTTTAACATATTTTAAGGGGAGCAGTTCCGATTTTTTTAAAAATCCTTAAATTTATGCTTTTTGTAAATTAACCCCAAACATTCCACCAAGCGCGCCGATTGCTGCAGCTGCCAAAGTCCAGAGCAAATCCGTTCCTGAAGGCGCACTGTCAAGCGCTAGAAAACCGATGATTAGCACGATAATACCGTAGAAGAGCCCGGTCAAGCTCCCTTTATACCAACCCTTGCTGCTGGCTCTGCGGCCTGCTGTGAGCCCACCAAAAGCGATGGCTACTGCATGTACAATGTAGGTGTACAGAGAGAGGTCCTTTTCTTCCAGCCCGCTACCCCAAAGCAGAAGCGAAAGGACAAACGCGCCCACCAGCATCCAGAGGAACGATCGGCTGAGGCCTGACAATACAGGATTGGCTATTCTCCATGAGAACAGGCGCCGGATTACATGCATGGTACAACCTCCTAAGCATTTTTATGATGGCAATACAAGCTACTACTCATTGTATGGGCAGGCTTGCCCCGTTAGTACAAGAATGAGACTGTCGTTACTTTTACCATTAATTAATAAGCCAGCTTCCGAATGTTCCCTGACCCGAGCGGTCAGAATAGGGTATACATTAATGACCTGCGGGGACGTTCACTGCGGGTAAACGCGGAAGGAGAGAAGCAATATGTTCCAGCAGATCACATACCACATTCTCATGACCGTGCTGATGTATTTCTTCATTTTTCTGTGCTTGCGGATAATGGGGAAAAGAGAAATCGGAAAGCTGTCGGTGTTTGATTTGACGATTTCGATCATGATTGCCGAGATTGCAGTGTTTGTTATAGATGATATTAAACGACCGGTGTATGAAGGGATTGTGCCTATGGCCACACTCGTCCTGATTCAGGTGCTAGTGGCCCAGCTTGGCCTGAAAAGCCGCAAGCTGCGTTTGTTTATGGATGGTAAGCCGAGCATCCTGATTTCCGATGGCAAATTACACCGTGGCGAGATGCGCAAACAGAGGTACAACATTGATGACTTGCTGCTGCAATTGCGCGGCCAGAATATTGATAATCCTGCCGACGTAGAATTTGCCATTCTGGAAGCCAGCGGCCAGCTTACGATTATTGAGAAGAACAAGAACGGCTCCTCATCGTCCCAATCATCCAGCAGTTCGGAAGAACAGGGCAGTGAAGCCGGAGACAGTTCAGGCGGAAGCACAAACAACTCCAAGACTGTGAAGCTTCCCAAGGATAAAATCAGGTATGAAGGACTTCCGATTCCACTAATTATGGATGGAAAGGTACAGGATATGAACCTGGAGATGATTGGGAAAACAAGATTTTGGCTGAGACAGCAGATTCGCCAAAAGGGAGTATCGGACTTTCGCGATGTCTTCCTGTGCTCGGTGGATCACCAGGGCAAAATCTATGTCTCCCGGCTCTACCACTGATGCTCTTTAGCGCCAGCGCTTGATAAAGGGCAGGCGATCCATATCGCGCACTGAGACGAGTCCCGATAACAGGCAGATACCGAGGTAGATCAAGAGGCCAACAGTAGCGGCAAAAATAAACTGGATCCACTGTGCTCCGGCAACAGGAATAGAGGTATACGCAAACTGGGCACCGGCCCCCATAATGATCATAGCTACCGCAATTTTGAACAAATCCCTAATGCGCAGGGATAAGGATATTAGCGAGACGACACTGTACCCGTGCAGTAGTGTTACAAGAATGCTATTGGCAATAATTGCGATAATAGCCCCATAGATCCCATACTGTGGCTGTGAGGCCAGCAGCAGAATTAACAGGATTTTGACCACAGCTCCGATCAGGGTGTTAACGAGTGCTCTCCCCGGCCGGTCCATGGCCTGAAGTGCTGCTTGAAGGGGTGCCTGTACATACAGGAATACAGCAAACGGTGCAATTAGGCGCAGCATGGGGGCGGTATCCGCGTTCCCGTACAGCAGACTGCAGAGCGGAACGGCCAGGATGTACATAAGAACAGCAAAAGGGGCACCCGTGACAAGGGCAAGCCTAAGCGCCTGATGCATCCGTTTATGGATCATGGATAAGTCTCTGCGGGCAGCGGCTTCTGACAAAGAAGGAACTAACGATACCGCCAGGGATGAAGTTAGCGCTCCCGGCAGCAGTAGCAGCGGAATAACCATCCCTTGCAGTGCGCCATATTGTGCAGTGGCAACGGCTGTAGCGATCCCGGCAAGAGCAAGGCTGCGGGCTGTGATGATTGATTCCAGCAAATAGGATACGGAGCCCACGAGCCGCCCGGCGGTCACCGGAATGGAAATACCAAGCAGTCGCTTCAGCAAGGAGCCCGTAGGTTGTGCTTCTGAAGGTGCTTTCTCAGGGACAGTTACATCAGTAGAGTCTTCCGGCTGCGGTTCAGGTTCAGGTCTGTCTTTTCTGACAATGAAATAATATTGCCACAGTAAAGCGAGCATACCGGCAATTTCGCCGACGGTGACCCCGATCATAGCTCCTGCCGCCGCAAAAGCGATTCCCTTGGGCAGCAACAGCCAGGAAAACCAGAGCATAGCAAAAATCCGGATCACGGACTCCAGCACGGAGGAAAGCGCGGAAGGAATCATATTCTGCCGGCCCTGAAAGTACCCGCGATAGACTGCAGATACAGCAATGATGCACAGCATCGGAATCATGGCAATGAATGTATAGAAGACCCGGTTGTCTGTCAGCAGAACGTTGGAAACCCATGAAGCGCTGGCCAAGGCAACCATTGTGAAAAATATACCCAGCGCCAGACTGAGCGCAAGTGCTGTCCGCAGTATCTGCTTTGATTTGTCTGGACGGTTCTGGCCCTCGGCTTCGGCCACCATTTTGGCGACCGCTAGCGGCAGCCCCCCTGTAATCACGGTAACGAGCAGAATGAAGAACGGATAGCCAAGCTGGTAGAGACCCACACCCTCAGCCCCGATCACGCGCGGAAGGACAATCCGGGGAATGAAGCCAAGCATGCGGTTGATAATTCCTGCAGCCAGCAGAATTAACGTGCCTTGTATAAAGCTTTGTTTGTTTAAGGAGCTTAGTTTCTTCAAAGAACATTCCTTCTTCCCGGCATGAAATGGGACGCTGGTGGCGACTCACCTTGTAAGCACTTGAATGGGCTTGTTCTATGGATATGCTGAACCCCTATGCCGGCATGACAAGCATTGTGATACATAACTTTTTGAAGGAAGAAGGAAAGGCAGGGGAGAAGGTCGAATAGATAGGATGAACATGCGTATACGAGCGACCTGGAGGTGTCAACACGTGGAATCGGGGCAATGGATTTATGACGAGCTTAGTGAGGAAATCGAAGCCATGTGCTGCAGCAAAGCGGAGGAATTCCGACTCCTTGGCTACGAATATGTAACTGGCAAAGATATCTGGGAGTGTGTCAGCCGTAATTACGCAAAGGAAGGACAGCCGCCGCTTTACAAGCTAGTCAATGATATATATTCCTTAAAAGCCAATAGTTATATGAATTATTTGACTGTTGCAGCGTATAGGGGAATGGTTTGATGCAAGGAAACATTTTTCTTTGCAAACAACTTCACAAAGCGGTAAAGTTATGAAGTGATTTAATTTCACATTTCCTACTGAAAAACGGATGGCTTGCCAAATGGGGAGAGCCCGCCGTTTCTTTGTGTGAATATAGCCTTGCCCATTCTTACATGAATTGACGGTCATTTGGCGCGTGGCTATAATAGGAATATTGAGTTATGAAAGGGGAACTAGCAAGAGCATGAAGAGACTTATGAGCTTTATCGTTACCGTGCTCGTTTTAACAGGCGTCATGGTATTCACTACCCCTGGTCTGTTGGACAAGGTCCGTCTGGGTCTTGATCTGAAGGGCGGCTTCGAGATCCTGTATCACGCTGAGCCGATGGAGGCCGGAGGGGCACTGACCCGGGCTTCACTGCAAAAAACTGCAGAGAGTCTGGAGAAACGGGCCAATGCGCTCGGAACTAGTGAGCCAGAGGTTACCACGGAAGGAACGGACCGTATTCGTTTGAAAATTGCGGGTGTGACCAATGAGGCTGAAGTCCGCAAGAAGATGAAAGAACCTGCCGTCTTGACTTTCCGCAGTGCTGCCGAAGGTGATCCTGCCGGAAAGTACAGCAAGATTGAACTGGTGGGCAGTGACTTTGTGGAAGGTGCTGCAGAGGTCGGCCGTGACAGCCTGAACCAGCCGATCATCAGCATCAAAGTGAAGGACAAGGCTAAGTTCACTGAGATTACGAAGCGACTCTTGGGCAAGAACCTTGCCATCTATCTGGATGAGAATCTGCTATCTGATCCTGTAGTCAGAGCTGAATTGACTGACGGCAGTGCTTCAATCTCCGGCAGTTATACGCTCCAAGAAGCGCGTGAATTGGCTGATACGATTAACCTCGGTGCTCTTCCGCTGAAGCTGACGGAGAAATATTCCCAAAGCGTAGGCGCCACACTGGGTAAACAGTCTCTTGAGCAAACGATCAAAGCCGGTCTTGTCGGTTCCCTGATAATTCTTATTTTCATGATTGGCATGTACCGCTTGCCAGGTCTTCTGGCCAGCTTCGCGCTGATCCTTCATACATGGCTTCTAATTCTTGTCTTCGTTTGGGCTGACTTTACCCTCACCCTTCCCGGTATCGCCGCGTTTATTCTCGGTATAGGGATGGCAGTTGATGCGAATATCATTACCAATGAGCGGATCAGAGAAGAAATTTACAACGGGAAAAGCATTATGTCTGCTGTAAAAGCAGGTAGTAAATCTTCATTCCGTACTGTAATGGATGCCAATATCACCACTATTATCGTTGCGGCTGTAATGTTCGCTTACGGAACAGGTGCTGTTAAAGGGTTTGCACTGGTTCTGATTGTGGAAATCGTGCTCAGTATTGCCACGAACCTTTACTTCTCCCGCTGGTTGCTCAATCTGCTTGTCAAAGCCGGTAAGCTGAGCAAACCAAAGCAATTCGGGGTTAAGGAGAGTGAAATCCGTGCACTTTAAGAGAGAGTTTGATTTCGTACATCTAAGTAAATATTTCTATATCTTCTCCATAGCGTTGACTGTGGCCGGTTTGATCTTCCTGGCAACTTTTGGATTGAATTACAGTGTTGATTTCAAGGCAGGTTCCAATGT
Source organism: Paenibacillus agri (assembly GCF_013359945.1). Lineage (GTDB taxonomy): Bacteria > Bacillota > Bacilli > Paenibacillales > Paenibacillaceae > Paenibacillus_AQ > Paenibacillus_AQ agri. The sequence continues at coordinate 35,456 of NZ_JABWCS010000194.1, read as the reverse complement.
GGATATCTCCCTGTCCAAGAATCTTACGCAAGAACAAGTTGAAGCGGCAATCAAGGACCTGGGTGTCACTCATGAACCGAGTATCTCTCTTGGTCAGGAACGGGTCAATATCCGTTATGATAAAGAGCTGACTGAGGATCAAAGTGAAGCGTTGAAGGCTGGAATTACCAAGCTGGATGACAAGGCTTCCTTCGAAATCAACACCGTGGATACGGAAATGGCAAAAGAATTGGCACGCAATGCCATTTATGCAGTACTTATTTCCTGTCTCGGGATTATCATTTATGTAAGTATCCGTTTTGAATGGCGTTTTGCCTTGGCTGCGATTGTCTCGCTGCTGCATGACGCATTCATGGTTGTGGCAGTCTTCTCCATCTTCCGTCTGGAAGTGGATTTGACCTTTATTGTCGCGGTGCTTACGATCATCGGTTATTCCATCAATGATACGATCGTAATCTTTGACCGTATCCGTGAGAATCTGCGCTTCGGCAAGCAGAAAACTTATGAGGACATGAAAGCTCTTGTGAACAAGAGTGTTACTCAGACGCTCATGCGTTCCCTGTATACAGCATTTACGGTATTTGTCGCGGCATTCTTCCTGTTGATTATGGGCGGAGAATCCATTAAGATGTTCTCGCTTGCCATGGTTGTCGGGTTGCTCTTCGGAGCTTACTCCTCCATCTTTATTGCGAGCCCACTCTGGCTGCTTCTCAAAAAGCGTCAGAAGCCGAAAGTGGCCAACAAAACGGCTTAAAGCTAAAACCTGACTGTAAAGAAAGCCGCGTCAAAGGCGACGCGGCTTTCGAAATCTTCGGAGCTGCACGCCATGCGCTTTTTATGCATCATGAGATGATATGCAGCAGCAAGGAGGGCCTCGCATGAATGACAAACAATCAACGCAGAATGAGACGGTCGCCTGGACCGGAATCGTCAGCGATGTCGCTCTGGCCATAGCCAAGGGAAGTGTGGGTTACATCTCAGGCAGCAAGGCATTAATGGGGGATGCTTTATACACTGGAGCTGACGCCGCAGCCAAGCTGGCAAATACTCTTCCATGGCGTTCTGGACAGAAAAAGAACAGCAAAGCTTCCTCCCGATTCAAGGCTGGTGCCCGGCAGGGAAGCAAGGAGCCAATCTTGGCTATATCCTGTTCTGTGCTCATTTTAATGGGCGGGTTACAGGTTGTTTTTTCCTCAATTCGTGATCTGACTTATGGACATTTAACTACACCCGGGTATTACGCACTTGTAACAGTTCTATTATCTATTCTGGTGAAAGAAATTGTGTTCCAGTATCAATATCGTCATTTCAAGAAGCTGGGCGATGGTAGCCATGCTGCTTATGCCGACAGCCATCGTTTCAGTCTGTATACTTCAATCACTGTTCTGATCGGGATTACACTTGCGATGGCTGGCAGCTACTCTGGCTGGCATCCGCTGTTGTATATGGACCCTATTGCGGCGCTGTTGACGGGATTTCTGATTTTGCGTAAAGGATATAGCCTGATTGCCAGTTCGGTCTATGGAAAAAACATTCAGGAGCTTCCCTCGGAAGATGCGGCCAGCTTTATTGATACCGTACAGCGAGTGCATGGGGTAATCCGTGTGGAGCATCTGAAAGCGATGGAACAGGGGCGTTATGTGAACCTGGAGGTCCAAATCAGTGTTAACCCGCGCATTACAGTGCTAGAAGCCCAAGAAATTGCGGAATGTGCCAGAAAGCTGTTGCTGCAACGTTTTGTTCACGTGGGCGAGGTGCGTATGGATGTCGTACCGTATGATCCGGGTTATCCTTACAAGAGCAATCATGAGCTGGTGGATGATGATCTGCCCACCCTGCTTCAATAGTTTGCCAAGGTAAGAGAAAGGTGAGTTATCCGTGCTTCATTCTAAAACAAGATGGCATTCTCCGGCAGCCGATCCCGATGCAGTAAGGGAACTGGCCCGGAGCCTTTCTATTTCTCCGCTTTTGTCGTCACTGTTGGTTACCAGAGGCAAGGCAACGCCTGAAGAGGCGCTGGTATTTATGGACGGTGGCGGGCAGGAGCAGCACGACCCGTTTTTACTTAAGGGGATGACTGAAGCGGTTCCGAGAATTAGAAAGGCATTGCAAGAAAATGAACATATTCTGGTCTATGGTGATTATGATGCCGATGGTGTGTCCAGCACAGCGCTGATGATTCATCTGCTGCGTTATCTTGGCGCTTCCTATGACATTTATATCCCGCATCGTTCAAACGAAGGCTATGGTTTACATAATCATGCCCTGGATTGGGCGCTGCAACAGGGAGTCTCCCTGATTATTACTGTAGATACAGGTATCAGTGCGTATCACCAGATTGCTTATGCCAAGGAACTGGGCATGGATGTGATCGTAACGGATCACCATGAGCCGCCGGCACTTCTGCCAGAGGCTTATGCTTTGATTAATCCCAAGCTGCCTGATTGCCCTTATCCCTTCAAAGGTTTGGCAGGTGTAGGTGTTGCACTTAAGCTGGCACAGGCACTCCTTGGTGGGGACATACCGGAGGCATGGACCGAAATCGCTGCCATAGGTACTGTGGCGGATCTTATGCCTTTACTGGGGGAGAATCGGGAGATTGTACGCAGGGGGATCCTCTCCATGCGTAATTCCCGTTTCCCTGGCATTCGCGCGCTACTTGAGGTTAGCGGGGTAACTATGAATACAGTAGGCGCGGTGAATATTGCTTTTGGCATGGCGCCGCGTATCAACGCCAGCGGCCGTCTTGATCACGCCGGACGAGCTGTCTCGCTGTTGACCACAGAGCATGCAGAAGAAGCGCGTGAGCTGGCGGATGAGCTGGACCTGCTGAATAAGGAGCGTCAGCTGGTTGTGGAGAGAATCGTGGTTGAAGCCACAGCCAAGCTGGAGGAAAGAATCGCAGCTGAAGGGCTTCCAGATGTGATCGTCTTGGCTTCGGAAGGCTGGAATGTAGGTGTGGTAGGCATCGTTGCCTCCAAGCTGCTGGAACGCTACTACCGGCCGGTAATCATTCTGGATATCCATCCCGAGACGGGGATGTGCAAGGGCTCAGCCCGCTCGATCCCTGGATTCGATATTTATGCGGCCTTATCTTCCTGCTCCAGCTTGATGGATCATTTCGGGGGGCATCCTTCGGCTGCCGGTATGAGCCTTCATCGCGATGGCCTTGGTGCCTTCGCTGATGCACTGAACGACTATGCTTCAGGTGTACTGACACCGGAGCATTTTGTGGCGGTGACATCAGCAGATAGTGAAGCAACGATCGCCGATCTGTCGCTTCAAGCGGCGGATGAGCTGGAACGGCTAGCGCCGTTCGGCATGAGTAACCCGTTGCCGAAGTTTATTCTACGTGGTGCTGTGGTCAAAGAGACACGGACCATGGGCGCCGAAGGCAAGCATCTCAAAATTGTTCTGCAGCAAGGCAAGCATATTATTGAGGCGGTTGCTTTTGGCAAAGGTGCGCTAGGCGCACTGCTGCCAGGTGGCACTAAAGTGGATGTGTTAGCCGAATTGTCTGTGAACGAGTGGAATGGCTCCCGTAAGCCACAGCTGATGCTGCAGGATCTGGCGGTCCACGAAACTCAGCTGTTCGATCTGCGCGGAGCTGCCGATGCGGTTCGGCAAGCGCGTGAGATCAGCGAGCGCCTGACGCCCTATGCGGGAACGGATCCGTATCGGGCTGTAGTCGTGTCTCGTAAGGAGCGAGCCCTTGTGCCAGATGAGTTGAAGGGCATGTCTCTTTGGACATACGATGAGAACGGCGGAATTTCCGCACATGACGATGAGCAGAATAAGCTGGAAGAGGAACGTGTTTCTGTCCTCTGTCTGCTGGATCTGCCGGAGTCGCCGGAACAGCTGGACGCGGTACTTCAGACTTTTCCGCTTATCGATAATGTGGCGCTGCTTCATTCGATCCGAGAGAGACGTGAACGTCTGCAGGTTCCGACCCGTGATCATTTTAAGGCCTTATATAAGCTGCTTGCTTCCGTCGCTGCTGCGGCAACCCCAGAGCATGAGGTACTGCTGCGTCTGAGCCGGCAGACCCCGCTGAGCGTACGTATGCTGAGTATGATGCTGGATGTGTTCGAGGAGCTTGATTTTATCGAACGCCACCAAGGGCTGATCACTTTTGTAACGCAGCCTGCTGCCAAGAGCCTTACAGCTTCGCAGCATTTTATCCGTTTGGGACAGGTAGCGCAGATGGAAGAGTATTTCATGGACGGCAGCCTGTCAGAGTTGCAGGACTTTATGCAATCCCGCCGGCAAGGTGTGTCCTGAGATTATAGAGATGCTTCCGAAGAAATTTTGTTCGACGTTAAATCAACGCAGCTATGCTCACAAAACTAAGCGTATGCTTACGAAGCCAGTTTTGTCGAAGTAAAATCACCGCAGCCTATGCTATACAAAACTAAGCTTATGCTTCCGAAGCGATTTTGTTCGAAGTAATTCACCGAAGTATATGCTCACAAAATTTTAGGAGATGATAATCTTGAACTTCAAAGAAATTATTCGCGTGATTCCGGATTTCCCACAACCGGGAATCAGCTTTAAGGATATTACAACACTGCTTAACAATGGCGAGGCTTACCGCCAGGCGATCGATGAACTGAAAGCCCTTGTAGCCCACCTGAAAATTGATATTATTGCCGGACCTGAAGCTCGCGGCTTCGTTGTGGGCGCACCACTGGCGTATGCACTTGGTGTAGGTTTTGTGCCGATCCGCAAGAGCGGTAAGCTTCCTTATGAGACTATTGAAGTTGGATATGACCTGGAATACGGTAAGGATAAGCTGGCTGTGCACACCGATGCTATCAAGCCAGGGCAAAATGTACTGATTGCCGACGATCTGCTGGCAACCGGTGGTACGATTGCTACTTCGGTTAGCTTGATCGAACAGCTTGGAGGCAAAGTCGTCGGGGCAGCGTTCCTGATCGAGCTAGTTGAACTGGCCGGACGCAACAAGCTGACTGATATCGAAGTCATCTCCTTGCTGAACTATGAGGACTAAGAGATAAACGAAATAGCGTTTCCCGGGAAATAAAAAGCGGACTGCTGTCGATAGATGACAGCAGTCCGCTTTTTTATAAGTGATTTTACCCGCGTATTACCCGCGTATTAATGAGCAGATTTTTCGTTATCTTTCTCATTGCTAAGTCCAAGTACTTCAATGAGCTTGAACAACAGGGAAAGGACCATACCAACGATGGTAGCTAGCGCCATTCCCTTCAGATGAACATTACCGATCGTAAGGGTTGTACCACTGATGCCTACAACAAGAACGAGGGTTGCGAGAATCATGTTAGTTGCTTTGGAGAAGTCGACCTTTTGCTCTACGAAGATACGTAGGCCCGATGCTGCAATAACACCGAACAGCAGCAGGGAGACACCACCCATTACCGGAAGAGGGATATTGGCAATAACGGATGAGAAGGTGCCTGAGAACGAGAGCAGAATGGCGATGATGGCGGCACCGCCGATGACAAATACGCTGTAAACTTTGGTCAAAGCCATAACTCCGATATTTTCACCATAAGTAGTATTAGGAGTGGAACCGACAAATCCGGAGATAATGGTAGATATCCCGTTTCCGAACAGTGAGCGATCTAGACCAGGGTCCTTGGCAAGGTCTTTGCCGACGATATTGCTTGTAACCAGCAAGTGTCCGATATGCTCGACAATAACGACGAGGGATACAGGGATAATGGTTAGAATAACGTCCCAGTCGAACGAAGGTGTAGTAATGGTTGGTCTGGCAAAGAAATGAGCGTTGCTAATAGCTGCTGTATCTACTTTGCCCATCCAATATGCCAAACCGTAACCTGTCACGATCCCGATCAGAATATGAATGATTTTTGGGAAACCGCGGAAGAGAACGGCTCCAATCACAGTAACGCCGAGGGTTACCATGGAGAGAGTGATAGCACTGGTGTCTGGTGTCCAATCAGTTGCGCCTTCAGGAGCGATCAGTCCTGCCATACGCGCCGCTACCGGGACGAGTTCAAGTCCAATGGTGGCGACGATTGCACCCATAACAGCCGGAGGGAAGACCACGTCAATCCAGCCGGTTCCGGCAAAACGGATAATCAGCGCGACAAGGATGAAAATCACGCCGGTGACGATAAATGCGCCAAGTGCAAGCGAATATCCACGTTGATGATCATCCTGATGTTGTGCCAGCACGGCCAGAACAGGTGAAATAAAAGCGAAGCTGGAGCCAAGATAAGCAGGGATTTTACCGCGGCAGATTAAAATGTACATGAGTGTGCCGATACCGTTCATCAGCAGAATCATACCGGGATCTACCCCGAACAGGTTGGGCACCAGCACCGTGCTGCCGAACATGGCGAACAAATGCTGAAGACTCAGAAGGAAGCCCGGCCCCCAGGGAAGCCTTTCGTTAACTTGAATTTCGCGTTGCAATGGTGGTCACTCCTCTTTCTTTTTCATAATATAAATCATTACTTGGCAAACCGCCTTTACTAGATTAAATAGAACTTGACATTTTTACAACAACAATTTCACAAGTGACATCAATTTGTACGTTATTGTGACTTCTCTTGACACTAATGCCATGCGATGGCAAGTGTTGACGTAATCCCTCGTAAGCGTCATAATTATAGACAACTTTCAACTCTTAGAGGTTGTTCACAGAAAGCGGTATACCGATCAAGAAACCTGCAGACGATGCACATTTTTGCAGGTTTGTTTATTTTATCGACTACATCATCGAGAGACTCCTGGCAGGAGTTTTTCTTATAGAAAGGAAACGGATACGACGAGAATGGGCATTGAGCGATTAATTGACAAAGCTGGCGCATATATAAAAGAAAAAGATCTGCTCCGCATTACGGAAGCATATGAATTTGCTGATCAGGCCCACCATGGGCAAGTCCGCAAATCGGGGGAGCCGTATATCCTGCATCCGCTTGCCGTCGCAGATATTGTCGTCAATATGCAGATGGATGTAATCTCCATTATTGCTGCGCTTCTGCATGATGTTGTGGAAGATACGACAGTGTCCCTCGACCAGATCCGTGCGAAATTTGGCGACACCTGCGCCATGCTTGTTGATGGTCTGACCAAGCTGGAACGCATCCGCTTCCGCTCGAAGGAAGAGCAGCAGAACGAGAATTACCGCAAAATGTTCATTGCAATGGCGCAGGATATCCGGGTCATTGTCATCAAGCTGGCGGACCGTCTGCACAATATGCGGACACTGAAATATCAGTCAGAGGAAAGCCAGCGCAGGATCTCCTATGAGACACTGGAGATTTTTTGTCCTATTGCAGATCGATTGGGGATTTCGGCAATCAAGTGGGAGATGGAGGATATTGCCCTCCGGTATTTGAATCCTCAGCAGTATTACCGTATTGCCAATCTGATGCACAAGAAGCGGGCAGAACGCGAGCAGTTCATCGAGAGCGTCATCGGCCGCATTCAGTCCAAGCTGGACGAGATGGGCATCGAAGGTGACCTGTCCGGACGCCCGAAGCATATCTACAGCGTTTATAATAAAATGAGCACGAAGAACAAGCAGTTTAACGAAATCTATGATCTGCTGGCTATTCGTATCATTGTCGATAACATTAAAGACTGTTATGCCACACTTGGCATTATTCATACGCTTTGGAAGCCGATGCCTGGCCGTTTCAAGGATTATATTGCTATGCCCAAAGCGAACATGTACCAATCGCTTCACACCACGGTGGTTGGGCCGGGCGGGGAGCCTACAGAGGTTCAGATCCGTACCTGGGAGATGCACCGTACCGCGGAATTCGGTATCGCAGCGCACTGGGCGTATAAGGAAGGCACCGGCAACAACGGCAATCCCGAGAACCGGATGCCATTCTTCCGGGAGATCCTTGAGCTTCAACATGAGGCTAAGGATGCGGAAGAATTCGTTGAATCGCTGAAAATGGACTTTTTCTCGGACCTCGTCTTCGTATTTACTCCCAAAGGCGAGGTTATTGAACTGCCTGCCGGCTCTGTTCCACTTGATTTTGCCTTCCGTATTCACACGGAGGTCGGTAACCGGACCATTGGCGCCAAGGTGAACGGAAGAATTGTGCCGCTTGATCATAAGCTGAAGACCGGGGACATTGTGGAGATCCTGACCTCGAAGCATTCGTATGGTCCGAGTCGTGACTGGCTGAAGATTGCCCAGTCCTCCCATGCCCGGAGCAAGATCAAGCAGTGGTTCAAGAAGGAGAAGCGTGAGGAGAATGTCGAGAAGGGCCGTGAAGCGATTGAACGTGAGCTGAAGCGTTTGAACGTTGAAGTGTCTGAATATATCTCTGACGATAAGCTGCTTGAGGCTGCGAAGAAATTCGCCTTCAACGATATTGAGGATATGCTCTCTGCTGTAGGTTTCGGCGGCATTACGGCCGCGCAGATCGCTTCCAAGCTGACCGAGAAGCTACGCAAGGAGCAGGAAGAGACTGCTAATCATCTGGAGCTGACCTCTGAGATGAAGGAGATCAAATCCTCGGGCGAGAAGCGGAATCAGCCGACGAATGGCGTGCGTGTCAAAGGCATTGATAACTTGCTTGTACGTTTTGCCCGATGTTGTAATCCTGTGCCAGGCGATGACATTATTGGGTATGTGACTCGCGGCCGCGGGGTATCAGTTCACCGCCAAGACTGTCCGAATATTCCGGGCGACGGTGAGGGCGAAGAAGCGGCACGGGTGATTGAGGTAGACTGGGAAGGCAGCGTCGAGGCCAATTATAGCGTCGATATTGAGATTACAGGCCATGATCGTAACGGGCTGCTCAATGAAGTACTGCAGGCTGTCGCAGAGAGCAAGACCAACATCTCGGCGGTGACCGGACGATCCGACAAGAACAAGATGGCCATGGTTCATATGACAGTCTTGATCCGCAATACTGAACATTTGCAATCGGTAGTGGATCGGGTCAAACGTGTCAAGGATGTCTACACGGTCCACCGGATCATGCAATAAGGCAAGGAGCTGAAAGCTGCAATGAGAGTAGTAGTACAGCGCTGCAAGGAAGCTAAGGTAACGGTTAATGGCGAAGTGACCGGCGCGATTGGTGAAGGCTTGATGTTACTGGTCGGCGTGACCCATGGTGATACAGAGAAGGATGCGGCGTATCTGGCGGAGAAGATCGCGGGACTGCGGATTTTTGAGGATGAAGCAGGGAAAATGAACTTCAGCGTCACTGACACTGGCGGTGCGATTCTGTCTGTATCGCAGTTTACGCTCTACGGGGACTGCCGTAAGGGCAGACGCCCCAATTTCATGGCCGCCGCTGCGCCGGCTGAGGCCGAGCAGTTATATGATTATTTTAACCGTGAGCTGGTTGCCCGCGGTCTGCAGGTTGGAACCGGGGTGTTCGGGGCGATGATGGATGTGTCGCTCGTCAACTGGGGGCCTGTCACGTTAATCCTCGATAGCCGGGGTTAAATCAAGCGCTACAATTTTGTTTCATTTAAGACGAATAAAATATCGGCGGATGTCGCATCACCGTTCCTTTGGGAGCCGTGTGCGGCATCTTTTTTTGTACGGATAGGGCATTGTTCGTATGGTTAGACTAGAAGCGGATGGATATTACGGCAAGTTGCAAGGAGCTACGGCAATGAGACAATCTCAAAAGGCATGGGTATGGAGAAGCAACCCGACATTGGCGACAGGAAGCCCTGCTGAAGCAGGCGCAATTGTAAAAGGAGCTGAGGCTCCCGCCGAGATTCAGGTATTGAAGGGAAGAAGCCGTGACCTGCTGCCGCGTACCTGAGACGGGTAGTAAGTCGGCTTTTTCTATGAGGCTATAGAGGCGCACGAAGGGGATAATAACAGGTTCATTCTGTAAGACAGTGTTAGAAAACATATTGACCGGGTAATAGTAGAAGAGCGAGAATCTTTCAAGCGCAATCGTTCCGTTCAGCTGCACAAGAACAAACAGAAGGGAGAAGTTGTCTCATGAGTAAAGTTGCATTTCTATTGGCGAGTGATTTTGAAGATTCCGAAATGAAGGTTCCTTACGATGAAGTGATAAAAGCAGGACATCAGGCGGAGATCATAGGTCTGAAGGAAAATGAGACACTGGTGGGTAAGCAGGGCAAGGTCTCGTATGCAGCCGACAAGGCGATCTCAAAAGTCCGCGCAGGCGACTATGACGCTGTGGTTATTCCCGGCGGATCATCGCCAGAGAACCTGCGGCTAAGTCCGGAAGTGCTTCAATTTGTAAAAGAGACCAACAGCGCAGGCAAGCCTATTGCCGCCATCTGTCATGGCCCTCAGATTCTGATCAGCGCTGAGCTACTCAAAGGACGTACGGTAACCTCCTATCCTCCACTGAAGGATGATGTTGTCAATGCGGGAGCGGAATTCAAAGATGAAGAGGTAGTCGTAGACCGCAATTATATCACTTCACGTACACCGAAAGACGAGCCGGCATTCGTGCGTGAGCTGCTGAAAGTGCTATAGATTACAGACTGACTTGAACATATATTCAAGGAGGGACTAACAATGACTAGAAGAATTCAGGCGTATTTTAAGACAGAAGATGATGCGCTAGGAGCCAAAACAGCACTTATCGCCTATAACGTGGAAGGGCTGGAGATATGGCCGCTCAATGATCGGCTGGGACAGGACCGCCGTTTTCTGCTACCGGTGATTCCACTTGGGAATTCCGCCTTGGCAGCCGGTGGATTCAGTACATCGGGTACCTCTGGGTCACCGGGTGCCGGAGCTGCACTGGTCGCTAGTACTGGAATTCCAGAGTCCGTGGACGATGTTGAAAGCCGCGGGATTGAGGGAAGCACCGGAGAGGAAGCTGAGCTTAGCGACGAAGAGCTTGGGGAACTCCGCTATATCATGGAGCTGAAGGTGGATGAGGATCGATATAACGAAGTCATTCAAATTCTGCGTGGCAAGCAAGCTTATGTGGAGCGGTTTGATTAACGGCTGTTTCTAGGGTGTTGAGGAATATAGCGTCGGATGGCCTTTATGGGCTATCCGGCGCTTTTGAATTGGACTATTAATCGGTACGATTGAAAATAGGACCCTCAAGGGTTGCCGTCACGTCAGGCTAAAGCTATGATAAAGGAGACGGGTATGTCCCTGAAAATTAAGCGCTTTCTTTTCTGTAATGTACTCGTAACATTTCATACATGATTCCTTAATATAGCGTGTTTATAATAAAGACATGACCCCCTTTTTAATAATATATGATGATGGACCCGCAGCAACCGGCTGTGGGTCATTTTTTTTGTAACAGGAGAAATTTGCCGATTAAGCTCACTTTCCGTCCTCATTCATCTTAAAATTTTTAATTTCCTTTCTTGACTTTAGCGCAGTGGTTCAGTAGAATCTAACAATAACAGTTATATTATAGTGCTTTGATGACGGGAATAAGTAATTCGGGCCTCCACAACCCCAGAGAGGAATCCCCTGACGAGTCGGTATTGTCCATACCAAGGACGATTAAGTCGCTACGTCTGGCTGCAAGGATTCTGTTGATGAGCGAATGAATGACCTCCCCGAGAACGCACGGCGAACATCGGCAGGATTTGACAACTGCTGCAATCAGTAGCCGTTTGCGCGTAGGCGGGCGTTAACCGCTTGAAGCGGATGTGGTGAGAGTAATCTCCTGCTCCGGAATGTGGGTGGTACCACGGGTGAATTATTGGTTATGATAATCCCTCGTCCCTGTTTGTGATAAACAGGGCGAGGGATTTTTTGTTATGCTGCGCATTAACGCAGAAATTAAGGCTATAAGGGGTATTTTTTCAGGAGGGATAGGCAGTGGCTAAAGAAAGATTCGAGAAACCCACAGGCACACAGGATGTGCTGCCAGGCGCGGTGGAGAAATGGCAGTTTGTAGAGGCGAAGGCCAGAGAGCTGTGCCACCGTTTTAACTACCGGGAGATCCGTACACCTATGTTCGAGCATACCGGATTGTTTGAAAGAGGCGTAGGCGAAACTACGGACATTGTAGAAGGCGAGATGTATACGTTCAAGGACAAGGGCGACCGGGATCTGGCGCTTCGTCCAGAAGGGACAGCAGGCGTTGTACGTGCTTATGTTCAGAACAAGCTGTATGGCGAGCCGGATGTCAGCAAGCTGTATTATATCGGGCCGATGTTCCGTTATGAACGTCCACAAGCGGGAAGATACCGTCAGTTCCACCAGTTTGGTGTTGAAGCCTTCGGAGCGGTAGATCCGGCGATTGATGCTGAGGTCATTTCCTTGGGTTACGAGTTCTATAAGGAATTGGGTCTGAAGGATGTGCGGGTGGAGATCAACTCTGTGGGTAACGCGCCAAGCCGTGCGGCCTATCGGGAGGAGCTTCTGAATTTCCTGAGACCGATGAAAGACAACCTCTGCAGTGATTGCCAGCGTCGTATGGAGCGCAATCCATTGCGTGTACTGGACTGCAAGGTAGACCAGGATAAATTCACTGATGCACCGTCCATTTTGAATAGTCTGGATGAAGAGTGCACCGTGCATTTTGCAAAGGTTAAGCAGCACCTGGATACCATGGGCGTTGACTATTCCATCAATACGCGTCTTGTGCGCGGACTCGATTATTACACGCATACTGCGTTTGAATATAAAGCAGCCGGCATCGGTTCCATCGATACAGTCGGCGGCGGCGGGCGCTACAACGGGCTCGTGGAACAAATCGGCGGGCCGGATCAACCGGGTATCGGTTTTGGGATCGGTCTGGAGCGTATTCTGCTCATTCTGGAACACCAGAAGGTAGAGCTGGAATCTTCCAAGCCGCTGGATGTCTATTTCGTAGCGCTGAGTGAAGAAGCTGATCTCGAGATTACGAAGCAGCTGTATCTTCTGCGTAGCAAGGGCTACTCTGCCGAACGAGATTATCTGGGCCGGAAAATGAAGGCGCAAATGAAGTCGGCAGACCGCATGGCAGCCAGATACACCGCGATCTTGGGCGAAGACGAGCTGAAGGCCGGTGTGATCGCCTTGAAGTCGATGGACACAGGAGAACAGCGTAACGTCAAGCTTGATGAACTTGCTCAGTCCATCGTATAGTCTGAGGCAACAGCGATAGTACAAGCGATATTTCAATCATGAAAGGATATGATCAAATCATGCAAAGAAGTCATCATTGTGGACAATTAACGCAGGACCATATTGGACAAACCGTTACCCTTAACGGTTGGGTACAGACCCGCCGCGACCTTGGGGGCGTACTTTTCATTGATCTCCGTGACCGCAGCGGAATTGTACAAGTTGTTTTCAATCCCGACTATTCGGGCGAAGCGCTGCAAATCGCTGACAAAGTACGCAGTGAATACGTTGTGGCTGTTAAAGGTAAAGTGGTTAAGCGCGATGAAGAAACCGTGAATAAGAATCTGCCTACCGGTGAGATTGAAGTGCAAATTACGGATATTGAAGTGCTGAACGCAGCGAAGACACCTCCGTTCTTTATCGAAGATGGTGTGGAAGTGGACGAATCACTGCGTCTGAAATACCGTTACCTCGACCTGCGTCGTCCTGAGATGCAAAAGACGCTGCTGTTGCGCTCCAAAGCATCCAAAATATTCCGTGACTTCCTGGACAGCGAAGGATTTATCGATGTAGAAACACCGATTCTAACTAAAAGCTCACCGGAAGGCGCGCGTGACTATCTTGTACCGAGCCGGGTGCATGAAGGGGAATTCTTCGGTCTGCCGCAATCCCCGCAAATCTACAAACAGCTGCTGATGGTGGGCGGTATAGAGCGCTACTATCAAATCGCCCGTTGTTTCCGCGATGAGGATCTGCGTGCTGACCGTCAGCCGGAATTCACCCAGGTCGACATTGAGACCTCCTTCCTGTCCCAGGATGATCTGCTGGGCATGATGGAGAAGCTTTTACAGCGTCTCTTCAAGGAAACTGTTGGTGCAGATCTCGCACTTCCGTTCCAACGGTTGACATATGCTGATGCTATTGGTAAATACGGCTCCGACAAGCCAGACCTGCGCTTTGGTCTGGAACTGATCGAGATGAATGATATCGTAGCTACCAGCGGCGTGAAGGTATTCGCGTCCGTTATCGAAAAAGGCGGAGAAGTGAAGTGCCTTAACGCTAAGGGCTGTGGTACTTGGACTCGTAAAGAAATCGACGATCTTGGACCGTATGCTGCGCGTTACGGCGCGAAAGGGTTGGCATGGATTCAAGTGAAGGATGGCGAATTCAAGGGGCCAATCGTTAAGTTCTTCTCCGAAGAAGAGATTGCTGCTGTTAAGGAACGTACTGGCGCTGAGGAAGGTGACTTGCTGCTCTTCTCCGCAGATAACAAAAAAGTGGTTGCAGATGTTCTTGGTGCGCTGCGTCTCAAAATCGGACGCCAGCTCGGCCTGATCGACGACAACGTCTTCAAATTCGCTTGGGTAACAGACTTCCCGCTGCTGGGTTATGATGAAGATCAAAAACGTTATGTTGCTGAGCACCATCCGTTCACACGTCCGCGTGAAGAGGATCTGCACCTGTTCGAGACTGATCCGGGTGCCATTCGTGCCCAAGCCTACGATATCGTGCTGAACGGCTACGAAGTCGGTGGCGGCTCGATGCGGATCTACAAACGTGAAGTGCAAGAGCAAATGTTCAAAGCGCTCGGCTTCTCTGAGGAAGTTGCTTACGAAAAATTCGGTTACCTGCTCGACGCGTTTGAATACGGTACGCCTCCGCACGGCGGAATTGCCTTCGGCCTTGACCGTCTCGTGATGCTGCTCGCTGGACGCACCAACCTGCGGGAAACGATCGCATTCCCGAAAACTGCAAGTGCAACCGATCTGCTAATGGATGCTCCATCCCCAGTGGAAGGCTCGCAATTGGAAGATTTGCACATCAAGCTGGCGCTGAAACCGAAGAAGGAAAAAGACAAAGAATAATCATACTATTCATTCACTGCGAAGCGCATCCTGCGCTTCGTAGTGCTAGTTAAGGAGGCTTAAAATATGTTGCACCAGTTCTCGCGTACAGAACTTGCCATCGGGCCGGAAGGCCTGGATATTATGAAAAACAGCACAGTAGCAGTGCTAGGTATCGGTGGTGTCGGCGGTATAGCGGCAGAGGCGCTGGCCCGTAGCGGGGTTGGGCGGATTATCCTGATTGATAAGGACGTGGTGGATATCACCAATGTGAACCGCCAGATCCACGCACTCACTACCACTGTAGGCCAGAAGAAAGCCGAGCTGATGGTGGACCGCATCAAGCTGATCAACCCGGACTGTGATGCTATTGCGCTGAATATGTTCTATACGGAAGAAACGTATGAAGAATTGTTTAAATATAAGCTGGATTATGTAATTGATGCTTCGGATACGATCATATACAAAGTCCACCTGATCAAAGAATGTCTGGCCCGGGGAATTCCGATGATCTCAAGTATGGGCGCAGCCAACAAGATGGATCCTACCCGGTTCCAGGTTGCTGACATCTCCAAGACTACCTATGACCCTATCGCCCGGATTATCCGTCAGAAGCTGCGTAAAGAGGGCATCAAAAAGGGTGTTAAGGTTGTATTCTCTACAGAGACTCCGGTGAAGCCGCGTCAGGATGTTACGGATAAAATCGTTCCAGAGAACGCGCCGGACAGACGTAAAGCGAAGCAGCCACCTGCCAGTAACTCGTTCGTGCCGCCTGTAGCCGGTCTTATTATGGTCAGCGTAACCGTGAAGGATCTGCTGGAGGCCGGAGGCGTCAGCTTTTAATTTCCTTACTTACCAGGAAGCTGCAACTAGGCCGAAAGATTTCTGTGAATAAAGGGTAGACTAAATATTATCAAAGTAAATGGACAAAAGGGCGTACAGCCGGTTTCTGGCTGCTGACGCCCTTTTGTCAGGGCTTGAGGACTTTTTTGGCAAAGCATAGAGATGGACCTGACTTGACATTAGCGGAGGTTTATAAATAATGAAATCGAATTTTTGGCGAAATAGCGTAGGTTTACTGCCTGAACATGACTGGAAACGGGAATGGGCCGCCGGTATTCTCTCCTATTTTGCTTCAGTATATATTGTAATGGTCAACGCGGCCATTCTGCACGATGCGGGCATGCCGCTGCGGGCAGGGATGGTAGCTACATTGCTGACGGCCATTACAGGCTGCCTCTTGATGGCTTTTGCCGGCAAGACGCCGATCATAGTGGTGCCGGGGATGGGGATCAACGCCTTTTTCACGTACACGCTTGTGCATTCCATGAAGCTGGATTGGCGGGAGGCGCTGGCTGTAGTTGTCGTTACCGGCATATTGTTTGCGATCGTGGCGTTCACCTCGCTGTATCGTATCTTGAGCGAAGCGATTCCGCACAATCTGCAGCATGCCATCACAGTCGGCATCGGTTTGTTCCTGACCTTTATCGGGCTGCAGAAGAGCGGGATTGTTATCGCCCATCAGACGACCTTCGTGGCCATCGGCCACTTCAGTGACCCGGCAGTAATCACGTCATGTATTACTCTGCTGCTCGCACTGGTGCTGTTCATCCGTGGTACGAGCGGCGGTCTGCTGATCAGTATGGCGGTAGGCACCGGACTTGCTTATCTGCTGGGTGCCACCAAAGGACCGGAGAATGTGGAATCCGGACATGTTTTCAGCGGATACAGTAATGTATTCTTCGGGATGCAATGGACTGGCCTGCTCAGTCTGGTCTTCTGGATTGCGATTTTCCTGTTGCTGCTGATTGTAGTCTTTGAAAATATCGGTCTGATCGCCTCCCAGACTCAGCTGGCAAACCGTCCAGAACGTTTTAAAAGCAGCCTGCGCGCGCTTTCCATTGCCAATATTGCGGCAGGCATCTTCGGCAGTAGTCCGGTGGTGGCCGCTGCAGAATCCAATGCCGGAATTGCGGCAGGCGGCCGCTCCGGTCTGACCTCCCTGGTCACGGGTATTCTGTTCGGTGCAACCTTCCTGTTCATTCCATTGTTGGCTTATGTGCCGGATAGCGCGATTGCCCCGATCCTGATGGTCATTGGTGGATTGATGGTGCAGAGTGTACGTGAGATGGACTTTAGTGACATGACAGAGCTGTTCCCGGCGTTCCTGGTTATGGTCATGATTCCGTTCACCTACAGTATTGTCGACGGGATGGCGTTTGGCTTCATTACCTACCCGATCCTAAAGCTCTCAATGGGCAAAGGCAAGGATGTCCCGCCAGCCTTGTATGCTATAGCAGCCCTATTTGTAGCGAATTTTATCCTGCACGCGCTGCTATAATCCCCAATTATTTTATCCAGCTTGAAACATATGGATTTCGGGCTTTGGTTGTGCTACAATGAGAATCCTTTTTGTATGTAGAAGAGGAATAAGGCAACCATGGCTCGATAATACTTTTAGGAGGTAACTGAAATTGGAAGACAATCTTCAAAGTGCCTATCAAGAGGAAGAAGACAGGCTGGACAAAACACTTGTAGAAATTGATGCTGTGCTGGAGAAGCTCCGCAATACGCCGGTATATACTGGACATGATTACACGGAGCAGGCTCTAGAGGCCTCCAGAGAGCAGAGACGCAGGGATTTGACCAAGCTAAGGCAGGAGCCTTATTTCGGACGGCTTGATTTTCAGGGTACAGATGAGAACGAACGCAAGGCGCTTTACATTGGCAAAATCGGTGCAGACCGCGAACAGGTAAGCGACCGTCCGCTAGTCATTGACTGGCGCGCACCGGTAGCAAGCCTGTTCTATTCGTTTACCGGCGGGACGGAGCCAGCTTCCTATGAAGCGCCAGACGGATTGGTAGAAGGGCTGGTCTACCTCAAGCGTAACGTGGTGATCCGCAAGCAGATTCTGGAACGGGTGGCGGATACCTTTAACCGGGAGAGTGATGGTCCCGCGGTGTCGGACGAATTCCTCGTCTACCGTCTTGGCGAGAACAAGGATAACCGTCTGCGGGATATCGTGTCCACAATTCAGGAAGAGCAGGACAAGATCATCCGGGCAGCGAAGAATACCGCACTGATTATTCAGGGCGTGGCGGGAAGTGGGAAGACGACGGTAGCCCTGCACCGTCTGGCCTTCTTGCTCTATCAATACAAGGATCAGGTCTCGGCGGAGAAAATGATTATTTTCGCCCCGAACCGTATGTTCCTTGATTACATCTCCGATGTGCTTCCAGAGCTTGGCGTGGGCAACATTGCGCAGAACACGTTCCCTGACTGGGCGGCAGAGGTACTGGGGCTGGAGCTGCCGCAGCAGGATGCGACGCAGACGCTGAACCGCTGGTTCGAGACTTCCGGCGGCATGCCGGAAATCACGGAAGAGACGCCAGGCCGCTTCAAAGGTTCCACTGCGCTGATGGGCCTTATCGAGGACTCCATCAAGCTGCTGGAAGCAGACGCTGTCCCGGAAGGAGATTTCATCCCTTGGGAAGGTACGGTACTGCGCCGCTCCATGATTCTGCGCTGGCATAATGAGGAGTACGCACCGTACCCTCCGGCGAAGCGCAAGGAGCGGGTGATGGCACGGATCCATCGCTGGATTGAGATGGAGCTGAAGAAGAGCCCGTCTGCAGCAGCTATGAAGGAACGCAAGAAGAAGGGCGCTCAGCGGGAAAAAGCGTACAGCGCTAAATGGTCCAAGTACGATCCTCTGACCATCTACAAGCAGATCTTCCGGGCGGCAAAGACCCCGGAGAGTTGGCCTGCAGAACCACCCGAGATCATTCCGGCTGGTGTTCTTAAGGAAACGGCAAAGGAACTGAAGAAGGGTATTATTCGGGAAGAGGATTTGCCGCCTCTGCTGTATATTCATTATCTTCTGAACGGCAACGAAGGCATCAGCCGCTTCGACCATGTCGTGATTGATGAGGCGCAGGACTTCTCGCCGTTCCAGATCGCGATTCTGGATCTGTACGTGCGCGGTCACTCCTTCACAATCCTGGGCGATCTGTCGCAGGGCATACATGCCTACAAGGGTGTACATGGCTGGGAAGAGATGCAGAAGCTCTTCGATCCCGAGCATACGGCCTACCATGCGCTTACGCGCAGTTATCGTTCAACGATGGAGATCATCGAGTTCGCGAACGGCATCCTGTCTGCAGGCGTGAACAGCCCGCTGCTGGCCGTGCCGGTCTTCCGTAGCGGTAACCCGGTGCGGCTCATTGCCTATGGCGAAGCAGGCCGTCCTGAGGTGCAGAGTTCTGAAGTAGGAGTCCCTGATGCAGGCAGGCCTGGGATAGACGGCTCTGACGTAGGTGCCTCTGACGTGGGCAGATCTGAGGCAGGTGCCACTGATGCGGGCAGATCTAAAGCAGACGGTTCTGAGGTACGTGACTCAGAAGCAGGAGTCCCTGATGCAGGCAACTTGTTGAAGACAAATGAGCTGCACCTGGATCCACGCGTCCAGGACCTGAGAGCCGCGCTGGCTGCGCTGTCTGGCCGGGAGTATCGCACGGTCGCTGTGCTGACACGTAGTTTGCGGGAAGCTACGGAGCTGTATGCGGCGCTCGCAGCGTATTTTAGCGACATCCATCTCATCGACGGCAGCATGACAGCATATCAAGGCGGGCTATCCATACTCCCGGTGTACCTGTCCAAGGGACTGGAGTTCGACGCTGTTATCCTGGCAGATGCTGACCGCAGTCATTATGGGGACGCGGCTTGGGATGCGAAGCTGATGTATGTCGGCTGCACACGCGCGCTGCATGAGCTGTGGCTGCTGCATGACGGGGAACTTCCTGCCTACGTGCAGGCACCAGAAGGTGAGGTTCTGATCGGCTGGCCGACGGAGACGGCGCCGCATTAAGATATCTGGGGAACTACCGGGGGCTACCCGGCTAGTTCCTTTTTGTATATACGACGATTGATAGAAAGTAATAAAAAGCGAGTAGGAGTGGGAGGGGAAAGGTTTAGATCTGTGGGAGCGAAGCGCTTGTCTGAAAAGCTTTTGGCGGGAAAGCTCTTAGCAGAAAAGTTAGTAGCAAAGCACTGAGTAGAAGAGCTCACAGCCAAGATATGAGCAAGAGAACCCACGCCAAGCTCTTAAAAGGAGAGTTCGCTGCAAAGCACTGAGTAAGGGAGCTCGCTGCAAAGCACTGAGTAAGGGAGCTCGCGGCAAAGCTCTGAGTAGAAGAGTTCGCAGCCAAGCTCGCAGTTGGAAAGCTCACAGCCAAGCACTCAGCTGGAGAGCTAGCATTCTTGGCCGCTTTATGGAGTGAAGTTAAAAATCAAACAGAAGAGAAGGGGGATTTTAGTGAAGCGAGAGTTTTCGAACACAAATCCTATTGCTTCCTCACTTTCTCCTTCTCTTTAACCGCAAAACAAGGTCGGTCTCCCCAACTAAGAGCATTTTTGTACCTTAAATTTATTGGATGAAGGAAAATAAGGGAAATAGAGGCATTTTAGTATCTTATTTTCGATAAAATTAGCTTTAAAGGGGTATTATGGAATAATTAAGGTACAGAATTGCCTTTAATTAACTCTAACTCTTAAATACAGATTATTTAAGGTGCAAAAATGCCGTTAAATTACAGATCAGGAAGCCTAATTATAAACTCTCTTTTTCTTGGTTGTTTTTGTTGTTTTATTGCGCCCCACTTGGAAGCGCGATACAGAGGAAATCTGGAGACAACATTGACCGGAAGTCTACAGCTTCCACCGTAGGAAATACAGAGCCTTACGTGCAGAGCCTTACGTGCAGAGCCTTACGTGCAGAGTCTAAGTGCAGAGTCTAAGTGCAGAGCCCTAAGTGCAGAGCCTAAGTTAAGATTTTAGTTCAGATCTTAGATTGAGATCTTAAGCTGAGATCTTAAATGCAGACCTTACATCCGTCTTATCTATAAATAAAACTAAAATCCTAAAAGAACCGGTTGACATGCCGGCCGGGATCATCAATTCTTAGAAGTAGACATAAGTGGAATATGATAGAGAGCAGGTAACACATCAATGACAACCAATGGACAACAGTTCTACCGCTTCAGTGAAGCCCCGATCTGGGAGCTGCAGCGTGCTTATTTTGAAGAAAAGGGTATGAAAGCTTGGGAAGACGATGAAGTGCCACAGTATATTACGAGCAATCCTATGATTGCGGAAGCTTACGCAGAGATGATTTTCGGATTTCTTCAGGATCGGGCCGCACAAGGGCATGTGTCGGAGCCGGTTACCATTCTGGAGCTTGGAGCGGGCGCTGGGCGGCTGGCCTTCCATATCGTTCGGCAATTACGCGAAATTAGGGATTACGCAGGGCTTACCTTGCCTCCCGTTCGTTATGTTATGAGTGATTTGGCTGCCAAAAACGTCGCCTCCTGGCAGCGGCATCCTGGCCTGCTGTCGTTGGTAGATGAGGGGCTGCTGGATTTTGCCCGTTTTGATGCCGTCAATGATACGGAGCTGCATCTGACTCAGAGTAAAGTGGTCATCCGTCCTGGGGATTTGGAGCAGCCACTATTGGTGATCGCCAACTACTTTTTTTGCAGTATCCCGCAAGAGCTGCTTTACGTGGATGAAGGGAAAATTTTCGAGTGCGAGGTGGCACTGAAATTTCCAGAGGAAGTGGAAGGGCTTAGCCAATCTGAGCTGCTCAAAAAAGTGGTTCCCGAGTTCCAATACCGCCGTGCAGCCGGCTATGAAGAGGATACGCACCCTTATCAAGGGGTTATACAAATATATCAGGACAAGCTGGAGGACTCACATATTCTGTTCCCGGCAGCAGGACTTAAGTGTATGGAGCGTCTGAATGCCTTGTCTCAGGCTGGTTTTCTTCTGATCACGGCAGATAAAGGCGATCACCGGCTGGAGAACTGGGAGTTCGCACCGCCCCCTGAACTGATTCACCACGGATGTTTCTCTCTGACAGCCAACTATCATGCGATCCAGCATGCTTTTGAGCAAAAAGGGGCCGTGTCGCTGTTCACACAACATCACTATAAAGACATCAATGCCGGCTGTATTCTCATGCTTCAGGAGCCGGCTAGTTATGTACAGACCCGTCTAGCCTATCGGCGGTTCATCGACCGCTTTGGGCCAGATGATTTTTATTGTCTGAAGGGCTCCGTAGATCAGCATCTGGGTGAAATGGAGCTTCGTCAGCTCTTGGCCTTCTGGCGGCTTGGCGGCTATGATGCCGAGTTGTTCATTCACAGCGCCGAGCACATCTCGGCCCTGCTCCAGGATTGCGGTGACGAGGAACTGCTCGACTTGCAAAGAGGGATTCAGATTATGTGGGCCAATCATTATGCGATGGAAGCCAGCTATGATCTGGCCTTGGACTGCGGACTGATACTGTTCGAGATGGATCAATTTGCGGAAGCACGGGAGTTCCTGGAACTTTCGCTAGCAGCCAATCTGGACGAGCCTGTCGTGCCTGTCCTGTACAGTCTCGCCATCTGTAACTACGAGCTTGGGGATGAGGCGGCCACCCTGGATTATACGACCAGAGCGCTGGAATTGGAGCCTGAATATGAAGAAGCTTTGGAATTGTTGAACGCACTGAAACAGGGAGTGGAATGATCTTCGGGTGGAGGGTATTTTTGGTGGAGAATGTTTTAAACTGTTCTTGCACTTGTAACTCCACCGGGGCTATGGCTTAATAATAAGTGTCCGGCCGGGCAAGATTACTTCTGGAAGGAGGCTGATTAACGATGATTTCAGTATACGAGGTGGTTTCCGTTTAACGACGGAGATCGCAATACAAGGGGAGGCCGCAAGGCCTCCTTATTTAAAAAACATAACGAATAAAAAACATAATGTATTTTAAAGACATAGGCTCCAGGTTTGTAAACACTAACATAAAAACGATTACAAGATTGTTGCATCTGAATATAGACGCCTAACGGCTGGTTTAATATAATGAAATTACGGTATTTACCAAATTTGAGAATAAGAAAGGAGAGCGTGACATGATTATCTTTAACAAGAAGTTGATCGGAACTCAAGGAACACATCTGTTGAAGGAGGAAACGAAACGTGAGTTATGTAAATGGGAGGGATGTTCTTCCCCCTAGGCTTTTAGAGGAGCTTCAGGGATACATCCAGGGAGAGTTGCTCTACATCCCCAAGAAATCGGAACAACGTGTCAGATGGGGCGAGAACAGTGGTTCAAGACAGGAGATCGCGAACCGTAACGAAGAGATTTTTTGTTCTCACCGCAGTGGATGCTCTGTATCAGAGCTTCAGAAAAGATATCATCTATCGGAAGAAAGTATCCGTAAAATTATATCAAAAATGCGGCTGGCGCTGAACCGCTAGACCGTACTTTGAACAAAGAGCATGGCTCCCGTCCCGGTGACGAGGTCATGCTCTTTATTATGTATTTCTCCTGATATGGTATGATAGGGGAAGCATGTGTCGATCTGCCGAGTCATCGGCAAAGGAGGACTAGAAGCACCGTGAATAATGAAAAAGTTGTGATCGAACATGAAGCTGTAAGCAGATGGCGCACTCTTTTGGAAGTCCTGACTGTATCAACAAAGCTAGGTCTTACTTCATTCGGAGGACCCATTGCACATCTTGGTTATTTTCACGATGAATACATACGCCGGCGGAAATGGATGGACGAACGAAGCTATGCGGATCTGGTCGCACTATGCCAGTTTTTACCCGGTCCGGCCAGCAGTCAAGTCGGGATTGGAATTGGCTTAATTCGTGCCGGTGTACTAGGTGGCTTAACTGCTTGGTTAGGTTTTACGCTGCCTTCGGTCCTGATGCTGCTCCTGTTCGCTTTTCTACTCCAAGGCTTTGACATTGGCAGCGCGGGCTGGATTCACGGTCTTAAGATTGTCGCAGTCGCTATCGTCGCACAGGCCATCCTTGGGATGGGGCAGAAGCTGGCTTCTGACCGCAATAGGGCAACAATCGCGATCGGGGCTGCATCCGTTGCTCTTTTGTGGCAGAATGTCTTTACCCAGGTCCTGATTATTATTATTGCAGGCATCATTGGTATGATGTTGTATAGAAAAACCGCAGTTTTGGAAACTACGACACTATCCGTACCTATTAGCCGAAGGGTAGCCGTCCTCTGTTTGGCGCTTTTCTTGGGACTCTTGATTCTGTTGCCGGTGCTGCGACAGTTTGTGATAGCGGATGGACTCTCCCTATTCGACAGTTTTTATCGGTCAGGGGCGCTAGTTTTTGGTGGTGGGCATGTTGTCCTTCCGCTGCTTGAAAAAGAACTTGTGCCGACAGGATGGATCAGCCAAGCGGATTATTTGGCTGGATATGGTGCAGCGCAGGCCGTACCTGGTCCTCTGTTTACCTTTGCCAGTTACTTGGGAGCGATGATTAACGGAATTAGTGGTGCTTTAATTGCCACAATCGCTATATTTCTTCCTGCCTTTCTGTTAATTACAGGCTGTCTGCCGTTCTGGAATGCTTTGCGTAAAAGCTCTGGCATTCAAGGCGCATTCGCTGGGATTAATGCTGCAGTAGTCGGAATTTTGCTGGCAGCGCTGTATAATCCGCTTTGGACAACAGCCGTTTTAGCCCCTGTGGATGTTGCGTTAGCGTTGATTCTGTTTTTGATGCTTGTGTTCTGGAAGTTGCCACCTTGGATCATTGTGACTGCAGGAGCAGTGGGTGGTACGTTGATTACATTTCAACCTTTATAGATTGAACTTGAAAATTTGAGTTAAGGGAAAAGTGGCGGAGGGAATTTTGGAACTGTAGGAGCGTTAGTGACCGCCTTTGTCTGCGGATTTCTACCGCGAACAGCGGTATTAAATCAAGAAACCTGCAGACAACAGCGGCCGGAAGTCCAAACATTCGCTGGAGTCACGATTAATCCCAAAACAGAAAAATCACTAGTTCAATCTATATATAGAATATCGCAAGGAAGTGGAGATTATGGATTTGTTTTCTTTTGAAGAGAGCAGAGGGGACGGACGGCTGCTGGCTGACCGCATGCGTCCGGAGAATCTGGATGAATATATCGGGCAGGAGCATATCATAGGCCGGGGCAAATTGCTGCGCCGGGCGATTGAGGCAGATCAGGTCTCGTCGATTCTGCTCTATGGGCCGCCGGGCTGCGGCAAGACGACGCTAGCTCATATTATTTCCCACCACACGCAGGGCGAGTTCGTGCGGTTGAATGCCGTTGAGGCTTCCGTCAAGGATGTGCGGGAAGTGATCGAGCGAGCGCAGAGCAACAAATCCCTGTACGGGACGAAGACGATCCTCTTCCTGGACGAGGTGCATCGCTTCAACAGCTCGCGCCAGGATGCCCTGCTGCCCGCGGTGGAGAAGGGCACGATTATTTTCATCGGGGCGACGACAGAGAACCCGTTCCATTATGTGAACGGGGCGCTTATGAGCCGGTCCACGCTGTTCCAGTTGGAGCCGCTGACGCGGGAGCACAGTCTCACGGCGATGAAGCGGGCCCTGGACGATAAGGAACGGGGCCTGGGGTTCATGGACCTCCGAGTAGACGAGGAGGCCCTGCAGCATATCGCCACGATGGCGAACGGCGACATCCGGCGGGCACTGAATGCACTGGAGTTAGCTGCGCTCACGACAGCGCCTGAGAGCGACGGCAGCGTGCACATCACGCTGGAGGTCGCAGAGGAGTCGATCCGCCGCCCGATCGTCAAGGCGGATGAATCGACGCAGTATGATGTGCTGTCGGCTTTTCACAAGAGCATCCGCGGCTCCAGTGACGCCGCGCTGTTCTGGTTCCTCTATGCCGTCGAGAAGCTCGGAATGGACCCGATGACCTTCATCCGGCGTCTGATCGCGGCCAGTAGCGAGGACATCGGCCTTGCGAATCCGCAGGCGATGGTGCAGGCAGTTAGCGCCCTGGAGGCTTATCGCAACAACGGATGGCCGGAAGCGAAGCTGAACATTGCTCAGGCGATTTTGTTCGCGGTAGAGAGTCCAAAATCCAATGCCGTATACACGGCCATCTCCAAGGCAATGTCCAGCATTGAGGAACTGAAATCGGCAGAGGTGCCACTGCACCTGCGGGACACGCATTACAAAGGCGCAGCGGCTTTGGGCCACGCTGGATACCAGTACCCGCATGATTTTCCGGGTCATTATGTGAAGCAAGATTACCTGCCCAAGGCGATTGCCCGCAGGGTGTTCTATCAGGCCACCGAGCAGGGCAATGAGGCGAAGATTCGTCACAATCAGGCGCTGCGGCGGGAGCGCGGTAGACCTGAATAGGGCTTTTCTTAACCCTGAGCAGGATAGTTTTCCAACGGATGGGGCTTCATTTTTAATGCTAATGCTTACATTGAGCTTAGGAGGGAAACTATGGTTACACTCGTGCAAATGAAACTTGAGGATGCTAATAGAATCCGTGATATAGATCGCTCAGAAACCATAGAACTAACCTATCGATATCGGGAGGGGGTTCTTGAAGAATTAAAGACACCTCACGAATGCCCTAACTGGATGGAAGACCACTATCAGGAGATTATTTCACGATATGAATATGAGCTTACCCATGGTGGGGTGGCATTTGGAGCATTCGACGGGAGTAAGTTGGTGGGGTTCGGAGTCCTGGCTCATAAGCCGCGGGGAAAAGATCATAATCAACTTCAAATCGACCTGATGTACGTTACCCGGGAATACCGAAGACAGGGTATTGGTCGCCAAATTTTCGCCCAATTAAGTAAAGCTGCCATCACAAAAGGAGCGGAATACTTATATATATCCTCCACAGAAACTGAATCTGCAGTGAAGTTCTATTCGAGCTTTGGTTCTTCTATCGCGTCAGAAGTCGATGAGGAACTCTTCATGAAAGAACCTGAGGACATTCACATGCTGACAAAGCTGTGAGCCGAAAGGGTGGCTGGCATCAGCTTGTCGTAGCTGGCGGAGGACGTGATTCCACGTGCGGGTTCGGCCGAAGAAATCACCAAGGTTGCCTTGTA
Source organism: Paenibacillus agri (assembly GCF_013359945.1). Classification (GTDB taxonomy): domain Bacteria; phylum Bacillota; class Bacilli; order Paenibacillales; family Paenibacillaceae; genus Paenibacillus_AQ; species Paenibacillus_AQ agri. The sequence goes on along the minus strand of NZ_JABWCS010000194.1, from coordinate 8,678 downwards.
ATTGGATTGGTTTCAGACGATTCCAGCTTCGTGAACGGAACGGGCTTTACTGCGGATATCGGCCGAACTTCTATTTGCTTGTTAAAAGACTCAAGAGCCCAGGTGCTCTTGTGTCTTATTTTTTTAATATGAAGATGTTTCTATGAACTGGTCGTATTTTGATGTAAACGGAACAGCAGAGAAAGCTGATTGGCGAGAAAATTCGGTGTGTAGGGCATATCATTGCGAAGCCAGAAGACAATTGTACCGATGAATGCGGAAGAGCCATACCAGATTGCAATATCTTTAGGAACGCTCACAACCGAACCGGATAAGGAAGCGTCTCGATTCTCTGCTCTGCTGGAGATGACATCAACCATCAGCTGCATTAGGCGATCGGAGAAGATCGGTATGCGTTTTGAAGCGAGCAGCACCTTGTAAAAGTTTGAATTCTCCGCGATATGTTCAAGCACACTGCCCAATACGAACCTCTCAAAGTCAACACGGGATTGACGCTGAACATCTTCAAAGATAGCAACAATTGCATTAATCATGTCATCTGCCATCTTCTCCATCATATCCGGAATATCCCGGTAATGAAGATAGAAGGTAACACGATTGATGGTGGCGCGTTCCGCAATACGATTCACGGTTATTTTCTCAAGATCAATCTCCTGCAGCAAATCGATAAATGCATTTCGAATCAATTGTCGCGTGCGTAGTACACGCGGGTCCGTACGAGGTGATTTTGTTGACATGCGCTTTCATTTCCTTTCCCTGTAAATAATTTGTACGACAAAAATATACGATTTGTAAATGATATTCTGAATAAACGACAGATCCTGTTCAGCTGTAAACTAACATACATTTTTTTGAAAAGTGTTGCTTGTGAATTGTAAGAGGGGTGGCTATAATTCTTTACGTTGAGTTTATTATACTACACAGTGTCTATTAGTTTCGCGCTGAATTTGAAGGGAATGAGAAAACTGAGCAATAATTTATCTTTAGCCAGCAGCTCCATTAAGAAAGGTCCGCTATTGTTTGTCATGATTCTGGGGGCGTTCATCGCTGTTTTGAACCAGACGATTATGAGCGTCGCGACACCGGAGCTGATGATCGACTTTAATATTGGGGCATCTACGGCCCAATGGCTGACAACCGGATACATGTTGGTTAACGGGGTTCTTATTCCTATCACCGCATATCTCATGCAACGGTTTACGACCCGTGAGCTGTTTCAGACTGCGATGGTTATTTTCCTCGGTGGAACTATTGTTTCGGCGATAGCACCTAACTTCGATATTTTGCTGCTTGGCCGTCTGATTCAAGCTGCTGGCGCTGGAATTATCATGCCGTTGCTAATGACTGTCATTCTGACTGTATTTCCTCCTGACAAACGAGGAGCCGCGATGGGGATGGTCGGTTTCGCTATTATTTTTGCTCCTGCTATCGGTCCTACACTCGCCGGTTATATCATGGAGCATTATTCCTGGCGTACGATGTTCTATGGAATGATTCCGCTTGCTGTAATCGTTATTGCGATCGCCTTTATTTATCTGAAAAATGTGGCTGAACGAAAATATCCGAAGCTTGACGTTTTGAGCATCATTCTCTCAACTATCGGCTTCGGTACCGTTCTTTATGGCTTCAGCAGTGCTGGAAGCAAGGGCTGGTCAAGCGCGGAAGTGGTCCTATCTATTGTTGTAGGTGTAATCTCCTTGATTTTGTTTACCTGGAGACAGCTGGTCTCCAAGTGCCCGCTTCTCGATCTCAGAGCGTTCAAATACGGCATGTTCTCCTTGACAACCATTATTAATATTGCGGTTACAATGGTTATGTATGCGGATATGATGCTGCTTCCGCTGTATTTGCAGTCTGCACGTGGATATACAGCCCTGGAATCTGGGCTGCTGATGCTCCCTGGCGCGCTTCTCATGGGAATTATGATGCCGATAACAGGCAAGCTGTTCGATCGGTTTGGAGCGAAGTGGCTGTCCATTATCGGTATGGTTATTACGATCGGAACAACAATCGGGTTCATTAATCTGACCGATTCCACTAGTTATACGTATTTACTTCTAATGTCCACAGGACGACGCTTCGGGATGGCTATGTTTCTGATGCCAATTACAACAGCGGGCCTGAACCAACTGCCTGCAAGACTGAATGAGCATGGAACAGCCATCTCCAATACCATTAAGCAAGTGGCTGGTGCGATAGGTACTTCTTTACTTGTTACGGTTATGACGAGCAGAACCAAGACTCATTTACAAGATATGATGGCAACAGGCGGCTCAGGTTCGAAGGAGCATATGCTAATGGAGGCGACTATTCAGGGGATTAATGATGCTTACCTTGTCATTATTGGAATCGGAATTGTCGGTTTGTTGCTTTCTTTCTTCATTAAACGCACAGGGCAGGCTGAGAAAGAAAAAACAGGAATCGCCCTGAATGCAAAACCAGTTAGTGAAGTATAGGGAAGCTGGGAAGGTTCTTCTAAGTGTTACTTCTGATGCAATAATAAAATGGCCACTGTCTCATGACAGTGGCCATTGCTTTTTAAACGGGCGATCGAACATGCAAAGCTTATTTTGCAGCAATGAAGCAGTTGAAGTTCCCTGAAATTGTTTGTGAATTTTATACATGTGGGAAATTAAGAATACAGCTGACGGGTATTGTCAAAAAAGTTTATTCTTGTACTGAACCTTTTTCCCCATGAGAGCGAATTAAGAGTTGTAACACGTCAGGGAGGGGCCCCTATGAATGATAAAGAGTTACTTCCGTGGCTTGAAAAAGCAACGCTTGGCGACGAGTCGGCCTTTCAGCTAGTCTATCAGGCGACTCATCAAGACGTCTATCGGACGGTTGCTTTTCTTGTCTACAACAAACAGGACATTGAGGATATCGTTAATGAAATTTACATGCGCATGTGGCGGTCGTTTCATACGTATGACCCGAAGCGGCCGTTCCGGTATTGGCTGCACGGGATCACTGTACGCCAGGTCCAGGATTGGAAAAGAAAGGCTTGGCGGCGAATTCGTCTTTTTGAACGAAACCGTCAGATGACTTGCGAACAGTTCGAGTGGACGGACAAAGCTGTCTTGCAGTCCGAAATGAAGTATGAAATGTTCTGCCTTGTCCGCCAATTGTCGTACAAACTACGTGTGGTCGTTATCCTGCGTTATTTTCACGACTATGCTCTGGAAGAAATCGCAGATATGCTGCAGATCCCTGTTGGCACAGTGAAATCCAGGCATCATTTGGCATTGAAAGAACTCCGGAAACGTTTCGAAATGACGGGAGGAGACGCGTATGTCCATTGACAAGGAATTGCGTGAAGAACTACGCCAGGCAGCAGATTCGATGCACTGCCCTCCCGATTTGTATGGACGTGTCCGACAGTCCTATCAACACTATGTAAACGAGAAGAGAGGTAGATCTCCCATGAAAAAACGCATGTTGGTTGGCATTGTCGCAGTAGCAATCCTGATTCCATCTGCCGTATTTGCTGCTTCCTATCTGGCCGATGATATTTTCGGTTCTTCTGCGACCATTGAACAGCACGGTGGTTCACAAGAAGATTATCAAGAGATTGAAGGCATGCTTCAGGCAGCAAAAGGCAAGCTCACGGAAGACGAATTCAAGGAGTATATGGAGCTAACCAAGCAGTTAATGCAATTAAAGCTGAAGATCACCAATGAAAATGGGGTCAAACATGAGGAGAAGTTGACTGAAGAAGAGCAGCGGCAGTTTGAGCAGCTAGCCTCCAGGTTAGCCCCGTACTTCGATAAGATAAACGGAACCGTCAAACCGTAAGAAAATGAAGCAGGGTCTCATCCGATCTGGATGGGCCCCTTTTTTCTCGTACCAAGGGTAGTACTTGTGAAGCTGTAACCAGGAGCTCATGATGATTACAAGATGCCAGAGCCCGTTCCCTCTCAGGTAGAAGTACTTATCTCCTCTCTGTCATTCCCACATAGCCCGAACTGCTTCGGCAATGGAGCGGCCTTGTTCCCGACCGGCGGTTGCCGTTATGCCGCAGTGCGTCGAATCGTAGGGGTTGAGGCCTATGGCCGCAACACTGTGTTCATCTGGGATTATGAGATAAACGTCTGCATTTGTATGCAAGCCTTCCGCCTCTTCCACGGCTCCCGGAATGGAACCATAACCTTTTGGCATCGGGGCGAGAATGATAATCCGTTGGTGGCCTTCCGCCAGCCGCGCATTGGTTGTGGACACCATGCCCCCGTCAGTCCAGTTGCGCTCACCGATGGAGACGAGCGGCCAAATTCCTGGAACGGCCCCGCTTGCCGACACGGCATCGGGTAGAGAAATTTCCGACTTATGATCGAAAGTATGAAGATGCCCGGTATTGGCATCGATGGCTGTTACTTGCAATTGTTGTGGCCATTCTTTGGTCACAAGGCGGCTCTCGACTAAGGCGCGCCGCTGTTCAGGCGACACGGAGGGGGGATTGTTTTTGGCGATAAGACCGAATTCTGCTCCGACTTTTCGCGGATCGCTTCCTCCGGTGACGAAAGCCTTGTACCACGCTTGCATCAATTCTTTGGACGCGGAGACCGGTATCTCGTTCGGGTTCGGTTCCAACTGGTCCGCAAACAGTTTGTTTACGTCATACCCACTGGCCAGGGCTGCTCCGACAAAAGAGCCGGCAGACGTTCCCATGATCGTCTCAGCTTGATACAGGTCGACCCCAGACTCCAGCAATCCCGTTAAGACCCCAACCTCCCACGCTATGCCGGTCACACCACCGCCGCCCAAGACGACGGCTCGGGTCATCGATTGGTTGTTCTGACTGTTCATGCCCATTCCTCCCTGTTTGGTTAATCGTTGTAGCAACGTGTTTGACAAGGTTCCATTCGGCCTCTAGAGTATAAACTATAAAGTATACTTTAAGGTCAAGTGTATCGGGAGGTTAGGATGAAAATTCATGTGCTGGCCCAAAAGACTGAATTAACGCCGCCGACCATTCGTTATTATGAGAAGGAAGGCTTGCTTAATATGCGCCACGTTGTGCGCGGAGATAATAACTATCGGGATTATACCGAAGCAGCGGTCGAACACCTTCAATTGATAAAACGTGTGCAGGCTGTGGGATTTACGCTTAAGCAAATCAAAGCCGTTATGGAGGAAAAAGAGGGGAGTAAACTTGAGATCTCCCGGTCCATTGAATTGTTACGCGAGAAGATGTTGGAAATGGACTTCAGGAAAATTGAATTGGAGCAAGCCCAGGCACTTCTTGCCCGTATGCTAGCCAATAAGCTGGCGTTGTTGAAGGAGAAGCAATAAAGAGACTGGGAGTAACGAAAAAGAAATGCTTCTAGTCTCTATACGTGGATTGGCGCAACCTTCTTCATTCACTCGTGGTCGCTAACTTCTCCTTCGTAACGTCTATTGTAAAGTAGAGGGTAGCAAAACCGACGAGCCTACCATTTTCTTCTGCCATGAATTGAATGCCAAATTGTTTGTCAAAAAGGGTTCGAATCAATTGATGAATTTTATCGATAGGGGGACTTGAATTGAATGATTCTGTTCTAAAGTTCTATGATGAGATTGCAGAAGACTATCATCTTATATTTGTTGATTGGAATCAAGCAATTTCGCAGCAAGGTGAGGTTCTCGACAAAATCATCCAATCCAAGTTGGCTATTTCTCCCCCGCATCACATTTCACTTTTGGACTGTTCGTGCGGCATAGGTACACAAGCAATTGGGTTGGCGAAATACGGGTAAAACGAGGGGGATACCCTCGTTTTTCCAAGCAACACATGTGGATCGCCATACTACATATTTTACCGGTCTAATAACGTCATGGAACTTGCAGGATAGCGTTCACCAACCGCCGCACCTACTGGAACTGCTTTATCTATAAAATCCTTAATATCTTTCGGTAGCTCAATATCAATTGCCGCTATATTTTCTTCTACATAAGAACTCTTTTTAGTCCCCGGGATTGGAACCAAGTCTTCTCCGTTAGAGAGTAGCCATGCCAAAGCAAGCTGTGATGGGCTAATATGCAGCTGATTTGATATTTCTTCTAAACGTTGAACCAATGAAAGGTTGTGTTTGAAGTTCTCACCCTGAAATCTTGGTGTGTTCCTTCTGTAATCATGTTCTACCAACGTATTAACAGATTTGATCTTTCCGGTTAAAAATCCACGTCCCAAAGGACTATAGGGCACAACTGCAATTTGAAGTTCACGGCAAAGAGGCAGTATTTCTTTCTCTATATCTCTGCTCCATAATGAATACTCCGTTTGTAATGCTGCGATTGGATGCACTTTTTGCGCTCTCTTAATCGTCTGAGAAGAAGCTTCAGAAAGTCCGATATGTCTAATTTTCCCTTCCTGAATCAGTTCCGTTAACGCGCCTATTGTTTCTTCAATGGGAACACTAGGGTCTACTCGATGCAGATAATACAGATCGATATAGTCGGTTCCTAAACGCTTCAAGCTGGCCTCACAGGCTGCTTTAACATACTTGGGACTCCCGTTAATGCCGACAACAGCCCCGCTATCATTCCTTACAAAACCAAACTTGGTAGCAATGTTAATCGTATGCCGAATATTCTTGAACGCACGGCCGAGTAATGCTTCATTCTTTCCTTGTCCATATTGATCAGCAGTATCAAAAAAGTTAACACCACGGGATACAGCAAAATGAAGAGTCTCGATCGATTCCACTTCATTTTGATTTCCATAATACTCAGACATCCCCATACATCCCATTCCTAACGCTGAGACACGTAAAGATCCAATCGCTCGATATTTCATTGTTCTCCTCCTCTTTTTTTGCTATGTAAAACAGTATATCGATTAGAGTGCACTATAACGCAAGTGTAAAAAAAGAGACCTTTTTTAAAAGGGTCTCTTTACATATGTTCTCGTCAGGCTTGTTCCGCCAACTTTTTATAATGATTAATTTTTTCATTTATTTTGATTAAGTTATCCCCTAGTTCCTTCATTTGTTTAATAACATTCGCCTGATGGACTTCTAATAACTCCTTTCGTTCAATAACAGTAGAGTTTCCTTGGCGTCTTAGGTCTGAAAACTCCTTAATCTGACTGATTGGCATGTCTGTGTCACGCAACTTAATAACAAATTCAATACAAGAAATATCCTCCATAGAATATACTCTGTATCCCTTAGCATCTCTTTCAATCCCGCTTAACAGGCCAATGTTCTCATAGTAACGAAGCGTATAGGTGCTTAATCCTGTGAGCGCAGCGATATCTTGAATAGATAATTTTTTTTCCATGCCTGAATAATATCACACTTGCTTTAGAGTGCGCTATAAGGAGTATGCTTGGGCCTACATTCATTTTAGGAGGCAGTTACATGAATTTAGGGATTTTTATATTGGCCTTTGCAACCTTTGTTGCGGGTACAGTGGAATTAGTAATCGCAGGCATATTAAATATGATTGCTGAAGATTTACAGGTTTCAGTGGGGACTGTCGGACAGCTGGTATCCATTTTCTCACTCGTTTTTGCCTTTGGCGCTCCAATACTCATTGCTTTAACTTCCAGAGTAGATAGACGTAAATTATTATGCATCGCTATGACTACTTTCTTGGGAGGTAATGTTTTATCTATATTCAGCCCTAACTATACGACCCTACTAATTGCTAGAATTATTCTTGCCGCCAGTTGCTCGATTGTAGTGGTTGTTTCTGTGACGATGGCTGCTAAAACGGTTGCTGTTGAATTAAGAGGGCGTGCGATAGGAATAATTTTTATGGGTTTAAGCGCTTCGCTAGTGTTAGGTGTACCTTTAGGTACAATTGTTGGTGAACATTTTGGCTGGAGAATGACATTTGTATTAGTGTCGATGCTCAGTGTGATTTGTATTGCTGCAATTATGAAATTTCTACCTAAGGTTCCAGCACAACCAACGATTCCGTTACTCCAACAGATCGCCACTTTAAAAAGCAAAAAAATTGCATCTATCCAGCTCATATCTGTTTTGGAATTGACAGGCCACTTCACAGTGTACACGTATTTCACCCCGTTCCTTCAAACTACAATGGGGTTATCTACAAATATGATTAGCACGGTTTTACTGATTTTTGGCGCAGCGGGAATCGTTGGCGGTTGGATAGGTGGATGGGCATCTGATAGATTTGGAGGGGTCCGAGCGATCTTAGTATTTCTAGTTTTATTAGCAACGTCTTTGTTCTTATTACCTTATGCTACAGGATCGATTACAAGCTTATTGATAGTTGTCATCCTGTACGGTGCGATGGTTTGGGCACTTAGTCCTGCTGTCCAGAGTTATCTTGCGCGGTCTGCTCCAGATTCTGCGGACATTCAATTAGGTCTAAACACTTCATTTTTACATCTTGGGGTGGCTTTGGGCTCTGGATTGGGAGGTTTCCTTGTCGATTATTACCCTGTTACGACCAATACTTGGGTAGCTGGTATTATGGTTGTTCTAGCTCTTTTTTCTGCAATTTATTCATTAATGAAGAAGCGCAGCACGGCAACTTCTTTGAACTAGATGTTTTATAAAAAAATGGCGACCAAACGGAATTCTCCGTGGTCGCCATTTTATTTTAGGTACGCCCAGCATGGGCGTCATCTCTAGGGTGAAAGTCCCGAGCGGGGGCTGGCAAGCGCCTACCGTTAGCCAAAGGCAAGGGTGTCCACCGTGAGGTGGAATCTGAAGGAAGCCGGAGGC
>NZ_JABWCS010000193.1 GCF_013359945.1 Paenibacillus agri | reverse complement strand
GGTTACGGGGTTACGGGGTTACGGGGTTACGGGGTTACGGGGTTACGGGGTTACGGGGTTACGGGGTTACCGGGTTACGGGGTTACGGGGTTACCGGGTTACGGGGTTACCGGGTTACGGGGTTACCGGGTTCGCGGGGTTCGCGGGATTCGCCAGGTTCGCCGGGTTCGCCGGGTTCGCCGGGTCCGCCAGGTTCGCCGGGTTCGCCGGGTTCGCCGGGTTCGCCGGGTCCGCCAGGTTCGCCAGGTTCGCCGGGTTCGCCGGGTTACCGGGGTTCGCGGGTTACGGGGTTACCGGGTTCGCGGGGGTTCGCCAGGTTCCCGGGATTCGCCAGGTTCGCCGGGTTCGCCGGGTTCGCCGGGTCCGCCAGGTTCGCCGGGTTCGCCGGGTTACCGGGGTTCGCGGGTTACGGGGTTACCGGGTTCGCGGGGGTTCGCCAGGTTCGCCGGGTTCGCCAGGTTCGCCGGGTTCGCCGGGTTCGCCGGGTCCGCCAGGTTCGCGGGGTTCGCCGGGTTCGCGGGTTCGCGGGTTCCCGAGGTTCGTGGGGGTACAGGGGGTACAGGGATTGGTGGATCGCCCATCGAGCAAAATAACCGGAATCCCCCATTCGGATTCCGGTTTCTTAAAGACTCCAGCTCCTGCTATTCCGCAGCCGCTGCGAGCAATTGCTCCGCTGGCCATGGCAGCGGATTATTGAATGTTGTCCAGTCCTGCTTCATTTCTTCAGCAGTCAGAAGGCAGCGATCCAGCCGGGCTTCGATCTCCGAGCGGTCTGCACTAACGCCGATGAACACAATCTCGTTGATCCGGTCGCCCCACTCCTCGTCCCACTTAGCCTTAATCTCAGGCTCGCTCTCCAATACCTCCAATTGCTGCTCCTTCGCCATCGATGCCAGCCAGTACCCTGCCGGCCCGAACTGAATCGACGGGCCAGCCTGGCTCAGGCTGCCGGCAATATCCCCTTTGGCCGCCAGCCACACGAAGCCCTTGGCCCGCACGATCTCATCCGGCCAATTGCTGAAGAAGAAGCTTAGCCGCTGCGGATGGAACGGTGTTCTGCGCCGGTACACGAAGGAGCTGATGCCATATTCCTCGGTCTCAGGCGTATGCTCCTCCTTATTCAGCTCGGCAATCCAGCCGGAGGATAGGCTTGTTTTTTCAAAATCAAACAAGCCTGTGTTAAGAATTTCCTTCGGATCAACAACACCGTTGACGGTGCGGATGATCTTGGCTGTAGGCTGAAGCTTGCGGAGTACCGCTTCCAGCTTGTTCAGTTCTTTTTCCTCCACCAGATCGCATTTGTTCAGCAGCAGTACATCACAGGTCTCAATCTGGTCGATCAGCAGGTCCACAATATCACGGACATCACCATCACCAGCGGTTTCCCCCCGGTCGAGTAAACTGTCTCCGGAAGCAAAATCATGCCAGAAGCGGTTCGCATCCACCACGGTAACCATCGTATCCAGGCGGGCCAGTGTGGTCAGATCAATATCCAGATCAGGATCTTCGTACGTAAAGGTCTGAGCTACAGGCACAGGCTCGCTGATGCCGGAGGATTCGATCAGAATATAATCAAAACGGCCTTCCAATGCCAGCTTCTCCACTTCACGCAACAGATCGTCACGCAAGGTGCAGCAGATGCAGCCGTTGGACATTTCCACCAGCTTCTCCTCCGTGCGGGACAACGCCCCGCCCGATTTCACCAGATTGGCATCGACATTGACTTCGCTCATATCATTGACGATAACAGCGACCTTCAAGCCTTCGCGGTTGTTCAGAATATGATTCAGCAGGGTAGTTTTGCCTGAACCCAGATAGCCGCTGAGTACAGTTACAGGAATTTTTGTCATTGGTGTTGCCCCTTTCGGTGTTCAAATTTCAGGTTGTACTATGAACCTTCTTAACGAGTCTCGCGGTGCAGCGTCACTTTTTTCAAACGAGGGCTGTACTTTTTCATCTCAAGCCGCTCCGGGTGATTCTTCTTATTCTTGGTTGTGGTGTAATTGCGATCGCCGGTTTCTGTACATGCCAAAGTTACGGTAACTCTCATTTCATTCATCCCTTTCTTTATTCGTAATTATTACGATTAACAAATCATACACGCTTTATTCACCAGATGTCAACAACTAGGGCGTAAAATTTCGAATCACTGTTATTTGTGTTCTTTCCAGTAGACCTATGACATAGAGATGGAAATATGAATCTATGATTCTTGTTACAAAGAATGAGGCAGGAGTGAGGAAAATGAAGATACCTGTAATCATACTCAGCGGTTTTCTGGGAAGCGGTAAGACCACGCTGTTATTGTCCCTGCTGCAAGAGAGCAAGCAGAGAGGCCTGAATCCGGGCGTTGTGATGAATGAACTGGGGCAACGGGATGTGGATGGCTATATTTTGCAGGAGCATACCGGGATGACTGTAGAAAAGCTACTGGACGGATGTATATGCTGCAGCCGCAAGGAGGAGCTCGGGGAATGTCTTCAAGTGCTGCTGGCAAGGCGGCCGGATGCCATATTCATAGAACTGACCGGCGTAGCGAACCCGGAAGAAATCGCCTATGCACTGCTGGAAGCGCCTCTGCGGGACCGGCTTACGTTGCATTTCACCGCTACAGTGCTGGATGCAGAGAATACGCTGGAATATAACAGTCGATTATCGGCTGACCGACACCTTGTACGAACACTGCGCCAACAGATCAGTTCGGCGGACCTCATCATCGTGAACAAGAGCGATCTCGTAGAGCAAGAGACGTTATGGAAGATAGAGAAGGCGGTGCGGAAGCAGAACATAGAGGCAGAAATCGTGTACACCCATTATAGTAAAATCAATCTGGTACCCCTGCTGGCCGGCATCACTCCCCGGGAACTTCCCATTCCGGCGCCGCAACGCGCACCCCAGACCTTCAAAAGCGCTGCAATGACCAGGGTCCTGCCGGACTCCGGCGGAACTGCATTGAAGGAACATGACACCGCACAGGAAACTTCCTATTCCCAAGTCGCTGCTTTGACGCTGACTTTTCCACAGGGAGCGCCAGCACAGCTCACTAGAAGGCAGTTCGAAACCTTCTTTAGAGAATGCGGTGACAATCTGTTGCGCGCTAAAGGCCATGTTATCCTATCGGACGATGAGCCGGTCCAGCTTGTCCAATATGCTGGCATGCGGACATCTTGGGAAGCCTCCAGCTACCCCGGTCTGCCCTATGTGGTCTGCATTGGACTGAATCTGAACGAAGCGCTGCTGACTGAACGCTGGTCCGCCTTGTTCCGCTCTTGACCTCTTTTTCACCGGTAAAAATATTCCCGCTGCTCCTGCCCGCAGCCTTCCTGCTTATTCTTGGCATCGTGTGGCTGCCGGGCCGTCTGGAGCTGCTGGATAACGCGTATCTCCATTCCTTCAAAGCAAGCTTCATCGGCATTCTGCTGGAGGCACTGCCATTTGTGCTTGCCGGGGCTCTGCTGTCCTCCCTGCTGCGGGTGTTCGTGCCGGACGAAATGATCTCGCGCTGGATTCCGCGCCGCCCTGTACCCGCCATTCTTTTCGCTTGTCTGCTGGGCGTCTTGTTCCCGGTCTGCGAATGCGGCATGATCCCGCTAGTCCGCCGCCTGATTCATAAAGGTATGCCTGTGTATGTAGCAATCGTCTTCATTCTCTCCGGACCGATTCTGAACCCCGTGGTATACGGTGCCACAATTACCGCCTTCCGTACCCACCCGGAGCTGGCTTATGCCCGCATGGGCCTGGCCTTTGCAGTCGCTTTTATCATCGGCCTGATCGTTTATTTCACCAACACTAAGTCCCCTCTCCGTCTGTCTGCCCGGCAGGAGAATGGAGTGGATCATCATCAAAGTGCACGCGGTGGCAAAGCCGCTGCCGTATTCGTACACACCTCTGACGAATTTTTTGAAATGGGCAAATATTTGATCATCGGCTGTTTGTTGACGTCCGGTATCCAGACCTTTATGGTGCAGGATAGTCTGGCAGCCATCGGCGGAAAACCATTGGGGTCTTATTTTTTCATGATGGGACTAGCCTTCCTGCTCTCCCTCTGCTCCACCTCGGATGCCTTTGTAGCCTCGACCTTTCTGCATGCTTTCCCGGCGGGTTCCTTGCTGGCCTTTATGGTGCTGGGTCCGATGCTTGATTTTAAAAATGCGCTCATGCTGCTCTCGCTGTTCAAGACGCGATTTGCCTTATTCCTGTTCTTCCTGATCTTCTCAACGGTGTTCATCGGGTCAGTATGGATGTCAGGATGGTTGTAGTTAGGAGGGAAGGACCTTGAATGAATCCCGGAGCATTCGGCTCCATTATCTGCTCAGGGCAGTACTTCTGCTGGCCTTTGCCCTCTATATTGGTCATTTGGCACAGCAGGATGCCCTACATTATTATGTGGCACCTAAGCTGGCACGCTGGATCAAACTCTGCCCCATCCCTTTGACCCTGATGGCGCTCAGTCTGACGGTACAGGCACTGTTTGGCAAGGGTGCTGCCTTATGCGACTGCGACCACCGTCTTCCCCGGTGGGGCATCAGAAGCACTGTCCTGTATGGATTGTTTCTCCTGCCGCTGCTGTTCGGCTTCCTGCTGCCTGATCGGCCACTGGGAAGTCTGGCTGCATCTGTGAAGGGGATTGAGCTTACGTATAACATTAAGGAACCGGACCGCGAGGTCCAATTTAATACCAACGATCCTTTTGAAGTCGAGTTTGCCCAGTTGGCGAAGCTGCTGTACAGTCAGCCTGTAATTCCGGTCTATCCGGATATTTTCTCCGAGACTTTCGGGGCTATAGAGCGATATAAACAGAAGTTTGAGGGCAAAGATATTGCCGTATCCGGTTTCGTCTACCGGGAGAACGCCACGACCACGAACGGCCCGTTTGCCTTGAGCCGCTTTCTGGTACAATGCTGTACCGCAGATGCCACACCGTTTGGAATTATGGTGTATCCCGGTACGCCAAAAAGCCTGCCCGCAGACACCTGGGTAGAGGTCCGGGGCAAGCTTCATGTTGGAAAATACAAAGGTAAGGATATTGTACAGATTTCCGCGGTATCGATCACGCCCATCCCGCGGCCTGCTACACCCTATATTTATACCAGCCCCGACTCCGTAGCGGAGTGGGCAAAGTTACAAGCCTCTGGTAAAAGTATTAGATAATAGCATCCAGCTCATCTTCATCACCCGATGACTTGTTCGGATTAAAGACCTCAACCATAATCCGGGCCGGTATGCAGATAATCTGCTGCCTAGGCCTGGAGATAAAGCCCATTTCCAGCGCAATCCGCAGCGGCGCATCTGAATAAGTCATCTGGATTCCGTAATCGAATACCTTAAGCGTGTTGTGTCCGAATTGGGTTTTGATGTCGATGATCTGCTCTTCTTTCGTTAGCGGGACAGTCTTGTACTCCTTGCCGTCCACTGTAATCAGGGCCATCAGATCCCCTTGTTTGTAATGGTCATTCAAGCTGTTGAACCATTTGATCCCATAAATAGAGCCGGCTGCGAGCAGCACCAGCAGAATGATAATAAAATCGCCGCGCTTCATCTTTTGCAATGTAGATACCCTCTCACTAACCTAATTAAAATTTAAAATACGTAATGATTACGAACAAACTAAATATAGTTAGTGGATGGTTATTTGTCAATGCTCAAGCATCCTTCTCGGTCTGCTCAAGTCTTGACTTCAAGCGCCACTGCGAATCCGGGCCGACCAGTCACGCAGCACCCGGTCCAGCTCCTTAACGTGAAGCGGCTTCGAGATGAAATCCTGCATACCCGCTCTCATGCACATCTCCTTGTCTTCTTTCCGGGCAAAGGCGGTCGCGGCGACAATCACCGGGCTAAGTCCCAGCCGCTCCCGGATAAGGCCTGTGGCCTCAATCCCATCCATCACAGGCATCTGGATATCCATGAACACCAGATCATAGGAGCCGGACAGCACCGCTTCCACCGCTTCAGCACCGTTCAGGGCCACATCCGCTGCGTATCCCCGCTTTTTCAAGTACGCCAGCAGCAGCTGCCGGTTGACCGGGTGATCTTCAGCGACCAGAATGGACAACGGCCCATATTTGCCTCCGGCCAGTTCACCCGCCAAAATTGCGGGTTTATCATGCCGGGATTTTCCAGCTGAGCTGTTACTAACGGGCTCCGCCTGCCATTCTTCTCCCGGTAAGGTGACCTGTACCGTAAAGTAGAACTCAGAACCTTCGCCTTCCCGGCTCACTGCTCCAATTCCGCCGCCCAGCAGCTCGGCCAGTTTCTTGCTGATCGCAAGTCCAAGACCCGTTCCGCCATACTTCCGGTTGATAGAAGGATGCAGCTGGGAGAAGGACTGGAAGAGAAGGCCCTGACTGCCCTGCGGAATACCGATCCCTGTATCCTTTACCGAGAACTTGAGGACAACTTGTCCGGACTCCAGCCGCTCGTGGAGCTTCACAGAGATGCGGATATCCCCTTCCTCCGTGAATTTCACCGCATTCCCCACCAGGTTGACGAGAATCTGCCGCAGCCGCGCTTCATCGGTGACAACCACTGGCGGCAAGGCTGGATCAAGCTCGCTTGTCAGGAGCAGTCCCTTCTCCTTCACTTTGGGGTAGAACACCTCGCTTACATTTTGGATAACCTGAGTAAGCTCCAGTGGTCGTGGTTCCAGTGTCATCATCCCGGCTTCAATTTTACTAAAATCAAGAACTTCGTTCAGAATATGCAGCAGGGCCTCGCCGCTTTTATTGATAATATGCGTATAATAGCTTTGCTCCTCGTTAAGCTCCGTTCCCGTGAGCAAGTCAGCCATTCCGATAATACCGTTCATCGGGGTCCGCAGCTCATGGCTCATAATCGCCAGGAATTCCGATTTAGCCCGGTCCGCCTGCTCGGCGGATTCCTTTGCGCGTACAATCTCTTTCTCTTCTGTGATATCACGGAAGACGACGACGGCTCCCTTGCGCTCACCGTTGTCAAACAGTGGAGTCAGGCGGTATTTTACGAGGAAGCTGGAACCATCCTGCCGCCAGAACACTCCCTCCCGCTCTTCATATGTAACATTCTCCGACAAAGCCTGAATCAGCGTCTTCTGGCTGCCGGAATACGGCTCACCGTCCAGCCAAGTCTGCTGAATAGTCAGCAGATGACTGCTGGCCGACCACTCTCCCGGCTCATATCCGAGCATTCCCGCAGCGGCAGGATTAATAAACATCATCTCACCAGCCAGATTCACCCCGAAGATACCTTCAGAGACGGAGTTCAAAATCAAAGCATGTTCGTAGCTCAGCTTCTCGATCTGCTCCAAGTGGCGTTTGCGTTCCGTAATATCACTGGTGATGGCGAACACACCTGCCACCTCACCACTGACCATAATCGGCACATAGATAACGCTCACCTCGACCACATGCCCGTCCCGGTGAATGAGACGGCTCTCGAAGGTCTGGGCCTCTCCGCCTGAAGCCAACTCGAAGCGCCGGAGAACGTTGTCCATTTCATCCGGATCGACCACCTCGGTGAATTCGGACAACAGCAAATTGTCCCGCGAGTACCCGGTTAGATGCAGCAAGCTTGAATTTACAGAAAGAGTCCTGCCCTGCAGATCCATGGCGCTGATCGCCGACGGATTGTATTCAAACAGGGATTTGTAGCGGTTTTCACTTTCCAGAAGCTTCATTTCATATTGCTTCCGTTCGGCAATATCTCGGGTCACACCGACAAGCTCAGACACCTCTCCATCGCCAGAGTAGATATAACGGAAGGTCGTCTCTGTCCAGATATACGACCCGTCCTTGCGCCGAAAGCGGAACACTACCGGCTCCAGCTTCTCTCCGTTCATGCAGCTTTGCAGATAAGTCTGTACCCGATCCGCATCCTCGGGATGAATGTAGGCGATGCCGGAAGTCCCGACCATTTCCTCAGGGGTATAGCCCAGCATGGCCTGACAGATCGGAGATGCATACAAATAGGTAACATGCTCATCCGCAGCATAGCGGGTAATAAAGTCCAGGGAATTCTCCGAAATCAGGCGATAATTCCGTTCACTCACCCGCAGCTGCGCCTCCATGCGGCGCCGTTCCGTCACATCCTGCACCACGCCGCTGATTTGGAGCGCCTTGCCACCTTCGTCTAGTGTGGCCTGCCAGTGGGATTCAATAAATTTGACTTCCCTTTCATTGGTCATGATCTGGAAAATCGCCTCACCGTCAGCTCCGTCCTTCACCGTCTTCCTGAGCATGCCCAGAACCTTCAGGAAATCCTCTGGCTTGATGCAGGAGATAATCTGCTTGTGGTCACAAAGCGAATGATTGCCATAGTCCTCCCTAAAGCCAAAAATATAACGCAGCTCCTTCGAGACGGTCAGGGTGCCGTTCACAACATCCCATTCCCACGAACCCATGCCCGCAAGGTATTGGGCCGTGGCCAGCATATCCTCATATTTCTTGCGCTCTGTGATATCACGGGCGATGGCGAGTACCTTCTCAACCTCACCTTCCTCATTGCGTATGGCCTGGAATGTACTTTCGATCCACAGATACCGGCCATCCTTATGTCTGGCTCTGCGCACAGCTACCTCATTATCCGAATATAGCTTGCCTTCTTCTATCATCTCACGGACATCCTGGGGATGATAATAGTCAACTCTCTTGTTTCCTAGCATTTCCTGCGGCGTATAGCCAAGCAGATTCTCTACCGAAGGTGACACATAATAAAGCGTACCGTCTGGCTCCCCATAAGAAATCATATCCGGTGTATTACGGGTAATAAGATTGTACAGATGCTGGCTCTCCAGATTGCGCTTCTCCGCATGTTTGCGGTCCGTAATATCCGTCGCCTCCGCGACCAGATACAGCGGCCCCTCTCCAGCTTCCCCGTGAATCAGAAACACATGGAGCGAGGCCCAGATGACCGCATCATCACTGCGCAGCAAACGCACCTCCAGATCAACCGCCGATCCGGACCCTTGAAGAAGACGCTTCACTAGAATATCCGGTTCTGTGAACTCACAATCATCTTTATATACCAAATTGGAATAATGTCTATTTAAAAGTTCTTCTTCTATGTATCCCAGCATTTCGCAAAGCGCAGGATTGGAATGCAAAAGAGTCCCCTCTTTCACAGAGACTACCGCGATGCCGCTGGAAGATTGCATATACAATTGCTTAAAGATAAAGTCATGCACTGGTGGAGCCTCCTCTAAAGAATGGGGACGACAAACGTAATTGACAAATTTTAATATCAGTATACCTTTATTTCGGTAAATAAGCCTGATAATTGAGGCCTAAATGTATTGAATGCAAAAAACGAAAGCTCCCTTGAACATTTCAAGGGAGCGCATGAATACACTTAGAGGACGGTGAACCGGTCAGGCGATAACATCTCTTTGACTCATCCGCCTGATAGAATAAATGCTGAGAATAATAAAATACAGAAGATTCATGAGCACCCAGATAAATTGCTGATGCGGGGACAAACCGCCCTGTCCAAGCACCCCCATGCCTATGCTAAGCAGTGAATGGGGAAAGAACATCCCAAGTTTGGCCACATACATGCCAAGCCCGGCAAAGGCCGCGCACAGCCCAATCCCGATCGGCAGCGCAAAGCTGCGGATCACCAAGGACAGACTGAATTGCAAGGCGGCTATGGACAGCGAGGCAATCCAGCCACGGACCATCCACCCTATGACTTCGGACGAAAACTGCGCCGGAAGTCCTAATAAATGCCCTGCAGCTATATAGAGCAGGAAGAAAAAGAACTGAACCAGTAACAGCAGCACGGCACAAATCACCATTTTGGCATAATAAATACTCGCTACAGAGACAGGAGCCGTCATGATCATGTTCCAATTCTTGTTCATGTGCTCCAGCCTGCACAGGGCTGCGCAGCAGATAGCAATGAGCACAGGAAAGAAAAATTCGCTGTAGAACAAGCCCACTTGTGTCCACAGGCTATACCATTCTTTTTGCAGCACACCCTGGTTCATGGCATAGTTCGCACTTCCAATCAGAACACTGGCCACAGGCAGAGCCAGCAGCACAATCCAGATGCGCAAGCGGCGCAATTTCAGCCACTCTGCAGACAATGTTTGCTTTAGCATACGAATCCCCTCCTCTTATATGTCCTGTCTGGAAATGTGCCGGCTTCCCGCGATATAGATAACAACACCGAGCACGACAAGAATGGACGCTTGCGGCAGCAGGGCTCCCCCATCAATAGCAGTAAACTGTATGGCATTGTCAACATAGCTTTGCCGTACCGGGCTTAACCCGTTGTAGTTCGACCATATGAAATATTGGCGCACGGCCTGAGGAAAAAAATCACCCGTCATGCCGAAGAATCCACCGAGCATCCCGAGACAGAGCGCAAAGGCCTGGTTCTTCACAGCCAGAGACAGCCATTGCTGCAGGGCGATTATGACCATATTGGTCAGTAAAGTCCCGGCCATAAATTGCACCATAAGACCTAAAGGAAATGATTCCCATAACCCTTTGCCGATCCCGAAAGCCGCAGCAGCAGCGATTTGCAAGAGTGAGACCCCCAGCAGGATGACGCAGGCACAAATATATTTGGCTAAGTACAGCTGTCCCCTCCTAACCGAAACAGACAAAAGTAGCTTCCATGTGTTTCCTTTATGCTCCATGTCACTGATCCGGGACACACATACCGCCGACAGAATCGGCAGAAACAAGCCATTCATAGAGGAAAGTGTAGCCAGCAGCGGCATCCATTCTTCCTGATCCGGATGACGGGCCAATGACATACTTACTGCCATAAAAGCTCCAGCGAGCTCAACGCCAAGAAACAGCGTGGCCATCAAAAACAGCCGTTTACGCCGAATCTTATAAAATTCAAGGGAAAGCAGCTGAATCACAGGCTCCGCTCCTTTCCTGTCAGCTCCAGGAAGATATGCTCCAGGTTTTTTTTATGCTCCTCGATCCGCAGCACGTCAATATTCGCCGCCACCAGCCTCCGGTTGACCGCCGCGGCCTCTTCATCCCCGAGCCCTGCAAAGGCGATCCGGTCCTCGAATAGCTGTGGCGAATAGCCTTCGGCAGCGAGAAAACGCTGTGCACGGGAATTATCAGCGGTTTTTATCATAATCATGGGATAACTTCTTCGCTGCAGTTCCTCCATACTTCCTTGAAACAGAAGCTTTCCTTGGTGGATAATACCCACGGAAGTGGCAATCTGCTCAATCTCGGCCAGCAAATGACTAGACAGCAGCACCGTCATACCAAAACGCTCCGGCAGGGACTTGATCAGCTCGCGGATTTCTCCGATCCCAGCGGGATCAAGACCATTAGTCGGCTCGTCCAGAACAAGCAGCTTCGGCCAGGACACCAGAGCCATAGCAATACCCAGACGCTGCTTCATGCCAAGGGAATATTGTCCCGCCTTCTTGTCCTTATGCTTATCCAGCCTCACGATCTTCAAAGCCTCCGTCACATTATTGTCTGGCACTCTCCTAAGCCGCTGCACCACCCGCATATTCTCAAGCCCGGTGAGATGCCCGTAATACGATGGGGATTCAATAAGTGAACCTGTCTGGTCCAGAATCTGGCGGCGTTCCTCTGCAAAATCCTTCCCGAACACCTTTACCTTACCTTCTGTAGGTTTAGCAAGTCCGAGGATCATCTTCAACGTAGTAGACTTACCAGCGCCGTTAGGACCGAGAAAACCATAGATGTCTCCTTCTCTTACAGTTAGGTTCATATCCTGCACGGAGTAGGTACTGCCGTATCGCTTTGACAATTTGCTGGTGGAAATCACTTCACTCATAAGGTTGGCTCCTGTCTTTGTGGATTTAAGAATTCTAACCAGAGTATGGCAGAGAGACCTTTACCCAAACTGACGGCTACCTTACGTTAAGCTTAAATTGCTTCTAAGGATCTCATTGGGACAGAAATCAGGATGGAAATTTTGTATAATTAACACAGGTGATCAATAAATGGAAAATATAAAGAACAAAAAATTGCTTATCGTTGACGACGAACAAGCAATCAGGGAAATGATTGACGGATTTTTACGCAAGGATGGTTTTACCCGTATTTATCACGCATCCTATTACGCCGAAGCTCTGGAATTAAGCCGCACCGTCAAGCCAGATATAGCCATACTTGATGTCATGCTGCCGGATGGTGACGGTTTCTCCCTGTTGACGGCACTGCGCCAATTCTCAAGTATGCCCGTTCTTTTCCTGTCTGCAAAAGGTGAAGATGAAGACCGTCTGCTCGGGCTCGGCCTGGGCGCGGACGATTACATAGTCAAACCGTTTCTGCCCCGGGAATTGCTGCTCCGCCTGATTGCCGTGCTGCGACGGATCTATGCGCCGCCCAAGGAAGAAATGCGACCTGTCTTTACGCTGGGGAACCGGATTATTGATCTGGAAAGCGGCATGGTTAAAAGCGCCAGCGGAGAGCAGGCTCTGACTGCGAAGGAACATGCCCTGCTAACCAAGCTGCACGCCCAGCAGGGTGGCATCGTCACCAGTGACATGCTGTGCCAGGCCGCTTGGGGGGATGACTACTACGGCTACGAGAATACGTTGATGGTCCATATCCGCAGAATTCGCGAGAAGATTGAAGCAGACCCATCCGCGCCCACTTCCCTGTTGACTGTCAGAGGCCTGGGATACAAGCTGATGGTCAAGGGGGAATAACCTCATGGATGGCACTATCACCATCTTGAAGCGTTTTATCAGTACCACCATGCTGATCTCCATCCTGCTGCTCGTGCTGAATCTGCTTCTGCTTGGGCTATGGATCTTTAAAGGAATGAATGAGGGGAATTCGCCGAACACCGTAGTCCGGCAAGTGGCGGAAAATCTCAAGGTCTCCGGGCAATCTTACTCCCTGGCCCCTGAAGCGGCCCAACTGCTGGATCAGCACCGCGCATGGGCTATGCTGCTCGATCAGAGCGGCCAGTTGGTCTGGAGCCACAAACTTCCAGAAGAACTCCCCGCAAGCTACTCCATCACGGATGTAGCCAAGTTCTCACGAAGCTTCCTGATGGACTACCCTGTCTTTGTCTGGGAGGTTGGTGAAGGGCTGGTGGTGGCGGGATATCCGAAGCACAGCTTGGCGAAATACCAGAATATCTATCCTGTGGGGTGGGTAGAAGAGCTGCCGACGAAAACCGCGCTCCTTCTCATTGCCAACATCGTTCTGGTCCTGTTGCTGTCACTATTCATCGGTTCAAGACTGATCCGCTCTATTCGTCCACTAACCCGGGGAATTCAGGCCCTTGCAGATGATACAGAAGTACACGTGGAGCCTGTTGGCGTATTGAGAGAACTGGCCAAGCGCATTAATGGTGTATCCGAATTATTGAAGCAGAAGCGTTCCGCGCTGATCTCCAGGGACGAGGCACGATCCAATTGGATTGCCGGTATTTCCCATGATATACGTACCCCGCTATCGCTGGTGCTGGGCTATGCAAGCGTGCTTGAAGAGAACGCCGAACTTCCGGAGGAATCCAGGCATCAGGCAGGAATGATTACCCGGCAAGGCGAGAAGCTGCGCACACTGATCAGCGATCTGAACTTGGTTTCCATGCTGGAGTATGAGATGCAGCCGTTGCAAATAAAGTTGCTGCGCTTATCAGCGCTGGCACGGAATGCGGCCTCCGAGTACCTGAACAACGGTCTGGCGGAGCAGTTCGTGCTGGAGGTCGATATCGCCGATGAAGGCGTTCAGGTACAGGGCGATGAGAAATTGCTGCTGCGCGCAATTGCCAACCTGATCCAGAACTGCATTAACCATAACCCCGGCGGCTGCCGCATTGTTCTTCAGACCTTAACAGGCACGGATAAGAATATCGGCCGCCTCATTGTGGCAGACGATGGAAGAGGCATTCCGCCAGATAGGATACCAGACTTATTAGAGCTGCCCTACTCGGCCAAAAGACAACGCCCCCTCCAGGATGGCCACGGCCTGGGACTGCCCATGGTAGCCCGAATTGCCAAAGCCCACCACGGCAGATTGATTCTGAGCAGTGGATCAGATAGCGGGCTGACAGCCGAACTTGAACTGCCCCGTCACAAATAGAGTGTAAAAAAAACAGCTCCCGAGGAATACTCTCCAGTGTAAAAAAACAGCTCCCGAGGAATACTCTCCTCGGGAGCTATTTATTCAATTCGCTTCTTCCTCTGCCTGCTGCTGGGGCTGGGAGGACGTTTCATTTTCCAAGGAAGAGAAGTAGGCAATCTTGTGATCGATCTTTTTGGAAAACTGTTGGAAAAACTCAATTTTGCGGTCAATCTCCTGCTTGTGCTCCATCAGCAGCTTCCGCCGTTCCGGCAGAGTCCCGCCGCCTTCCTTGGACAAAGCAACAAACTGTTTGATTTCCGCGATCGGCATTCCTGTATCCTTCAAGCAACAAATCAGAGAGATCAAGTCAATATCTTCGTCGTGAAAGCAGCGGTTGCCATTCTCGTCTCTGGCGACCAGAGGCAATACGCCTTCTTTCTCATAGTAACGCAGGGTATATGGACTTAATCCGCTTTTTTGCGAGATGGTTTTGATACTGTATCCCATGGGTTGACTCCATTTCTGCCGCTTGCTCCGGCACCGCTTAATCATCAAAAGAAAAAACTCTACTACTATATAGGTTTCAAACACAATACTAGTGGTTAACGCTAAATTAGGTCGCTACAAGTTCGAAGGGTTGTACCGATGACCCAATGACAATAATATAACATAAAACTATTGCCTTCTAGTAACCTCTAAGGTTTACAATTTATCATGAAGCTATCAAATGAAGGAGTGAATGTTGAAATGGCAGCGAAAATTAATGTAGGCAACGGTACACTTGAAGTCTCCCAGATTTCCCTGGGCTGTATGCGGATTGCGGATTTGTCCCCGAAGGAAGCGGAGGCGCACATCCTTACCTCACTGGAAGTGGGTATTGATTTCTTTGACCATGCCGATATTTATGCCGGCGGCAAAGCTGAGGAAGTATTCGGAGATGTGCTCGTCAATAACCCTGGCTTGCGTGACAAAGTCCTGATCCAGAGCAAATGCGGCATCCGTAAAGGTTTGTTCGACTTTTCCAAGGAGCATATCCTGAGTTCCGTAGAAGGCAGCTTGAAGCGCCTGAAAACCGATTATTTGGATGTTCTGCTGCTGCATCGCCCGGACACCCTTTTCGAACCGGAAGAAGTAGCTGAAGCTTTCGATATTCTGGAGCAAAAAGGCCTGGTCAAACACTTCGGTGTCAGCAACCAGAAGCCGCTGCAAATTGAATTGCTCAAGAAAAATGTTAAGCAAAAGCTGCTGTTCAACCAACTGCAACTAAGCATTACCAATACAGGTATGATCGACACTGGCTTCAATGTCAATATGGCGAATCCAGCTTCCATCGACCATGACGGCAGCATTCTGGAATACAGCCGTCTGCATGACATGACCATTCAGCCATGGTCCCCGTTCCAATACGGCTTCTTCGAAGGTGTATTCCTGGGTAGCGACAAGTATCCTGAGCTGAATCAGGTCGTTAACCGTCTGGCTGACGAAAAAGGCGTGGCCGATACAGCTATTGCTATCGCCTGGCTGCTGAGACATCCGGCTAAAATGCAGCCGATTGTTGGCACGACCAACACTCAGCGTCTGCGCGATATCGCCAAAGCTACAGACATCACTCTGTCCAAAGAAGAATGGTACGAGATCTACCGCGCTGCTGGTAACGTGTTGCCATAAAAAATTGGGCAGCGCCTCTGCTGCACATTTTGCCGAAGGTATGTTTACGACTGCATGTTCATGAATGCGTGTTTACGACTGCGTGTTTACGACTGCATGTCTACGACTGCTCGTTCACGACTGCTCGTTCACGACTACACGTTCACGACTGCTCGTTCACGACTGCTCGTTCACGACTGCTCGTTCACGACTGCTAGTTCACGACTGCTCGTTCACGACTGCTCGTTCACGACTACACGTTCACGACTGTTCGTTCACGACTGCTCGTTCACGACTGCTCGTTCACGACTGCTCGTTCACGACTGCTCGTTCACGACTGCTCGTTCACGACTGCATGTCTGCTACTGTATGGTGACATTCTGGTCTCCCTGGCCTGCTTGGACCAGTAACATCCACATGTGTCCACGTACCAGCAAAAGCCTCAAATCCACATTCATGTGGCATTTGAGGCTTTTTTCTCACTGCTATACAGTTAATCCCAGACGCAGGAGTTCGGCAGTATCAGGAAGTTAGGTGCGATTAGAAAATAGAGGAAATTATGTACCTTAATTCATATAGCCAAATGAAACAAGAAACGAAGATGAGGAAACGGGGAAGTTTGAAACTGCAGGTGCAAAGCTCTCTTTCTATAGGTGAGTTAGCATTCGCTCAGAGACTATTTTTCGACAGATTTCAACCAATAGAGCGGTATAGTCCCCTTCACCAGTCGTCTTAACAGTGAAAAAGCAGACCCTCTCCCCAACTAACGGCATTTTTGTACCTTATTTTTCTTCAAAATAGGCGAAAGAGGGAAATAAGGGCATTATTGTATCTTATTTTTCGAAAAATCACACTCGATGGGGTATTCTGGAATATTTAAGGTACAAAATTGCACTTAATCCCCACTATTTCCTAGCCGCAGAGGAATTAAGGTACAAAAATGCCGTTAATTACACTTCTTATACAAGTTCTCTCTCCCATTGGTTATACTTGTTACTTTATTTCGTTCTATATAGTAGCAGTAATGCATGCTGATTCATCATTTTAGCCTGAAATGAGGCCTCCCGCTCCCCTCCCCCTCTTCACCCGCTCATGTAGAAAGGCTGGCTCAGAGAGCCAGCCTTAAATTATGTTCTAGTCAGTCTGCGACAGACCTGAGCTATATTCTCGCTTGTCTGAGACAGACCGAACTATGTTCTCGCTTGTCTGAGACAGACCCAAACTATGTTCTCGCAAACCTGGGCCAGCCTTGAGCTATGTTCTCACTAGTCTGTGACAGTCTGAGCTACGTTCTCACTAGTCTGCGACAGACCTGAGCTTTGTTCTCACTAGCCTAGGCCAGCCTTGAGCTTTGTTCTCGCTTGTCTGAGACAGACCGAACTATTTTCTCACTAGTCTGTGACAACCCCAAACTTGTTCTCGCAAACCTGGGCCAGCCTTGAGCTATGTCCTCTCTAGTCTGCGACAGACCCGAACTATGTTCTTGCTAGCCTTGACCAGCCCTGTACGAAGTGTATCTGACCAGCTAGCCGTGCTTTGAATCCAACCAGCTCTAACCCAGCACCTGTAGATTTGTATAAATATTAGCCTTGTGACTTAGCAGACACCACATGCGTCTCGCCTTCTGCGATGTCTACTGTAATATAGCTGACCTGTTCTCCGCCTACTGTGGTTTCCTGCTTTGCAGCTACGCCCTTACCGTTATAGTAGAGTGTATCCACATGACCAGGGAAAGCCGCTTTCCAGACAAAAGGCTTCCCGGCTTGCAGCGTCACCGCACTCTCGGTGTTGCCCTTATGTTTTACTGTAATCGTGCGGTCGAGGATGGGGACATCTCCCAGCTCTGCCCATTCTAGTGATTGCGCCAATCTAGGCAGGGTGCTGATTACGGATGCTCCGTCACCGGCAATCCCCATCAGTCCGGCAGCTACAGAACCAACCACACAATAGGACACTTCCGGGTAATCCCGGCGGTCCAGGGACGGGTCCACCAATTCCTTTAATTCCTTGAAGGCTTCTTCGTTCTCTCCGTACCGGTAGAAAATATCCGGCAGGTAGGTTTTACCTTCGACATTGGCCACACGGTTGATTTTGACATCCTCCAGCGCCTTGTTCAGCTTCTCCCGATTCCCGATGGAACCATAATAGAGCGGGAGGAAATTGCCCTCAGCATGGTAGACCTTCACGAATGACCGATCCTGCAGCATCGCACCATAGAAACGGTCTTTCCCTTCGTTCCACCAGTCCTTCTCATAACGCTGTTCCAGCTCATCCGCCTTATTATCATACTGCTGGGCAACTTCAGCTAGACCTCTGAGACGGGCCAACTGAGCGAACGACCGGTATCCCGCAACCTGTGATCCAATCATGTCCCCGCCAAGCAGCGGGTGAAGTCCAGCCTCGTTAAAGGTAGCCAGACCTCTACGGCCGTACTCAGGGTAATATTCTAAAATCCCGTCGCCGTCTTTGTCCCAAGTCTTTGTATATTCATTTAATGTTAGTTCGAAAAATTTCTGCAGCTGACTGTCATTCAAATAGCAGTCATCGCCTGTCCACTCATATTGACGCCAGCTGGTATGAATAATATCGAAGTTCGCCGGAAGATTGTACCAGAAATCAGCGTCATTCTCGTAATCCACCGGGGCAGGCACGTTGTCCTTGGTAATCTCCCAGTACGTACACCAGTCCCGTGATTCGGCAATGTTCTCGGCAAAACGCATGATCATATTTTTGGTATGATATCGAAGCCCCAGTACCGCAGCTCCAGTGCTATGATGCATTACATCACGGATACAAAATGCCTCGCGTTCAGGCAATGCAGCCTCGTACCACAGCCCGACGGCATCTTCACCGAAATGAGCGTATTCAAGTGCCTGGCGTTTGGCCCAGACAAAACCTTCATTCAGATCTTTATCGGAGGATTGAAAAGTTACTGCACCAGCTTTGGCTTTAATCTCTCTCTCATAGGTCATGCTAAGGTCACTCCTGTCCGTTGTCTATATTAGCTTTCCTTGGAACCTGAGAAGGTCAGACCTTCCATAAATGCTTTTTGCGCTGAGAAGAACAGTAGGATACATGGCAATGTAATGACGACAGCCGCAGCCATCAGCAGGTTGGTATCCGTGGCATAAGTACCTTGGAATCCGGCCAACCCCAGCGTAAGCGTCTTCCATTTATCACTATTGATATAAATCAGCGGTCCCATGAAGTTGTTCCAGGAGCCCATGAAGACCATAACACCGACAGCCATCAAGGCTGGCTTAGACAATGGAAGGAAGATCGTACGCCAGATTTTAAAATAACCACAACCGTCGATAATTGCTGCCTCTTCGAGACCAACAGGCAATCGGGAGTAGAATTGGCGCATTAAGAAAATATAGAACGCCGAGCCAAAGAAGGCAGGAACGATCAGCGGGTACAGTGTATCCAGCATACCCAGCTTTTTAAATAGAATAAATTGCGGAATCATTGTGACTTCACCAGGCAGCAGCATCGTCGATAGAACCAGCACGAACAGGAACCCGCTTCCTTTCACCTTAAACCGGGCGAAAGCGTAGCCGACAAGCGAACAGGAAAGAACCGTACCGATAATCGGCAAGATTGTTGTAATCACGGTGTTAAGCAGATATTGCGGGAACGGAAAGGCAGTCAGTGCCTTGGCATAGTTGCCCCAGCGCCAGTGTTCCGGCCAAATGCTCATCCCGGAGGCTGCAAGCTCCTCCAGACTCCGCAGTGAGGCAGAGACCATCCAGATAAAGGGATATAGAAATACTACGCTCCCGATTAAAAGCAGGAGATAGGCCAGCCAATGCACCTTTTTCTTGGTAGAATTACGCTCTTTTTTGACGGACACGACGCTTCCTCCCTCCGTTTTGCTCTGTTTCGTAGTACACCCATAAAGCACTGCTGCGGAAGACAATCGCGGTGAATATCAGGATAATCACGAAGAGTACCCAGGCCAGCGCTGATCCGTAGCCCATTTTGAACCACATAAAAGCATTTTGATACAGATAATAAGCATAGAACAGCAAGGAGTTATCCGGCCCCCCGTTGATCATGAAGCCTTGGGTAAAGGTCTGGAATGCCCCGATCATACTTGTTACCGCGTTGAAGAACAGGATCGGCGAAATCTGTGGCAGGGTCACGTGCCATACCTTTCTCGCAGCAGTGGCGCCGTCAATCTCGGCCGCTTCATACAAGCTTTGCGGAATATCCGACAAGCCAGCCAAATAGATGATCATGTTGCCACCGACCGTCCAGAGGCTCATAATAATGACCGCAGGCATCGACCAGTCCGGACTGGAGAACCAGCCGGGTCCTTCAATACCTACCAGACGCAGCAGTGAATTGACGAGGCCGACATTGGGATTGAAGATCCAGATGAACAGCACCATCTGTGCAACACCCTGAACCAGGGTAGGAAGATAATAAATCGTACGGAAAATATAAATGCCGCGCAGCTTCAGATTCATCAGAATCGCAATCGCAAACGACAGAATGACCTGCAGCGGTACACTTACCAGCGTGTAATAGAACGTTACGGATAACGATTTATAGAACAATGTATCTTTGAACAGCATTTTGTAATTGCCCAGTCCTATCCACTGCGGATCGCTGACAACTTCCCATTTGGTGAAGCTGATATAGAAGGAGAAAATCATCGGACCTACCGTAAACAGCAGGAAGCCGATCACCCAGACTGAGACGAACATGTAGAAGCTCGCCGTTTTGGTATGCATGATTCTCTTCTTCACAAGCAGCCTTGTAATGGCAAAAATAATAGCGAACACCAGCGCGATAACGGTCAGAAAAGGGAGAAGCGGCAGCAAAGCTGCCGGCATCCCGATTCCTTCATAGAAATTGTAGATCCCTTCTATTATTCCATTCATAAGTATGCTCCCGTTAGTTTTGTTGTAAAATATTGTTGATCTTCTCAGCTACCTGCGGGAATACTTCCTTGACATCCTTAGTGCCGATTCCGATCGGCGTCGTATCGTCGATGGCTTTCATCTCATTGTTAATCTCGTTGGTACTCTTCTGAGCTTCTTGTGTATGCTGCTTCTCGGCGGCAAGCACGAACGCTTGCATGTTCTTGTTAGGAGCAACAGCTTCGAATGCACTTGTAGCACTAGGGATAACCGGCACCCCGTAAGCATTTTTATTGCCACCGATGATTTTTTGTGCCTCTTCGTTTTGCGTCATATGGTTAATGAAAAGCTTGGCGGCTTCTGCATTCTTGCTATTCTTGCTGAGCGCCAATCCGTTAACTTCTTTGGAACCGCCGTTGCCAGGGAATGGCACGAGATCCCATTTAAAGTTCTGTACATCTGCCATTTGCGGCAGGTACCAAGGACCAAAGTCGGTAAACATGCCGATTCTTCCGCCCAGATACCAGTTCATCATGTTCTGACCCTGTTTCTCACTATCATTAGGTACGATGCCCTCTTGTTTGGTGGAGACAATATACTCGGCAGCTGCAATCGCTTCCGGTGAATCAAGTGTGGACTTACTCAGATCATCCGTGTAGAACTGGCCGCCGAACGAATAGATCCAGTTGCCGAGCCACAGCGGCTCCGAACCGAAAATTTTGCTCGCCCCTTCACCAGAAGTAAGCTTTTGGGAAATCTCCTTGAATTCTTCAGTAGTCATCGGCACGGTTTGACTTGGAAGCGGAATATTATTCTTCTGGAAAAGATCCACATTAATCGCCATTACCTTTGGTTTGATAATGAAAGGCTCTGCATACACCTTGCCATCGACACTCATTGAATCCACAAAGGATGGCGAGCTGAACAGCGACTTATCAATTTGTAATTCCTGGAAAGCGTTCGCAAAACCCGGTAAATCCCCTCCGGAGATCAACATGACATCGGGGGTGGTTCCTCCGGCAATCATCGTCTGTAGTTTGGTCAGATAGTCCTTTTGAATCCATTGACTTTCTACCTTGATATCAGGATAAGTCTTCTGGAAGTTGTCAATGGCTTGCTTGATCGCATCAGCTTCGCTCTGAGCGCCCCAGAAAGCAAACGTGATCTTCCCTTTGGCAGCCCCGCTGTTTCCGCCGGAATTCGCAGAGCCGCTATCGCTCTCTGAATTTCCGGAACAGGCAGATAAAGCGATTACAACAAGCAGAGATAAAACAATCAAAGACCACTTTTTCATCATGTATTCCCCCTAAGAATGTTTAACTAGTTGATGACCGAATTTCCGCACCACAGCTGCTTCTGATCATCAGCTTGGACGGCAGCACGATCTTTAACGGTACTTCTCTGCCCCCGATACGTTCGAGCAGCATTTTCACTGCGCTCTGTCCCATTTGCTCGGTATAGATCTTCACCGTGGTCAATGGCGGGTTGGCATAAGAGGCCATTTCAATATCATCAATGCCAACTAATGCGATATCTCTAGGTACCTTCAAGCCAGCTTCCTTCAGTGCTCTACCGGCGGCAATCGCCATAGGATCAGAACCGATCAGGAACGCTTCCGGCAAATTCTGCTTCTCAATCACTTCCTGCATGAGCTGATATCCGGTGGACATGGAGAAATCTTTGCCGATGTGGACATGCTCTGGCAGGTACAAATTCTTTTGCTTCATATATGCTTCAAAGCTGCTTTGCCGTTGGTCCACAGAATCCGTACCGGAGTTGGAACCAAAACGGTTAATGAAATCGCGAGAACTGATCAGACCGATCCTAGTATAGCCAAGTCCGGTAAGATGATCCAAAGCCGTTCGTGTAACTTTATCAAAATCAACCACAACGGAATCAAAGCGATTCTCATCCGGCGAGTAATCGACAAAAACGACATTCTGAATCCGGCTAAAGAATAGATTATAAGGATCAAACTCAAACTTCCCGATGACGATCAAACCATCTAATCCTGAAAGACTTTCATAAGAATCATGGTTCACCCAGCGGATCGTCCGCGTAATGTGCAGGCCCAATTGATTGAATTCCTTCTCAATTTGCAGTCTGATGGACAGATAATACGGGTCCTCCGATTCAAATTGTTCCGAACAGAAGGTCACTAGTCCAATCTTGTAATCCTTCAACTGTGCCGCCTGATTATTCTGACGTCGTTGACTTCCTTTATATTGCAGCTGTTCTGCAGCGGAAATAATCTTTCTTCTTGTCTCTTCCAATACCGAAAGGGAAGGATCTCCGTTCAGCACACGGGAAACTGTGGATGCAGATACACCAGCCAGACTTGCGATATCACGAATAGTTGCCACGACTAATCACCTTTTCACTTCATATTTGGGAAACACCCCTTATGTTCATTTTATAATTCCGCCAAGCTTTTGCCAATCAAAATGTATTTTGTTTACTAAACATTAGTGAACTAATGCGTGAATTCAATATAACAGAGATCAAAACGTTTGACAATACCTAATTGTCTCCGCTTACATATTACCATAGGCTCTGATAATACGGTTAATCTATTCAATAATGACTAATCCAAAGTTTTTGTTTACTATACGTTTCGTAAATAATATACTCTAAACAGTAAACATTAGCCCATTATCTATTTTTGCAAGCAGGAGGCATTATGAAAACTTTAATCAACAACACTTGTCCCACTATCACTGTCGTCAGCGACAGCCCCTCATTCAACAGTACAACTGAAATCGAGACGATCACTGAAAATCTGTTCCTGGTTCATATCAAGCTCAAGGCAGCTCAGAAAGAATATCCGCCAGTGTGTGCTGTAGAATGGTCCATTCCTGCCGTAGACGTTCATTCCTTATGGCATCCAGGAACAGATCGTAATAAAGCGTTTCAGGTGGATTGGGGCGACGGCTTCCAGTCGAAGAGCACTTCCCTGGCACCCGTGGCTTCCCTGTACAATCTGGATGGGCGTAACCGTATGACCTTCGCTTTTACCGATGCCTTGAACAACGTATCGATTAAAGCGGGGATCCATGAAGAAGACTCGACCTTCCTGTGCTCTGTTACGTTATTTGAGGAAGCCATGCCGAAGATAGATCAATATGAAGCCACTCTGCGGATCGACCTCAGAGATATCTCTTACAATAAAGCGTTGGAGGAAGTAACCGCTTGGTGGGAAACCCTTCCTGGCTACAAGCCTTCCGCGGTCCCTGATGTGGCTCTCCGTCCGATGTACTCCACTTGGTATTCCTATCACCAGGAGCTGACCGCAATCGAATTAGAGGAGCAGTCCAAGCTAGCCAAGGAACTTGGCTGTGACACTATCATTGTCGATGATGGATGGCAGACAGACGATAACAATCGGGGTTATGCCTTTACTGGTGACTGGGAAGTGTATGAGGGCAAGATTCCAGACATGAAGTCACATGTCGATACCGTTCATAAGCTCGGCCTGAAATACATGTTATGGTACTCCGTGCCATTCGTGGGCAAGTCCAGTAAAGTGTGGAGCCAGTTCGAGAACAAGCTCCTGCGGATTGACGAGAAGCTGAACGCGGGCGTGCTGGACCCACGATACCCCGATGTGCGGGAATATCTGATCAATACCTACGAACAAGCGATCATCGGGTGGGATATCGACGGTCTGAAGCTTGATTTCGTGGATAGCTTCAGATTGAGCCCGGATCAGCAGGAAGGTACAGCAGAAGGTCGGGATCATGAATCGGTGCCTGAAGCAGTGGATCGTTTACTCTCTGATGTCATGGAACGTCTAAGAGCTATCAAGCCGGATATTCTCATCGAATTCCGCCAGACCTATATCGGCCCGCTGATGCGAAAATACGGCAACATGTTCCGCGCAAATGATTGCCCTAACGATTCCATCCAGAACCGGGTTCGCACACTAGATCTGCGGCTCCTGTCCGGAAATACAGCTGTTCATTCCGATATGATCATGTTCAATCCCAATGAACCTGTAGAGAGCGCGGCAATGCAATTGGTCAATGTGATCTTCTCTGTACCGCAAATATCTTTACGACTTAACGAGATTGGCCAGGAATATTTGTCTATGCTGCGCTTCTGGCTGGCATTCAGCAGAGAGCACGGAGATGTCCTGCTGCGGGGCGAGTTGTCTCCGCAACAACCGGAGCTGTTGTACCCGCTCGTGACTGCACGCAAGGACGACACTCAGATCATCGCCATTTATGCTGATGTTATTGTGCCTGTAGAGCAGGACTTTACTCAATTATTTATCGTGAACGGCACCTATAGCGAACGGGTAGTAATCAGAAGCACCCTTTCCCCTGCTCGCTATGAGATCCAGGTCAAGGACTGCTGCGGACAAATTATCAGCTCGGAGATCGCGGAAATGGGTAGAGGCTTACTTGAAGTAGCAGTTCCTAAAGCGGGGCTGGTTAGCTTTAAGCGAGTGGACGCGTAGTAATAGTCTGAACAGACTGCCTTTCTGACTACTCAAAGAGGCTCCTACTCAAAGAGGCTTCTGCTCAAAGTGATCAAATATCAGACGTACCCCAAAAAACCGCTGGCTTCTTTTAATCCAGCGGTTTTTTATAGTGTTATCCTCTGCAGTAATGAGAAAAGGCATTACCATCTGTATCCTGTAAAGGAACGCCCGCTGATAATGCCTCTATCGAATGGATTCATTTCACATTAGAGCTTGAGCCGTAAGCTATTATCCCACTCTTAAGAAAGAACGAAGTACTGGCGGATCAGCTGTTTATGCAATTGCGCTTTTTCTGCGTAAAATGACAAAGCTGGCAGAGGAGTGATCAGGGTACACCTGCGGGATGCGCTCTACAATTTGAAAATCGCTGAACTGTGCGAGTCTGCTCAGTAAGTCCCGGTCTTTGATCGTATAAATGACCTGTTCATCCTCACCGGTATCGAGTTTGGAATAAATAACGACGACATCACGTGACGTATTAAGCACATGGGACAGTGTAGCCTGGAAATGGCTTTCATCAATAATATGGTAAAGTACATCCAAACAGACTGTCATATCGGCTTGCATCCCTTGTTGATCACCCGTCCAAGTCAGCGGATGGTACGTAGCAAAAGCTTTAGTCTGGTCATCGCCGTATTTTTCCTGACATATGCGTACGGATTCGGATGAAATATCAAGTCCAATGTATTGCGGATAGTTGATCAATCCCAGCTGATGCCCGTCGCCGCAGCCAAATTCAATCACCTCGTTGACGTTATAGCGCTCAATGTAGGCGTTGACAACCGCGGCTTTGAACTCTGCCAGCACCCCGTAAGATCCAGATCCCGAGTTTCCGCCTGTCTTATACGTTTGTTCCCAGTAGTTAATGTAATCAAAGGTCATTTGCATCCTCCGTTTGCTTAATTAGTTGTAAGCTCAGGTCCCAGTAATTCAAGAGCCCTTGTATGGAATTGGACCAATGGAAGGCGAGCCCCTTCTATAATGGGAGTTGTTAGAAGCATATGCGGGGATTGATGCAATGTGACATTAAAAAGCAAAAACCATATGCTTGCCGGTGAAATGACGCACCTGGGAGTGAGACGCGAGCCGGATGGCATTTATATACGCCTAACAAAAGAAAATAACAAAAGAGCGAAGATGAGCGAACGGGGAAGTTTGAAACTTTAGACGCAAAGGTTTCGCCTGAAAGCTTTCCATAAGAAAGCAAGCACCAGGACATAGACTGTCGACAGATTTGAACCACTAAAAGCGGTATAATCCCCTTCACCAGTCGTCTTAACAGTGAAAAAGAGGGGTCCCCCCAATTAACAGCATTTTTGTACCTTAATTTTCTTTAAAATAAGCAAATCAGGGAACTAGGGGCATTTTTGTATCTTATTTTTCGAAAAAGCGCGCTGGACGGGGTGTTCTGGAAGATTTAAGGTACAATATTGCACTTAATCTTCATTCCCCCTTAACTACGGAGAATTCAAGGTACGAAAATGCCGTTAATTACACGTCTACACTTCTTATGTAAGCTCCCCTTTTCTGGGCTGTGCTTGTTTTGTTTATTTTCCTGCCGATTGTCCTGGCCAACCTAGTAAATGAAACAAGCCCCCTGGCAAAAAGCCAGGGAGCTTGTTATGTCATTCTATTAGAATGTTGTAGCCACTTTAGCTACTTGCTCCAGTCCCTCAGCAATAATAGCTTCCGAACGATCTTGGATTTGGTTATGACCTTCAATAATAATCTCTTCAGCTTGAATTCCGAACATACCCAGTGCAGTCTTCACTGGCTTCACAGCAGATTCCAAAGCAGACATCGGCTCACTTGAATATACTCCGCCACGGGCATTCAGCAATACAACTTTCTTGTCGCCTGCCAGTCCAACCGGACCCTCGGAAGTATATTTGAATGTCTTCCCTGCTTGTGCAAGATAGGAAATATACGTGATGAGCGGTGCAGGTGCCATGAAATTCCAAAGTGGAAACGCAATGACAACTTTATCAGCAGCAAGGAATTGGTCCAAATAACCGTTCACTGTTGCAGTCAAGGATGCTTCTTCCGGCGTCAGCTCCCAGCCTTGGCTAATTTTATATAATCCAGTAATGGCAGTGTTGCCATAGTAGGGTAGGTTAGCTTCGTATAGATCCAGCTCTGTCACGGCATCCTGTGGATGTGACTCTTTGTACGCTCCCAAGAACGCTTCATACATTTTCACACTTACCGCTTGTTCTGCCGGACGATCATTTACCTTCACGAATAATACATTTGCCATTTTAATTTCTCTCCCTTTGTCTATTATATTTATAAAGTGCAGCTTCTAAAAATAAGCTTGTTTCTAATGACCTGTACTTCCTGCGCTCCTTGCAGGTACTGAATCACCTCCTTATCAGAATTTCCATCAGAACTTTAACTTGCTCTGAGCAGACAAGCCCAGCTTCTTTAACAATTCCGTCAGTTGATGCTTATCCTCATCCGTCAATACAGAGAACATATCGGCTATAGTCTGCGTATGTTTGGGGAAAATATCATCGAATAGAGCTTGTCCCTCATCTGTCAGCTTGATTATCACCAATCTGCGGTCCTCCGTGCTCACTTCCCTTTGAACAAGCCCCTTCTTTTCTAGCTTATCCACGACGTAGGTGACGCTCCCGCTTGGGATCGAGAATTTCTCGCCGATCTTTTGAATAGCATGGGGACCTTTATTGTATAGAAACTCCAGAATATGAAAGGCCCCGATATCCACTCCGTACCTGCTGATATCCTTCTTCATAAACTCGGATACAGATTGCGCGGATTTCATATATACCCTGAGCAAACGCAGGTCAAGCTGGTGTTGATCATTATCCAAATTCATTTCAATTACCACCTTCATTGACAACTAAAGGGGGATTTTCGAACGTTTTAGCCGATTAACGCCCCCCAATTTATAAATAATACCACAAGCCCGAGAATCAATAATACGAAAGGCATTCCCAGCTTGGAGGCAGGATCCTTCACGCGGACATGTGTAGCAACAGCCCCGATCATGGTCACCACAACGACTATTCCACCGATAGCCGCAAATTGCTCTTTCCAGATCCCGATAGCCATGAATACGCCCCCCGCCAGTTCAACCAGACCTGTGAAAATACGGAACGCTGCCGGAAGCCCGTAACGCTTGAATTCTTCCACCATCTGCTTCGAACCAAACTTCGTGAACCCGAACATAAGGAAGCCCAACGCCAGGATGGACTGCAATACAATCGATAAAATACTCATAAATAATATCCCCCATCACTTATAATATAATTATTTATCTTGAAGATATTTATAATAATATTAGGATAATTATCGTAAGTCAATTACTTTTTTTCACCAACGAAAAAAAGAAACCCAAAATCATCAAAATGATCGGGTTTCTCAACACGTTAAAGGCCGTAAAGCACCAACTTGATATCAATCCATCGTCCCCACTGTTTTCAGGTTGAAGGAACTGCTTGTACTAATGCCGGCTTCATCTCGCAGGGTAGCGAGCGCCGCTTGTAAATCCTCTTTTTTCACATAAACATAAGGGCTTTTCCAAAGGGTCTCCATATGTAATGAACGAATATGCTCCGGTTTGATCTTAGGGAAATTGAACACCCATTGCTGGAGCTCCTCTCCAGGAATATCTGACTTTACATTATTGCCGATAATGTCGAGCACTCTTCCCCATTGCGAAATCCCTTGAAAAGCACCCAGCTTGTCAACGATCTGCTTGATAACTTGCTGCTGCCGATCATTACGTGCAAAGTCGGAGGATTCGCCGGTGCCTTGATTCGATTTGCGATACCGGACAAAGTCCAGGACCTGTTTGCCATTTAGTTTCTGCAAACCTTTTTTCAAATCGATATTCGTCCCATCCGCAGTATCAATGTATTTCATATCCATGTCGACATCAATGTTCAGTCCGCCCAGCAGGTCTACCGTCTGCCTTAACACATCAAAATTCACCACGACCATATGGTCGATTGGAATGCTTAGTAGATCGCTAAAAAATTGCTTCGTATTAGGAATGGCCTGCGACTTATCTTTAATATAGTGGTAAGCATAATAGTAATTGGCTTTGCGGGAAGGCAAAGATTTCGGTTTAAGCAGTAAATCACGCGGCAGCGATAACAGACTGGTGGACCTGGTTTGCGGATTATAGCTGACGAGCATCAGCACATCCGTATTCATCACCCCGCCGCCCCCATCCCGGCTATCCACACCGGCGAGCAGAAAGATCATCGGCTCAATGTTCTCCTTTTTATTATCGCTATCGGTCTCCATTGGAAGTGCCAATGGTTGAACGACTGCCGCCGGAGCCGCCATGCGCTGAATGGCCGTGTCTGTCTTTTGATACAAGTACCCCACATACAGCCCCACTCCAACTAAGAGAGCAGCGATGACAAGACTTATACCCGTCACAACTTTGCGGGTCGTGCTCCACTTACTTTTACTCTTACTTTTGCTCTTTCTAGACATGATTCTCTCCACTCCACTTCGTTAGCGTTCAATACTGTATATCTCCAATGTCCATAACCTGCCTTCTACTTCTCAGATGGTTCAATGAAGATTTCATCCTTATGAACTTTAACACTTAGCACCAAACCAATCGCCAGGATATTACTGAGCAGTGAACTGCCTCCATAGCTGATGAATGGTAATGAAATGCCCGTCAGGGGCAGCAAACCGATATGCATTCCGATATTTACGGAAACCTGAAAGATTAACATGGCGATAAAACCGACAACCAAATAGGACCCTGCACGTTCTCTACTGTCCATAGCGATAAAAATCATCCGATACACGAGCAGCAAATAGAGGAGCAGCAGCACAGCAGAACCTATAAAACCATAATTCTCCCCGATCACGACATAAATTGAATCAGAATATGCATAAGGAATAAATCCTCTACGAACATAAACCCCCTCACTTCCGGACAAGCCTCCGGCTCCTATTGCTGTCATTGCATTTTTAACATGCCAAGATTTATCAGGATCACTGGTTGGATCTAGAAAGACTTGAATTCTGGACATTTGATGAGGCTTTACAATTTTCGATAACAATTCGAAGTCGGCATTAAATAACCATAATATAGTACCAATCGAAGCGATTACTGTGCCAAGAATCAGAATCATATAAATTGCCCGAATATTGCCAACCCAAAGCATGCTAAGTAGTATCCCTACAAAAACTAGCGCCGTACCCAAATCCGGTTGTTGCAAGATTAAGACGAACGGGAGAACAAAAATTCCGCAGACCGGTAATAAATCTTGAATGAAGCGGAGCTCTCTCCCCTCTCGTTTTCCGAGCACATGGGCAATTAGCAGCACTGTGGAGATTTTCGCCAACTCCGAGGGCTGAAGCTGAAAGCTTCCGAGACTAAGCCACCGGGAGGCACCATTAATGTGTTCTCCAACAAACTTGACCAACACGAGCATCCCTATACTCATTCCATAGAGAAGGTAAGCCAGCTTGCCCAATAGAACTTTGTAATCAATCAACGCGATCATTAACATCGGAATGCAAAATGCACCGAATAGATATAGATAATTAATTTGAAGTCCCGCTAGATGTGTATCTGCTGTTGCTCCATGAATAGCGAGGGTTCCAATGGAAACGAGACACGTCACAAGAATAAGTGTGGATAGATCCAGTTTTGCAAACTTGCTGGTGATAAACATATGACTACCTCTATTTTGTTGAATTTCTGGAGTTTTCTTGACGTCTTCTATGGTTATCTCGTGAAATGCTAAGAAGAATCCCGGTACTGGCCAAACATAGAATGAGCGATGATCCACCATAGCTAATAAAAGGGAGCGGTACTCCCGTAATCGGCAGACTGCCAATTACAGATCCAACATTCAGCAGGAATTGAATAAATACCATCATCACAATACCCATTCCCAGCATGAGACCGAATGGATCACTACTCCTTATTGCAGTAATAAACCCTCGCCAGATGAACAGAAAAAATACGACGAAGAGCATAAATGTACCGACAAACCCCAATTCTTCGCCAACCACAGCAAAGATAAAATCGGTATGAGCTTCCGGCAAATAAAACAGCTTCTGCACACCTTGGCCAATCCCGGTTCCAGTGAGGCCTCCATTGCCCAAAGCATATAATGACTGTGTAAGCTGATAGCCCGAGCCTTGCAGATCATCCAGCGGATTCAGAAAAGCGCTGATGCGATCAAGACGATAACTTTTACTAACCGCAAGATAAACAAACATAGGCACGAGAGCCATGCTAAGCAACAACATATGGCGGAGGTCAACATCACCGACCCAGAGGATCGTTACTGCAATAAAGAATAGAATCAACACGGTTCCGAAATCCGGTTGTCTCATGATCAGCAGCAGGATCGTGCCAATGACCAGGATAATCGGCAGTAAGCCATTCCGGAAATTGCGGATTCGCTCCCCTTTTCTGCTAATGATGGCCGACAAATATACGATAACGGTTAACTTACTAAACTCGGACGGCTGCAAATTAAAACCACCCAGAACAAACCATCGTCTTGCACCATTAATGTCCGCTCCTCCTATTAAGACGAGAACGAGCATGACTAAGGAAAACGTGAGCAGAATCGGCGAAGCCTTTTTCCATACAGAAAAAGGTATACACATAAAAATGAGCATCACAAATAATCCGGTGAGCGCAAATACGCCTTGTTTCATGACGTAGTGCCACGGACTATCATGTTTTATGAAAGCAGCAGGATAACTGGCGCTAAAAATCATAATCAAACCAAATCCGACCAGTAACAGCGTCAAGAAAAACAGGGAAAAATCGGGGCGACCTCTTATTTTAAGTTTCAAATCATAGATCACCTCCACCATGCCAGCACCATTCACGAAAGGATTACTTCAGATTGAGTTCCCCGTGATAAGCCTTCTTAGAAAATAGCTTTAACTTATCCTGACTTAACTTATAAACGTCCAGACCATTGCCAGCCTCACCCAATGACCAGCCTAGGGCAAGCTCGTTAAAGCCGTCATGATCTAAATCCAGAAATCCGGCATACTCCAGACCATATCCAAACCCCTGGATCTCTGAAACCACTTTCCATTCTTCGTTTTGTTGCTTGAAAAGTGCGGCTTTTAACGGCTTCCCCGCCTCTTTGTTGTCTTCATAGACAACGACAGCTTCATCAATTCCGTCTCCATCCATATCTCCGAAAGAGATATCATGACCCTCTTGTCCCTGTAAAGGGGCGACCAGTTGCGCCTTATCCGGCAACAGCTTGATCAGCTCCTGACTGGTATCATAGCGCTGTTTACTCGCTTCGGATAAGGGAGGCTTTATCATATCTATAGGTGTTGCCGGAACCCGGCATCCGCCAAGCAACCATAACGTTGTCAGCATGACACCTATTTTTATGAATTTGCTGGACATTGGGATCATCGACTCCTCGCTTATCCGCTCTTTACATATTTTATCTGCGGAAGGGATTAAAGTGGTTATGAAATAGTTAAATTTACGGATCACTTATACTGGAAGATCTATTTGAACCCGTGTTCCCTCTCCTGGCACACTGTCTATTCTCAATACGCCATGATGCAGCTTAATGATCTGATCCGATATGGACAGACCGAGTCCGCTGCCAGAAGCATGTGGATCACCTTTATAAAATTTGTGCAGTACATTCTCTAAATCAGCCTCTGCGATCCCTGAGCCGGTATCTTCTACCGTAATCACTACTTTTCCCGGAACGGTGTGGGCTTCAATCAGAATATGGCCTGAAGGTGGAGTGAATTTGAGTGAATTATCAATAAGATTAATCATGATTTGCTTGAGACGATTCTCATCTGCTTGAATGAATGGCAGGGGTTCCTTGACACTTACTTCGAGTGAGATACCTTGCCGGACCGCTCTTGGGGCCAGTTGCCTCCCGATATGCTGCAGCAATTCCGTCAGATCCACTGGTGCGGGGTGAATGGCTATTCTACCGTTATCCAGCTTGGAGAAATCGAGCAGCTCGTCCACCATATGGGTTAATCTGTCACTTTCTGATTCAATAATTTCAAGTCCATCTTGAAGCAGAGGCCGGTTCTCGCCCCCATTGGCCTTCAATGTGATGGCCCAGCCTTTTATGGAGGTTAATGGCGTGCGCAGTTCATGGGATACCGATGAGATAAAATCATTCTTAAGCTGTTCACTCTTGGAAATTCGACTCGCCATCATATTCAAAGTATCCGCCAAGGAACCCAGCTCATCCTGGTAGCGCTTGTGCACTCTTATGCTGAAATCCCCTTCAGTCATTTTATCTGCGGCTTGTTTAAGATCTTTGATGGATCTGGTAATAGTCCAAGATAGCAATAAACCAAGAATCGTCACAATCACAATTACGAGTAATCCGACACCGATTAGTAAAATTGTAATTTGATCCACTGTATGTATGGTCTCTGTTAAGGATGTGATGAACCTGACTTCCCCGACGATGACCTCATTTGCTTGTAACGGATAGGCGACAGCTAAAATGGACTCCCCGGTCACAGGGTCCTTCCCTCTCCAGGTGCCAGGCTGACCATGAATCGCTGACTGCACATCCGCAGTTATAACCTTATCGCCTTGAAGTCCATTCGAATCCTGCAAAAGCCGACCGGATGAACTAATAATCTGCACCTGCGCGTCGGAATGGTTAGCAAATCCTTTCAACAGGCGCTCCGATTCCTTCTCCAAATCTTCTTCGGCAAAATACTGCTGAAAAAAAGAAGCGGATAGCTCCGCTTGATTCATTAGGATTCGCTCTATATTGTGAAAATAATAATATCTCACGGATACATTAAGAAAAATCTCCAGTATGAGAACTGTCAGGCAAATGACTACCAGATAACTGCCTACTAATCTTTTCTGAATTCCCATCCCTTTAGCCGTCCTTCCTAAAACGATAACCTACTCCCCATACAGTCTCGATCCAATACGGATTAGAGTCGTCATCTTCGATCTTCTCCCGCAATTTGCGCACATGAACATCTACCGTTTTAGGATCGCCAATATAATCCTCACCCCATACGAGATTCATCAATTCATTCCTTGAGAGTGCAGTATCGGGATGTTCCAGGAACGTTCTGATCATTTGGAATTCCTTCGGCGTTAATTCAATTAAGACATCATGTTTAAAAACCTTATTGGCATTAAGGTCCATCCGGATCGGTCCGGCTTGCAGGACAAGCCTCTGCGGTTTTGCAACGGCTTCTGTACGGCGTAAGATGGCCTTGATACGTGCCACCAGCTCTAATGGATTAAAGGGCTTGACGATATAATCATCGGCACCGATTTCAAGTCCTTTGATTTTATCCAGATCCTGTCCACGTGCGGTTAAAAAAACAATAATGACCCCAGGGTCCTGCGCTCTTAGCTTCTGGCAGATTTCAAAGCCGTTACCATCCGGCAGCATAATATCCAGAACGATAACATCGGGATGATTCGTAGTGAAGCTCTGTAAAGCTTCTCCTTGATTTGCCGCCTCACTCACCACAAAGCCGTTATTGATTAAATTAATCGATATAAAACGTCTAATATTATCATCATCTTCAACAATCAGTACATGATTACGAACAGCAGTATCCACGATTTCCACCCCTATTAACCGGTTTCCTGATAAGTAAATACAAAAAAGCTCTCCCTGTAAAGAGAGAGTCTTGGGTGCAGAGGCATATTAAATCACATGTGGATATTACTCTATATTGAGGGGCTTGTCAAAAATAGCTGATTTATTGTACCGTCTCCAGTGTATAGCGGTTGGCCGGAACCTTAAGCCCCAGATTGCCCCTCAGCGTGTCATCCTCGTATTCTGTACGGAAAAGACCCCGCTGCTGCAGGACCGGAACGACCAGATCCACGAAGTCCGCCAGTCCGCCCGGTACAACGGTACGAATATTGAAGCCATCTGCAGCCCCGCCTTCAAACCACTCCTGTATCTGATCAGCGATCTGATCCGGTGTACCAATGAACGAGGTTCTTGGCGTCGAGGCCTGTAATGCTACCTGGCGCAAGGTTAGCCCTTGTTCTCTGGCCTGCTGTTTGATCTTGTCCGTTGTACTCCGGAAACTGTTGCTGCCAAGGTCACCGATCTCAGGAAAGGGCTCATCCAACGGGAATTGGGTGAAATCGAAATGTTCAAAGTAACGGCCCAAATAATTTAGCGCCTGATCGATACTGACTAATTCAGCGATTTCCTGATATTTTTGCTCGGCTTCTTCTTCTGTTCTGCCAACGATTGGACCGATACCCGGAAAAATCAGAATATCCTCTGCTTTGCGT
This sequence comes from Paenibacillus agri, assembly GCF_013359945.1. Classification (GTDB taxonomy): domain Bacteria; phylum Bacillota; class Bacilli; order Paenibacillales; family Paenibacillaceae; genus Paenibacillus_AQ; species Paenibacillus_AQ agri. The sequence goes on along the minus strand of NZ_JABWCS010000193.1, from coordinate 34,640 downwards.
CCATACGCTATCGCTTTTTCTTTAACGTCACTATAAAACTCTCTTGCTTCTTCCAGTGTCTCATGGCCCGTATAGACGGCATCGGCTGATCTTGCCGCCAAATCCTTGCCGGATTCGGAAGAGCCTGCCTGAAATATGACCGGATACCCCTGCTTGGAACGCGCTACATTAAGCGGCCCCTGCACAGAAAAGTGTGTTCCTTTATGATTCAGCGTGTGCAGCTTGGTCCGATCAAAGAAAACGTCGTTCTCCTTATCTCCGGTAAATGCATCGTCCTCCCATGAATCCCACAAGCCTTTGACTACCTCCAGATGCTCTTCCGCAATTTCGTAGCGCAAAGAATGGTTCGGATGCTCACCTTTACCAAAATTCAGCGCCGATCCTTCCAGTGGTGAAGTCACCACATTCCATCCGCTTCTTCCGCCGTTTATTTGGTCCAGAGAAGCGAATTGTCTTGCAACCGTGAACGGTTCACTATATGAAGTAGATAATGTAGCAACCAGTCCGATGTTCGAAGTGAAGCCCGCCAACGCAGATAGTATAGTCAATGGCTCAAAACGATTGAGAAAATGAGGATTGGACTTCTCGTTGATAAAAAGACCGTCGGCGATGAACAGCAGGTCAAACTTCCCTTCCTCTGCCTTGAGCGCCTGCTCTTTGTAGAAATCCAGACTCACGCTCGCGTTGATCGGAATATTAGGGTGGCGCCAAAAGGAGATACTGTTGCCCACCCCGTTCAAGCTTGCTCCTAACTTCAATTGTCTTTTCGCCATGTTAAATCCTCCTCATATTGTGATATCTATATTGATCATCCTTGATGACAGATAACGTTCTCATTTGTTCAAGCTGCTGTGACCGGGCTCTCCCGCAATGCCCAGCTTCGTTCGATCCACCTGCTTAAATTCCTTCACCCTAACAGCCCATGCCGCTCCCAGCAGCGTAATACCCGTAAGGAGAAAAACAACAGGGATTCCAACCCAACCGCCCAGAAAACCGCCAATTAACGGCCCAAGCACAATTCCGAATTGATTTGCGGTCTGGCTCAGACTGACCGCTCTGCCCCGAAAATCGTTGTCGGCATATTTGATAATCAGTGCATTCATAGCCGGGTACACGGCGGCGAAGAACAACCCATAAATAAATCGCAGACTTCCAAAATAAATCAGGTTAAAGGCTGTCAGTTGCAGGAGACTGCCAATCCCGCCGCCCAGCAGACCGATAAACAATGTTTTCTCGTATCCGATCCGACCACCAATTCTACCCCAACGAGGTCCCATAATCACCGTAGCAACACCGATCGCTGAGAAGACGATTCCTGCGCTGAGTGTGGCACTACTGATATCTCCGCCAATCTGAACGACGTAAAGGGTTAGCACAGGTTCGATAATCAGCACAGAAGTCGAGACGAGTAGAATCAGACCATAAATCCGCATTAAACCAGGGTTGGACGCCGCTTTCTTCAAATCACCCAGGATGCTTGATTGCACTACAGTGCGGTGCTCGCGCGATTCTTTTACCCATAGAACCATAAGAGCAGACAAAAGTGTAATCACTCCTGATGCAATGAAACAGCCCCGTAGTCCGATCCAATGACTCAGAACACCACCCACAAGCGGCCCAAGAATCCCCCCGGCAGCGGTTGAGGTCGAGATGACACCCAGGGCATACCCCACATGTTTTTCAGGCGTATTCGTACCGACCAAAGTGATGGATGCGGGAGTAAAGCCGGCCATAAGTCCCTGAAAAATCCGCACCGCAATGAACATATAGGGATCATGGACAAAGTAATTCGCCATATGGGCGATAGCCAGTCCCGCGCCTGAACGGATCAGCATCGACTTGCTGCCGTATTTGTCAGCCAGTGATCCCCAAAAGGGGGCACATAAACCGCTGATCAGAAAGCTGATGGAAATCGAAACGCCAGACCAGACCTCCAGTCCATTTTGAATGCCCAGATCTTCTTGCAGAAACAGAGGAAAAAATGGAACAGACAGGGTATACGCCATATGATTGAAGAAAAGTCCCAGCCACAAAATATACAGATTTCGCTTCCAGTGCAGCATCATCATTCCTCATATTATATAATTCCTATAAAATAAGTAGGTATTATCCATATTAGAATACCCCAGAGAGAATGTATAATTGAAAAGTTCAATAGGTTCATTCAAGAATTGAATCACTTCAATCCCCTCAGTTCTCCCCAATGCAAAAAAAGGTTCGTAAATTGCTATAAGAGCAATTCACGAACCTTTCTTGTTAAATCGCAATGCGGTCGAGAGGACTCGAACCTCCACAGTATTGCTACCACACGGACCTGAACCGTGCGCGTCTGCCAATTCCGCCACGACCGCATATTATGTATAGTTTTGATTCACATCTGGTTTATTTCAACCAGCGAATCAATCACCGTAATTAAGAATATACTCCTTTTCCGAATGAATTGCAAGTTTTATTTCAAAAAAATCTGTTTCGTCTTTTAGATTCATAGAATGGATATAGGCAAAACCAATCACCTCTATCCATACTATATATTTTACTTATAAGACTTCCGTATGTTACAACATAAGAAAGAGTTCACAACGAAGGGAGCATTACTTATGAATCAGTTATGGCATACCGGTACCTATGATAAAGATATGGCGTTTGTCTCACAGTTTGGAGAGTCACTGATTGACCTGCTTCAGCCCCGGCCCGGCGAGCAGATTATCGACTGGGGCTGCGGCACTGGTGATCTCGCCGCGACGATCGCTTCCCATGGCGCAGTCGTCACTGGCATCGATGCTTCTGCCGAAATGATCAGAACGGCACGCAGCAAGCATCCTGAGCTGACTTTTATTGAAGCAGATGGTCAGAACTACGTGGCGGAGCCGGCGGCAGATGCCATTTTCAGCAACGCAGCCCTTCACTGGCTGCTGGATGCTGATGGAGCGGCGGCTTCCATGGCCGCCAGCCTCAGACCAGGCGGACGTCTGGTCGCAGAATTCGGCGCGCTGGGCAATATTGCGTCCATTGTCGCCGGGCTGCCCCGCGCCTTTGCCGCAATTGGCCAGAGCGACAACCTGCGCCTGCCCTGGTATTTTCCCAGCACGGGGCAGTATGCCTCCCTGCTGGAGCGCCACGGGTTCACCGTGGACTTCGCCCTGTGCTTCGACCGCCCGACACCGCTGGAGGGCGCGGAGCAGGGCTTTGCGACATGGCTGAATATTTTTGCCAATGGAATACTGACGGCCCTCTCCCCTGCTGAACGTGCAGAGGTAACTTCTTGGATGGAAGAGGAGCTTAAACCGACATTGTTCCAAGAAGGGCGCTGGGTTATGGATTACCGGAGAATTCGGGTCGCGGCTTACAAACGGTAGACAAAACTCTTTTATACAATCATTACCTTGCTCTTGCCGATGCTTTGCCCCACAATAGAGATTGAACGGAAACGGACCGGTCCAAGGAATGCTACAATACTGGGATTACGATGAAGCATGCTGCCTGTAATAGAGCGCTTCTGATATCACTATACGTACAGCAAAGCCGCCGGTAGTTCCGGCGGCTTTACCTGTCTATAGATGAGGCATTAGGACTGCTTGTCCACGACGCGCAGTCTCTGATCTTCAACATATCTGTTGCTTCCCGCGCCAAGTCCCACGAGAAGCAACACTACGCTGGCGCCAAGCAGCAGGATCAGCGGCAGTGTCCAGCTGCCGGTCAGGTCATGCAATAACCCGAACAAAGCAGGTCCCGCTGCCGCCAGCATATAGCCGATGGATTGGGCCATGCCTGACAGTTCAGCGGCTTGCTGTGTGCTCCGTGTCCGCAGGCTGAAGAACATCATCACCAGTCCGAAGGAAGAACCGCCGGCGATCCCGATAGAACAAGCCCACAGCAGCATCCATGACGTACTGCCGAGCCATACGCCTCCAATGCCTACTATATAGAGCACGACGATGCCGATAACGAAATTGCGCTGATTTTTCATCCGTCCGGCCAGAAGAGGGATAAAAAAGGTGAACGGAAGCTGTGCAAGCTGCATAATGGACAGAATCCAGCCCGCATGACTCAGTGTCATCCCCCGTTCCACCAGAATAACGGAAAACCAGGCGATCATTACATAGTAAAGCAGCGATTGCAGGCCCATAAAAATTGTAACCTGCCACGCCAATCTGGAACGCCACAGATTCCCTCCGGTAGCGCGAGCGGCTCCCGGGGAACGCTGCTCGAGATTGCGGATTTGCGGAATCCAGAGCAGTGTGGACAGGGCGGCAATGATAAACCAGATGGCCAGCGTCCCTTTCCAGCCGAGTCCGGTCTGGGTAGCCAGAGGGACACTGATGCCTGAAGCGACAGCGGCGCACAGATTCATGGATACAGAGTAGATCCCGGTCATCAGGCCGGTATTCTGCGGGAATTTCCCTTTGATAAGCCCGGGCAGCAGCACATTACAGACCGCGATGGAAAGCCCAAGAATAGCCGTGCCAAGAAACAGCATCCCCGTCCCCGCAGCAGAGCGGATCAGGATGCCTATCGAGAGCAGCAACATAGATGCAACTAGTACATTAGCCAGGCCGAACCGGCGGGCCAGCTTAGGGGCGAACGGGGACAGCAGCGCGAAGGCTAGCAGCGGCAGCGTAGTGATCGCCCCTGCCGCTGTATTGGATAAGCCCAGATCATCGCGGATCGTCTTGACCAGCGGTCCAACGGAAGTAAACGGAGCCCGCAGGGCCGCCGCTACAATTATAATTCCCAGAATAAGCAGCCAGTTGTCCATTCTGGACCGGGATGTGGATTTTTCACCGCCTGTGGCTACTTGTCCTTGTCTTGTGTTCATGATGTTATTTCCTCCTTGGGACCAAAAAAATACCCGCAGGCCAAATACCTGACAGGAATTGAACATGCTATAACCCAACCTATTATACGCTTTGTGCACGGCAAACACAGCATTGACAAATCAAAGATGCCTCTTTAGTATCCTAATAATGGAGATTATACCTGTTTGTCCAGTTATAAGCCCACCTATATAAGATGAATAAAAGATAAAGAACAAAAAGCGAGAAGGAACGAAGGGGGAAGTTTGGAACTGGAGGAGCGAAGCGCTCGCCTTTATCGCCAGATTTCAACCGCTAGAGGCGGTTATAAAGAAGAAATCTGGGGATAACAGCGACCGGAAGTCCAAACATTCCACCGTAGTGACGACCGAGCCATACGTTCAAATCTTAAGTTCGTCTTATATATATTAAATAAAAGAAATGAGTGAAGTAAGATGATCCGTCGGTTTGCATCCTATTACCGGCCTTACAGAAAGCTGTTTATCATCGACTTCTCCTGCGCAGTCGGCGCGGGGCTGCTCGAGCTTGCGTTTCCAGTGGCCGTTAACAAATTTATAGACGACCTGCTCCCAGGCCAGGATTGGCCGCTCATCCTCATTGCCTGTGTTGCGCTGCTGGCGATCTACGCCCTCAATACTGTGATGCAGTATATCGTGACCTACTGGGGCCACATGCTGGGAATTAACATCGAGACGGATATGCGCAAAAAAATGTTCGACCACATTCAGAAATTATCGTTCCGTTTCTTCGATAATAACAAAACCGGCCATCTGATCGGCCGGATTACCAACGACCTGAATGATATCGGCGAAATGGCGCACCATGGGCCGGAAGATATTTTCATCGCGGTCATGACCTTGGTCGGTGCCTTTATCCTAATGGCAGACATCAATCTCAAGCTCGCCATCATCACCTTCGTCATCGTCCCTATCATGGCATGGGTCATTATTTACTTCGGACGCAATATGACCACGACCTATCGCCAGCTCTTCGGCAACGTCGGCAACTTCAATGCCCGTATTGAAGACAATGTGGGTGGTATCCGTGTGGTACAATCCTTTGCCAATGAAGATCATGAAAAAGAGCTGTTCGCAGTAGATAACCAAATGTTCCGTCGCACGAAGCTGCTGGCCTATAAAATCATGGCAAAAAGCTTGTCCGTCACCTATATGATGACCCGCCTCATTACCGTCCTGGTGATGATCAGCGGCGCATGGTTCTTTATCCAGGGCGAGCTCGCCATTGGTGAGTTTGTTGCTTTTATCCTGTTGTCCAATGTCTTCTTCCGCCCAATTGAGAAGATCAACGCCGTAATCGAGAGCTATCCTAAAGGCATCGCCGGTTTCAGACGATACCTGGAAATCATAGACACCGAACCTGAGATCAGCGACAAACCGGACGCCGTAGACGTCAATGCATTACGCGGCGACATCGCCTTCCAGAACGTCACCTTCGGCTATGATCAGCAGCGGCCGGTGCTGAAGGGCATCAGCCTGAACGTCAAGGCCGGTGAGACTGTTGCCTTCGTCGGTCCTTCCGGTGCAGGGAAGACAACTATCTGCAGCCTGCTGCCCCGCTTCTATGATGTCACCGGAGGAGCGATTACTGTCGACGGTATCGATATCCGTGACTTGAAGCTGACTTCGCTGCGCAAGCAGATCGGTATTGTACAGCAGGATGTGTTCCTGTTCTCCGGCACGATCCGTGAGAACATTGCATACGGTAAGCTGGATGCCCAGCTGCCCGAGATCTGGGAAGCAGCCCGGCGGGCCCATCTGGAAGAATTGATCCAGAACCTGCCGGAGGGGATGGAGACTGTAATCGGCGAGCGTGGCGTGAAGCTGTCCGGCGGTCAGAAGCAACGGCTGGCTATCGCGAGAATGTTCTTGAAGAATCCACCGATTCTGATTCTCGACGAAGCGACCTCGGCGCTTGATACGGAGACAGAAGCCGCGATCCAGCAGTCACTGAGCGAGTTGTCCGTGGGCCGGACCACCCTGGTCATCGCCCACCGCCTGACGACCATCAAGAATGCCGACCGGATTATCGTTGTTAACGAAGATGGTATTGCTGAGCAAGGACGCCATGATGAACTGGTCAATGCCGGTGGAATTTACAGCCGTCTGCATCAGGTGCAGTTCAACGCCTAACGTTCAATAACTCAGTAGATGTAACAGAGTATTAACTTTTACTCAAAAGAAAAGCTGTCCCAGCGTTATCTTCATGAACGCGGGACAGCTTCGGTTTAATAGGTTAACCAGAGCTTTCTGGTTGGCCTATTTTTTTGTGTACAATGACCTGGAAACAGACAGCCTCCGCAGATGTCAAATTACGATGTCCTGGCTATTGCCCAGGACCAGCTTGACCTTATGGAATACCAGTACAGCGCTTATTTTTTCGCGATATGCACTTTCAGCAGCTTGCCCTTCACGGTAGTCTCCCGCATCGCCTGAAGCACCTGTGGGCCTTTGCCGTTCAGAATATCCACATAGGATACATTATCCTGTATCGTGATGATTCCGATATCTTCTGCCGTCACCCCATCGAGCTTCGCCAGCGTACCGACAAAATCCACCGCCCGGAGCTTCTTCTTCTTGCCGCCGTTAAAGTACAGCTTCATGATATCCTTGCTCAGCCCTTCGCTCCGGTCCTTCTTGCGCACTGGCTGTCTGTTGATCTTCTGCCCGAACGCTTCCTGCGCCGCCGCCACGTCATTATCAGAAGGAACCGGCATCACAGGGATACTGAAGCCAATATAATCTTCAATTTCCTTGACCCATTTATGCTCATTCGGTGTCACAAAAGTGATGGCTTTACCGGATTTGCCCCCGCGTGCGGTTCTCCCCGTCCGGTGAACATAACTTTCTTTCTCCAGCGGGATATCGTAGTTGATTACATGGGTGATATTGTCGATATCGATCCCTCGCGCGGCTACGTCAGTAGCAATCAAATAACGGAACTGCCCTCTTTTAAAAGCATTCATGACCTCAAACCGTTCGTCCTGCATCATGCCGCCGTGGATCTTGTCGCAGGGGTATTCCAGATCGGCCAGACCGCGGAACAGATCATTCACCTGCTCTTGCGTCCGGCAAAAGATGATACAGCTGTCCGGATTCTCCACCGTGAGAAGATTGCTAAGCAGCGAAAATTTGGCTGCCTGTCTCACTTCAATAAGCGCATGATCGATAGTCGCCGTGGTGATACCGCTGGCCTGGATCTCAATATCCACAGGGTCATTCATGTACTTGCGGCAGAGATTCTTGACCTTGTCCGGCAACGTTGCGGAGAATAACAGGGTCACCCGATCACTCGGCAGCTTCTTGATAATTGCCTCCACTTGCTCAATGAAGCCCATGTTAAGCATTTCATCCGCTTCGTCAATAATGAGATATTTCAGCCGGTTCAGCGGCAATGTGTCTCGTTCGATATGGTCAAACACGCGTCCGGGTGTCCCCACCACGACATGTGTTTTTTGTGTAAGCTCTATCTTCTGCGGGGCAAAAGGCGATTTGCCGACCAAGGCTACCGCTTTGATCCGCTTAAGGCGCCCGATGTTGGTAATATCACTCTGCACCTGCGCAGCAAGCTCACGTGTTGGGGTCAGGATCAGCGCCTGCGGCTTATTCTCTGCCCAATCCACCAGCTGACAGACCGGAATCCCGAAGGCCGCTGTTTTTCCGCTGCCGGTTTGTGATTTTACGATCAGATCCTGCCCTGTCAGCGCCGTGGGAATCACCTTACTCTGTACTTCTGTAGGTGTTGCATAAGAGAGTGCCTCCAATGCTTTTAAAATATCTTCTTGTAGTCCATAATCCTTAAATTGTAATCCGCTCATTATTCAACCTCTTCTTTACCCAAGTAGCAGCTAGCTGCCCGCATTCCATTCCTTGTAGAACTCCTCTAGAAAATGAAGCATAAACCCATGACGTTCCTCGGCCAGCTTACGCCCGTAAGACGTATTCATCAGATCTTTCAGCTTCAGCAGCTTTTCATAAAAATGATTAACCGCCGTTCCTTTACTGTAATCCCGGTATTCCGCTTTCAGTGACTCCTCGCGCGGCGGCAGGCCGGGATCATGCATTGGGCGTCCTTTCGCTCCCGAGAATACGAACGTGCGGGCAATACCGACCGCACCAAGTGCATCCAGACGGTCTGCATCCTGCACTACCTGTCCTTCCAGCGTCTTCATCGGTTGCCCACCACCACCGCTGTAAGACATAGTGTCAATGATCTCGAGGATATGATCAATCTGACTATGATCCTCCAGACAGGACAGAAGCCAATTGCGGACCTTCCCCATTCCGGCTTCCTTGGAGGGATTCAATTTCTCGTCGGCGACATCATGCAGCAGCGCCGCCATGGCACAGATGAAGGGGTCCGCCTGTTCCTGCGCCGCAATGGCACAGGCGGTATTTCTGACTCTATCGGAATGCCACCAGTCATGGCCCGTCGTATCCTGGCCCAGTTGCTCCTGTACAAAATCCTCTGTGCGGGAAATAATGTGTGAGGTGTTCATGGGTTTGCTCCCTTTTCGCGATAAATAATAGTACAATGAATCCATTTCACAAATCCATAAGTGTGCCTTCGGATTGAAATCCGCATTATGAAGTGGATTCACATGGACGTCTCATTATAGCCTACACACAGCCATTCGCCTACCTTATTTGAGACCACATGAAAAGTATTGACTTGCAAGACATAACATTATCCGTTATAATCTGCTGTAATCATGAAGAAAAAGGAGCTGATTCACCATGTGTCTTACTACAACGACCCTTATATTGAATCAACTCCATCATTACTACAAACAGCGTTAGCACCCCTGTAACTATTCAGGGTGGGCTAACGCTTTCGCGTTTGGCCTCCCTGCGGCATATGAGAACGCGCAGGACCAAGAGGTCCTGCGCGTTTTTTTGTTCTTTTTTATCTACTACCATGCCAATTTAAAGGAGCTGCCAACCATGCAAAATGTTAAAGGAACCTATGATTACTTTGGAAAAGAGCAACGTCTACGGAAAAAGGTTCAAACCCTCCTCGAAGAACAATTCGCGCTATATGATTATGAATCTATGGAGACCACATTGCTGAACGAATTGGAACTACTGACCTCAAAGTATGCCGGAGGCGATGAGATCCTGAAGGAGATGTACCAGCTCAGTGATCAGGGAGAACGCAGATTGGGACTTCGTTATGATCTAACCATCCCCTTCGCCAAGGTGATTGCTCTGAATCCGGGGATTGAGCTGCCGTTCAAGCGTTATGAGATCGGAAAAGTGTTCCGTGACGGTCCGGTCAAGCGGGGACGGCTGCGGGAATTCCTGCAATGTGATGCCGATGTCGTCGGCATTTCCGGCCCGGAGGCAGAAGCCGAGCTGATGCAGCTCGCAGACGAAGTCTTCCGCAGACTGGAGATCCCTGTCGTGATGAAATGGAACAACCGGCGTTTTCTGGGCGAAATTCTCGAAGCTCTTGGCGTCCCAGCCGCCGACAGCTTATCGGTAATGCTAACTCTGGATAAGCTGCAAAAAGTCGGTGTCGCTGGCGTGAAAAGTGAGCTGACGGCTAAGGGACTTAACGGAGATACGACCGCCGCCATTCTCGAACTGATCGGGCTGGAGAATCCCGGCTTTGAACAACTGTGTAGTAAGTACAACCTGACCGGACAACCTGGGGCTGTGGAGGTACTGGCCCTTCAGACCCTGATCTCAAAAATCGGGCTGCAGGAGATCTGTCAATTCGATCCGTTCCTGTCACGGGGCCTCTCCTTCTACACCGGTACGGTATATGAGATTTTCGATGCCTCCGGCACTTTCACCTCCAGTCTCGGCGGCGGCGGAAGATATGACGCCATCATTGGGAAGCTCGTTGAACGGGAGGATATGGCTTACCCGACGGTTGGATTGTCTTTTGGTATGGAATCGATTATGGCACTGCTTGGTGAACGTCCAATGGATGAGAATAACGCTTCCGTCATGATTGTCCCAATAGGCGACAATACACTAGCGCAGGCTCTGATGACCGCCGCCCAGCTTCGTAAGGAAGGTATCCGTACCTCTATTGAGACCGGGAAGCGGAAGCTCAAAAAAGTGTTGGCCTCTGCCTCCACCAAGGGCATCCGATATGTGGTCCTGATCGGTGAGAATGAAGCTAGTGAAGGGATTGTACGGCTGAAGGATATGCGGGAGCAATGCGAATATGCAGTATTGCCAGATGAAGCTATCTACCTGATCACCAAGTAGCTATTCGTTAGTGGATCAAAAAGTGAGCTGGCGCCTCAAGAAATCCCTGTGGATCATCTTCCGGTATAAGATGGGCGCGCGGCAGCCCCCATAACGTGAGACAAATCAAAACACCTTCAAGAGAATGGAAGCTTGTCTTTATGGTAGAAAGACATCCTTGGAGGTGTTTTCCTATGCCTCTGAACGCATCTTATTATAGCGCTCCCGATACTCTTTGGGGGTCTTGCCGTAGTGCTTCTTGAAAGCAGCGCTGAACTCATCTGGTCCTGCATAACCGACGACCACAGCAATATCGGAGAGCTTCAGTATGTTCTCCTGAAGGAATGGCTCAGCTTTTGCTGCCCTCACACCACCCAAATAGCCACTCAAACTGGAACCGACATGCTGCTTGAACAACCGCGACAAGTCTGCTTCATTCATATGGTATTTGTTCGCCAGGATTGGAAGCCTCAATTCGTAACCATAATTGACCTCTACGTACTTTCTGACCGCCTCGACCAGCAGCACTCCATCCCGATTTTCAGTCTTCTTCACTTCCTCTATCACAAGCTGAGCCCTTTCGCTGAGATCTTCCAGCAACCATTCACGGGAGCGATGACCGGAAAGCAGCGACTGTCCATTCCATAGATACTTCTGAAGCGAGGAACCGCCAGAAGCATACTTCCCGGCCAGAGCCACCAAGAGCAGTTGGCTTCGCAGCGCCAGAAAGTTGTACTCAGCGTCAGAATGATCTTCTACACGCTCATTTGTAAAAATACCCTCCAGTTGTTCACGGACAGCCTGCATCTCGCAAAGCTCAATGCTATTTGCCAGCTTTCGTTCCGTACCTGGAGAGAATGCGGGCAGGGTCTTAAGGTCCGTCCCATTATCGGCATCGCCCTCCCTGCTGCGGCTCCAATTCCACAGCGCAGAAGCAAATCCGCTCTTCAAGTTCTTAAGACCTCTGAATTCCATCCCGACTCCTGCTACACTGTTCAGGGTCAGCTTGGATCCAGCAGCCTTTTGTAGTTCCTGTAAGAACCGGGTGCTTTTGTTCTCTTGTGCGGCCTCCTTCTTAAAAGAGATCAGGAAATACATCATTGTCGGGTTCCCGAAATCGCTGAACGGATAAACGCCTTTCCACATGGCTGCCGTCTCACGGCATAACCCTTGAAAACCTTGATACAGCAATTCGCGCCGTTCCTGCCGCTCAGTCGCCCATGCAGGCGGCAGATGCATCTCCACTGCCGCAAACTGCCCCTGCAGGTCATTCCCGGCAAGTGGAGCCAATCCCAGCTTCGCAAGCCGTTCTCTCACAGCTCTGGTGCTGTACCACTCCCCCTTCACCAGTTGCAGCAGATAATCCTCCTGTAGAAGCCACAGCTGCTCGCTTCGTACAGCCGTTTTCGCTTTTAGCCTAGAAGGCTGAGCAGTGGCCTGTCCTTCGCGAAGATCAGCGGCAAGTTTGGCCAGCAGTGCATTCAGTTCGTCGCGCGCAACAGGCTTCAGCAAGTAATCCTTCACGCCAAGTCTGACGGCTTCGCGGAGATCCTCGAAGTCAGAGTATCCCGACAGCGCCACTGTCCGCAGACCGGGATACTTTTCCTTGCAGATCCGGATGAATTCGATTCCTTCCATCTGCGGCATCCGCATATCCGAGATAATTACCTGGGGCAAGGGCTTTCGCTTCAATAGCTTCAACGCCTCGCTTCCGCTCCCCGCCTCTAACACAATCTCGAACCCCGCAGCCTTCCAGTCAATCTTGGACTTGATGCTGCTGCGGACACTCTTCTCATCATCAACTAGCATTACCCCGTACATTCTTTCAGCCCCTTGTTCAGAACGACTACACGTTATCTGCCGTTCAGGAAGGCAGCCCACGTGCTCATTTATAATTAACAGTATGTTCCAAACAACCGGAAACCAGACGAGCACAGGCATCTTCATTAAAAAGGGTTGTCCCAAAAGTGCACGGTCCCCTTCATGTAGAAAGAAATAATCATAAACCCTGCTACGAGAGAGGGGCTTTATCATACTAATTCAAAAACGTGATGTGGTAGAGCTAGCTTGCTTCTTGTTCTGTCTGGTAACGGACCCCAGAGACGTTATCTCCGAATAACCCGACCATTTCAGAAATTAACGGACTCCAAGGACGTTATGAGCAGAAATCCTGTTTAAAACGCACTGTTTGAGAGGAAATAGCGTCCCCTGAGTCCGTTACATGTTCCAGATGCTGCTTGATGTGCAAATAACGACAATAGGGTCCGTTAGCCCCCATGCATGAGCTTCAACTTTCTGAAGCAATTCGTTAGCAATCGTTAGCAATTCGTTAGCAATCGTTAGCCTTTCGTTAGCCCATCCTTTGCTCAAGGGGCGTCGACCACAAAAAGAACATGGCGGGTTCAGGAATCCTCCTAAGACCGCCATGTTCTTTTTAAGCATTATTTTTTAAGCAAATGGGCCTTATCTCAACAAAGAATATACCAGGTTGTGGGACCGCCCCAACACATGCTATAAGAACAACGTTCGCTCCTTGTCGCTATCTGTTACCTTCTTGCATTCGCCTAATAACAGCTTGTTCTAAATTTTAAATTTCTCCACAAGTGCCAGCATTTCCTTGGCACTCTGTGTGTTAGCATCTGCCATCGCGGCTTCTTCAAAGCTCTTTTCCACAATATCCGCCGTTTTTACTGCAATATCCTGCACGCCAACGGCGCCTTCATTCACTGTTGCTGCCACTTGATTTACAGCAACGGTAATGCTCGTTACACCCTCACTCAAGTGATCCGCAGCGGATTCGAATTGATGCATCAGTGCATTGACCATCTGAGCATCCGTATTATAGCGCTCACTGACCTCAACCAGTCGCCCGTAGTCCCCTAGAACATTTTGGTCGATAAAAGCAAGGATCGCCTCGGAGTTGTCTTTCATTTGTTCAACAGAAGAATACACATTCTGCACAACGCCCTGAATACCCGCAGCTGTCGCAGAGGATTTCTCTGCCAGCTTGCGAATCTCCCCGGCAACTACCGCGAATCCCCTGCCTGCTTCCCCCGCCCGCGCAGCCTCGATCGCCGCATTCAAGGCCAAAAGATTCGTCTGACTCGTAATCGAGAGAATCGTATCGGTCAGTACATTGATCTCCGCAATGGCATGTGAGCGCTCGATCGCTTTTTCCATATCGGTACGTACAGATTCATAGATCGCTTTGGCCTTATCCGTAGATGACATCGCATCATGCTGGAGTGCCAGCGCCCGCTGCGTAATCTGGCTGGACACTTCTGCACCCTCCCTGGCTCTACCGGAAATCATATGTACATGGGTCTCAATCTCATGGATGGCTGCTGTCATTTCCTCAGTTGAAGCCGCCGTCTCCTCCATACCCGCTGACAGCTGCTCTGCTGTGGTCGAGTTGTCATGCGCATTTTCGCGTACCTCACTTGATAGCTTTTCCAGCGTTTCAGCATTGCCCAGCACCTTGGTCGAGATCGCAAGCAGGCTGCCAGCCATCTCCCTAAGCACTACTCGTGTCTCGAACATTGCCTTGGCAATGGTGCCTGTCTCATCCCTATTCTTTTTCAAATACTCGTACTGTGCATCATACTTCAGGTCCAGCTTGGCCGTCCGATTAATCATCTCCGTCAGCTTAACAATCGGAGACGAGATTCTACCTGCCAGCCATAATCCGGTGATTAAAGTAACCAACAGAATCCCCAGACCCAACAACAAAATAAACTTCGTCATCTCTTCAGCCGGTTTCTTGATTTCGTGAATATCGCCGGTCAATACCAGTGTCCATTTCGTATCAGAAAGCACCGTGTAAGAGGCTTTCTTCTCCGAACCTTTATAAACATATTCCACAGAAGCGTCCTTTGGCATAACCCCAGCTTTAACCTGCTCTACGACAGACTTGATTTGTGCGTTCTCCACAGCGGTTCCTACTTTACTTTCATCGGGATGATAGAGAATAATTCCTGTCTCATCCACAAGGTAAGCATAGGAAGATGGGGCATTAACTGCTTTGGTATTATCCAAATATTGTGTGATACTATTGGCCGTTACGGCAGAGGCTATGAATCCGACCATTTTGCCGTCACTCTTCACCGGGTGAACAAAAGCAATGATGAACGCACCCGTCGATTTTGACTTCAGGGTCTCGCTGATCACCGGCGCACCGGAGGCCAGTACGCTTTTCGTATAGGCTCTATCCCCTACGCTAACTCCCAGCAATTTCGTGTCGCTGTCTCCGACGATCGTCCCATCCATATCAACCACGAACATATGCTCCAGATTGCCGGCGTCTTTCACCAGGCCCTGCAGCTTATTGTTCACCTCATTTTGCAAAGGGTCTCCGGCCTGAATTGCTCCTTTTCCCGCTTTTTGGAGCAGTTCGGCGATCTCCGTCTGTCCGGCAACCAATGCAATACTTCTCTTTTCCTTGTCGATCATGGCTTCAATATTCTCTGCTTTGTTGTCCGTAACTTGCTCCATTGAAGATTCTGTGAGATTGAGTATCGTGTGGGTTGACTTGTTGTAGGTAAATATACCCATTACTGCAGTGGAAAACAGTGTTACTACAATCAGCATAACCGATAATTTCATTCGAATCTTCATCGTACTCGACACCCTTCCGGCATGATCTAATCTTGTCAGGAATTCAATTATTGCAATCAATTTTATTACCATTACTATCGGATGTGGGCCCGGGTTAATGAATATAAAAAGTCGAAAAACAATAAAATAGATCATATTTTGTCGAAATGTAAATTTTAATGTTTTAAAAGTTTAAATGAATGAAAAAAAGGCGGTTTTCCCACCGCCCTGCCTGGTCTTTCATCCTACTTTATGGGGTAGTATCCGGTCCTTTAGACCTTTTGCGGAAACAAAGCATCCCTCGCTGGACAAGGCTGCTTATCCAGAAATTGAGCCAGTGGTCCTGGCATACTGCTGTAGAGATTCTTCAGGGAAGTTCCATTATAAATGTTGCCGATGATAACAGGATGACACAGTTCGGAGATCAGGATATCGCCGTTGCCATGCAGATGGAGCTGTTTCTTGCCCTCGATGCAGTGCGGGAAATACACTCCCGGCTGTTCCTGGAAGCCCATCTCCTCCATAAAGCGGTCCATACAAGTAAAGTAGAGTGTGGTATCGTCTTTTTTACGGGAGATCAAATCGTTAACAGCCTGTTTGAGCTGCTCCCGGGCGGCTATAGCTTTCCAGCCAGTATGTCCCATAATGATGCTGTTCTGAATCTCATGCGTACGTACACCCATATCATAAACGTGATCACTAATTTCCTTCATGTTATCCTGGGTTTCGCTGAACAGCAGCGTCTCCAGTACGGTGTCCACCGGGGTCGCCGCAAAGAGGCTGATATTTTCTCTAATCTTCTTGTAGATACTTGGGTGGATATTATAATACTTGGAGAAGGCCTCTGCCGTAGTGAAGTTGAAGGAAATATGTATAGTGGTCAATCCAGCTTCCACCAATTTATCGATTCGTTCAGCGCTAAGCAGACTGCCATTGGAGTTCAGCTGCGTCTGAATACCACGTGAGGCACAGTAAGCTACAATCTCTACGCAATCCTGATATTTCAATGTTACTTCACCGCCGGACAGACGTACTCTTTTGAGCCCGGGCAGTTCTTCCAGAATACGAATCACTTCCTTGCCATCGATACTTTGCCCATCATTCCGGTTGTAGGCACAGCAGTAATCGCAGCGGAAATTACAATTAGAGGTGACCCCAACTTCCAGCCCCTCCAGTTCGTATGTTAACGGTTTATCCAGCTCCAGAGATTTATATTTCATGTTCACAAGTCCTCCTGCAAAATAGTAAGTATGGTAAATGAATTCAACCTTAGTGATTATAAAGGTTTGCAGCGCAGGATTATGTGACTTTTATTCTATGTAAACCGAAACCAAATTAGATAGCGCTCCTACAGTTCCAATCTTCTCCCCACTCCTTCTCCCCTTTCCGTTTCTTTCTTTAGTTCAAGATATATATGTACAAACATCCACAACCACAGCAAAAACCCCCTCACAACTTCGAGGGGGTTCCACTTAATTATCTTATCTATTACAGATGATCATTCTATTTGCTGTTCAAAAAAGCCTTAGGCGACACATAGATGAACCGTTCCGCCCGGGCCATCACATGGAATTTCTGCTCCGGGAAATGACGGTACAGATAATCCACAAAGTAACCCGGATTCTCGGCATTTCCAGCAAAAATATCATAGTGCAGCGGGATAACCGTCTCGAATCCCGCTACAGCCGCGAACTCGGCAGCCTCCCGGTAATCCATATTGCCGGCAATGTCGCGCTGGTTGCGGAAATAATCACGCCCGTTAATCGGCAGCATCGCCAAATCAATGTGCTGACGGCTGACTGTCTCAATTAACTCGGGGAACAACACGGTGTCCCCGGCATGATAGAGCGTAACCCCATTCAACTCAAGAATGTATCCAACATAATGCGGGAGTCCTTCGCTGTCTTTATCCAACTGCTCATGTGCGGCGGTTACAGGCAGTACCTTGAGCTTAGGTCCCATCTCTATCCAGTTCTCCGGTTTCGCGGTCAGCAGTTGAGCTTCCTTCACACCCAGTTCGTGCAGCGGTGCTGCGCATACGGCCGGAGCCATAAAGCGGACATCAGCATTGTTCTTCACGATGGAAGGAATCGAACCCGTATCCAGATGGTCAAGATGATCATGTGTAATCAAGCAAATATCAGCGTTCGTGATATCTTCAGGCCCGATTGGAGCGGGATAAGTACGATCAGGATTCTCGGATACATACGGATCGATGTAGACGGTGAGGCCGTCCCCTTTGATAATGACACTTTCCTGCCCAAGAAACCATACCGCCAGAGTACCATAAGGAACCTCTGTTTCATTTACTTCCTCGATAATGGTTTGACCTTTACGCGAGTTCTGTGTATTCATAGCTGTCTCCTGCCTTTCTGCTTGAAGTCTGCGGCTATCCTGTTCAACAGACGTTTTTTCGGATGTATGTCCCTAGAATTCCACGGACTTGCTCATTTCAGCCAAAGCCGGTTGCCCGATAATGCCGATCCGCCAGATAGCAATGCCTTTGAGACCATATCGCTTAGCCAACCCGATCTTGGCATTAACTGAGCTCTCATTCTCGCTATATACGGAAATACCGAGAATCAGCTTGTCCTTGTTGACCTGCTGCAGGGCTAGCCGGATCCCCTCATCGACCTTGTTAATCGGCTCAGGCCGGGATTCATCCTCATAGGCATAAGCCATAATGATCAGGTCATCCGCTAAGCTTCCGAGTGTCTTGTAATCATAACCCTTATAAGAGCTATTAAGCGGGTGAAGAATAACGGTAAGCTTCAAACCTGCTGCCTTGGCTTTGGCGGACAGATTCTTCACAAAAGCATTGTACTCTCCCTGCACCTTGGCCTTGTCCCCCGTAAGTCCGAGACCCTCTAAATCGAGTGCAATACCTTTAAACCCTTTTTGGGACGCAGTATCCACAATACTGGTTATAGTCTGCTCCTGAAGAACCTTGTCCTCCAGGTTCTTAGTCAGCTCAAGCTTCCCATCCACTGAATAGACCATCAGGTAAGGATCCGTTCCTCCGGCAGCCGCGTCCAGAACAAGAGATTCCGGTGTCACATCTCCCGCTGGCTTCGGCCATCTGAATTCATCACCTGTGGTTGTAAAATTCCCGCTGCGGTCAATCCGGCTCCAGCCGAAAGCAACGGCGTCGAAGCTCGGGATCAGCGAGACCTCGCCGTAAGCTCCCTGCGCGTAGAAGCCGAGCTTATACATGTCCGTCTTCGGCGAAGTGATAGAAACAGTCTTGGTAGCCTGATCCCAGGTCACCGCCGCACCGAACTGCCCGCTGAAGAAGCTCAGCGGAATCATCGTGGTACCACGCACATTTTGCGGAGCGACGGTTAGCTTGACCGTCCCGCCATTAACGGTGGCATCCTTGCTGCCGAGTGTAAGCACAACTACCTTGGCGTCAGCAGCATCCACCTTGGTGGCTGTGATCTGCTTGGCACCCTGATTCCACTCTACCTTAATGCCAAGTGCTTCAGAGATCGCCCGGAAGGGCACCATGGTCGTTCCATTCATCATAGCTGGTTCTACCGGGAAGGGTAATGGATATCCGTCCAGGATGATCTTTACCCCATCAGATGCTCCGGCGGCCTCGGTAGTACTTGCCTGCAGGGCTGAGGCACTGCCCAAGGTGATAGCGAGGCATAATAAGAGTTTGCTGAACCGTTTCATAAGGAGTCTCCAATCTAAGAGAATATGATTTTCAGTTTGCTATTCTATTTTTCTCACTATCATTTTACCAAATATGATATATATAGCAAATTAAAGAAGACAAAGTGCAATTTTATATGAAGGCACTGAGGAACACACCCACCGCACGCTCCGTATCTACCTCAACTGCTACCTCTATGAATTCTCCAACTTTAGGCTGAGGACGCAGATCTGCAACGACCATACCAGCTGTATGTTCTCCCTTGCACTCCACCCGTACTTTCATCTGCCGGGTTGTGACCAGGTCTGGCTGCAGAGCCACCATCAATGCCAGGGGATCATGCAGCGGTGCGCTTTCGATGAAATAGTTCACTTCTTGATAGAACTTGAAATAGTGAGATAGCGACTCTTCCATGAACGCGATGATCTCGCGATTCTCTTCCCGTCCCTGACGCTGTAGGAGATTCAGGTGCTCCCGCGTAATCACCGTCTTCTGGGTAACATCCAGTCCTACCATCGTCAGTGGCAGACCCGAAGTGAATACATGGTCGGCGGCCTCCGGGTCCCCCCAGATATTGGCTTCCGCCACTGGCGTTTTGTTCCCCGGTCTGAAGACTGTGCCGCCCATCACAACAACCTTCTTCAACAGATTCTTCAGATTCGGTTCCAGCTCCAGAGCCTGCGACAAGTTAGTCAAATGGGCCAGCGTGACCAGTACGATCTCGCCCGGGTTCTCCTTGGCGATGCGAACGATAAACTCTGCTGCTGTTTCTTGAACCGGTTGCTGGTTGGAGGATGCCAGTTCCACCCCGCCGATCCCGTTCTCGCCATGAACGCCGGTAGCATATCCTGCGGTCTTTTTCGCTAATGCTGTGCCTGCACCAACGGCAACCGGAATCTCATACCCAGGCTGTGCCAGTGACAACAATCGGAGCGTATTCTCCGTGGCTTGCTCCACATCCACATTTCCAAAAATCGTCGTAATCCCCTCGATCACCACATTCGGTGCCTTCAAGGCATATAAAATCGCCAATGCATCGTCTATCCCTGTGTCTACATCTAAAATAAGTCTGGTTGGGTTCATCGCTGTTGCCTCCTTGTTATATACATAATGTTATTGTGCGTTTATGGTCCCGACAGCTCTGACAAAGCGCTCCAGCGCTTCCTGCAGCGTGGAACGGGGACAGGCGAGATTGATCCGCAGATAACCTTCGCCTTCGGTGCCAAATATCGAACCTTCTTGGAAGGCAATCTGGGCTTCCTTGTACATTAGCTTCTTGAGGCCCGGAACATCAAGTCCAAGCGCCCTGCAATCGATCCATAGCAGGTAGGTCCCATCCGGGCGGGTAATGCCAATCTGCGGCAGATAGCGCTCTAAATAATCGGTAGCATATTTCACGTTGCCAGCAATGTATTGAATTAGCTCTTCCAGCCAATCTTCACTTTCATTGTAAGCAGCCTTGACGACCTCTGCGGCAAAATACCCGATATTGTGAAGTCCAAGCGCATCCAGTCTACGCTTGAATTTTCGCCGCAGCACGGGGTTGGAGGCCACGATAAAGGAGGTTTGCAGGCCCGGTGAATTAAAGGTCTTCGTCACAGACAATGCTGTCACCGTAATGTCCGCCAGTTCCGGAGACAATCCGGCAAACGAGACGTACTTATGACCTTCGAACTCCATATCGCAATGAATGCCGTCCGAAATAACCGTCACTCCATACTGCAGGCATAGCTCGCCCAGACGCAGCAATTCATCACGTTCCCATATCCGGCCGACAGGATTATGCGGACTGCACAGAATCATCAGTTTTGCTCCGTCCTGCATTAGTCTCTCCAGTCCTTCATAATCCATCTCATAACGGCCACCCTGCTGCAAAAGCGGATTCTTGACCAGCGTCCGGCCATTCATTTCAATCACATCATAGAATGGACGATAGACAGGAGTCTGAATAATCACTCCATCCCCCGGCGCGCTAAACAGCTCCACACACAATCCCAGGCTGACTACGACACCAGGCGAATTAACAATCCACTCCCGCTTCAACTCCCAGTCGTGCCTTCTCTCAAACCAGGAGATAATTGACCCCTGATAAGAGTCATCACTGATACTATATCCATAAAGCCCCAGCTCCGCACGGCGAAGCAGCGCCTCCTTCACAGCTGGCGGGCTTTCAAAGTCCATATCTGCTACCCACAAAGGCAGAATATTCTCGTTCCCAAATAGCTTTCCGCATTCATCCCATTTGACGGAACCCGTATTGCGGCGGTTAATTACACGGTCAAAATCATACTTCAACTATCGTCACCTCGTCATCTTGTTGTTCAAATATTGTAACATGGGCCGGGCAAATTAAACATGCATCCCTCTGCTGACAGCAAAAAGACGGCATCTAAGCGTGCCGCCTTTTCCAGGAATTATATTTTAGCTCCCGAGCCCGCAATGGTCCGACCCACCTGCTCCAGGATATCGGAGAGGGACGCCGGATCATGCACGTCATAGTCATCAATGTTCAGGCGCAGCACCGGGCAAGCCTTGAATTCATCGATCCATATCGAATACCGGCGGTGCATCTGCTCCCAGTAAGAAACATCCGTCTGAATCTCCATCTCGCGGCCACGTTCATTAATCCGGGTTAGGATCGATGGCAGACTGCCCTCAATGTAGATCAGCACATCCGGGTGCGGGAAGTACGGGGTCATTACCATGGCTTCATAAAGACTGGTGTAGGTCTCATAATCCGTCTTAGACATCGTCCCTTGATCTGCATGCATTTTGGCAAAAATACCGGTGTCCTCATAAATGGAACGGTCCTGCACGAACCCTCCACCCATCTCGAACATCTTCTTCTGCTCCTTGAAGCGTTCAGCCAGGAAATAAATTTGCAGGTGGAAGCTCCACCGTTCAAAATCATGATAGAACTTCTCCAGGTAAGGGTTATGATCCACCTGCTCCAGTGAGGTCTGGAAGCCGAGCCGGCTCGCCAGCGCACCTGTCAGTGTCGATTTTCCTACACCCACGGTTCCGGCCACCGTTATGATTGCGTTCTCCGGGATTTGATATTGGTTCATTCCATAAGCTCCTTTACTTTTGCAGCAATTTCTTCATAATGCATCCGATTCTCCACAAAATCGACCGTATTGCCATCTATGGTCATAATAATAGTGGACGGCTCACGGGCAGCCAGAGAGCTCATCGCATCATCGTAATCCTCGATCAGCTGCTGCAGATAGGCCTTGTCCATCCCTTCTTCAAAAGAGCGGCCGCGCTTAGCAATTCTAGCCAGCAGGGTATCGAGATCTGCTCTTATATATAGAATGATATCCGGCTTCGGCAGATCATCAGTAAGCACATGATAGATTTGGCGGTACTTGTCCCGCTTCGTCCCCTTCAAGGTCCGCTCGCTAAAAATCAGATTCTTATAAATATGGTAATCCGAAATCACCGGCTTGCCCTTCTCTATGTACTGGGTAATCGTATCCTCCAACTGCTTATACCGATTGCAGAGAAAGAACATCTCCAGTTGAAAGCTCCAATCGTCCATGTTCTGATAGAACTTGTCTAGGAACGGATTCTCTTCAACAATTTCCTTAATAATAGGAAGGTGTAATGTCTCGGCAAGCATCGAAGACAGCGTTGTTTTCCCTGCTCCGATCGGACCTTCCACGGCAATAAATGGCGCTTGTCTCATTGATGCTGAATTCCTCCTCCAAATGCGGACCCCTGCTCTAAAAACAGACTGATTTATTGTATCACAGCAGCATCTATTTTCGCATAATAAAAATTTAAAATGATAGCTTCAGACCGTAATCTTCCCTGCATGGCCTTCTGAGATACGTATGAGTTTCTAGCTGTCCAGAAGGAAACTTTTTGAGCAAAAATGCGTCTAACTGTAGGAGAAAAACATCCTATATTTTCCCAATTATAATTTTCGAGGTGCAAAACAAATGAATAAAAAAACATTGTTTCTCAGTGTCATGTTGGGCCTTACGCTGGCCGCAAGCGCTTCTATCGTCAGTGCTGAATCTGCTCCCGCCAGTAAAATCACTTCCTACAGTCAAGATTCCCTGATCAAAAGTGATGGCAGTCTGTGGGTATGGAGCTACAATCAGCCTGTGCCCACCCAAATCTCTGGTTTATCCGATGTGCAGGCTATCTTTGACGACGGATATGTACTGAAGAAGGATGGCTCCGTCTGGCTGTGGGAACGGAAAGGCCGTGATCTGATCATTGAACTGGTCCCTGTCAAAGGATTGGAACGGATTATTGATGTCTTCCGCTATGGACACACCACACTGGCCCTGAATGAGCAGGGCGACGTATTCGCCTCCATTCCAAATCAGGAGGAATGGGAACCCGCAACCTTTATTCCAGTAACTGGCATCGATAATGTCGCGGATATACAAGGCTATTATGCTTTTGAAGAGGAACAGTACATCTTTTTGAAGAAAGACGGGTCTGTCTGGAAGGATAATAACCGATTACAGACCTTTGAGCCGGTTCAGGGGCTGAACAACGTGGTGCAGATTGTGCATAATATGGCCCTTAAGGCAGACGGCACCGTCTGGACCTGGCCCGCCACCTTTGAACGAAAGAGTGCAAAACCAAAGGCTATGACCCCGGTGCAGCTTCAACCGCTAGCCAACATTAAAGCCATCAGGCATAATAGCTACTCCAACATTGCGATTGACGGCGAATCCCGTCTTTGGTTCTGGGGGGCGACCATCACGGGAGTCTCGGATGGAACTACATGGAATGATAATCCGGTACCTGTCCTCCTGAGCGGGATCAAGCATGTGCAGGATGCTTTTGTCGTGGAGAACTCTCTTCTTGCCCTGACCACGGACGGCAAGCTCTTCGCCGCCTCCACCTACCGCACCTCCATGCCTGCGGATGCCGAATTTGAACAAATTTTCTCGGATGTACAATCCATCCGCAGCGGTCCGCGCCATAGTATTATGCAGAAGAACGACGGCACACTCTGGGGCTGGGGTGTGAACAAGCATGCTGAATTGGGTTATGGAGACTATGAATTCAGCCATACTAAGCCCGTACCTGTACAGAAGCCGATCTCTGTCTCACTGAATGGTGAGAATGTAGCTCTGACCAGTGGTGTCATTACAAGGAATGGTCAGAATTTCATTCCTCTTCGTTCTGTGTTTGAGAAGCTAGGCGCCAAAGTGACCTTTGATCAGATGAACAAGTTAGCAACTGTGGCCCGCACCGAAGACGGCAAGCCTGCCATTACGATCAACGTCAGTGCCGCGAGTGGACAGACCAGGGTTAATAATGAGCTAGTTACACTCCAGAACAAACCGTTCAATGTGAATGGCATCCTATATCTGCCGCTGCGGTTTATCAGCGAGAAGCTGGGTGCAACCGTAGAATGGCTACCGCAGGAGGACAGGATTGCCATCACTATGAAGTAAGCTGAGCGACAAATACTAGCTGAACTTAAGTTTAAGCATCCCGAACTGACAATACCCTGTCTATTAAAGCTTTATCGCTTCATAGCATTGGATTCTTAAGTTCACTCCATAAGGCAATCACTTAAGCCACAGGACAACAAAGGAGCTTCCTCAAGCCGTAAACCGGCTATCGGAAGCTCCCTTTAATTACGTATAGGATTAGGACAGACGGCCGCTGAAATCCTCGAATTGGAATTCGCGGATAACCTTGATGCCCTCTTCTTCGTTATAGGAAGCAATGGCCGGCAAATTCACACCGTTGAACATGTGATTCTTCACCATGGAGTAGTGTGCCATATCCAGGAACACCAGCTTATCACCGTACTTCAGAGGCTCCTTGAAGGAGTAGTCGCCAATGACATCTCCTGCGAGACAGGTCATGCCGCCCAATCTGTACGTATACGGATGCTCACCCGGCTCACCAGCTCCAATAATACCAGGACGGTAAGGCATAGCCAGAACGTCTGGCATATGACACTCTGCGGAGGTATCCAGAATGGCAATATCCATTCCATTGTGCATCACGTCGAGAACAGTAGCCACCAGATATCCGGTGTTCAGAGCAACTGCTTCGCCCGGCTCCAGATAAATCTCGAGATCATACTTCTCTTTCATGTACACAATACAGCGAACTAGGGTATCCAGATCATAATCCGGACGGGTAATATGATGTCCGCCGCCGAAGTTCAGCCATTTCATACCATGCAGGTATTCACCGAACTTCTCTTCAACGACCTTCAGGGTCCGCTCCAAGGTATCGGAGTTTTGCTCACACATCGTGTGGAAATGCAGTCCATCAATACCTTCCAGCTCTTCCGGACGGAAGTTCGGCAGGGTTACACCCATTCTCGAGAAGTTGTAGCACGGATCATATAGCGGAATTTCAAGCTCCGAATATTCCGGATTGACGCGAATACCGCAGCTGATCTTCTTCGGTGCATTTTGTACCCGGTCCTTGAACCGGTTCCATTGATCGAAGGAGTTAAACACAATATGATCGCTGTAGCTCATGATTTCGTCGAACTCACGGTCCATGTAGGCCGGAGCGTAGACATGAACTTCTTTGCCCATTTTCTCATAGCCAAGTCTGGCCTCGAACAAGGAGCTGGAAGTCACGCCATGCAGGTACTTGCCGACGAGCGGATACATGGAGTGCATAGAGAAACCCTTCTGGGCCAAGAGGATCTTGGCGCCAGAGCGTTCCTGCACAGAATTCAAAACTTCAAGGTTGCGTACCAGCAATCTCTCATCCACAAGATAGCTGGGCGACGGCAGGCTGCTGATGTCGATACCGATTTCCTTCATTGGCCTTAGTCAAGCAGCGTTGGCGAGAAATCTTCTTGCCAAGGCAATCCTTGTTTGTTCAGTTGCTCCATGAATGGGTCTGGATCGAACTCTTCAACGTTGTATACGCCTGGTTTGTTCCAGATGCCTTTCAGGATCATCATTGCACCGATCATCGCCGGTACGCCTGTTGTGTAGGAGATCGCTTGGGAGCCTACTTCTGCGTAGCACTCTTGGTGATCGCATACGTTGTATACATAGTAAGTCTTAGGCTGGCCGTCTTTAGTACCTTGGATGATACAGCCAATGTTTGTTTTACCCTTAGTTCTTGGTCCCAGGGAAGCCGGGTCTGGCAGAATCGCCTTCAGGAACTGCAAAGGAATGATTTCTTTGCCTTCATATACAATCGGCTCGATGGAAGTCATACCTACATTCTCAAGCACCTTCAGGTGGTTCAGGTAGTTCTGCGAGAAGGTCATCCAGAAACGGATCTTCTTCACGCCCTTGATGTTAACGGCGAGGGATTCCAATTCCTCATGGTACAACAGGTAAATGTCCTTTGGACCGATTTCCGGAAGGTCATATACTTTTTTCTCAGACAACGGTGGCGTTTCGATCCATTTGCCATCCTCGAAGTAACGTCCGTTTGCGGTAATTTCACGAATATTTATTTCAGGATTGAAGTTGGTTGCGAACGGGTAACCGTGATCACCTGCATTGGCATCCACAATATCAATCGTATGAATTTCATCAAAGTAGTGCTTTTGCGCGTAGGCTGTGAACACGCCTGTCACGCCTGGGTCAAAGCCGCTGCCCAGCAGTGCAGTAAGTCCCGCTTTCTCAAATCTTTCCTTGTAAGCCCATTGCCAGGAGTACTCGAACTTCGCAGTATCCTGTGGTTCGTAGTTTGCAGTATCCACATAGTGAACACCGGTTGCCAGGCAGGCATCCATAATGGTCAGGTCCTGATAAGGGAGAGCCACATTAATGACAACATCCGGCCCGAAGCTCTTGATGAGCTCGATAACTTCCTCCGTATTGTCCGCATCAACTTGTGCCGTCTGAATCTTCGTACGGCCACCATCTAATTTATCTTTCAGCGCGTCGCACTTCGCAACCGTTCTGCTTGCAATACAAATCTCTTCGAACACATCCGGATTCTGGCAGCATTTATGAACAACAACACTGGAAACACCGCCAGCGCCAATAATTAACGCTTTTCCCAAATTAATAACCTCCTAAATTCCATATGCAAAATCAACAAGGCTGATTATACAGAATAGTTCCCAAATAATCAATAAAAACCGACAAAAAATGATATCTTTTGAGTAAAATCTTTGAGTTTCGCCGTTAATACTCTGCAATTCACCGAAATACACTGAAATGCTCTGTTTTCCTGCGAATTATTCTTTTAATTTCAAAAAATCCATACGGCGAGAACTAAAATTAGACAACTAGACTATTCTATCACAGTAACGCACCAGTGGATACGAATTTTTCATAATTCAATGATATAACTCACCTATCCTGCAGATCGGCAAAAATCTTCTTCGTCTGGGAAGGATCTTTGGCATTGTACACCACATAGATATCCGGCAATTTGATCACAATATACGGCGGAGAATTTCTATACGTGTACAGTTTAGTTTTCCCGTAGGTGTCAAGCTTGAAGTTGCCTATAGCTACTGTATCCACCCAGATCCCATTTGTGCGTCGTGCGCGCGGCAAAGCGTCCACAAGTGTTATCTCTTCAACATCCTTTAGATTGAAGCTATAGTTGTACAGCGGATACTCAATACTCACCTGTCGGTTCTCGCCCAACGCAAAGTGTGGAGTTGAAAATTCTGCCTGAAAAGTCATCCAGCCCGTCCCGATAAGGACAACTGGCAAAAATACAAACAGACTGCGATATATGCTTTTACCCACTTTTGTCCCCGTGTTAATCGTTGTGCCGATCCCTATCCGCTTTGGTACCATAAGTGAGCTGTCGTTCGGGTTATTATATGTAGTCCCATTAATCCAATACTCATCATCATCGGTAACAAAGACCGCGCCTTCTCCCTGCCCAGCGATGTCCGCCGATAACGTCTGCACTTTGTGGTGTACCAGCAAAATACCGGCCACAGGCAGAACGCTAATGATCAGAGCGCCCGCTATCCATATTGTATTCCCCGGGGAGACCTCCCTCTGAAGAGCATAGGCAAGCGAAACAGCGCTGACACTGTTTAAAACAGCGAGGCCAAGCCACAGCAGTGACCAGTACCTCAGGACGATCCTGTTGAGTTTCACATTAAGTTCATTGTCCACGCTGAACACCTTTGGTTTCATTTTGCCAAAAGCCCGAAATACGATAAGCATCAGCGCCACCGTCGCCAATGCAACCGCTCCGATCACCCGGTTATCGCCGTCTCCCTGCCCCCCTATAATAAATGGAACAGCACCAATGAGCGCAGGCACTATAAACCAAAAAGGGGAAATCATCATCCGCTCCTTAAGCAGCGAGAGCTTGGTATCCACACGGACAACCCTTTTCTCTCCGACAAACCATCCGTTTCTCACTTTGATCTCCTTGGCTGCCCGGTGCGCTTTCAGAAAGGGAATCCGAAGTACATACATCATGACAGCTCCCCAGACCATCGTGTAGATATAAGCCAGTGAGACGTACTTAGTCAGGAACAGGAGCGGCAGCAAAGCAAGCAATAGCCATACACTATAGGCAGCGAACCTTTTTTTACTTGTCACCTGCAGACGCGTCAGTTCTTCATCCTCCATCGCTTCAGCCGGCAGGCTCACACCAAACCACAGGCTTTCTCTGGGCTTAAGTTGACTTGCATAAGTGACCAGAATAATCGTGAAGATTAAAAGTCCTATGAACAAAAAGAGAATCTGCATGGAAGTCCCCCTATTCTGAAATAGAATTTGGTTTAAACGTCACCGCACTAAATATGGAAGTACACATCTGCATAAACTCGTCGCGGGGGATTCCCTTCAAGCTTGCTTCTGAGATGACCAGCCGCAGCTCATTCTCAAGCTTCGCTTTAAATTCCGCCTGTCCCGCCGCCAGCGGCATGACCGTAGCCCCGTGCCTGCGATCAATGGAGATAAATCCTTCATTCTTCAAAATGGCATAGGCCTTGTTCACCGTCATCGCGTTCACACCAAGGTCTTGGGCCATTTGCCTGACGGTTGGCAATTTTTCGCCGTAAGCCAGTGCTCCCGAACCTATCCCGATTACGATTTCGTTGCGGAGTTGGACATAGATCGGAAGCTCGCTTTTAAAATCCAGAGTAATGATCATAGAGCCTCCTGTTATAGCTGTTGTAGCTGTTAATTGGGTATTTGTATCATATACTCTAATACAAATAATACTTAAAGTAAAATTTTTCTATTATATTAAGTGAAATTAAGATTCAAACAGAAGATCAGGCGTTATTCTGGTGAAGTTCGGGCTTTAGCTTTTAGACGCAACACTCCGATGCCCCGCAGCAGTCTTCTTAACAATGGAAAATGACTCTAGCTCCCCAACTAAGAGCATTTTTGTACCTTAAATTTCTTTAAAAGAGGTAAAAAAGGAAAATAAGGGCATTATTGTATCTTATTCTCCTAAAATAACCTTAAAAGGACTATTCAAGGGAAATTAACGTACAATATTGTCCTTAATTCCCACTAATCCTTAGCTGCAGAGTATTTAGGGTACAAAAATGCTGTTAATTACACTTATACAAAGAAGGATGCCCCTAAAGCCATAACCGGCTTTGGGACATCCTTCATTCTTATCTGTTGATTCTATTACTTCAGGTTAATCAGATTGCTAATGATAACCGCAGCCTGGGCACGGTTGGCAACACCTTTTGGTCCGAACGTGTCGGCTGTCAAACCTTTAACGATACCTTCTTGGGCAAGCAGCGCTACCGCTTCTTTACCGTAAGAAGCAATGCTTCCTTTATCTTTAAAGGTTGCCAGGGTCGCGTCAGCGTCGTTTACAGACTTGCCTTTGAATTTCTTCAGGGCATTGGCGGCAATGATCGCCATTTCTTCACGTGTAATCGCACGCTTCGGATCGAACTTGCCTCCACCTACACCGTTAATCAGGCCGTTGTTGACCCCGGAAGCGATGTAGCTGTAAGACCAATCCGTTGCTTTAACATCACTGAAGGAAGCAGCGGCATTCTCATCCAGCAGGTCGAAGGCACGCACGATCATGGTGATGAATTCAGCACGTGTAACTTCTTTCAGTGGTGCGAATGAATTGTCGCTTACACCTTTGATAATACCTTTTTCCGTCAGTTCCTTAATGGCGTCTGTTGCCCAAACCACTTTACTAAGGTCAGTGAAGCTTGGCGTTGCTGCAGGCGCAGACGGTTGAACTGTTGGAGCTGGTGTTGCGGTTGGTGCAGGCGTTGCTGATGGTGCAGGTGTTGCAACAGGTCCGTTGCCACCCGATGACACTGGCGGCGGTGTCTCCAAACCACCATTGTCCATACCGTCTGCTTCAGTCGCAGCCGGAGAAGAAGCATAGATCGCATTAGCCAGCAAACGGAACTGGTTCTGCGGGTGATATTTGTTCAGTAGGTCGTTAGCAAACAATGTTACATTCAGGTTGTTCTGCTTGTAGCTCAGAGCCAATACTTGGTCCTTAGCAGCACTGCTGTTCGGCCACCAGCCGGCTTTGAAGAAATCATCGCCGTTGCCGTATTTAGCCAGCACTTCTGCACCCTCTGGAACGGCAGTGATGTAAGCCGCCGACACAGTGTACAGGTATTCAGAAGCTGCGTAAGGCGCTGTAATTACGTTATCTTGGGAGATAACCGCCTTAAACAATCCTTCATGAGCGTCAGCTCTGCCAGCTGCGTTGACTGGGTTAGAATAATCCAGACCAGGCAGAACCTTAAGATTTTTGACTGTGCTCAGAATACTTCTACCATAACCGATAAACGGTTTACCGGAAGCAATCAGATTGGTTCCCGAGTTCACAAGAACGTCGGCTGCTGCTGTATCTGTTGTTACTTTAAATCCAAGATCAGCCACAATGAAGCCAGGTGCACCGCCAATGGCGACACTTGGAGCCTTCAAGAGCTTACCTGTCTTATCTGCATTTGGATTGAATGGCACAAGATCCAGCAGATATTTGGAAGCAACGGTTCTTAAGTTCGATCTGGAGACAAGGAAGCTTCCTTTTTCATATCCATATCCATCTTTTTCGAGCAAAGTTACAGCTTTTTTGTTCGCCAGCAGCTCATTTACTGCTTTGATTGCATCATTGTTACTGTTACGGATTACGTAGTTTTGCTCGAATGGATAGCTATCCAGGTTGGTGCTAGGAATTGCAATACTTGTAACTTGCTTTGTTATTCCCTTAAAAGCACCAGCAGTGCGGATAATGTGACGGTCGAAACCGCGCATGTCCGCGAAATTCTGTACAGTATCGGAATACATTTCATTGAAGTCGGATACGTTGAGTCCATCATACAGTACCAGGTTCGCAAATCCGCGTTTGGCCTGATGCATGTTCACGACATAGGTTCCTGCTGGGTAAGTGACAGAACCCACAGTAACACTAGTGGTGGTCTGCTCTACCTTGATGTTGTTACGAAGCAGGTATTGTACCATTTTGTACGTTTCCAGCTCATTTTTTTGCAGGTTCTTGTCAACTGGCAACACGTAATACTCAGGGAAGAAGTTTGCATTCTCGCCCCGCGGACGGCCGATCGGCTCGTATTTCGCATTGATCAAGTTTTTATCAACTGCTCTGTTATCTTCATTATTGATGCCGCGTTTGAAAATCTCCAGCTGATTCAGGAACAGCTTCTCCTTGTTGTCCACTACATAGCTTGTTGCTCCAAGAGTAGCGTAGTAGAAAGCATCCAGTGAATCTTCGTTCAGCTCAGGAACTTCAAGCGTGTGTCCCATTGCACCTTGTTGCATTGCATATACTGCTGTATACGCTGGGGAAGCATCATCCCAACCTGTTACATAGGTACCGGAAGCACCTTTATAGTTCGGATCTTCCCTTAATTTCTCACTTTCTTCGTAAGGAACATGATAGGAATCATATTTGGTATTCGCAATCGCAGCATTCCCCATAGCATGTGCCTGATCAACCATGTTGTCCAATACCAGGTCATACTCGATGTTTGGATCATGTGGCGGAGTGCAAGGCTCGATCAAGAAACCACTGACAAATCCGTGCATATCCAGAAAGCTAAGTGGCGTCCATTTAGCGATTTGAGCCGTTACTGCTTTTGTTTCCGGTTGAGTCTGGTAAGAGTTATCGCGGTTCGGGTCTAGCAATGTAGATGTTGCGCGTGTGTTCAACGCACGGCCATCCGGATTTTCTACATAATCCAGAAGGAAGATTACGTTATCTAATGCCGTATCAATATCCAATGATACTTTTTTGGCATTGCCTTTATCGTCAGTTGTGTCATACGATACTACTTTTTGTGTCATCAGGGTGTCGAGGAACTTGATGATCACGTCTACCCCGTTAGCTTCATCAGCATGAATGTTGTTCAGCCAGATAGGTACTTTATAGTCTTTCAGTTCACCGCTTCTGATCTTCGCCTGCAATGCGGCAGGGTCATTCATCATCAGTGGCAAGGTTTCATTCAAATATTGGTCCACAGAAGCCTTGTCTTTGCCCACGATGGAGAAGTGGATCGCACGGCCTTGGGTTGAGGTACCAATTTGTTGATACTCTACGTAGCGGTTATATTTATTGTTGCTCGGCGCAGTGATACGGTCAATCGCCGGTTTAATCTCATCGTATGTATGATAGGTATCATACGGGTTCAGCTTCACTTGCTGCACTGCCACAACATGTCCGGACGGGATGGAGGCTTCCAGGTTGTAAATACCTGCACGCTTCACATACTCTGCACGGATCCCGGAGAGCGACAAATTGACACCATACAAAAGGTCAAAATGAACCAGTGCTTTGACAGTAGAACCAGAGACAGGCTCATAAGTCACCTTAATGAATGGGTCTCCCGTATAATCTCTAACTTTAGAGTCATTATTCCATTTCTTCCAAGCAGCCAGCGGCTTCATCTCTTCTGCATTTCTGCCGAAGTTCCAGATGATTTGGTCAGTGGTTGTACCTTGCGGAAGATCGAACGTGATTTCCAGTGTTCTGGCTTCCGTCATGGAAGCTTGGTATACCTCAGTGGATATTGTAGGTGGCGCATAGACTTCCGATGTTACTGATGGCTGGGATGTCCCTTCGGAAGATCCTGCTGCGTCAGCTGCAGGTGCTGTTACAGATTGCGGTGCAATCTCACTTACTTCTGGTGCGGCATAGGCTGCAGGAAGCAGTCCGGACATTACCAGGGTAAACGCAATTAATAAGGATAATAATCTTTTAGACATGGTAAACCCCCTGTATATTCGTGTTGATAGATTTCTGGCCGAAGTATCATCTCGGCTCTATGAAGCTATGATCCTTGCATTCCTCCATTCCGGCATATCTTCTAAACCATCCGGAAAACTGACACTCCCATGTAAGAACCGGATTAATATGCAGAATAAACTATTATTATTCATATGAGATACTATAATATAGCATTTGTTTCAATTTCGGAAGCACTTTTATTAAAATATATTAAAAAAATTTAATATATTTTCTTCAGCTGAGCTAAAATAATATAATCTCTATGCGGACACACCCTCAAAAAATAGCCCTCCATTGAATGGAAGACTATTTTCCAGATTTAAATAATTACATTTTCGTAATATTTTATACTCTATTTCTCTTGGCTTTGTTCCAACTGAAAAGGATACGCCCAATACCGATAACTGACGCAATTACAAGTATTGTTGTATTCCAAGTCCAAGCCCCAGCACCATATATTAATGCCTGAGTCACTACCATAACGATAGCTACGCTAAACCCTAAAATTATAACCACATCCGGTGCTTTACTGCCTTCTCTTTGTTTTTTCTTGTAGATGTTAAAAAATAAGCTGAACAAAATAATAAAGATCAGAATCGCAACTAGATAAACATTCATTTAAATCCCCCTCTTATATCAGCCTAACATGTCATATCCAAAATCCGTATGAGTCATTAATTCTAAATTTTCGACTATATTCGACATAACAAGTCGCAAGAAACGAGAAAGAATGAAGGGGAGGGTTGAACTGTAAGAGAGAAAGTATTCGCCTGAAAGCTTTTCGCTGGAAAGCTCACCCCCGTAAGCCTAAGCTGTTACCTGATTTCAATCGCTAATTTTGAAGTGAAATTAAAATCCAAACTGAAGAGCAGGCGTAAAGACTGGTGAAGTTAGGGGCAGGACGCAAATTCTCCCTCCAACTCCCCTTCCCCTTCCCCGTCTCAACAGTGAAACAATGCTTCTCCTCCCCAACTAACGGCATTTTTGCACCTTATTTTTCTTCAATATAGATAAATAAGTTAAATAAGAGCATTATTGTTAGACCTGTTGATTGGCCAAATTATGAGTTTAAATCCAGAATTTATTTAAATAAATCCTCCACTCTAACGACAATGTTTGTAAACTTAATAATCGTGCGAAATCGGCAAATGTTAATTTTGCGCTCCAATGCACGACCTTTTGACCTTCGTCAAACAGGAGTTTAAGCAAAACATAAAC
>NZ_JABWCS010000192.1 GCF_013359945.1 Paenibacillus agri | reverse complement strand
GGTTTCTTCTTTAAACTGTTTGTTGTATCGCTTCCGTTCTGCCACGGCTACCACCTCTTCTGGAGTTTATTCTATTATCCATGGGTTGGATTTACCGTGTCCACTTTTTAGTCTAATTCATTCGGTACCTTAATTAATGGTGAAATCGCTGTATTCGCGAAATAAGCGCAATATTGTACCTTAAATTCACGAAAAAGGCTCTTTTTCAAACTAAGATGAGAATTAACATACGATTTTGCATTTAATTCCTTAAATTACACGTATAGATAGAAATTAAGGTACATATTTGCCTCTATTTCTCACCTTCTTAATCTTCTAGGCCTAGACCAATTGTTCATGAGGAAAAAAGGAGTGTCCCATAGACCAAGGAATAGCTCTTGTGTCGCTTGGGTCAATACGCAGAGCAGCGATTATCTAATCACAGCAGAATCGATGCTCTGTTGGCTATATGGTTTTGCAAATAAAAAGAATCCGTCACCTCGCGTAGACAGCTTACTTTCGGGGACAGCTCCTTCGCGTCGTTTTAGTGAAGTTTATCTCTTGAATTATATCCGCCCTGGAGAGATCCCCTTAAATTACTCCGCAAGAGTGATGTCAGTGAGTCGGTGGTTTCATTCCCCAGCTTCTTCTATTGGCAGCCGGAGTTGCTCTTTTCGATAGCTCAGCGGGCTTTGTCCATAGCGTTTTTTAAAAGCCCTGCTGAAATAACTGAGGTCGGCAAAGCCGGCTTGTTCTGCCGATTCTGAGACAAGGGCGTCTGGCAGGCGAAGCAGTTCGGCCGCTTTTTCCAGCCGGATCTGATTCATCCGTTCTACAATGGTATGCCCTGTAAGCTTCTTGTATTGCCGGGACAGATGCCCGTAGCTCATATGCAGCGATGCAGCCAATTCCGCGACACTCAGGCGACCACCCTGATAGTCCTCCAAGTAAATCTCCACTTTTCGTACCAGCGGGTCCTGATAGGTTCTGGTTAACCCTGATTGTCCCTCCATCGATTGCTGAAGGGTGCAGAGTTGTTCGAGCAGTCCGACGAGCAAGAGCTGGAGTCCAAGCTCCGAACGCTGCAATGCAGCTTCGCGAAGAAAATGAATCAGCATGGCTCCGAAGCCAGCTTCATCACGGTAGGAGCCGGGCTTCCACTTTTGGAGCCGGAATAACCGTGCATACAGTGAACCTCCGGGCACATTCTCCTCCCCTCCGTCTGCACGCCGAATACGCCACCGGAAACAGAGACCTTCATGCGGATTCCCCTTAGTATACGTATGAGAATGGACCATCCCCGGGGGAATAAGGAAGAACTCATTGGCCTGCACACAGATGGAATCTCCGCCGAAATGCGTATCCAATCGCCCGGTCAGCACATAGTTAAATTCGAACCAGGTGTGGGCGTGAGGTGGACATTTGCTGGCAGTGCCTATTTGTTCAAAAATGATATCTACCCATTCAATAATGACATCCATCACCTGTATTTCTTCACATAATCGATTGAAAACAGGAGGAAGTGCGCTTTTCCAGTCGGTTAGTTCCATTTTGGATTATGGCTTCTTTCTGTTTTTTGAATACATTATATCATAATTGGACAAATATACGTGTGTTTTGGAAATGTACGCAGGCGTCTTACGGCCTCAC
Organism: Paenibacillus agri; assembly: GCF_013359945.1. Taxonomy (GTDB): domain Bacteria; phylum Bacillota; class Bacilli; order Paenibacillales; family Paenibacillaceae; genus Paenibacillus_AQ; species Paenibacillus_AQ agri. The sequence continues at coordinate 66,394 of NZ_JABWCS010000192.1, read as the reverse complement.
AATGGAAGGGAGAAGATGACCTTACTTAAGGAGGCGGCAAGAGATGAAAAAACTGCATTTGCTCAGCAATGCCCACCTGGACCCTGTATGGCAGTGGGAATGGGAGGAAGGGGCGGCAGCAGCTGTATCAACCTTTCGCGCAGCGGCGGAGTTTTGCGAGGAATTCGACGGTTATATTTTTAATCACAATGAAGTGATTCTCTATAAATGGATTGAGGAGTATGAACCCAAGCTGTTTGCACGTATTCAGAGGCTGGTGAAGGAAGGCAAGTGGAGAATCATGGGCGGTTGGTACTTGCAGCCTGATTGCAACATGATTTCCGGGGAGTCTTTCGTTCGGCAGATCTTGCTCGGCAAAGCCTATTTCCGGGAAAAATTCGGCGTGGAGCCGACAACTGCAATCAATTTTGATTCGTTCGGACATACCCGGGGACTGGTGCAAATCCTTGAACAAGCCGGATATGATTCGTATATCTTTATGCGTCCTGATGAGATGGATGCTCTTCCAGCGGGAGATTTCATCTGGGAAGGCTACAATGGCTCGAAGGTGATGGCCCATAAGATCGAAGGCGGCTATAACACCAATATGGGCAAAACTCGTGAGAAAATCGAGCGCTGGCTGAGTGATCACGGAGACCGTGACACAGGACTTGTACTCTGGGGAGTAGGCAACCACGGCGGCGGTCCATCCCGCATCGACTTGACCCAGATCGGAGAGCTGATGGCGGAGCGGAAAGATTTCGAGATTATTCACTCCACGCCGGAGGCGTATTTCGAGGATTTGCGGGCAGCAGAGCTGCCGTCCTTTGCGGGCGATCTCAATCCCCGATTTGTGGGCTGCTATACCTCCATGATTCGCATTAAGCAGAAGCACCGTCAATTGGAGAATGAGCTGTTTATGACGGAGAAAATGCTGTCAGCAGCGGCGCTTCAGGGCTTGCTGTCATATCCTTCTAACGATCTGTATGAAGCGTTGTGTGACCTGCTCACTGCTCAGTTCCATGACATCCTGCCTGGAACATCGATACAGCCGGCAGAAGAGGCTTCGCTGCGACAGATTGATCATGGGCTTGAGATCGTGGCACGCCTGAAGGCTAGAGCCTTCTTCGCACTGGCTTCAGGTCAGCCCAAGGCGGCGCTGAAAGAATATCCGATCCTGATCTATAATCCGCATCCGTTCCCGGTGAAGGGCATTTTTGAATGTGAATTTATGCTGGAGGACCAGAACTGGAATGAAGAGTTCTCAATGCCTCAAGTATACAGAGATGGACAACTGCTCCCGTGTCAGCCGGAAAAGGAACTCAGCAACTTGAATCTGGACTGGAGAAAAAGAGTGGTCTTTGAGGCCCAGCTTGCTCCTTCCTCGATGAACCGGTTTGATGCCCGGATTAAAATGTTGGCGGAGAAGCCGCTTCCGCAGCTTAAAGAGCAGGACGGGGCCTTCCGGTTTGAAACTGCAGATCTGCGCGTGGTCATTAACGCTGCAACAGGGCGGATGGATGAATACTCCGTCAAGGGCGTTTCGTACCTGCGTAAGGATGCATTTGCAGCGTTGGTGCTTGCGGACAATGAAGATCCATGGAGAATGGATACGATTGCTTTTGGCCCTGTAGAGGGCAGGTTTGAATTGATGAATGAAGAAGAGAGTGGTGTATTCTCCGGGTTGAAGAATCCACTTCCGGCGGTACGTGTCATTGAAGATGGGGCGGTACGCACGGTGATTGAATCGGTGCTAACATACGGCAATTCCCGTATTTGTCAGCTCTACAAGCTGCCTAAGCAGGGAACCGAGATTGAAGTCGAACTGCGTGTCTATTGGAACGAGAAGGACAAGATGCTCAAGCTGTCCATCCCTACGGTTCTGGAGCAAGGGGACTTCCTTGGCCAGACAGCCTTTGGGGTGAATCCGCTGGATCGGGAGGGTAATGAAACGGTGGCCCAGAAGTGGATTGCAGTGGAAGATGCAGCGCAGAACATGGCGGTTACTTGTATCAATAACGGAATTTACGGCGGAGATTTCCGTCAAGGCGAGGTCCGTCTGTCGCTGCTTCGGGGCGCAGGATACTGTGCTCATCCGATCGGGGACCGTCCGATTATGGTACAGGATCGTTTCCAGCCGCGGATGGATCAGGGTGAACGCAGCTACACCTTCTGGCTGAATGCGGGAGAGCTTGCAGATCGCAGAGACCGGGTGGACCGGGAAGCGCTGGGTCATAACGAACGGCCTTACGCATTGTCATTCTTCCCGTCAGGAGAGGGCGAGCTGATGGACTCCTTTATCGTACTGGAAGATGAACGTATCCAGCTCAGCGCGTTCAAAAAAGAGGAGCAAGGCGACGGCTACATTCTGAGACTATTCGAGCCAACGGGCTCCGGTGGTTCCACCTTCGTCAGTATCCCTTCACTTGGCATCCGCAGTGAAGTCAGTCTGAAGGGATTTGAATTCAAGACATTTCGTATTCAGCCTGCTTCAGGCACGTTTGAGGAGATTCCGCTCTGCGAATGATAATGTATTTGGCTGTGCCAGCCGCCGGACGGTCCTTATGGATCGCTCGGCGGTTTTTAATTGCTTAAGGATTACAGTGATGTGATACACAATTGAGGATAGATATGGCGTACTTTTGTATTCGGACCGGAATAGGAGTAAAATATAGAAAACCAATGAATTTTGAGAGGATGGTAGCACAATGTCGATCTACAGTTTTGCCGGGGTTACGCCTGCGGGCAAGGAAGTACCGTTCACGGAATATGAAGGCAAGGTGCTGCTGATTGCCAATACGGCCAGCAAATGCGGGCTGACTCCGCAATATGGAGAGCTTCAAAAGCTGTACGAGCAGTATGGAGAACAAGGGCTGGTAGTCTTGGGCTTTCCCTGCAATCAGTTTGCCGGACAAGAGCCAGGAACTAGTGAAGAGGCAGCAGAATTCTGCCAGATTAACTATGGCGTCTCCTTCCCGGTATTTGCCAAGGTAGATGTCAATGGACCAGAAGCCAGCAAGCTCTTCGAGTATTTGAAGGAACAGCAACCTGGTGAGGGCGAGAGCAGTGACATCCAGTGGAATTTCACCAAATTCCTCGTCGACCGTAGCGGCAATGTGACCGCTCGCGTTGAGCCGAAAGAATCGCCTGAGACGATGAAGGACAGCATCGAGTCCTTGTTATAAATCTTGAGTAAGCAAGAAATTTTGGAATCACATGTTCTCCCGGACACGGCTTTTGGCTGTTGTCCGGGAGTTTGTCTATTTAGCCTTGTAGAGATCACTGAAGTGTGAAAATAATCCTTGACGCTTTTCATAGACCTTGTATTCTTTAGTAGCAATGATACATAACAGGAATTCGCATAAAGCAGGAAAGATTTCAGAATAATAATTGGCAGGAGGGTTCTGTACACGGCATGAAATTGATTACGGAAGTAGCGGCAGAAGCAGGAATTGGTGAACAACATCTGGAGCTTTACGGTAAATATAAAAGCAAGCTGGCACCTTCACTCTGGGAGGAGCTTAGCCACCGGCCGGACGGAAAACTTGTTCTGGTGACGGCGGTCAATCCCACGCCGGCTGGAGAAGGAAAGACGCTGACCACGATTGGTCTCGCTCAGGCACTTAACGCTTCCGGGGTAAAGACGGTAGCTGCGCTGCGTGAACCTTCGCTGGGGCCTTGCCTGGGTATGAAGGGCGGAGCTACTGGCGGAGGCCAATCACAGATTGTCCCGGCGGACGAGATAAACCTCCATTTTACCGGAGATATTCATGCGGTGACCTCTGCGCATAATTTATTATCTGCTATGATCGACAATCATATCTTCCACGGTAATGCGCTGGATCTGGATCCTCAGCGAATCATATGGAAGCGCGTCATGGATATGAACGACCGCAGTCTGCGGAGCATTGTTACTGGTCTGGGAGACGGCAACGGTACCGTCCGGGAAGCTGGTTTTCAGATCACTACAGCTTCAGAGATTATGGCTGTACTCTGCCTTTGTGATGATTTGTCTGATCTTAAGAAACGGCTGGGCCGGATTCTTGTTGGATATAATCATCTCGGTCAGCCAGTCACAGCACAGGAGCTGGGTGCAGTGGAGGCCATGGCAGCCCTGCTGAAGGAAGCAGTAAAGCCGAATCTGGTACAGACACTGGAAGGCACGCCGGTTATCGTGCATGGCGGGCCTTTTGCGAATATAGCCCATGGCTGCAGCAGTGTTATAGGTACTCGCTATGCGCTGAAGCTGGGTGATCTTGTCGTCACGGAAGCTGGCTTTGGCGCTGATCTTGGAGCCGAGAAATTCATGGACATTAAATGCCGTCAAGCTGGATTAACCCCTGCCGCAGCCGTGCTGGTGGTTACTGTGAAGTCCCTGAAATACAATGGCGGTGTTGCCAAGAGTGAGCTCGGGTCCGAGAATCCAACAGCCTTGCTTGAAGGCATTCCTAATATGGAACGTCATATTGAGAACCTTGGTAAGTTCGGCTTACCAGTTGTTGTAGCCATCAATCATTTTGCGGGCGACAGCCCGGCCGAGATCGAGGCGATCCAGGCAGCTTGCCAACGTCTGAAGGTGCCGTCTGCCGTATCCAAGGTATGGGCAGAGGGCGGAGCGGGCGGCCAGGAACTGGCAAGTGAGTTACTGCGGGTGCTGGAGCAAGACAGTGCTGATTTTGAGCCTTTGTATGAGGATAGCCTTGATATTACGGACAAAATCACCACTATTGTGCGTGAAATCTACCGTGGTGCAGAGGTGAGCTTCTCTCCCGCAGCCAAGCGCAGCCTGGCTGTGATTGACCGGCTGGGTCTGAATGAGCTGCAAGTGTGCATGGCCAAGACGCCGTATTCTTTCTCTGATCAGGCCAAGCTTCTTGGGGCACCCGAAGGCTTTACTATGGGCGTGCGTGACATCACGCTGTCACTTGGTGCCGGGTTTGCCGTAGTTATTACCGGCAACATCGTAACTATGCCTGGTCTTCCGGCTCGACCAGCAGCTGAAGGGATACGAGTGGATGAGGATGGCGAGATACACGGATTAGAATAAGGTTGGAACGAAACTATAGCCCCGGGCTTTACTTGTCTGTATGGACGGTAAGGCTTGGGGCTTTATGTATTTATAGGCTTGGCTTGACGGTCATAATGGCTCTGTGACATGGAGAAGCTAAAGATCAACGCAATTAAGCAGGAAGCGGACACAAAATACTTAAAATTGTGAACAATTTAAGGAATTGCAGAAATAGGGTTGAAATGTGATAAAAATCACAATATAATCAGTTCATAAAGTGAAATAAATCACAAATAAACAATATATAAGCTTTTCAAATTGGAGGAGGAAGAAATCATGAAAGTAGCAGTCATTGGATGTACCCATGCCGGAACCGCAGCCATCGTTAACACAGCCCAGCTTTATCCAGACGCCGAGATTACGGTGTACGAACGCAACGACAATATTTCGTTCCTGTCCTGCGGGATCGCCCTTTATGTAGGCGGTGTTGTTAAGGACCCTCAAGGACTGTTCTATTCTTCCCCAGAGAAGCTCGCCGAGCTTGGGGTGAAGACGAACATGCGTCACGAAGTGATTGCGGTTGACACCAAAGCCAAGACACTCCGGGCCCGCAACCTTGCGAACGGACAGGAATTTGACGATACTTACGACAAGCTGATCATGACCACCGGATCTTGGCCGATTGTTCCGAAGCTGGAAGGTATGGATCTGGACGGTATTTTGCTCTCGAAGAACTACAATCACTCCAACACTATCATTGAAAGAGCCCAGCAAGTGAACCGGATTACGGTAGTTGGCGCCGGATATATCGGAGTAGAGCTGGTTGAGGCGTTCCAGATGAACGGCAAACAGGTAACCTTGATCGACGGGGAAGAGCGGATTTTGAGCAAATACCTGGACGAAGAATTCACTGCTCCTATCGAGCAGTCGCTGAAGGATCATGGTATTACCTTGGCGCTTGGTGAGAAGGTTAGCTCTTTTGTGGGCGAGAATGGCAAGGTTACGAAGGTTATCACAAGCAAAGGTGAGCATGAGACCGAGCTGGTAATTCTATGTATCGGCTTCCGTCCTAATACGGAGCTGTTGAAAGGCCAGGTTGAAATGCTGCCGAACGGTGCGATCGTTGTGAACAATTACATGGAGACTAGTGCGCCTGATGTCTTCGCCGCTGGCGACAGCTGCGCGATCCACTACAACCCAACTGGTAAAAATGCCTACATTCCGCTGGCAACTAACGCTGTACGGATGGGTACTCTGGTGGCCCGTAATCTTGTCGCCCAGACTATTCCTTACATGGGCACGCAAGGAACATCCGGCATCAAGATCTATGAAGATAACATTGCTGGAACGGGACTGACGGAGGAAGCTGCCAAGGGTGAAGGTATGGAAGTGGATAGCGTTATGATCACCGACAACTACCGTCCGGAGTTCATGCCTACATTCGAGCAGGTGCAGCTCAAGGTTGTGTTTGAACGTGCGACACGCCGCATCCTGGGGGCGCAGATCATGTCCAAAATGGATTTGACGCAATCCATTAATACGATCTCGGTCTGCATCCAGAATAAGATGACGGTGGATCAGCTGGCCTTTATCGACTTCTTTTTCCAGCCGCACTACAACAAGCCTTGGAACTTCCTGAATACTGCCGGACTGCAGGCATTGCCGAAAACCCTGGCTGCCAAGGAACCCGCACTTGTGTAATAGCATCATTATTCAGACCGGAGCCAGAGTACTGGCTTCGGTTTTTTTGCGTATCCAAACTTTAATTATGACATGTCAGTGAAAATTTTCACTTGTCTTTTGCAGTAGTGATTATTATCACGTTAATGTCTTATATGACACGCTACAATGGCATAAAGGAACAAATTTAAAGTATTAAAAGGGGATACGAACCATGGCTTATAACAAACCTCAGCAAATTGCTGAAGCAACGGTGGAGAACGGAATCAAGAAGGCGCATAATCCGCTGAGTACCGTCCTTATACTTGGCTTCCTGGGCGGTGCCTTTATCGCCCTCGGGTTTTTACTGGATATCCGCGTGATTGCATCCGCGCCGAAAGAATGGGGCTCCATTGCGAATTTCATCGGGGCTGCAGTCTTCCCGGTAGGTCTGATTCTTGTGCTACTGGCAGGAGCGGAACTGTTAACAGGCAATATGATGGCGGTGCCGCTAGCCTTTATGGCAAAGAAAATTACATTCAAGGAAGTCGTCAAGAACTTGACGCTGATCACACTGAGTAACTTGGCTGGGGCCTTGTTCGTTGCCTATTTCTTCGGGCATGTCGCCGGGTTGACGTCAGACGGAGTCTATCTGGATAAACTGGTGGATATGGCGGGACATAAGCTTGAAGCTGGATTCCTCCCGGCTTTCGTCTCTGGGATCGGCTGTAACTGGCTCGTCGCTTTGGCGGTATGGCTTTCCTACGGCGCAGACAGCTTCAGTGGCAAAATCCTTGGCATCTGGTTCCCGACCATGGCGTTCGTCGCCATCGGCTTCCAGCACGTTGTAGCCAATATGTTCCTCATTCCGGCGGCAATCTTTGAGGGGCACTATTCCTGGTACGAGTATTTAATGAACTTTATTCCAGTCTGGTTGGGAAATCTGACAGGCGGGGCTATATTTGTAGCGGCAGCCTATTGGGCAGCTTACTTACGCAAAGCGCCTACGGCGGTGCAAGCGGTGGATAGCATGTCTGTTGCCAGTGCCAAGAAACATGCTTAATGCGTAGCACAGGGCTACGTTGATGAACAGACATTCTCTGGGGTTCGCAGGTCCTGAAGTCAAGTTACAGGCATGCTTCCTTGGGGGATGTTTTTTTGTACCATTACATAATAAAAATTCGCCGCGGTCTCGACTCGGGGGAACGAAATCGAAACGCACGGCGATTCTAATAGGGAGTGTTTCTTAGGCTCTATTACCCTGGGAATACGGAGGTGAATCAGAGTCATTCTAGACAATGGAGAACGGTCATTCCGTTGACTTCGATCACTTTGATATAATATCGCGATGATGCGACAATGCGGCAGTGTACATGCTTGCCCTACAGCTACTGATGGGAGGATACTGGTGGAATTGACGACACCAATCTTACAGAGGATGTACACTAGTTATGAGGTTTTTATCTGCTTATCCTAAAGAAGTAAAAGTATTTCTGATTGCCAGCCTGATCAATGCGACGGGCAGTGCACTGATGTGGCCGCTCGTGACCATGTATGTTTTCGATGAGCTCGGCCGCAGTATGAAGGATGCCGGTCTGGTCATTCTGATTCAATCCTTGGGGGGGATTGCCGGTCAACTGCTGGGTGGCTCCCTGTACCACAAAGTTGGCGTGAACCGCCTGATTGTCGGAGCGCTCGCTATGAACGCCTTCGCGTTGTTCACTCTTCCGGCCGCCAGTCACAATTGGACGATTTTCATGATCGTTATGGGGTTTGTGGGGCTATTCAATTCGTTGTCACTCCCGGCCATTCAGGCCTTTATTGGCTTTCGCTTTGCCAAGCAGCGGGGTGAGTTGTTTAACATCGTCTACGTCGCTAATAATATAGGTGTGGCGCTAGGTACGGCCTTGAGCGGTTTTCTCGCCGATATCTCCTATATGCTGAGCTTCGTGATGAACGGTGTGACCTCAGCTGTATTCGCCGTGTTTTTCTTCATGTATCTGCGGCGAGTCGGAACGGGACCGGAAGCAGAGGGAGCCGATTATAAAAAGCATCAGCCCCGCAGCCAGTCCGGCTGGCTACTGATGGGCAATACAAGAATCTACCTCTATATGTCGGTAGCTTCGCTGTTCCTGCTGGTCGGCAACTCCATCTGGAACACGGGTGTGTCACCGTTTATTATTTCGGAAGACTGGCCCAAGAAAGCGTATGGCTTCCTTTGGACGCTGAACGGCATTCTGATCTTTGCTGCCCAGCCCGTGATCAGTTTGCTGAAACGCTGGTTCGCCAAAGATTCCACGGCCCAGATGACGGCCAGTGCGCTGCTCTATTTGAGCGGCTATGCCGTGATCCTGGGCGTGCAGAATTACCCTGGCCTGATTCTGGCCATGGTGTTAACTACGTTCGGTGAAATGTTAATTTCTCCGGCTATGCCGGCTTTCATCACCGAACATGCGAACCGCAGTGCCCCGTTCTACCTGGGGCTGAGCGGAGGTATTGGGGCCATCGGCAGAGTTATCGGCCCATATTTCATGGGCAGCTTGTATGACAGCGGAGGATTGTCGCCTACCGCCTGGCTGGCGTGTGCCATGGCAGTGCTGTCCACCTTGTTCTTCATTATTCATGCCTATATCAATCGCCGGCTCGGCTCGGCGGACCAGGTAACTGTATCACCTTAGGCTTTGGCATGGGTAGCCATCGGCCTGATATATATTCCAGAGTTGGGGTAAGGGGGAGGCTTATGCAACGAATGGATAGCGGCGCGCTGATGATCCGGCCCTCGGAGATCAGGGATGCCGGGGATCTGATTGCGCTGGATCATCTCGTCTGGACTGAGGAAACGACACCGGGACCTTTGAAATGGCGTTCGCGGGAGGATTATTTGCAGCATTCACCACCCGGCTCTCAGTTATTGGCCTTAAATCAGGGCCGGCTATACGGGTATGTCGGCTTTGGCAGTCCCAGCCCGATGAAGAGCCATCGGCATGTCTGTGAGATTAATATTGCAGTCCATCCAGAGTTTCGGCGGTCCGGTATTGGACGCCAATTGGTGGAAGCGGTCAAAAGGCATGTCAGGGATTACGGCATCCGCAAGCTCCGCCTGCGTGTGCTTGCAAGTAATGAGGTGGCACTGACCTTCTACCGATCCTGTGGATTTCAGGAGGAGGGACGATTGCGGGAAGAGTTTTATCTCGGCGGCCATTATGTCGATGAAATCTTTATGGGTCTTATGCTTACTGGAGAGCAAAACGAAGAGACGGGTACCGCCTAAAACCAAGCAACCCGTTATCCATTGTGTAAGGAGAACGGGTTGCTTGGTTGGGACATAAGGTTAGGACTTGTGGCTAGCCCAATAGCTGCCACTCACTGCGCAGCAGGCCGTATACAGCGTGGTTAACGAAGTCGTCCGGCAGCTTTTCTGCCTGGCGAATGACACCTTCCAGTACAAAGCCCAGCCGCTCAGGAATGGCGCGGCTAGGGGCGTTGCCGGTAGCACAGCGGATTTCTACACGGTTCAGCTCCATCTCCAGCAGCGCGTAGTCGACGAATACCCGCACAGCACTGGTCATATATCCTTTGCCTTCGTAGCCTTCGCCCAGCCAGTAACCGATGCCGACGGAACGGTTATGCCAGTCGATCTCATGATAGCCGATCACGCCAGCCAGCTCGCCCTGCACCCATAATCCTGCGGAGAAGCCCCCGTTGTCGCTGCCCAGCTTCATGGCATTCTTAATGAAGCTGGCGATATGAGCCTGCTCCGTAACGCCGTCAACCCATGGCAGCCATTGTCTAAGCCGCTCCCGTGAGCGATCCACCAGTTGGAACATCGGGCGGGCATGCTCCGGCGCCAGTGGTTTTAGCATAAGTTCTTCATCAATAACGTAATTAAACAAGTCGCAGCCTCCTTTGCAGCCCATAGCCTAATCTGTCTATCTGCGTTGTCGCCATTCTAGCGCATAAATGTCTTCTTCCAGCGACTGCATCCGCTGCCCTACCAGGCTACGGCAGTCCTTGAGCGCTTCATTATAGATGGAAGGGCCCAATTCTTGCAGGAAGAAGTCGAGCAGATGATCTGCGGCCAGGTGACCGATGGTCTCACCGCGTTCAGCTTCAAAGTGGCTGCGGATATGCTCTACAAGAAGCTCACGCTGCTCCTTGGGCAGTTTGATGACTTTCACAGGTCAATCCCCCTTTTAGATGTAAATTAAGGTAAAAAGGCTCTATGCTCTCATGCTACTCTATCGCCGGGAGTGAAGTCAAAAGATTCATAGGTACCGGAAGAAAGCATTCGGAACCCTGTCCGCTTTTATTGAACAATCCCTGCGTAACGGGTATATTAGTAGGAAACATGTTCATACAAGGTAGTAGTAACATTCCAGAAAGAAAGGTTGATATCTGTGGAGAACCGTAGCACCCCCTCCAATTTTATTAAGAATGTCATTACCGAAGATCTCCGCTCGGGTAAAGCCAAGGAAGTGATCACCCGGTTTCCGCCGGAGCCGAACGGCTATTTACATATCGGACATGCCAAGGCGATTTGGATCAACTTTACACTTGCGGATGAGTTCGGCGGCAAGACTAACCTGAGATTCGATGACACGAATCCCGTCAAAGAGGATGTCGAGTTCGTCAATTCCATTAAAGAAGACGTGAAGTGGCTTGGCTATGAATGGGAAGAGCTGCGCTTCGCCTCCGATTATTTCGAGGAAATGTACGTGCGCGCGGAACTGCTGATCAACAAAGGTAAAGCCTATGTGGACGATCTCAGTGCTGATCAGATCCGCGAGCTGCGCGGCACGTTGTCGCAGCCGGGACAGAACAGTCCTTACCGTGAACGCAGTATTGAGGAGAACCTCGACCTGTTCCGCCGCATGCGTGCAGGTGAATTCCAAAATGGCGAGAAGGTGCTTCGTGCCAAGATCGACATGCTTTCGCCGAACATTAACCTTCGTGATCCCGTCATTTATCGGATTTCTCATGCCCATCACCACAACACCGGCGACAAATGGTGCATTTATCCGATGTATGCCTTTGCCCATCCGCTAGAAGACGCTATCGAAGGTGTAACGCATTCCCTGTGTTCTCTGGAGTTCGAGGATCAACGTCCATTCTATGATTGGGTGATCGCGGAATGCGAAATGCCGTCTGTACCGCATCAATACGAATTTGGACGCCTCAACCTGGCTCAGACCGTTACGAGCAAGCGCAAGCTGAAGCTGCTGGTTGATGAAGGCCATGTCGATGGCTGGGACGATCCGCGTATGCCGACGGTTTCGGGTCTGCGCCGCCGTGGCTATACACCTGAAGCCATTCGCAATTTTGTATTCGAGACCGGAATCTCCAAGAACAATGGTCTGGTAGACTATCCGATGCTGGAGCATTTCATTCGTGAGGATCTGAAGCTGACTGTGCCGCGTACAATGGCGGTGCTTCGCCCGCTTAAGGTTGTCATTACGAACTATCCGGAAGGCCAAAGTGAGTTGTTGGAAGCGGAGAATAACTCAGAGAACGAAGAAATGGGCGTTCGCCAAATTCCGTTCTCCCGTGAAATCTACATCGAACGCGATGACTTCATGGAGAATCCGCCAAGCAAATATTTCCGTTTGTTCCCTGGCAATGAAGTACGCTTGAAGCATGCTTACTTCATCAAGTGCAATGAGGTTATCAAGGATGAGAACGGTGAAGTTGTTGAACTGCATTGTACCTATGATCCTGAGACGAAAAGCGGCAGCGGGTTTACAGGCCGTAAGGTTAAAGGAACGCTGCATTGGGTCGAAGCCAGCCAAGCCGTTCCGGCAGAATTCCGCCTCTTAGAGCCGCTGATTGCAGCAGAAGAGCCGGATCAAGTGGTTGATGTGGAAGGTCTGGATGAAGCGGAGGACAAGCCGGAGCCAACCTTCCTGGATCAGTTGAACCCGAACTCCTTGGAGATTCTGCAGGGCTTTGTGGAGCCGGGTCTGAAGGACAGCGTACCTCAGGACAAGTTCCAATTCTTCCGTCACGGTTACTTCAACGTAGACAGCAAATATTCAGCTCTGGGTCATCTGGTGTTCAATCTAATAGTATCCTTGAAAAGCTCGTTCCAACTGCCGAAATAAGCACTCTGGAATCGCAGTTACTAGGATCAGACATACAAAAGGGGAGTTCCTGCAGACACTGAACAGTGCTGAGGAACTCCCCTTATTTGTACATGACGCTGATTTATAACTCCACTTCCTCCACTAGCTCTGGTTCTTCAGAGACAGGCTGATAGCGGCCCCGAATGACGAACAGCCACATAAACCCGAAGCCGAGTGTCCCGATAAAGGTCAGGAATACGCTGCCCTGATACATGCTGAGGGCCCCGAGATTCTGATACAGCCATCCTCCGAGAATACCGCCTAGAATCCCGGAGATTCCGCTCCAGGTCAAGGTATAGAGCGCTTGTCCTGAAGAATGGTACGGACGTGGTACGAGCAGACGAGTTAACTGGGCACCAACATAGAAAAATCCACCGAAGGTTACACTGTGCAGAATCTGTATGAGAGCTACCTCCAGCGGCATCGTTGCATCAGCCATCAGCCACCAGCGTAGAACATACAGGGCACTGACCAGTGTCAGACAGCCGATTAATACCGATATTTTGCGTTTCAGGAATCGTTCGCAGAGGACGAACACGCCAACCTCCAGGATGGACGAGAGGAATACAGCTAGTCCAATCATGGTTTTGGAGCCGCCCAAATCAGTGATATACAGCGACATGAACGTCGTATTCATCGTATTCGGAATGGAAACGAGAATCCCGAAGAGAATAAAGCACAGGAAGAACGGGTTAGCAAAAAGTTTGCCAAAGCCTCTGAACGGCAGCGGAGCCATCCCGATGGAATGATTCAGCTTAGGCAGTACCAGCAGCGATACCATCGAAGCACATAGCAGTGCTGCGAACAGATAGGATAAAATAGAGACACCCGTTCGGTCAATAATGGGGCCTACAGCCAGCGCAGTGATGGCCCATCCCAACGAGCCCCAGAGCCGGAAGGAATTGAAACGATAGTTCGTTCCGTCTATATAGCTCAGAATGATCGTATTGCTCTGGGCAAACAGCGGCCCTTGGAAGAAAAAGAACAAGATGATGGAGATATAGATCATCTCATATGTATTCGCTTGAAAGACAAGCTGCGATAAGAGCAGTGTTCCCGTCAGCATGATCAGCACGATTCGGCGAATGTTCTGGTAACGGTTAGTCCAGATGCCCCAGAACGGATTGGCGAAAATGGAAACGAGTGCACCCAGGGATATGACACTACCGATCTCAAGCTTGTTCATCCCTACATCCTGCAGGTATAGTTGAAAAAAGCTGGTGAACAGGACCATGGTTCCATATACAAAGAAATTGAACCATTTTAAGGACGTGAAAGAAGATTGCATATGAAGGTTCTCCCGCAATTTGGGCACTCCTTTCCCGCTAAATTCCGTGCATATATTCATTACAGCCGTCATTAGGCAGCTTCTATCACTGTAACACGTGTTGAAAAGGGATACAAACCAACTTTTGAGCAGATTTCCAAATCTCTGGTGGTTTTTGCGTGATTGTCGTTATATATACAAGGCACAAGGTGCCATTTTCTTAGATTATCCATGATTAACAGCAGCTATCCCGGTTTTACCTACTGGCTTCGCTGTGTCCTTGGTCCCTATTTTAATTTTGAATTGTTTAACTTCAGTTTAAAAAGCAAGGTTATTATTGGACTACGGGAGACGGGAGCTGAAAGCCTTCCTCTATTTATTTAACCGAACGAAAAGGAGAACCTCCATGAATAACAAAAAAACTGTACAGAAGCAGGGGGCGGCACTTAAACCGTTTCTGACTCTGCTGAGAGAAACCAAGCCCTCCTACAGCCTGCTGACGACGGCCATTGCGCTCAGTGTCATCTCTACGCTGGTGGGTCTAGTAATTCCTATGTTCACCAAAACACTGGTTGACGGTTTCTCGCTGGCTTCCATAAGTAAACTTCAGATTGCCGGAATCATTGGGGCTTTTATCGCCCAGACGATTGCCGGAGGCGTGTCCATCTACTTGCTGAATTATGTCGGACAAAAGATGGTAGCGGGTCTGCGGGATCGGCTATGGCGCAAGTTCCTTGTGCTGCCAGTGTCCTATTATAATGACAACCGGACGGGTGAAAGCGTCAGCCGAATGACTAATGACACGGGAATCATTAAGACCTTGATCTCCGAACATTTAGCCAGCTTGTTTACCGGTGTCATCTCGATTGTTGGCTCGATTGCCGTTCTGCTCTATTTGAATTGGAAAATGACTTTGGTGCTGTTCGCCGTGCTGCCGCTGTCGGCTTTGATATTGGTACCGCTGGGACGGCAGATGTACAAAATCTCTAAAGGGATGCAGGATGAGACAGCTTCCTTTACCGCTACGCTGAGCGGGGTGCTATCGGAGATTCGCCTGGTGAAGGCCTCCGGCGCAGAGAAGCGGGAATATGAAGCGGGCAGAAACGGGATCATGAATCTGCTGACCTTCGGTATCCGTGAGGGTAAGGTCAGTGCCATGATCAGTCCGCTGGTATCTTTTGTCTTCATGATGTTGCTTGTTGTAATTATTGGTTATGGCGGCATGCAGGTATCGTCAGGGGCGCTAACAGCCGGTGAACTGGTCGCTTTCATTCTCTATCTCATCCAGATCATTATGCCGTTGACTCAATTGACCACGTTCTTCACACAAATTCAGAAGGCTAAGGGCGCTTCGGAGCGCATCATAGAGACCTTGGCGGCTGAAGAAGAGAACTACGAGGGAGAAGCTGAAGCCACAGCTGCCCATGGGCCGATCACAGTGGAAGATGTGAGCTTCGGCTACAAGGACGGCGAGAAGGTACTCAGCAATGTGAGCTTTACCATGCTTCCGGGCCAGGTTACAGCCATTGTGGGACCCAGCGGTGGAGGGAAGACGACATTGTTCTCCATGCTGGAGCGCTTCTATGAGCCCGAGAGTGGTGTGATTCGACTGGGGGATAGGCCTGTTACGGACTTTTCCTTGAAATCCTGGCGGAGTCTGATCGGGTATGTGTCTCAGGAAAGTCCGCTGCTGGCGGGTACAATTGCTGACAATCTCAGCTACGGACTTGAACGGGAAGTCAGCCTGGAAGAGATGCGCAGAGCAGCTTCGATGGCCTATGCCGACGGCTTTATCGGCGAATTGCCGGATGGATATGAGACGGATGTCGGCGAACGGGGCGTGAAGCTGTCAGGTGGACAGCGACAGCGGATTGCGATTGCCAGAGCACTGTTGCGCGATCCCGAGATTCTGATGCTTGATGAAGCTACCTCCAGTCTGGACAGCCAATCCGAGGCGGTAGTGCAGAAGGCGCTGACGAATCTGATGAAGGGCAGAACGACGATTGTTATCGCCCACCGGTTGGCTACGGTAGTCCATGCGGACCAGCTTATTTTCATGGAAAAGGGCCGGATTACCGGTAAAGGAACACACGAAGAATTGCTAAATCATCATGCGCTGTACCGGGAGTTTGCCACCCAGCAGCTGCAAATGAATGAACCAGCTGCCTATGACGGCAGCAAAGAGGAGGTTCTGTCTAAAAATGACCAGAATTCTGGTAGTGGACGACGATCCGCATATCCGCGAATTGGTGGAAGTGTTTCTGAGAGCTGAAGGGATGGAAGAGATCTACTCAGCTTCTGACGGACTGGAAGCTCTCCGTCTTCTAGAGAACACTTCGGTGGATATGGCGATACTGGATGTCATGATGCCGAATATGGATGGCTGGGAGCTATGCCGGGAACTGCGAAGATTATATGACTTTCCGATCTTGATGCTGACGGCCAAAGGGGAAACGATGCAAATTGTAAAAGGCTTTGAACTTGGCACCGACGACTATCTTGTCAAGCCGTTTGAACCGCCGATCCTGATCGCCAGGGTGAAGGCGCTGCTCAAGCGGTACCAGATTTCCGCTGCGCAGAGTGTGGTGATCGGCCATCTGCGGATGAACCGTAAAACCTACGAGGTGCACACTGAGGATGGGGAAATTACATTGCCGCTCAAAGAGTTCGAGCTGCTCTTCAAGCTGGGCAGTTATCCAGGGCAGACCTTGGCCCGGGAACGGCTGATCGAAGACATCTGGGGTTATGACTTTGAAGGTAATGAGCGGACGCTGGATGTGCATATCAACCGTCTGCGGGAACGATTCCCCAGAGAGAAATACGGATTCGCGATCCGGACGCTGCGTGGTCTGGGGTACCGGTTGGAGAGTGATATATGAATAAATCCAAGAAATTAATCCGATTTTTTTTGTTCATTGGATTCCTCGGCGTGATTCTTCTTAGCTGGAGTGGATCTTATTTCGTAATGAACTGGATATTTTCCAGGACTGGCCGTCCTGCTGAGGAATATACGGCAGGGCTACTGACCACGGGTGTGTCGGTTGTGTTCTTCTTTTTGCTGGTGCTGTGTGTTTCTGGCATCTTCCGTGGCTGGGAGCGGGTCTTCTACAAGTCCATTATTGAAGGCCTCCGCAGAATCTCTACCGGTGATTTCAATGTCGTTCTGGCCAAGGATAAAGATTATGGTGAATTTGGTGAGATTGCTGAGAGCATCAACAAGATGGCCAGCGAACTGGGCCGGATGGAGACCATGCGCCAGGATTTCATCTCCAATGTCTCCCATGAGATCCAGTCGCCTTTGACCTCTATCCGGGGCTTTACCCGTGCACTTCAGTCGGAGACGCTCAGCCCGGATACAAGGCGGCATTATCTCGACATTATTGAAACCGAGAGCACAAGGCTATCGGGGCTGAGCGACAATCTCCTGAAGCTGTCTGCGCTGGAATCGGGTAATTTTCCGTTTGAGAAGCAGCTCTACCGCCTGGATAAGCAGCTGCGAAATATGATTCTAGCATCCGAACCGCAGTGGCTGGAGAAGAATATTGAGGTGGAGGCTGAGCTTGCAAGCGCGGAGGTATACGCCGTGGAAGATCTCTTGAGCCAGGTCTGGACCAATCTGCTGCACAACAGTATTAAGTTCACTCCAGAGGGCGGATGTATTCGTGTCCGGATGGAGGTAGTGGATGGAGTTGTTCAAGTGGAAATCAGAGATAGCGGGATCGGAATCTCGGCAGAAGATCTGCCGCGCATTTTTGAACGCTTCTACAAAGCAGACAAAGCCAGAAGTGCTAGTGGAGGTGGCAGCGGCCTTGGGTTATCTCTTGTGAATAAGATTATTGAGATTCACGAGGGAAGCGTAACGGCAACTAGCCGTCCTGGAGAAGGGACGGCTTTTGTAGTAAGCTTGCCTGTGCAGACCCCATGATGTAGGCCGGTTCATGTGCAGAATGTTATTGTTTAAGACCTTTCTCCAGCAGCCCCCAAAGCTGTTCGAACTCCTGATCGATACCGGGGCGCTGCCATTCGTAAGCATGAGACGGGTGATGATAGCCTGCTGTAGCCTGCACGATGGAGCGGGATAGCACTTCCGGCGGAGCCGAATCTGCCAGTATACCTTCCTGAACTCCCCGTTGGACCAAGCTGCTCATCTGCTCATAGATGCGCTGGACATGGGCCTCGATCAGTGCGGCCGAATTTACTGTAACCTCTGCATACATTTTGAACATCTCCGGATCTTCTGAGGCGCAGCGGCGCTTAAGCTCAATTAGCTTCAAAATATAAATCCGCAACTGTGCCAGCGGATCTCCTGTTGTTTTCTGCGCAATCTCGGCTAGGGGCGCGAGAATCTGCTCCTCCAGCCATCTCTCCGTGACCGCCTCACGCAATGCCACCTTGCTAGGATAATGCCTGTATAAGGTACCGTGGCTGACCCCGAGCAGCTTCGCCACATCGGTGACCGATGTTTTGTCTGGCCCGAACCGGCGCAGGGTCTGCTCAGCAGCATCCAGGATTTCTGTTTTGCTTAGGAATGAGCTTGATTTGGATTGTGCCATGGATTCTTCCTCCTCCAGTGATAAAAGAATAGCATAACGGGTAGCAGATGAGTATATTACACAAAAATACTACAAAATCCGACAAGAGTTTACACTTGTTCTCTATTCTTAGTGAAGGAAATACATATTCATTACGTTCACTGGGGGTTTAATTATTTTGCAGAAGAAAAAAGTTCGTTCATTGCTGACCGCTACTCTGGCTGTAATGACATTGGGACAGAACTTATCGCTGCCTACAGCATATGGAGCTTCAACGGAACCGATGGCTAGTCCACCTGCAGACAGCAACGGAAAATGGATGACTGGCGAATATCATGTTCACACCTATGAGTCAGATGATGCGCAGGAATCATTGAAGGATGTATTGGATACCGCCTTTGACAAGAATGGTCTGGACTGGCTCTTCCTGGCCGACCATCTGCGGATGTCCGGTCGTGACCATGAAGGCGTGCCTCTGCCAGGAGGGTCCATCCCGATGTCCAAAGGGATCATCGACTATCAGACACCTATAATCAAGGAGCTTCAGGCTTCGGGAAAATATGCTGGCAAAACCATCTTCTCCGGATTTGAATGGGATATGCCTCAGTATGATCACGCTGCTATCGGGATTGTGACGAATGATCCAGGCTCAGCGGCATCCTTAAAAGCTGTCAATCAGTTTGAATATTTGTTTACCAACCGTGCTGAGAACCTCTTCGATCCTGCGGATGTTGCCAAATGGGCTGCGCTGGATAACAGAGCTTTCTCAACGAAAGCAGATACCCGCAAGGGCATTCAATGGCTCAGCGATCACTATCCGGAGAGCTATATGCTGATTAACCACCCTTCGCGTAAAAATGGCGGAAGCTCTGAGTTGAAAATTGAGGATGTCCGCGATTTCAACAATATTGATCCGCATGTGGCTTTCGGTTTCGAAGGGATGCTGGGCAACCAGATGTCTCCTGACCGGGGGGAAACAGCTGAAGTATACGGCGGAACAGACGTGAAAGTAGCCAAAGTTGGTGGCTTCTGGGATGCACTGCTTGGCGAGGGCCGCAGATTCTGGAACTTCGCCAATTCCGACTTCCATTTCAAGACCAGCAAGGATAACAAATATTCTAGCGGATACTGGCCGGGGGAATATTCCAAGAACTATACCTGGGTCAATGGTTCAAGCGTTCAGAATATCGTTGACGGTATGCGCTCAGGTAAATCTTTCTCCGTCTTCGGTGATCTGATCAACGCGCTGGATTTCAAGGCATCCGGTGACGGGCGTGAGGAAGCAATGGGCGGGGAACTTGCGGTTAAGCAGGGCGACAATGTCGAGGTTACCATCCGTTTCAAGAGTCCTGCGAAGAACAACAACGGTGACGCTGTCTCGGTGGATCATGTCGATCTGATCTCCGGTGAAGTCGGCGGCAAGGTTCAGCCGGGTACTCCTGAATATTCCAAGCCAACGAATGATACTACTAAAGTTGTGGCTCGGTTCACTAGTGCAGACTGGACTACGGATGCCGAAGGCTACAACGTGATTACTTACAAGCCGGGAGCGGCAGACAAGAGCCGATATTACCGGCTTAGAGGGACCAACCTCGGGCTTAACGTACCGGGAGAGACGAAAGACGGCGAACCTTTACTTGATGTAAAGAATAACACCGCGGATAATGCTACTCGCTTCCAGGAAATCAACAACCGCAACTACGGCGATCTTTGGTTTTACTCCAATCCGGTGTTTGTGAACGTAGAACCATACACCGATCAGCAGGCAGTGGAAGATACGGCAGCAGCGCTTAAACTCGATGGTACTAACGGAGTTATTGCAGACCTGAAGCTACCAGCCGAAGGCCAGCATGGTGCCAAGGTTCAATGGGAGAGCACAAATGCCGAGGTGATCCGCGTCGCTGACGGAATTGGCTATATTACCCGTCCTGCTGCCGGACAACCGGATGCGGTGGTATCGCTCAAAGCGACAGTTAGCCGCGGTGCAGAGAACGCTGTGAAGACTTTCGAGGTGACAGTAAAAGCTAAGGAATATACAGATGTAGAAGCTGTACAGCTGGCCAAAGAAAAGCTGACACTTGGCGATCTTAGCGCCGTGAAGAGTGACTTGTATCTGCCTGCTGCTGGTGTGCAGGGGACAAGCATCGTCTGGGAAAGCTCTAATCCAGTCCTGATGACCAAGGAAGGCAAGCTGGCTTTCCGTCCGAAAAAGGATACGTCCATTACCTTGACGGCAACAATCTTGCGCGGAAATGCTTCTGAGGTGAAGACATTCGAGGTCAATCTTAGCGGGGACGATAGTATTACACCACTTGAGCTTTCTGGGGTGATCCAGTCTGCAGATGGAGCCGTACAGCCAAGCGGTGCCTGGATTAATCAAGATGCAAATGTGAGTGTAATTGCCAGCGTTTATGTTCCAGGCACTACGGTTGCCCTGCAGGTGTCCCTGGATGGAAGCGGAGAATTCCAGCCTTACGAGACCAATCATTCCCTGAAGATCACAGCAGAAGGACAGCATACGCTGGAGTTCCGGGCTACGGATTCGCTCGGCAATACAGCTGTACTGCCGCTTGCTGTGAATATTGACCGCACAGCGCCAGTGATCACGCTGAAGGGCAGTAGCACGATATCGTTGACTCAAGGCGACAGCTTTGTCGATCCAGGTGCGGAGGTTACGGACAAACTAGGAATTGCAGGCTCTATCGTAGTTAGCGGTTCAGTGGATACCGGAACGCCAGGTACTTACAAGCTGCAATATAATGCCAAAGATTTAGCTGGCAATAATGCTGTGGAAGTCGTACGTACGGTAAACGTATCTCGCTCGGGCAGCGGGAATAACGGAAACGACAACGGTAATTCGGGTAACGGGAATAGCGGAAACGGCAATGGCGGGACCCCTACCCCGGCTCCGACAGTTACGCCTACCCCAGCCCCTTCCCCAACTCCAGGGAATACAACGAAGCCATCCACTGAAGCAGTGGAGCTGCAAGTCAATGCGTTGCAGGGAGGGGCTGCCAGTCTTAAAGATGCAGCCGATCTCAAGATTCCTGCAGGAGCACTGACTGCAGACAGTAAAGTGGCGCTGAAGCCGGTAGCACTTCCTACTGGCGGAACTCTGACAGCTGCCAGCTCGGGCGTAGAGATTACCAGTACTAATGCTGGTCTGCTCAATAAACCGGTCGAATTGACACTGGTTTATGATAAGAACAAAATTACTTCAGGCCATAAGGCTGCCGTCTATTATTACAGTGAGCAGCGTAACAAGTGGATTTATGTAGGTGGAACTGACAATGCCAATGGCAACGTTACTGCTAGCATTAATCATTTCTCCACTTATGCCGTGTTCAACTACCAAGCCCTGCCGATGACCGACTTGAACAATCATTGGGCTGAGGCCTATACGGACCGTCTGATTGGTATGGGAGTCATGAAAGGTTTCGACGATCATAGCTTCCGTCCGGATGAGAAGGTAACCCGGACTCAATTCGCTACCCTCATTGCCAGAGCTTTGGGACTGCAGTCTTCCGGCAATGCTGCAAGCTTTGCAGATCAGGAGGCCATCCCGGCTTGGGCTGCAGGAGATATTGCGGCTGCTGTAGAAGCCGGAATCATCCGTGGTTATGAAGTCGGTGACAAGACGATCTTCAAAGGCTCTGAGGTCATCTCTCGCGCAGAAATGTCGGTAATGCTTGCGAACGCACTGAACAGCGCACCACATAAGAAGACTAGCGACAGCATCACATTTACGGATCGTTCCGCAATCCCGCAATGGGCGGCTGCGTCCATTGAGACCGGGGCTGCGGCAGGCATTCTGGGCGGGTTCGAGGATCAAACCTTCCGTCCGGAGCACACAGCCACCCGTGGTGAAGCCGCAACGGCAATCTACAGATTGCTTGACGCATTGTCCATTTAATACCGTCGGTA
This sequence comes from Paenibacillus agri, assembly GCF_013359945.1. Taxonomy (GTDB): domain Bacteria; phylum Bacillota; class Bacilli; order Paenibacillales; family Paenibacillaceae; genus Paenibacillus_AQ; species Paenibacillus_AQ agri. The sequence goes on along the minus strand of NZ_JABWCS010000192.1, from coordinate 43,906 downwards.
TTGTGTCCGATGGAATAAAACGCAAACGCCGCTTTCCCTGTTGGCTAGGGAAAGCGGCGTTTTTTGGTCTTCAAATGCCGGTCTAGAGATAGTGACGCTGCGAGTTACGGAAGAGCAACAGAGGAAGAGGTAGAGCTAAGATATCCTGCTCTAGGGATGACGCTGCAAATTGCGTATTATCCCGGCTAAAATTGACAGGCCAGTTTCCAGCTCTGTGATTGAGGCGTAGGCGTAGGAGAGCCGCAGATGACGGTTGTCCCCGCGGTCATACAGATCGCCGGTATTGAGCAGCAGGCCGGACTGCAGGGCTGCTTTGAACAGCTTGCGCAGGGGCAATGGCTGACGGAGCGACAGCCAGATATAGAAACCACCCGCAGGTATATTCCAGGTGGCCAGCTCGCTGAAGTGGGCTTGGAGTATCTCCAGCACCGCTTCTCTTCGCATTCGCAGCTTCTGACGCAAGACATTGGCATGTGCTTCATGATAACCACCGCTCAGCCATCTAGCTGCGGCAAGCTGAGACAGAGAACTTGCACCGTAGTCGCTTTGCATCTTAATATCGGCCAGTCGTGCGACGACTGCTTCCGGGCCGACAATCCAGCCGATGCGCAGGCCGGGGCTGGCGGCTTTGGACAGGGTGCCAAGGTGGAGGACACGTCCCTCATGATCCAAGGCTTTCAGTGGCGGAGGCGGGGGCGTATCCAACCACAGTTCCTGGTAGGCCCCATCTTCGAGGATTGGCAGGCCAAGGGCGCCTGTAGTAGCCATCAACGCATTCCGCCGCTCTTCATCCATCAGAATACCGGTAGGATTGTGAAAGGTCGGAATGGTATACAACATAGACGCTTTAGTCCGGTAAGCCTCTTGAGCAACACTGTCCGTCATCAGCCCTCGTTCATCCATCGGCAGACCATTAAACTTCACGCCTGCGGACTGGAAGGCATGGATGGAGTACAGATAGGACGGTTTCTCCAGCAGGACGGCCGCGCCGCGGGGCAGCAGTCCCATGGCAATAAGCTGCAGTCCTTGCAGCGCCCCCGAGGTAATCAGGATGGAGGCGGGGGAAGTATGAATACCGGCTGCTGATAGCTTGTTGCTAAGAGCTGTCCGCAGTTCCAAGCTGCCAAGCGGCTCTTCGTAGGACAGCGGCAACAGGGGCTCGCGCGAAAGCCCGGCGAGAATCTCCTGCATAACCTGGCCAGGCAGCAGCTCCGGGGCAGGTTCACCTGTGCCAAGGCGGATTAGTCCTCGCGCATACTCCAGCCGGTTAATAGCCTGGATCGTTGGCAGGTTGGGATAGTGAATGCCTTCTTCCACATAATCATTCCAATTGCCCGCCCGGACCTGTCCGCCGAAGCCGGTGGATTCCCGTATGGCACCGGAACCATCACGCTCGGCAGAAGGGGTGACAACTCGGGTTCCACCGCCTCTTTTCCCCTCAATCAGCCCCATCGCGGTCAGTTGCCCCAACGCGGTTACAAGGGTGCTACGGTTGACGCCGAGCTGTCGGCACAGCTCCCGCTGCGGAGCCAGCCGCATGCCGGGGGGCCAGGCCCCGCTTCTGATTTTGCCGATAAAATAGTCCGATATCTGGGCATGAAGCGGCAGCGCGGAGGTTGCGTCTGGTCGCCATTCACCAGTGCCACCGAGAGTGGTTGTCCCTGATGCTGATACGGCGTTAAGAGCGTCCACTGGGTTTATACTATCTTTTGATGTAGGAGAAGAAAAAGCAGCTTGCTTGGAAGTAGGCTTCACGGCAGAACTCCTTTATATAAAATCAGTATCGTCTAGGACCACTCTGGCGGCTCATTCTGCGTTGAGTATATCATGGACGGGCAGTTTTGCTGTATCTTGGTTGGGTATTGATCCGGAATTTGGATGGTTACGGTTATGAGACGGGAAGGTACTATCAATGGGGTGCAGCTATGCTGTGCACCAAAGGTTTTCTCATCATAAAGAAATCATCAGGAGGGTTTTTACAAATGCTTGAAGCGGTTATACATGGAATCATATTGGCGTTTGGACTTATTTTGCCGCTGGGAGTACAGAATATATTCGTCTTTAATCAAGGTTCGCTGCATTCGCGATTTCGCGGAGTGTTGCCGGTAGTGCTGACCGCTGCCCTATGTGATACGCTGCTGATTGGTGCAGCTGTCGGTGGAGTTTCACTGGTTGTTATGTCCGTGGACTGGGTAACACCTGTGATTTATAGCGTAGGATTGATTTTTCTGGCCTATATGGGCTGGAACATCTGGGGCAGCACCCCGGCACAAGGCGAGGTGAAAGTATTATCGGCGAAGGGGCAGATAGCCTATGCCTTGTCGGTGTCCCTGCTAAATCCCCATGCACTGCTGGATACTGTAGGTGTCATCGGAACCAGTTCCCTGCAATATGGCAGTGGTGAACGGTGGGTATTTGCAGGTGCGACGGCTGCAGTCTCGTGGCTGTGGTTCATCGGAATTGCCATTGCCGGGCGGCTGGTCGGACAAGCGGACCCCTCGGGCCGCATTCTGCGTGTCTTGAACAGGGCATCTGCGCTGCTGATCTGGGGGATCGCGATTTATATGGGGATGCAGTTGTGGAATATATGGACTGGATAGTTATCCTAGATAGTTATCCCTTTTGAGCCACTGGAATTGCTTGTCTTCCGCAGGCATACAATAGTTGCAGCACAGGTTGCAGAGGAGGAGATTTATACTCGATAGGGAACTCCGTGGAGATAGAGAAATCTGATGATTCCCAAGCGCCTGCCGATTTGCTGCTGAATTTGACAGATCTGCGACAAATGAAGGGAATGGACATAGAATGCTCACCGAAAGCGTTTTATGGTTCAGATATAATTTAGATATAGAAGGAACATTGCATCCTTTTTCCAAGATCACAGCTAGGATACCGGAAGATGCCGAGCGGCTATTCCTTGCCGCGGTACCCGGGAATAACAATAGGGGAGGATTTGTCAAATGACCTTACAATCCGCTTCATCGCTTGTTGTGCCGGAAGCTTACACCCGTTGGCTGGAAAGTCGAGGATTAATATATCAATTGCTGGTCGATTTCTTCGGAAGAAAGCCATCCCTTTCGCTGGTGGCCCAGTGGTGCGGCAAACGTCAAATGAACGTTGCTGCAGAGATGACCGAAGGCGGCCGCGAACTGAAGCGTTACCTCTGCAGTCTGGAACCCGGCAAGTTGCCGCAGATATGCAAGCAGGAGACGCAGGAATACACCCGGTTGATGAATGAACGGGCTGCACGTGAAGCAGCTAACCGGGGTCGGGCCAAAGAATTCTGCAATGTCTTGTCCGATGTATATGCCTCGGCGGGAGTCGTGTTCAAGAAATGCGGTGAAGAAGCCGATGATCATATTGCTATTGAACTGGAATTCATGGCGGTGATGCACGAACGGATGCTATATAACTGCTTCACAGTTAGAAGTGCCATGGAGCTGCTGGAGATCCAGGAGGCTTTTCTGGAAGAGCATCTGTTGAGATGGACCCCGAAGTTCTGCGAACGTCTTAATTCCTTGACGGAGAGCAAGTTGTACCTCGGCTTGAGTCACATGCTGGAGGAGTTTTTGCCGCAAGATCTGCAAATGTTGCGGGCCTGGAAGGCTTCGCTGGAGACAAGCGCTACCTCTATGTCGTAAGAAAAGCCCGGGCAACCGGGCTTTTTTGTGTGCTTTTATGTGCTTCAAAAGCAGTGTGACACCAGTTTTGTTTACTTTAAAAGAAGCGTCAGGCTGGCCTCTGTGTGTTTCAAAGGCAGTGCGAGGCAAGAATTGTTGTGCTTCAAGGGTAGCGCAAGGCAGTTTTTTTGTACTATAAGAGCAACGTTAAGCTGCTCTTATAGTACAAAGCGGGCGTCGACTTGGAGACGCCCGCTGTGCTTGCAAGTCAGCGTGCTGCCCCGTGTTATCCCCGGGGCAGCACGCTGACGGTAACCCCGGCGGCAATGGCTGCCACATCGCCGGGGTTCACGAACCCGGCAGCACGCTGCATAGCCGCTGCCGTGCCACAGGCCGCGCCGAGCGTCAGCCGCGCCGGCCAGTCACCCCCAGCCACAGCCGACGCCAGCAGGCCGGCGGCCGTGGCATCCCCACTGCCGAGCGCGCTCACGGCAGTGATCTGCGGCAGCGTTACGCGGTAACGCTGCCCGTCCGCGGCGGCAACTGCGCCGCGGGAGCCCAGCGTGACGACAGCGTCACGCGCCCCAAGCTCCAGCAGCGCTTCCAGCGCCTGCCGAGCGGTGTCTTCGCTGCCGGTGTCCGCCAGACCGGCCAGCTCTGCGGCTTCGTGCTCGTTGGGCTTCACGAGCTCGGGCCGGCCTTGCAGGCCGAGGCGCAGAGCCTCGCCGCTGGCGTCCAGCATCACCTTGGCACTGCCGTGATGGGCGATATCCGCCAGCTCTGCATAGAGCCAAGGGGGGCAGCCTGGGGGCAGGCTGCCCGAGAGCAGTACCCACCGGGAACGGCGGGCCAGCTTCTCCAGCCTGCTGCGCAGGGCCGAAAGGTCCTCCCCGGTGATGACCGGCCCAGACTCAATCAGCTCCGTCTGGGTAGCAGAAGCAGAGTCGAGCACGGTCAAGGCTAGCCGTGTCTCCCCCTTCACGACTTTGACGAAGTCGGCGTCAACGCCTTCTTCAGCCAGCCCGGCGAGCAGTTGCTCACCGGTATATCCGGCGGCAAAGCCGCAGGCGATTACCTCTGTCCCTAACTGGCGCAACACCCGTGCGGCGTTGACACCTTTGCCACCGGGTAGGGTGAGAGGGTCTGTGACCCGGTGTATTTTGTTTAGATTGAATCCCGGAACAGTATAAATTTTATCGACAGCCGGATTCAGCGTGACGGTTGTATTCATAATAGGTCTTCCTCTCTATGGGCATTCATAGCTTCATTGTACTGTTCGAAAATCCCCTGACACAAGATGGCGTAACCTCATTGCTTCTGACCTTTTTCCCTAGGAGATTCCCTATACATGCCAAGAGGCCCCTCCATACACGGAGGGGCCTCTTGGATCATCCAATCGTTTTACAAGTAAAAGCTTCTTGCAATATAAGACGAACTCAAGATCTAACATAAGGCTCAGTCGTCACTACGATGGAATGTTTGGACTTTCGGTCGCTGTTGTCGCCAGATTTCTTCTTTATAAACCGCTCCTAGCGGTTGGAATCTGGCGACAGCCTGTGCTTCCGATGCGAATATAGCGAAGCGAAAGATTAAGCTTTATTCATCCACAGTCTTTCTGCGGAATTTCATCAGGAATTCGTACACTACCGGCACTACCACGAGTGTCAGGAGCGTGGAACTGATGAGACCACCGATAACTGTGACGCCGAGGCCCTTGGAAATGATGCCTGCGCTGTTTTCGAGCCCGCTCACGAGCGGCAGCAATGCGCCAATGGTAGCGAGTGCCGTCATCAGGATTGGACGCAGACGCGTTCCTCCTGCTTCCAGCAGGGCTGCTCGGGTGGTAAGTCCTTCTTTTTCTTTATGAATAACACGGTCGATCAGTACGATCGCATTGGTGACGACGATACCGATCAGCATCAGACCACCCATCAGGGCGGAGACGTTCAAGGTCTCCTTGGCTAATAGCAGGGCAACCAGCGCTCCGATGACGGTGAACGGAAGCGAGAAGAGAATGGCGAATGGAGCAAGCCCGCCGCCAAAGGTAACCACCAGTACGAAGTATACGATGGCGATTGCAGCAGCCATAGCGATACCGAGTTGTCCGAAGGTGTCATTGATCTGTTCCGTAACACCACCGAACGTAACGGTTACGCCATCCGGCAAGTTAAGAGCTTCGATTTTGGTCTTCACACTATTGGAAGCGGCGTTAACGTCAGTAGCGATGATATCTGCGGTAACATCCACTTTCATTTTGCCATCCATACGAGTGATCGAGTCCGGTGAAGAACCTTTCTCTACCTTGGCCACATCTTTAATCGGCACGGTGATGCCAAGCGGCGAAGTAAGAAGCGCATCCTCCATCTCATTAATGCTGGTATACGTATCTTTTTCAGTCTCAATATAGACATTATAGTTTTTGCCATCCAGCTTGATCTCCGTCAGAACCGGACGTGCTCCAGCAGGACTGAGCTTCATGGCGATTTGTCCGGCTGTAAGGCCCAGTGAGCTAAGCTTTTGCTGGTCCGCAACGATGGTGTATTGATCATAGGCTGCGGATAGGCTTGTTTTGCCATCCTTGAAGTTGGCGGTGTCCTTCTGTACAATTCCGGCAATTTCATCAGCTACAGGCTTCAGCTGATCCAGATTATCTCCGAAAATATTCACCGTCAGCGTACTGCCGCCAAGGCCGCCACCGGCCATACCGGACATATCGCCCCAGACTCCTTCTGGAACTTCTTTGGTGAGTCCTTCGATCAGTTTCTCTTTCACGGCTTCAAAGTCAGGTGTATTACTGTCGTAAGCAACATAGAATAGTCCCGACTTGCCGCCAGAACCGCCCAAGCTGAACGGACTGCTTCCGCCGATAGAATACTGCATCTTATCTACATGACTCTGTGCCAAAATATATTTCTCTGCCTTCAGGCCTTGTGCCTGCACGTCCTCCAGACGCTGTCCTGCTTTAGGCGAATACGTCAACGTAACGTTCTTCTCTTCCTGGGATGGCATGAAGCTGACACCGATCGGCTTGATCAGGAACAAGCTACCTACCAGGAGAATAACGGCAACACCAAAAGTGACTAGCTTGTGAGACAAGCACCAATCCAGCACTTTCTGATACCAGGCAGACAATCTGTCCGGTTTATCATGATTATCGTTCTTCTTTTTCAGACCGTTACGGAACAGTGAGTGCGCCATTGCCGGTACAAGCGTGATGGCTACAACGAGTGAAGCCAGCAGGGCGAAGACCATAGTCAGGGCAAATGGCAGGAACAATTCGCCGACCATTCCGCTGACAAATGCAAGCGGCAGGAACACGGCAATCGTAACAATAGTGGACGACATAATCGGCACGAACATTTCGCGTGTTGCCGCGCTAATTAACTCTCTGCCGCGCAGCTTCTCGCCTGATAGCGATAAGCGCCTGTAGATGTTCTCAATGACGACAATGGAGTCATCCACGACCCGTCCTATGGCTACGGTCATCGCGCCGAGTGTCATCATATTCAGGGTGATATCCATCTGGCGCAGGCACAGAACTGCAATCAGCAATGAGAGCGGGATGGAGATGATCGAGATAATCGTTGAGCGGATATTCCGCAGGAAGATCAGAATAATGATGACCGCGAACAAGGCACCAAAGGCAGCCTTGGATAACATGGTGCTTACTGAATCCTCGATCGGCTTACCTTGGTCGAGCAGAACCGTCAGATCGAGACCCTTGAACTGTTCTTTCAGCTCTTCGGTCTTCTTCTTGACATTGTTGACTACTTCAACGGTGTTGGCATCATTGGCTTTGACGATCTGAATACCAATGGATTCCTTCCCGTTAGTACGGGAGATGGATTCAGAACGGCCTACAACTTCAATATCTGCCAATTCGCCAAGTTTGACGGTAGGAAGTCCTGCTCCGAGGGCCGCTCCGGCTCCACCGTTGTTTGCAGTACCTCCTGCGGCCGCACCACCAGCAGCTCCTGGAGCTGCGCCGCCGCCTGGTACTCCGGCTGGAGCCCCGCCGGCTGCGCCAGCACCGCTTGGCATTACAGGGATAGCAACATTTTTCAAATCATCAATGGTTGTGACATTTCCGTCGACAACGACGGCTTTCTGCGATGCTTCCATTTCGAACAGGCCGAGCGGCACACGCAAGGAAGACCCTTGAACGATGCCTTTTACCGTATCTTCGGTCAGCCCATATTGCTTCAGCTTATCTTGATTAAATTTCAGGGAGACTTCCTTGACGTATTGTCCGGCGATTTGGACGGATGCTACGCCTTCGAGGTCTTCCAGTGCTGGACGGATGTCGTTCTCCGCAATGCTGGTCAATTCTTCAAGCGGCTTGGAGCCATCACCGGCAAGGCTGAGTGAGACGACAGGAAGAGAGCTGAGACTGAAGCGGGAAATCCTCGGCTTCTGCACATTGTCCGGCAGAACGACTTCATTTAATGCTTCGCGGACGGCTGCTGTCGCATTGTCCAGGTTGGTGCCGTAATTAAATTCAATGAAAATGCTGGAGGCATTCTCCAGGGAGGTGGAGGTCAGCGTTTTGACACCATCCACGTTGCGAAGCTTCTGCTCTAAGGGTTTGCTGACATCGTTCACAACCCCCTCTGGCGCAGCGCCTGGATAAATCGTTGTGATACTCAGGTAGGGAATACTGATATTCGGCAGGGTCTCCTGCTTCATGGTCAGTCCGCTGTACAGACCGGCAAAGACGATGATGATCGTCAGAAGCCAAATCGCAAATTTGTTTTTAAGCGAAAAATTAATCAGACTTTTCATGGCGTACAATTCAGCTCCTCTTGGTTATGCATGTAAGGCGATAATAACTTTCTTAATTCCTTCAGAGGCTCGGCAAGTTCGGGACAGGGTTGAAGGTTGAACAGCATCCCTAGAATAATGGCTCTCCGCGGGTGGGAAACGAGCATCTCCCCTTCCAGAATAGCAAGTGAATCCGCGGCATCCTTCTGTTGTCTGGTCTTGAGAGGGGTGGCACCGAGCAGGTCTTTCATTTCCTTAATCAACTGAAGCGGGTTCTTGCGTACATTCCCCTCTTGGCCAGCCAGCATCCCTACAACCATCGCATGTGAGATGAGCGGGGTGGGCTTGTCTGCAAGCAGGGAGGCCGTGATGATGTCCATCATGTTGATCAGATGATCCGCCATGCGTGCCGTAGGCACAAAGGATTCAGGGTGGAAGAGGACGCGTACATAAGAGCTGATCATGCCGTGAACGATCATGGATAAATCGCCTGTATAGGGCAAGATGTCCTTACCGTATACGCTCTCCATCTTGGATTGGAACCAGCCCATCACTGCCACATTACTCTTTTGCAGCCATTCCGGGATATCTGAATAGCCTTTTCCGGCAAAATCCTGAATTTGGCGCTGCAAAAACTCGCGCAGCTCGTATACATGATTAAGCAGAATTTCGACCTGATTCCGCAGCTTTTCGCGTGGTGTCTTTCCGGTCTCCTGCTCTGCGTGAACCAGAGGGTCACGAATCATCTTGAAGCAGTATATATAAATGCTGCGTTCCAGCTCCTCCTTGGATTTAAACAGGAGATAAAGGCTGCCCTTGGACATGCTGCTTAGCTCCGCAATTTCTTGCATGGAAGTGGAGGAAGAACCTTTCACAGCGAACAGTTGCATCGCCGTCTTGATAATCTGTTCCTTCTTGTCTTGGGTACGGTCTACCACCGAGGAATCCCCTTTCTGACTGATAAGTTCTGAAATTGACTGCTTAGTCATGAAAATTATATTATAACTTTCTGGGTATTACAAATTTACACTAACAAAGGTTACAATTTTGTCGCAATTATCAATTTGGCACTGATTTTGTAGGAAGAACCTTCGTATTCATGTAATATATAAATGTGTCATTTTCGTGATGTAAAAAGAAGGTAGGTAGAATATGAGAAGAGGATTGCAAGCAATTGTCATTATTGGAGCTTTTATAGCTTTTTATTACTTCGGATTTGGCCTGTTCGGTAGTACGGGCACGACCATTATTAGTATTTTCTCTACATTGACGGTCATATCCATTGGACTTGCCATTTCTATGGAGAACCGTAATCCTTCCACAACGATGTCTTGGATCTTACTACTGGCGTTGATCCCGGTAGTGGGACTTATCTTTTATTTCCTGTTCGGACAGAACGTGTTCAAGCGTCGTAAATATGATAAAAAGGCCCAGCTTGACATGATGGCCTACGAGCGAATTGAGAACGATGCGCTGCGCACTCACCATGATTGGTCGGAATTTGCAGAGCCTCATCAGAAGCTGTTGGGCTTGTCGCAGCGGTTGGCACGGACGCCGATCTCCTGTACTTCGGAGACGCGGGTCTTGACCAACGGAGAAGAGACTTTTGGAACCCTGCTTCTGGAGCTGAGGCAGGCTCAGCATCATATTCATATGGAGTATTACATCTTCCGGGCAGATCATATCGGGACACGCATCCAGCAAATCCTGATTGAAAAAGCCCGTGCCGGTGTCACCGTCCGCTTCATGTATGATGCAGTCGGGAGTATTCAGCTCTCCAAGTCGTTTCTGAAGGAAATGAGCGATGCCGGGGTGCAGGTGGCGGCTTATGGCAACTCGACCTCCTTTTTCTCCAGCCGGGTGAATTACCGGAATCACCGCAAAATCGTCGTCATCGACGGCGATGTTGGCTTTATGGGCGGACTTAACGTCGGCGACGAATATTTGAGCCGTAGTAAAACCTACGGGTTCTGGCGCGATACGCATATGCTGGTACGTGGTGAGGCAGTACGGACGATGCAGATTATTTTCCTCCAGGACTGGATGCATACGACGGGGGAGAAGATTCTGGAGCAGGATTACCTGTCGCCTAAGCTCCGGTATATGGCTGGGGACGGCGCGGTGCAGATTATTGCCAGCGGGCCGGATAATGAACGCCGGGCACTCAAGAACTTATTTTTCTCGATGATTACCTCTGCGCAAGAATCCGTATGGATTGCTTCGCCGTATTTCATTCCAGATGAGGATATTCTGACCGCACTGCGCGTTGCAGCGATGTCGGGGCTTGATGTGCGGCTGCTGTTTCCGGCCAAACCGGACAAGTGGATTCCGTTTCTGGCATCCCATTCTTACTTTCCGGCACTGCTGGAATCCGGTGTGAAGATTTATGAGTATGAGAAGGGCTTTATTCATTCCAAACTGCTCATTACGGACGGGGAAATTGCCACGATCGGCACGGCAAATATGGACATGCGCAGCTTCCACTTGAATTTCGAGGTGAATGCGCTGTTGATCCGGACAGAAAGTGTGGCGCGGATTGTCGAGGACTTCGAGCGCGATCTGCTCTCTACAAGACAGATTGTGCATGAGGAATTCATGAACAAACGCCTGATGGAACGGATACTGGAATCGGCGGCGCGTCTGATGTCCCCGCTGCTGTAGGATAGAATAATAAACCACTTAGACAGCCTTATGTAAGGTGCTCTAAGTGGTTTTTTTGAAAATATAAGAATTTATATGTTTTACGCTATAGATCATCCTTATATTTCTCACTGAGATGGATACCGTACCTTGGCGGACGGAAAACCGTTTCTACTTGTGTCAGGATATATTTAAAAAGTGGTGAACCCGATGAATTTCTGTATACGGAACACCATGTATTTAATCCACGTGACCCCGCTTTGGTAGGTATCAAGGGGGAGACTGTAATCTGCGCCGTCGTTATTCCACAGGCGGGTGAAATAGGCCTCCATTTCAGCGTATAGCGGCTGATCCCTCTGCACGGTTACCCACAGGTTGTTCTCCAGATTGTAATCATCGAGGTTTCGAGCCGTAAAGTTGCTAGATCCACCCAGGATGACGGACCTGCCATTTTCCTTGGCGACAAAAAGCAGCTTGGCATGATACTGCTCCTTCGTCGTATTGTACCAGCGGATGTCGATCTTTCCATCTGAACGGCGGTTCAAATCCATGGCTACAGGCCGATTGGGGATACCGATTTTATCTCTGCCGAACGCATTCTGATTGGGGTCCAGCAGTAACCGGACGGTAGCGCCACGTTTTGACGCCTCCAGCAGCGCCTTAATGATCTTGTCGTCAGCCAGATAGAACATGCCCATCCATACGGTGTCACCTTGCCCGGCAGAGGAGATGGCTTCCAGTGTATACTTATAGATTTTACCCTCTGTCAGATATCGGACTTCAAGGTGTTCCCCGGTGCTCCTCTCGTTGGCTTGAGAAAATACGGGCTCCTTGCGCAATAAGGGTCCTCTACCAGAAAGACGGGCTGCGGCTTGCTCCGTCTGCAAAATATCGGCGAGAATGGGGCCCTGAACCTCCAGTGCGATATTTGAGTTGTAGGCACTGGCATCATGTACATTCCCCGAGGATATCAGCGCCGTTGTTTCATTCATAATCAGCTTGCGGTGATTGGCCTTAACATTCAAGAGCTTCAAATAAGAGCGGGCGGTGATCTTCGGACCGTTACTGGCCATCAGATTGGGAATCCACCCCTTGCCGGATTGCCCGAACCACTGAATGAAGGTGCGCCAGAAGGCAGAATATACGGGTGTGGAATCCCTTAGTTTATCAACATCGGTCATGATTACCGTTATGCCGGCAGCTTTCATCTCTTGTAACAGCGGGTTGGGAGCAGAATTGTAATTCGTATTAACTTCGTCAGTAATAAATACGATCTCCATCTCCGGATAGGCTGTCTTCTGGGCGAGCAGTTTATCCGTGAGCTTTTTGCTGATCGGCGGGAAATGCTGATCCTTATGTGTGTAATTGTTGAAAAGGAACATATCAATCACCAGAAACTCCCGGGACTCCTCGATGATCTGGAGAATGCGCGGCAGAATTTGTTCCTCCTGTGAGCCGTTTTCCGTACCGTTCGCATGAGTCAGGTCATGCCAAAAATGCACTTTGCTGACCTTGTATAAGGGGCTTTCATAAGAAAGGCCGGATGGCAGCGGCTTATGGGTCTGGTAGATCATAACGGCAGTCAGCCACAATATACAGATGCCCACGATGAGGAGCATCCAGCGGCGGAAGGAGCGGGCGTTCCTTTTGGACAGATCGCCTCCACGGATGGTGTGGGATGGAGGCGAAGGGGAGGGCGCAGAGCGCCGACGGCCTGAATTCATGATAGTCCTCCTGTTGGACGTTCGATTACTCCTCATCCATTGTATTTTAAGTATTGTAACCATCTATTACCGCTTCTAAAGGAAGACTAAGCAAATGGACTTAGAACAACAGCGGATGACAGCTTACAAAGGCTTATGTATAATGAATGTAAATAATTTGTATAAGGTTTGTGTATTCAAATATTAGGTTTTGCCGTGTGGGAAAGTGAGTGAATGGCAGCATGTATACCATAAAGCAGGTCGTTGAAATGTTAGGTGTCCCTTCGGTGACGTTGAGAGCCTGGGAGAACAGGTATCAGGCTGTAACCCCTGAACGGACAGAATCGGGGTACCGACTGTATACCCGAGATAACGTGGAAGACCTGCGCTGGCTGAAGGAACAGACTGAGCAGCAGGGCATAAGTATTTCACATGCTGTTCGACTGCTCAAGGCGAGGAAAAACCAACATCTGGATGAAGGGAGCGCCTCTAAAGGCGGAACCTCGCAGGATGCTTTCGAGAAGATGAACCATCAAATATACAGTGCACTCTATGAGTTTCAGGGTGAACGTGCGAACGCGCTGATCGACTACGGCTTCTCACTGTTCGGATACGAGGCCATGGTTCATCAGGTGCTGGTTCCGGTTCTGGTCATGGTAGGCGATGCCTGGGAGAAGGGGAACGCGACCGTGGCGCAGGAACACTATATTACGCATATGGTGACTAATCGTTTCTATCAATTTTTTCATGTTTTTCCTGTCGATGAGCATCTGCCGAAGGTGCTGGCCTTTTGCCCGGCGGGAGAACATCATCAGGTCGGACTGCTGTTATTTTCACTTTTTTTACGCAAGAACGGTGTAGAGGTCATCTATCTGGGTGCTAATACCCCTGAAGAAGGGGTGATGACCATGCTGGGGCAGCAGAGTAGCATCGGAGCGATATGCCTGTCCGTGACCAACCCGGAATTGCTTCCTTATACAGAAGAACTAATCCGGCGGCTCCAACAGAAATGTCCGGAAGCGGCGTTTATTGTGGGCGGCAAGGGATACGATGCATCAACTACCGAATCGGTTGCCCGGTATGTTATTAACGAGCCGCCAGATCGCTGGCAGAATTGGTTTGACGATGTATTTGCAAAGATGTTAAGGAATGAGTAAATCCCTGGAAAGGGAGAAGAGGATAATACTGTTTGTAGGGAATCTGCGGACTCACTTTGAAGTGAGCCTCAGATTCCTTTTTTTGTTTACTCTTGCGCATTTACTAATTGGACTAATGATTGTATGATATTTGTATCATTTTTGTATAAGGTTATTTGTATAAGGTTTACACGAAAAAAAGGGGTGCAAAGGAGAGATCATGGCGCTGCGAGAAAAGAATGCCGCAAGGGTTGCAGTTGTTGGAGCGGGGCCGGGAGGGTTAGCGGCTGCTATGCTACTGGCCGCAGAAGGATATCGGGTCGAGGTTTATGAGAAGCGGGATACTGTCGGTGGCCGTTCGGGTCTGCTTCAGCTTGGCGCTTACCGATTTGACCGAGGGGCTACTTTTCTGATGATGCCCCATCTGCTGGAAGAGCTGTTCACCGCAGCTGGCCGCTCCTTGGAGAATTACGTCACATTACTGAGGCTAGATCCCCTTTATTCACTGCATTTTGGTGAGACAGTATTTAAACCTTCAACTGATGGACATCAGACGGAGGAGGAAATTGAGAGACTGTTTCCGGGTAACGGGAAGGGTTATCGTCAGTTTATGGCTGATGAAGAGGATAAATTTGAACGGGTCATGCCATTGCTGCAGCGGCCCTTTCAATCTCCCAGGGATTATGTCAAAAAAGATGTACTGCGTGCACTGCCAAAGCTGCATGCAACAGATACAGTATATAATCGTCTCTCTAAATATTTTGCAGATGAGCGCTTACGCTATGCGTTTACGTTCCAGGCTAAATACTTAGGGATGTCCCCCTGGGAATGTCCAGGGACGTTCACTATACTCTCTTATTTGGAGCACCGTTACGGGCTCTACCATCCTATAGGCGGGATCAACAAAGTTCTTCAGGCGATGTCGGAGGTTATTGCCGAACATGGGGAAAGTGTCCACACCTCGTGCGGGGTTAAACAAATCCTGGTGCAGAATGGTCGAGCAAACGGGCTCTTGCTGGAGAACGGGGAGAAGGTGGAGGCTGACTATATTGTTCTTGGTGCTGATTTCGGTACAGCCATGACCGAGCTGTTTGAGCCAGGCCTATTGAAGAGGTACACGCCGCAGAAAATTGACCGTAAACGCTATTCCTGCTCTACAGCAATGCTGTATCTAGGGGTGAACGGGGCGGTGGATCTAAGCCATCACTCTGTGCATTTTGCGGAGGATTACCGGCGCAATGTCGAGGACATTACCCGCCGCGGCGTATTATCAGCTGATGCTTCTATTTATGTGCACAATCCTTCCGTCCTTGACCCTACGCTGGCGCCTGCTGGAAAATCTGCTCTATATGTACTGATGCCGGTCCCCAATTTGACGGCCGATATCGACTGGGCGCAAGAAGGGGCCCGTATACAGGAAGAGATGATGAATCGCCTGCAGCGTCTGCCCGGGCTTGCAGATCTGCCACAGCGCGTCGAGGAGAGTCTATTCTTCTCTCCGCTGGATTGGCAGAATCAGCTCGATGTCTATAACGGGGCTACCTTTAACCTCGCTCATAACCTTGGGCAGATGATGTATCTGCGGCCCCACAATACCTTCCAGGAGATTGAGGGTATTTGGCTGGTTGGGGGCGGAACACATCCCGGGAGTGGCTTGCCGACGATCTTCGAGTCGGCCAAGATCAGTGTACGGCTACTCAAGGCACACGATGAAACTGTTCGTAGTAGAGCCGTTCGGGCAGGCTTTACCGGAAAGGGGGTATCGCTGTGAGCCGGATCGCAATCGTTGGCAGCGGAATCGGTGGGCTCACAGCAGCGCTGCTGCTCAGCCAGCATGGTGAAGAAGTAACGTTATTCGAACGCGCGTCGCAGGTCGGCGGACGGGTGGTTTTTGAAGAGGAGGGTCCGTACCGAATCGACCGGGGGCCAACCATTGTTCTTCTTCCGGAGATGCTGCTGGGCATTCTGGAGGAGGGGGGCCTTCCACAGGAGAGCATCGAGCTGTTGCGCTGTGATCCGTTATATCGCATTCATTTTAAGAGCGGTCAAGTACTGACCAAGGTTAACGGATTAGAAGAACAGGCAGCAGAAATAGAAAAGACGTTTCCTGGCCAAAGCAAGGGATTTATACGATTCATGCAGACGATGTCCAATTTGTATCCGCAGGGCAAGTCTTCTTTTCTGGAACGGAACTTCAAGTCTCACAGAGCCTTCTTCAGTCCCAGGAATCTGGCGCTGATGGCCCGACTGCGAGCCTATAAGAATTTGAGGGAAACGGTAGGACAATATTTTTCCAGTGAGGAAATGAAGGATGCGTATTCTCTGCAAAGTTTGTATATAGGCGGTGCACCCTCCCAGACCCCTGGCATCTACACGATGCTTCCTTATGCTGAGCATGCCTTCGGCGTGTGGATGCTGAAGGGCGGCTATGGCGAACTGCCGAGAATAATGGCCCGCGAACTGGAACGCCGGGGCGTAAGTGTGCATCTGGATACCGAGGTAGAGTCCCTAACAGTTCAAGAGGGTCGCTGTGAGGGGGTAGTGGTGAAAGGGGAGTCTCTGTCGTATGATGCCGTTTTGTATAACGGAGATTTTCCGTACCTGGATGAGCTCCTGCCACCGAAAGCCCGGCGGCGTAAACGGCCTCCAGTCACATATACCCCTTCTTCGGGCTGTCTGCTAATCTACGTGGGGGCTTCCAGGCGATGGGAGGAATCGCTGACACATCAATTCTTTCTCCCAGATAGTCTGAATGCCAGTCTACAGGAGTTATTCCACGATGGGCGTATTCCCCGAGATCCTTCTTATTATGTTTTTAATCCGGTGGCGCTGGATGAAAGTGCCGCTCCGCCTGAAGAGAGTGTGCTGTATTTTCTGGTGCCTGTTCCGTCTGCCTCAGGAGTGGATTGGGAGACGGCCGCAGAACGTGTGGCCTCTCAAGTGCTTGCCGACGCAGAGAAGCGCGGTTTTCCCGGGCTTGCAGCCAGCATGGTATGGCGTAAGGTCCGCACACCAGCTGATGCACAGAAAGAGGGTATGTACGGAGGCGGGAGCTTCGGCATCGCGCCCTTACTATCGCAGTCCGGTGTATTCCGTCCACAATCGCAGCCTTATCCCATTAAGGGTTTGTATGCTGCCGGAGCATCCGTTCACCCCGGTGGTGGCGTGCCAATAGTCATGCAAGGTGCAAAGCTGGCGGTTCATGAATTGCTAAAGGAGATGAACTCATGATTGAACGTGTATTGCAGCAATGTGAAGAGATGATTAAGCAAGGATCTTCCTCATTTTACAAGGCCTTTGCCGGACTTCCTAGCCCACGCCGGGAAGCGGTGCATGTCATATACGCCTTTTGCCGGCTCATAGACGACAGTGTCGATGAGCCGGACAAATCGCCTTATAGTATTCATGAGCTTCGTGAGCATTTTCTCCATCTGGAGCAGGCGGAAGGGCATTTCATTTGGCCGGCCATTCGCTGGTTGTTCCGGAGCTATCCGCAGTTGAAGAAAGAGCCGTTTCTGCTGCAAATGGAAGGTCAACTCAAGGATTTGGTGTTCACCCATTATGACACGCTGGAGCAATTGGAGTCTTACTGCTATCTGGTCGCAGGAACTGTTGGAGAGATGCTTCTGCCCGTACTTCGGGATGACGGGGGCGATGGGGTTCGTGCTTCAGGCATCGCTTTGGGGATCGGGATGCAATTCGTAAATATTATCCGTGACGTAGGCGAAGATCTGGAGCGGAGACGGCGATATATTCCACTAGAGGTTATGGAACGACATAGATACAGCGAAAAAGAGCTGACACAGGGTGTGGTGAACGATCGGTTTATAGCGGTTCTCCAAGAGCTGAGAGAGGTGGCGCTCGGCTGGTTTCAAAAAGGGTTGGAGAATATTGAAACCTACCCGCCTGCCAGCGGATTGGCTGTGGAATTGGCGGCGGCTTATTATGCCGGAATTTTGGATAGTGTAGCTGCTGGTGGATACGATGTTTTCCGCCGCCGGGCCTATGTCAGCGATGAATCCAAACTGCTTATTTTTCAGCGGACACTAGCCCGTTATGCATTAATATTGGGAGAACAGGAAACGGCGGCTGGATTCCGATGATTCACTATCTGTTCTGGGTGTGGTATTTCGTAGGTGCGCTGCTGTTGCTTCTGTTTGAAGTCCCGCGGCAATTACAGTTTTCCAATGCTCTCTTCCTTATTTTTTATGCTCTTTATGCTATCAATGTTATGAAGCGGGGGAAGCCCAAAATGTTGCCGGACCAATCCGTGATTAAAGGACAGCTTGTAAAGGGATGGCTACCTTTCATTGTGATTTGGACTGGAGGAATGACTGTAGAATGGGTCGGTGTTCATTCCGGCAGGTTGTTCGGAAGCTACGTGTATTCCGATATTCTGGGTCCGCAACTGTATGGCGTACCTGTTACGTTGGGTTTTGCCTGGATTGCTGTTGTAATTAATGCGTTCTTGATCACCCGAGATTTAGGGTTGTCCGGCGTTCGGCTGACTGTTGTCCGGGCTTATCAGGTGGGCTTCTGGGCTGTGCTCATGGATCTGGTACTTGATCCTGTTGCCCATGCCAGAGGCTTCTGGCATTGGAATGCGGATGGTGGATTTTATGGTGTCCCGGGCAGCAATTTTGTAGGATGGTTTATGGTGGGCGCTATGTTATCCCTAACCCTTCCCCAGAAGTCTGTAACATTCCAGGCCAGACGGCTGGGTACGAGGCTGTATCAGGCGATTCTTATAATGTTCGGACTGCTAGGGGCACGTGAAGGATTGCCACTTTGTACAGTGATAGCCGTCATTGGTATTCTACTGTCGGAAGGGAGTCTGCGTTATGCTGGAAGCCACAAAGCACAAAAGATTTGATCAGCTGTTTTATCACTATAATGCCCTATATTTGATCCGCCGACACTTCCGCTTTTTTGGCTCTGCCGGTCAGTTGGAGCCTCCGGGCTATGACGGCAAGCCACTTCTTTATATCATGAACCACAGCTCCTGGTGGGATGGGCTGCTGGCCTATCACGCCGCCCGAATGCTAACGGGCGGCGATCACTATTTTATGATGGAGGAGAAGCAGCTGCGCAAATATGCTTTTTTTCGCAAGCTCGGGGCGTATTCCATCGACGCTAGTCGACCGGGAGAAATTAGCGCATCTATGCGTTACTCAGCGGGTCTGCTTCAAGCTGGCGGCAGGGTCTGGATCTACCCCGAAGGTGAGATTCGACCGTTGGAGCAGCGGCCACTGATGCTGAAGTCCGGAGTGGGGCTACTCTTGCGGCTCTGCCCCGAAGCTGTTGTAGTTCCCGTCACACTGTACCATGGCCTGTTCCAGCATTCCAAGCCGGAAGCCACCCTGCTTGTGGGGAAGCCGATGCATCGAAGCTGGAAGGCGCTGCACCGGGACGATATCCGTGATCAACTTCAGGTGATGCTGGAGGGGCAGCTTGATGCTCATCGGGGGATGGTTCAGGAACAGGGCGGACATGTGCCAGAGCTGTTCGCTCCTCTGGTGAAGAGTAGAAGGTCTACTAACGAATGGTTCGATGCTGTGTTGGGGAAACGGGGAAAACTATGATTCAGTTTCTGCAGCTCCTGATGGCCATCTTGGTATTCCAAGGTATCTTTGCGGTATGGAACATCTCTCGATTTCCGAAGCTCGGCGTTACGACACGTAATATTAGGTCACGGCAGCGTTCTAATTACAAGGCTCAAGGTTTGGAGTTGTCAATCTTGATCCCGGCCCGTGATGAAGCCACCAACATCGGGCCTTGTCTGGAGTCTGTTCTCAATTGCGGACTTCCCCCCGATACAGAAATTCTAGTGCTGGATGACAGTTCTACTGATGGAACGGCCGATGTCGCGCGTGATGCCGGTCAGGGCAGGGTCAGGGTGCTGGCCGGACAACCGCTCCCTTCAGGATGGCTGGGCAAATCCCATGCCTGTGCCCAGCTTGCAGAGGCGGCGAGAGGGGAGTGGCTGCTGTTTCTCGATGCAGATATAAGACTCCGGCCCGGCGCGCTGATGGCGGCGCTAACGACAGCCAGGGGGCAGGGCTGCGGGCTTATCACTGGGTTTCCACGGCAGACTACCGTCAGCTGGCTTGAAAGACTGATAGTACCGTTGATGAACTTCACCATTCTCTGCCATTTACCGCTTCCACTTGTCAGGGGATCCGGTGATCCCCGATTTGTAGCTGCACACGGTGGATTCATGCTCATACATAGGGAGACCTATGGTGACGCCGGGGGCCACGCTGGAATTCGCACTGAACTGGTAGATGACATGGCGTTGGCACGCGCTGTTAAAAGAAGTGGAAATCCAGTCACGCTGACGGATATAACCGATTACACCGACATGCGAATGTATCATAATGCCCGGGAGGTCTGGAATGGCTATCGTAAAAATATTTATGATGGTCTGGGCCGTCGTCCATTGCTGCTTCTGGCAATCCTGGTATTTTACATCCTGTTATATGTAATGCCGCCCGTGATGCTTGTTTTCGCAATTGCTGAAGGATGCGGGACGGCTATGTTATGGTCTGCGGGAGGCATGATGACAGGGATGGCGATCAAGAGAGTTAGTGATGGCTCCGGCAAGCAGCCGTCTTGGTTGTGTCTCCTGATGCCGGTGAGTATTCTCTGTCTGGTGGGCATCTCTATCGCCTCTTGGCGGGGAAGCTTGCCGGGCCGAGGTTATGAATGGAAAGGGAGGCGTTATCCATGAAACGGAAAGCTGTCATTATTGGCGCGGGCTTTGGCGGTTTATCATGTGCCATAACGCTAGCTTCCAAGGGTTGGGAAGTTCAGGTGCTTGAGCGGCAGGATCGGCCTGGTGGCAAGCTGCAACGTATTGAATCGGACGGGTACACGTTTGACCGGGGGCCAAGTACGATTACGATGCCAGGTGTATTCCGTTCCCTATATGAATTGGCAGGTGTGGACATGGAAGACTACGTCCAACTGTATGAATTAGAGCCACGCACACGAAATGTTTTTTATGACGGAACAGTTGTGGATTTCTCCAGGGATATCGAGTTCATGAAGGCACAGATCAATGCATACAGTCCTCGGGATGCCGCACGCTATAGCGATTTTCTGGAAGAAGCCGCTGTTATGTACAGACTGAGCGAAAAGGAGTTTCTGAACCGTCTTCTCCTCTCCTGGCGGGATAAAATGTCCCCCTCCCTAATCAAGGGTCTGCTGCGTGTAAAGCCGTTCCTCACGCTGCAGAAGCTACTGTTGCGTTATTTCAGCCATCCCCATACCCTTGCGATGTTGGGGCGTTATGCTACTTATGTAGGCTCTTCTCCCTATCGTTCTCCTGCAATTTTCGCAATGCTGGCTTATTTGGAGGGGCAGAAGGGCGTGTATGGCGTGCGAGGCGGCACCTATCAACTGATAGAGGGACTTCTTGCTCTTTCCGAGCGGATGGGAGTGGAGATCATTACAGGCACTGAAGCCACTGACTTATCAGTCTTGAACGGAGTCGTGAAGGGGATTGAGACTTCTTCCGGCTTTTATCCGGCATCGACAGTTATTGTCGGCGGCGATGTACTCAGCATGAACCGTCTGCTGCTGCCGGAAGTCAGTCGTCCGCACATGAACGATCGAAAAATAGCCGGGTACGAGCCATCCCTATCGGGCTTTGTGACACTTGCCGGGGTATCCCGGCAATACGATGTGCTGCGGCACCATACAGTATTTTTTCCCGAACAGTATGAATTGGAATTTCAGGCGATCTTTGATGAGAAGCGTCCACCGCAGAATCCGGCCGTTTACGTCTGCCATTCCGGTTATTCGGAGACGGGTATGGCGCCTGCAGGAGGGAGCAACCTGTTTATCTTGGCCAATGCGCCTTATATAAATGATGCCTGTCTCTGGGAAGAGGAATCGTTGTCATACCGAGAACGCATCTTCAATACACTTGCAGGCCACGGCATTGCCGGTCTGAGTCAGTCGGAAGTATTGCTCCATTACACGCCTCAGGATATCCAGAGGGATACACTTGCGCACAGGGGAGCGATTTATGGGATTTCTTCCAATTCCGCACGTCAGACCTTTCTAAGACCAGGTAACCGTTCCCCGGATGTGCAAGGGCTATGGTATGTGGGAGGCACGACGCATCCCGGAGGCGGGACGCCTGTCGTTTCACTGTCAGGGCGGCTGGTGGGCGAACACATTGCCAGCAGAGCCTAAGCTTTCAGAGAGAGATGGATGGCATTGTAAGTTCCTTTGAGAAGTTGTGTTATAATGAAGCATATTGCCAAAATGAACCGACTAAGGAGAGGATGGCTACTCTTCTGCAGAGGTAGAATAGAGGGCCGGGAACGGAGGAAGACCGAATGAATCATACACCACAGAATATGCCGACCGGGAGGGATGGCAGGTCAGGTGACAACCGATCAAGAGAGCCGCAGACATTAAATGCTCTGGCCTCTGAGTCTTTGCTGCCGTCATCCACAACAGGAGAACGTAAAATCGAACATGTACGCCTTTGCCTCAATGAAGAGGTCGGAGGGAATGGAATTACGACAGGTTTTGATGATTACCGCTTCCGGCATAATGCCCTTCCCGAGCTTAATTTTGAAGACATTTCTCTGGACACTGTATTTCTGGGCAAAAAGCTGCGCACCCCGCTGCTGATCAGCTCCATGACCGGGGGCAGCGCTGCTACCGGCGCCATCAATGACCGGCTGGCCGAAGCGGCCGAGCGGCGTGGCTGGTGCCTTGGCGTAGGATCAGTCCGGGCCGCTGTGGAACGTTCCGAGCTGGCGTCGACCTTCCGTGTACGGGACAAGGCGCCTGGCATTCCGGTCATTGCTAATATTGGAGCTGTGCAGTTATCGTACGGGTTTGGTGTGGATGAATGCCGGCGGGCCGTGGAGATTGCCGGAGCAGATTGGCTGGTATTGCACTTGAACGGCCTTCAGGAGGTATTCCAGCCGGAAGGGAACACCGGATTCGCTGGGCTGCTGCCGAAGATTGAGAGGCTCTGCCGGGAACTTGGGGTACCGGTTGGCATCAAAGAGGTGGGCTGGGGCATCGATGGCGAGACCGCAGTCCGGTTGTACAATGCCGGGGCGGCCTTCATCGATGTGGCGGGAGCTGGCGGAACCTCCTGGAGTCAGGTCGAGAAGTTCCGTAGCATCGATCCTGTGCGGCGGGCCGCGGCGGAAGCTTTTGCCGATTGGGGCATTCCTACGGCTGAAAGTATCGCCGATGTCCGGGCTGCCGCTCCCCAAGGAGCTTTGATTGGCAGCGGTGGACTAAGGCACGGTGTGGATGCAGCCAAGGCGCTGGCACTGGGCGCTGATCTAGCGGGCTTTGGCCGCAACCTGCTTGGCCCTGCTGTAGAGTCGGAGACCGCGCTGGACAATGCACTGGCTCAGGTGGAGCTGGAGCTGTGCACTGCAATGTTCGGTATTGGCGCACCTGATCTAAACACGCTACGAAGTACACCCCGCTTGCTGAGAAAATAGGCTGTGACCAAGAATACTGATTTTGGGAAGGAATAATGATATGATCAAACTTCTTCAAATGGACGAGTCGACCTTTCAATTCTTTTTAAGCCAATCCACCAGGGAATATGCTGCTGAGAAGGTGAAATCAGGAGCTTGGGACCCGGATAATGCCCTTAAGCTGTCACAGGAAGCGATAACCCGCTTTCTGCCAAGCGGACTACATACAGAAGGTGCGTATCTTTATTCGGTAGTGCATGAGGACGTTGAGGAGTCAATCGGGTATATCTGGTTCAATGTGACCGAAGGTCGCGGCGGGCGGGAAGCCTTCATCTATGATATTTACATTTTTGAGCCCTATCAGGGCAAAGGCTACGGCAAACTGACTATGCAGGCACTGGATGAAGAAGCAAGCAAGATGGGAGTCACCAAGATCGGTCTGCATGTGTTCGGCCAGAATACTCGGGCGTTTGAACTGTACAAGAAGATGGGATACATCATTACGGACATCTCCATGTCCAAAGAACTGAAGTTAGAAGAGGACCGTTCATAATTACGCGGCCAATCCATAAATGAAGCATGATGTGTTATGCTGATCAGAGAAGACCTCGGGAGAGGTCTTTTTTGCGTTGGAGAGAGAAGGAATGTAAGTGTGAGATATATCTTTAAATTAGCGGAGAAGTGAAGACTACCCCGGATATGGAGGTCGACCCGGATACTTCTAAACCGTTACTTGACCAACCTGTGATTAAGAAAGTCTTGGAGCTTGCGGCTTCCCGCTAAATGTACAGACACCTGTTCCGGCGAGATCAGTGTTGCTGGACTATTTGTTCTAATATATAATGGTTTAGATCGTACGACTTATCGGTGATCTGTTCCAAAATCAACTGAAAATAGGAGTTGTCATATAAATGGCTTTGAAAGCAGGGATCGTCGGGCTTCCCAACGTAGGGAAATCCACATTGTTTAATGCTATCACACAAGCGGGTGCAGAATCCGCAAACTACCCGTTCTGTACCATTGACCCTAACGTTGGCGTGGTGGAAGTCCCGGATGAGCGTCTGGACAAGCTGACTGAGCTGGTTCAGCCGAACAAAACGGTTCCAACCGCGTTTGAATTTGTGGATATTGCAGGCCTCGTGCGCGGTGCGAGTAAAGGCGAAGGGCTTGGCAACAAGTTTCTGGCTCACATCCGTGAAGTGGATGCAATTGTGCATGTTGTGCGTTGTTTCGAAGATGAGAACGTAACGCATGTCGATGGAAAGGTGAACCCGATCAGCGATATTCAGACGATTAATCTGGAGCTGATTCTTGCCGATTTGGAGAGCGTGGATAAGCGGATTGAGCGTTCCCGCAAGAACATTAAGGGTGGAGACAAGAAATATGCACAGGAGGTTGAACTTCTGGAGCGTATCAAGGAAGCCCTGTATAACGATAAGCCTGTCCGCAGTGTAGAATTGACTGATGACGAGCGTCTGATTATTCGCGACCTTCACCTGTTGACACAGAAGCCGGTATTATATGCGGCCAATGTCAGCGAAGAGGAAGTGGCGAGCGCGGACAGCAATCCATACGTGCAGCAGGTGCGTGATTTTGCTGCTTCCGAGAATGCGGAAGTTGTGCCGATCAGTGCCAAGGTGGAAGCAGAGATTGCCGAGCTGGAAGGTGAGGACAAGGCAATGTTCCTGGAGGAGCTGGGTCTGGAAGAATCCGGACTAAACCGTCTGATCAAAGCCGCTTACCGTTTGCTGGGGCTGTACACGTACTTCACGGCAGGCGTTCAGGAAGTTCGCGCCTGGACCATCCGTAAAGGAACCAAAGCGCCAGGAGCAGCGGGTGTTATCCATACCGACTTTGAGCGCGGGTTCATCCGTGCGGAAGTCGTTGCTTATAACGATCTGGTAGCAGCGGGATCGATGAACGGTGCCAAGGAACGCGGACAGCTTCGTCTGGAAGGTAAGGAATATCTGGTGCAAGACGGCGACGTGATGCACTTCCGCTTCAATGTATAAGGAAGCAGAGGCCTATTTATAATAAAGGACAGCTTGGAGATCGTGTTTTTCCTGGCTGTCCCCTTTTTATATAGAAAATATCCTGTTAACATGCCGATTCTCAGCGAAGTGAAGTGTAGCCAATTGCGAGGAACGGTGGTATAATATAAAGTCGTGTATCATCTTTGATTAATCGACATTTATTACGCTTGAAAGATATTGAACTTTGAATCAGGAGAGGTGAATTCCCTTGTTGGACCGATTGCAATCCTTGGCGGACCGCTATGAGAAACTCAGTGAACTGCTTTGTGATCCGGATGTTGCAAACGACAGTAAGAAACTGAGGGATTATTCCAAAGAACAATCTGATCTGCAGCCCGCTTACGAGGCTTATGCTGAATATAAAAATGTAGTGGAAGAGCTGGAAGCCGCCAGAATGATGCAGGCTGAGAAGCTGGACGATGAAATGAAAGAAATGGTCAAGATGGAAATCGACGACCTGTCCTCGCGTCAGACTGATCTGGAGGAGAAAATCCGCATTCTGCTGCTGCCTAAAGACCCTAATGATGATAAGAACGTAATCGTGGAAATCCGCGGCGCTGCCGGCGGAGATGAAGCGGCTTTGTTTGCATCTGATCTTTACCGGATGTACACGCGTTATGCTGATGCACAAGGCTGGCGTATCGAACTGATGGATGTTAGTGCGAATGACCTTGGCGGATTCAAGGAAGTTATCTTCCTGATTAACGGCCGGGGTGCTTATAGCAAAATGAAATACGAAAGTGGTGCACACCGCGTACAACGTATTCCAACCACAGAATCCGGCGGACGTATTCATACTTCTACTTCGACGGTAGCTGTAATGCCGGAAGCTGAGGATTTTGAAATTGAAATTCATGACAAGGACATTCGTGTGGATACCTTCTGTTCCAGTGGAGCGGGCGGTCAGTCCGTTAATACAACGAAGTCTGCAGTTCGTGTAACTCACGTGCCTACTGGTATCGTGGCTACCTGTCAGGACGGTAAATCGCAGAACTCCAATAAGGAGAAAGCATTGCAGGTCCTCCGGGCTCGTATCTCTGACATGAAACGCCAAGAGGAAGAAGCGAAGTATGCCGGAGAGCGTAGAAGCAAAGTCGGCACTGGTGACCGCAGTGAGCGGATTCGTACGTATAACTTCCCGCAAAGCCGGGTGACGGATCACCGGATCGGCTTGACACTGCACCGTCTGGAGCAAGTGATGAACGGGGAGATCACGGACATCATCTCGGCATTGTCGCTGGCAGAACAGACAGAATTGATGGAAAAAGGAGAATAATGCTTTGAAACACGACGTATATGTCATGCCTCGCGTGCAAAGCATCCGGGAAGCCTTTGCGGAGGCTTCTTCTTTTTTGAGCCGCAGCGGCTGCAACGAGCCGCAGCGCAGTGCCCAGCTCCTGCTGGAGCATGTGCTGGGCTTGTCTGGCGCGGCGTATTACATGGCGCTGGCGGATGCTTTTCCAGCGGATGTCCGGGAAGCTTGGGAGGCCGGGGTTACCCGCCGTGCATCTGGTGAGCCGGTGCAGTATATCATCGGTGAGCAGGAATTTTACGGCCGGGCTTTCGAGGTGACCCCGGATGTGCTGATTCCCCGGCCGGAGACGGAACTGCTCGTGGAGGCGATCCTGCGGTACGCCGGTGAGCTATGGCCGGCTGCTGCGCCGGGCACAGCGGCGCAGCAGGGCAGCGCGGCAGATGGAGCCGCGCGAGCAGGCGGCGCCCCTGCCACAGGCGCCGCACGGCCGCTGACCGCCGTCGATATCGGCGCCGGCAGCGGAGCGATCTCTGTCACGCTGGCGGCGGAAGCGCCGGCGTGGGTGGTCTGCGCCGGCGACATCTCGCCGGCGGCACTGGCCGTGGCCGGGCGCAACGCGCAGCGGCACGGCGCGGCCGTGGACCTGCGGCTCGGCGACCTGCTCGAGCCGTTCGCGGGGATGGAGACGGATATTCTCGTCTCCAACCCGCCGTATATTCCCGGCGGTGATATCGCCGGGCTGCAGCGCGAGGTGCGCGACCATGAGCCGCGCACGGCGCTCGACGGCGGCGTGGACGGGCTGGACCCGTACCGCCGCATGATGGAGCAGCTCCCGCTGCTCCCGGCTCCGCCGCGCCTGATTGGCTTCGAGCTTGGCTTCGGCCAGGCAGAGCAGGTGGCTGCGCTCCTGAAAGCTGCGGGTCACTGGAACGAGATCATCACCGTAGATGATCTCGCCGGGATTCCCCGTCATGTGCTTGGACTAAGCAGATAGATCGAGAACCGTTGTTATAGGTACAATGGGGGCCGCTGGCTGCAAAGGATTTGTATTTTTACTGAGCCGTCCCTTACAATAGACAATGGCGGCTGTTCTGTACATGATGAGTACCCGAAAGCCAGCAGAGAGCAAGGAGGCAGAACATGCTTCAGAAAATTAAAAAAATCGATGGCGTCATCATAGTCGTTCTGTTAATTTTGATGTGCGTCAGCATTTCAGCCATATACAGTGTCACCCATGGGAGAGAGAAGCTTGACGGGCACCATATCCAAATGCTGAAGTATTATGTGATCGGCTTTATTGCGCTGGCCGGAATCACTTTTCTCGATTATAGGATATTAGTGAAGTATGCCTTATACGTGTACTTGGGCGGTATCGGCTTGCTAGTGCTTGTTAGCTTCATGGGCGAGACCAAGAATAATGCGCAGGGGTGGCTGTCGCTGCCAGGCGGCATGAGCCTTCAGCCTGCTGAGTTGTTCAAGCTCGTACTCATTCTATTTTTGGCGGCTGTACTTGTCCGAAAGAAAAAGAACAAATTATTGTTCTGGCGTGATGTCGTACCGCTGACTTTGCTTACATTAGTTCCTTTCTTGATTGTTATGACGCAAAATGACTTGGGTAATGCCTTGGCTTATCTTGTCATTCTGCTCGGGATGCTGTGGATCGGGAATATCAAGTTCACACATGCTTTGATCGGGTTAATTGTTATTGCAAGTTCGGCAATTGCCGGAATTATGAGCTACATCCATTATCATGACGATATCAAGGTATTCCTTACAGATATTGGCCGTTCCCACTGGATTGAACGTTTTGATCCATGGCTTGTGCCTGACAAGGCAACGCCTAAAGCGAGTTATCATACGAAAAATGCCAAACTGGCTATTGCTTCCGGCGGGATGAGTGGTGAAGGATACATGAAAGGGAGTTCCGTACAGACGGATCGTGTACCATACACCTATTCCGACTCTATCTTCGTGCAGATTGCCGAGGAATTTGGATTCGTGGGTTCCGCGCTGGTATTGTTACTGTACTTTATCCTGATCCACCGAATGATATTGATTGCCCTGGAAAGCAGGGATAGGGGAGGGCCATTCCTGATCGTCGGCATTGTCGCGATGATGCTCTATCAAATCTTTGAGAACATAGGGGCCTTCATCGGCCTGATGCCGTTAACGGGAATTACACTGCCGTTCATCAGCTTTGGGGGAACCTCCCTGCTCATCAACATGGCGAGCATCGGTCTGGTCATGAGTGTGCGTTTGCACGGCCAAGAATTAGAAGAGGATTTGCCTAATCCGGGCAATTCCTATCAAGCCCCTGCGAAGCAGGCATAACTCCATATCATCATTACATCTGCAAACCGCCGGAACTGTCTGAAAAGATAGTGCCCGGCGGTTTTTTTTGCTTTATGGGCGGGGGCGGTGCATTTAAGAGTGATGTATAAATTTGTATGATTTATAGGGATCATTTACAATAAATATACGAGCTACCGTTCTTAACGGTGAAAAATAGTGTATCTCCCCAACTAAGAGCATTTTTGTACCTTATTTTTCTTTAATATAGGCAAATGAGGGGAATAAGGACATTTTTGTATCTTATTTTTCGAAAAAGCACGCTGGACAGGGTATTCTGGAAGATTTAAGGTACAATATTGCACTTAATTTCCCTCAACCGGTAGATACAGACGATTTAAGGTACAGAATTGCCGCTAATTACAATTCGGAAGTCATTAGGTGGATCATTCGCATGAAGGCAAATGATCTGACAGGGGTTGCGGAGCTTTTAAAAGAATAGAAGTAGTTTATAAAAGAAAATATGGGGCCAACGCGATCGGTGGTCCGAGCATTCACTATAGTGACAACAGCTGACTTAAAGTGGATAGCAAGTTTTTCGTGGATAGTAGTGAGTTCTCCATGGATAGTAAGTTCTCCGTGGATAGCAAGTTCTTCATTGGAAGTAAGTTGGTCATAGAACGACATAGCTAAATAAGTGCTGAAAATGAACCAGGATAAGGAGCAGACTGAACCATGCTGGAGAAATTGAAGAGAGTGGACCCTGTGATTGTTGTTGTACTGATTTTGCTGATGAGTATTAGTATATTTTCTATATACAGCGTTACAGTCGGGAGGATTAGTCCCTTGAAACTGGACGGTTTTCACCTCCAGATGCTCAAGTATGATCTCTTAGGGTTTATAGCTTTTTTCGTGCTTGCCTTTGTGGACTACAAATTGTTCATCCGCTATGGAAAATACATTTATGCCTTGGGTCTTGGACTATTGGTGCTGGTCATTTTTATCGGCAAAGAACAAAACGGGGCGCAGGGCTGGTTGAAGCTGGGCAATCTAACGCTGCAGCCCGCCGAGCTTTTTAAGCTCGTACTGATTTTGTTCCTGGCCTCATTCCTGTTGCGCAAGCAAGGGGCTGTTCTGACTTTCTGGAGAGGGGTCATGCCAATTGGCCTACTGACGCTGCTTCCTTTTGTATTAGTGCTTGTGCAGAATGATCTGGGAAATGCACTGAGTTATATTGTGATTATGCTCGGTCTGGTATGGATCGGAAACATTAAATTCAGACATGCGCTGATTGGCCTGCTCCTGATTGTCGTTACCGGGGCGGGTCTTGCGCTGAGTTATATTCACTATCATGATCAAGCCGTTCATTTTCTCGGGGAGACGATTGGACGAAAGCATCTGATTGCACGTCTAGATCCTTGGCTTGTCCCGGATTTGGCCACAGCAGATGCAAGCTATCATACCAAGAATGCTAAAATTGCTATCGCCTCCGGCGGTATGGGAGGGGAAGGATATATGAACGGGGACTCCGTACAAGCCGGGAGGGTTCCATACACATATTCGGATGCTATCTTTGTGCAGATCGCTGAAGAATTCGGTTTCTTGGGTTCTGCGTTTGTACTGCTGCTCTTTTTTATCCTTATCCACCGAATGATAGTTATCTCACTGGAATGCCGGGAACGAAGTGGTACATTCCTCATTATTGGCGTTGCAGCTATGCTGCTGTATCAGATTCTTGAAAATATCGGGGCGTTCATCGGATTGATGCCGCTCACCGGGATTACACTCCCTTTCATCAGTTATGGCGGAACTTCAGTGCTTATCAACATGGCTGCGATGGGCATTGTAATGAGTGTACATTTGCACGGAGGCGAGGCTGAGCCCGACTTCCCTGTTCCTTCGGCTGGCTCGGCCAATCCGCGAATGTTAAAGGTATAATTTAATAGATTACTAGGTTTGGACTCTCTCTCTCTTGGACATACTGACGAATATGAGAGGTTAAGAGAGAGGGGCGGCCGATATGAATAGTAATCAAGGACACAGAGGGGATTCACTGCGTATTACCTTTAAGTATACTGCCATTTTAATTTGTTTTTTTATGGTGATCCTCATGATGTGGGAAGGACAGAAAACCGATGCGGCTGTAGCTGAATCATCTATTCCTACGGAGTCGATCCGGCTGCGGATTCTGGCTAACTCGGACGGGACCCAGGATCAGCTTATTAAACGTCAAATCCGTGATGCTGTGGTGGCTCAAATGAACCAATGGGTGTCTGGTCTTGAGGACCCGCAAAGTCTGGAACAAGCCCGGGCCTTAATTCGGCGGCATCTGCCGGAGCTGAACGCTTTAGTGGGCCAAGAACTGGAGCAGCGGGGCATCGATTATACGTATAATGTGGAGCTCGGCGTGGTTCCGTTCCCTACCAAAATGTACGGGGGCAAGGTGTATCCAGCTGGTGATTATGAAGCTCTACGGGTTACGCTGGGCGCAGGCAAGGGTCAAAACTGGTGGTGTGTCCTGTTTCCGCCGCTCTGCTTCATAGATGCCGGGTCCGGCGATGCCGCAGCGCCTGCTGCTGCCAAGGTAAAGACCGTATCTGCTGCCGGTTCGGAAGGCAAGTCCGTTACCAAAGCCCAAGGTGAAATGGCTGCACAAGGAGACGGAGTGACTACAGATCAAAGTGCGGAGTCCGGAAAAACGCCTGAGGTGAAATTCTTCGTTTGGGAACTGCTGCAAAACCTGTGGAACTGGGTTAGCGGATTGTGGTCCTGAGGGGTGATATGGTAGTATTTTAAAAAGCTGAATGTCGCGGCTCCACAGGGTGGGGTCGTTTTTTAAAATATTCAGAAACGGCGTGACTTTGCCTGTTTATACGAAAATGCTCTGCTTGTAATCATACTCTACTCTTTGGAAAGCTTGTGATATGTGTGGAAAAGAACATCGAGACCAAGTTTGCCCTTCCGCGGCAGACAGGAAATATAGAGAACACTAAGTACTGGAAGCTTCATCTGTTGGATGAGACGGCAGGGGCTTCGCTTATGGAAAAAGAAGAAGATCACGCCGCGATTACCACAGCGGCAGCCCTTCTACGGGAGGGCGGAACCGTAGCGTTTCCTACGGAAACTGTGTACGGTCTCGGGGCTGATGCCCGGAATACAATGGCGGTAGAAGCGGTGTTCGCCGCAAAAGGACGTCCGTCCGACAATCCGCTCATTGTTCATATCGCGGATCAGAAGGTGCTGGATGAATTGGTTGACGAGATTCATCCGACAGCGGCGGCGCTGATGGAAGCCTTCTGGCCTGGTCCGCTAACGCTCGTGCTTCCTGTCCGGACTGGCGTGCTGTCTCCAAGGGTGACAGCGGGTCTGGATACCGTTGGCGTTCGCATTCCCGATCATCCGGTGGCACTTTCACTGCTGCGTGAAGCCGGCTGTCCGGTAGCCGCGCCCAGTGCCAATCGTTCGGGCCGGCCGAGTCCGACACTGGCTTCACATGTTATGGAAGACTTGAACGGGTTCATCGACGCGGTCGTCGATGGCGGTGCCGCCGGCGTCGGACTGGAGTCGACGGTGGTGCAGGTCCTGCCGGACGGCACGGTGGCCGTGCTGCGGCCCGGCGGAATTACCGCCGAGCAGCTGGCGGCGGTGGCCGGCGCGGGCGCTGTGGATACCGCGCCCGCCCATGCAGCCGAGACCGCAGCTTCGCCTGCGGCCTCAGCTGCCGGTTCGCCCGCTGGCGACAGCGCGGGCGAAGACACTGGCCCGGCTCCGCGAGCGCCGGGCATGAAGTACACGCACTACGCGCCGCGCGGCTGGCTCGGCGTTGTGCGCGGGTCTTCGCCGCAAGCCGTGGCGAAGACTGCGGCAGAGCTGCTGCAGGCGGCGCAGCGTGACGGCGGGATTACGGGGCTGCTCCTCTTCGAGGAGCATGCCGCGCTCTATCCCGCCTCTCCTGCTGCCTGCGTGGTGTCTCTCGGCTCGATTCACTCGCCGGAGGAAGGGGCCCGCTCCCTATATGCCGCGCTGCGGCGCTTTGATGAAGCGGGAGCGACCTACATTCTGGCCGAGGCTTGTCCGGAGACCGGCCTCGGCGCTGCCATTATGAACCGGCTCATGAAAGCCGCCGGCGGAACGGTTATCGCGGCCCGATAATCTCCCGCAGGTACACCCCCTTTTCCCTATAGTCATGTTTACCTTCTTGTCCGCATATTGTGGTTGTACAAGATATTTGCGACTTTGGGGGTATGACCATGGGCTTAGGAGAGGTATATGCCGGTTGGGGACAGGTTGTAACGATTGCTATTATGGCAATTGCGCTGGGAATGGATGCTTTCTCCCTTGGAGTAGGGATCGGGATGAAAGGTATTCGTCTGCTGCATATTCTGCAGCTCAGCCTGCTGATTGCCTTTTTTCATGTGCTCATGCCTCTGCTCGGTCTGGTGACAGGGAGCTACGTCGGGCATTTATTGGGACAGGTTACCACCTATGTTGCCGGAGGATTGCTGCTCCTTCTGGGCGGGCATATGATCTTCAATTCCTTTCACTCGGGCGACGGCAGTCCGAGAGTATGGGATCATCGCACCTTCTGGGGGATGCTATTGATATCGCTCAGTGTCAGTGTAGATTCTTTTTCGGTAGGCGTATCTTTAGGGATGTTCGTGGACAGTATTCTGCTGACGATACTAGCTTTTGGTGTCTGCGGAGGGCTGATGTCGATTACAGGTTTGCTGCTAGGGCGCCACGTCAGTCGTGGGCTTGGGTCTTACGGCGAGGCGATTGGCGGGGCGATCCTGCTGGGGTTTGGCTTGCTGTTCATCTTCTGATACAATAACGGCACCGGGATTGTTCTATTTCAATTATGCGTTTCTGTCCATAGTTCCTGTACAGTCAAGTAAGTTGTGCAGACCAAACTATGGCGGGATGAATTTAAATATTTTATGGGAGGTGGATAAACATGCTGCATATTTTATTCGTCTGCACCGGCAATACATGCCGCAGTCCCATGGCAGAAGGGCTTCTGCGGAAGTACGCGAAGGAGCGCGGAATGGAGCTGGAGGTGCGGTCTGCAGGGGTATCCGCCATTTCAGGCACATCTATATCCAGACATACCGCGGCGATTCTGCGCGATGAAGGCGTTCATGATTCAATTCAATCCTCACAGCTTACAGGTCAACAGGTGGCCTGGGCGGATCTTGTGCTAACACTGACAGGCAGTCACAAGCGGCATTTGCTACAATTTTTCCCGGATGCCGTGGCGAAGACATATACGCTCAAAGAATATGTACATGATGAAGCGGAGGTCGCTGAAGATATCCAGGAGCTGGATAGTCTCTACGCCGAAGCAGAAATGAGTATTGCTCTTGGAGGAGAACCGGATGCGGCTGCACTGCAGCGGATCATCGAGATTCGGCAACGCATTCCGAGCTTTGACATCTCCGATCCCTTTGGCGGCACCCGTGATGATTATGAGCTGACAGCTGCTGAGATCCGCAAGGCGCTGTATAGCCTGCTGGATAAGCTGGAGTCAGCACGGCGTTTGTAAAGATGGTTGATTTTCGGCTCTCTTTGCTTTAAGATGTAAGAAATATCGGTTCCGGTGTAACTGGCGACAACTGTGGATCAAACCACGATGGAGCATCGGAATAAACGGCCGGTCGCCTGGGCAAAAGAGCAAATCCGCAGCTACCTGCGGACTGCTCTTTTTTGTTTGAAATATTTGGAATTATCTGACTGTTAGATACCTATCCTTATATTTCTTACTTACAGATATGGGTGATGTATAGCGTAATCAAGAGTATCTGCCAGCCTCCGAAAGTTTTGAACTTTCGCCTCCTGGAGAGGTACAGCCGTATCTGTCCCTGCAGCGAAAGTGGTGATGATGAGAGTTACATCATAACATTTTAGGAGGTAGAGCAATGGATGAAGTGTTGAAGCAGAAGTCTTGGGAAGAACGCGCGACTATCCCGGCAGGAACTGGCGGGAAAGAAGATTCCCCATCTGACAGTGCAATCTTACTGTCTGAGGCTACGGCTACTGTAGTTCGAGAGCTTGCAGCAGCAGGGAAGCTGGGTCCCGGCAAAATTCTTGTCGTAGGAGTCAGCACCAGTGAAGTGGCCGGTGCCCGAATCGGGACTGGTGGAGCGCTGGCTGTGGCAGAGCAACTGCTTGAAGGCATTACTCAGGTCGCTGATGAACTCGGATTCCATCCGGTGTATCAATGCTGTGAGCATTTGAATCGCGCCTTGGTGATGGAACGCTCTTTGCTGGATGGGTTAGGGTTGCAGGAGGTTGCAGCTGTGCCGATTCCCGGTGCAGGAGGTTCTATGGCTGCTGCTGCCTACCGCTCCATGAAAGACCCTGTGCTGGCAGAAACCGTACAGGCTCATGCTGGCATTGATATCGGAGAGACGCTGATCGGTATGCATTTAAGACGTGTGGCCGTGCCTTTTCGTCCTAGCCTGCGTTATATTGGAGAAGCCAGAGTGAACGCTGCATGGAGCAGGCCTGCTTTGATCGGCGGCGAGCGTGCAGTCTACCGGACACAGGAACAAAGCGGAGCCCGGCTCTGCGAATAACTTAATGGTTTTCATTAAATACAACATAAACACAATACCAGGGAGGAACTAAGAACATGGAACAATTGCGTAAGAGTGACCCGGCAGTACTGGAAGCGATGGGATTGGAGCTGAAACGTCAGCGCGCGAACATTGAGCTTATTGCCTCTGAGAATATCGTCAGCGAAGCCGTTATTGAAGCTATGGGTTCGGTGCTTACCAACAAATATGCTGAAGGCTACCCGGGCAAGCGTTTTTATGGTGGTTGTGAAGATGTAGACATCGTCGAAGATCTGGCGCGCGACCGTGCTAAGCAACTGTTTGGCGCAGAGCATGTCAACGTGCAGCCACACTCTGGCGCACAAGCAAACATGGCCGTTTATTTGGCAGCCCTGAAACCTGGCGACACTGTACTTGGTATGAACCTGGCTCATGGTGGTCACTTGACGCACGGTAGCCCGGTTAATGCTTCCGGCTTGCTTTATAACTTCGTGGCTTATGGTGTGCAAGAGGATACTTTCCTTATTGATTATGATGAAGTGCGCAAGGCAGCCTTCAAACACCGTCCTAAATTGATCGTAGCTGGTGCGAGTGCTTATCCGCGTACCATTGATTTTGAAAAACTTGCTGCTATTGCTAATGATGTTGGCGCACTGTTCATGGTAGATATGGCCCACATCGCAGGTCTGGTTGCTGCAGGTCTGCACCCGAACCCAGTGCCACATGCTCACTTTGTAACAACTACAACACACAAAACGCTGCGCGGACCACGCGGTGGCTTGATCATCTGTAAGCAACCTTGGGCTGCTGCGATTGATAAAGCTGTATTCCCAGGTACACAAGGTGGACCACTGATGCATGTGATTGCTTCCAAGGCCGTTGCTTTTGGTGAAGCGTTGCAGCCATCGTTTAAGACTTATGCAGAGAATGTAATCAAGAATGCTAAGGTATTGTCCGAGACGTTGCTTGGTGAAGGCATTAACATTATTTCTGGTGGAACAGACAACCACTTGATGCTGATTGATACCCGTAACCTGGGCGTTACCGGTAAAGAAGCTGAAAAAGTGCTGGATTCCATTGGTATTACCGTGAACAAGAACGCCATTCCGTTCGATCCTACCAGCCCATTTGTAACTAGCGGTATCCGTTTGGGTACACCTGCAGTTACTTCCCGTGGCATGGATGAGAAGGCGATGAGTGTTATTGGCCGCATCATTGCGAATGTGCTTAAGAATCCGAAGGATGAAGCGGTCTTGACTGAAGCTGGTCGCCAAGTGGCTGAGCTGACAGATCAATATCCGCTGTACCCTGAGTTGAAATACTAATCTCTATAATTTCAGTATTCGTGCTGTTTTTCTGCCTCCGTGGGCCGGGCTTCCGGCTCTACGGAGGTTTTTTTGTTGCATAATGTTCACATTTAGAAGAATGGTTATGGTTTGAAATTTAATGAAATCAATCATGAAAGTTCATGGAATTTTCAATAAAAAGCGTGATGAAATTGTGAAAAGTATGAAAAATCTGAAAATGTGCAGACTAAACCACGTTTTCATCAGGCTGTGACAGACCTGGGATGAGTTTTTAGATCCACAGTTGGATAATAATGTGAGGATCGACTTTTTTCGAAGAGTATAGTTGCAGTTTCTGTCGTAGGGTGAAAAGCGGCGGCGGTGATGATATAATAGATGAGATTTAGCCACTGAACAGGTGCAAAGCGCTTACTAGGGCTTGAGACTAAAGACTTTATAATTACCGGAGGGACAAGTTAATGGGAAAATTGGTGATTTGCGATCATCCTTTGATTCAACACAAACTGACATTTATCCGCGACGTGCGGACTAACACTAAGGAGTTCAGAGAACACGTTGATGAAGTTGCCACATTGATGGCTTACGAGATTACGCGCGATATTCCGCTGGAAACGATAACCGTGCAGACGCCGGTTGCTGAGACACAAAGTAAGGTGATCTCCGGAAGAATGCTGGGACTGGTTCCTATCCTTCGTGCCGGACTTGGTATGTTGGAAGGCGTACTGAAGCTGCTGCCTGCGGCTAAGGTAGGTCATGTTGGCCTGTTCCGCGACCCGGATACACTACAGCCTGTTGAGTACTACGTTAAGCTTCCTACAGATGTACAGGAACGCGAACTGATTGTCATTGATCCAATGCTGGCTACCGGCGGTTCCGCCATTGCTGCCATTACTTCACTGAAGAACCGTGGCTGTACCCAGATTAAGATGATGAACCTGATTGCTGCACCGGAAGGTGTTGCTGCTGTACATGAAGCTCACCCGGATGTAGACATCTATGTGGCAGCTTTGGACGACCATCTGAATGAGCATGGATACATCATCCCTGGACTTGGTGATGCAGGTGACCGCCTGTACGGAACAAAGTAATCACGAATACTATAACGGAAGCTTGTTTAGGAAGAATTGCAACTATGGAGAAAGTGGGTAGGGGATATGTCCAAAATTAAAGTGATGACGATTTTCGGAGTGCGCCCCGAGGCGATCAAGATGGCACCCCTGGTTCTTGAGCTGGGGAGACATCCCGAACATATCGAATCTATCGTCTGTGTGACGGCCCAGCACCGCGAGTTGCTGGATCAGGTGCTTGAGGTGTTTAAGATTACACCGGACTATGATCTGGATGTTATGAAAGACCGCCAGACCCTGAACGAGATTACCATTCGGGTACTGGAAGGATTGGAGCCGGTGCTTCGTGAGGCCAAGCCTGATCTGGTGCTGGTACACGGTGACACGCTGACTACATTCCTGGCCAGCTATGCTTCATTCCTGCAGCAAATTCAAGTCGGGCATGTGGAAGCAGGACTTCGGACCTGGAACAAACTTTCCCCTTATCCCGAAGAGATGAATCGTCAGTTGACCGGTGTGTTGGCCGATTTGCACTTTGCTCCAACAGACAAGTCAGCAGACAACTTGAGACACGAGAATAAAAAAGAATCAAGTATTTATATCACAGGCAATACGGTTACTGATGTGTTTCAATATACCGTACAGCCGGACTACCGGCATCCTGTACTTGATTTTGCGTCAGGAAAAAGACTTATTTTGATGACGGCGCACCGCAGGGAATCGCAAGGCGAACCGCACCGTCATATTTTCCGTGCTGTCAAAAGAATCGCTGATGAATTCGAAGATGTAGTCATTGTGTATCCCGTGCACCCGAGTCCGGCAGTCAAGGAACCGGCGCATGAGATCCTCGGCGGACACCCGAGAATCAAGCTGATTGATCCACTGGATGTCGTAGACCTGCATAATTTTTATCCGCATACCCACTTGATTTTGACCGATTCCGGCGGCCTGCAAGAGGAAGCTCCTTCATTCGGAGTACCTGTGCTAGTGCTGCGTGACACTACGGAACGCCCGGAAGGGATCGAAGCCGGAACACTGGAGCTTGTGGGGACGGACGAAGAGAAGGTGTATCAACGGACACATGCTCTGTTAACTGATCAGGAGCTCTATCAATCCATGAGTCAGGCCGCAAATCCATATGGAGACGGCAAGGCATCCGAGAGGATTGTCAATGCGATTTTGCATCATTTTGGAGTGGTTGAGGAGCGTCCGGAAGAGTTTCACAGAATGTTCACAAAAAATAAATAAAATCATTAAAACTAATATTCTGAATGAATTGAAATCAACATACAGTGAAACTGTACGGTTTATATGGTTTTGGAACGTTTTGCTGTGATTATTTTCATGTTTTCAAGGGTTTTTGGGCAATGTTCAATGAATTGACAAAGAGTCTGGGAATTCAGTAAAATTAGTTGGGATTGTAGCCATGAAACAGGAAAAAGACAGGGAAAGCCTTGGACGTACTGCTCTTGTCATTGGAAGTGCAGGCACTTTGTTAGCCGCTTACATTATTATAGGTTTCTTTCTCGCCAAATGGCTGAGAGACCTGATGGACGGTCACAATTATTGGCTGGCTATAGGCACGATCACCGGTATGATTTTGGGGATTGTGAATGTGGTCCTGTTAATCAAAAAATTTTTGGGGGAGCAGAATGGATAATATGACTCCCATGATCAATACTGTCACCAGAGTGACCCTTGTCCTTATGGCAGGACTGGTAATGGGATGGGCGCTTCATCACGAGACCCGGACTATTACTCTGGGCATGGCTCTGGGGCTGGTGGCGGGATTGGTAAATTTCCGATACCTGGCCGTTAAGGTCAGACGGGTAACGCAGAGTATTGCGAACAAGGAAGGGAATGCCTTCAGCCTCGGTTTTGTCACACGGATTTGCTTCGCCATTTTGGTCACCATGTTCTCGGTCAAAATCGAGCATTTCTCGCTGGAAGCAACCATAGCCGGCCTTTTCATTCCCCAGCTTCTCGCTATTCCTGCGGGAATATATCTGAGCATCAAGAAAAAAATGTAACCAGATTAAAGAGAAAGGGGGGGATGCTATGCATGCTATGCCGAAAATCATGCTAGGCGGAATTCCGATAGACTTGTCCGTAGTGCTGATGCTGCTGATCAGCTGTACAGTGGTATTTGTTCTGGTTATGC
Source organism: Paenibacillus agri (assembly GCF_013359945.1). Classification (GTDB taxonomy): domain Bacteria; phylum Bacillota; class Bacilli; order Paenibacillales; family Paenibacillaceae; genus Paenibacillus_AQ; species Paenibacillus_AQ agri. The sequence goes on along the minus strand of NZ_JABWCS010000192.1, from coordinate 3,916 downwards.
TGTCAGTTCGCAACCTGTCCGTTGAGAATCCTTCCAAGCTACAGAACTTTATGGAATGGGTTGTGGAGTTTGTGCAGGGGGTCATTGGAAGTGCAATGGATCTGAAGAAAGGGAAGCCTTACATATCTTTAGGGCTGACGTTAATCCTGTTCATCTTCGTATCCAACTTGCTCGGACTGCCGTTCTCAGTCGTGACTATGGCGCATGAGCCGGTTACAGTATTCGGACATGTGATTGAAGCTACGAAGAACCTTGCACATGGCGACCACGTTGAGATCCTGTGGTACAAATCGCCGACAGCGGATATCAATGTCACTGCGGGGCTAGCACTTATCGTGTTTGTACTGATGAACTACCTGGGCATTAAGCTCAACGGCAAGCATTATTTCAAGCACTATATTGAGCCGTTTCCGATTTTCCTGCCGCTCAACATTATTGAGAACTTGGCCAAGCCTATCGCTTTGGCAATCCGGCTTTACGCGAATATCTTCGCAGGTGAAGTTCTGATCACTGTCATTCTGAAGCTTGGAATTCTCAGTATACCGTTCCTGGCCGTTTGGCAGGGCTTCAGTATATTCGTCGGCGCACTGCAGGCGTTTATCTTTACGATTCTGACGATGGTCTATATCGCGCAGATGACGATTCACGAAGAAGAAGCACATTAATGAGCTGTCGTGAAGACAAACGGCAGCCGCCGATAGTACCTTCGCGGGAGATATGTTATATCATTAAACACAATTTGAACCGAAATTAAAGGAGGATATTTACAAATGGAATTTTTAGCAGCAGCAATCGCAGTTGGTTTGGGCGCACTGGGCGCAGGTCTTGGTAACGGTATGATCGTTAGTAGAACGGTAGAATCCATCGCTCGTCAACCAGAAGCTCGTAACGCCCTGCAAACAACAATGTTTATCGGTGTAGGTATCGTCGAGGTTATTCCTTTGGCCGCAACAGTTATTGCATTCCTGATCATGTTTTCTTAATAAACCGTACCTACGGTTTGGCGGGGAGGGCAAGGTGCCATCCGCGCCTTACTTTTGTATACGTCCGCAAGACGCGGTAATGGAAGGGAGTGACCTCAGTGGATATCGTTTGGACAAATATCGTTTTTTCAATTGTCGCATTTGCGCTTCTGTATTTCCTACTCAGCAAGTTTGCATTCAGTAAATTGTTTGGGATCATGGAGAAACGCCGTGAGCTGGTAATGCAGCAAATGGACGAGGCGGCGAAGACCAGAGAGCAGGCGGTCGCGTATGTGGAGGAGCAAAAGCAGGCTTTGAACAATGCACGCCAGGAAGCTCAGAACATCATCCAGCAATCTCAGATCACCAGCAATCAACAAATGGACAAGATTCTGGAGCAAGCCAAATCCGAAGCTTCTCGCATCAAGGACGAGGCTGTCCGGGATATCGAGAACGAGAAGAACAAAGCTGTCGAAGAGCTTCGCAGCGAGATTGGTACAGCATCCGTTCGGATTGCTTCCAAGCTGATCAAGAAAGAAGTAAGCGCGAGCGGCGAACAGGAGCAGCTTGTTGATCAATACCTCAAAGAGGTAGGAGGCAGATCATGAGCCGCGATACGGTAGTTGCGGGACGCTATGCCAAAGCGCTGTATAGCGCTGCGGTAGAGAAAGGAATTACGCTTCAGGTTGAAGAGGAGCTCAAGACGGTAGTCGAAGTTCTTCATAACGATCATGAAGTGAAACGCTTCATCCTGGCTCCGCGCATCTCGCAATCCGACAAACTGAAAGTGCTGCGTTCTGTGCTTGAAGACAAGCTTTCCCCGACTGTGTTGAACACGGTAGAACTGCTTGTATCTCGGGGCAGAACCGACATTTTTGCCGATCTGCTGGAAACATATATCAAAATCGAAGGAGACGCTCTCGGAATCGGAGATGCCACTGTATACTCGGCTTATTCGCTTAGCGAAGATGAGAAGACAGCGGTAGCAGCCGAATTCGGTCAACTGGTGAACCGCACGATCCGTGTGAAGAACGTGGTTGATGAGAGTGTGCTCGGCGGACTGAAGGTTGTTATCGGCGACACGCTGTATGATGGCAGCTTGTCGGGCAAGCTGGAACGTCTCGAGAAATCTTTTAACGATAAGCATAGAAGATAGGGGTGAGGATATTGGGCATCAGACCTGAAGAGATCAGCACTTTGATCAAAAGTCAAATTGAGCAATATAAAACCGATATCGAAGTTGCCGAAATTGGCACCGTCATTCAAGTCGGCGACGGTATCGCCCGTGTCTACGGTCTGGAAAACGCGATGGCAGGCGAATTGCTGGAGTTCTCCAACGGTGTAGTAGGCATGGCACTCAACCTGGAAGAAAGCAACGTCGGTGTTGTTATCCTGGGTGAGTATACGGAAATTCGTGAAGGCGATCAAGTGAAGCGTACGGGCCGCATTATGCAGGTTCCTGTTGGCGAAGCCCTGCTGGGCCGTGTCGTGAACGCGCTTGGACAGCCGCTGGATGGCAAAGGACCAATTGCAACCACTGAATTCCGTCCTGTAGAAAACAATGCACCAGGCGTTATCGACCGTAAATCGGTTCATGAGCCGATGCAAACAGGTCTGAAGGCGATTGATGCGATGGTGCCGATCGGCCGCGGACAACGTGAGCTCATCATCGGTGACCGTCAAACCGGTAAAACCGCAATCGCAATCGATGCTATCATCAACCAAAAAGGCAACGGTATGAAATGTATCTATGTTGCCATTGGACAAAAGCAATCCACAGTAGCACAGGTAGTGGAAACTCTCCGCCGCCATGGTGCGCTCGAATATACCATCGTTGTAACTGCATCGGCATCTGAGCCGTCTCCATTGCTCTTTATCGCTCCGTACGCAGGCTGCGCAATGGGTGAGTACTTCATGTACAAAGGCGAGCACGTACTGGTTATCTACGATGACCTTTCCAAGCAAGCTTCCGCATACCGCGAGTTGTCCTTGCTGCTCCGTCGTCCACCGGGCCGTGAAGCTTTCCCAGGTGACGTATTCTACTTGCACTCCCGTCTTCTGGAACGTGCAGCGAAGCTTAGCGATGAGCTTGGTGGTGGTTCATTAACCGCTTTGCCGTTTATCGAAACACAGGCTTCTGACGTATCGGCTTACATTCCTACGAACGTAATCTCGATCACTGACGGCCAAATCTTCCTGGAATCCGACCTGTTCAACGCCGGCCAACGTCCTGCGATCAACGTCGGTATCTCCGTATCCCGTGTAGGGGGATCCGCACAGATTAAGGCTATGAAGAAGGTTGCGGGCTCGCTCCGTCTGGACTTGGCTCAATACCGTGAGCTTCAAGCATTCTCCCAGTTCGGCTCCGACCTCGATAAATCTACACAAGCCCGTCTGAACCGCGGTGCCCGTATGATGGAAATTCTGAAACAGGGTGTTAACCAACCGTTGTCCGTTGAGTATCAAGTAGTTAGCTTGTACACGGCTGTTAAAGGTCATTTGGATGATATTCCTGTCAAAGACGTTAGACGTTTCGAGAAAGAATTCCTGGCATTCGTAGATAGCAGCGCTCCTGAGATCTTCAAGTCTATCACCGATACGAAGGATTTGACTGCGGATAACGAGACTGCATTGAAAGAAGCCATTGAGAAATTCAAGAAAGGTTTTGCGACCAGCTAAACCTTGATTATAAGGCTCTTCCGCTTGCTTGGGCAACGCTGGCAGAGCTCTTGTTAATAGAATGATTTCAGTGATATTGAGCTTTGACTTCGTCAAAGCTCAAAGTTGATGCATACGAAGATAGCTTTGACTTCGTCAAAGCCAAGTTGATGCATACGAAGATAGCTTTGACTTCGTCAAAGCCAAGTTGATGCTTACGAAGATAGCTTTGACTTCGTCAAAGCCAAGTTGATGCTTACGAAGATAGCTTTGACTTCGTCAAAGCCAAGTTGATG
>NZ_JABWCS010000191.1 GCF_013359945.1 Paenibacillus agri | reverse complement strand
ATGTTTGGTGGCGATGGCGGAGGGGTTCCACGCGTACCCATCCCGAACACGACCGTTAAGCCCTCCAGCGCCGATGGTACTTGGACCGAAGGGTCCTGGGAGAGTAGGACGCCGCCAAGCAATTTAAACCATTGTTGAGTATTTCAACAATGGTTTTTTGCGTTGTGCAGACCTGTGGAAATGTTGTGGATAAATTCAGAAAAAGACAGAAAACTTACGCACATGTGGACACAATATCGTAAGATTGATCGTCACATTTTTGTGGATACAATGCACATTTATATTGGATCGTCAAGTGAAAAGCTGAGTAATACACGGTTTTTGTGGATAAAAAATTGAATATGTGGATAAAATCCGGTAATTCGGGGATAACTCTTGGGTTTGTTGAAATTTAATCCTTGTAGAGAAAACTTTGAGGTCTGGGTCTGTGGATAAGTTGTTAATATATTAGATTTTTTCTTTGAGTTAGCAATGAAAGTCGGATGCCTGTATACTCACATTAGATCGATTATCGTACAGATGAGGTGAGTTAATGGAGATCAGGCAATTGAATTCCACTGAATTTGAGGATAGCGTAAGCTTATCCCAATATGCTTTTCAGTATAAACTTTCCACCGAAGACAAAGAAAAGGGACAAGAAAGATTCAAGCCGGAACGGATTTGGGGAATCTTTGAGAACGGGGCGCTTAGCGCCATGCTAACGCTGCTTCCATTAGAGGTCAATTTACAAGGCCGAACCGTGTCTATGGGGGGAATTGCCGGTGTATCTACATGGCCGGAGAACCGCAGACAAGGACTTGTAGCCAAATTGTTGTCCCATACGCTGGAGACCATGAATGAAGCTGGACAAACCTTATCTTTTTTGCATCCTTTCCTGATCCCGTTCTATCGTAAATTTGGCTGGGAGATTTATTGTGAGACCAAGAATTATACTATTCCTGTTTCGAAGTTTCCTCGAAAAATCGATGTTAAAGGAATTGTTCGCCGCGATGTGCGGGAGGATCTTGAGAAGCTTGAACTATTATATAAACATTTTGCCTCCCAATATAACGGAACTCTCGTTCGAAGCAAAGACTGGTGGGAACACTCCGTCCTGAATGAGAATACTCATCATGCAGTCTTTTATTCACCAGAGGGTGATGCAGAAGGTTATATCCTGTATAGGTTGGAGAATAGAGAACTGATCATTAGAGAGTTTGTTTATTTGAATGAAGCCTCGCGTCAAGCACTATGGACCTTCCTGGCTAATCATGACTCGATGGTGACTGGAGCAGCGTTAAAGTTTGTTCCAAGTGATGATATTCTGCCTTTCCTGCTGCCCGACCCTCGAATTACTCAGGAGAATCATCCTTATTTTATGGGCCGGATTGTGAATGCCAAGGCTTTTGTGGAGGAGTATTCTTTCAGTGGACTAGCTTCTTCCCGTCAGCTAAAGTTATTTATTGAGGATCAGCATGCGCCGTGGAATCATGGACTTTGGGAATGGCAGGTTACTGACCAAGGGATAGCGTTTCTGGAAAAGATCGAAGGCGAGCGCGCACAAGGAGATGTGGTCCTGGATATTGGAACTTTGACGATACTACTACTAGGCTATAAACGTCCTGCGGAAATGGCCAAGGTAGGAAGGTTAACCGGAAGTGATACAGAAGTACAGTGGCTGGAGGATATCATACCGGCACAGAAGACGGCTTTGTTTGACTTTTTCTAATTCTAAACATTCATTTAAGACTCAGGCTCTTTCATGGCAATCGCTGTGAAGGAGCTTTTTACACCCCAATAGCGTATGATTTTACACTCAAGCTTCGAATACAATGATCACATTTTGTAAAAAATAAGAGTAGCCACTTGGCATTACAAAAAAATATGTTATAATATTAAAAAAGTCAAAGAAAGTCAAAGTCAACGCAAGCCAGAACAAGAGGGTGTTTTGAACTTCCCACTGACTTACAAGGTATGTGATTTCGAATGCTAAGGTCACACTATAGTGTTTGGTACCGTACCATGAAGTGGCTATGACGTCCAGGATTCGCCGTTTCGTTGCTGGGTAAGTTCTTTAAAGACCGCTTTGACCGGACTGTTGACATTCTTTCGAGTGGCAATATTGCAACATCAAGATTGGAATACTGGAGGATGAGTGATGCGTAATATCTCCGATATTATCGAACAATATCTGAAGAATATTTTGCATGAAAGTCCCGAAGGTACGGTGGAAATCCAGCGAAATGACCTGGCGGACCAGTTCTCATGCGTGCCGTCACAGATCAACTATGTCATCAGTACACGCTTTACTCTTCAAAAAGGTTACATCGTGGAGAGCAAACGCGGAGGCGGCGGTTATATCCGGATTCAGCGTTTTGAGTTACCTCAGAATGTGGCCTTGCATACCCATCTGAATCACACGATTGGGGCCGGAATTGATCAAAATACTGCCGAGGGGCTAATTTATCAGCTGGAGGAAGCCCGTTTTCTAACCCAGCGGGAAGCATGTCTTATGCGTGCTGCCATTTCCCGGGAATGCCTGACGGTTAAGCTTCCGTACCGGGATGAGATTCGTGCCAAGCTTATGAAGGCTATGCTAATCTCTTTATTGGGCAAATAAACGTCAATCCTAAGGGAGGGACTTTACCTTATGTTATGCCAGGAATGTGGCGCCAAGCCGGCAACGCTCCATTTTACTAAAATCGTGAATGGGGAGAAGACGGAATTTCATATTTGTGAGAGCTGTGCGCGGGAAAAGGGAGAACTGATTCCGGGAACAGCCGGAGGCTTCTCCATTCACAGTTTGCTCTCTGGTCTGCTTGATCTCGAAGGGGCAGGTAAGGAGAAGACAGCTGCAGCGAAGACCACACAAAGTCTCCAGTGCGAAAATTGCGGAATGACTTATTCCCAGTTCAGTAAACTTGGCCGCTTCGGCTGCAGCTCTTGTTACAAGTATTTCAACAGTGCCTTGGACCCGCTGTTCAAGCGTGTGCATGGTAGCACGGCGCATGTGGGCAAGATTCCGAAACGCGCCGGAGCACGGATTGTCTTCAGGCGTCAAATCGACGAACTGAAGCTGCAGTTGCAACAGAGCATCGCTCAGGAAGAGTTCGAAACCGCTGCTCATTTGCGGGATCAGATTCGTGAACTTGAAAAAGAAATCGCACAAGAGTAAAGTCTTTGATATATAGGGGGGATATGACATGTCAAGTCTCCGTTTTACCGAAAAAGCACTTAGTGACTGGATGCGCAGCGACGGTGACCATTCTGAGATTGTCATCAGCAGTCGTATGCGAATTGCCCGCAATTTGCAGCATCTCCCTTTCCCTCTGCTTGCATCGCTGGAGCAGTCGGAAGAGGTATTAGAGCAGCTTAGTCCTGTGTTTCAAGGAGAGGCTGCAGCAGATTTTGGCACCTTTCAGCTTTTGAGGCTGGATGATCTGGAGGAACTGGATAAGAAGGTACTGGTGGAGAAGCATCTCATCAGCCCTAACCTCGCCAATGATTCTCGCGGCGGAGCCGTAATTCTGAACGATGATGAGTCGGTCAGCATTATGATCAACGAAGAGGATCATCTGCGGATTCAGTGTCTTTTCCCCGGACTCCATGTCAAGGAAGCATGGGAGCGCGCCGCAGCCATTGACGATATCTTTGAGGCTTCAGTCAATTATGCTTTTGATGATAAAAGAGGATACCTCACTAGCTGTCCAACAAATGTTGGCACAGGTCTAAGGGCATCCGTGATGCTGCACTTGCCAGCTCTCGTCATGACGCATCAGATTAATCGCATCCTCTCGGCTGTGAATCAGGTGGGATTGACCGTAAGAGGAATTTATGGTGAAGGCAGCGAAGCAGTAGGGAACATCTTTCAGATCTCCAATCAAATTACCCTTGGACAAACTGAAAGTGAAATCATAGAGAACCTGCACAGCGTAGTGACACAGATTATCGAGCATGAACGAAATGCCCGTGAGCGTCTGCTGGCCGATTCAGCGCTGCGGATTACCGACCGGGTGATGCGTTCTTACGGTATTTTGTCCTATGCAGCAGTGATGGAACTGAAGGAATCTGCTCAACGTCTGTCGGATGTCCGGCTTGGTGTTGATCTGGGTATCCTGGAAGGGCCATCGCTCTCCGTGCTCAACGAGCTGAATGTCAAGACACAGCCTGGATTTTTGCAGAAAATGTTTGGCGACGAGATGACATCCACCGAACGCGATATGTATCGGGCGAAGCTGCTCCGCGAAACATTGGGATCACAACATTAATTATAGATATTTAATATTCATGGAGGTGCAGGAGATATGATGTTTGGAAGATTTACGGAACGCGCACAAAAAGTGCTTGCTTTGGCGCAGGAAGAAGCCGTTCGTTTGGGACACAATAATATTGGGACAGAACATATTTTGCTTGGGCTTATTCGCGAAGGAGACGGAATTGCCGCAAAAGCATTAATCGGTTTGGGTCTGGGTCTTGAGAAGATCCAGGACGAAGTGGAAACACTGATTGGCAGAGGCCAAGAGCAGCCTACGAACATTGCTTATACTCCTCGCGCCAAAAAAGTTATCGAGCTGTCGATGGACGAAGCCCGCAAGCTGGGTCACACGTATGTCGGCACGGAGCATATCCTGCTCGGGCTTATCCGTGAAGGAGAGGGCGTAGCTGCCCGTGTACTCAACAACCTGGGCATTAGCCTGAACAAGGCCCGCCAGCAAGTGCTGCAGCTTCTGGGCAGCAGTGAGGCGGCTTCCAGCCACACCGGTACTCCAGCTAATGTCAGCACACCAACGCTGGATGGTCTGGCTCGTGATTTGACGGCATATGCCAAGGACGGCAACCTTGACCCGGTTATCGGCCGGAGCAAAGAAATTGAGCGCGTAATTCAGGTGCTCAGCCGCCGTACTAAGAACAACCCGGTGCTGATTGGTGAGCCAGGGGTTGGTAAGACAGCTATTGCGGAAGGCTTGGCACAAAAGATCATCAACAATGAAATTCCCGAGACCCTGCGCGACAAACGTGTCATGACACTGGATATGGGTTCCGTAGTGGCCGGTACAAAATACCGCGGTGAGTTCGAAGACCGCCTGAAGAAAATTATGGACGAGATTCGCCAAGCGGGTAACATCGTGCTCTTCATCGACGAGTTGCATACTCTGATTGGTGCAGGTGGCGCGGAAGGTGCCATTGATGCCTCCAACATCTTGAAACCGGCCTTGGCCCGTGGAGAGCTGCAGTGCATCGGGGCAACGACGCTGGACGAATACCGCAAATATATTGAGAAAGATGCTGCCCTGGAGCGCCGCTTCCAGCCGATTACGGTGGATCAGCCTTCTCCAGAGGAAGCTGTACAGATTCTGTTTGGACTTCGCGACCGTTATGAAGCTCACCACCGTGTGAAGATTACGGATCAAGCGATTGTAGAAGCTGTTAAGCTGTCTGACCGTTACATTCCAGACCGGTTCCTTCCAGACAAAGCGATCGACCTGATCGACGAAGCGGGCTCCAAGGTAAGACTCAACTCCTACACGATTCCGCCGAATCTGAAGGAATTGGAAAGCCGCTTGGATGATATCCGCAAAGAGAAGGATGCTGCGGTACAAAGCCAGGAGTTTGAAAAAGCGGCTGCGCTGCGTGACACTGAACAGAAAATCCGTGAGGAACTGGATACCACTAAGAACCAGTGGAAAGAAAAACAAGGCCGTACCGATTCCGAGGTTACGCCTGAGGATATCGCACAGGTTGTGGCTAGCTGGACCGGCATTCCGGTCAGCAAGCTGAAAGAAGAAGAGACGGACCGCTTGCTGAACATGGAAGCTCTGCTTCATGAACGTGTCATCGGCCAGGATGAAGCCGTGAAGGCTGTGAGCCGGGCACTCCGCCGGGCACGTGCGGGTCTGAAAGATCCGAAGCGTCCAATGGGCTCCTTTATCTTCCTTGGACCAACTGGTGTGGGTAAGACAGAGCTGGCTCGTGCGCTAGCTGAAGCAATGTTCGGCGACGAGAATGCTGTGATTCGGATCGACATGTCGGAATACATGGAGAAGCACTCCACGTCCCGTCTGGTCGGAGCTCCTCCAGGGTATGTAGGATATGAAGAAGGTGGACAGCTGACCGAAAAAGTACGCCGTAAACCTTACTCTGTTGTCCTGCTGGATGAGATCGAGAAGGCGCATCCGGAAGTATTCAACATCCTGCTGCAAGTCCTTGAAGACGGTCGTCTGACCGACTCTAAGGGCCGGGTAGTCGACTTCCGCAACACACTGATCATTCTAACCTCCAACGTTGGAGCACAGGCGATCAAGAAGAATTCGACGCTGGGCTTCACCGCTGTACAAGATGCAGGAGCAGATTACAGCAATATGAAGGGTAAAGTTATGGAAGAGCTGAAGAAGAGCTTCCGCCCTGAATTCCTGAACCGGATTGACGAGATCATCGTCTTCCACTCTCTGGAAGAGAAGCATATTGCCGAGATCGTGACCTTGATGTCCGACGAGCTGCGCAAGCGGCTGCGTGAATATGACGTTGATTTTGTTCTTACGGATAAGGCCAAGGCGTTCCTGGCCAAGGAAGGATATGATCCTGCCTTTGGTGCTCGTCCACTTCGCCGGGCGATCCAGAAACATATTGAAGACCGTTTGTCCGAGGAATTGCTGAAAGGCAATATCCAAAAAGGCGATTCGCTGACCATTGATGAGGTTGATAACGAGCTTGTAGTTAACCGGGAAGTCAAACCAGAAAGCCTGCCTTTGGAAAAAGAAGTAGAAGCTGAATAAGAATTGTTATACAAAAGCCCTCAATTCTCCGATAAGAGAATTGGGGGCTTTTTTAAATAGTTCTGACTGAAACGGATACCGTCCCTTAGAGGACGGCAAAGCTGTTTCTACTTGCACGAAAGCATTCTTTTTAGGAAAACCGCCCATCCTAACGGGAAACAGGTGCAAATCGCTTCCGGAATGGCCTTTCGTTCAAGGGACAGAAATGGTAAACTTTTATTGGCAGGAAATATTCTGTTTTTTACAAAAGTTCGGACAGTAAGGAGAAGTCATGGCCAAAGCGAAAACAAAGTTTTACTGCACCGAATGCGGGTATGAATCACCCAAATGGTTTGGGAAATGCCCGGGCTGCCAGGCATGGAACTCCATGGTGGAGGAAACAGAAAGCGTAGTCAAAACCCAGGGCATGAGCGCCCCTATTTTTCATAGTAAAGAAAAAGCGCAGTCGATCATAAATATAGAAAGTGACAAGGAGCCGCGTATCCTGACAGGGATTGGCGAACTCAACCGTGTCCTGGGGGGCGGCATTGTGCCCGGCTCACTGGTGCTGGTGGGCGGCGATCCCGGGATTGGGAAATCCACGTTACTACTTCAGACCTCACATGCTTTAACGACGCAGGGGCTGCGCGTGCTGTATATCTCTGGGGAGGAATCAGTGCGCCAGACTCGTCTGCGTGCAGATCGCCTCGGGGCGTTGTCAGGTGAGCTATACGTGCTGTGTGAGACCAACATGGAAAGCATCGAGGAAGCGATAGAACAGATCCAGCCGCAGTTCCTTGTCATTGACTCCATTCAGACCGTATTTTTGCCTGAGGTCACGAGTGCACCTGGCAGTGTTACACAGGTTCGGGAATGTACGACAAGATTCATGAGAATCGCCAAAATCCGCGGGATTGCCACAGTGCTTGTAGGGCATGTCACCAAGGAGGGAGCCATCGCTGGACCGCGGATGCTGGAACACATGGTGGATTGTGTGCTGTATTTCGAAGGGGAGCGCCATCATACGTACCGGCTACTGCGTGCGGTCAAGAACCGCTTTGGTTCTACCAATGAGATTGGCATCTTCGAAATGGGCGAGGGAGGACTTGTTGAGGTCGAGAACCCTTCCGAGCTTTTCCTGTCAGAACGCCCGCTTGGGGTGGCGGGATCGACAGTTGTGGCCAGTATGGAGGGCACGCGGCCGGTGCTTGTGGAGCTGCAAGCCCTTGTCGCAGCGACGCATTTTCCGTCTCCCCGGCGAATGTGTACGGGGATGGATCACCAGCGGATGGCACTGATCATCGCCGTGCTGGAGAAACGGATGGGCATGTTCTTACAGAATCAGGATGCCTATCTCAATGTAGCCGGTGGTGTGAAGCTGGATGAGCCAGCGATTGATCTCGCCGTGGCTGTCAGCATCGCCTCCAGTTTTCGGGATATTTCGACTAAACCGTATGATGTATTCTTCGGGGAGGTCGGTCTTACCGGTGAGGTGAGGGGCGTGTCGCGTGCAGAAACACGTGTTAAGGAAGCAGCGAAACTTGGCTTCCGGCGGGTCATCATGCCTGAGAAGAGCATGAAGGGCTGGAAGCACCCGCAAGATATTCAGATTATTGGCGTCAGTACCGTAGCAGATGCACTATCGGTCGCGTTAGATTAGGGGGCACAGGGACATGAAAGAAAACCTATCAGATAATATGAATGATCTGCTCAGACTGGCGGCACCCGGCACACCTTTCCGGGAAGGGCTGGAGAACGTATTACGTGCCAAGACTGGCGCGCTTATCGTCGTTGGATACAGTCCAGAGGTGATGGCAGTTGTAGACGGCGGATTTTCCATTAATTGCGATTTTTCGCCAAACTATTTGTATGAGCTGGCCAAGATGGACGGGGCCATTATCCTAAGCGAGGATCTTAAGCGGATACTGTATGCCAACACACAGCTAATCCCGGACTCCTCGATCTCCTCCATTGAGACAGGTATCCGCCACCGGACAGCTGAGCGCGTAGCTAAGCAAACCGGAAAACTGGTGGTTTCCATCTCCCAGCGCCGGAATATAATTACGCTATATCAAGGCTCTATCCGCTATGCTTTGAAGGAGATCGGTGCTATTCTTGCGAAGGCGAATCAAGCCATTCAGACATTGGAGAAGTACAGAGCAGTACTGACACAAGGTCTGACCAACCTGTCCGCCTCCGAGTATGAGGGGATTGTAACAGTAGCTGAAGTGGTTGGAGTCATCCAACGGGTGGAAATGGTGCTGCGGATTAAAATGGAAATCAAACGCTACATCAACGAGTTGGGCAATGAAGGCCGCTTGATTAGCATGCAGATGGAAGAACTGGTCGGAAATACAGAGGAAGAAGCATGGCTTTTGTACAGAGACTATGCAAGGGAAGAACAAGAGGAAAAGATCCGCGAAATTATTGCTGGGCTTAAACGGGCGTCGGACGATGAACTGATGGACGATAACCATATCGCCCGCTTATTGGGTTATTCCTCCACAGCCGTTGCTTCGGAAGAAGTAGTGACACCACGTGGGTACCGCCTGCTTAACAAAATTCCGCGACTGCCGAATGTGATCATTCACAATCTGGTGGAGCGTTTTGAGATGCTCCCTAACTTAATGACGGCCAGCATTGCAGAATTGGACGAAGTTGACGGGATCGGCGAGGTGCGAGCCCGCAATATTCAGGATGGTTTAAAACGTTTGCAGAAACAAGTGCTTATTGACAGGCAAATGTAAATATCATACAATCACGTAATATTAGTGATGCAGAGGCTCAAAGTTAGAATGTAGAGGTGAAGAATTTGATACAAAAATCAATTCCGAGTCTGTTTACCATCGGTAACCTGATGCTCGGAATGTTTGGGATCATGATGGCGCTCGATGGCAAGGTTAGTATGGCTGCGATCATGGTTATTATTGCAATGTTACTTGATGGTCTGGATGGCCGTGTGGCTCGTGCCCTCAAGTGTGAGAGTGAATTCGGCAAGGAGCTCGATTCATTGTCGGATATTGTATCGTTTGGGGTTGCTCCCGCGTTGATTATGTATATGACGAGTTTACAGGACCTCAATTCAGCATTGGGTTGGACGGTTACTGCTATCTTCCCGGTGTTCGGCGCACTCCGCCTAGCCCGTTTTAACGTACGCCCGGGAGTTCCCGGTTATTTTATCGGTTTGCCAATACCTGCCGCTGGTGGCGTTGTCGCCACATTGGCGCTTTTCCATAAAGATGTGTCCCCTGGATTCATGATTGTGGCGACTCTGCTCTTATCTTATCTGATGGTAAGTACGGTGAAATACCCGAATTTCAAAAAGATTGGTCTGCCTAAGAAAGCAATGATTGGCGCGCCGCTGGTGATTGTTGTTGCCGTGGTCGTGGCCGTGATTTTCCCTGAACAAATTGCCAAACTGATCTTTGTGCTACTGGGTCTTTATGCATTATACGGCTTCAAGCAGAATCTTGATCGTTTGACAGCAAGACGCCGTCACCGCCGGAGAAGACGCTCTGAAGACAAAGTGTATCATTCCAAGAACGGCTAACAGCGGGAGCCTACGGTTGTGGATTAGAATATGTTGATATGAGAAAGGCTTTGCGGTCCTGTATGGACAGCAGAGTCTTTTCTTCGTAAACGCAAAAAAACGGATACCGTCCAATGAAGGCGGTACCCGTTTTCTTTTTATATGCGGAACCTTATAAAATGGCGATGTTTCGAACATGAATTACAAACTGAAGTGAAATACGGCACACTTGCTTGAGCTTAGGATAGATTGAACAATCCCAACGTTGCGCATTTCTGCGATTCCTTCTCTACAACCTCGTCCATGTTGATATCAAGTAAATTGCAGAGGGCGGACATATAAAACAACTCACGGCCGAGCTCGGAGCCGATTACCTCCCGGCAATTCTCACACAACTGGCCCTCTACGTGGGTACCGGCGAGTTCTTTCGCATGTTCTAGCCCGGCACCGGGCTCAAAAACCTGTTTCGTGGCATGCAACTGAATGCAGCCGCATTCTGTGATGGCTTTGACAACGGCGCGGTTGACGGATGCACTGCTCTGTCCGTTCTTGGACAGCACATCCAGCAGACTACGGTGACGGAGCAGCAGTTCGGAGACTTGATCCTGAAAGGCCTGTAAACTTAGTGCGCTCATTTCCATTCACCCCTGGGTTCGTAATTGAGTTCATTATATGCCAGGGCCTCCACTATTTTCAACCCGGAAGTAAGACATCCCGCTGCAATAGCCCTATATAAACTCTTTGCGTAGAAAAAATAACAGTGCCTGCGATTATTGTCCTAAAAATTGGAACATACTGGTGAGGAATACATCATTTTAGGATGAATATAGAAGGAGGTGCGCGAGTTATGTGGAAAAAATTGATTTTGTCCTTCGTTGCAATCTGCGGAGGCTGGGGCGGTTATACGTTATATCATGCGGCAGAAAAAAGTTTTCCTATAGGTGCAGGAAGATTGGCAGATAGCCTGCCAGTGGAGGGAAGCATTTTATTCGCGGTGCTGGGAGCCATTATTTTTCTGATTGCGGGAACATTAAGCGCAGAATGGGGAGGTGCAAAGCTACGGGAGGCGGTTCAGTACTGTGCACGTGTACCCATGAATGAGTTGGCCGCAGGGGCCGCTGGTTTGACCGGAGGTCTGGTGCTGTCGATTCTGCTGCATCCTGCTATGGGCTGGCTTGGGAAGGCCGGACAGCTGCTTCAGGTAGCTGCTACGATTGCCTTGGGATATATGGGGATGCGGATCGGCCTGGAGAAAAAGCAGGAACTGGCCAAGCTGTGGACCAGCGGCCGCTTCGGGCAAGCAGACGAGCCAGAGGGCCGCGGGCTGGAGGAACATAAAATTCTGGACACTAGCGTTATCATCGACGGACGGATTGCCGATATCTGCAAGACCGGATTTATCGAAGGAACGATTGTCATTCCTGAATTTGTCCTGGAGGAGCTGCAGCATATTGCCGACTCTTCCGATCTGCTCAAGCGTAACCGTGGACGACGCGGACTTGATATTTTGAATAAAATCCAGAAAGAGCTGGATGTAAAAGTTCTGATCTATGAGGGTGACTTCGAAGAGATCTCCGAGGTGGACAGCAAGCTGGTCAAGCTAGCCAAGGTGCTGCGGGGCAAAGTTGTCACCAACGATTTTAACTTGAACAAAGTATGCGAGCTGCAGGGGGTATCCGTGCTTAATATCAATGATCTTGCCAACGCAGTGAAGCCAGTCGTGCTTCCCGGAGAAGAGATTATTGTACAAGTTATCAAGGATGGCAAGGAGCATGGACAGGGAGTGGCTTATCTCGATGACGGAACGATGATTGTCGTTGAAGGCGGACGTGAATATATTGGTACGACGATGGAAGTTCTGGTGACCAGTGTTCTTCAGACCTCGGCCGGCCGGATGATCTTTGCCAAGCCGAAGCTGCTGGAGAAGGCACAATAAGCCTGAACATCACTTGTATAAGGTCTGAAATGGGTTGGAAATGCCGGTCAAACACGTTATGATGGGGGTATACGTGAAAGACAGGAGCTTAGGGAATGTCAAACAGTGTGGGCGTCGTAATTGTAGCGGCAGGCAAAGGAACACGGATGGGAACGGCAGAAAGCAAGCAGTACTTGCTGCTGGAAGGCAAACCGATTGCTGTACATACGCTGGAGGTGTTTCAGCGGCATGAGCGGATCTCGGAGATCGTCCTCGTTACCGGGGCTGAGGATATGGAGCGATGCCAGGAATGGATAGCATCCTATAAGCTGGACAAGGTCAAGGCGATTGTTCCAGGCGGCTCCGAGCGACAGCACTCGGTGTACAGAGGACTACTGCAACTGAGCACCGAATGGGTAATGGTCCATGACGGTGTCCGGCCGTTCGTGCATCCTCGTGAGATTGAGGCCTGTTACCAGCAGGCGCTTCAGAGCGGAGCCGCTGTGTTGGCCGTTCCGGTCAAGGATACGATCAAGCAGGTGGACAGCGGGGGGACCGTTGTTTCTACACCGGATCGGCGAAGTCTGTGGGCGATTCAGACCCCGCAGACTTTTCGTCTGTCTGATTTGCTGATGGCCTATGAAGCGGCAGAGCAGGATGGATTTCTCGGTACAGATGATTCCAGTCTGGCCGAACGCGCCGGTATTGCTGTGTCTGTAGTAGAGGGCAGCTACAGGAATATTAAGATTACGACGCGTGAAGATCTTGATTTTGCGGAATTCACAGAAAGAACCAGGGGAGAGGGAGACAAATGATTGCTGTAGGACAAGGGTTTGATGTGCATCAGTTGGTGGAAGGCAGGCCATGCATTATCGGTGGAGTGACCATTCCATATGAAAAGGGGCTGCTGGGCCACTCCGATGCCGACGTGCTGCTGCACGCGGTTAGTGACGCTATTCTGGGCGCACTGGGGCTGGGGGATATCGGCCGTCATTTTCCGGATACCGATGAGGCTTTCAAAGATGCTGATAGCTTGAAACTGTTGGAAGAGGTATGGGCGCTTGCGCGGGAGCGGGGATACAAGCTTGGGAACATCGATTCCACTATTATTGCCCAAAAGCCGAAGATGGCACCGTATATTCCACAAATGACGGAAATTATCGCGCGTGCACTGGGAGCAGATAGCACTCAGGTCAATGTCAAAGCAACCACAACTGAGCAGCTTGGCTTTGCCGGACGCGGCGAGGGGATAGCAGCCCAATCTATTGTCTGTCTGCTTAAAGATGTGATATCATCATGAGATGGCTGAACCAGAGATTTTAACTTCTAACAACATGAGCGGAGGGATTGAAATGGCGGATGAAATCCGGGTGCGCTACGCACCGAGCCCTACGGGACATTTACATATCGGAAACGCCAGAACGGCGTTGTTTAATTATCTGTACGCCCGCAATAAGGGCGGGAAATTCATTATCCGGATCGAAGATACGGACGTGAAACGCAATATCGCCGGAGGCGAGGAAAGCCAACTGAAATACTTGAAGTGGCTGGGTATTGAGTGGGATGAAAGTATTGATGTGGGCGGCGAATACGGGCCGTACCGTCAGACTGAGCGGCTCGATTTGTACCGTGTTCACTGGCAGGACCTGCTGGACCGTGGACTGGCTTATCGCTGCTACTGCACTGAGGAGGAGCTGGAAGCAGAGCGCGAAGAGCAGATGGCTCGGGGCGAGACTCCGCGTTATTCCGGTAAGCACCGTGATCTGACCGAGGAGCAGCGCCTTGCGTATGAAGCCGAAGGGCGTGTAGCCAGCATCCGTTTCCGGGTGCCGGAAGACCGTACGTATACTTTTGATGATATCGTTAAAGGTAATATTTCTTTCAATACGAAGGAAATGGGCGACTTTGTTATTGTGAAAAAAGATGGAATTCCAACTTACAACTTCGCAGTTGCGGTGGACGACTATCTAATGAAAATCTCGCATGTGCTGCGTGGAGAAGACCATATCTCCAACACGCCACGTCAGCTGATGATTTATGAAGCACTGGGCTGGGAGCCGCCGTTATTCGGACATATGACATTGATTGTTGGCGAGAATCACAAGAAGCTCAGCAAGCGCGATGAATCGGTTATCCAATTCATTGAGCAGTATGATGGGCTCGGATATTTGCCGGAAGCGATGTTCAATTTCATTTCTCTGCTCGGCTGGTCGCCGGAAGGGGAAGAGGAGATTTACAGCAAGGAAGAACTCATCCGTATCTTTACATCGGACAGACTGTCCAAGAGTCCAGCTGTGTTCGATACCAACAAGCTGGCCCACTTGAACAACCATTATATTAAAAACGCTGATCCGAAGCGGATTGCTGCGCTGGCTATTCCTCATCTGCAGCAAGCGGGAAGACTTCCTGCTGAACTTAATGAAGAAGAACAGGCCTGGGCGGAAAGCCTGGTAGCTCTTTATCAGGAACAACTGGTGTCGGCTTCCGATATCGTTGGTCTGTCAGAGTTGTTCTTCCGCAGCGATCTGGAGCTGGAAGCTGACGCTGCACAGGTACTGGCGGAAGATACGGTCCCTGTAGTGCTATCTGCATTCCTGGCGAAGGTCGAAGGCACCTCCGAGTTTGGTGCAGCTCATATCGCTGTTTTGATCAAGGAAGTACAGAAGGAGACCGGAAATAAGGGCAAAGCGCTGTTCATGCCGATCCGTGTCGCATTGACTGGACAAACTCATGGCCGTGATCTCAATGCCACGATTGCCCTGCTGGGTCAAAACCGGGTCATTGAACGCTTGAAATCGCAAATTAAAGGAGCCTAGGCGCTGCTGGGCGATTGCGGACTGCCCCTTGTCAGTCCTTCATCTTTTCGCTAAGATAGAAGAATACTATAATAGCTGTGATCAGGAAAAGTACGTGCAATAAGGCAATTTCCAGAGAGAATAACCGCGAAGAGTTCAACCTTTTCAGGCTGAGAGTTATTCATTTGTCTGCCACGGAACATGCGCCTGTGAGCTGCACGGCTGAGCGTCCTTTTGCAAGGGTTCGTTAGGTTGCGCCGGCACGTCCCCGTTATGGACGCCAAGGGGGACGGAGAACCTGCTGCTATGATATTCACGGCAGCCGAGAGCTCGTCCAAGCAGAGTGGAACCGCGTTTTAACGTCTCTGCAGCATTATGCTGCAGAGGCGTTTTTTATTGATTTTCCATTCTGGCATAGGAAATGATTGTTTGTATGCGGGCAGTCAAAGTAGGTAATGCGGCATATGCTGGAGCAGAGAGTCTTTGAAGGAATTGGGACATTCCCGAGTGGGTCTTATAGAAGCTTTTTATAGAGAGACAGACAGGGTGTTGTTCCAGAAGACATTATCTTCCGCGCAGACCTGTAAGCAGGAGGCAAGGAAGTCAAGAGAAGGGGAGCGCGATGTTTAAGCATATCAAGTCGGACATTCGGGCTGTTTTTGACAATGATCCCGCGGCCCGAAGCTGGTTTGAGGTTGTCTTCACCTATGCAGGTCTGCACGCTATTTGGGGTCATCGGCTCGCTCATTATTTTTTCAAGCGTCATTTTTATACACTCGCGCGCATAGTGTCGCAATTCAGCAGATTTATGACCGGCGTGGAGATTCATCCCGGGGCTGTTATCGGCAACAGGCTGTTTATTGACCATGGCATGGGTATTGTCATCGGCGAGACCTGTGAGATTGGTGACGATGTCATCATTTATCAAGGGGTCACGCTGGGGGGGACAGGTAAGGAAAAAGGCAAACGCCATCCTACAATAGGTAATAATGTAGTCATTGGTTCCGGTGCGAAGGTATTAGGATCCTTCCGAATCGGCGACAATTCTAATATAGGCTCCAATGCGGTTGTCCTGCGCGAAGTGCCGAACAATAGCACCGTTGTAGGGAATCCGGGTCGTGTGGTCAAACGCAACGGGGAACGCGTATCGGATCGACTCGATCATACGAAGATGCCAGATCCGCTTGTCGATTCACTCCGCTTTTTGCAGAAGGAGATTGAAGAGATAAGGGAGCAGCTGGGCGGTACAGAAGACAAACAGAAGGCCGAGCAGCGGCGTCTCGAAAGCCAGCAGTACATTGGCGATTATGAAATTTAAGTTTACCGGTATTCAAAAGGGGAACCGGCGATAACAGAAGGGATTGGAATGAGATGGCTTTGCAAATTTACAACACTATGACGCGCAGTAAGGAACAGTTTGTACCGCAGGAACCGGGCAAGGTGAAGATGTACGTATGCGGTCCTACTGTATACGGATATATGCATATCGGTAATGCCCGTCCGGTTATCGTATTCGACACCGTTCGTAATTATCTGGAGCAGCTCGGCAACGAGGTTCGGTATGTTACGAACTTCACGGATGTCGATGACAAGATGATCCGCAAGGCAGAAGAGATGAACATTACGGTGGCCGAAGTGGCGGAAATGTTCATAGCAGCTTACTACGAGGATCTCAAAGGACTGGATGTCAAGCCGGCCACATTGAATCCGCGAGTAACGGATAGTATGGGGATCATCATCGGGTTCATTAAGGATCTTGAAGATAAGGGCTATGCCTATGAAAGCGGCGGGGACGTGTTCTACCGTACGGCGAAGTTCAAGGATTACGGCAAGCTGTCGCGTCAGAACCTGGAGGAACTGCAGTTTGGGATTCGGGTAGAAGTGGATGTTCGCAAGGAGAAACCCGAGGATTTTGTACTCTGGAAAGCGGCGAAGCCTGGAGAGGTATATTGGGAAAGTCCATGGGGAGCAGGTCGCCCAGGTTGGCACATCGAGTGCTCGGCTATGGCGCGGGAGTTCCTTGGTGACACTATGGATATCCACGGTGGTGGACAGGATCTGCAGTTCCCGCACCATGAATGCGAATGCGCACAGACTGAGGCGCTGACCGACAAGCCGCTGTCTAATTATTGGATGCATAATGGTTTCCTTAATATTGGTGACGAGAAAATGTCGAAATCACTCGGAAACGGCCTCTTGGTAAAGGATATCCGTGAGCGCTTCAAGGCGGGAGCGATCCGTTACTTCATGCTTTCCACACACTACCGCAACCCGCTGAACTTCACGACGGATGCGTTGGCCTCAGCGGAGAAAAGTGTGGAGCGGATATCCGGTGCGGTAAGCAATGTGAAGCATCGCTTGGAACTAGCTGGAAACGCGGACGAAGCTGTGGTAAGTAAGGAAATCAGCGACAAGTTAGACGGTATTCTGGCGGTGTTCCATGCCAAGATGCAGGATGACTTCAATACGCCAGATGCTATTACAGCTGTATTCGATTGGGTGAGCCTGGCCAACCTGACTTTGGCGGATAATCATGTTGCTGCTGCCGATCTGGCTGCGCTGCTGAAGGCTTTTGAAGAAATGAACAAGGTGCTGATCTTGACGTCTGAAGCTGAAGAAGAAGTAGCAGGCGAGGAAGTGGAGCGGCTGATTGCCGAACGGGCAGAGGCACGCACGAATAAGAACTGGGCTCGTTCTGATGAGATTCGCGATGAACTGAGCGCGATGGGAATTCTGCTTGAAGACACTCCGCAGGGAATGCGGTGGCGGCGTAAATGAGTGATGAAGAAACGATGAACTTTGCAGGGTGGTTTCCGTATGATCCATCCAAACCGGCGCGGCTCCTCTCACCTGTCGTACTAGCGTACGTAGGTGATGCTATTTATGAGGTTGCCGTCCGGCAATACCTCGTATCCCTGCCGAATCTGCGGCCCAATCATTTGCATCGTACGGCAACGGGACTGGTATCAGCCAAGGCGCAGTGTGCCATCCTTGCTCATCTGGAGCCGGTGCTGACTGAAGAAGAGCAGAATATTGCCCGCCAAGGGCGGAATGCGAAGTCGGGAACGATCCCAAAGAACGCTAATGTGTTGGAATACCGTCATGCTACGGCTTTTGAATGTTTGATCGGGTATTTATACTATACGGGACAGCAGGCAAGATTACAGGAAATTGTGCACATCGGCATAGAGTTTATGCAGAACCGGCCATGATCTGATTAGGAATGACCATAAACAGGAGGCAATAAAAATGGAAGAATTGAAGACAGAAGAAGAAATATTGGCCGGAAAGCATTCTGTGCTAGAGGCGCTGCGTGCAGGCCGTACTTTGAATAAAATATGGATCGCCGAAACGGCGCAAAAGCATCTGACTGCACCAATCGTAGCTGAAGCCCGCAAAGCGGGTATTGTGATTCAGCATGTGGACAAGCGTAAGCTGGACCAATTAGCTCCAGGTGTGCAGCACCAGGGTGTAGTTGCACAAGCGGCACCGTTTGCTTATGTAGAGGTTGAAGACTTGCTGGCCGTGGCGGCAGCCAAAGGAGAAGCTCCTTTTCTCATTTTGCTAGATGAAATTGAAGATCCTCATAACCTCGGTTCCATTCTGCGTACTGCAGATTGCACCGGCGTTCATGGTGTTATTGTACCGAAGCGCCGTTCTGCGCAAATTACTGCGACGGTTTCCAAAACTTCAGCGGGTGCGGTGGAATATGTTCCGGTAGCGCGTGTGACTAATCTTGGACAGACTATCGATCGCCTGAAGGAACAAGGTATATGGGTAGTGGGTACCGATGTCGATACCGACCAGGATCTGTACGCTTCTGATATTTTCACAGGACCGGTAGCTGTTGTAATCGGTAATGAGAACAAGGGAATGGGGCGTCTGATTCGGGAAAAATGCGATGTCCTGCTGAAGCTGCCGATGTCCGGAAAAATCAATTCTCTTAACGCTTCCGTTGCTGCGGGCGTAGTGATGTACGAAGCGCTGCGCCGCCGGCGTCAGCAGGGATAGCTATGGCCGACTGGCGCGATGTGCTACTAGTAGACGGATATAACATGATTGGCGGCTGGCCGGACCTTGCGGCATTGTCGAAGAAGGGTATGCAGGAAGCGCGTGACAGGCTTCTGGATCTGCTGGCGGATTATCAGGCATATTCGGGCCGCCGGGTCATCGCCGTTTTTGATGCATACCGCGTTCCAGGGCTGGGACGGTCGTTTGTGCAGGGCAAAGTTCAGGTCTATTTCACGAAGGAAAAGGAAACCGCTGATGAATGCATCGAACGGCTGGTGGGAGAATACAGTCACCGCCGCAGGCAGATTTATGTGGCTACCAGCGATTTTGTGGAACAGCATGTTATTTTTGCGCAAGGCGCACTGCGGATTTCGGCAAGGGAATTACGGCTTGAAGTAGAAGCTAATCAGAAGGAAGTCAAGAAAGCTATAGAGCCGGGAAGCACTGGTTCAATAAGGCATTCTCTAGAGGATAAATTGCCCCCCGATGTGCGCAGCAGGCTGGAGAATTGGCGGCGGCAATGAAAAAATACGGAAATTGACCCGGAAATGTCATTGTAAACCCATATAATGCTATTCATGATTGTTTTTGGGGAAACTTCGGTTGACGTTTTTAGGTAACATAATATATACTGTTCGTATATTTCGCGAAGTAACGATGTGTCTTGCGTTGCAGCCGGGGGGATTCTTGGTGAGTGTCGACCTCAAGGAAATAATGCTGTCCGAGTATGATTTCATAAGCGATGAAGATATTGTCGAGGCTTTCCGTGGTGGCGACAGTGGCGCATTGGAGCATTTAATTAACAAATACCGTAATTTTGTACGTGCCAAAGCGCGTTCCTACTTTTTGATCGGGGCTGACCGCGAAGATATTGTCCAGGAAGGCATGATCGGCCTGTACAAAGCCATTCGTGATTTCAAGGGAGACAAGCTGTCTTCTTTCAAAGCTTTTGCAGAGCTGTGCATCACAAGACAGATTATTACTGCGATCAAGACGGCAACTCGTCAGAAGCATATTCCGCTCAATTCCTACGTATCTCTGGACAAGCCTATTTATGATGAGGATTCCGACCGGACACTGATGGATGTGATCTGTGGGTCTCAGGTGCTTGATCCCGAAGAGCTGATTATTAATCAGGAGGAATTCATCGGGCTGGAAGACAAGATGGCGGAGATCCTTAGTGATCTGGAGCGTAAAGTGCTGATGCTCTATCTGGATGGCCGTTCCTATCAGGAAATTGCCGAGGACTTGAAGCGGCATGTGAAGTCCATCGACAATGCTTTACAGCGAGTGAAGCGCAAATTGGAAAGATATCTGGAAGTGCGTGACAATTGATGATATAATGGACAAGAGAGACTCGGGTAAACGAGTCTTTTTTTAGTGGAATTTTAATTTTCGGTTGTTTATTCTGATATAGTAGCCGGAACGGAAGATTCTTAACTTTTGCAGCAAAAATGCTAGAACGCCGTGCAGACAGGTTTATTCACAGTCGGAATGCTCCATAATGATAAGGATGACAGCGAAAACCAGTGGAAAAGACAAGACCAAAGGCAGGGTACATCACGTGACGATAACACCCGGAAATACCCAGTGCAGTAGGGCAATTCTTTCGTTGACACAGGCCTTGACATTATGCTAAAGTGTTTTAGGTAGGCCTAAATTCGCGGCATTTTTTAGGATCAATTTTGCGTCTTCTAATTTTACCGTTAGAAGGACGTCTTCGGGAGGTGCACATCATGCGGGTAATTATCACTTTGGCTTGTACAAGTTGCAAACAAAGAAACTATGCGACAACCAAAAACAAGCGAAATCACCCCGACCGCATGGAGATGAAGAAATTTTGCAAGTATTGTAACTCGCAAACTCCTCATCGCGAAACCAGATAGTCTTTGGGAGGTGTAGTCGGCGTGAAACGTAGTTTCAAGTCCTTGTTTTCCTTTTTCACTGAAAGCTGGAGTGAACTCAAAAAAGTTCGCTGGCCTAGTCGTAAGGAATTGAAGAACTATACATTGATCGTTGTCGGTACAATTATAGTTGTCGCTGTTTACTTCTGGGTTCTGGACATCGGTATTTCCGCTGTGATTGAAGCGATTATTTAGAGAGGTTCCAGGTGGCTTGGTATGGAAAAAAGATGGTATGTCGTTCATACCTATTCTGGGTATGAGAATAAGGTCAAAGCCAATTTGGAAAAGCGCGTTGAGTCCATGGGCATGGAAGACAAAATATTCCGTGTTCTTGTTCCTATGGAAGAAGAACTGGTAAACAAGGATGGCAAGAAAAAAACTGTCATGCGTAAAGTTTACCCCGGATATGTTTTGGTGGAAATGGTTCAGACTGATGATTCCTGGTATGTTGTTCGCAATACACCGGGCGTTACTGGATTTGTTGGTTCGACAGGCTCGGGTTCCAAACCTACACCACTGCTTCCAGAAGAGGTAGAACAAATTCTGAAGCATATGGGTATGGTTGAACCTAAGACGAAGATTGATTTCGAAATCAAGGAATCCGTACGTATTATGGTTGGTCCCTTTGCGAATTTTGTGGGCTCCGTGGAAGAAATTTTGGCTGACAAGAGCAAGATCAAGGTACACGTTAACATGTTTGGACGGGAAACCCCGCTGGAGTTGGATTTCACTCAAGTGGAGAAAATATAACAAAACGCAAGGGTTTCTTGTGGGAGAGCGCTAAATGCGTTCGAAGACCACTATTGACGCAAGGAGGTGTCACTCATGGCTAAAAAAGTTATTAAAATGGTGAAACTGCAAATTCCTGCAGGGAAAGCGAACCCTGCGCCACCAGTAGGTCCGGCGCTTGGTCAAGCGGGTGTCAACATCATGGCATTCTGTAAGGAATTCAACGCTCGTACTGCTGACCAGGCTGGCCTGATCATCCCGGTTGAAATTTCAGTATTTGAAGATCGTTCCTTTACATTCATCACCAAAACTCCTCCGGCTGCCGTTCTGCTTCGCATCGCTGCTAAAGTAGAAAAAGGATCCGGTGAACCAAACAAGAAAAAAGTTGCTAAGCTGAACCGTGCAGCGGTTCGTGAAATTGCTGAGCAAAAAATGCCCGACCTTAACGCTGCTACTGTAGAAGCTGCTATGCTTATGGTTGAAGGTACTGCCCGCAGTATGGGTATCACAATCGAAGACTAATAAGTATTCGATGCAATGGTCGAGTATGACCGCAATACGTGGGAGGAAATTCCGCTATTACCACAAAGGAGGAACATTTCATGGCTAAACATGGTAAGAAATACCAAGAAGCTGCTAAGCTGATTAACAGCGAAGCAACTTACGAGCCTTCAGAAGCTGTAGAGCTTGTGAAAAAGGCTGCGACTGCAAAATTCGACGAAACCGTTGAAGCAGCAGTGCGTCTGGGTGTAGACCCACGTAAACAAGACCAAGCTGTTCGTGGTGTTGTTGTCCTGCCTCACGGCACAGGTAAAACACAACGCGTGCTTGTATTTGCAAAAGGTGAAAAAGCGAAAGAAGCGGAAGCTGCTGGTGCTGATTTTGTAGGCGATCAAGATATGATCAACAAAATCCAACAAGGCTGGTTTGAATTCGATGTCTGCGTAGCTACACCTGATATGATGAGTGAAGTCGGTAAACTGGGACGTCTGCTCGGTGGTAAAGGCCTTATGCCTAACCCTAAAGCAGGTACAGTTACATTCGATGTTACCAAGGCTGTGCAAGAAATCAAAGCCGGTAAAATCGAATACCGTCTCGATAAAGCTGGTCAAATTCACGCGCCAATCGGTAAAGTGTCCTTTGACGAAGCAAAATTGAATGACAACCTTAAAGCTCTTATCGACGCTTTGAACCGTGCGAAACCGGCTGCTGCTAAAGGTGTATACCTGAAAGGCATCTCGATTTCTTCCACTATGGGACCAAGCGCTCGTGTAAACACTACTGCTTTCAGATAATTAGGGATTGACTCTTGTAGTCATCTTTGATATTCTATAACAGTTGTGACGAACTAAGGTATCATTCTTGAACTTGAATATGCTTACCGTAGACAGTAGGTGCCTTAAGGCTTAATTTCCTACCGAGGTGTTGTGATAGAAACAAGAGGTTGCCCGGCATGCCGTGTAACTATCGTTTTATCAAGCCTTCGTGATTCTGCGGAGGCTTTTCTAATGCCTGCGTAGGAACGGCGCGGATTCTTTCGGATAGAACGCCGTCACATAAATTTTCAGGAGGTGTATACATTGGCAAATGCAAAAGTAATTCAAGCTAAACAAGATGCAGTAGATGTTGTTACTGCTAAGTTTAAAGGTAGCGTAACTACTGTTGTTGCGGACTACCGCGGTTTGAACGTTGCGCAAGTAACTGAACTGCGTAAGCAGCTTCGTGAAGCTGGCGTTGACTTTCAAGTCCTGAAGAACACATTGCTTCGCCGTGCAACTGCAGCGGCTGAATTGACTGAGTTGGACGAAGTTCTGACTGGTCCTACAGCGATCGCATTCAGTGAAACTGATGCAGTAGCTCCGGCTAAGATCTTGAACGAGTTCGCCAAGAAAAACGACGCTTTGAAATTGAAAGGCGGCGTAGTAGAAGGACGTGTCATCGACGCGGACCAAATCAAGGCACTGGCAGAGCTTCCATCCCGCGATGGTTTGCTGTCCATGCTGCTTAGCGTGCTTCAAGCTCCAGTGCGTAACTTCGCACTTGCAGTTAAAGCTGTCGCTGAGAAAGAAGAACAAAGCGCGTAAGCCTTTGCTCTTTGCAGTGTAATTCATTAACACAAACAAATTTAAATATAAAATGGAGGTTCAATCATGAGTAAAGAAGCAATCTTGGAAGCAATTAAAGGCATGAGCGTATTGGAACTGAACGACCTGGTTAAAGCAATTGAAGACGAATTCGGCGTAACTGCAGCAGCTCCAGTTGTTGTAGGTGGCGCAGCAGCAGCTGTTGCTGAAGAGCAAAGCGAATTCGACGTAATCTTGACTAGCGCTGGTGCTTCCAAGATCAACGTTATCAAAATCGTTCGCGAAATCACAGGCCTTGGCTTGAAAGAAGCTAAAGACCTCGTAGACAACGCACCAAAACCAATCAAAGAAAAAGTAAGCAAAGAAGATGCAGAAGCTACCAAAGCAAAATTGGAAGAAGCTGGCGCAGCTGTAGAATTGAAATAGTATTAAAGCTTCAAGTACAGCGTTCGGAAGCGAAGTCATTCCTTCCGGCTTACAAAAGACCCCTTGAACATGTTCAAGGGGTTTGCTGTATGAATAGGGAATGTCTTTATATTTAATGGTTTAAGGAAAAGGGAGGAGCGACATGTCGCAGCATTATTATTCGCAGCAGCCCGAAGTGCGTCACAACAGACGTACGATTAATACCGTTCTCAGAGGGAAGAGCCTCAGCTTTACCAGCGATGCCGGTGTTTTCTCCAAAGGCGATATTGATTATGGTAGTCGCGTGCTGATAGAAATGATGGAGATCCCGGATGGTTCGGCTGTACTTGATGTCGGCTGCGGGTATGGACCTATTGGAATCAGTGCAGCACATCTTGTCCCAGAGGGGCATGTAACGATGATCGATATCAACAGCCGTGCAGTTGAGCTGGCGCGCGAGAATGCGCAGCAGAACGGGATAAGGAATGTTACGGTAATGGAAAGCGACGTGCTCAGCGTAGTGAAGGGCCAGGAATTCGATGTGATCCTTACCAATCCCCCGATTCGGGCGGGAAAAGCAGTAGTTCATCAAATCTTTGAAGAAGCTTATGAGCACCTGAAAGTAGGCGGAAGCTTGTGGGTGGTCATTCAGAAGAAACAAGGTTCACCGTCGGCAGTGGCTAAGCTGGAGAGTTTATTCTCGCTCGTGGAAGAAGTGGGGAAAGACAAAGGCTACCGAATTCTGCGAGCTCAAAAATAAAAGGCATTTGGCCGTTGACATGAGATACTGATAGTGGTATTATTATAAAATGTCAGTATTAAGATAGGCTCCATGTCTTTAGTTTGCTGAAATGTCAAGTGATATATTGTCGGCCGGCAAGCGCATGCCGTACGGCGTGTTTTTGCGAAAGTGTACTTCATTGTCTATGGTGGTATGTTGAAGCCGTGATAGTGGAGACAAATGCATAAACTGTTGCTTGCTGACGTATAATATGTACGTTTTGGGCAAATCTACTGGATAAGGAGTATTTTCGCCGTAAATAAATGCGCTCTTTTTTCGAAGATTTTCGATAAGGGCCTTTCTTTATTTAGGGCTGGATCCTGCTGTTATGGTTCCATTATACGGTTCCAAACAAGGGTTCGCAATCAATTTTTAAGTGAGTAGACATGAGGGGTGAGTAAAGTTGGCAGGACATCTTGTTCAGTATGGTCGACGCACTCGGCGAAGCTATGCGAGAATTAACGAGGTTCTCGAGGTCCCGAACCTGATCGAGATCCAACAAAAATCGTATGATTGGTTTTTGGAAGAGGGATTGCGGGAAATGTTTCAGGACATCTCGCCGATCCAGGATTTCACAGGTAATTTGGTACTCGAGTTCATTGATTACAGCCTGGGTGAACCGAAATATACGGTTGATGACGCTAAAGAGCGTGACGTAACATATGCGGCTCCTCTTCGGGTAAAAGTGCGTCTCATCAATAAGGAGACCGGTGAGGTCAAAGAGCAGGAAGTGTTCATGGGGGATTTCCCGCTGATGACGGAGACCGGCACGTTTATTATCAATGGTGCGGAACGGGTTATTGTCAGCCAGTTGGTTCGCTCTCCAAGCGTCTATTTCAGCACAAAAGTAGATAAGAACGCCAAGAAAACCTACACCGCTACAGTAATTCCTAACCGCGGCGCATGGCTGGAGCTCGAAACCGACGCGAAGGACATCATGTATGTCCGGATTGACCGGACCCGTAAAATTCCGGTTACTGTGCTTCTGCGTGCATTAGGTTTCGGCAGTGATGCTGAGATTCTGGAATTGCTTGGTAATGATGAATATATTCGCAATACGCTGGATAAAGACAATACGGACTCTACGGAAAAAGCGCTTATTGAAATCTATGAGCGTCTTCGTCCGGGCGAACCGCCTACTTTAGATAATGCTAAGAGTTTGCTGGTTGCACGTTTCTTTGATCCAAAACGTTATGACCTAGCTAACGTAGGTCGTTACAAAATCAACAAAAAGCTGCACATCAAGAACCGTCTGTTCAATCAGCGTCTGGCACAGCCTTTGGTGGATGAGACCACTGGCGAAATCCTGGCTGAAGCAGGACAAATGGTAGACCGTCGTCTGCTTGATGAGCTGATCCCGCATTTTGAGAAAGATGTTGCCCACAAGAACTACCGCGTAACTGGCGGAGTACTTGATAGCGAAGATATCCCGCTTCAGACGATCGACGTTTATTCGCCGATTGAAGAAGGTCGGGTAATCAAGCTGATTGCCAATGGTAACATTGACAAAGCGGTCAAGCATATTACTCCGGCTGATATTATTTCCTCAATCAGCTATTTTATTAATTTGCTGCATGGTATCGGTAATACGGATGATATCGACCACTTGGGTAACCGCCGTCTGCGTTCAGTGGGCGAGCTCTTGCAGAACCAATTCCGTATCGGTTTGTCCCGTATGGAACGCGTAGTACGTGAGAGAATGTCCATTCAGGATGCTAATGCGATTACACCACAGGCGCTTATCAACATTCGTCCTGTTATCGCATCGATTAAAGAGTTCTTCGGTAGCTCCCAGCTGTCCCAGTTTATGGACCAGACCAACCCGCTTGCAGAGTTGACTCACAAACGTCGTCTCTCCGCACTCGGACCCGGCGGTCTTACGCGGGAACGCGCGGGCTTTGAGGTTCGTGACGTCCATCACAGTCACTATGGCCGGATGTGTCCAATCGAAACGCCGGAAGGCCCGAACATCGGTTTGATCAACTCCTTGTCCACCTTCGCTCGCATCAACGAATACGGATTTATTGAAGCTCCGTACCGTTGGGTTGATCCGAAGACAGGTAAGGTTACTGAACAAATTGATTACCTTACTGCCGATGAAGAGGACAACTACGTTGTCGCACAGGCGAACGTTCTGTTGGAAGAAGACGGTTCTTTCAAAGAAGACATGGTTATCGTTCGTTACAACAAAGATTCGGATAACATTACATCCATGCCTAGTGACCGCGTCGATTACATGGACGTATCACCTAAGCAGGTTGTATCGGTCGCTACGGCGCTCATTCCGTTCCTTGAGAACGATGACTCCAACCGCGCACTGATGGGATCCAACATGCAACGTCAGGCAGTTCCGCTGCTTATTCCAAAGGCTCCACTCGTGGGTACAGGAATGGAGCATAAATCTGCCAAGGATTCAGGCGTATGTATCGTTTCCAAATATGACGGTATCATCGAACGTTCTTCTGCCAATGAAATTTGGCTGCGCCGTGTCGAGAGTGTCGAAGGCAAAGAAGTTAAAGGCGATATCGTTAAATATAAATTACACAAATTTATGCGTTCGAACCAAGGTACCTGCATTAATCAACGTCCTCTGGCTAAGAGAGGTGACGTTGTTAAGAAAGGTGATATCCTGGCAGACGGACCTTCCACAGAAATGGGCGAATTGGCTCTTGGCCGCAACGTAGTTGTTGCGTTCATGACTTGGGAAGGTTACAACTACGAGGATGCGATCCTGCTGAGTGAAAAACTGGTTAAAGAGGATGTATACACTTCGATCCATATCGAGGAATACGAATCCGAAGCCCGTGACACGAAGCTCGGACCTGAAGAAATCACTCGTGATATTCCAAACGTTGGGGAAGAAGCATTGCGCAATCTAGACGAGCGCGGCATCATCCGCATCGGTGCGGAAATCAGTGCTGGCGACATTCTCGTGGGTAAAGTAACACCTAAGGGTGTAACGGAGCTTACAGCTGAAGAACGCCTGCTACATGCAATCTTTGGTGAGAAAGCACGTGAAGTTCGTGATACAAGCTTGCGCGTTCCTCACGGTAGTGATGGTATTATCGTTGACGTTAAAGTATTTACACGCGAGAACGGCGATGAGCTGCCACCGGGTGTGAATCAGCTGGTTCGTGTGTACATCGCTCAGAAACGTAAGATTTCTGAAGGTGACAAGATGGCCGGACGTCACGGTAACAAGGGTGTCGTTGCCCGTATCCTGCCAGAAGAAGACATGCCGTTCTTGCCGGACGGTACGCCAGTACAGGTTGTCCTCAACCCGCTGGGCGTTCCATCGCGGATGAACATCGGGCAGGTGCTCGAAGTGCATATCGGTATGGCTGCTATGCGTCTTGGTATTCACATCGCTACACCGGTATTCGATGGTGCGCGTGAGAATGACGTCTTCGACACTATGGAAGAAGCAGGCATGCAGCGTAATGGTAAGACCGTTCTGTATGATGGCCGGACTGGAGAACGCTTTGAGCGTGAAGTTACGGTCGGCGTCATGCACATGATCAAACTGGCGCACATGGTTGATGATAAGATTCACGCTCGTTCTACTGGACCTTACTCTCTCGTTACGCAACAGCCGCTGGGTGGTAAAGCTCAGTTCGGTGGTCAGCGCTTCGGGGAGATGGAAGTGTGGGCGCTTGAAGCTTACGGTGCCGCTTATACCTTGCAAGAAATTCTGACTGTGAAATCCGATGACGTGGTCGGCCGTGTGAAAACGTACGAATCCATCGTCAAGGGCGAGAACGTACCTGAACCAGGCGTTCCTGAGTCGTTCAAAGTATTGATCAAGGAACTGCAGTCACTGGGTATGGATGTTAAAATCCTGAGCGGTGATGAGCAGGAGATCGAGATGAAAGAACTGGATGATGAGGACGATACGTCAGGCGACAAGCTCAGCCTCAACTTGGAAGGCTCAGAAGTCGGAGTAGATTAATAGATCCCGAAACGTTGGAATTCCATTACAAAAGGACCGCGCCCTCTTTTGATTGTCATGATCAAGGGAGGGCCAGCGGTACTAAATCAGGATTAGGTTAAGGAGGGTTGCTCCTTGTTGGACGTTAACAATTTTGAATTTATGAAAATCGGACTCGCATCTCCGGAGAAAATTCGTTCTTGGTCCCGCGGAGAAGTTAAAAAACCGGAAACCATTAACTATCGTACATTGAAACCGGAAAAAGAGGGTCTTTTTTGTGAGCGTATCTTTGGACCACAAAAAGACTGGGAATGTCATTGCGGTAAATACAAACGCGTCCGGTATAAGGGTGTTGTCTGTGACCGTTGTGGCGTAGAAGTTACACGTGCGAAAGTTCGTCGCGAACGTATGGGACATATCGAATTAGCAGCTCCTGTATCGCATATCTGGTACTTCAAAGGTATTCCTAGCCGGATGGGTCTGGCACTGGACATGTCTCCAAGATCCCTGGAAGAGATCATTTACTTCGCTTCCTATGTTGTAACTGACCCAGGTGAAACTCCGCTTGAGAAGAAGCAATTGCTGTCTGAAAAAGAATACCGCAGCTACCGTGAGAAATACGGCTACGGTTTCCAAGCCGGTATGGGTGCAGAAGCTGTTAAAAAGCTTCTTCAAGATATCGACATCGACAAGGAATTGGAATTCCTCAAAGAAGAACTGCGTACGGCCCAAGGCCAACGCCGTAACCGGGCGATCAAACGCCTGGAAGTTATCGAGGCTTTCCGCAACTCCGGCAACAAACCTGATTGGATGATCATGGATGTGCTCCCGGTTATTCCACCGGAGCTTCGCCCAATGGTTCAATTGGATGGTGGCCGTTTTGCTACGTCTGACTTGAATGACTTGTATCGCCGTGTAATCAACCGGAACAACCGTCTGAAGAGACTGCTTGATCTCGGTGCTCCTGATATTATCGTGCAGAACGAAAAACGGATGCTCCAGGAAGCTGTTGACGCCCTGATCGACAATGGTCGTCGTGGCCGTCCGGTAACCGGGCCTGGTAACCGTCCTCTTAAATCCCTCAGCCACATGCTGAAAGGTAAACAAGGACGTTTCCGTCAGAACTTGCTCGGTAAACGGGTTGACTACTCTGGACGTTCCGTTATCGTCGTAGGACCGTACCTCAAGATGTACCAATGCGGCCTGCCTAAGAAAATGGCGCTGGAACTGTTCAAGCCGTTTGTAATGAAAGAATTGGTTAATAAAGGGCTTGCCCACAACATAAAGAGCGCAAAACGTAAAGTTGAGCGCGTTAGTCCTGAAGTATGGGATGTGCTTGAAGAAGTAATCAGAGAGCACCCGGTTCTGCTTAACCGTGCCCCTACGCTTCACCGTCTCGGTATCCAGGCGTTTGAACCGATTCTGGTAGAAGGTCATGCTATCCGTCTTCACCCGCTCGTATGTACGGCTTACAACGCCGACTTCGATGGTGACCAAATGGCGGTACACGTTCCTCTGTCAGCAGAAGCTCAAGCTGAAGCCCGCATCCTCATGCTGGCATCTGGTAACATTCTTAACCCTAAAGACGGTAAACCGGTTGTTACGCCTTCCCAGGATATGGTCCTTGGTACTTACTACCTGACCATGGACAACAAGGAAGAAAAGGGCAGCGGTATGATTTTGCGTACCGTAAACGAAGCCGTTTCAGCTTATCAGCGTGGAACTGCAGGTCTGCATGCCCGTGTTGCTATTCCAGTTAAGGCACTCAACAAAACATGCTTTACTGAAGAACAACAAAATGCGTTGATGATTACAACCGTCGGAAAGATTATCTTTAACGAAATCTATCCGAGCAGTTTCCCGTATATTAACGAAGCAACCAAAACAAACCTGCTCCATGGTACGCCTGATAAGTATTTCATCTATGAAAAAGGTGCCGATGTTCTTGAGCGCATCATGAATGCTCCAGATGCCGGTGCTGTAGGTAAGGAATATCTTGGGCTTATCATCGCTCGTTGTTTCGAGACTTATCACACGACCAAAACGTCTGTGATCTTGGATAAGATCAAGCAGCTTGGTTTCACATACTCGACTCGTTCCGGTGTAACGGTTGCCGTATCCGACGTTGTTGTACCTGAGGAAAAAGCACAAATTCTGAAGGATTCCGACGCGAAGGTTGACGTAGTTGCTAACCAATATCGCCGTGGTTTGATCACTAATGACGAACGGTATGACCGTGTCATTGAGATCTGGTCGAAGACCAAAGACGAGCTTACGAATATCCTCTTGAAATCAATGGACCGTTACAATTCCATTATGCTCATGGTAGATTCGAAGGCACGGGGTAACAAATCGCAGATCACCCAGCTTGGTGGTATGCGCGGACTGATGGCAACACCATCCGGACGAATTTTTGAGCTCCCAATCAAAGCGAACTTCCGTGAAGGTCTTACCGTCTTGGAGTACTTTATCTCCACGCACGGAGCGCGTAAAGGTCTGGCCGATACAGCGCTGCGTACAGCGGACTCTGGTTACTTGACTCGTCGTCTCGTTGACGTAGCACAGGATGTTATCGTTCGCGAAGAAGATTGTGGTACAGATAAAGGGTTCACTGTTAGCCGTATTCAGGATGGTAAAGAGGTTATCGAGGATCTGTATGACCGTATTGAAGGTCGTTACTGCTTCGAGACTGTTCGTCATCCGGAAACTGGCGAAATCATTGTACACCGCAATGACCTGATTGATTCCGACAAAGCGGAAGCAATCGTCAATGCTGGCGTAACCAAACTGCAAATTCGTTCCGTACTGAGCTGCCGTGCCCGTCACGGTGTCTGCAAGAAGTGCTACGGACGTAACCTGGCAACAGGTAAGCACGTGGAAATCGGTGAAGCAGTTGGTATCATCGCGGCACAGTCCATCGGGGAACCAGGAACACAGCTTACCATGCGTACGTTCCACACCGGGGGCGTTGCGGGAGACGATATCACACAAGGTTTGCCGCGTATCCAGGAGTTGTTTGAAGCCCGTAACCCTAAAGGTCAGGCAACAATCAGCGAGATTGATGGTGTAATCAAGGAAATTCGTGAAACCAAAGACCGTCGTGAAATCGAGGTTCAAGGTGAAGCTGAATCCAAAACTTACTCCATCACTTACGGATCACGGCTGCGCGTGAGCGAAGGCCAGGAGATTGAAGCTGGTGATGAGCTGACAGACGGTTCGATTGACCCTAAAGAAATGCTGCGTATCAAAGGGATCCGCGGGGTACAGAACTACATTCTGCAAGAAGTACAGCGTGTATACCGTAACCAGGGCGTTGAGATCAACGATAAGCACATTGAAGTTATGATCAAACAAATGTTGCGCAAAATCCGCATTATTGATGCCGGGGATACCAATCTCCTGCCAGGTGCGTTTGCGGACATTCATGAATACGAAGCAGCGAACAAAGAAGCTATCCTGTCGGGTAATGAGCCTGCAGTTGCCAAACCGGTACTGCTCGGTATTACCAAGGCTTCCCTTGAAACGGACTCCTTCCTGTCTGCCGCGTCTTTCCAAGAAACAACACGCGTGCTCACAGATGCAGCCATCAAAGGAAAAGTGGATAAACTTCTCGGCCTGAAAGAAAATGTTATCATCGGTAAGCTGATTCCTGCCGGTACAGGTATGAATCGCTACCGCAATGTAAAACTTTCTGATCCAAATGCGGGAGAAGAACTGGAATCTTTAGAGACAGTTCCTGCCGAGTAATAGAATAACCATTGTCAGTGTATTCGCGTCACTTCTGCATTGCTGGATGTGACGCGATTGCCTGGTATGGATATATAAATTTATTGCTGATTTTCTTGACAGGGCCTTCTGATAATGCTAATATGTCTAAGGTGCGTGAGTAGCCTTGTTATTCTTGTTCATTGGAGGTAATGATCTTTCATGACTGAAGATAGAGGATTACAGGATGCTCAGGTCAAGATCGGTACCAAGCAAACCGTCAAAGCGGTGGAGATGGGCCAAGCCGCAGAAGTATATGTGGCAGAGGACGGAGATCAACGGCTTACTTCCAGGATTGTTATGCTTTGTAACAAACAAGGTGTCAAGGTCACTTATGTAGATACGATGCTAAATTTGGGCAAGGCCTGCGGAATAGAAGTGGGCGCTGCGATGGCAGCCGTCTTAAAACAATAGCAAGCATCTAGAAATGTTTTTGTACCGGGGTGTACTTCGGCAGCAAGGACTTTTCATTTGTCTTTTTATGAACCACCTGGGTCTGTGGACTTAAGTTCGTAAGAAGGTTATCAATTCAGGAAGGGGGTGGCACAACATGCCAACAATTAATCAATTGGTTCGTAAAGGCCGTCAAGCCAAAATCGACAAATCCAAATCTCCTGCTCTTCAAAAAGGGTATAACGCCCTGAAGCGTGAGACTACAAATTTGAGCGCTCCGCAAAAACGCGGTGTGTGCACTCGTGTAGGCACAATGACTCCACGTAAACCAAACTCCGCACTTCGTAAGTATGCCCGTGTTCGTTTGACGAACCGTCTTGAGGTGACTGCTTACATCCCAGGTATCGGACACAACCTTCAAGAGCACAGCGTTGTATTGCTGCGCGGAGGTAAAGTTAAAGACCTTGCGGGAGTTCGTTATCACATCGTTCGTGGTGCACTGGATACAGCTGGCGTAGCTAACCGTATGCAAGCTCGCTCCAAGTATGGTGCAAAACGTCCTAAAGTGAAAAAATAAGATTAAAACTTGAGTAAGAACCATTTAAGAAAGGGGGATATCCATGCCACGCAAAGGTCCAGTTACTAAGAGAGACGTACTGCCAGATCCATTGTATAATAGCAAGTTGGTTACTCGTTTGATCAACCGCATTATGCTGGATGGTAAAAGAGGTGTCGCTCAAAGCATTCTGTACAATTCGTTCAAGCTGATTCAAGAACGTACGGGTAAAGAGCCGATGGAAGTTTTCGAAGCTGCCATCAAGAATATCATGCCGGTTTTGGAAGTCAAAGCTCGTCGTGTCGGCGGTGCGAACTACCAAGTACCTATCGAGGTTAAGCCAGAAAGACGTACTGCTTTGGGATTACGTTGGCTCGTGAACTATTCACGTAACCGCGGTGAAAAGACTATGGAAGAGCGTTTGGCGGCTGAGATCATCGACGCTTCCAACAACACAGGCGCTTCTGTTAAGAAACGCGAAGACACGCACAAAATGGCTGAAGCGAACAAAGCGTTTGCTCACTACCGTTGGTAGGATTTTAGTCAATCAAATAACTTCTATTTTGGAAGGAGATCCATTCCATGGCAAGAGAGTTCTCCTTAAAAAATACACGTAATATCGGGATCATGGCGCATATTGATGCTGGTAAGACTACTACCACTGAGCGGATTCTTTTCTACACAGGCCGTACGCACAAAATCGGTGAAGTTCACGAGGGTGCTGCTACAATGGACTGGATGGAACAAGAACAAGAGCGCGGAATCACGATTACTTCCGCTGCTACGACTGCTGCGTGGAAAGGTCACCGCATCAATATCATTGATACCCCAGGACACGTTGACTTCACTGTTGAAGTTGAACGTTCCCTGCGTGTATTGGATGGGGCAGTAGGCGTATTTAGTGCGAAAGAGGGCGTTGAGCCTCAGTCTGAAACCGTATGGAGACAGGCTGACCGTTACAACGTTCCACGGATCGCATATGTAAACAAAATGGACATTATCGGTGCGGACTTCCTTAACGTAATCGAAACTATGCGTGATCGCCTTCAAGCCAATGCAGTTGCTATTCAATTGCCAATTGGTGCAGAAAGTGATTTCACTGGTATTATCGACCTTGTTGAGCAAAAAGCACACATGTTCAAAGATGATCTTGGCCAAAACATCGAAGTAACGGATATTCCGGAAGAATATTTGGCCCAAGTTGAGAAACTGCGTACCGAGTTGATCGAGAAAGTTGCTGAACTTGATGAAGATCTGACTATGAAATATCTGGAAGGCG
This sequence comes from Paenibacillus agri, assembly GCF_013359945.1. GTDB lineage: Bacteria > Bacillota > Bacilli > Paenibacillales > Paenibacillaceae > Paenibacillus_AQ > Paenibacillus_AQ agri. The sequence continues at coordinate 32,244 of NZ_JABWCS010000191.1, read as the reverse complement.
AAGAAATTACAATTCCGGAAATCAAAGCTGCAATTCGCAAAGGCGTAGTTGAAGTTAAGATTTTCCCTGTAATCGCGGGCTCTTCCTACCGAAATAAAGGTATTCAGCTTATGCTGGATGCTGTTGTTGATTACTTGCCATCTCCTGTGGACGTACCAGCGATTCAAGGTCACCTTGATGACGGTACAGAAACTGTTCGTCATTCTTCGGATGAAGAGCCGTTTGCTGCATTGGCATTTAAAATCATGACAGACCCTTATGTAGGTAAACTTACATTCTTCCGCGTGTACTCCGGTGTTCTGGAGTCCGGTTCTTATGTAGTTAACGCTACTAAGAACAAGCGTGAACGTATCGGCCGTATCTTGCAAATGCATGCGAACAGCCGCCAAGAAATCTCCATTGTATACTCTGGTGATATCGCGGCAGCCGTTGGTTTGAAAGACACAAGTACAGGTGATACACTCTGTGATGAGAAACACCCGGTAATCTTGGAGTCCATGAACTTCCCTGATCCGGTTATCGAAATCGCAGTTGAACCAAAAACCAAAGCTGACCAAGATAAATTGGGTGTTGCTCTCGGTAAGTTGACAGAAGAGGATCCTACTCTTCGCGCTCACACTGACGAAGAAACAGGTCAAACGATCCTGGCAGGTATGGGTGAGCTTCACTTGGATATTATCATCGACCGTATGCGCCGCGAATTCAAGGTGGAAACCAACGTGGGTAAACCACAGGTTGCTTACCGTGAAACATTCAAAGCTCCAGCACGCGTTGAAGGTAAATTCGTTCGCCAATCCGGCGGTCGCGGTCAGTATGGTCACGTATGGGTTGAATTTGAACCTCTCGAGCCGGGTACTGGCAGCCAATTCGAAAGCAAGATTGTCGGTGGTTCTGTACCAAGAGAATACATCGCACCTGCTCTTGCCGGTATTGAAGAGCAAATGAAAAACGGCGTACTTGCAGGCTTCCCGCTTGTAGACGTTAAGGCTACCATCGTAGATGGTTCTTATCATGATGTTGACTCCAACGAAATGGCATTTAAAATTGCCGGTTCGATGGCGCTTAAAGCAGCTAAAGATAAGTGTAAACCTATCTTGCTTGAGCCAATCATGAAAGTGGAAGTAACTGTTCCTGAGGAATACATGGGCGACGTAATGGGTATGTTGAACTCCCGCCGTGGACGGATCGAAGGTATGGATTCCCGTGGTGGTGCTCAAATTATTCGTGCGAAGGTACCTCTTTCCGAAATGTTCGGATACTCCACAACTCTCCGTTCCGGTACTCAAGGACGCGGCGTATTCTCGATGGAGCTTTCTCACTATGAAGAAGTTCCTAAATCCATTGCGGAAGAGATCGTTGTTAAGAACAAAGGCGGAGAATAATTACCCGTTTTAACTTGCCGTCCGATATACCGATCAGTCATCAAGATAAACTTGTAGGCGGACGGCTCTAATAAATAGGAAAACATATTAAGGAGGAATTGTTCAAATGGCAAAGGCAAAGTTTGAACGTACTAAACCACACGTTAACATTGGTACTATTGGTCACGTCGACCATGGTAAAACAACTCTGACTGCTGCAATCACTACTGTATTGTCCAAAACTTACGGTGGTGCTGCTGTAGCATTCGACCAAATCGATAAAGCTCCAGAAGAGCGCGAGCGCGGTATCACTATCTCCACAGCTCACGTTGAATATGAAACTCCTGCTCGTCACTACGCACACGTAGACTGCCCTGGTCACGCCGACTATGTTAAAAACATGATCACTGGCGCAGCGCAAATGGACGGAGCTATCCTGGTTGTATCCGCAGCTGACGGCCCTATGCCACAAACTCGCGAGCACATCCTGTTGTCCCGTCAAGTAGGCGTTCCTTACATCGTTGTCTTCTTGAACAAGTGTGATATGGTTGAAGACGAAGAGTTGTTGGAATTGGTTGAAATGGAAGTTCGCGACTTGCTGAGCGAGTATGACTTCCCAGGCGACGACACTCCAATCATCCGTGGTTCCGCTCGTGAAGCTCTTCAAAACCCAGATGGCGAATGGGCTCAAAAAGTTGTTGAAATGTTCAACATCATCGATGAGTACATTCCACTTCCAGAGCGTCAAACTGACAAGCCTTTCTTGATGCCTGTCGAGGACGTATTCTCCATCACTGGCCGCGGTACTGTGGCAACTGGTCGCGTAGAACGCGGAACCATTAAAGTGGGCGAAGAAATCGAAATCGTTGGTATTCACGAAGAAACTAAGAAATCCGTAGTTACGGGCGTTGAAATGTTCCGTAAATTGCTGGATTCCGCTCAAGCGGGCGACAACATCGGAGCTTTGCTTCGTGGTGTAGACCGTAACAACATCGAGCGTGGCCAAGTATTGGCTAAACCAGCTTCCGTAAAGCCACACACTGAGTTCAGTGCTCAAATCTACGTTCTGACTAAAGAAGAAGGTGGCCGTCACAAGCCTTTCTTCACTGGTTACCGTCCACAGTTCTACTTCCGTACAACTGACGTAACTGGTATCATCAACCTGCCAGAAGGTACTGAAATGGTTATGCCTGGTGATAACATCACTGTAACTGTTGCCCTGATCTCCCCAATCGCGATTGAAGAAGGTACTAAATTCTCCATTCGTGAAGGTGGCCGTACAGTTGGCGCCGGCGCTGTAGCATCCATCACTAAATAATTTGGCTCTATCCATTAGGATAGTTGCTGAACATAAGGACAGAGGATCTTCTCACGAAGATCCTCTGTTTTTTATATATACATTGATACGTAGATACATAGAGACATGCAAAAAACTCTGCTTCGCTAAATGCGGCACAGAGCTTTCTAAGTGACAACATACATATCTATAAGTTGCGAGTATAGGCTGCATCTGGAATCTTGCATAATACGACATGCAGACTCGCAGGTATTTCTCCACTGTTATGAAAAGCGAATGCTTCCTCTCCATAGATGTGGATAACCTCTCCTTTGATAATCTCATTATCGACTCCGTTCACAGTGACTGTGCCGTTGCCATCAAGCACCAGAATGTAAACATCAGTTCCTGGATGCGTATGTGTGGGCAATTGCTGTCCAGGCAGGAAATTTAGTACGAAAACGACACTTTCACCTTCTTGAAAGAGAATTCGTTTTGTAAAACAACCCTCTTGGTATTGAATAGCCTCTGATAAAATCAATTTCTGCATAAATAGCTCATCCTTTCCTCACGGATTATTTAGTTATAGCCTAATTTCGTATTCACAGTGCTCATGCCCACTAGCATTGCACTTGATCTCTCTGATCGGAATTTTACGTCCCATACTTTTGGACATAGCCCATAGGAAGTCCCTGGTTTAGTCCGATAAAGTGTATCGAGCGATAAGGCTCTAGTGGAACCATATTACCAAGCTGAGCACGGTTCATTTTCTTCATATCTTCAAAGCTGTATTACAGCATAAGCATTCCCTCCTGAATAATCTTTTTCCTATATGCCTATTGTGACAGCCAAAAGAAATGGAGTCCTTGATATAGATCAATTGTTCAAAATCATCGTGAGGGGGATCACATGGATGACGATAACCCTTTGTTATGGTAGAAATACCACTATAAAGGGAGGCAGAACATGTCCTGTACTAGTTGTTATTTATCTTCCTGTGTTCGGCGTGTGCCGGTATTTAAAGGTCTAGCAGATGCAGAAGTAGCACTTATAGAGGGAATTACTCAGTCGAAGCACTATGGAAAGGGGAGTCTGGTATGTGTTGAAGGTGAGCAATCGGATGCTTTATTTGTATTACATACGGGGATGATTAAACTTACTCAAAGCAGCAGGGATGGAAAGGAGCATATTTTACGGTTTCTGTTCCCGGGGGATTATTGTGGTCAGTTCTCCATGCTGAAGAACACAGAGAGTTATGTTAATGCGGAGATGCTGGAAGAGGGTACGGTATGTTGCTTGCGTAGAGAACAGTTTCTTCCTATATTGGCCGGTAATGCGACACTAGCTTATAACTTCTTACTGTCGATGAGTGAGCAGCTTCAATATGCGGAAGATTGGGCTGGTGCAATGCATATGCTAGAGGTGGAGCAGCGACTGGCCAAAATTCTCCTGTACTTTTATTCAAAGGATGGGGCAGTTCTGTCAAATGAGACTCATCCAAGAAAGATCCTTTTGCCGGCGTCCAAAAAAGAAATTGCAGCAATGATCGGAACAACCGCAGAAACGCTAAGCCGAAAACTCAATCTATTTACTAAGTGGAAATGGATTGCGGTAAGTAAACGAGTGATTGATATTTTAGACTTGAATGCCTTAATTGAGATGAGCGAGATAGGAACGAGTAGAAAAATGTAATGATTCAAAAGATGTGCCCTATAGCAGGATAAGCTAAATGAGATATGAAGTATTTTATAATGCAAAAATTCGACATAAAAAGAGAAATAATCTGTTTTATTTGCGTAATTACAACATTATTCTACAAGAAAGCACTTAAAATTCTTTACAGTGCTTAGATGGATAAGATAGTATGAGAGTATAAATCATTGTAAAATGGTAGGGATTTGGGGAGTGTTATTATGGGGAAATGTCCGTTTTCTTTTATGCACACTTTAGCTTCACGAAGGAATAATGCGAAACCGCCCGATATATATTCCTTAAATGATCCTGCTCCCTTAATGCCTGCTAATGGGACTTTTCATAGTCTTGAAGGGCATGAGGAGCTTAATGAGCAAATGAGAATGATTGATCTTACGAAAGAAGATTTAGCTCAGCTGCAGCAGGTTAAGCCGATTCTTGAACGCAATATTGATTACATCATTGATCACTTCTACGACTCGGTGTTAGGCGTCCGCAAGTTAGAGGCCATCATTAAGGAACACAGTAGTATTGAGCGGCTGAAAAAGACGCTGCGCGACCACATCATCGAAATCTTCGACGGTAATGTTAATGAAGAATATATTGCTAAACGCCTCCACATTGCAAACATCCACAAGAGAGTTGGGCTGGAGCCCAAATGGTACTTATCCGCTTTTCAGAACCTCCAAAATGTATTTATCACTGTTATCCACAATGAAGCAAGCAACGATCAGGAACGAGTGGCCTTTGTCCAGACTGTGACTAAGCTCTTGAATCTGGAGCAACAACTAGTGCTGGAAGAATACGAGAAAGAGAACATCCGTGAGAAGGAACTGCAGTATCAGACTGTTAAAAATGAACTGAAGCAGAAAATAGCTGAATTCAGTGGTGAACTGGTAGATCTCAGTATTGATACCAACGCAGCTGTAGAGCAACTGGTGGCCAGTAGTAATGAAGTTAATGATACATTCAAGCGTACAGCTGCTTCCGCCCAAGAGTCACAGGAGATGGCGCAGGATGGACGAGAGCATTTGAGTGATCTCACAGAACGGATTAATTATATTTATAAGCGGAGCGAGGCGATGGAGCTGTCGGTGAATGAACTCTCCAGTTCCTCTAAGCAGATCCAAAAGATTGTGGCTGCCGTACAGGAGATTGCCGACCAGACCAAGATTCTTTCTCTGAATGCTACTATAGAGGCGGCCAGGGCCGGTGAGCATGGACGGGGCTTCGCTATAGTCGCGCAGGAGGTCAGCCGGCTTGCGGAAGATACGAAGAGCACAGTGGTACTGATTGGAGAACTGACGAGCAAGTCCGGCCTTCTCAGTCAACAGGTGGTGGAGGAGATCCGCAAGGTACAAGAACTCACTAAAAGCGGTAAGCATAAATCTATGGAGACCAGTCGACTCTTCTCTGAGATTGTGGAAGCTATGCAGAGCAGTACTCAGGAGATTGTTACGGTAGAAGAGGAGATAAGAACTCTAATACAGACGATTGAAGGCATCGGGTCCACAACGGCCCAGTCCGCGTCCTCGGCAGTGTTTTTTAAATCAGCTACGGAAAATCTTTAACATATATATAGAAGAAACAAGTTTTATGACCAAAATTAACGCTGCATAAGAAATTTATGCGCGTTTTTTTATTTTCGCTTGCAAAGTATCCGCCTATTCTATATAATAATAAATGTTGTTCTGAGACGTTGCGATGATGTGAGAGGTTACTGACACACCCGGCCCCTTTGCCATGGGGACGAACGTCGGAAAATTTTCACGGAGTATGTCCGATACCAAATTGGGCGATAGAAGGAGGGACTAAAATGGCAAAGCAAAAAATTCGTATTCGCTTGAAAGCATACGACCACAGAATTCTTGATCAATCCGCAGAGAAGATCGTTGAAACAGCAAAACGTTCGGGTGCTGGTGTATCCGGGCCGATCCCGCTGCCAACTGAGAAGCAAATCATTACTATTCTCCGTGCGGTGCACAAGTACAAGGATTCCCGTGAACAGTTTGAACAACGGACTCACAAACGTTTGATCGATATTGTGAACCCAACACCACAAACTGTGGACGCCTTGATGCGCTTGGATCTGCCGTCCGGTGTAGATATCGAAATCAAATTGTAATACTAACATTAGGAACTTAGGAAAAGAAAAGAGGTGTCAACATGAAAGGTATCTTGGGAAAAAAACTCGGTATGACTCAAGTGTTTACTGCGGAAGGTAACGTAATTCCTGTTACTGTTATCGAAGCTGGACCTTGTGTGGTACTGCAAAAGAAAGACCTGAATATCGACGGATATGAAGCAGTGCAGTTGGGCTTTTCCGATAAGAAGGAAAGTCGCTCCAACAAGCCTGAACAAGGTCACGCCAAAAAGGCAAATGCAACACCTAAGCGCTACGTTCGCGAAATTCGCGGTGTTGATCTCGGGGCACTCGAGGTTGGACAAGAGCTTAAGGCTGACATTTTCGCAGAAGGCGAATTTGTTGACGTAACCGGTACAACCAAGGGTAAAGGTTTCCAAGGTGTAATTAAACGTTGGGGACAAAGCCGCGGACCAATGGCCCACGGTTCCCGTTACCACAGAAGACCTGGTTCCATGGGTTCGATCCAAGCTAACCGTGTTCCTAAGGGCAAACGCCTTCCAGGTCACATGGGCCACACAACTGTGACGGTTCAAAAGCTTGAAATCATCCGCGTGGATGTAGAGCGTAACGTATTGCTGGTTAAAGGCGCGATTCCGGGCCCGAAAAACAGCTTTGTGAAAGTGAAACAAACTGTTAAGAAATAATTCCTGAAGAAAGGAGGAACATGAAATGCCAAAAGTAACACTTTTTAATATCAGTGGTAGCGAAGTTGGCGAAGTTGAACTGAGCGAATCAGTATTCGGTATTGAGCCGAACGTGCACGTGCTGCATGAAGCTGTATTGCTGCAAAGAGCTTCCCTTCGTCGTGGAACACACAAAGTTAAAGGACGTTCTGAAGTGCGTGGCGGCGGACGTAAACCTTGGAAACAAAAAGGTACAGGTCGTGCTCGTCAAGGCTCCATTCGTTCCCCACAATGGAAAGGCGGCGGCGTAGTCTTCGGACCAACTCCTCGCAGCTATTCCTGGAAACTGCCTAAGAAAGTTCGCCGTTTGGCTATTAAATCCGCGTTGTCCTCGAAGGTTCTTGAGAACGACATTATCGTATTGGATAGCTTGACATTGAATGCTCCGAAGACGAAAGAATTCGCAGCGATTCTGAACAATCTGAAAGTAGAGCGCAAAGCGTTGATCGTAGCTGACAGCTACAACGATAACGTAGCTCTCTCCGCTCGTAACATCCCTGGGGTGAAATTCGTAGCGGCTGACGGCATCAATGTTCTTGACGTACTGTCGTACGACAAACTGATCATCACCAAGGAAGCAGTTCTGAAGGTAGAGGAGGTGTTCGCATAATGAAAGATCCTCGTGATATTATCAAACGTCCGGTGATTACGGAACGCACTTCCGAATACATGAGCGAATTGAAATACGCTTTTGAAGTGGATATTCGTGCTAACAAGACCGAAATCAAGAAAGCCGTTGAGGCGATTTTCAAAGTTAAAGTAGTTAGTGTGAACACAATGCGTGTACCTGGCAAACTGAAACGTTATGGCAAATACTCCGGATACACTCCAGAGTGGAAAAAAGCCATCGTTAAGCTGAGCCCGGACAGCAAACCGCTCGAATTCTTTGAAGCGGTAGAATAATACTCTTAAAGTAAGGAGGGAAATATAGTGCCAATCAAAAAGTACAAACCGACCTCTCCGGCCAGACGCGCAATGTCCGTGTCTACGTTTGAAGAAATCACAACAAACCAGCCAGAGAAATCGTTGCTTGCGCCACTGAGCAAAAAAGCGGGCCGCAACAACCAAGGTAAAATTACGGTTCGTCACCACGGCGGCGGACACAAACGTAAATACCGTATTATCGACTTCAAACGTACGAAAGACGGCATACCTGGTAGCGTTGCTACAATCGAGTATGACCCGAACCGTACATCCAATATTGCTTTGATCCACTATGCTGATGGAGAGAAACGTTACATCATCGCTCCTAAAGGCCTTAAAGTTGGGGATAAGATCGAGTCTGGCCCTAAAGCCGACATCAAAATTGGTAACACCCTTCCACTGGAAAACATTCCGGTTGGTACAGTTATCCACAACATTGAGTTGAAACCAGGTAAAGGCGGACAATTGGTTCGTGCTGCTGGTACAGAAGCTCAATTGCTTGGTAAAGAAGAAAAATACGTATCCGTTCGCTTGAACTCCGGTGAAGTTCGTAAGATCCTGAGCGTTTGCCGCGCGACGATCGGTTCCGTAGGTAACGAAGATCACGAATTGATCAAAATCGGTAAAGCTGGACGCAGTCGCTGGCTTGGCCAACGTCCTGAAGTACGCGGTGTTGTAATGAACCCTAACGATCACCCACACGGTGGTGGTGAAGGCCGCGCTCCAATCGGACGGAAATCGCCTATGTCTCCATGGGGTAAACCAACCCTTGGTTACAAAACGCGTAAGAAAAACAAGGCATCTGATAAATATATCGTTCGCCGCCGCACGAAATAAGACGCTTCTGGCATCATGATTAGCGCGAAGCGTCGTTTCGCGGTTTGAAGAACCGGATGAAGGGAGGATTCATACATGGGTCGCAGTTTAAAAAAGGGGCCATTCATCGATGGCTACCTGCTGAAAAAAGTTGAGGAACTGAACGCGGCAGACAAGAAAGTCGTAGTAAAAACCTGGTCCCGTCGCTCAACTATTTTCCCTCAGTTTATCGGACATACGTTTGGTGTATATGACGGCCGCAAACACGTGCCAGTATACGTAACGGAAGATATGGTAGGTCACAAATTGGGCGAGTTCGCGCCAACACGTACTTACAAAGGCCACGCGGGTGACGATAAGAAAACAAGAAGATAATTAAGTTCTTCGTTCGAGAGGAGGGAAAACAATGGAAGCAAAAGCACATGCTAGATCGGTGCGCATTTCTGCTCGTAAAGCGAAATTGGTTGTTGACTTGATTCGCGGTAAGCAAGTTGGAGAAGCGATTGCAATTCTTCGCCACACTCCGAAGTCGGCTTCTCCAGTGGTTGAGAAGTTGCTTAACTCGGCAATTGCGAATGCTGAGCACAACTATTCTATGGACGTGAACAGCTTGTTCGTTAGCGAAGTTTTCGTTAACCAGGGTCCTACTATGAAACGTTTCCGTCCACGCGCCATGGGCCGCGCTAGCCGGATCAATAAACGCACAAGCCACATTACTTTGGTGGTATCTGAGAAATAAGGGAGGGATAACGTGTGGGTCAAAAGGTAAATCCAGTCGGACTCCGGGTCGGTATTATTCGCGATTGGGAATCTAAATGGTATGCAGGTAAAGATTTCGGTACTCTTTTAATGGAAGACGTCAAAATCCGTGAATACCTTAAAGGCAAATTGAAAGATTCCGCTGTTTCCCGCATCGAGATTGAAAGAGCGGCAAACCGTGTGAACGTAACAATTCATACTGCTAAGCCAGGTATGGTTATTGGTAAGGGCGGCGCAGAAGTAGAAATTCTTCGTAGCGCAGTTACTGCTATTGCCGGCGGTAAGAAAGTACACATCAACATCAATGAAATCAAACACCCTGAATTGGATGCAATTCTGGTTGCTGAAAGCATTGCACAACAATTGGAGCGTCGCGTATCGTTCCGTCGTGCGCTGAAACAAGCGATTCAAAGAACTATGCGTTCCGGTGCAAAAGGGATTAAAACACAAGTTGGCGGACGTCTTGGCGGCGCTGAGATTGCCCGTTCAGAAGGTTATAGCGAAGGAACAGTTCCACTTCATACGCTTCGTGCCGATATCGATTACGGAACGGCTGAAGCACATACAACTTACGGCCGTATCGGCGTAAAAGTATGGATCTACCGTGGAGAAGTTCTTCCCCCAGCTAAGAAACAAGCTGCTCAGGAAGGAGGCAACTAATCATGTTGGTACCAAAACGCGTTAAACACCGCAAGCAACAACGCGGTCACATGAAGGGTATGGCAAAAGGCGGCACCACGCTGAACTTCGGCGAATACGGTCTGCAAGCTCTGGAGCCATCTTGGATCACTAACCGTCAAATCGAAGCTGCACGTATCGCAATGACACGTTACATCAAACGTGGCGGTCAAGTGTGGATTAAGATTTTCCCGGATAAGCCAATTACTCAAAAGCCTCTTGAGGTTCGTATGGGTAGTGGTAAAGGTAACGTTGAGAAATGGGTAGCCGTAGTTAAACCGGGCAAGATTATGTTCGAACTCGGAGGCGTTTCGGAAGAAATCGCTCGTGAAGCTATGCGTCTTGCCGCTCACAAGCTGCCTGTTAAAACTAAGTTTGTGAAACGTGAAGAAGTGGGTGGTGAAGCAAATGAAAGCTAATGAACTTCGCAACTTAACCACTGCCGAGATTGAACAAAAGATCGCCGGATTCAAGGAAGAGCTTTTCAATCTCCGTTTTCAATTGGCAACTGGCCAACTGGACAACCCGACTCGGATTCGTGATGTGCGTAAGGAAATAGCTCGTGCTAAAACCATTATCCATCAAAGAGTACTTGGGATTAGTTAAGTGAGGGCGGATATAGTATCCGAATTCAGGAAGGAGGCTAACTATGAGTGAAGAGCGTAATGCACGTAAAGTGCTGGTTGGTAAAGTAGTCAGCGACAAAATGGATAAAACCATCGTAATTGCTGTTGAAACCTATAAGAAGCACAATTTGTATCACAAACGCATCAAGTCTACGAAGAAATTCAAAGCACATGATGAAGAGAATGTAGCTAAGATTGGTGATGTCGTTAAAGTCATGGAAACTCGTCCATTGTCTAAGGACAAACGTTGGAGACTGGTTGAAGTGGTAGAAAAAGCGATTATTATCTAAGATAGCTAACAAAGCCTTTCCGGAAGGAGGAAAATATAATGATTCAACCATTTACACGTTTGCATGTGGCTGACAACTCTGGTGCGAAGGAACTGATGTGTATCCGCGTACTGGGTGGTACTGGACGCCGTACAGCAGCAATTGGCGATCTGATCGTTTGCTCGGTAAAACAAGCAACACCAGGCGGCGTTGTCAAAAAGGGTGATGTAGTTAGAGCGGTAGTTGTTCGTACTAAACGTTCGGTACGTCGTAAAGACGGATCTTACATTTCTTTTGACGAAAATGCAGCTGTTGTTGTTAAAGACGACAGAAGCCCACGCGGAACGCGTATCTTCGGACCAGTTGCTCGCGAACTTCGCGATAAAGACTACATGAAGATCGTTTCCTTGGCACCGGAAGTTATCTAATACACACGGTTCTAATAAAACCGAAGGTTAGTCATAGGAGGTGTAATAAATGCCTAGAGTGAAAAAAGTTCTGGAATCCCATAACAATAAACTGCACGTGAAAAAAGACGACGTGGTGCTTGTGATCAGCGGGAAAGACAAAGGTAAAAAAGGCCGTGTCATCGCTGCTTATCCTCGCCAAAACAGAGTCCTGGTAGAAGGCGTGAACTTGGTGAAAAAACACCAAAAGCCGAACCAGTTGAATCCACAAGGTGGAATCATCGAGCAGGAAGCTTCGATCCATGTGTCCAACGTAATGCACATTGATCCGAAGAGTGGTAAAGTAACCCGCATCGGTTACAAAGTATTGGATAACGGTAAAAAGGTACGGGTAGCTAAGAGATCCGGAGAGATTATCGACTAATCACCCTTAAGGAAAGGAGGTTAAATCTTCATGGCAGCAAGAATGAAAGAACGTTTTCTGAACGAAATTACACCTGCTTTGATGCAGAAGTTTAACTATTCGACTGTTATGCAAGTACCTAAGATCGAGAAGATTGTCATCAACATGGGTGTGGGTGACGCTGTTCAAAACTCCAAAGTACTTGATGCAGCAGTTAACGATATGCAATTGATCGCTGGTCAAAAGCCAGTTATCACTAAAGCTAAAAAATCCATCGCCGGTTTCAAACTGCGCGAAAATATGCCGATTGGGGTTAAAGTAACACTTCGCGGTGAGCGTATGTATTACTTCCTGGACAAATTGTTCAACGTAACGCTTCCACGCGTACGTGACTTCCGTGGTATTTCCACTAAGGCTTTTGATGGCCGTGGTAACTACACGCTTGGTCTTAAAGAACAATTGATCTTCCCCGAGATCGAATATGACAAAGTGGATAAAGTCCGCGGTATGGACATCGTTATCGTAACGACGGCAAAGACGGATGAGGAATCCCGTGAGTTGCTTACGCAACTGGGAGCACCTTTCGCAAAATAAAGTCGGTTAATCCATTTCTCCGAAAATGTTTAGGAGGTGTCAGGCTAAGTGGCAAAAACTTCAATGAAAGTTAAACAACAACGTGAGCCTAAGTTTAAAGTGCGTGCATATACACGCTGCGAGCGTTGCGGTCGTCCACATTCGGTACTGCAAAAGTTCAAAATTTGCAGAATTTGTTTCCGTGAATTAGCTTATAAAGGCCAGATCCCTGGCGTGAAAAAAGCAAGTTGGTAAGAAGTTTATAAACGGGAAGGAGGTTTACACACATGACTATGTCTGATCCTATCGCAGATATGCTTACTCGTATTCGTAACGCTAACATTGTGCGTCACGAGACAGTAGAAATGCCTGCTTCTACAATGAAGAAACAAATCGCGGACATCTTGAAGCGTGAAGGCTTCATTCGTGATGCTGAATTCGTTGAGGATAGCAAACAAGGGATTATCCGTATCTTCTTGAAATACGGCCCTAACCAAGAGCGCGTTATTTCTGGTTTGAAAAGAATCAGTAAGCCAGGCCTTCGCGTTTACACGAAGAGCAATGAAGTTCCTCGTGTACTCGGTGGCCTTGGAATCGCGATTATCTCCACATCCAAGGGAGTTATGACCGACAAAGAAGCTCGTCAATCTAAATCGGGCGGAGAAGTTGTCTGCTACGTTTGGTAATAAACGTCACAAGATAAGGAGGTGCAACACATGTCTCGTATTGGTCGCAAACCAATCGCAGTACCTAGCGGTGTAGATGTCACTTTGGACAACGCCGTTATTACAGTAAAAGGCCCTAAAGGCACTTTGACTCGTGAGCTTCATAAAGACATGAAGATTACGGTTGAAAATAACGAAATCACTGTTGTTCGCCCGTCGGATAACAAATTGCATCGTTCACTTCACGGCACAACCCGCTCCGTTGTCAACAACATGGTGAGTGGTGTGACTGAAGGTTTCTCGAAATCTCTGGAACTGGTTGGGGTCGGATATCGTGCAAGCAAATCCGGAGATAAAATCGTTCTGAACGTTGGTTACTCCCACCCGGTTGAAATTACACCGGAAGCGGGTATCGAGTTCGAAGTTCCTGCGAACACGAAGATCATCGTTAAAGGTATCGACAAAGAACGCGTAGGCGCTTATGCTGCCAAAATCCGTTCCGTACGTGAACCTGAACCGTATAAAGGTAAAGGTATCAAATATGAAGGCGAGCGTATCATCCGCAAGGAAGGTAAAGCCGGTAAGAAGAAATAATCGGCCCAATCTTAATTGTAAGATACCCCGTGCATCTTAAAGTGAAGCTGTTTACGGCAAACTGAAGGGAGTGAAAGGGAAGCATGATTACAAAAGAGGACAAAAACAAGGCTCGTCTCAAAAGACACCTGCGTGTTCGTAAGAAAATTCAGGGAACTACTGAGCGTCCACGTTTGAATGTGTTCCGTTCTTCGAAACACATTTACGCTCAATTGATCGATGATGTTACAGGCGTTACTATCGTATCTGCCTCTACACTTGATAAAGAACTGAGCGGTAGCATCGGTAATGGCGGCAGTGTTGAAGCTGCAAGCAAAGTAGGTCAATTGATCGCTGAGCGCGCTAAAGCAAAAGGTCACGCAGTGGTTGTATTTGACCGCGGTGGATACTTGTACCATGGACGGATTCAAGCATTGGCAGATGCAGCTCGCGAAGCTGGTCTTGAATTCTAGAATAATTCTTAAAAGGAGGTTAACGACTTGCGTGTAGATCCGAACAGTTTAGAGCTGACAGAAAGAGTTGTACACATTAACCGGGTTGCTAAAGTTGTAAAAGGCGGACGCCGTTTCAGCTTTAGTGCATTGGTTGTTGTGGGCGATGGCAACGGCTACGTCGGAGCGGGTATCGGTAAAGCCGGCGAAGTACCGGAAGCCATCCGCAAAGGCATTGAAGATGCTAAGAAAAACCTGATTCACATTCCAATCGTAGGAACTTCGATTCCTCACTTGGTTACTGGTCACTTCGGCGCAGGACGCGTGTTGCTGAAACCAGCATCCGAAGGTACGGGCGTTATCGCTGGCGGACCAGTTCGTGCGGTATTGGAATTGGCAGGCGTTGGCGACATCTTGACAAAATCTTTGGGTTCTTCGAACTCCATGAATATGGTCAATGCAACTTTGGAGGGTCTTTCCCGTCTGAAGCGCATTGAAGAGGTCGCGAAACTTCGCGGCAAATCTGTCGAAGAACTGCGCGGTTAAGGAGGGGAACGTCAATGGCAAAATTGCAGATTACCCTCGTACGCAGCGTAATTGGACGTCCTGAAACACAACGTGTTACAGTTAAGACGCTCGGCCTGCGTAAACTCAATTCGACAGTGGTTCACAATGACAATCCCGCAATTCGCGGAATGATCAACAAAGTGAGCCATTTGGTATCTGTTACTGAAATCGAAGGCTAAATCCTTCGTAATAAATTAACAACAATAAGGAGGTGCAAACGATGAAGTTACATGAACTTGCTCCTGCTCCAGGGTCCCGTAAAGAACGCAACCGCGTTGGTCGCGGTCCTAGTAGCGGTAACGGTAAAACTTCCGGTCGCGGTCATAAGGGTCAAAACTCCCGTTCCGGCGGTGGTGTTCGTCCGGGCTTCGAGGGTGGTCAAAACCCACTCTACCGTCGTCTGCCTAAACGTGGTTTCATCAATCCTACCCGTAAAGAGTATGCGATTGTGAACCTTGAAGATCTGAACAACTTCGCAGAAGGAACTGAAGTAACTCCTGCATTGTTGCTGGAAACAGGCGTTGTCAAGAACTCCAAGAGCGGTATCAAAATCCTCGGCAACGGTGAACTATCCGTTAAATTGACTGTACAAGCAAATAAGTTCTCTCAATCTGCGGTAGAGAAAATCCAGGCTGCCGGCGGTAAAACCGAGGTGATCTAATGTTCAAGACGCTTAAGAATATATGGCATGTTGAAGATTTGCGCAAAAAGATCCTATTCACCCTGTTCGTTTTGATCATCTACCGCATTGGATCGTATGTACCGGTTCCAGGTGTAAACAAGGATGTTTTGCAGTCGGCTAATCAGACAGGCGAAGCGTTGATGAGTCTTTTGAACACCTTCTCCGGAGGAGCGCTCAAGAACTTCTCAATATTTGCGATCAGTATTTACCCGTACATCACAGCATCCATCATCGTGCAGTTACTGTCGATGGATGTTGTTCCTAAGTTTGCTGAATGGGCAAAACAAGGGGAGCACGGGAAAAAGCAACTGGCCCAAATTACGCGCTATGGTACTGTAGTATTAGCTTTGATCCAAGGTTTTGCCACGTCTATCGGGTTTAACCGGATTTATAGTGCTGAGATGATGCCGAATGCAACGTTTGCCGATTACTTGCTGGTTGCCATCATACTGACGGCGGGTACTTCCTTCCTGATGTGGCTAGGTGAACAAATCACTGAAAAGGGTATCGGAAACGGGATCTCGATCCTGATTTTTGCGGGAATCGTCGCAGGCGTTCCGGGACATATAGCAGCTACGGCTCAGTCCAGCTTTATTCAGCCGGATCAGATGTTCCTGAATATTCTTAAAGTCGTGATTGTTGTGATCGTGCTTGTGGCTATTGTGGCAGGAGTAATCTTTGTACAACAAGGTATACGGAAAATTCCTGTACAATATGCCAAACGCGTAGTCGGCAACAAGATGTATGGTGGACAGAACACGCATATTCCGCTGAAGATTAACGCAGCGGGCGTTATCCCTGTCATTTTCGCTGTATCCCTACTGCAATTCCCAGTTGTACTCTCCAGCTTCTGGTCAACACATGAGTGGGCAAAATGGGTTGCTGGCAACCTGAAGTTTAATGAGCCCCTCGGTATGGTTCTGTATATTGTGATGATCATCGGATTTACGTTCTTCTATACGTTCGTTCAGATGAACCCACAGCAGATGGCTGACAACATGAAGAAGAATGGTGGATACATTCCGGGAATTCGTCCTGGTAAAGCTACGGAGAAATACTTGACCAAGGTAATGTCCCGTCTGACGATGTCAGGCGCGTTGTTCCTGGCTCTGATTTCCGTACTTCCTGTATTCTTCGGGAAGATCTCCGGGTTGCCTGATTCGGTTCAAATCGGTGGTACATCGATTCTGATCGTGATCGGGGTGGCATTGGATACAATGAAACAGATTGAGAGCCATTTGATCAAACGCCATTACAAAGGCTTCATCAATAAATAGGCGATAGGTTCCGGTGAGGCTTAAGCAACGAAGACTTCCCGGCACCTATTGTGCTGTTTCTTGCTTGGTGGCGAACTTTGGAGGGAGAGAGAAATCGTGAACTTTTTATTCATGGGCCCTCCTGGGGCAGGCAAGGGAACACAAGCAGCTGTGGTCGTGAAGGAACTTGGTATTCCTCATATCTCAACTGGAGACGCCTTTCGCTTGGCAATCAAGCAGGAAACTCCAGTGGGACTTAAGGCCAAGTCCTATATCGATCAGGGTTTGCTTGTACCAGATGATGTGACCATTGGAATCGTGGAAGAACGACTTCAGCAGTCCGATTGCGAAAAAGGTTTTTTATTGGACGGTTTTCCAAGAACCCTTTCGCAAGCGGAAGCGCTGGATGGAATCCTGAGTCGTTTGAACACTTCCTTGGATCATGTGATCAACTTGAATGTTGACCGCGGCCTGCTTATGGCACGTCTTACGGGACGTCGAATTTGCAGTGTGTGTGGAGCATCCTATCATCTGATCTTCAACCCGCCAAAGCAAGAAGGCATTTGCGACATTGATGGCGGCGAGCTTTATCAACGTCCAGATGACAACGAAGAGAGCGTAGGAAAGCGTCTGGATGAGTACGACAACAAGACAGCGCCTCTGCTCACGTTTTATGAAAATAAAGGTCTTTTGCGTCAGGTGAACGGGGAAAACGAAATCGATGTCGTTTCTTCCGAAATAGTGTCTTTACTGCGAGGTTAGTGTAATGATCATATGTAAGTCCGAACAGGAACTTGCCTTTATGAGGGAAGCTGGTCGAATTGTTGCCGAGAGTCACCGATTGATATCACAGGCCATTGAGCCAGGGATCACAACCGGAGAGCTCGACAGAATCGCCGATCAATACATTCGCAGTCAAGGTGCTGTGCCGTCTTTCAAAGGCTACAACGGTTTTCCTGCCAGCATTTGCGCTTCAGTCAATGAACAATTGGTGCATGGATTTCCGGGTAAACGCAAGCTGATCGAAGGCGATATCGTTACGCTGGATATCGGCGCAGAGTACCGCGGTTATCACGGTGATTCCGCCTGGACCTACGGGGTGGGCAGCATTTCCGAAGAGGCTCAGCGTTTGCTGGACGTTACGGAGGGCTCCCTGTACGCAGGACTGGCGTTAGTTAAGCCGGATGTGCGCTTGTTTACAATCTCCCACGCCATACAGAAATACATTGAAGAAGCCGGGTTTTCGGTGGTACGCGAGTATGTTGGTCATGGTATTGGGGCAGAACTGCATGAAGAACCGCAAATTCCTAATTATGGCGTAGCGGACCGCGGACCAAGGCTTAAACCTGGCATGGTGCTGGCGATTGAGCCGATGGTAAACGTGGGTGAACGGTATGTCAAAACGCTGGAAGATAACTGGACGGTCGTTACGGTGGATGGTTCATTGTGTGCCCATTTTGAGCATACAGTAGCAGTTACTCCGGACGGCATGGAAATTTTCACAAAACTGAATGCGTAGGTGATCTTCATTTGAGTACTGGGAGCAGCCCGCAGGTTGGTCAATTGGTGAGAATTCTCAAAGGCAAGGATGCCGGAGAGGCTGCCATTGTTATCGCAGTTGTTGACAGCAGATTTGTATACATTGCCGATGGGGACAAACGCAAGTTTGACGGGCCGAAGAAGAAGAATATTCTTCATCTGGAGCTCATACCTTTCATCAGCAGTGAGGTTGTGGACAGTTTGAAAGAGACCGGAAGGGTGACCAATGGAAAGCTGCGTTTTGCAGTGACTAAATATGGTGATCCCGAAGGAATAAGCGCGAAAGAGAAAGGAGACTAACTGTGGCTAAGGAAGATGTCATTGAGGTGGAAGGTACGGTCATTGAGCCGTTGCCGAATGCAACATTTAAGGTTGAACTGGAAAACGGTCATCAAATACTTGCCCATGTATCCGGTAAATTGCGGATGCACTTTATCCGTATATTGACCGGAGACAAAGTGGTCGTGCAGTTATCGCCTTATGATTTAACTAAAGGTCGTATAACTTACCGTAAATAGATGGGAACTACGAAAAAAGTTTTGCTTCGCAAAACTTTGAGGAGGTAATTAGCATGAAGGTAAGACCTTCTGTAAAGCCCATTTGCGAGAAATGCAAAGTCATCCGCCGCAAAGGGACTGTTATGGTAATTTGCGAAAATCCGAAACACAAACAAAAACAAGGTTAAGAAGGGGGTGTAGCGTAAAATGGCTCGTATAGCTGGAGTGGATTTGCCACGTGACAAACGCGTTGAGATCGCCTTGACTTATATTTTCGGAATCGGTAAAACGACTTCCCAGAAAATTCTTAATGAAACAGGCATTAGCGCTAATACACGTGTCCGTGATTTGACGGAAGATGAAGTCAGCAAACTGCGTGAAACGATCGACAAGTCCGTTAAGGTTGAAGGTGACCTTCGTCGTGAAATTTCCTTAAATATTAAGCGTCTTACTGAGATCGGCTGTTACCGCGGTGTTCGTCACCGTCGTGGATTGCCTGTTCGCGGTCAACGTACTAAAACGAATGCCCGTACCCGGAAAGGCCCGCGTCGTACGGTAGCAAACAAAAAGAAATAATAAGGGGGGATAAGAGACAATGGCTAAACCGAAAAAAGTCGTACGTACCAAACGTCGCGACCGTAAAAATATCGAGAGTGGCGTGGCACACATTCGTTCCACGTTCAACAACACCATCGTTACCATCACGGATCCTCACGGTAATGCAATTTCCTGGGCTAGCTCCGGCGGCCAAGGATTCAGAGGTTCCCGTAAATCGACTCCATATGCAGCGCAAATGGCAGCCGAGACAGCAGCGAAAGCCGCTATGGAACACGGCATGAAATCCGTTGAAGTTATGGTTAAAGGACCGGGCGCGGGCCGCGAAGCAGCCATCCGTTCCCTTCAAGCCGCTGGTCTTGAAGTTAACCTCATTAAAGACGTTACTCCAGTTCCTCACAATGGATGCCGTCCGCCAAAACGCCGCCGCGTATAGTGAAATCAGTATCGTGATTGTGGTATAATTCTGACGCATCTGCTAATAATAGGTGTTTAGGCATACTACATGATGCACCTGATGGGTGACAGTTTCATATAGGAGCGACGTTTGAAGGAGGGGTACACTCGTGATAGAAATTGAAAAGCCGAAGATTGAGACCGTAGAAGCCAATGAAGAAGGAACCTATGGGAAATTCGTAGTTGAACCGCTGGAACGTGGATATGGCACGACTCTGGGGAACTCGCTTCGCCGGATACTGCTGTCCTCCCTGCCGGGAGCCGCAGTGACTTCGGTCCAAATTGACGGTGTTCTGCATGAGTTCTCCACCGTTCCTGGCGTAATGGAAGATGTGACGGAAATCATTTTGAACCTGAAAGCTCTCTCCCTGAAGATTCATTCAGATGAGGAGAAAGTGTTCGAGATTGATGCTGAAGGGGAAGGCGTCGTGACCGCAGGTGATATCCGTGCGGACAGCGACGTTGAGATCCTGAACCCGGATCTTCATATTGCAACGCTGGGACCTGGTGCGAGACTTCACATGCGAATTTTTGCAGGCCGTGGTCGTGGCTATGTCCAAGCGGACCGGAACAAACGCGAAGACCAGCCAATCGGCGTTATCCCGGTTGACTCCATCTACACACCTATCTCTCGTGTTAACTACGTCATTGACAACACTCGTGTTGGCCAAGTAACCAACTATGACAAATTGACACTTGAGATCTGGACAGATGGTAGTATCAGACCGGAAGAGGCTGTAAGCCTCGGAGCCAAAATTTTGAACGAGCACCTCGTATTGTTCGTAGGACTTACGGATGAAGCGAAAGACGCCGAAATTATGGTTGAAAAAGAAGAAGACAAAAAAGAAAAAGTGCTTGAGATGACAATCGAAGAGCTTGATCTTTCTGTCCGTTCCTACAACTGCCTCAAACGCGCTGGTATCAACACCGTGCAGGAGCTTACCACGAAGACAGAAGAAGATATGATGAAGGTGCGTAACCTTGGTCGTAAATCTTTGGAAGAAGTTCAGGAAAAGCTTGAGGAACTCGGTTTAGGACTCCGTACAGAAGAATAGCGATCAGATTGCTATAGTAAAGGAGGGAATAGAATGGCATACCAAAAATTGGGCCGTGATTCCAGTGCGCGTAAAGCTTTGTTTCGTGACTTGGTAACGGATCTGTTCTTGTATGAGCGTATCCAAACAACGGAAGCCAAGGCGAAGGAAGTTCGTTCCATCGCTGAGAAACTAATCACTAAAGCGAAAAAGGGCGATCTTCATGCTCGCCGTCAAGTAGCTGCATTTGTACGTCGTGAGACTGTTGATGGCGAACAAGATGCAATCCAAAAATTGTTCTCTGATATTGCTCCTCGTTACACAGAGCGTCCAGGTGGATACACTCGTATCATGAAACTGGGACCTCGCCGTGGCGATGCTGCGCCTATGGTTTACCTTGAGCTGGTAGACCGCGCGTAGTAACGGAGGTATTGATTTCCGGCAACCCCAGAGATCATTTTCCTCGGAAAATGGTTCATGGGAAAGAAAAGTGTTATTGTGCAGCAGGGGCTTATAGGCCCTGCCGTACAACTAACCGCGGGAATCGCCTTGTTAGAGTAGAAGGAGCTCCCGCAGGGGCTCTTTTTTTTGTAAAGGAGAATGGAATGCGTAATCTATTGATGAAGGTCAATTATGACGGAACGACTTATGATGGCTTTCAGACCCAGCCACAGGGCAATACGATTCAAGACCGGCTGGAAGAGGCTATACTCCACTTGACGGGCGAAGACCTCAAGATACATGCTTCAGGACGCACGGATGCCGGAGTACATGCATACGGCCAGCCGTTCAATTTCATCACCTCCTCGCAAATTCCGCTGGAACGCTGGTGTCTGGCTCTGAATGCGAGATTGCCGCAGGATATTGTGGTTACGGAAGCGAGAGAAGTCCCGCTGTCGTTCCATTCCCGGAGAAGCGCAAAGCGCAAGACCTACCGGTATACGATTAACGCGAATCAGTTCCCGGATCCTTTTCAGAGACGCTGGCAGCTGCATCATCCGGGTATCCTGGATGTATCAGCCATGCAGCAGGGATTGACCCATCTTTTGGGTACACATGACTTTACTTCATTTGCTTCACGGCATTCGACGAAGACATCACATGTTCGAACAATCTATGAGGCGCATATGGAGGTAGACACAAGTATGTGTAGGCCGAATCCCCGGGATCAGGGAGTTATTCATGTTTTTATTACCGGGAGTGGTTTCTTGCAGCATATGGTCCGTATTATTATGGGAACGCTGATCAATGTGGGTCAAGGGAAATGCCCTGCAGATAAAGTAGCACATATTCTGGCAGCTTGTGATCGTGGTGCAGCAGGCCCTACAGCTGTGGCTAATGGGCTTACGCTGTGGAGCGTAGAATATGAAGAGGCCGATTATAAAAAAGCTGATTGAAACCTAAGTTTCACTTGCACTTGTGATGCTTATACTGTAGAATAAAAGTTGTGTTTTCTTGATGGCTATCCCACAGCCCCGATCAAGATTACACCCACAACTGCTTTACACTAACATTCACAATTGTAATTCAATGAGAAACAAGATATACGAAACAGATGATTTTCGTACGAGAACAAGGAGGAAACATTCATGCGTACCACCTATATGGCGAAGCCAAACGAAGTTGAACGCAATTGGCACATCATTGATGCCGAAGGCAAAACACTTGGTCGTTTGGCAAGCGAAGCCGCTGCTTTGATCCGTGGCAAACACAAACCGCAATTCACTCCACACGTTGATACAGGAGATTTCGTAATTGTAATCAACGCTGAGAAAATTGAATTGACTGGTAAGAAATTGGAGAACAAAAAGTACTATCGTCACTCGATGCACCCGGGCGGATTGAAAGTTACTACTGCTGGTGAATTGCTTAAGACTAAACCTGAGCGTGTTCTTGAATCTGCTGTTCACGGTATGATTCCTAAGACTCGTCAAGGCAATCAAATGAAGTTGAGATTGAAAGTCTATGCAGGCGCTGAGCATCCACATGCAGCACAAAAACCTGAAGTTTACGAACTTCGCGGATAAGAATAAGGGAGGACAGTTTCATGGCACAAGTACAATACTATGGGACAGGTCGTCGTAAACATTCGGTAGCACGTGTTCGCCTTGTACCGGGTGAAGGACGCATTGTCATTAAC
Source organism: Paenibacillus agri (assembly GCF_013359945.1). GTDB lineage: Bacteria > Bacillota > Bacilli > Paenibacillales > Paenibacillaceae > Paenibacillus_AQ > Paenibacillus_AQ agri. Next base: position 9,215 of record NZ_JABWCS010000191.1, on the reverse strand, counting down.
AAACGCGATATCAACGAATATTTCGGTTTGGAAACACTCAAACTGATCGTAAAACAACCTTTGAACCTGACTGAAACCCTGAACAGCTACGATGTAATCGTACTGGCTCATGGTGGCGGTATCTCTGGTCAAGCTGGCGCAATCCGTCACGGAATTTCCCGTGCATTGCTGAAAGCTGATCCTGAATTCCGTCCATCGCTGAAGAAAGCCGGCTTCCTGACTCGTGACCCACGTATGAAGGAACGTAAGAAATACGGCCTTAAAGCAGCTCGTCGTGCTCCTCAGTTCTCGAAACGTTAATATTTATACAAGAAGACCCTTTTCCTTTGGAGATGGGTCTTCTTTTTATATTATTATTTTCTGGGGAAATGTTTATTTCATCCAATTTCATTGACATCTACAGGGAAAGTTATATACTATTCCATATAAAAATAGTTGGGATTAATAAGGTTTTTCTATAAGGATGGGGGAATTAAATATGAATCTGCTTGAGAAGGAAGATTTGATCAAGATCAAGGCTGATGAATTGGAAAATGCCTCTCCCGAGGAAATTATTCGCTGGGCAGTAGACACCTTTCCTAATATAACGTTTGCCTGCAGCTTTGGCGCAGAAGATGTGGTTTTGGTGGATATGCTCCAAAAAGTCAGCCCTTCTACAGATGTGTTTTACCTCGATACCGATTTTCATTTCAAAGAAACTTATGAAACCAGAGACGTGATGTCAGAGAAATATGGCTTGGAGTTTGTCCGTGTAGCTCCACAAATCACTCCGCAGGAGCAAGCACTTCAGTACGGTGATGCGCTATGGAGTACAGATCCCAATCAATGTTGCGGTATCCGTAAAGTTGAACCGCTCACGCGAATTTTGTCTCAGTATGAGGCATGGATAACAGGAATTAGACGTGATCAGGCACCTACCCGTGCCAATGCCAAAAAAGTCGAGTACGATTATAAGTTCGGCCTAGTCAAATTCAATCCAATTGCTGACTGGACAAGTGAAGATGTCTGGAACTACATCCGTGAGAATAATGTGGTCTATAACCCACTGCATGACCAGAATTATCCGAGTATCGGTTGTGAATATTGCACAAGACAGGTTATGCCAGGTGAAGATCCGCGTGCGGGACGTTGGTCAGGGTCGGAGAAAACCGAATGCGGTTTGCACAAATGAGGCATACTGCCGCAACAACACAGAAGGGGAGAGTATAGATGACTTCAATACTGCCGCATGGCGGAACACTGGTCGGGCGCGTAGCAGAAGGGGCAGAGCGCGAGAGACTGCTGCAAGCCTCAGTGCATAACAAAACGATCGCTATTAACACTTGGACAATCTCTGATCTTGATCTTATAGCAGTGGGAGCCTTTTCGCCGCTCACGGGCTTTCTGAATGAGCAGGACTACCATTCCGTTGTTCAGAATATGCGTCTGGCGAATGGTACGGTATGGAGCATTCCGATAACACTGGCTGTGGAGGAAGAAGTTGCGGCCGGCCTTAGTGTAGGAGAGCAGGTCACGCTGGTAGGACAGGAAGATGGTTTGATTTACGGAGTGCTGGACGTTGAGAGCCTATATAACGTGGATCAGCTTGTTGAAGCACAGCATGTCTTCAAGACTACGGACCCCGAGCATCCGGGTGTGAGCAAGCTATTGGCGCGTCCCTCCACTTATGTTGGCGGACCCATTACTGTTTTGAACCGTCCACAACCGGCGAAGTTCGGAGAATTCTATTTCGACCCTGCGGAGACCCGTAAAATATTCGCGGATAAGGGCTGGAGAACGGTTGTAGGCTTTCAGACACGCAATCCGGTGCACCGTGCTCATGAGTACATCCAGAAGTGCGCTATGGAGGTTGTAGACGCGTTGTTCCTGAACCCGCTAGTTGGCGAGACCAAGTCGGATGATGTTCCGGCCAATGTACGGATGAAAAGTTATTTGGTTCTTTTGGAGAATTATTATCCGGAAGATCGTACTTTTCTTGGTGTGTTTCCGGCTGCCATGCGTTACGCAGGCCCACGGGAGGCGATTTTTCATGCCATGGTGCGTAAAAACTACGGATGCACCCATTTCATTGTTGGACGTGATCATGCGGGGGTAGGCGATTACTATGGCACTTACGAAGCACAGGAGATCTTCACGAACTTTACCGCTGATGAACTTGGGATAACGCCATTATTCTTTGAACATAGTTTTTTCTGCAAAAAATGCGGCAATATGGCTTCGAACAAAACTTGCCCGCATCCAGGAGAAGATCATTTAACCTTGTCCGGCACCAAAGTGCGGGGGTTGCTGCGTGAGGGCACTTGCCCGCCACCAGAATTCACCCGTCCAGAGGTCGCTCAGGTGTTAATTGAAGGGATGTCACCGGAAGCCTCCGTTCGATAAATCCAAAGCCAGTAATAATTGACCCTCTTGTCCCATATAGATGAGTAGAATCTATCGGGACGAGGGGGTCTTTGTTATGTCTGGCCGAAAGCAGAGTAAAGTCTCGGTCTGGATCGCATGGAGCAGTATCAGAAAAGGTATGCTCGGCATAGCCTTACTGGCATTGATGATCGGAATCATCGCCTATGACATGCCTACAGCTAAAACAACAAATTATTGGAGCCTGCCGCTGTCCGGTAAAGTCATCGCTATAGATGCCGGCCACGGGGGACCGGATGGCGGTGCTGTCAGCCGAGAAGGGCTGATTGAGAAGGATATCAATCTGTCCGTTTCTCTCTATCTGCGGGATTATCTGCAGCAGGCCGGTGCTATTGTGGTGATGACCCGAGAAGGTGATTACGACTTGGCACAGAATGATACGAAGGGCTATGCGAAGCGCAAGACAGAGGACCTGAAGCAACGGGTCAGAACGATTGAAGAGAAGCGGGTGGACTTATTTATCAGCGTTCATATGAACAGCATTCCCTCCAACCGCTGGAGCGGAGCACAAACCTTTTACTATCCCAATAACCAGGATAACAAGCCACTAGCGGATTTCGTACAGGCCGAGCTAAGGAATACGCTGGAGAATACGGATCGTGTGGCCAAGACAGTTAATACGGTGTATCTGCTTAAGGCACTGAAGATGCCGTCTGTGCTGGTAGAAGTCGGGTTTCTATCGCATCCACAGGAGTCGTTGCTTCTTGGGGATGATGTATATCAGCGCAAGGTGGCAACCAGTATATACCGGGGAATCCTCCGATACGAATCAGAGCAGCAGGGTAAGGACTACTCTTCCATAGAAAGGTAATGCTATAATAAGACAAAAAACACCGGAGCAATTCTGTCCGGAAGTGAAACTGAGGTGCTTTCCATGCTGACCAGGGAACAAATCCAGGAACTTTTGCAGAACATTAAAGACCCGGAAACCGGAAAAAGCCTTATCGAGCTGCAATTAATTCGCGATATTATGATTAAAGAGGATCGTGTCTCACTGTCTATTGTCTGTCTGGATTCAGAAGAGCAAAGACGCATAGAGCTGGAACAGCAGGTGCGTGATTTGCTGGAGAATGGCGGGGCCGGGAACGTGCACATCCGGCTTAGGGATGCCACAGACTATGAGCGCTCGCTCCATAGGGGTGGAAATTCCGAGGAGTCCGAAGAGGAGCACGAGGTTAAGCTGAAAAAAGGCCATGCTGCCGGTCTTGATGATCATGAACTGATCAGTCCGGAATCAGGTGTGAAATTTATTGCTGTAGCTAGTGGTAAAGGCGGTGTAGGGAAATCGACCGTCACTGTTAACTTGGCGGTAGCCCTGGCACGTAAAGGTAAGAAGGTAGGCCTGATCGACGCCGATATCTACGGCTTTAGTGTTCCAGATATGATGGGCATTGAGGAAGGGCCGGTGGTTGATGACGGGACTATTATTCCTGTGGAGCGTTTTGGCGTAAAAGTGATGTCCATGGGTTTCTTCATCCGTGAGAACAGTCCTGTCATTTGGCGTGGACCGATGCTTGGCAAAATGCTGCGTCAATTCTTCAGTGATGTAGGCTGGGGAGAATTAGACTACATGCTGCTGGATCTTCCCCCAGGAACAGGTGATGTGGCCCTGGACGTGCATCAGATGCTTCCACAGAGTAAAGAGATTATCGTCACTACCCCACATGCCACTGCAGCCTTTGTAGCCGCCAGAGCGGGCGCTATGGCTTTGCAGACGGATCATGAGGTTATCGGGGTGATTGAGAATATGTCCTATTACGAATGCTCGGGCTGTGGACAGAAGGAGTATATCTTCGGACGCGGTGGCGGTGCCAGACTGGCGGAGACTCTACATACTGAGCTTTTGGCTCAAATTCCACTTGGAGCACCGGATAATCATATCTCAGAGCCGGATTTCTCACCTTCGGTATATAAAGAAGAGACAACAGCAGCCTTGTTGTTTGCCGAAGTGGCGGACAAGCTGATTGCTAAATATGAGCAAGAATAAAACCGCATCACATTAAAAATGAAAAAGAGGCCGTTTCTCCATTTGGTGGGGAAAGGCCTCTTATTTGTGCATTATTTAAGATCCGGAGTCGTCGCCTCCGCCACCACCATCTTGTTTTCCACCTTCGCCTTGCCCACCGCCTTCCTTCTTCTGGACCTTAGGCTGAAGCTCTTCCTGGACCACGGTCTTCAGAAGATTGAGCACTTCCATGCGGAACAGGGGATTCTGCATCGCATCCTGCATAATGGTCATCGTTTGCTTGCGGTAGTCTGGGGTTTTGGTGAGGTCCAGATACATCTTCGTCATTTCTGGAGACTTCATAATTTCCCCAACCGATTTCTGGTACGTGGGGTCTTTGATCAGCTGTTGATGAAGCTCTTTGCTTTGTGCGTTAATCGCTTTGGCGAACTCACCCGCGAACTTGGGGTCTGTCATGATCTTCTCAAGTTCTTTTTTGTACTCCGGCGCCGTTAGTGTGTCCTTGACTGCCACGCGAATTTGTTCTGTGGTCTGAAGCGGTACCATCTTCATACTCATTCCGCTTCCGCCGCCTTCACCGCCTCCCGAGCTGGGACTCGAAAGAGCCTCTTCGACCGCCTTTTTCCCATCATCACTTTTTAATATATCAACAACCATGGTCTTCATTTCCTTGTATCCGCCTTGTCCTGAGGAAGAACTGCTTTGCTCGCCTCCACAGGCCGTCAAGGTCAGGACCAAGCTCAATGTTAAACTGGCGAAGCCCATCGTCCTCCATTTCATTGGCACTGCCCTCCTTTGTAGGATTTTGATATGTAGTATGCCGCTTGAGAATACATTTAATGTCACACAGTAATGGTTTTTTGACGGTAACCTTGGTAAAATAAATCTGACATGAGGGGGGTGAACTGGCTGAGCATTAAAAAGTGGTTTTATTTATTTTGGACTACGCTGCTTATCGGAGCGGCCGGTGCTGTTATTGCCGGTCTTGCACTGCAGGCAGTGAATGGCAAGATTGATTTTAAAAGTACGGCAGATTTTCTGCTGTACCCGCTTATTTTATTGGGGTATGGAATGCTGGTTAGCGTCTATTCCCAGCTTGGCTTTTTCGCCTATCTGATTCTGAACTACATGGGCATTGGCGTATTTCCGCGAAAAGTCTGGCAGTACATACAACTGGTGCTCGCCGTACTCGCCTTGCTGGAGCTCGTCTTCTTACGCTCTGTCGTGGGTGGGGAGCGAAACGTAACCTCAGACCTGTTCTTGGGGATTCTGATTCTGCTATCCGCTATTGTAGTGACTTACTTTAAGGTAAGGAGTACGAACTTCTCTGCCTGGATCCCCACGTTTTTCTTTATGACAGCGATTACTATCGTAGAAACCATCGGCGTGCTTCGTATTGGCGTGGACAGTGCCACCGTATTTATTATTGTTCCTTTGATCGCCTGCAATGCCTTCCAAATCTTGATGCTTCATCGTGTTTTGAAGCCCCAGGCTGCCTGAAGGAGAATGTACCCAATCCCTCGTTTCCTTATCCTGCAAGGAGGCGGGGATTTTTATTTTATGTGGGAAGAACGGTTAAAAACGGACACTGGAGGGTAATCTCAGAAAGACGCTTTTATTGCGAATTCATCTTAATGGGGAGGGGAATATATGGGCATCAAGCGCTATATGATAAAAGACACAAACGAAATCTCGCTAAGCAAACTGGATCCGGGTGAGAAGGGAACGTTCAAGTCGAAGGAAGAGGCAAGCGTGGAGACGGAGCGGCTGAAAGAGCGGCTTGCGGAACTGCAGGACATTCTCTTTGCCCAAAAGAAACATTCATTGCTTGTGATCTTGCAAGGTATGGATTCCAGCGGGAAGGACGGAACAGTCAAACATATTTTCTCAGGACTCAATCCTCAAGGCTTCACAGTCACCAGTTTTAAAAAGCCTACTCTGGACGAAGCGGCGCATGATTTCTTGTGGAGAGTACATCAGAAGACACCACCTAAAGGCTACATTTCTGCGTTCAACCGCTCGCATTATGAGGATGTGCTTGTTCCTCGTGTACACGGAGGCCTAAGCAAAGAGGATTTGAAGCGCCGTTTTCGCTATATCCGCCAGTTTGAGGAAATGCTCGCTGAAGAAGGGACGACTATCGTCAAGCTCTTTTTGCATATATCCAAGGAGAAGCAGATGGAGAAGATCCAGGAGCGTCTCCATGATCCCAAGAAGCACTGGAAATTTGATGTTAGTGATCTGCAGGAGCGGGAGTACTGGAGTGAGTACCAGAAGGCGTACGAAGATGTTTTCCGGGAGAGCAGTATAGAAAAAGCACCGTGGTATTGGATTCCGGCCAATCACCGGTGGTACCGCAATTATTTGGCTCTATCCATTGTAGTGAAGACGCTGGAGGGTCTTGATCTGAGTTATCCGAAACTGGACACCCCCACACCCAATATCTCGGAGCTCATTTCCCCACATCATTAAAATTTGAGGAATGGATAGGCTTTTTGTACAATTAGCGGTACCACAGGGAAGGCGTTTAAGTCTTACATGCCCGCTGCATCCTGCAGCCGGTCATTCAGCCAAGCAGAATCCCGGACTTCCTTGCCTTCAGTGCTGCTTTGGCTCAGAAGCTCGGATACGGTAACGAATTCATAACCTTGGGCGCGCAGCTCATCAATAATTCTGGGGAGGGCCTCGTGTGTCTGTTTACAGGAGTCGCTGGCATGCAGAAGCACGATATCTCCCGGATGAGCTTTTTTCGTCACGCGGTTAACGATATTATCTACGCCGATGTTTTTCCAGTCCAGGGAATCGGTGTCCCATTGAATCACTTTGTAACCGAGATCGGTGGCCACCTGTAGCACCCTTTTGTCAAAATCGCCATTAGGCATACGAATCAGATTCGGTTCTTTCCCTGTCAACTCGGTCAATACGGTGTGAGCGGTACTAATTTGTGTGCGAATTTCCTCGTTGCTAAGAGTACTGTAATTGACGTGTTTATGCCCGTGGCTTCCAATCTCATAGCCCGCATCTTTGATGCTTGTCACAATATCGGGGTGAGTTTTACTCCATGGTGAGGATAGGAAGAAAGTTGCCTTATCCACTTTTTTGTCTTCCAGCACCTTGAGAATTGGTCCAGGCCTCTTCTCTCCCCAGCTAATATCGAACGTCAGGGCAATCAGCTTCTTCTCCGTCGGTACACTGTAGATCGCAGAAGGGGGGGCGGCTTGAGAAAACACCGTAATATTTCCCCTCTCGACATACACTACACCGGCAGCAAGCAGCGCAGCAGCGAAGATGTAAAAGAACCTTTTGATCTTCTTGCCGCTAAATACATAAAACGAATTCATAAATGACAGCGCTCCTCTCCCCAGCAAATGCTTGTTTGTTCTAAATGTATGCTCGTACCGTCATGTTATGACCCTTGAGATAGGGAGATCACTAATATCAGGAGGTATCTATGCTATCGTTCTTCACTTTTGCCAAAGATCTTAAATCTATCCGAAAGGCATTATTGTTCTCACTGCTGTTGTTCGCCTTGGGTGTAGTGTTCGGCTGGATCGGCACAGAAGGCTTGGAAAAGCTGCTTATGCAGCAACTGGAGGGACTCAGAACAATTAGCGGAACACTAAAGGAGTCGTCTAACCCTCAATGGAGCTTCTTTGTATTTATATTTTTAAATAACAGTATTAAAGGTGTCGTTATTATCTTTCTCGGAGCATTGTTTGGCATACTGCCGGCGTTATTCCTCCTAATCAATGGTGCGGTAATCGGCTATATTGTGCATTTGTCGGCACTTCAAGGCCAGGATTTATTCACGTTGATTGTAAAAGGTCTGCTGCCCCACGGAATTATTGAGATCCCTGCTATTATTATTGCCTGTGCTTTTGGACTGCAGTTTGGAGCTAACGTTGTCGCGAGTATGTTTAGAAGAACGGGGAGGAGCGGGACTAGAGGAGAAGAGTGGACTTTCTTTATGAGACAGACATTAACGGCTTCTATATGGATCGTTATCCTTCTATTTGTTGCGGCTATTATCGAAAGTACAATTACATTTTCTCTTTTATCATAAAATATCTGGGAAATGAGCATAACATTAGAGTCATGTATTTGCGGAAAGTGGGTAAATAGAAGGTAAGCAACTTAAAGTGTGCCATACCGGGGAATGAACTACTTTTCCATAACCATCAGCTTCTATACTTGAGGCAATTGTAAAATGAAACCCTTGCGAAGGAGGCCAAGCATATGTTGGGGATGTTGTTCAACGAGAAGGAGTGCAAGGAACTGGACTATGTTTTGCGCAAAGAGCTTGATGAGATGCTGTTAGACTTGAGCGATCAACGCTTGGACCAAAATATTAGGCATGCTATCGCCAACCGATACAAAACAGTATTTCGTATGTATGCGCGTTTCGCTCCCCAGAAAGAGCTGTCCAAGTATGCTTGGGGCGGGAAGTCTTCTCAGTTCAAGCATTGAAACAAGAAAGGCTATAGTAAGAGTTTAAGATAAGCTGAAAAAATATAAAATAATAGCTTGACGAAAAGGGGGGCGCCGTGATAAATTATATCTCGCGCCCCTTTTGGTAATTAAAAAGGTGAACGCAGGCAAGAAAAACGAAAAAAACTTTTTTCAAAAAAACACTTGCCAAAAAGCACAACAGTATGATATATTATAAAGGTCGCTGCTGAGACATTAAGCGGCGAACAAACAAGAAAATGATCTTTGAAAACTGAACAACGAGTGAGTATCGAATTCACGAAAGTGAGTTCAAAATGAGAATTTTTAATTCTCGTCAGATGTTTCAAAATGAGCAATCGCTCTTTCTAAATACCAATTT
>NZ_JABWCS010000190.1 GCF_013359945.1 Paenibacillus agri | reverse complement strand
CCACAGGAGTGACTGGAGCCACAGGTGATACTGGTGCAACAGGAGCGACCGGTGCAACAGGAGCGACCGGGGCCACAGGAGCGACCGGAGTGACAGGTGACACTGGGGCAACGGGTGCAACTGGAGCCACAGGAGCCACAGGAGTGACCGGAGCGACCGGTGAAACTGGTGCGACAGGAGCGACAGGCGCGACAGGCGCGACCGGAGCCACAGGTGCAACAGGTGCAACAGGTGAAACTGGTGACACCGGAGCCACTGGTGCCACAGGAACCGCAGGTTCCAGTGCGATCATTCCTTATGCTTCAGGCCTTCCAACTACGTTGACTACAGTACTGGGTGGTCTGCTGAATACCTCGAGCTTGATTGGTTTTGGTACGAACTCCATAGGTCTGACGATTGCCGGTGGTACGATTGATATTACCGGTGGTGCGGGGCTCTTGGTCAATGAAGCATTCTCGGTTCCGCGTGCGGGTACCATTACCTCTATGGCTGCTTTCTTCAGTACAACAGCTGCACTAAGCTTGTTAGGCAGCACGCTCACTATTACTGCCCGACTGTTCCGTTCGACAGCGCCTAACAATAGCTTTACGGCAGTGCCAGGAGCAGTTGTAACACTGGCTCCTGCGCTCACAGGTGTTTTGGCACTCGGCACCATCAGCAGCGGAACAACTACTGGCCTTTCGATTCCGGTCAATCAGGGAGACCGTTTGATCCTGGTCTTCTCCTCAACGGTAACGGCAGGGCTTGATGTCGCCACTACGGTTGTTGGTTACGCAAGTGCCGGTGTTGCAATCAGCTAATCTTTATCTGGTTCGGCCGCAACATTTAATAAGCAAGGGCTTGTTACAAGCCCCTGCTTATTTTTATCCCTATGCATCATTTAAGAAAGGAGATATCCATGATTTCAGTTAGTCTGTGTATGATCGTGCGTAATGAGGAAAAAGGACTCTTCCGCTGTCTATCAACGGTTAAGGAGATCGCCGATGAGATTATTATTGTGGATACAGGTTCCACCGATAAGACAAAGGAAGTAGCGAAGAGTTTCGGAGCCAAGATTTATGATTTTGAATGGATTGACCATTTTGCTGCTGCAAGAAACTATGCCTTCAAGCAGGCGACGCAAGAATATATTCTGTGGCTGGATGCCGATGATACGATTGCCAAGAAGGATCAGACTCTTTTCAAAGAGTTAAAAAAGACGTTGCCCTCTCATATTCACAGCGTAACCATGCCCTATAATCTAGCGTTTGACAGTGACGGGAACGTGACCTCGAGCTTGCGGCGCAACCGGCTGGTTAGACGAGACAGTAATTTTCAGTGGATTGGACCCGTGCACGAGTATCTGGAGGTCGGTGGGAACATTCATCACAGCGAAGTGTGCATCACGCATCAGAAGGATAAACAACACACGGACCGCAATCTGCGTATTTATCGCAAAAGAGCAGAGCAGGGGGAACAATTCTCCCCTCGCGACTTGTACTATTATGCTAACGAGCTTCGCGACCATGGCTTGCACCGAGAGGCTGTGGAGTATTATAACAAGTTTCTGAATACAGCAAAGGGATGGGTCGAGGACAACATTCAGGCCTGCCTCAAATTAGCTGAGTGTTATGGACAATTGGGCGATAAGGAAAAAGAGTTCCAGGCGCTCTGCAAAACATTGCAGTACGACGCTCCCCGTGCGGAATTTTGCTGCCGGATCGGTGCTTTTTTCTTAGAGAAAAACCAATGCAAGGAAGCTATTTACTGGTACCAGCAGGCGGTCGAACTGCCAGAGCAAGCAGAGAATATGGGCTTCACCAACCGGGCTTATTCAACCTGGCTGCCGCATCTGCAGCTCTGTCTGTGCTATGACCGGATAGGGGAGCACCTGCAGGCGAATACACATAATGAGTTGGCCTTAAAATACGCCCCGTCCCATCCAAGCATGCGCTATAACCGAAAGTATTTTAAGACACTTCTGGGTCCTGCTTATAGCACGGGAACTGGTATTGGAAATAAAAAATAAAATGACAATCCCTCTACGGGGTAATCGCCGTAGGGGGATTGTCAATTCTCTCTTCTTTTATCTGACAGGCTGTCCTGTTGATTAATATTGCATCAAATCCGCAGAATTTCCCGGATATCCTGTTCAGTTAGTGCGGACAAGCTCTCTTGTCCGGGCTTAATGACTTCATTAATCAAATTCTTCTTCTTTTGCTGCAATTCGTACATCTTGTCCTCTACGGTACCTTGAGCAACGAGCCGGATTACCTGTACTACATTCTTCTGCCCGATGCGGTGAGCACGGTCGGCGGCCTGCTGCTCTACAGCGGGGTTCCACCAGAGATCATAGAGGATGACGGTATCCGCTCCGGTCAGGTTCAGTCCGGTGCCGCCTGCTTTTAGCGAGATCAGGAACAGGTCTCCTTCCCCTTCGTTGAAGCGGCGGCATAGCTGGGTCCGCTGGGCAGGTGGCGTTTGGCCATCGAGATAGAAATAGGGAATGCCTTGCACCCCAAGCTCACGACCGATCAGATCCAGCATACTTGTGAACTGTGAGAAGACTAGCATTCGTTTACCGGAGCTGCGGCATTCATCAATGATTTCAAGCAGTTGTTCGAACTTGCCGGAGCGGCCTTGATAGCCCTCGATAAACAGGGAAGGGTGGCAGCAGAGCTGACGAAGTCGCGTAAGTCCGGCCAGAATCTTGACCCGGTGTTCCCCAAACCCGCCGAAGCCGTCGCTGTCCAGATGCTTGAGTGCTTCTTTTTGCAGTCGGGCAAGGTAAGCCACATACAGCTTCTTCTGGTCTGGCAGCAGCTCGGATGCTTGTACAGACTCAATCTTGTCCGGCAGTTCCTTCAATACATCACGCTTCAGGCGACGCAGCAGGAATGGTCTTGCCCGCTTAGCAACGGCTTCTCTCGGCAAATCATGAAAAGTCTTCTTATTCCCCGGGAATAATCCAGGAAAAACAGCGCCAAAGATAGACCATAGATCTTCCAGCGCATTTTCTACAGGCGTTCCAGTCAAAGCGAAGCGATAGCGGGCCTCCAGACTTCTAACCGCCCGGGCCGTCTGGGTGACTTCATTCTTGATGAATTGTGCTTCGTCGAGAATCAGTGTATGAAAAGATCGCCCGCTATACAGCTTCACATCCCTGCGCAGCAGCGGGTAGGAAGTGATGATCACATCTGCTCCGGCAGTGTTCTTAAGCGTACGGTTTCGTTCCGTCAGATTGCCGTCTGCGATGACCGCCTTTATCTCCGGAGCAAATTTCTTCAACTCGTTGTGCCAGTTGTAGATTAGTGAGGCGGGGGCGACGATCAGCGCCGGACGTCCTGCATCCTTGATGTCCGGCAGTTCGGAGAGCAGGAAGGCGATGCTTTGCAGTGTTTTGCCAAGACCCATATCATCGGCCAGAATGCCACCGAATCGGTAATGGGCCAGTGTCTTGAGCCACTGGAACCCGAGCTGCTGATAATCCCTCAGTACAGGAATGAGGCTGTCCGGTACCGGGAAATCCAGATTGTCTGGATTTTGCAGATTGGCCAGCAGCTTGCGGAAGCTTTTGTCGAGCTTGACCGCATCACCTTTATGATTGGTTGAACCGAGATGCAGCCCCTGAAGAAGAGGCAACGAGAATTCCTTGCCTTGAATCTCTCCAGTCTTGATCCCCACTTCGTTCATAAAAGTGATAATTTCCTGTAGCTCCTCGGAGTCTAATGGCAACAAGGCCCCGTCCGGAAGACGGTAATATCGGCGCTTCTCCTGAAGTGCCTTCAGAAGGGTGGCGATCTCATCGTCAGGAATGCCACCCATATCGAACTTGAAATCCAGCCAGTCCGTTTTTTCATTCCAGCGGACGCTGACCTTAGGAGGTGGATTGCCTGTGAGCAGTCGCCCTTTAACAGCGGTGGTTGCATAGACATCCAGCAAATCCTCCAATAGTGGAACTGTATGGTGCAGAAAATCGAATTCGTCATCTTCGTTGCTCATGAGAAAGCTGCTCTCCGTTCTGACGAAAGCGGCTTTCTCCATCAGCCCCATGATTTGGGCTTCCCGTTCGCCGTCCCGCATAAGGATAAGGTCTGTCCCGCGGCTGCGCTGTTCTTCCAGCGGATTCAGGACGATATCCCCGTACTGGAACTCCAGACCGGCGAGCAGCCGGTCCCTGATCCGATCCAGATAGAGCCGGGCTTTTAACGGGCTATGGAGGATTCTGTCCGAGATGGAGTCGGCGACCGTGACTGTACCCAGCTTCAAGAGACCAGGAATAACCTTGTCCATGAATGACTCGATCTGCTCTGGCGCAATGCCTAGGCTACCTTGGCGGGAAGCGCCGAGCATTCGCTTGATCCCGGCGAGCCGCTCGCACTCTTGAGAGGGTAGTTCCAGCAGCCGGCCTGCGGATAGCACCAAATTGTAATCCTCCAACACCGTGATGTTGTCCAGCCCCTGAACCTCCAGACGGTAGCCGCCGCTACCCGCCTGATCCAGTTGAAACATCAGTGGAGGTGCTTCCTGCGAAAGATTCACGCCCTCGTATAGACTATCCTCTTGCTGCAGGTAGACTGATGGTGCTGATGCCAGCAAGGGTTGCAGTTCCTTCCAGAAATAAGGCGGAATAGGGAGTAACCGCTCCCGCTCCCCGTTAGATCTATTCCCATAGTGCGAATTAATCCCCATGCTCTCGCGGTAGACCTTCTCACTTTGCACGATCTGGAGGAGCTTCTGGATAACCTCATTATCCTTTTGAACAAAGCTGTACTGCGAGGGATTATAAATAAAATGCCGCGAGAATTCAAAATTCTTCCCACGATGAACGGCTTCCAGGAAGGTTCTGATCTTCTGCACAATATATAAACGCTTAGGCCCTATCTTCAGCTCGATACCCAGCATTTCAGCGCTGCCGTAGCCAGAGAGCATGGGTCTCACTATCCATTCCACAACGAGCGAATCTCTTGTGTCCACATAGCTCCCCTCGCCGCTGGGGCGCAGGCGCGAATTTCCGAACATGTCCAGCATGCTGTTAACCAACTGGCTGTCTTGTGCAGGGCTTCCTGAGGAATGATGAAGATTGCGCGGTGTCAGCCTGCTGTCTTCCCTGTCCGGCTGCCCTTGCTGGTACAGGGCAGAGCCCCCGGAACGCTGATCCGAATGACCAGCATGCGCCAGATCGTGGATATGAATCAGTACGGCAGCGATATGCTTGCAGAAAGGTCCGCCATGTGAATAGGCCGGACAACTGCACTCCGCCCTGACGTCTCCATCACTGTCCACGGCAACCTTGACGTCATAGCTGAGATGCCCCTGTACGATGGCCTCATATGCTGTCCGGCTGACGACTCCGCCGCGATCCTCTTGTTGTTCTTCCCAGGTTAATCGAACCTTGTTGCTATGGAAGAGGATGGCTCCTTCTTCTAGAACGGACTTGCCACACAGCAGCTTAATGACCCGTTCTGGTACACTGTATCCCATGCCGTTGTTCCTTTCTTCAATATATCAGTGTGTTCACGTTCCGTTATAAATCTAGTCCTATATTAACAGAACAAGCGTACGCCTTCAAAAAAGTAAAGGAGATTAGTATATGCTGCAATCTCAAAAAGAGCGTTTATTAGCTACAACCTTTACGAAAAGGGCCTACGCAAAAAAAAGCGGAGTTCCGGCTGTAATGCCGAATCTCCGCTATTTTAGTACGTTCCCTATAACTCAGAAATAGACTTTAATTTTCCATTATAGAAGTACAGGTAGACATTACCGTATACTACCAATCCAAGAGATTCATTAGTCCGGTCTGGATCGCCCCATGAGAAGTAAACTTCATCAAAAGTCATACCGACGACTACCTTTTCGGCAACAATAGCTGCCCACATTTTATCACTGCTGTTAGTTAATGTACGAGGGCTTTTGTAGAGGAAAGTGCTGCTGATATTACTGATTTGATCCCCTACAGGCGCCAAAGTAATGGTGATTTCTTCACCACTGGCCCGGCGCAGGACAACGTCAACATCGCCAGTTTCATTGTCCGCCTGAACGCTCTTTATCGTGACCTTCTCCATATTTTTGAACGGGCTATCCTCGATCTGGGAATTCCGCACCCAAGCCACTGTGCCATTAAAGGTCTTTTTCAAGTATTGCAGGTACTCCACCGTATACATCATAGCCTCGTCATAGATGTCTTGATCCAGCGTCCATGCTGTGCCATCGTCCTTGAGCATTGAATACTCAATTGAGGAGCTTCCATCATACTGGACGTCAGTAATCCAATGCGTACCTGGAAAACCGTAGACATAGACCTTCTTGCCTACAACGCTGCCAAAGTTTCTTGGAAGCTTGCTGAGCGCTGTCAGTGTGGCATTGCTCTTCGCCTTGCCTTCATCTCCGCTCCAGATGAACAGTGAGTAGGCGCTGGAGGCGTACTTGCCATCAATCGCGCCGATGTTCAGCAATGTCTTGAAAGCAACATAGTTGGAATTATTGTACAGGACAGAATTGTCCTTGTTTAGTGTAGTGGCACCTTTGGCGCCGCTCACACTGATGCCTGTAGCTGTCTTGGTCATGCTGATTCCCGGAATTTGATCCAGTAGCTTTACAGGTACATATGCTGATGAATTGACCAGGAGCGATTTGGCAGTTGAGATAATCAGCTTGCCGTCCACAAACGTAGAGATTTCGTTATAAGCTGGTGCCGCTGCCGCAGCGGCTTTCCCTGTTCCCGCAGGGCTGCCCAGCCCGACAACGAGCAGTAGGGCGGTTAGGATTACGACCAATCTTTTCATAAATTTTCTTCCCCCAATGTATTATGCTTTAACCGGTGTCTAACGGTTTAGCGTTCTATACATTCGGTGGGGCTCCAGTAAATTCCTGCCGGTTCGACATAATTCTATGGGGAACTGACCGCGGTTCATAATGTTCATTAGCCCCTCAGCGCCATAGTATACTCCCCCAATTGTTGACAGCAGCAATCTCCAGGTAAAAGGGAGGGCTCTCCAGTAACTATTACTGTGCAAATAGACCCAGCGGAAGGCGCTGTGGTCTATTTTTTATAAGCTATATCCACTAATGAAACGGGACTAATAGACTCATTTTGCGGGTTTTTACACTCTCTTAACAAAAAACTACCAAAATATGCCCAAATTAATAATTCCAAAACATTCCTCTGCAACGCCATTGACAATTGTAGACGAAAATAACATTAGCAGTTACCTATAGGAAAAGGGTGAATCTAATTGAAAAACAGTAAATGGATAAGCGCAACCTTGGCTTCGGCACTTCTAGTAACCGCAGGGGCAGGGAGCGCATTAGCTGCCAGTGCAGGTGGTAGTAAGACAGGAACAGTAAGTGCAGCAGTCTCCGGGCCGGTAAAAGTCAAGGAAGGTACCGCTACATGGACTGTAAACGGCACGCCAGTGACATTCAATACTATTGACAGCGGCGGCTATAAACTTTATGCACTTAGCCAAGTAGCCGGCGAGATCGGAGCTCACGTAGCAGCTAGCGCAAGCGGCATTGAGCTGAACGACAGCAAAGGCCTACATACCCTTCAAATCAAACCAGGCTCCAAGAGCTTCCAAGTAGATGGTGAAGCACAATCATTCACCATTGCGCCTGTAACATACAAGAACAGCACTTATGTAGAATTGACCAAGCTTGTTGTATCCTTGGGCGGTGAGCTGGATGCTGAAAGTACTTCTATCCTAAGCTTTGCTCGTCCTGAAGGTCTATTCGATACACTTCACTGGGCAGCAGACGGTACCGTTATCGCTAACCATAGTGATGCCGAGACTACTCAACTTCTTAAGTTTGGTGGGGATCAAGGTAACTACCAATTGTTCTCTACCGATGACAGCGCAGTAGATTTCGCTGTATCCGCAGATCAACGTTGGGGCGCTTTCAATGATGAGACTGGCCAACTTCGTCTGATCGACCTGAACAGTGGAGCCATTAAAGCACTGGGTACAGACAACAGTGTAAAGACTGATCTGATCTGGTCTAAAGACGGTAAGAAAATTTACTTTATCCAAGGGGACAAGCAGGAGAAGATTGCTTCAATCTCCGTGGAATCGGGAACTGTAGCTACTGTGCTTGCTGATAAAGTCGAGAACAAATCCGAGCTGCGCGTGTCTGCTGACGAGAAGAGTGTTGCGTACATCGTTAACCTGACTGGTGTAGCCAAAAATGACGCTGACAGCACAGAAGATTCTCTTACAGTAGACTTCAGCAAAGCGGGAGAGCAGCTGTATAAGCTGGATCTGACTGTGAAAGACGCTAAGCCTGTTGCACTTACTACTTCCGCAGACAACAAGCTGTACCCTGAAATTCTTGCTGATGGCAATGTAGCTTACCTGAGTGCAGATGCTGACGGTAAGGCTGCGAACACACTGAAGAGTGTGAAAGCAGACGGAACTAGTACGAACATCGCTCTTGATGTTGAACCTACATGGGTAAGCAGTGTGAACGATGGTCTGGTGGTATCCGGTACGACAGCTGATGGCGCTACAGTGGTGTACTCTATCAATGCTAGCGGAGCCAAAACTGAATTGTACCGTTCCACAGAAGATGTATCTGAAGTGGCTGTATCTAAAGATGGCAGCAAGCTGGCAATCATCAGCGATGGTAAAGTGGTTGTCATCAAAGGTGGCAAGGCTCTCGAACTGACTAAATAATATTAATTCGCTTGCACTTCATAGTCCTTACTAATTTAACGGCGAGTAGCCGAGAGGAGAAATAATTCATGAAAGTTTTTAAAAAATTCACAGTAACTGCACTTACAGCAGTTCTTGCTGTAACAACAGCTTTTGCAGGAATTGCTTCTGCAGCCAGCAATCTTTCCGGTAAAATTACGGTTAATGGTTCCACAGCATTGCTTCCACTAACGCTGCAAGCAGCTAAGGAATTCCAAAAACTGCACCCTAAAGTGAAAATCGCTGCTTCCGGTAAAGGTTCCGTTACTGGACCGCAAGCTGTAAAAAAAGGCATCGCTGACATCGGCGCTTGCGACTGGGATGCCAGCATTGACGTTCCAGGCTTCAAAGCTTTTGACGGCCAAGTAGCTAACAAAGTAGCTGTTATTCCATTTGCTACAATCGTTAACAAAAATGTCGGTGTAGACAACCTGACTACTGATCAACTTAAAGGTATTTTCTCCGGTAAAATCACGAACTGGAAAGAAGTTGGCGGTTCGGATGCTGATATCGTTGTAATCACTCGTGCTTTCGGTTCCGGTACACGCGTTAACTATCAAGCTAAAGCTTTGGCTGGTGGCGACATCGTGAAGAAAGAAAAGAACTACAAAGAAACAGGTTCCAGCGGTGACATGAAAACGGCTGTAGCAACAACTCCTAACGCTATCGGTTACATTGACTTGGTGTATGTAAGTGGTGATGTGAAGGCTGTTAAATTCAACGGCGTTGAAGCTACTACAGATAACGTAATCAACGGTTCTTACAAGATTTGGGCTTACGGTTACTTCATGACTAAAGGCCAACCTACTGGCGCAACTAAAGAATTTATCGATTACGTACAAAGCAAGAAGTTCCAACAAGGTTCCCTGAAAAAGCTTAAATTTATTCCAATCGCTTCGATGAAATAATAGTAATATCCAAAGATTATATTGAACGGTAACAGCGGCCAGCTCCTGGAGAATCAGCGGGGGCTGGCCGCTTACAGGAGGGAACGTATGGGGGCACCAGTCCACAACCTGGAATCCAGGCTGAAACAAAGCTCAGTTAAGGTCAGCGCTAATGCAAAACGTCATGGCAGGCATTTGCTAAGCAATTCAATATTCCGGTATTATTTTTTGTTCAGTATTCTGGCGCTTTGCTTTGTACTGGGCATGGTTATCTTATTTATCGGCAAAACGGCGATGCTAATGTTCGGCCAGGTCTCATTGGCTGACTTCTTCTTCTCTTTTAATTGGAGTCCGGAAGAGGATGCTTTCGGGGCAGCCGCTTTTATTGTGAATACACTTTCGCTAACTGCGCTTACGATGGTCATCGCAGTTCCCGTTTCGGTAGGGATGGCGGTGCTTATCGCCGAGATCGCCCCGAACTGGCTGAAGACCTTTATTCGCCCAGTGCTTGACCTGCTGGTTGGGATTCCTTCCATTGTTTATGGATATCTGGGCCTTACCGTATTGCTTCCCTTCCTGCGTGACGTTAGTGGTCAGGGTCTCGGTGACGGAATACTGGCCGCGGCACTTGTCCTGTCTCTGATGGTACTACCAACCATTTGCCGGATCAGCGATGATGCCATTGTGGCTGTGCCGCGCAAATACCGTGATGCCGCTTATGCTCTTGGTTCTACCCGTCTGCAAGTGATTATGCGTGTAGTCCTGCCTGCGGCAGGCCGGGGGATTATTTCTGCGGTCATTCTCGGGATGACCCGTGCTGTTGGTGAGACAATGGCTGTGGTTATGGTCATCGGGAATACAGCCCAATTGGCCAAAACACTGTTCACACCTTCATCGGTGCTGACAAGTAACATCGTAATGCAAATTTCTAATGTGGAATTTGACTCGACCTGGAACTATGCGCTGCACATGATGGCCTTCTTGCTGCTCGTGATCTCGTTCGTGCTGATTCTGATCATTCGGATTCTCGGAAGAAAGCGGAGGGATGCAGCATGACCAGCTTCACACGGACACGCCATACGGCGCGGGCTCAGCGGCGCGATAAACTGGCTACATACGGATTTTATACGCTGGGCGGCCTGATTCTGCTGCTGATCTTCTGGCTGCTGATCTCGATTATGAGCAAAGGCTTGCCATCCCTGAGTCTGGACTTCCTGATTAAGCAGCCAGAGGAAATGGATGTTGGCGGCGGTATTGGTCCTGTACTATTCAACTCTTTCTATATTCTGTTCATCTCACTTATCATCTCGGTTCCAATTGGACTGGGTGCGGGGATTTACATGGCAGAATACGCGCCGGATAACAAGTTTACCGGTGGATTGCGGATTTGCGTAGAAGCTTTGTCCTCGGTTCCTTCCATTGTATTCGGTATGCTCGGTCTAGCGATCTTCGCTGAATACTTCGGTATTGGACTTACGATTCTGGGCGGGGGCGTCAGCTTGGCGCTGTTGAACTTGCCGATGCTGGCCCGTGTTACAGAAGAAGCGGTACGTGCCGTTCCTGGCGATATCCGTGAAGCGGGCTATGCACTTGGTATGACTAAATACCATGTCATTCGTACGGTCGTGCTCCCGGTTGCTCTGCGGTCTATCGTGACAGGAATCTGTCTCGTTGCGGGTCGTGCCTTCGGGGAGTCTGCGGTTATTATCCTGACTGCCGGTCTGAGTACCTCGGGCGAAATGTGGGACTTTAACCTGTTCTCGCCGGGCGAGACGCTAGCGGTGCATTTGTGGTACGTCCAATCCGAAGCGATCGTCGAGGATGCACGTCAGATAGCCGACCGATCAGCAGCTGTGTTGGTTATTGTCGTCCTGCTCATCAACCTGGCCTTCCGCTTCCCGCTGTGGCTGAACAACCGCCGTCAGGGACGCTGATCCCAGTTGAAGTGAAGACTTCTATTCAATAGTGCTATAACTTATTACCTCAATCTAAAGCTGTCTCCGGTAGTTTTCATACTGCCTGGGGGCGGCTTTTTGCGTTGCGCTTTAGTAGAGATACAATAATCCTTTTTCGGGCTATAAGACTCCGTCTACGGGTAGTGAAGGGCACTCTTCACCTTCTAAACTTATATAGAAGTCGAGATGGGCTTTAAGTCTGGCTCAGAATCACGATTTCTATCCTTTTAAAGAAAGAGGTTTCCTTCTATGTCAACGATACAACAAACCACAGATGGGAAAGAGAAGCAGAAGCTTCTAATCTTGAACGAGAATCTGTGGAAAATAATGTACCGGCTCTCTTGGCCAGCTATCATCGCCATGGTGTTGTACGGGTTAAACGCGGTGATCGCCGCTGTATTTGTAGGCCGCTATGTAGGTGAGACAGCCTTAGCCGGTGTTTCCGTAGCCTATCCATTGACACAGATCAGCCTGGGGTTAGGCTCCCTGATCGGAGTTGGGGCGGGTGCAGCGCTGAGCATTGCCATTGGAAGGCAGGATCAGCACACCCAGCAGCGATTGATGGGTAATGTGAATTACCTGACGGTCATTGTGACCGTAGTCTACATGGTGCTGGGCCTATTATTTTCAACCCAATTGGTGTCAATCATGGGAGGAGAGGGGCAAACGCTGACGCTGGGTAACAGCTACTTCAGAATTACCGTCTGGGGGTCTTTCTTCTGGATCTACGGTTTAGCTGCGAATATGATTGTCAGAGCTGAGGGCAAGATGAAATCTGCAGCAGTAGTGATGGGCATTGGCTTGGTAGCGGACGTTCTATGCAATTATTTGCTGGTGGCCGTCCTGCAGCTTGGGGTGGAGGGTGCCGCCTGGGCAACCAATATCGGTATGTTCGTCTATACACTGCTGGGCTGGATTTATTTCGGCAGAGGATGGTCTTCCTTCAAGACAAGAGCCTTTGCGATTTATCGGGATAGAGCCACGCTAAAATCCATTTTCAGCCTGGGCATGTCCTCCTTCATTATGAATTTTATGAATCTGGTGCAGGCTTTAATCGTGTTCAATGCCCTGTCCAAATACGGAACCATTGCCGATGTGGCCTTCTACGGAGTTGTTTTCCGGGTGTTCACGTTCTTGCTCACACCGATCTTCGGTCTTATGCGTGCACTCCAGCCGGTCATTGGGATTAACTTCGGGGCTGAGAAATACGAGCGAGTCATTCAATCCTACAAAATATTCACATTAGCTTCGATGGTGCTGACCCTGCCATTCTGGATAATCGCCATGTGGAATCCGCAGATGATTCTGGGGCTTATGCTACCTGATCAGACCTTCAGCGGGCCGGAGCTGATGTATTTCCGAATCAACATGGCGGTCCTGCCGCTATTGTCGATGATTTTTATGGCGATGACCTTCTTCCCGTCAATTGATAAAGGAAAACCGGCTGCGATCATCGGGATTGCCAGACAGCTTGTGTTCTACGTTCCGGTGATGCTTGTGCTGCCAAGAATCATGGGAGTTTCCGGGGTGTATTGGGGGACGCTGGCGATTGATGCCATTGTCGTACTGTGGACGGCGTGGATGGTTCGCAAGGAATTCGGCGTTCTGCGGAAGAGTGGAGGATTCCCCGTCACAGAAGCGCAGCTGCAAATTTAAGGTTTATTTAATCAAAATGGCGTATACTGTTCGTTTAGAAAAGATAGAGGAGGATATGTATGCGCCGTTTTACGTCTTCCAAAGGACTGAATATGCTACTTTTACTGCTGCTGCCCGGCGGATTTCTGCTCAATTTCTTCATGCAGACCGCTTCGCTTGGAATGAATGCCGGCAGTGCTTTGGCCTGGATTTCGCAATATTACTGGCTTTATATATTTGGTAGCTTATTCTTTTTCTTTGTTTTGCTCTGCTTCGCTGTAATCATCCCTAATATTTATGCCGGAACGCTGCTGGCGTTCGCAGGTTGCCTTCTGATTGGCATAGCGGATTACAAGAAGCTGTCCACTACTGGGGAGCCACTGTTCCCCTGGGACTTAATGCAGCTTAAAAACGCTCGTGAGATGAGCAAAATCACATCAGGGATGATCTCCCCGCTCGCGGTGGTACTGGCAGTCGTCCTGCTAGTCGTAGCAGTTTATTTAATCTGGAAGCTGCCTAAAGTGAAGATTCGCTTCTCACTGCGCGCAGCCTGCACGGTTCTCTCCGCTGCTATGATCGCCGGATTCATCTGGATGGTTAGTGGTCAGCATGCGCTGGCTACTTCTATTCAGTACCAGAATATTTACTGGAACCAGAAGGTCAATTATAGCCAGAACGGTTTTGTGTTTGCCTTCACGGGCAATCTCAAGCAGAAGCTGATCGAGAAGCCGGATGACTACAGCCAGGAGTCCATTGCCCGGATTGCTAAGAAATACGGTGCTTTACCGGCTGATAAAGATAAGACTGCTGCGCTGGCGGAGCGCCCTAACATCATGTATATGATGGATGAAGCGTTCTTTGATGTGACACGTCTGCCGGGCTTCACCTTCAGTGAAGACCCGCTGGCGTACATTCATCAGGAGGGGCAGAACACGCCGTCCGGTTACCTGCTCTCGCCAGAGTTTGGCGGGAACACGGCCAATGTCGAATTTGAGGCGCTGACCGGCTTGTCGATGTATTTTCTGAAAGACGGCTCGATCCCTTACCAGCAGAAGATTGTCAAAATGTCAGGGATGCCTTCCATTGTTAGCATACTCAAGGACAGAGGCTATCAGGCGCTTGCCGTTCACCCTTTTGACGATACCTTCTATAACCGAAACCGGGTCTATCCGATCCTGGGCTTCGACGAATTCACCAGTGAGAAGGAGATGGAGAACGCCAACCGGATTACGCCGAACGGCTATATTTCCGATATGTCTGCCGTTCAGGAGGCCGTGGATAAGTTGAAGGCAGCCAAGCAGCCGACCTTCCTGCATCTTGTAACCATGCAGAATCACTTTCCTTTTATTAAAGGATTAAATGGAGAGAATACCATTAGTGTAGGCGGCACACAGCCGGCCTGGAAGGACGAACTGGAGACCTATGTCCATGACACGAAGCTGACGGATGAGGCGGTGGCTTATCTGGCCAAGGAGTTAAAGACAATCCAGCGTCCGACAATCGTTGCCTTCTGGGGCGATCATCTGCCGGCGCTGTCGGCTGATATTTACACCCAGGCGGGATGGGACAATGATCCACGGTTGAAGCATGAGACGAAGCTAATCTACTTAGCTAATTTTGATATTGGAAAAGAATCGGCGGGGACGATGAGCCCTGCGTTCATCGGGCCCACGGTATTTCAGTTGTCGGGTCAGGAGATGCCGGTATTCTATAAGCTTCTGCGAGAGGTGCAGGCAGAGATTCCGGGCCTGAGTAAAAGTGTGCTCATCGGTTCTTCCGATCCCATCAAGGATCTGAGCGAGCAGCAGAAGGCGCTTTTAGAGGATTATCGGCTTGTGGAGTACGATATTCTGGAAGGCGAGAATTATTCACAAGACCTGTTGTTTTAGGCGGTTGGTACAACGTTGGTACAATAGCAGATCTATTAGTAATGCCCGGGGCAACCCGGGCATTTTTTCATGGATAAGATATAACTACAGATGTCTTAAAACTCATTATTGTAGTTCTTATGACACCTTATGAGAACGCAAAAAAGCCTTCCGTAAAGGAAGGCTTCTGCATGACGTCCCGGAAGGGATTCGAACCCCCGACCGTGCGCTTAGAAGGCGCATGCTCTATCCAGCTGAGCTACCGGGACACGGCAAATGAGTGAAAAGCAAGCAAAAATTATGTTATCATACATAAGAGTGTTTTTCAAGCGGTTTTTTTAAACGTGGCCAAGGATATGCTATAATCAACCAAGATATCGTTTTGAAAAAAAAGGAGGTGCCCTCATTAAACAATCAAATTCCCCTGCCAAAGACAATATCGTGTTATTTCCGCGCACGCTGGATTATTACCAGATTCAGCTGACAGTCATGCTGGAGAGTGAGCGTTACGGGGAAGCGATGGAGCTGCTGCGGTTTTTGCTGCAGTGCCAGGGACAGGAAGAGCGGCACTATGAGGAATGGCAGTCCCTGCTCGACTGGCTGGTGGCCGCTTTTCCTTATGCCTCCGGCAGCGGAGAATCGGACAGCAGTTCCCGGCAAGAAGAGGAAGAGCTCCAGGAAGAGGATATGGCCCGGGTGCTGGCGAGATCCAAGCTGGAGGAAGATGCTGACTACCCCATCAAGCTACTGAGAAAGATTATGGAAGAACCACTGTCCGAATCGACAATTCTGGCGCTGGAACAGCTCTCCTATCTGGAAGGGGAAGGAATCGATGAGGCACTGAGTCATTGGCTTCAGGAGAACAATGTCCATCCACTCCTGCAATTCCGCACGCTGCAGACGCTGCGCCGACGCGGCGCCCAGGGAAGTATTCATCTGGTCCGGGGCCAGGAGACGGCCGTTGTCGAGATCGAGAGTGTGCCGCTACAGAACGAGGAATTCCCGCCGCAGATAAGTCAGGTTCTGGAACGAGTGGCTGAGCAGGCAGAGGTACATGAGCCTACGCTATATTATTTTGCCCAGGAGCTCTGGGGACAGTTCGTGATGTCTATCTATGGCTCCAGAGATTACCGGACGCTGCTGGAAGGGGAGTACGCCATGCTGGACATATGGGCCGGGGCGCTGCACCAGATGGTCTCCGAGAGTCTGAATGGCGCTCGGCAGGAAGAGGAAACCCGGGCCATGTACGGGATTACAGACAGCATGCGCTTTCAATTTGAAGGTGCGTACCGTACTCTGAAAGGATTTGTAAAGACTTCTCTACTTGATAAATGAAGTGATGTTGTATATAATATAATGGTTATTCTGTGCGTGAACTGCGTGAATATTTGAGTAAACTTGTGAACCTATTTTTGGAGGGGAAAGTATAACATGAAAGCAACTTGGGAAAAGATAGAGAAGAACCTTGGCGTTCTTGAAGTCGAAGTCGGAGCAGACCGTGTAGCTGCAGCACTCGACAAAGCTTTTAATAAAGTAGTTAAGAAGGCAAACGTGCCTGGATTCCGTAAAGGTAAAGTGCCACGGCCGATTTTCGAATCCCGTTTTGGCGTAGAAAGCCTGTACCAGGATGCAATTGACATCCTTCTTCCTGAAGCATACGGTGAAGCGGTTGAACAAACCGATATCTTCCCTGTAGACCGTCCTGAAGTGGACATCGAGCAATTCGCTAAAGGTCAATCCTTCATTTTCAAAGCGAAAATCACTGTGAAACCAGAAGTAGTCCTTGGTCAATATAAAGGTCTGGAAGTTCCAGCTCAAAAAGCTGAAGTTACAGAAGATGAGCTGAATGCAGAATTGACTCGTCTGCAAGAGCGTCATGCCGAGCTGGTTGTCGTTGAAGACGAAACAGCAGCTCTGGGCGACATCGCCGTGATTGATTTCGACGGTTCTGTTGATGGCGTACAATTCGAAGGCGGACAAGCTGAGCGTCATTCCTTGGAACTGGGAAGCAATTCCTTCATTCCAGGTTTTGAAGAGCAAGTTGTAGGCATGGGCACTGGAGACTTCAAAGATGTTGAAGTAACTTTCCCTGAAGCTTACCATGCTGAGAACCTTGCAGGTAAAGCTGCTGTATTCAAAGTGAAGCTGCACGAAATCAAACGCAAACAGCTTCCAGCTCTGGATGATGAGTTCGCTAAAGATGTAAGTGAATTCGATACATTGGATGAGTACAAAGCAGATCTGAAGAAACAACTGGAATCCCGTAAAGCGGATGAACTGAAAGGCGCTCGTGAGAACGCTGTTGTTGATAAAGCTGCAGCTAACGCTGAAGTTGAAATTCCAGATGCGATGATCGCTAGCGAAGTTGAGAACATGGTTCGCGATTTCGACAACCGTCTTCGTCAACAAGGAATGAACATGGACATGTTCCTGAGCTTCTCCGGCCAAACTCGTGAAGACCTGCAAAACCAAATGAAGGGCGATGCTGAAAAACGCGTTCGCAACAACCTGGTTCTGGAAGTTATCGCGAAGCAAGAGAACATTGAAGTGTCCGAAGAAGAAGTTAACCAAGAGCTGGCTACTATGGCTGAATCCTTCAAACGTACTCCTGAGGAAATCCGCAGCATTCTTGCAGCGAACGGTTCCCTGGGCAGCCTGAGCGAAGAGCTCTCCCTGCGCAAAACCATTGATTTGCTTGTTGAGAGCAGCGTAGAAGTAGAAGCTACTGAAGAAGCAGCTGAAGATAAAAGCGCTGAGTAATTCCTGCGCGGACTGATCTACCTATAATGGCCTGTTAGCAGGCCTTCATACACAGAAGATAAGGCACGTATATTTAGCTACGTGCCTTATTTTTTACATATGACATGTTTTTCACTGCCTGTCAGAGATTATAATTCTCAGAAGCTTCGGGATGCGGTTATGAAACCCTGTCAATACGGATATAATTGCGAGGTAATGTCATACACTTAAGCATTGTAATGGACGACGGCAGTGAAAAAATGACATCGCGCCTTGAACGTGTTAAAATATTTCTGAAACGGAAAGACTAATCTATACAGAGAAAAGAGGTTGGTGACATGAGTCTGGTACCAATGGTTGTGGAATCTACAAGTCGGGGCGAACGCTCATACGATATCTATTCCAGGTTGCTTAAGGACCGCATCATTTTCCTGAGCAATGCGATTGACGATGATGTCGCCAATCTGGTTATCGCCCAGTTGCTGTTTCTGGCTGCGGATGACCCCGAAAAAGACATACACCTGTACATCAATTCACCCGGTGGTTCTGTAACAGCCGGCATGGGTATATATGATACGATGCAGCACATCAAACCGGATGTTTCAACGATTTGTGTGGGCATGGCCGCAAGTATGGGGTCGCTGCTCTTGACGGCGGGTGCGCCGGGTAAACGTTTTGCGCTTGCTAACAGCGAGGTTATGATTCACCAACCGCTGGGCGGCGTTCAAGGCCAGGCTTCCGATATCTGGATTCACACAGACTGGATTCTTAAGACCAGACAGAAGCTGAATCAAATTTATGTAGATCGCACAGGTCAGCCCCTTGAAAAAATCGAACGGGATACCGACCGCGATAACTTCATGAGCGCGGAAGAAGCAAAGGAATACGGGCTTATTGACCAGGTCCTCACTTCACCGATCAAATCTTAAAGGGGTGGTTAGATGTTTAAGTTTAATGATGAAAAAGGACAATTGAAATGTTCTTTTTGCGGTAAATCGCAAGAACAGGTACGCAAACTAGTAGCCGGACCTGGCGTTTATATATGCGACGAATGTATCGAGCTGTGCACGGAGATCGTGGAAGAAGAGCTCGGTCATGAAGAAGAGCTGGATCTGAAGGATATTCCGAAACCGAAGGAAATTCGCGATATTCTTGATCAATATGTTATCGGTCAGGAGCAAGCTAAGAAATCCCTGTCGGTAGCGGTATACAATCACTATAAACGTGTGAACAGTCAGAGCAAGGTGGAAGATGTCGAGCTGACGAAGAGTAATATTCTATTGCTTGGTCCGACAGGTTCCGGTAAGACGCTCTTGGCACAGACTATGGCGAAGATTCTTAACGTACCTTTCGCCATCGCCGATGCGACTTCTTTGACCGAAGCTGGTTATGTTGGTGAGGACGTGGAGAATATTCTCCTGAAGCTGATCCAGGCGGCCGATTATGATGTGGAAAAAGCCGAACGCGGTATTATCTATATTGATGAAATTGATAAAGTGGCACGTAAATCCGAGAATCCGTCCATTACCCGTGACGTTTCGGGTGAAGGTGTACAGCAGGCCCTGCTGAAAATTCTTGAAGGCACAGTAGCTTCTGTTCCACCGCAAGGCGGACGCAAGCATCCACATCAAGAATTCATCCAAATCGACACTACGAACATCCTGTTCATCGTTGGTGGTGCCTTTGATGGCCTGGAGCAAATGATCAAGCGCCGTATCGGCAAGAAGGTCATCGGCTTCAACGCTGCAGCTGAAGGTCAAAAAGATCTGAAACCTGGAGAATACCTGTCCATGGTATTGCCGGAAGACCTACTCAAATTCGGTCTGATTCCTGAGTTCGTAGGCCGTTTGCCGGTCATCTCGACGCTAGAGCCGCTGGATGAGAAGACTTTGGTACGGATTCTGTCCGAACCGAAGAATGCACTCACGAAGCAATACATCAAATTGCTGGAGATGGATAACGTTGCGCTGAAGTTCGAGCCACAAGCGCTTGAAGCGATCGCGAAGGAAGCTATCAAACGCAATACTGGTGCCCGCGGCCTGCGTGCCATCATCGAGAGCATTATGCTTGACGTGATGTACGAAGTACCTTCTCGCGATGACATCAAGGATTGTGTCATTACCGAGCAGGTAGTTCAAGAGAAGGCTCTGCCGGAATTGAACGTTAAGAAAGACAAGAAACAAGAGGAAAGCGCGTAACATATAGAGTGAACTTAAGAATCGACGTTTTGAATCGATAACCCCCTGTGGGGACAGGGTTTTGGTCGATTCGCAACACCTAATTCTTAAGTCCAGCTTATGTTGCGTCCTTAACAATACATGCCATCGTCTCCACCTTTCTTCCGCTTATCCCGCTTCACTGGCGGGAGCGAAGGGGTGGAGCTTTGGCGTTATGGGGGAGAAATCATGTTCTTGAGACACCAGACCCGTCCCGTCAATGTAGGCGGAGTCATTATTGGCGGTAATAACGAGGTTGCGATTCAAAGCATGTGTACTACCAAAACTGCGGATGTAGAAGCTACTGTAGCGGAAATTCTGCGGCTTGAGGAAGCCGGATGTCAGCTGGTGCGCGTCACCGTTAACAATGAAGAAGCTGCTGAGGCCATCAAGGAAATCAAGAAACAGATTCATATTCCGCTTGTAGCAGATATTCATTTTAACTATAAGCTGGCACTCATGGCGATTGAGAACGGCATTGACAAGGTGCGGATTAACCCGGGTAACATCGGCCGCCGCGAGAAGGTTGAAGCGGTAGTTAAGGCTTGTAAGGAAAAAGGGATTCCGATCCGGATTGGTGTAAACGCCGGCTCGCTGGAGAATCACCTGCTCGAGAAGTACGGCTATCCAACGCCGGAAGCCATGGTCGAGAGCGCTTTGTATCATATCGGGATTCTGGAAGAGCTGGATTTCCACGATATTATCGTATCGCTTAAGGCGTCTGATGTGCCGATGGCCATTGAAGCCTATCGCCAGGCGGCAGAAGTCATCCCTTACCCGCTGCACCTTGGTATTACTGAATCCGGCACGTTGTTTGCTGGTACAGTGAAGAGCTCCGCCGGCATCGGCGCGTTGCTCTCCATGGGTATTGGCAGCACCGTGCGGATTTCACTGAGCGCCGACCCGGTGGAAGAAGTCAAGGTGGCGCGTGAGCTGCTGAAGACCTTCGGTCTGATCTCCAACGCGGCCACGCTGATATCCTGCCCGACTTGCGGACGGTTGGATATCGACCTGTTCTCGATTGCTAACGAAGTGGAAGAATACATTTCCAAGCTTAAGGTGCCGATTAAAGTATCCGTGCTGGGCTGTGCCGTCAACGGTCCAGGGGAAGCGCGTGAGGCTGATATCGGAATTGCCGGGGCGCGTGGAGAAGGTCTGCTGTTCCGCTATGGCCGGATGATCCGCAAAGTGCCTGAAGCCGATCTCGTCTCCGAATTGAAAAAAGAGATTGATGTCATCGTCGAGCATTTTGAAAGAACCGGGGAAATTCCCGGCCGCAAGCATGCTCAATTAGGGCCGATTGAAACGGCATAATCCGATTATTTTATTCAACTATTTATGGGTTGGAAGTAGCTTCACATCGCTCGTGCTGAGTAACTGGTGATGGTAACTGATACTGGATAGCTCGCGCTGAAGGACTGGTAATGGTAAACTGATACTGTGTAGCTCATGCGGAGAAGCTGGTGCTGATAAACTGATACTGAACCGCTCGCGCTGAGAGACTGGCAATGGTAAACTGATACTGTGTAGCTCATGCGGAGAAGCTGGTGTTGAAAAACTGATACTGGACAGCTCGTGCTGAAGGACTGGTAATGGTAAACTGATACTGTGTAGCTCATGCGGAGAAGCTGGTGCTGATAAACTGATACTGAACCGCTCGTGCTGAGAAACTGGTGATAGTATACTCATACTGTGCAGCTCGTGCGGAGAATCTGGTGTTGGTAAACTGATACTGGTGGGAAGCGCGTGCGGAGAATCTGGTGTTGGTAAACTGATACTGGTGGGAAGCGCGTGCGGAGAAGCTGGTGATGGTAACTGATACTGGTGGCTCGTGCTGAGCAACTGATGCTAGTATACTCATACTGTGCAGCTCGCGCCGGGGCCTATTTCGAAAATAGAGGCATTTTTGCACCTTATATACGCGCCAAGTGAGGAAAAAACCAATATAAGTGCATTTCTGCACCTTAAATTTAGCAAATGTTAGGGTTTAGGTGAATAACCTTGGAATTAAGGTACTAAAATACCCTTATTTCTAAATATCCCTAATTATCAGTGTGATTAAGATACGATTTTGCCCTTAATTTGTCCCAGCCTTCAAGCTGTGGGGAGGAAGAGGCATAATTCATACTTCTAAGTTGTGGCGAAGAACGCCCTGCGAACGCTCCGGTTTATCCGGCGGCGAGAGCAGGGCGTTTTTTTATATTTTTTTATTGAAGGAGGAGAAAATTATCAATTATGAACAAGCACATGAAGCCTTTCTAGAGCGCCATCTGATCGCCAGGTCGGGAGAGAGGCAGGGGCGGCTGAAAAGAGGACACGGGCATGCTGAACAACTATTTTTACACAATGTATGGTGGCCGCTTCGGGGGGATTTTGCTGACTTGCATCCGGAGTATGAAGTGCTGGATTGGCGAGGACGTTCGTACTTTGCAGATTTCGCGTATTTGCCGGGCCCCCTCAAACTGTTGTTCGAGATCAAAGGGTATGCAGCGCATGTTAGAGACATGGACAGACAGAAGTACAGTAATGAGCTTAACAGAGAAACTTTTCTCTATGGTATGGGTTATCAGGTACTTTCCTTCGCTTACGATGACGTGGAACAACGTCCAGATTTGTGTATAACCCTACTAAGACTTGCGCTCAGCCGGCACCAGACGATTAAGGCGCCAGATGGCAGAGTTCAGCTCATGGAAAAAGAAGTCATGCGTTTTGTCGTAGGGCAAGCTGGAAGCATCCGTCCGAAGGATGTGGCCGATTTTTTTGCCTTGAACCCAAGAAGGGTACGTATGCTGCTGTCGGGATTGTGTGAGAAGGGTTGGCTGGTACCTGTTAAAAGAGGTGATGGAATGCGGAATGTACAGTATGAACTAGGCCGTGAGGTTCTGCATTACTGGGATTGATGAGAGAGAGTTGGAAAAGTAGAACGCTAATACAGAAATCATCGCCTCCGAGCGTTTATGAATGACCGAAACGGCTATACTACCTAGTAGTAGCCAAGGGTACAAGAGAGGTATTCAGAACGAACAGGAGGATGACCTATGGAATTAAGTATATTGCTGATGATCGTGCAGCTCTTTTTCGCGCTGGTTATCGGCGTTTATTTTTGGAATCTGCTGCGGGGACAGAAGACCAATAAGACGGCGGTAGACCGGGAATCGCGAAAAGAGCTGGATAAGCTGCGCAAAATGCGGATGGTCTCGCTGACCAAGCCGTTATCGGAAAAGACACGTCCGGCCTCTATCGGAGATATTGTCGGGCAGAAGGATGGCCTGCGGGCCTTGAAGGCCGCGCTGTGCAGTGCGAACCCGCAGCATGTCATCATTTACGGGCCACCGGGTGTTGGCAAGACGGCCGCAGCGCGTGTAGTGATGGAAGAGGCGAAGAAGAACGTGCTCTCCCCGTTTAAAAATGATGCCAAATTCACAGAGATTGATGCTACTACGGCCCGCTTTGATGAACGGGGGATTGCCGATCCGCTGATCGGCTCCGTGCATGATCCTATCTATCAGGGTGCAGGAGCCATGGGCGTGGCCGGAGTGCCTCAGCCCAAGCCCGGTGCAGTTACAAAGGCGCATGGGGGGATTTTGTTTCTCGACGAGATTGGAGAGCTACATCCCATCCAGATGAACAAGCTGCTCAAAGTGCTGGAGGACCGGAAGGTGCTGCTAGAGAGCGCATATTACAATTCGGAGGACAGCAATACGCCTGCGTATATTCATGATATTTTTCAAAATGGCCTGCCGGCCGATTTCCGTCTGGTAGGCGCAACGACGCGCTCGCCAGAGGAAATTCCGCCTGCGCTTCGCTCGCGCTGCATGGAGATCTATTTCCGGCCGCTGCTGCCGGAGGAGATTGCCGTCATTGCCCGTGATGCTATTCAGAAAATCGGGCTGAAGCCGAGTCCCGAGGCGGTTACCGTTGTACAGCAATATGCTACCAACGGGCGGGAAGCCGTCAACATGATCCAGTTGGCGGCTGGTCTTGCGCTGACGGAGCAGCGCGAAACCCTTAGCGCGGGTGATGTAGAGTGGGTAGCGAGCAGCAGCCAGCTCCCGCTGCGCACCGAGCGCAAGATTCCCACAGCTCCGCAGGTGGGATTGGTCAACGGGCTGGCCGTCTACGGGCCGGGCATGGGCACGCTGCTGGAAATCGAAGTTTCGGCAGCACCTGCTACGGCTGGACAGGGCCGGCTCAACATCACCGGTGTTGTCGATGAAGAAGAGACGCGCGGCGGCTCCCGGACGATCCGGCGTAAGAGTATGGCTAAGGGCTCGGTGGAGAATGTCCTGACCGTGCTGCGCACGATGAACCTGGAGCCGGATCGTTATGACCTGCACGTTAATTTCCCGGGTGGTACACCCATCGACGGACCTTCCGCCGGAGTGGCAATGGCTGTGGCGATTGTCTCGGCTATCCGGGGGCTTCCCGTGGACAACACGGTGGCGATTACCGGAGAGATTGGGATTCATGGCCGCGTGAAGCCGGTCGGTGGCGTTATTGCCAAAGTGGAAGCCGCCTTCCAGGCTGGAGCCACCACGGTTTTGATTCCCAAGGACAACTGGCAATCCCTGTTCGAGGATCTCTCGCCACTGCGGGTCATTCCCGTGGAGACCGTGGAGGAAGTGTTCCGTCACCTCTTCGGCGCACATATCGCCGATGTGAGACTGCCGGCCGTATCCGGGGAAACATTCTCGGGAGCGCCCTCGCTGCTCAAAGCCGATGCTTCCGGCGAAAGCGCCAATCTGTAGATTTTTTTATTTTGCAGATCCAATATCACCGCCAGTAGCTTGCAAAATAGATTGCAGTACAAACATAGCAAACACCGGCAGGCCGCATAAAAGCGGCCCGTTGGTGTTTTGATGCTGCTTTTGTTAAAATGAATGCATATGACATTACTTGAGAGCCATTGGGGGTGTGAAAGCGATGATACAGAACAAATCGAAAGGTCGTCGTTTTCCTTTATTGCCGCTTAGAGGCCTTCTTGTGTACCCAAGCATGGTGCTTCACCTGGACGTGGGCCGCGAGAAGTCAGTCAAAGCGCTGGAGAAGGCTATGGTTGAAGATAATTTAATCCTCCTTTGTTCTCAATCAGAAGTGAATATTGAGGAACCGGGTCAGGAAGATATTTTTCGGGTGGGTACCGTCGCCAACGTAAGGCAGATGCTGAAGCTGCCAAACGGCACAATCCGTGTGCTGGTAGAAGGTGTGGAACGGGCCGAAATCATTCATTATACGGATAATGAGGAGTATTATGAAGTAATGGCGCGCGAGCTGCCAGAGGAAGAGGGAGCCGATCAGGAGAGCGATGCTCTGATGCGCACCGTTCTGAATCAGTTCGAGCACTATATCACACTTTCCAAGAAAGTTACGCCAGAGACGCTTGCTGCGGTGTCCGATATTGAGGAGCCGGGGCGTTTGGCTGACGTGATCACCAGTCATTTGGCGCTGAAGATCAAGGATAAACAGGAGATCCTGGAGACCATTGATGTCCGCAAACGTCTGGAGAAGCTGCTCGATATTCTCAACAATGAGCGTGAAGTGCTAGAGCTGGAGCGCAAGATCAACCAGCGTGTGAAGAAGCAGATGGAGAAGACGCAGAAGGAGTATTACCTGCGCGAGCAAATGAAAGCGATCCAGAAAGAGCTTGGCGAGAAGGAAGGCCGGGCAGGGGAAGCGGAAGAGCTGCGGGCCCAGATGGAAGAGAAGGATCTTCCGGAACGTGTCAAAGAGAAGATCGAGAAGGAGATCGACCGTCTGGAGAAAATGCCAGCCAGTTCCGCAGAAGGTGGCGTAATCCGCAACTATGTGGATTGGCTGCTTAGCCTCCCATGGAATGACTGGACCGAGGATGATCTCGATATCGTGAAGGCTGAAGAGGTGCTGGATGCCGACCATTATGGTCTGGAGAAGCCGAAGGAGCGGGTGCTGGAATATCTGGCGGTTCAACAGCTCGTTAAGAAGCTCAAGGGACCGATTCTTTGTCTTGTAGGGCCTCCGGGTGTCGGCAAAACATCACTGGCGCGCTCGATTGCCCGTTCTCTGAATCGCAAATTCGTCCGCATCTCGCTCGGCGGTGTGCGGGATGAAGCCGAGATTCGCGGCCACCGCCGCACGTATGTCGGTGCCATGCCAGGTCGTATCATTCAAGGCATGAAGACAGCTGGCAGTACGAATCCGGTCTTCCTGCTGGATGAAATTGATAAGATGGCTGCGGATTTCCGCGGCGATCCTTCAGCCGCGCTGCTGGAGGTTCTAGACCCGGAGCAGAACAATACGTTCAGCGACCATTTTGTCGAGCTGCCATTTGACCTGTCCAACGTCATGTTCGTCACAACAGCTAATGCGGTGCACAACATCCCGCGTCCGCTTCTGGACCGGATGGAGATGCTGTTTATTCCGGGATATACCGAACTGGAGAAGCTGCAGATTGCCAGTCGTTATCTCATGCCGAAGCAGAAGAAGAACCATGGGCTGGAAGAAGAACAGCTGAGCATACCGGAGGAGACCCTGCTTAAGATTATCCGTGAATATACGCGGGAATCCGGGGTGCGTAACCTGGAGCAGCAGATTGCCGCCTTGTGCCGCAAAGCTGCGAAGCAGCTGGTCTCGGCAGAGAAGGAAGTTGTAGTTATTCTTGAGGAAGACCTCAAGGATTACTTGGGGACCTCCAAATACCGTTATGGCATGGCTGAGCTAGAGGACCAGATCGGAACGGTTACAGGTCTGGCCTGGACCGAGGTTGGCGGAGATACGCTGCTGATTGAGGTGACGGTAGTTCCGGGCGCGGGCAAGCTGATCCTGACCGGACAGCTAGGGGATGTCATGAAGGAATCGGCGCAAGCTGCTTTCAGCTACACCCGTTCGAAAGCGGTGGAGCTGGGGCTGGAGCCTGATTTTTACGAGAAAAATGATATTCACATCCACATCCCGGAAGGTGCCATTCCGAAGGATGGACCATCGGCAGGTATCACGATCGCCACGGCGCTAATCTCTGCGTTGACCAAACGTTATGTCTCGAAGGATGTCGCCATGACTGGTGAGATTACGCTCCGCGGCCGTGTCCTGCCGATCGGTGGATTGAAGGAGAAATCGCTTGCGGCTCATCGTGCCGGGTACAAGAAAATTCTGCTGCCTAAGGACAATGAACGCGACTTGAAAGAAATTCCCGACAGCGTCAAAAAAGATGTAGAGTTCGTGCCGGTGTCCCATATGGACCAGGTGCTGCATCATGCGCTTGTCGAGCATCAGACCTGAAAATCAGCAGTGAGCCACGAAGTAGTGTGCATTAGAAAGGAAGTCCTATGAAAGTTAACAATGCCGAATTTATTATCAGTGCCGTCGGCCCTGATCAATACCCTGATGACGCCTTGCCGGAGATTGCTCTGGCAGGGCGCTCCAATGTAGGAAAGTCCTCTTTGATCAATCGTATGATTAACCGCAAGAATCTGGCCCGGACCAGCTCTACCCCGGGTAAGACGCAGCATATGAACTATTACCTTGTTAATGAGAACATGTATTTTGTGGACTTTCCAGGATACGGGTATGCCAAGGTGTCCAAGACCCAGCGTGCGACCTGGGGTAAAATGGTGGAAAAATATTTGGCCGAACGGGACACGCTGAAGCTTGTTCTGCTCGTCGTGGATCTTCGTCACCCGCCTACGAGCAATGACAAGATGATGTTCGACTGGCTGAAGCACTATGACATTCCACTTTGTGTGGTAGCTACCAAGGCGGACAAAATTCCGAAGACCCGCTGGCCGAAGCATGTCAAGATCATGAAGCAGGAACTGGGCGTACTGCCTGGTGATCTGTTCATTCCATTTTCATCGGAAATCGGACTGGGCCGTGAGGAGCTGTGGGCATTGGTCGCCGAGTATATCCAGTCTACTGAGCAAGAAGTGGTAGAGGATGAAGCTGCCGGTCAAGAGCCGGATGCTGGTGAAGCTTCCGAAGCGTAGAGCGTGCAGAGTAGATGTGGAATGAAGCTCGTGTTCATTGTATAATCTTGCTAAACAGTGTTACCAAGAATTGAGGGATCAAGATGGCTCAGCGTCTGGCTACGGAATATGTGAATGCGACTTTGCAAATGACGGAATTTCAGATGAATCAGTTCCTACTCTCGGCAGATACCAGTTATATCAGTCACCGTGTGAAAGTGCTCGGCGGCGGAGAACAGGAGATTGTGCTGGAGGAAGCTGGTGGAGAGGAAGTTCATTTGTCCTTTGAACGCAAAGGTAGCATTTATGTCTGCAAGTTATCCTGCAGGGTGGTCAACCCCCATTTGAATAATGCGGTCCGCAAGCTGTTCGTGACCTACAAGGGAACAGGAACGGTGAACCGAATATACAAGGGCTTCACGATGATGTATTACTATGTGGCTGGCTCTGTCCGCCAAATTTCGGAAATTACGTCTAGTGGCAGCAAGCTGATCTACCAGCACAAGCATACGGCTGCGGAAATGCTGAAAATGTATCATTCCAACCTCGTAGAAGAGGAGATTGCTAGCCTCAGGCGGCAAGTGGATAGGCTGCTGGATGCACGCAATGACGCGGGATCGTTGTCCCGGATTGCAGAGATTGATGGTGAATTGAGCGCTGCTGCCGCAAGGTTTTTCCAATTGGAAGCCTAATGAAAGTGTTACTGAAAGGTACAATCATTTCCAAGCGAAATGGTTGTATTTTTTTGTCGAAAAACTAAAGATATAGGAAGAAAGGACCGATAGAGAACTTATGATAGATATACATTGCCACATCTTACCCTTCCTGGATGACGGAGCTAGTGACTGGGATGCTGCGCTAGCGATGGCGAGTGATGCCCTGGCGGATGGAATCACCAGTGTAGTCGCCACACCACATCATGCCAACGGACAATATATGAACCCTGCAAGCCATACAATGCTAGCTGTGGAGGAGCTGAATGAGAGACTGCGGCGGGCCGGGAACCCGCTTAACGTTCTTCCGGGCCAGGAAGTCCGTGTCTATGGTGATCTTCTGGCTGATCTGGAGCAGGGAGAGCTATTAACTTTGGCAGGTTCCCGTTATCTTTTGTTGGAGATGCCATCCTCACGTATCCCCCGCAACATGGAGGAAGTCTGCCATGAACTGATCATTCAGGGAATCGTTCCGATTATTGCACATCCGGAGCGCAATGCCGAGGTTGCGGCAGAGCCAGCCAAACTGCAAAAACTGACTGAAATAGGTGTGCTGGGCCAATTGACTGCGCAGAGTCTCGCGGGTACCTTTGGGAGCAAGCTGCAAAAGCTGTCGCTAGAGCTATGCCGTATGGGGGCTGTGCATATGATCGCCTCCGATGCCCATGACAGCGTGCACCGACCATTCGGCCTCAGTGAGGCATACAGGAAACTGGAGGCAGAAATGGGTGTGGAGGTCTGTGACTATTTCCGTGAAAATACGCAGAAAATTGTCATGAATGAGCAGGTATTTCAACAGCATTTTGTAAAAATACGAACAAAGCGTCAGAAATTGTTCGCTTTTTTTTCCCGAAAGGGCTGACCAATTGCTGGAATGATGGTAGAATGGTTTTTATTGGGTTGCAGACACCATGATTTTTCCAGTTGTACCAATTAAAAAAATACATAAGAAGAGGTGGATGAACAGTGACTTTGAAAAAGAAACTGGCAGTATCGACTTTGGCAGTCAGCTTGGCTGCAGCGTCTTTTGCAGGAATTCCGTTTAGCAGCGAGGGGCTGGCTAAGCAGTTTGGATTTACAGGAGTAGCGGCGGCTTCAGCAGTTACCCAGGATACTGTGAAGGATAAGATCAAGAAACTTTATGCCGAGCTTGATGAGGCAGGAAGAAAAAACTTGCTCGCTTACCAAGACGAAGCAAGCAAAATTACTACAACTCAATTTGAAAATATCTTCTCTGCATTCCTTAACAATGAGAAACTGGGCCTGAGCGCAGACAACAAAGACACTTTGTATACAGCATTTGTTGGTGTATCCAGCGTTGTCTACGATGTATATGATGGCGATTATAGCAAACTTAAAGAGATTCGCACGAATGCCGATAACATCAAGTTGCTGAAAGAAATTGCAGCTAAAGCAGATGTTGCCGATTTAACTTTTGACGATGTAGTAGATTTCATCTTTGGTGAGAACGGTGTGGAAGCGACACTTCGTAGCCTCGTAAGCAGCAAAACCAAAGAGGAATTGATTGCGATTGCAACGAATCCTGCTGGACAGGAAGAACTCTTTAACGAAGCTATTGCTAAAGTCCTGAACACTAGAACTGGCTCTACCGGTGCAGCAACAGTAAGTCAAGTTGTTTACAACCTTAATATTACTTCTGCTGATGTTAAAGCAACTTTGAAGACTTTCAATACAGAGATTAAATCTGCTAAACCTGCAGTACAATCACTAGTATTGGCATATATTCGCGCATTTGGACTAGGTAATGGTGGACCTGTTGATCCTGGAACTCCAGGAACTCCTGGAACTAACCCTGGTGGTGGAGACAGCTCCCCTGGCACACCTGCTGTTACAGTTGTTGTTAAAGACGGCGGTGTCTACGATGTGTCCAAGCTGGTATCCATTGTTGACGGTAAAGCTACGCTGAAGCTGGTTGACGCTGATGTACTGAAAGCCTTTGACGCACTTGTTGCAGCAGCTAAGGCCGCAGGTAAAGAAGCTAAAGATCTGACACTGACCCTGGATCTGGGTACTGTGAATGCTAAGACTGTAGAAGTGCCGCTGTCCAAAGCGATCATCGATGCAGCAAAAGCTAAAGGTATCGCTAACATTGCAGTAACGTTCAACGGTCTGACTGTGACGATTCCTGTAGGACAATTCGATGCTGCAATTGCGCTGACAGTTTCCAATGCTGACGATGCAGTCGTAACTTCCGTAACCAAACTGAAACTGGCTTCCAGCGTATATGAATTCGGATTGACTGTAGACGGTAAAGCCGTAACTACTTTCAAACAACCGATTACACTGAAGCTGCCATTGAAAAATACTGAAGGTCTGGACAAAGAGCTTCTTTCCGTAACCAAGCTGGTATATAACAGTCTCCAATTCCAAGGTGGGGTACTTGACGGAGATTACATTGTAGAACCGCGTGATACGTTCTCTTCTTATGCAGTACTTGAGAACAAAGTCTCCTTCAGCGATATTGCAAGTGTTCAGGCATGGGCTGGAAGACAAATTCAAGTTGTAGCTGCCAAGGGCGCGATTGAAGGCGTAGGCGACGGAAAATTTGCTCCGAAGAGCAACGTGACTCGCGCTGAATTCGCGAAGATGCTTATCCGTGGCTTGAATCTGGAGAACAGCTCTGCTACCCAATCTTTCAGCGATGTAAGAGCTAACGACTGGTTCGCACCTTATGTAGCAGTTGCTGCTGAGAAGGGCATTATCAATGGTCGTGGCGATAACAAGTTCGATCCGAATGCAACGATTACCCGTGCTGAGATGGCAACCATGATCTCCCGTGCGCTGAAATCTGTGAAGGACATCAAGGACACAGCTTCGCTGTCGGCTCTGAGCGCATTCAGTGATGCTGCCAAGATCAGTTCTACTCTGAAGGAAGGCGTTGCTTTTGCAGCAAGCCATGATCTGGTCATCGGCAATGCTGGTAAATTCAACCCTAACAATTCAGCTACTCGTGCTGAAGCAGCTGTAATTATCTACCGCACTATTAACTTCAA
The DNA here is from genome assembly GCF_013359945.1 of Paenibacillus agri. Lineage (GTDB taxonomy): Bacteria > Bacillota > Bacilli > Paenibacillales > Paenibacillaceae > Paenibacillus_AQ > Paenibacillus_AQ agri. The sequence continues at coordinate 34,326 of NZ_JABWCS010000190.1, read as the reverse complement.
ATAATATAGTAAATTGGAGAACCTCCTTTCATGCAGATGAGAGGAGGTCCTTCTCTGGGATATTCTAGAAACAACTTGGAGGTAATTTCACTTGTCATCACAAGAATTGGATCTTCGCGATTATTTCCGGATCGTCAGGAAGAGACTGTGGATGATCGTCAGTATTGTTGTAATCGTGTGTGCTCTTGCCGGGGTGTACAGCTTGTATATCAAGAAACCGGTGTATGAAGCATCCACCAAAATTATCGTCAACCAGACTCCGACCCAGTCGGCGATGACGCAGCTTGATCTTAATCAGATCAATACCAATATTCAACTGATTAATACGTATAAAGAAATTATCAAAACACCGGCTATTCTGGATACCGTTATCAAGAATTATCCGCAGTTCAACATTACTACCGAAGAGCTTCTAAAAAAGGTTAATGTCAGCTCCGTCAACAATACGCAGGTGATGACACTTGTCGTTCGAGATAATTCCTACACACAAGCCGCAGAAATCGTGAACGCCATTTCGCTTGTGTTCAAGCAGGAAATTCCATCGCTATTCAATGTTCAGAACGTATCGATCTTGAATGAAGCTAAAGTGAATCCTCCAGTTGAACCTGGACCGGTCGAACCCAATGTGTTGTTGAATATCGCCATCGCTTTTGTAGTGTCGTTGATGATTGGATTAGGCATCGCCTTCCTACTCGAATACATGGACGATACCATCAAGACGGAAGCGGATATTGAGAAATATCTGGGTCTGCCTACAATTGCAATGATTACAAGAGTGGGACAAGAGAATGGTGCCAAGCCCACTTCAAGACAGGCTCAAGTCCAAACTTCTGGAAAGGCAGGGGACCTTGAACATGTCACAGTCACCAAATAATCAACAACGTCACCTCATTACCGTTACCAACCCGCGCTCGCCTATTTCGGAAGCATTCCGCGCGCTGCGTACGAATATTGATTTTTCTTCGGTGGATGAGAAGATCCAGATCATTATGATTACCTCCTCTGGTCCGGAAGAAGGTAAGTCCACTGTTTCCGCCAACCTGGCTGCCGCATATGCGCAGTCTGACAAGAAAGTGCTGTTAATTGATGGCGATTTGCGCAAGCCTACCGCCCATAAGACATTTAAGCTCAGCAATCGCTATGGACTATCATCTCTACTGTCCAAGCAAGCTGATCTGGAGGAGGTAGTGCAGGAGTCAGGTGTACCTAACCTATCCCTAATCACATCAGGACCACTTCCGCCGAACCCGGCTGAGATGATGGCCTCCAACCGCATGACCACCGTGCTTCAGGAAATGCGTGAAGTATTTGATATTGTGATTATCGATACGCCTCCACTACTGGCAGTGACCGATGCGCAGATTGTGGCTTCGAAGAGCGATGGCGTAATCATGGTAGTTAGCTACGGCAAGGTTAAACGAGATATTGCGATGAAAGCCAAGTCCGGCCTGGATCGGGTAGGGGCGAAAATGCTGGGCGTCGTGTTGAATAACGTCAAACGCAAGGCCAGCGAGGGTTATTACTATTACTATTACGGAAATTAACCAGAGTCGTAGGGAAAATGTTATTTTTGGAGGCACTGAAAATGACAGCGAAAACTAGAATAGTTGTATTATTCCTCGTAGACCTTGCCATCATCTGGTTCAGTATTGTGACATCCTATCTGTTCCGTTTTTATGATGATATGCCTAGGGAATATTACATTCAAATGTATCAATACGGGCTGATCTCTACCGTAACCTTCGGCGGGAGCCTGATTTACTTTGGCTTATATCGGCGAATGTGGCAGTATGCCAGCATCGGAGAAATCATATCAGTCATCAAGGCTATTCTGGTAGGAGCGCTGCTCTCTTACGGCATAGCCTTCATCATTTTACCGGAACGTGTGCCATTTGGCGTAGAAGTTCGTTCGGTGGAGACCATTTTGGTTCTGGTAGGCGGTGTGCGTTTCTTATGGAGGATGTTTCATAGAGAACGAATCAACTATAAGGATACACAGACACATACCCTCATTGTAGGAGCAGGAGACTGCGGTACACTTATAGCCCGGGAAATGATGGGCCCAATGTTTGCTCACAGCAAAGTAGTAGGATTCATTGACGACAGTATGAATAAATATCATATGTCGATATTGGGGATTCCTGTCCTGGGCAATCGTTATTCTATTCCTAGCATTGTGAAGGATCGCAATATTCATGAGATTATCATTGCTATGCCTTCCGTCTCTCGCACGGAGATTTCCGAAATCATTAATATTGCCAAGAAGACGGGCGCGAAGCTGAAGATTATCCCTGCACTCAACGATCTCATCGCCGGCAAAATATCGGTCAAGAAGCTGCGTGATGTCAGTGTAGAGGATTTGCTGGGGCGGGAGCCGATTGTCGCAGATATGAACGGTATTCTGGGGTATGTCTATGGCAGAACCGTATTAGTTACCGGAGCAGGCGGGTCGATTGGTTCGGAGCTTTGCCGGCAGATCCTGCCTTTCTCACCGGACAAGCTGCTATTGCTAGGGCACGGAGAGAACAGTATCTATACCATTGAGATGGAGCTTCGCAAGAGCTTCCCAGATGCTCAGATCATTACAATCATTGCGGATGTACAGGACCGGACCCGGATGATGGATGTCTTCCGCAGTCATAGACCGCAAGTGGTCTTTCATGCAGCAGCACATAAACACGTTCCCTTGATGGAGCGGAATCCTTCTGAAGCGATCAAGAATAACGTGTTCGGCACACGCAATGTAGCAGATTGTGCCGACAGATATGGCGCTCAGCGATTCGTGATGATCTCTTCAGACAAAGCCGTGAACCCAACCAGTGTAATGGGAGCGACCAAGCGGATTGCCGAGATGTATGTGCAGAGCCTGAGCGCGACGAGCCAGACCAAGTTCTCGGCAGTGCGTTTTGGTAACGTATTAGGTAGCCGAGGCAGCGTAATTCCGGCATTCAAGCAGCAGATTGCAGCAGGTGGACCGGTAACGGTAACGCATCCCGAGATGGTACGTTATTTCATGACCATTCCGGAGGCTGTACAGCTCGTCATCCAATCCGGGGCTTTTGCCAAAGGTGGAGAAGTGTTTGTCTTGGATATGGGAGAACCGGTTAAGATTCTTAATTTGGCTGAAGATTTAATTACGCTATCCGGGTACGAGCCGTATGTAGATATTGAGATTAAGTTCTCAGGGATTCGTGAAGGCGAAAAGCTGTACGAAGAACTCCTGACTGATGAAGAGAACTTGGGTGCGACCCAGCATAACCGGATTTTCATAGGGAAACCGGAGATTATGAACCAGAACCAGCTTGAGCTTGAATTCAAGCGGCTGGAGCGTGTACTGCCCGAGGAGCCAGAAGCCATTCGGGAAGTCATTAACCAGATTGTCCCCATGCAGCCGGTCGCACAAGCCGCGATTAGTTGACTAATCTAACTTATAGCAGGGGGAACCCCATAATGGTAAAGAAAAAGAAGTGGAAGAAAATTGTATTCTGGACTCTCTCCATAATCATTGTACTAGGTGTTGGTGGCGCATTCGCAGCTAATTATGCCGTTGACAAGCTTATGAATTCCATGGCAGATGGATTTGATCTGGATGCAGAAGACCCGGTTGTAGCTGATGGATCAGGTAACGATAAATCACCAGATGTGCCTGACTCTACTAACACTAGCGTTCCAGCACAGGAAACAGACTCTTCTAATGCAAGCCCTTCCGAGGGAGGAAATGGAACTGCGCCAACGAAGAAGCCTGCTGAAGGTGCTTCAGGGACAGGTTCAGCTGGAGACAAAGCTACTACTGGAACATCTAAAGATGGATATACCGCAGAAGTCTCCAAAGACAAGGCTAAGGAAATTCAACAGAGTATCACTGTGAAAGATAAAGCAGATGTCGTATCTATTGTTCTCGGTCAGCTCAGTGCCTCAGATATTAAAAGGCTGCAAGAGCTTGCACAAGGCGGCTTAACCGTCGAAAAGAAGAAGGAAGCGCGCAGCATTATTCTTGGCAAGGTAAGCGAAGAACAATACAATGAGCTGTCGAAAATCGCCAAGAAATACGGGGTTAGCCAAGGTAAAACCCGTGATCAAGTCATCGAAGAAGAGAAGGACGTGACCAAGAGTGAGTAAATTAAAAGTTTCAGCCGTTATGTTGAGCCTGGCAGTATTAATCAATGTCGCGCCATTATCTGTATCCGCTCCGGCTTCGGTAGCTGCGGCATCCACAACAACCAAGACTAGTTCCATTAAAGTACAGACTGTTGATGTGAAAATGATGTTTGACGGCGTATCCCTGCAGCCGCCAGCAGGACAACATGTATTTATGTACAACAATTCTACCTATGTACCACTTCGCTTCATGTCCTATGCACTGCAAAAATCGGTGAGCTGGGATGCTAAGAACTTGAAGGTGACCGTAGCTGAGCCTAGCAGTTCAGAGTTGGTTGTGATCAAGGAATTCTTGATGAATGCATCTGGCAATCAAGCCAGTTCCGCAGCTGCAAAAAATATTACATTAAATAGCATCGATGCAAGTTATGTATTTGGCGGTTCAGCCAAGAAATTACCTGCGGGCCAATCCAGCTATATCCTGAATGGCTCCGTATATGTACCACTACGTTTTTTATCGGAATCTGTCGGTAAATCTATTAGCTGGGATCAGAAAACAAAGACAATTACCGCGGTATCTTCAGCCGTCAACGAACAAGAGGGCAAGAACAACCCAGGCTCCAATCAGCCTGCTAGCACCAAATCCCCTACAGCGACTACTGCACCATCTGCAACACCAGCTCCAACAGGCGCAGCAGCAGGTAATGCAGGCGGTAGCGGCGGTACAGGTGGCGGAGGAACAGGAAGCGATAAAGTTTCCTATGAATCTATTACTAGCGCAACGGAAGCAAAACTGAATGCGCTCAAAGCTGAGAGTGAATCTGCATTATTCAGTACGGCTATGGAGTACATCGCAGCTAAAGATGATGCCGAGAAGAAAAAGGACATCAAGGCAAAGGGCTTGCAGCAACTTAATTCTTTCCGAGCAACCTTCAATAGCATAATTGCAGATGCTGAACAAAAACTGAACGCGAACGGCTATAGCACGGCTATTATCAGCGACTATAGAAGCGCTTTTGAAGAGACTTTAAAACGAGGAATGGCATTGGCGGAAGGATTGGCGGGTTAATCTAAACAGATGGAATAAAGGCTGTCCCCTGCAGCTCTTTAGAAGTTGGTAGGGGACAGAATAAAGACAAAGAAATAAGGATCAGGTGAAGGAATGCGACCCTATACTTTTATAAAACCAATAATTGATTTTGTACTGGCTTTAATCGGGATGCTCCTGTTATGGCCTTTTTTCTTGATCATTGCCCTGGCAATCAAATTAAGTTCTAAGGGTCCTGTATTCTTCAAGCAAAAGCGGTTAGGGAAGAATAAACGTGAGTTCTATATCCTAAAGTTCCGAACAATGCGGACAGATGCTCCCAAGGATATGCCCACGCATTTGCTGAAAGATCCTGAGTATTACATAACTAAGATTGGGAAGTTCCTGCGGAAAACTAGCCTGGATGAGTTGCCTCAAATCATCAATATTCTTAAAGGCGATATGAGCATTATTGGGCCAAGGCCGGCACTTTGGAATCAATATGATTTGATCGCTGAACGTGATAAGTATAGAGCAAATGAAATTAAGCCTGGATTGACAGGCTGGGCGCAGATTAATGGGCGGGATGAGATTGCTACTGAACTAAAAGCGAAGCTGGATGGTCATTATGTAGCGAATATATCTTTGTTTTTTGATATCAAAGTTTTTATTATGACGATTTTTAGTGTATTGAAATCTGATGGTGTGAAGGAAGGGGCAACTGTCGAGCAAGAAGTGGCTTCTAATACCAAAGGAGTAACCTTATAAAATGAGCAAACGAAAGATATTAATTACAGGTAGAGGAAGCTATGTAGGTACAAGTTTTATTACATGGTTACAACAATGGCCTGATCAATATGAGGTTACGGAGTTATCCGTAAGAGGTGAGGATTGGAAGGGACATGATTTTTCAAAATATGATGCAGTTCTTCATGTTGCGGGAATAGCACATGTTTCAACTGATCCTAAGATGGAACAACAGTACTATAAAGTTAATCGTGATTTGGCAATTGAGGTTGCTGAAAAGGCAAAAAAGGAAGACGTTAAGCAGTTTATTTTTACGAGCAGTATTATCGTCTACGGGGATAGCAGCCATATCAATAAGAAAAGGGTTATTGATAGAAGCACAATACCCCAACCTTCAAATTTCTATGGAAACAGCAAGCTGCAAGCTGAAGAAGGGATCACTTTGTTAGAGAGTGACGATTTTAAGGTGGTCATAATAAGACCGCCGATGATATATGGTAAGGGCTCTAAAGGGAATTATCCGAGATTGGCAAGCTTTGCGCGTAAACTCCCAGTATTTCCTGACATTGAAAATGAAAGAAGTATGCTTCATATAGATAATCTTTGTGAGTTTATTCGGCTCATAATTAGTAATAATGAGCATGGTTTATTTTTTCCTCAAAATACTGAATATGTAAAAACAGCCGAAATGGTTAGGCTGATCTCAGTAGTTTATGAGAAAAATATAAGATTTACAAAAGCCTTTAATCCATTACTTAGATTTATAGGAGATTATGTAGGCACAATAAATAAGGCCTTCGGTAATTTGGTGTATGAGCAAAGTATGTCTAATTATAAAGATAATTACAGAGTTAGAGATTTGAAAGAATCGATTGAAGAAACAGAAGCGGAGAAATTATAAACATGAAAAAAGTTCTTATATTGGTTAATCATGATGTGGTTATTTATAATTTTAGACGAGAACTTGTTGAACGTCTTTTAGATGAGGGGTATGAAGTTTATATATCCTCACCTTATGGCGAACGTATAGATGATTTGATTTTCATGGGATGTAAATACATTGAGGCTACTATCCAACGTCACGGAACCAACATAATTGAAGAGATAAAGTTAATTTCTTATTATAGAAGTATTATTAAAAGAATCCAGCCAGATGTTGTGCTTTCTTATACTATTAAACCGAATATTTATGGAGGAATGGCTTCTAGTTTAGCTAAAATACCTTTTATAGCGAACATTACTGGTTTGGGAACTGCTGTAGAACATGCAGGTGTTATGCAAAAAATTTCTATTTTGTTATATAGAATGGCATTTAAGAAAATAAACACTGTTTTTTTTCAGAATGAAGAAAATATGAGGTTTTTCTCTGAAAATAGAATTGCTTTGGGTAAACATCATTTAATCCCAGGGTCAGGTGTCAATTTAAATCATTTTCAGCCATTAGAGTATCCATCAGATAAAACAATTGAGTTTGTGTTTATTTCAAGAATAATGAAAGAAAAAGGAATAGATCAGTACTTAGAAGCTGCTGAATATATAAGTAATAAATATGCATTTACAAGATTTCATATTTGTGGATTTTGCGAAGAAGCATACGAAGAAAAATTAAAAATCATGCAAGAAAAGGGGATTATTAAGTATCATGGAATGGTACGAGATATTCGTACTATATTAGCTGGTATTCATTGTACTGTTCATCCAACGTATTATCCAGAAGGTTTATCGAATGTTTTACTAGAAAGTGCTGCTTGCGCTAGAGCGATTATAACTACCAATAGAGCTGGTTGTCGTGAAGTTGTAGATGATGGAGAAAATGGATTCGTAGTCTTAGAACAGAATAGTAAAGATTTAATTGAGAAAATTGAGAAGTTTATAAGTTTAGATTATAAAACAAAGAAAAAAATGGGTTTAAACGGTAGGGCTAAAGTGGAAGGGAAATTCGATAGACAAATTGTGGTGACAACTTATTTGAATGAGATTAGCAATATATCGAATTTAAAATAGTTTTATTTGGTCTCTATTTAACTTAATTAGAATGGGGATATAATATTGGATACTTTATTTGACGCATCACAAGCAAAGCGTATCCTTCATGTCTTAGGTACCTTGAACAGAGGGGGGGCTGAGACGATGATAATGAATTTATACCGTAATATAGATAGGGAAAAAATTCAATTTGATTTTGTTATTCATTCTAGTGAAAAGTGTGATTATACAGAAGAAATATTATCTCTTGGAGGAAAGATCTACTCTATACCAAGGTTTACAGGTAAAAATTACTTCACATATAAAAGTGCGTGGAAAAACTTTTTTGCACAACATCCTGAGTATAAGATTATTCATGGTCATATGAGAAGTACTGCGTCTATATACTTAGAATTAGCGAAAAGTTTCGGGGTGAAAACTATAGCTCATAGCCATAGTACTTCAAACGGGTTTGGGGTTTCAGCAATAGTTAAAGATATAATGCAATATTCAATTCGTTATAACTCAGATTATCTATTTGCCTGTTCTCAGAAGGCTGGAGAATGGTTGTTCGGAAAAAAACAATTTAGAAAAAGTAATTCTTTCATTGTGAAGAATGCAATTGAGAGCGATAAATATATATTTAATATAATGAAAAGAGAAATATTGAGAAAAGAGCTTGGGATCGATGGGAAATTCGTAATAGGGCATGTTGGTAGATTTTGTTCTGCAAAAAACCATGAGTATTTAGTTGAGATTTTTGAGAGTATTTACAATACTGATAACAATTCACTATTGCTCTTAATTGGAGACGGTGAATTATTAGATGAAATAAAAAGTATAGTGCATAAAAAGAAAATAAGTCATTCTGTTATGTTTTTGGGTAGCAGATCAGATGTTTCTGAATTGCTTCAATGTATGGACACATTCGTGTTTCCTTCAAAATTTGAAGGGTTGGGGATATCGGTTATTGAGGCACAAGCTTCCGGTTTGCCATGTATAATTTCTGATAATATACCATTAGAAGCACATATTACCAAACTAATACAAGCATTATCTCTAAATAAAAAGCCCGATGAATGGGCTGAATTTATCTTAAGGACCAAAGATAAATCACACCGTAAAGATATGACAAAGGAAATTGAGTCTAGTGGTTATAATGTTAAATTTAACACCAAATGGTTAGAGGACTTCTATTACAAAATTATCTCAAGTTAATCTAAGGAGATGAATATGAATATTATAATAAGGTACCTAAAATTGTATTTGTTTAGAAGGAAGTGGAGAAGCAAGAATAAACACAATTCAACAATACCTAAAAGGTATTTTGATGAACGAATAGTCGATGTGGGTAGATTTACTTATGGAGCTTTAAATATATATGATTATGGAGCTGAGAATGAGAGACTGATTATTGGTGATTTTGTTTCTATTTCCTCTGACGTTAAGTTTATTTTGGGTGGTAATCACAGGATGGATAACATATCAACTTTCCCGTATAAAGTTAAATTATTAGGAGAGAACAATGAATCATACACAAAGGGTCAAATAATAGTGGAAGATGACGTTTGGATCGGAATGAATTCACTTGTTCTGTCTGGAGTAAGAATTGGACAGGGGGCTGTTATAGCAGCGGGGAGCATTGTAACCTCTGATGTTCCTGCATATTCTGTAGTTGGTGGAAACCCTGCAAGAATAATAAAATATCGATTTGATGAAAATACAATTAATATCTTGAAAACAATTGATTTTAAGAAAGTTGATTTTGATTTTTTTAATGATAATAAGGAATTATTTTATAACAAAATTGATGAAAAATCTAGCTCTATATTTCATACTGAATTAGAAAATTATTATGTTGAGAAAGCAAAAAGGTGATATATGAGTATTTCAATTGTTATTGTGAATTATAATACAAAAGAAATAACATCTCGTTGCGTAGATTCCTTTCTATACAATCGAGTTGATGATAATGATGTTGAAATTATTATTGTTGATAATGCTTCTACCGATGGAAGTAGCATTTATCTACAAGAGAAATATTCCCAAAGAGAGAATATAAGAATAATTTTGAATGAGAAAAATTTGGGATTTGGCTTAGCTAATAATATAGGTGTTAAAGTAGCAAAAGGAAATTATATTGCTTTTGCAAATAGTGATACATATGTTGAAAGTTTTAATTTTAAAAATCTTATTACCTGCTTCGAAGAGCAAAAAAATATAGGAGCGCTTAGTTGTAAAATTCTTTATCCAAATGGCTCAATACAAACTCTAGGTTTTAATTTCCCTTCACTTTGGAATGATTTTAAGCTGAATGCATTATTTTGGAATTATAAATTTATGAAAAAAATTAGATATCGGAAATATAAAAACAAAGGTTTAATTGAGAGGGATTGGGTTTCCGGATGCTTTTTCATCTGCAAAAAAGAATTATTCAAAGAAGTAAATGGGTTCGATTCTAGTATTTTTATGTATGCTGAAGATCTCGATATTTGCGCTAGGTTTTTTTCGTTAGGTTGTAGAAATTTTGTTTATGATAAAGAACAAATTTATCATCTTCATGGTCAATCTTCAATTAATAGCAAAGTTAGTTTCAAGAAAATGCTTAAAAGTAAAAAAAATTACTACTATGTAATGCGTAAAAATAAATTAGTTATATGGCCAGGGGTAATTTATCTTATGCATTTAATTCATTTAATAGGTCTTTTTTTATTCAAACGCTTTAGGCAGATATTATTAAAATAAAAATAACTATGGAGAATTATTTATATGAAAAAGATACTATATATATCGTTGCTTGATTGGTATTTTACAAAACAGAGGCCTCAACACATAGCAGAACTTTTAAGTGAAAAAAATGAAGTGAGATATTTATGCCGAGCATCTTGGAGAACTAAACATATAAAAAAGCATGATCAAAATGAAGAAATTCATAATTATTTTGACATCAGTGATACTTTACATATAGAAAGAATAAAGTATCTACCACTTAATAAATACCGGGCTATATCAGTTATAAATGATTTTTTTTACAAACTAGCTGTAGAAAATAATATTAAAAAGTATCAACCAGATATATTGTGGCTCACACATCCAGATCATTACAATCTTATTCCACAAAACTTTCAAGGGAAAATAATATATGATTGTATGGATAATTACTCACAATTTTATAGAGATAATGATAAAAAAACTAGGATAAATCAACAAGAAAAAAAGTTGGTCAATAAATCAGATCTTGTAATAACCAGCAGCTACGGATTAAAGGAGAAAATCTCTTTGATTTCCGTCAAAACTCAAGTTGAAACTATTAAAAATGCTGCGGATTTTACATATTTTTATAATTATTTTGCTTCTTCTAGTTTGAAGGAAAAACCCGTTGAATTAAATAAAGGGAAAAAAATTGTGGGATATTTCGGTGGAATTAGCAACTGGTTTGATATTGATACATTGGTTTATACGGCTCAAAAACATAAAGAATGTGATTTTGTGATAATTGGACCTTTAAGTGACGTGAATATTGTCGCTAAAGCATCAAACATAGAAAATATAATATTCATTGGCCCTAAAATTTATAACGAACTTGCCAAATATCTATATCATTTTGATGTGTGTATCATGCCATTTGTAGTAAATGAATTAATCAAAGATGTTAATCCTATAAAGTTATATGAGTATCTTTCAATGGGGAAACCAGTAGTAGTTCCTCAGTACGATGAAATTTTGGAATTTCAAGAATACGTCTACTTTGCTCAAAATCAAGAAGATTTCTCAAAAAAGCTCCAAGAAGCCCTTGAAGAAAACAATTCTCAATTTTATGAAAAGAGAATAGAATTTGCTAAAAAAAATACTTGGCGTTCTAGAATTGATGAAATTAACAAGTTTATTAATTGATTGGAGAATTGCTCTTAAATGGTGAAAATAAAGGATATACTATTTTGTTTTTTTTGTATTTTATTAGCTTGTATAGGGATTTTTTTTGATATAGAAATCAATATGCTTATATTTATAGTGATCATTATATTTGTAAATATGTTAGTCAATCATACGAAAGATACGGCTACATTCGCTATATTTTTTTTAACGATATATTTGCCGTTTTATGCTCTACTAAGAGCATTTCTACAGTTAAAAGGTATAGAAACACTAAGTTTTTATGTAAATTACATTAGAGATTTTGTAGTTATAGTTTGTTTCCTCATATTTTTGATAAAACAAAGTAATCAGAAAATTATGACTACAAGAAATAGAATTGATAAAAATTTAATGTTTGGAATTAATTTGCTATTAGTTAATTATATAGTTGGTTTTGTTATCTCATTAGCGAATGGTTATATGTTATTAGCTATTAAAGGTGTGCATTTAAATATAATTCCTATATTATTAGTGTACATTATTTGTAATAGCACCTATATCAATGAGAAGGTTATTGCTAAATTTATTAAATCATCAATATTTATAGGCCTAATTGTTTCTGTTGTTGGAATATTTTTTTATCTAATAAAACCAGGTATATTTGGACAACTACTTTTAATTTTCTCACAACAAGATGAATCAAATTATTTGCAAGTACTAAATTATTCACGTATGGTTAGCACGTTTTTATCGCCAAATGTTTTTGGATCATATATGGCAATCTCGTTGCTATTAACAATTCATCAAGCACTGACTAATAAAATACGAAACATTGTTGCGATGGGGTTACTAGTTCTATTTAGCGTTTGCCTTATCTTATCTTTTTCAAGAGGAGCATGGGCCTTTGCCATTGGAGGCATCTTTCTTTTATTGGTTCTAAGTAGAAATAAATTCAGCAAAAGACAAGTTGAATTTGCAATGTTATCTTTAGTTGCAATTATATTAATCTTTTTAGTTATGCCATTTGTAAATAGAGGATTAGATGAATACCTTTTATCAAGATTAAAAAGTATCTTTGATTTTTCAAATGAATCTTCTTATGGTAGAAGTGATAATTGGATGGAAGTGTTAAAAGCTGTATCAAATAATATATTTGGCTTAGGATTAGGCATAGCTAGCATAAATCTCTCGTATTATCCGGAGTTGGCTCAAAAGCTAGGTGTAAATGTTGTTGATGGTTATTATATAAAAATTATAGCGGAGACTGGTATTATTGGTTTAGTTTTGTTTAGTGGTTTTTTAATATTGATGTTTCACTCTTTATTTCAATTAATTGTTAAGTCAAGCGATGAAAAAAGTAGTTTTTATGCTTTGACAACAGCAATACTGTTTGGTTTCTTAATGCAATCCTTTGGAAGCAACACTTTTGATTATGTTAATATATCACCTTTTCTATGGATCTATATTGGGTTTGCTTTAAGACTAAACAGAATATAGTTTTTGAAATAGGATATAATCAAAATCAATTTAAATTTGTGTACTATGCAAAGTGAGTGATGGAATTAATGAGTAGAAGTAAGCAGCTTGCAAAAAATACGGCTATTATTGCATTAGGTAAAATTTGTACGCAGTTTATGAGTTTTTTTTTGTTTCCTCTATATACTGCATTATTGTCTGCTGAAGAATATGGAATAGTAGATCTATTTAGTACTTATATTATGCTACTCATTCCACTCATAACTTTTCAGATGGAGCAGGCGTTGTTTAGAAATTTAATTGATGCAAGAGATAATGAATATGAAAAAAAAATATTAATTTCAACTGTTATTGGATTTGCAATTTTTCAAATTAGCCTTTACTCCATTATTTTCTTTATTGTTCAAAATTTTATTCATAATGAGTATAAGTACTTTCTCTTTACAAATGTTATTGTTTATATTTTTTCTGAAATAATGCTTCAACTTGCTAGAGGACTTGGTGATAATAAGACTTATGCATTGGGAAGTTTTATAACAGCCCTTTCAACCATGTTATTAAATATTTTATTTATTGTTGTATTAAAACTTGGTGCGGTTGGGATGTTCCAGGCGATTTTTTTAGCCAATTTATTCTGTATCAGTTTTATTTTTTTTAGGAAAAAAGTGTACTCCTATATTGAATTAAGGAGTGTGAAAATAAAGAAAGTAAGAGAACTATTACAATATTCTTTCCCTTTAATACCTAATTCTTTATCCTGGTGGATACTTAATGCTTCTGATAGAATCGTTGTTTCAATTTTCTTAGGAGTAGCTGCTAATGGAATACTTGCAGTATCGAGTAAGTTTTCTTCAATTTATATATCTTTTTATAATATATTTAATTTAACTTGGATGGAATCGGCTACTCTCCACATCCGAGATAAGGATAGAGATGAGTTTTTTTCCAATACTATTTCTACAGTTTTAAGATTATTTACATCAGTTTGCTTTTGTATTATAGCAGTCATGCCGTTTTTGTTCCCTTTTTTGATTAATGAAAAATTTGAATCAGCATATTATCAAATACCAATATATATGTTGGCAGCCCTATTAAATATGTTGCTTGCCTCGTATAGTGTGGTTTATATTGCTCTAAAAATGACTAAAAAAATGGCAAAGACAGCTGCTTTTGCAGGAATAATTAATATTCTTGCTCTTATTATAATGGTTAGGGGTATTGGATTGTATGCTGCATCTATATCCTCCGTTATAGCGTACGGATGCATGATGATTTATCGCTACTTTGATATTAAGAGATACGTTAATATTAGGTTTGAAAAGAGTTTATTATTAACAAATTTACTTATGCTAGTGTTTTTGTTTATTTCATATTATCAAATGAATCAGTTATTACATATGATTGCTTTTCTAATAATTTTATCTTATTCAGCTTTTATTAACAGAGCACTTATAAAAGAAGTGTTAAATATGTTGATAAAACATTTTCGTAAAACACCTTAAATACTATTATTCCCTTGTTCAGTTCTAGATTTCCAATGAAAGAAGTGAGGATTAAAGTGGCTAAAATAGCAGTAGCAGGAACTGGCTACGTCGGCCTTGTGGCCGGCGTTTGTTTCGCCGAGGTAGGCCATCAAGTAACTTGCGTGGATATTGATGAAAACAAAGTTGAACTTATGAAATCCGGTATTTCACCAATCTACGAAGCCGGTTTAGAAGAACTCATGCAAAAAAACTATGCAGCAGGTCGACTTGAATATACAACTGATTATAAATCGGCATATCATGAGGCAGATGCAATTTTTATAGGTGTTGGAACCCCAGAGCAGCCTGATGGATCTGCTAATCTTTCATACATAGCTACAGTAGCAAGACAAATAGCAGAAACTATAGAAAAAGATTGCCTTGTTGTTGTTAAATCTACTGTTCCAGTAGGAACAAATGATAAGGTAGAGCAGTTTATTCATGATTTTTTACCTCGTGAAGGAGAAAAACTTACTGGTAACGGTGATGGAGTAGGAAGAAACATCAGAGTTGAAGTAGCATCTAATCCAGAGTTCTTAGCACAAGGTACCGCAGTTAGAGATACTCTCCAAGCAGCAAGAATCATTATTGGAACTGAAAGCAAATGGGCCGAAGATATCCTTATGAAGATCTATGAGCCGTTCAACATTCCGATTGTATCTGTCCAAAGAAGATCCGCGGAGATGATTAAGTATGCTTCAAATGATTTCCTTGCTCTTAAAATTTCTTATATGAACGATATTGCAAATCTTTGTGAATTGGTAGGAGCAGATATTGGCGATGTAGCTAGAGGGATGTCCTTTGATGAACGAATCGGAAGCAAGTTCTTAAATGCAGGTATTGGTTACGGAGGCAGCTGTTTCCCTAAGGATACCAAGGCACTGGAATACTTGGCTAGACAAAATGGTTATGAGCTAAAAACAGTTAAGGCAGCTATTGATGTAAATACCGACCAAAAGATAGTTCTCTATAGGAAAGCATCCAAAAGACTTATTACATTTAATGGTCTAAAGGTAGCGGTGTTAGGGTTGACGTTTAAGCCTGGGACCGATGATTTAAGAGAAGCAGCTTCTCTTGAGAATGTTCCTTTATTGCTAGATCATGGTGCAGAAATCTATGCTTTTGATCCTGTAGGAAAATCTAACTTTTCTAAGAAATATCCAGAAGGTCGCAACGGCAATGGAAGCATCAAATATGTTGAAAACATAAAAGAAGCTCTTGAAGGTGCTAATGTGTGCTTTATTTTTACCGAGTGGGGAGAGATTCGAGAAACAACGCCGGAAGTTTATAAAGAACTAATGAGAACACCGCTGGTATATGACGGTAGAAATTTGTATGGGGTTCAAGATATGAGGGAAGCTGGCGTGGAGTATTATTCAATCGGAAGATAATGGAGGAGATAGCTTGTTGAACGATCTACCTATGGATACCTCGAAAACATATCTAATTACTGGAGCAGCAGGCTTTATCGGATTTTACTTATCGAAAAGGTTATTGGAGCAAGGCTGTCGGGTGATTGGCGTTGATAATATTAATGATTATTATGATATTAAACTCAAACATTACCGATTAGAGCAACTTCAATCCTTTAGCCGATATGAATTTTTTAAAGCTGACATATCAGATAAAGATATGATTACAAAGGTCTTTGAAGATTATAGGCCGAGCATAGTTGTGAATCTAGCAGCTCAAGCGGGGGTGCGATACTCCATAGAGAATCCCGATGTTTATATTCAGAGCAATATTATTGGTTTTTATAACATTCTTGAAGCGTGTAGAAATTACCCTGTTGATCATCTCGTATATGCTTCATCTAGTTCTGTTTATGGTTCTAACAAAAAGGTACCATTTGAAGAATCAGATGTTGTAGATCACCCGGAATCACTCTATGCAGCTACCAAAAAGTCGAATGAATTAATGGCGCATACCTATAGCCATCTTTACAAGATACCGGCTACTGGTCTACGCTTCTTCACTGTTTATGGACCACTGGGTCGACCGGATATGGCTTATTTCGGATTTACTCAGAAATATTTTGCTGGTGAATCTATTAAGATATTTAATAACGGTGATTTTCAGAATGATCTGTATCGAGACTTTACATACGTAGACGACATTATTGAGGGTATCGAGAGGCTTTTAAGTAAAGCACCTTCGGATACAGTTCCCCATAAGGTCTTCAATATCGGAAATAACAGTCCTGAGAAGTTGATGGTGTTTATTGAAACACTAGAGAAGTGTTTAAGTAAGTCTATTGGTAGAACGGTGACGTTTAATAAAGTATTTGAGCCAATTAAACCAGGAGATGTACCTGCTACGTATGCTTCTACAGCCTTATTACAACAAGCTGTAGGATTTAAGCCGAAGACTTCCATAGAGGAAGGGTTGCAGAAATTTACTGATTGGTATGTGGAATATTATAAAATTTAATAATAGAAAGAGATGAGATTAACATGAAAGGCATCATCCTAGCCGGCGGTAGCGGCACTCGCCTATATCCATTAACCATGGTTACGAGTAAACAACTGCTTCCTGTTTACGACAAACCAATGATCTATTATCCGCTATCCACTTTAATGCTCGCAGGTATAAAAGACATTCTCATTATCTCTACCCCAGAAGATACGCCGAGATTCGAAAGTCTTTTAGGTGACGGATCTCAATTCGGCATCTCCTTACAATACATAGTACAACCAAGTCCTGACGGCTTAGCTCAGGCTTTTATTTTAGGTGAGAGTTTTATTGGTGATGATTCGGTTGCCATGATTCTTGGAGATAATATCTACTATGGAAATGGAATGCGGAAGATATTGCAGCGTGCTTCTTCTAAAATACATGGGGCTACAGTATTCGGCTATCATGTGCAAGATCCAGAACGGTTCGGAGTTGTAGAATTTAATGAAGAGGGCAAGGTGCTGAGCGTAGAAGAAAAACCGGCTCAACCGAAGTCTAACTACGCAATTACTGGTCTATATTTTTATGATAATAGAGTTATTGAGATTGCTAAGAATGTTAAGGTCTCTTCACGTGGGGAATTGGAGATTACTTCAATAAATGAGGCATATTTAAATCTTGGTGAGCTTGATGTAGAACTATTGGGACGTGGCTTCACATGGTTGGATACAGGAACTCATCAAAGTCTGGTCGATGCTACTAACTTTGTGCGGACTATTGAGGATCATCAAGGAATCAAGATAGCGGCTCCTGAAGAAATTGCCTATATTAACGGATGGATTACGAAAGAGCATTTGTGGGATTGCGGGGAGAAATTGAGTAAGACTGGTTATGGTCAGTACTTGATGAAAGTCGCAACGGGTAAGATACAATACTAACAACAGAAAGTGTGGTGGCTATGAAAATAACTGAGACTTTTTTACAAGGGGTAATGGTCGTCGAACCGACCGTATTCGGAGATCACCGAGGGTGGTTTACGGAAACCTATAGTACTGCAAAATTTAAAGAGCATGGTATTGAACTGGATTTTGTACAAGATAACCAATCCTACTCTGCGACTAAGGGTACACTACGCGGTTTGCACTATCAATTACATCC
Source organism: Paenibacillus agri (assembly GCF_013359945.1). Taxonomy (GTDB): domain Bacteria; phylum Bacillota; class Bacilli; order Paenibacillales; family Paenibacillaceae; genus Paenibacillus_AQ; species Paenibacillus_AQ agri. Next base: position 16,083 of record NZ_JABWCS010000190.1, on the reverse strand, counting down.
TAAAGCACAGACGAAGCTGGTACGTTGTACACGGGGTGTTATTTTTGATGTAGTTGTAGACATTCGTAAGGGAAGTCCAACTTATAGCAAATGGTTTGGAATTGAACTCAGTGCGGAGAATAAGAAGCAATTACTGATTCCTAAAGGGTTTGCCCATGGATTTATGACGTTGACTGAGGATGTTGAAGTTCAATATAAATGCGATGAGTTATATGCCCCGGAATGTGATGGTGGCATTCTGTGGAATGACCCTGCTATCGGCATCGAATGGCCTATTGAAGTTACACCGGTTCTCTCTGCTAAAGATGAGAAGGCTCCTTTGTTAAAAGATGCTAATTTGAATTTCACATATGAACTTTAATATTTATAGTATAGATCTGAGGTGCATTTAATGAGTAAACCAAAAGTGCTGGTTACAGGTGGTGCCGGATTTATCGGTGGCAACTTCGTTCAATATATGGTTGATAAGTATCCGAATTATGATATTGTGAATCTGGACTTGCTAACCTACGCAGGGGATTTAACGAAGCATCACCAAATGGAGAGCAAAGCAAATTATCGGTTTGTACAAGCAGATATTGCAGAGCGGGAATTAATTTCGAATCTTTTTGAGCAAGAGAAGTTTTCTTATGTTGTACATTTTGCTGCAGAAAGCCATGTTGATCGTTCTATCACTGACCCTGCAGTTTTTGTGCGAACGAATGTAATGGGGACACAGGTGTTGCTGGATGCGGCCAGGAAGTTTGGAATTACTAAATTCGTTCATGTGTCCACAGATGAAGTATACGGAGAGTTGGACTTTGATCCGACATCATTTTTCACCGAGGACACTCCCTTGCAGCCAAACAGTCCGTACAGTGCAAGCAAGGCAGCATCTGATTTACTAGTTCGCGCTTACTATGAAACCTACGGATTTCCTATGAATATTACTCGTTGTTCCAATAATTATGGGCCGTATCATTTTCCCGAGAAGCTAATTCCGTTGACGATTTCTAAGTTGCTGAATGATGAGAAGGTTCCGGTATATGGAGACGGTAAAAATATTCGTGATTGGCTCCATGTATGGGATCACTGTGCTGCCATTGATCTTGTGTTGCACCAGGGTGTAGAAGGGGAAGTCTATAATGTAGGTGGACATAATGAGCGCACCAACCTTGAGGTTGTTAAAACTATCATAAACACTCTAGGAAAATCCGAGGACTTAATAGAGTTCGTAACAGATCGGTTGGGACATGATAAACGTTATGCCATTGACCCTACGAAACTGGAACAATTGGGTTGGCAGCCAACCTATACGTTTGAAACAGGAATTGCGCAGACTATCCAATGGTACATTGATAATACTGATTGGTGGGAACAAATCCTTCGAAATGAAGCTAACAAATAATATATGAAAAAAAGAGCTAATAAGACAAACAGAGGCAGGTTGTCCAAAAGAAGAGTACTTGCATACTTGTCTCTGTTGTTGCTGCTCACAGCCTTCCTAACCGCCGGCCGCTTTCTAACCCTCACCCAACCAGCCAAACAAACCGAGGTCATCGTCGTCCTCAGTGGTGGCTCCGGCCGGCTGGAGGAGGCAGCCAGGTTATACAAGGCAGGCTATGCCCCATACATGATTCTGTCAAACGCCAAAGAATCAGCCAGCGCCGCCGGTGATATGTTTAAGAATGCTCTAGCCTTAGGTATTCCGCAAGAAGCCATTCTAACCGAGAACGAAGCGAGAAGCACATACCAGAACGCCGAGTTCACCCTTCCCATAATGAAGGAGCACGGTTTTACCTCTGCGATTGTGGTTTCCTCTGACTTTCACATGCGGAGAGTGAAGATCCTTTTTGATCGTGTGTATAAGAAGTCGGGAATTGAGCTTACGTATATCGGCTCCGATTCTGGTTACCACGCCAGGCGTTGGTGGGGAGATCGCTACAGTCGTGAGACGACATTTAATGAATATGTGAAGATGATCGGGAATGCCTTTGGATATAACGGTCCAGAAGCGAAGGATGTGCTTAATCAGATCAAGGCCTGGTTTCGGTGAGATTTCTCCGGGATCGGGTCTTTTGTGTCCTTACACCTATTACATATGACCCACTTCCTGTATAATAATTCCTTGGAAATCCTTCTCTGCTCTTGATAGATGATAGATACTGAGAGTAGAAGAACAATGGATGAAGATAGTGGAGGCGATGGGGTAGTGAAGGGGAAAAGTATTCGTTATGCGGCAGTCTGGTTGATGCTGCTCAGTCTGTTGTTTGGCGGGGTTGCTAATGCAGCTACGGTTGTGCAGCAGAGCAGCTCATATGTTTTTGTTGATGTGAAGACTACATACTGGGCGAATGAAGCGATTGAGAGTATGGCTAGTCAGGGAATTATTACCGGGAACCCGGATGGTACGTTTAAGCCTGAAGCGCCGATTACACGTGAGCAGCTGGCGAAGCTGATTACGTTGACGTTTGGTCTGGATTTGGTGGAAGCTGAGGAGCAGACGTTCTCTGATGTGTCCCCCTCTTCCTGGGCCTATAAATATGTGGAGTCCTCCAAGGACTACCTGACAGGTTACTTCCCTATGAAGGGCAAGCCGTTCTTTGATCCGCAAGCGAAGGCTACCCGTGAAGATGTGGCGGTAGCGCTAGTGCGGGCTATGGGACTGGCTACTGAAGGTGTGGAAGCGGACAGCGCACTGCGCTGGAAGTTCAATGACTATGGTGATATTTCTCCGCAGCTTGCCCAAGAGGTTGCCGTAGCTGTGGACAAGAAGCTGATTCAAGGCTTCCCGGATGGAAGCTTCAAGCCGAACGCTCCAATTAATAGAGCCTCTGTGGCTACGCTGCTGTATCGGGTGCTGAAGTCCTCTTACACCAATGCGAGCAAAGATGTACAATTGGATGTTCAGGTGCCTGCTAACGTATCCGAAGCGACGATCAAGATTACGGGCAAAGTCAATGCGGACGCCAAGGTGTACATTAATGAGGATGAAGTGGAGAACAACAACGGTTCTTTTGCGGAAGCCTACAGTTTGGATGAAGGGGAGAAAGTATACGAGTTTGTGTTCAAGGCTGTACTCCCTAACGGACGCTCCAAAATCGTAAAGAAACAGGTTACCTTCGAGACAACGGGACCGAAGCTGACCGTTCAAGCGCCTGATACGACCAATCAGCCATCCGCGAAAATCAGCGGTACGGTTAGAGACAGTAGTGATTCGCCTGCGACAGTATGGATCAACGATAAGGGTGTACATGTGTCTTATAACGGTGAGTGGAGTGCGGATATTCTCCTGAAAGAAGGAGTCAACAAGATCGTTGTGACTGCCAAGAATAAGTACGGTAAAACAGCAGTGGTGGAGAAGCAAATCACGTTCTCACTGGCTGGACCGAATCTGGTAATTGATGCTACTCCTGAAAAGACGAATAAAAACACCATTACGCTTAGCGGTACGGCAACGGATAAGAACGACAATTCCCCGAAGATCTATATGAATGACCAGCTGGTAGGCAGCTACGGTTCCTTCAACAAGACAGTTACGCTTAACGAAGGCGAGAATGTGTTTACCTTTAAGGCAACGAATAATATTGACAAAAGCTCGCCAACGATCACCAAGAAGATTACCTTCTTGTCGTACCGACCGCAGCTTGTTCTGGATCTGGTACCAGAAACCAGCAATGATGCTACCATCACCCTGAGCGGGACGGCGACAGATAACAATGACAGCTCTCCGAAGATCTATATGAATGATCAACTGGTAGGCAGCTACGGCTCCTTCAACAAGACAGTTACGCTTAAGGAAGGCGAGAACGTGTTTATCTTCAAGGCAACGAATAGTCTTGGCAAAATCTCAGAAACGATTACCAAAAAGATTATCTTCTCTGTGGGCGGACCGGAGCTTGTTCTGGATTTGGTACCGGAAACCAGCAATGATGCCACCATCACCCTGAGCGGGACGGCAACAGATAAGAATGACAGTTCTCCGAAGATCTATATGAATGATCAACTGGTAGGCAGCTACGGCTCCTTCAACAAGACAGTTACGCTTAAGGAAGGCGAGAATGTGTTTACCTTCAAGGCAACAAATAATCTTGGCAAAAGCTCAGCAACGATCAAAAAGATTGTAGTATTCACAATTGCTGCGCCAGAGCTTCAATTAGACTACATTCCTGAGACGACCAGTAATGGACAGATTACGTTAAGCGGTAATACTACAGATGCCAATGACAGCTCTCCGAAAATTTATCTTAATGATCAACTGGTAGGCAGCTATGGCTCTTTCAACAAGATGGTCACGCTTAAGGAAGGCAGTAACAGCTTTATCTTCAAGGTTACTAACAAATACGGTAAGTTTACAACGGTTGAAAAAACGGTAGTATATACACCGGAAGAGGCCAAAGAATAATCGGAACCTCATTTCTTAATATCTAAGTTCCGGCTTATGGCAAGCGGCGGACAGAAGCAAGCAACTTCTGTTTCGCCGTTTTTTTGCAGAAATTTGTTAGACAGATTAGTTTGAGGCAGTTTGGTGAATCACTAATAAAAAAACAAATTTTCCCCATCCTAACCATGGAGTTTCCATTGATTTTTATTTATAATAATTATTATCTGGAGTTCATAAACCGTTCAAAAAATATGTAAAAAGTCGTAATTTCGTGTGATATACTTAACACAGCGTTTGATGATGATGTGAAAGAGTTGTCATTCAGATATAAGTATGAGATCGTGATGCAGCAGTAATTACAGCAATAAATGAGACTAGGATGGTGAACTTGCGATGCACATCGTCGTCGTTGGACTGAATTATCGTACGGCGCCCGTAGAGGTGAGGGAGCAGTTCGCTTTTGCGGAACAAGACTTACCGGAAGCGCTTCACCAATTAATGGGAACGAAGAGTGTTCTGGAGGGTGTCGTAGTTGCCACCTGCAACCGGACTGAGATATACGTGGTCGTGGACCGTCTCCAAATGTGCGGATATTTCATCCGCGGCTTCATGGAACAGTGGTTCGGGGTAAGAAGTGAGCAATTTACGCAGCATATGTATATATATGAAGACGAGCAGGCGATGGCACATTTGTTCCGTGTGACTTGCGGTCTGGATTCAATGGTGATTGGCGAGACGCAAATCCTGGGACAGGTGCGCAGCGCTTTTTTGACTGCACAGGCGGAAGGGGCTACTGGAACGTGGTTCAATAAGCTGTTCAAGCAGGCGGTTACGCTCGGCAAGCGGGCTCATAGTGAGACTTCGATCGGCGAGAGCGCAGTGTCGGTCAGTTATGCGGCTGTGGAGCTGGGCAAGCGTATTTTTGGCATGTTCACTGGTAAAAGAGTACTCATTCTTGGCGCCGGCAAAATGAGCGAACTAACCGTGAAGCACCTCTATAGCAGCGGTGCTGCCGAGGTGATTGTAGCTAACCGCACACTGTCGCGGGCGGCAGAACTGGCCGAGAAGTTCTCTGGCAAGCCGAGCACGATTGAGGACGCGCTGAAGCATCTCGATGAGGTGGATATTGTGATCAGCTCTACGGGGGCAGCAGGGTATGTGCTTACGGCCCAGCAGGTAGCGGAAGGCATGAAGCGCCGCCCTTCGCGGCCGCTGTTCATGATTGATATTGCGGTTCCGCGGGATATTGATCCCGAGGCGGCCAATGTATCCGGTGTGTTCCTGTATGATATTGACGATCTGGAGGGCATTGTAGAGAACAATCTGGAGATGCGCCGCAGCGAAGCTGCCAAGATCGAGGTCATGATTGGTGAGGAAATGGACGAGTTTCAGCTCTGGCTCAAGACGCTGGGTGTTCGTCCGGTGATCCGTGCGCTCCAGGATAAATCGAATGCGATTCATGAAGAGACGATGGAGAGCTTGTTCAACAAGCTGCCGGAGCTGGATGATCATCAGCGCAAGGTAATCCGCCGTTTGACGAAGAGCATCGTGAACCAGATGATGCATGATCCGATTAATGTGATCAAGGAGATGTCCGGGGGCAAGCAGGGAAGTGAAGCCTTGGATTATTTCTCTAAAATCTTCGCGCTGCAGGATCATATCGATGAAGGCCCGCAGGCTGGAGGCTCCCCATCTACCAATCCGGCCCATGGTAAACAAGTAACAGGCGCAGCTGCCAATGTAGTACTGCCAGGAACAACGCTTGCTTCGGCTGGCCTGCTGGGCAGGTGAGCAGATGCTGTTGAACGGAATATATGATGCCGCTCTGCTGGTGTATGCCTTGAGCCTGCTGTTTGTTTTCTCGGATTGCCTTCGGCGGAGTCCGAGTGAAAAACGGCTGGGCACAGGGCTTCTTGTTGTTGTCGGCCTGCTTCAGCTTACGGGCCTCGGTATCCGCTTCTCTGAGGAGGGAGGGCTGCCGATTTTTACCCCGTATGATTTCTTGTTCTGGTTCTCGTTCAGTATTGTGTTGACCTCACTTGGGATAGCATTGACACGAAGATCGGAGTTTACGATTCTTTTGCTCAGCGTGGCGGGATTTAGCGTATTCCTGCTCAACCGGGTCTGGCTAACGGCCGAGGATCATACGCTACAGAGCTGGAGTGCGGTACACGGCTGGCTGGCCGTGCATATTATTTTGGCGAATTTGAGCTTTGCGGCACTGACATTGGGGACGGCGTTTGCGATCATGTATTTGTTCCTGCATTCCCGCTTGAAGAACAAGAAGTGGAGTGACAGAATTCGCCGTCTGCCAAGCCTTGAGGTGCTTGATAAATACACTTATTATTCGGTTCTGACTGGAACCCCGTTACTGGTCTTTTCGCTAGTAATGGCAGGACTTTCAATTGTCGTAGAAGGACGTCTGATGTTGTTTCAGGATTTAAAAGTGCTGACCACATTGATCGGCCTGGGGATTTACATAGCTTATCTTATATTAAAGCGGTCTGGCCAGAATAGCGGAGTGTTGATGGCCCGTTGGGCGATCTCAGGATATGGATTCATTATCCTCAACTTCCTGCTGAACTCCTGGTCGAATTTCCACCGCTGGGGCGGGGAGTGAGATCACATGCCACTCTATTTGCCGATAATGCTCGACTGTTCAGGACAACACTGTGTTGTGATCGGCGGCGGAGCTGTAGCGGAGCGCAGGGTGCTTGGTCTGCTGGAAGCCGGTGCGGTAGTCACGGTGATCAGTCCTGAATTGACAGCGGCATTGACCGTACTCGCTGAAACAGGTCGCTTGATCTGGTTAAGCCGCCACTATGCTCCCGGTGATACCCGCGGAGCCTTTCTCGTATATGCGGCTAGCAATGATGAGCAGGTGAATGGGGAAGTGGCTCATGAGGCCAGAGTGCAGGGGGTTCCCGTGAATGTGGTCAGTCATGGGGAGGCCGGAACTTTTATTACACCTGCTGTTCTTCGGCGGGGGAGGTTAACCGTTGCCGTATCCGCATCGGGAGCGGGTCCCGGAGCGGTCACAAAGATCAGGGAACAGCTGGAGGAGTTACTGGGTGATGAATACGAGCCCTATCTGGATTTTCTGTACCGGATGCGAGGAGAGATTAAGCGCAGGGAGCCATCTTCGTCGGTTCGCAGGCAGCTTCTCCGCAGGCTGGAAGGGCTTGATGTGTTGGATCAGATGAGACAGGGAACCTTTATAGAGTGGAGTCCGGAGGTCATAGACACCTGGATTGCCGACAACCGGGAGGAATAAAGAATGCGAAAGATTATTGTGGGCAGCAGACAAAGTGCACTGGCACTGACACAAACCGGGCAGGTCATTGCCGATCTGGAGCGGCTGAGCGAGGAGCATGGACTGGAATTTACGTTTGAAGTGAAGAAAATCGTCACCAAAGGCGATCAAATTCTCGATGTTACACTATCCAAGGTGGGCGGCAAGGGTCTCTTCGTCAAAGAGATTGAACAGGCTATGCTGGAAAAAGAAATCGACATGGCTGTGCACAGCATGAAGGACATGCCTGCCGTGCTTCCGGAAGGCTTGATCAATGGCGCTGTACCGCAGCGCCAGGACCCGCGCGACTGCCTGATCACCGGGGATGGCGCGGGCCTGGAGAGTCTGCCGCCAGGCGCACGCGTCGGGACGAGCAGCCTGCGGCGCGCAAGCCAGCTCGCGGGGCTGCGGCCGGATCTGGTCATTGAGCCGGTCCGCGGGAATATTGACTCGCGGCTGCGTAAGCTGGAGAGCGGGGAGTATGACGCGATCCTTTTGGCGGCGGCTGGACTTGCGCGGATGGGCTGGCAGGACCGGGTCAGCGCGTATTTGCCGCCGGAAGTGTGTCTGCCCGCTGTCGGGCAAGGCGCGCTGGGCATTGAGTGTCGTGAGGATGATGCCGAGCTGCGGCAGCTTCTGGACTTGTATAACGATCCTCACACCGCTGTGACGGTGACGGCGGAGCGTACTTTTCTCGGCGTGCTGAACGGCGGCTGTCAGGTGCCGATCGGTGCTTTTGCCATTCTGAACGAATTTGGGGAAGAGCAGCAAAATGTTGTTGAACGCACAGCGGATCAGGGCCGGCCCGTGATATCGTTGACAGGAATGGTGGGAACACCGGACGGCTCGACGATCCTGAAGGAGACTTGTACAGGGGATGACCCGGTGCAGGTTGGGAAAGAGGTTGCGCAGCGGCTGATTGCTAAGGGAGCGGAGAAGATTCTGGCTGAAGCAAGGGGATGAGGGGAAATGACGGGGAAGGTCTATCTGGTAGGTGCAGGACCCGGAGATGCGAAGCTGATCACGGTTAAAGGACTCGAATGTATCCAAAAAGCGGACGTGCTGGTGTACGACAGGCTGGCTAGTCCAAGGTTGCTGAAGAAGATGAAGCCGGGCGGAGACAAGGTCTATGTAGGCAAGCTGCCTGACCGCCACACGATGAAGCAGGAAGAAATCAACCAGCTGCTGGTAGATCTTGCGTTACAAGGAAAGACGGTGGTGCGGCTCAAGGGCGGCGATCCGACGATTTTTGGCCGGGTGGGTGAGGAAGCGGGACTGCTGCGTCAGCATGGCATTCCTTATGAGATCATCCCTGGCATTACCTCGGCAATCAGTGTTCCGGCTTACGCTGGCATTCCTGTGACGCACCGGGATCATGCTTCTTCCCTGTCGATCATCACGGGCCATGAAAGCCCGGATAAGCTGGATCATTCCATTCATTGGGATAAAGTAACAAATGCAACGGGTACACTTGTCTTCCTGATGGGTGTGGCCAAAATCGGATATATCAGCAATCAATTGATCAAACATGGCCGCCCGCCGGAGACACCGGTGGCCCTCGTGCGCTGGGGCACTCGTGCCGAGCAGGAGACGCTCGTTGGCACGCTGGCCGATATTGAGGCCAAGGTGCGGGCGGCAGATTTTCAGCCGCCGGCGGTGATTGTTGTTGGCGATGTCGTGCTGCAGCGCGAGGAGCTGATGTGGGCGGAGGCGCTGCCGTTGTTCGGCAAGCGCATCCTGGTCACCCGCTCGCGCAGCCAGGCTAGCGAGCTGGTGGACCGCATCGAGGAACTCGGCGGGGAGCCGTACGAGTTCCCGGTGATCGAGACGATCATGCCGGAGGGCGATGAGAAGAAGGCCATCATCGCCGAAGCGCTGAGCGCGCTGGAGGCGTATGATTGGGTCTTCTTCACGAGTGTGAACGGCGTGGAGTTCTTTTTCCGCCACCTGGAGGAGCTGGGGGCGGACATCCGGCGGCTGTACCGCGCGCGGATTGCGGCGGTGGGGCCGGCGACGGCCAGGGCGCTGGCGCAGCGCGGCCTGGTGAGCGAAGCCCTTCCGGAGCGGTTCCAGGCGGAAGGGCTGGTCGAGAAGTTCGGCGCGGAGCTGCAGCCGGGCCAGAAGGTGCTGCTGCCGCGCGGCGATCTGGCGCGCGACTGGCTGCCGGACAAGCTGAAGGAGCTGGGCCTACAAGTGACGGAAGCCGACACGTACGAGACGGTGGTCACCGGCGAGGACGATGATGAGCTGCTCAAGCTGCTGGAGGAAGGCCGCATACATGCCGTTACCTTCACCAGTTCGTCCACAGTACGTAATTTCCTGACCATCCTGAAACGGATGGGTGTGCAGGACCCACTACCATTATTAGCAAATGTTAAGGTAGCCTGCATAGGTCCGCTAACCCAAAAAACCGCGATTGAAGCTGGATTAACCCCGGGGCTTCTGGCGGAAGAATCGACGCTGGAAGCGCTGGTGCAGGAGCTATGCCGCTGGAATGCAGAGACTCGGACAGAGCTTCAGTCTATATAGCTTTGGGAAAATAAGTGCAAATCTGTACCTTAATTTGATTGAAGTTAGGCTTATTCAGCATTTAACGGCAAAAATGTCGCTTAATTTCTTAGATTGGCGTTTGAGAACTGCTAATATGGTGAATTAAGGTGCATTTTTGCTCTTAATCTCCAGAAGTACATGATTTAGCTAAAAATAAGGTGCATTTTTGCCTTTATTTTCATCCGACTACCTTTGTATGAGATACAGCTACTCTGTATGAGATATAGCTACCCTGGCTGTGTTTAGTTACTCTGTATGAGATATAGCCACTCTGGCTGAGATCTAGCTACTCTGTATGAGATATAGTTACTCTGGTTGTGATATAGCTACTCTGATGAGATACAGCTACTCTGATGAGATACAGCTACTCTGGCTGTGATATAGCTACTCTGTATGAGATATAGTTACTCTGTATGAGATATAGTTACTCTGACTGTGATATAGCTACTCTGGCTGTGATTTAGCCACTCTGTATGAGATACAGCTACTCTGGCTGTGATTTAGTTTTGTTAGCTGTGATTTAGCAAATTAGTCTGTTGAGGATAACCATACTAAGCGAGTAAGCCTACTTTAAGGCGCTCTGCATACAACTTTTAACGCAAAACACAAAACAACACACAACAAAACATATAACGCACAAAACACACAACAGAACACACGACACACGACACACGACACACGAAACACGAAACACGAAACAAAACAAAACAAAACACAACACAACAGAACACACGACACAAAACACAACTAACCTATTTCGGAGGGATCGATATGAGTTTTCCAATTATGCGGCACCGTCGTCTGCGTGGCACCGCTGGGATTCGCGGTATGGTGCGCGAGACGGTATTGAATGTGCTGGACTTTATACAGCCGATTTTTGTGACATACGGGACTGGTGTGAAAAATGAGATTAGCTCCATGCCAGGGGTTTATCATTTTTCATTGGATACTTTGAAGGAAGAGGTTGATGAGATCGCAGCGCTGGGAATTCCGGCGGTTCTGCTGTTCGGGATTCCTGAAACCAAGGATGCGATCGGTTCTTCCGGGTTCGCAGAGGATGGTATTGTACAGGAGGCAACTCGTCTGATTAAGCAGTGGTACCCTGAGCTGCTGGTCGTTGCTGATACATGTTTGTGCGAATTCACAGACCACGGACACTGCGGTATGGTCCATACCCATACTGTTAATGGTGTGGTGCATGGAGACGTGCTGAATGATGCCTCACTGGAGCTGCTGACTCGTACGGCGGTATCCCAGGCGAAAGCTGGTGCGGATATAATTGCTCCGTCCAATATGATGGATGGCTTTGTGCAGGCGATTCGCGCCGGGCTGGACGAGAACGGTTTTGAGCATGTGCCGATTATGTCTTATTCGGTCAAATATGCTTCGGCGTTCTATGGCCCGTTCCGCGAGGCTGCTGACTCTGCACCGCAGTTCGGTAATCGCAAAACCTACCAGATGGACCCGGCCAACTTGCGCGAAGCGATCCGTGAGGCGGATTCGGACGTACTGGAAGGTGCGGATATGCTGATGGTAAAACCTGCGCTGGCTTATCTGGATGTGATCCGTACGATTCGTGACCAGTTCGATCTGCCGCTGGTTGCTTACAATGTGAGTGGTGAATATTCGATGGTCAAAGCAGCAGCCCAGCAAGGCTGGATTGACGAGCAGGCCGTAGTGCTGGAAATGCTGACTGGTATGAAACGCGCGGGTGCGGACATTATCATTACTTATTTTGCAAAGGATGCCGCCCGCTGGTTGCGCGGTTAAAAGGCTGTACTGATGCAACAAGCAAAGGACATCTGCTTGTCTAGAGTCGCTAGTTGTGCGATTAATAGCCTATACTGATGCAGCGAGTGAAGCAATGAACATCTTTTTGTCTAGGCTCCCTGGCTGCATGGTTAATAGCTGTATGGGTGAGCAATGAAATGCTAAGCAACGAAGTGCTAAGAACATCTGGCGTCTGCCGGGTGTAAACATATTCATGAACAGGAGTGAAGATAGAATGGGTAATGTGCCACTGGCGCGCCGGGAAGAGGCTTCCCGGAAGGCTTTTGATGAAGCGAAGCAGTATATCCCCGGTGGGGTGAACAGCCCTGTGCGGGCTTTTAAATCGGTAGGACTGACGCCGGTCTATGTTGATCGTGCAGCAGGTTCGCGTATTTATGATATCGACGGCAACACATTTATTGACTATGTCTGTTCGTGGGGACCGCTGATTATGGGTCATGCCCATCCTGAAGTGGTACAGGCTCTGCAAGAGACGGCGGCTAAAGGAACCAGCTTCGGTGCGCCTACTTTATTGGAGACAGAAATGGCTAAAACCGTAGTTGAACGTGTGCCGTCTGTAGACATTGTGCGTATGGTCAACTCTGGTACAGAAGCGACGATGAGTGCCATTCGTTTGGCCCGCGGTTATACCGGACGCAGTAAAATTTTGAAGTTCGAAGGCTCGTACCACGGTCACGCCGACAGTCTGTTAATCAAAGCGGGTTCCGGTGTAGCGACACTCGGACTGCCAGATAGCCCTGGGGTCCCGGAAGGAGTGGCAGCGAATACGATTACCGTTCCTTATAATGATCTGGAATCTGTGAGAGTGGCTTTTGAACGGTTTGGCGAAGAGATTGCTGCGATTATTGTGGAGCCGATTGCGGGTAATATGGGGGTTGTTTTGCCTCAGCCGGGCTTCCTGGAAGGTCTGCGTGAAGTGACGACTAACTATGGAGCGTTGCTGATCTTTGATGAGGTTATGACTGGCTTCCGGGTCAATCGTAGCTGTGCACAAGGTCTTTTCGGCATTACACCTGATCTGACCTGTTTCGGCAAAGTCATTGGCGGCGGTCTTCCAGTTGGCGCTTATGGCGGCAAAAGAGAGATCATGGAGCAGATGGCTCCATCCGGACCGATCTATCAAGCTGGTACGCTCAGTGGTAATCCACTGGCCATGGCAGCAGGATTTACCACGCTGAAGCTGTTGACCCCGGAAGTATATGATCATCTGGAGAAAATGGGGGCTAGGCTGGAAGCAGGAATGAAACGCAATGCCGAAGAAGCCGGCATCCCGCTAACGATCAACCGGGTAGGTTCCATGGTGTGTCCATTCTTCACTGAAGGTCCGGTTGTCAATTATGACACGGCCAAAGCTAGCAGCCTCGACACGTTCCGTCGTTATTTCGGCGAAATGCTCACTCGTGGCATTAATGTGGCGCCGTCGCAGTTTGAGGGCATGTTCGTATCAGCAGCGCACAGTGAGCAGGATATTGATGACACCATCGAGTGCCATTACAATGCCCTGAAGGCTTTGTGACAGCGGTGAACGGGGGGATTACCGGCGGCGGTTCCTGGGTTAAGCGCGGGGAGTGGTTGGAAGCTATGCCGGGCCGGGTCCTGACAGGCGCGGAGGATAAGGAGGCCGCCATTGACAATTGGCTACTGACTACGGTGGGCATGCCTCAGAAGCTGCATATGCGGCTGCGCCATGAGAAGGGTATCCTGATAAAAGGGGGCCGGCTGCGGCTGGCCCTTTTTCCCTTCCGTGAGGCAGGAATTGAAGCTGCGTGGCAGCCTCTTGATGTCCTCTTCGAGGATGATTTTTGCCTCGTTGTGCACAAACCAGCAGGCATGGCGGTGCATCCTGACGGTAGCAGCAATGAGGTTACGCTGGACCATCTGGTTGCAGGGCATTATGCTGCTTCCGGGGGCGGGGTTGCTGTTCGTCATATCCACCGGCTGGATAAAGACACGACGGGTCCCGTATTATATGCCAAGAATGAATTTGCCCAGCTCGTCCTTGACAGCAACATGCGCGACAAGTTGATCTCGCGGCATTATGTTGCCATCGCTGAGGGCAAGGTATCGCCTGGCCTTAAGGTGATCGATGACCCAATCGGGCGCGATCGGCATCATGCGGCACGCAGAAGGGTCTCGCCAACCGGTCAGCCTGCAGTAACGCTGATTACCGGGCGAGAACAGCTGCACGGAGGCACTGTGCTGCGTGTGCAGCTGGAGACTGGCCGGACGCACCAGATTCGCATCCATCTCAGCCATGCCGGGCATCCGCTGTTTGGGGATGCCCTGTATGGCGGGCCTGCCTGGAAGCGGGACAGCGCGGCGCCGGGGAGCAGCTCATTAGCAGGCCGTCAGGCGCTGCACGGGGAGCTACTGGCCTTCCGGCACCCCTGGACCGGGGAAGAGCTTGCGATCAGCGACCCATGGCCAGCGGATATGCTGGAGTTGCGCGAACTGCTGATGGATGTTTGGCAGGCGTAAGCCACTTGGGAGGATAAGAATACTAAGAGACTGTCCCAAAATAGTTATATTCCTTGACGAGAAGTAAGCCCATCTGCTTAAAAATAATGCGAAAAATAGAACATGGCGGCGCTCAGGAGGATTCCTGAACCCGCCATGTTTTTATTTGTGATGGACGGCCCTCCTTTTTGGAGCAAGGGATAGGGAGGACACGGGCAAGAGACAGACAAGAGACAGGCAAGAGATAGGCAAGAGACGGGCAAGAGACGGGCAAGAGACCGGCAAGGTGCAGGCAAAAGACAGGCAAGAGATCGGCGAAAGACAGGCAAGGTGCAGGCGAGAGATAGGTAAGAGACGTTCAAGAGATAAGCAGGCCCAAAGCCACTTGCCTTCAACGTGCATGCGAATCTGGTAAAGTAGAAGTGGATGTCACCAGTCTTTAAACAACTGGAAATACTCCTGTTAATTTTCGAAAATGGAGGGTTTCCAAATAATAACGGGAACCACTCCCGTTAATTTCTAAGATACTAATTCCTGAGCTTCAGATCCTGCGTTTGAGATGGAGCCTGCTCTACTGCATCAACCTTTTGGATTACCGAAGTGTAATTAACGGCATTTTTGTACCTTAAATTCTCTGCAGCTGAGGGTTAGAGGAGATTAAGTGCAATATTGTACCTTAAATCTTCCAGAATACCCCATACTGCGTACTATTTCGGAAAATAAGATACAAAAATGCCCTTATTTCCCTCATTTGCTTATAATGAAGAAAAATAAGGTACAAAAATGCCGTTAGTTGGGAGGTGGTCCCTCTTTTTTACTGTTAAGATGTCTGGTGAAGGGGAGCATACCGCTTCTATTGGTTGAAATCTGTGACAGTCTATGTCCCGTGCTAGCTTTCCTATGGAAATCTTTCAGCAGAGCGCTTTACACCTAAAGTTCCAAACTTCCCCGTTCGCTCATCTTTGCTCTTGTTTACTTCATTTGTTCGGCTTATGTAAGATGATAAAGCTCATCCTGGCTTAGCAGGTGTATGATTATATTTGTCTACCGAAAGGGGAGCGTCTCCGTTTAGGATCAATGCTGCTGTAATGAGAGTTTATTCTACTGCCTACTTGAAGGTGACCGTTCATTTTTGAGGTAACCCATATTAGGTCAACCAGAGAGTATTGGCGAGGCTTTTTTGGCACACCGGTGCGGTCAGAGTAGCACTAGTGTCTGATTCTTTTTTGGCACACCCGGTGTGGTCAGTGTGACGTAAGCTTCCGGCCCTTTTTTGGCGGTGTAGCCCTCAACGACAGGCCCCTTTATAGCACAACTAGTTACCCCAGAGTATCGCCGCGTCAGGCCCCTTTATAGCACAACTAGTTACCCAAGAGTATCCCCAACGTCTAGCCCCTTTATAGCACAACTAGTTACCCCAGAGTATCCCCCGCGCCTAGCCCCTTTTTAGCACAACTAGTTACCCCAGAGCATCCCCCGCGTCTAGCCCTTTTTTAGCACAACTAGTTACCCCAGAGTATCGCCGCGTCTAGCCCCTTTTTAGCACAACTAGTTACCCCAGAGTATCCCCGCGTCTAGCCCCTTTATAGCACAACTAGTTACCCCAGAGTATCCCCCGCGCCTAGCCCCT
>NZ_JABWCS010000189.1 GCF_013359945.1 Paenibacillus agri | reverse complement strand
GCGCTGATCGAGTAGCTTCGGAGCAGCTTGAGTAACTTGGGCGCTGATCGTAGCTTCGGAGCAGCTTGAGTAACTTGGGCGCTGATCGAGTAGCTTCGGAGCAGCTTGAGTAACTTGGGCGCTGATCGTAGCTTCGGAGCAGCTTGAGTAGCTTGGACTCAGATCGTAACTTCGGAACAGCTTGAGTAACTTAGGCGCTGATCGAGTAGCTTCGGAGCAGCTTGGGTAACTTGGGCGCTGATCGAGTAGCTGCGGAGCAGCTTGAGTAACTTGGGCGCTGATCGAGTAGCTTCGGAGCAGCTTGAGTAACTTGGGCGCTGATCGAGTAGCTTCGGAACAGCTTGAGTAACTTAGGTGCTGATCGAGTAGCTTCAGAGCAGCTTGAGTAGCTTGGACTCAGATCGTAACTTCGGAACAGCTTGAGTAACTTAGGCGCTGATCGAGTAGGTTAGGCACAACTCGGGTGCACAGCTTTCATGCCTTCCTTATCTTCCTTTTCTCTCTTTCCTTACCTTGTCGTTCTTACCTTCCTTGCCTATCCCACTTTACTATCGCCAACTCCCCGCCTCCACTTATCCCTTCAGCGAGCCCACCATAACCCCCTTGACGAAAAAGCGCTGTACAAACGGATATACACATAGAATCGGGATCGTAGCCACCATTATCGTCGCGTATTTGATCGTCTCGCCGATCTGCTGACGGTCTCCGGCGCTGGCTCCGGCGGACATGCTGTCCGTGGAGTTGGCGATCAGGATTTCCCTCAGTACCAGCTGCAATGGGTACAGCTCCCGGCTCTTGATAAATACGGAGGCATAAAACCAGCCATTCCATTTATCTACCGCATAATACAGAATCATCACGGCGATGACCGGCATGGAAAGTGGAATAATAATCCGGAACAGGATGGTGAAATGGTTCGCCCCGTCGATTTTGGCCGACTCCTCCAAACTGTCAGGAATGCCCATAAAGGCCGTGCGCATAATGATCAGGTTGAACGTGCTGATGGCAAAAGGAATGATGGTTGACCAGAGCGAATCCAGCAGCCCCACCCCTTTGACGACAAGATACAATGGAATCAATCCGCCATTAAAAAACATCGTAAAAATAATCAGCACCATGAAGGCATTATTCCACAGCACGTTTTTGCGGGACAGTACATAAGCGCCCAGCGCGGTCATAACGAGGTTAACGGCAAGGCCGGCCACCACGATGAACATCGTATTGCGGTAACCGGTCAGGATGCCGGAGTTGGCCAGTACACTTTTATACGCATCAAAATTAATACCGAGCGGCCGCCACAGAATACCCTTATGTACCATCAGCTGCGCGGAGTCGCTAAAGGAGGCGAACAGCACGTACAGCAGCGGGTACAGTGTGACCACAACAAGAAAAGTCAGAAATACATAGATGCCTGCATAAAAAATTTTATCGAAAATAGAGCTTTCTTCCTTCATGGGTTTCACCTCACCACAAGCTGTTTTTGTTCACTTTGCGGCTTACATAATTCGCGGTAACCAGCAGCGCCAGATTGATCACTGAATTAAATAAACCTACGGCAGAGCTGTAGCTCCAGCCGAATTCAAGCAGACCCTTCCGGTAGACAAAGGACGATATGACATCGGCCGTCTCGTACGTGATCGGGTTGTAGAGCAGAATGATTTTCTCGAAGCCGACATTGAGCAGGTTGCCCATTCGCAGAATGAGCATGATGGAGATGGTCGGCAGAATCCCCGGCAACGTGATGTAAAACATCTGCTTCAGCCGGCTGGCACCGTCCATACGGGCCGCTTCATACTGCTCCACATCGATGCTCATCAGTGCTGCGATATAAATAATCGACTCCCAGCCGATCCGCTGCCAGATCTCTGACAGGATATAGATGGGCCGGAACAGCTCCGGCTTTTGCAGCATGGCCTGACCGTCATAGCCGAAATAAGTGAACAAAGTGTTGATAATGCCGTCTGCATTCGTGAAGTCGGTAATAATCCCGCAAATGACCACGAGTGAAATAAAATAAGGCATATAGGTAATCGTCTGCGCTACCCGCTTGAAGGATTTGCTGCGCACCTCGTTGATCAGAAGCGCCAGGATGATCGGTGCGGGAAACTCAAAGATCAGTGAATACAGGCTGATGACGATTGTATTTTTCAATATACGCCAGAAATAATAGCTGTTGAAAAAATCTTGAAAATGCTTTAGTCCGACCCAATCGCTGCCCAGAATCCCCTTCATAGGGGAATATTCCTTAAAGGCGATGAGCGCCCCGTACATCGGGGCATAGTGGAAGATCAGATAATATGCGACCACAGGAATCATCATGAGATAGAGATACTTATTGATCCGGAAGTCGCGGATAAAACGGTTAGTGCTTGCAGCAGATCCCAGCGCTTGCTTGCCCACTGCGGGTTGTGTTTTTGCCATATGGCTGTCTCACCTCTATCCAATTTGAGAGAGAGGGCAGGCACGCCCCCTCCTTCTTATCCTGATGATCTTAACGTGCTTTGTAACGATCCAGCGCGGCTTGCTGAATCGCAATAGCGCGGTCCAGATGTAGCGAATTCATTTTGTTCACATAGCTCTCGTACTGATCAATCGGCTCCTGACCCAAAATAATCTTCAGCGTCATCTCATCCACCAGCGTGTTGATATCATTCATGATCGTTGCGTATTCGGAGCTTTCCTCTGGTGTCGGTGTGATCGGCGGCAGGCTGTATTTGGCTGCGTCCGTGTTCTTCCAGATGCCTACTGCATCACGCTGAGTTTGCAGGGCAAAAAATTGCTCGGCATACCGTTTGTCCTGAATGAAAGGACCGTTATAGCTGCCGCGGGCATACATCGAAATGGCCTGTGCCGGAGCCAGCTTGTCAGGATTCTTCATCAGCAGATCGGTATATTTCGGATAACCGTCTTCCATGTTATAGCTGACGCCTTCCGTCCCAAAGTTAAAGAACAGCCGGCCTTCCTCGCTATAGCCGTAATCCAGCATTTCCACAGCCAGGACAGGATCCTTGGCAGAGGTCGAGATAGCGACCGTTCCTTCAGAAGCGTACGCCTGATGCTTTTGACCAAACTTCGGTGTTTCTCCCTTGTTCAAGACCGGATAAGGTGCAGCCACCAGCACGGCTTTCGGGTCATTACCCTCCACTAGCGGCTGCCATTTGCCAATCCCGCCGCCCGCATTACCTACGGATGCACCGGTTGCACCTGAGGCCATGTTGCCGTCCAAGGCCTTGGAATCGGCGGTTGCAATGTTCTTGTCGATCAGGCCATCGGCATACCACTGACGGAACAGCTTCAGGTATTCTTTGAATCCGCTTTCAGAAGGACCAAACTTAATCTTGCCATCCTCCTGATAGAAGCCACGCGTCACGCCGAAGGCGCCCAAGAAAGCACCGTTTCCGGATTCATTGAAGAACCGTGGTTTGCTTACGACTGCAAAAGGTGCTTTGGCGCCTTTCTTCTCCTTGAACGCTGTCAGTGTCTTCGTCCAGTCGTCGATGGTTTCTGGTACCGGCAGACCCAGTTCATCCAGCCAGTCCTGGCGGATAATCGGTCCCTGGAACACCCGCAGGAAATCGTCACCACGTACGAACGGGAAGGCATAATAACTGCCGCTGTCGGTCTTCACCATTTTGTCCACATCTGGATTGTCCTGCAGATATTTCTTCAGATTCGGTGCGTGCTTGTCGATCAGATCGTTCAGCTTCAGAATGTATCCGTCGTTAATCGCTTTCTCAGGCCCCCCTGGAAAGTCGCCCAAAAAGTTGTATTCAATCATATCCGGCAAATCACCGGAAGCCAGCATCACGTTCAGTGCTTCCTTCACCTGTCCGGTCGGCGGGGCGGTAAACTTAAGCGGTACTCCGGTTTGCTTTTGCCAATCTCTAAAAAAAGGAACATCTTCATGCGTCGCTGCAACCCCGATTAAGTTGCCGTTGATTTCTCCCCAATAGGTGAGCTTCTTGTCTGTCTTGATGGGATAGGTCACTGCTTTACTGCTTGTTTCCGTATCATTCGTTGACTCTGTGTTTTTGCTGTTCGTTGCCGTCTCTTCTTTGGAAGAACACGCGGCCAGCGACGTCCCCAGCATCATGAGAACCAGCACAGAAGATAACCATTTTTTCATTACATGACCTCCGCTACTTTAGGTTATGGTGGTGAGATGCATCTCTTCCACAGAATAATGAATATGGAGGGCTGGCGATATGGTCAAAAAATGAATTCGGATGGTGATTTTGAGCCGGGTCGATGGATGATTTGTGAAATAGAATGGGCAAAATCGGGGATCCAGCAAATACACACAACTTCAGAAACCATATTTTTCAAAAATATTCTGGTAAAAAAAATTATAATGTTCTTCTGGCGCTTATGGCGCTTCTTCTGCTCCACGCTAACAATGTTTCAACAGCAGGTGATTAGGCAACGGGCCTTAGCAAGTTCGGCAACACAGGCAATATCTGTTTCCAAACCGGTCTCACGCTAAGATTCCTTGATGTGCATTACACGGTTACCAGTGGTGGTCAGACCGGCGCATAGCACAATGTCGCCGTACTCAAAAATGCCGCAACCGGCCAATATGAACACACCATTCCTGCCTCGCTGGGGGCAAATGATGTGTTCAAGTATTCCTTCACCTACTTCGATGAAGCGACCAGGGAGCGACAGATACTCAGCAAGTATTTCTTTTAAGCGAATCTTTAATTTCATATGAAAATAATCCTCGACCATAATAACGTACTATTAACCGTACTAGCGCAGGGAAGCGTTATTGCTTCCTGCCATTGCTCTGCCGCAAGTACATTCAAGTCAATCAAATCCTGCATGTTCCTTTGTTCTTGAATCTTCTGACGGTAATAGAGTGCCGTCTTCTGTGGTAGCAGCGTTCCCTGCTGTATTCCTTCAACAACCCCCTGCACTTTCCGAGTAAATTTGAATAAGTCCATCAGAACTGTACATAGATACTTGCTGCTAAACTGCAGCGGGTGCTGAACCAACGTAGAAAGCGTTAGCTTCTCCTTTGGTGTATAAACAATCTCCATCCTCGTTCGTTCCCCCTTGATGTTCTGCTGCCCTTTCTCCAATAACTCCCGCTTCTTGTCATATGCCCGACAATAGCCATCCTCCTGACGCTGATGCTTCCCGTTGTAATAACGAGTTCCTTTGAATAGTCGTAGCTTTCGACCCGTCTTAGACATCGTGAATACGTCCTGAATAGGGGCAGGAATCTCATAAGCAACATCGCATCGCACGAACAGCACCCGCTTAGCATAGTCTCGAATTTGTTCGAGCCATTGACGGAAGTAGATTAGCGATTTCGGGTAGACTTCAATCCTCAACGTATTCTTCTATGTTCTCGGAGCATAAATCAACTTGTAGGAGGGGTACAGGAAGTGTTCTCCTGTATTGATTCTAATGCGATATTGAAATCCTCTTTCCCCCACCGTCATTCTGACCCCGTAGAAGTGGCATATAGGTTTATCGAACTCATTAAAGAAGTCCCAATGAACGCCTATGAAGTCAATGACAATGCGGTCAATGGATACAGTGACCCCCTTCATGTGCCGCCCCCTCCCGAATTTTTGATGAATCTCGGGCGTTATTAGAGAGCAGAAGTGGCTAGCCTTTAACAAATGACCTTCCCGTTGTAGAATATTCAGTTACGTCCTGACATTATAAAAGTGGGTCTATCCTTCTGATTAGTTGCGATGGATTTTAGAAAAAACCGTAGAAAACGAAGCTAACAAAAAACAGTCAACTATGGTGGTAACTAACCATAATCCCTGTTCGATGTATCGGCATAGCGTTATTTAGGTTACAAATTCAAGCATGGACTCGTTGATGTCCGTACAACAAATTCAAGAAATCTTTATACGGGTATTATATGGGTTAGATGTGTTATTGGTTGAATAATGAGTTCATTCGGCACTGGCCCCCTCTGCCTCGGAATAAAGCAAGACGGTTATCCATTGGATAACCGTCAATATCTTATAAGTCTTTGCTGACTAGATTCTACCTAATGCTCTATCAGCTTCTATTTGAAGTTGTATCATTCTAGTTCCCATGTATTTCTGTGCAGTCCCTAGAATCGATCTATAATTACCAATTATTTCCAATACCGTAAAAAAATGTTCTTTAAGTGAGCATCTTCGTCATTAGATACTTCTTCAAAATATTTAAAAATACTTTCTAACAAATTGATGTTTCTTTCCTCACTTAATAGTTTAATTATTTCAGGCATGAAGATGTCCTCAATTATGATAGTTTCTAGCACCTCGCCATAATTCGCGATTGATTTTCTATACGCATCGTCAGCTGACGGTAAGAAATCTAACATTATTCTCAAGAATTCTTCCGATTTTTTATTCATAACCACTTAACTCCTCTATTTAAACAGTCTTATTGCATTCCCTAAATCATCTCTTAAAGCATCAAGTATATCTAAGTCATTAAGACCAAGTTTCCCGGATTTCGCTAGATCATTTAACTGCTTTACCCGGTCCTTTGCTTTTTGTAGATGCGTTGAAGAGCCCTCGTAAAACTCTTTTCTTAGTACAGAAGCAGTTCCGCCATCTCCAACTGTTGCACCTGGTCTATAAAGTTCATTTACTATTTTTCTTAAATCTCCATTTTGAACAGCAGATAACAATTTTTCTCTAGTAGAACCAGTAAGTTCGGGCATTTTGTCTAAAAGATTAGTAACTTCATTTACAGTTTTACCCGTCCCCTATGTTGTAAAGCTAATCTATTGAAAAGTAACGGTGGTTGCTAGATATACTAGCGATACCACCTGTCAGCTTGCTTGTTTTTCAGTTTGCTCGGGGAGACGGAACGCTGTTTTGTGCTTCATCATGCCATAGATGATATTGACTAAACGTCGCATTACACAGACCAAGGCTTGTGTTGGCGTTTTGCCTTCTTCTTTCTTGCGGTTGAAGTATTCGTAAAAGAGCAGATTGCGTGGCTTTTTGCTGCCTTTTGAAACTTGCACTTGCTGGACAGCCAGATTGTAAAACAATCCATGCAACACTCGATTACCTTGTCTGCTTTTCAGGTTGACGTGCTTGCCGCCGGAACCCATTTTCACAGGAGCGATTCCAGCAAAACGAGCCAGCTTATCTGCACTAGCGAAGCGGTGTATGTCGCCTATTTCCTGATAGCCTTCACGTTCCTTGGTATTGCCACTTATACCTTCATCCTTGAAGATCGCTGCCAGTTGCCAGCCCTGACTTACGCAAAACGCTTCAATCTGCCTGACCTGTTCACTAATGGATGTGTTCTCCATCTGACTGTCCGAGGAGATACGCACATAGCCCACCCATTTCTTGACCTTCGTTTCCTTCATGTAAATGCCTCCTGTTTTTTGTAACACCATACGACCTTACGGAAGGCATTTACAACCCTCTTTATCCTTTTCGCCGCTCGTTAACCGTGATCGTGGTAAGGCATTTTTACATTCATTTTTAAATGCTATAACTTCTGCGCTAGTAAAAAGGAGCGAAACAAAGCGAATGCTCTGTCTGCTCCTGTCTTCATCGTTGCAACCTGTCTTTTCTGGCTTGCTCCAGAATCTCCACCAACTGGTCTAACGATCCGTCACTCTTCTGCTTCTGCATATCCCTGAGCTTACCGCTCTCCCGAATCAGTGCCGCGACATTCATCTGCACTTTGGTGATCGCATCTTCCATCGCTCTGATCTCGGCAGGGTCAGGCTTGTCCTTCTGTTCCTCCTGCTGAATACGTTGAAGCATTCGCCTAATGCGTAACTCTGAAAGCCGATACTCGCTATCCACCTGTACATTCGGGTCGGTTGAAACCTGATGGTACAATTCTCGCTCTTCCTCCGTTAGCGTATCTAGCCAGATCGTTTCGTACAGTCCGTGCTTCAAGGCGTTTTTGTTGCCCTTGAGCTTTGCCGGGTCTTTCGGTCCGGTTGATTTCCCTCCGTGCAATCGGCAGCGACCATTCGCTAATGCCTTCCTCTTGCAAGGTTCACCGCTCCTTGTCTTTGCTCCGCATGGATGTTTTTCCATTCTTTTCACCCCTAACCTCATTTCATGGGGTTCGTTTCCCTGACCAGGGGGAGGGCATCTTGCCTCCAAGCTGTTGATCTATCCATTTTCACAACATGCTTAACATTTTTACTCATCCGATTCTTCTAATGCTTTCCTACTCTCTGCTCTCAGTTTCTTATGCAACTGAAATGCCTCAAGCTGTTCTGTTTGAGCAATGAACGTAAAGCAGTCGAAGTACATATGTGTAAGTTCAGCTTTCGTTTCGATCTCGTGAAGTAGCAGTTCCCATAAGAATTCTTCATGTTTTGTCATTGTGCTATTTCCTCCTTCGACTGTCGTATTTGGTTGCTCTCGTGGTTTCGTGTCTGCTCCGGTAAAATGTCCTTG
Organism: Paenibacillus agri; assembly: GCF_013359945.1. Classification (GTDB taxonomy): domain Bacteria; phylum Bacillota; class Bacilli; order Paenibacillales; family Paenibacillaceae; genus Paenibacillus_AQ; species Paenibacillus_AQ agri. Next base: position 55,486 of record NZ_JABWCS010000189.1, on the reverse strand, counting down.
GTTGTACATCTGAATCGGTTCTCAGCCTATGAGCGTTGGGCTGCGTATGCTATGCTTTGGATTCCTGTGCCTTACGTTCCCAGTATCTGCGCTCGTACTCTCTTTGCTTCTCTCTGTTTTCAGGTTTTTGCCGCCATTTGCGCCGATACTCACGTTCGTATTGTTTTCTGTATTCTCGGCGTACTTCCAATGCTTCCGGACTCAATGACTTCATTAGCTTATCCCTCCAGTTCAGCTAACCTTTTCTTTTGAACAGCCAAGCATCTTGATGTTTCCTTCATTTCTTCTTCTGCTCGTCGTATCATTGCTACTGCTTCTTCCTTCACTTTTTCAAGCTCTGTTTGTTGTCGAGCCAACATATTTTCGTTATAGGCACTCTTCTCCTTCAACACATATGCTTCAATTTCAAGTTCATTCATGTTTTGAATCGCTTCTAACCTCTCATGATCGTCTAGCTGATCTGCGAATGAGGTCAATCTTTTTGCTTGGTCAAGCAACTGATTTACTTCTGTCATCACCTGTGCGTCGGTTCGTCCTGACTGTTCCAGCTTATCCGCTTGGTTTCTTAACTCTCTGGCTTGCTGGTAATGCTCCGCAATTTGTACCCTAATCGCTTCATACTCTGCTTGTGCCTGTGCAATTAATCCTGTTCCCTCTGCTACTGCCTGTACTTCTTTTGCCATTCGTTTCGTCCTCCTTTGATTTTGGGCATGCAAAAAAGCCCCTTCCTACTCATGGTTCAAGTGGGAAAGAGCTTTTGAAAGTTTATCAAGTGTTTGAATTGTTTAGTGTTTGGTTTGTTGGTTGTATTGTACGATCTTGTTGTTGGGGCTGTAAACCCGCAAGTTTTAATCTTTAACGCTCATCAAAATTATAACCACCTTTTCTTGGTAGCAAGTCTTCAAAATCGCACGATGCTATCGCTTTAAACTCAGCATTCCATAACTTTGTCAGCAAAATAGATATTTCTAATACATAGTTACGGTCATCCGCATCTTCTGTTGGTTCAATTTCAAGGTAGTACTTGTAATATAGAAAGCCATCATCCCCTTGATTTCTTTTGTCTTCATCGAAATCACCATTATTAAAAATAAATATTTCAGCTTGCTTCGTCAATATACTTGAACCGCTAATAGTACCTATAACAATGTTTGAGACTGTATCTAGCAACATCCCTTTATCGACATCGCTATCCACGAAAATTTTAGTAAATAAATCATATTTTTCTTCCAATGAAATCACCTCAGATCATTTGAGTGGTGTGAATGGGGGATTGTCAAAAGGTCCACCTATTTTAATAATTGAAATATCGACATCCATACCTAGCTCTTGTTGGAGTTGTTCTCTAAACTTGCTCAGTTTTGCTTCTCCTGATTGAATTTTCCCTGTTTCAATAGCATGAAGCATCGTTTTCTCCTTAGCAGACCCTGGATTAGGCGGCTTAACCTTACTAAAAGAGCTTTGTATTAATTCATCAAATTTCTCTGCTGGAACCCTAATAGCTATATCAATATCAGAAGTTGGTTTTGCTGTACCTTTTGCCCGGCTACCTTGAACAACTATATCGTCACTTATATGCCCTACTTTTTCTCGTATCATTGATGATGCTTTATCAAATTGTGCCTGTGTAAGTCCTTGCGGTACTTTGAGACCTTGTCCCGTCCCCTTAGTCGATACACCTTGAGCTTTTGGTGAAACATTGAATTTTGTAAATTTCCCTTCTTCACTTATTACGACTTCTTTAATTTGGCTTTTTGGAGTCAAACTTATTTGGCCGTTGCCCATTGCCTTCATGGCAACCAACCCCATAGCTTCCATAAAGCGAGGTCCAGCTACTTCCTGTCCATACAATTGCTCAGCCTCTGCAAATGACAGGCCCTTTTCCACGCCAAATTCATAAGCCGTCTGTATAACATCCACTGTACTAGGTTTGAGCAAAAATTTCCCTTTATCTACTTGCATTCCTGCATCTTTTAGTATTTTTTCAGTTGTATTGCCACCATTTGCTTTAATAGCATCTAGTATATAAGCTGCCTGTTTCATATCATTGAATTGGGCATTCTTGATAAACTTAAGCTCATTCTCTGTAAAAGCATAGGACATTGTGAGTGAAGAAGAAGCTGTTATTTTAATAATTTGTCCAGTATTAATACTTTTCTTTTGGGTAGAGGATGAGTTTACAGTAATACTCGTACGACTTATAGTTATCGTGCTTTGTGTACTCTTTTTTTCAGTATCTGTACCTTTTCCGTCTGGAGAAACCATAGCCGAAGTCGAGATACTTGGTAGTACTTTTATTCCTACTTTTTTCAGGGCGTTATCCCATTCATTGGAATTCGCATAACTTTTCCCTTGTGTTTTTGTAATAAATTCTGTTATTTGCTTGCCTTGAAACAGCAATGGAGTAACTACATCTTTCTCCTTAGCTGCTGCTGATCTGACTTGATTAGCTTGACCTTGTATCGCCTTTCTTTCTTCATTCGTTTGAGCTTTATAATATGCATTTGTAAGCGCGATAATTTGTGCTTGTGCTTGCACATTAAGCTTCTCATCACCGGCAGCCCAGTGTCCTGTAGGATCTAAAAACTGGATAGGATCATTATTGGCATACGTATAGAGGTTCAAGCTCAGAGGATCCTTCTCTTCTCCCCAATAAGTATCCTCAGTTAAGAAACGTCCAATGTTAGGATCATAATAACGAGCCCTTAGGTAATACAAGCCGGTCTCGGCATCAAAATGTTCACCGCCATAACGAATGGATTCCGAGTACACTTCGATCGTAAGTGTAGGATTACCAAACGCATCGTATTCGTATTGGTTCAGAACATTTCCGTTTGAAGTTACCGTTTGAACCACATCTCCATGCCCATTATAGAAATAATACGCAAGTTGATTCACTTGATCCATTCTAGCAATGTATTTGAGTCCCCGAATATAACGGGTACTTAATTTACCCGCAGCATCTGTTTCTAAGATGACATATTGTCGATCATAGCTGTAGCGGATTTCTTGAAGTGCACTGCCTCCTTTAGCGCTTTGGACCGTTTTCTTTGTACGAAGTCCGTCCCCATTATATTGGTAGTCTGTAATAACTCGATCTCCGGATTTTACCCTCACAGCCTTCTTTAATCGATTAAATCCATCATAAGACTGAGTTACTTTTTCGACCAAATTATTAATTTCCGCCTCATATGCCTCTCCCCCAGTTGTTTGATGCATATCGGCAACATGGGGCTGAATATAGCTAGTACGCTGACTAATTTCGTTACCATTTAGGTCATACAGATAATCAACGGATTTAAATAATACTTCTTTCCCATCTGTACTACTCATCCGTTCCTCAAACTTAATAAGCTGATTACTGGAAGTATATAAATATTCTGTCTTCTTCAGCTTGTACTCTATTGCTTTTTTGGTATCAGGATTGATGTAGCTACTTGGCTGAACAGAAGTATATGTTTCTAACATAGACTTTCGATTGCCTGCCCCATCATACGAATAAACCGTCGTTTTCCCAGGTGCTACCATTTCCTTAAGGCGCCCAGCCTTATCGTAATTATAAGCAGTTTTTCCATAGCTGTCCGTCTTAGATATCTGTTTGCCTGTATCATCATACGTATACATATAGCTAGATATTTCTGATCCATTTATACGCTTATTAACAAGGCTTTTCAGGCGATTATTCTTATCATAACCATATATTTCTTTTATTCCGCTCTCATACTGCACCGTAATTTGATTTCCAGATTTATCATAGGTGTAAAGTGTTTCTCTGTTGCTATCACCATAAATAACCTGCTCCATACGGCCTGCCTTATCATAACGGTAATTAGTAACAAAACCTGTCGCGTCGGTTAGCGCTTCTATGTTACCAGTATTGTCATAGGCATATATAGTCTCTACTTTACCGTCTTTCAAAACTTTTAATAGCTGGTTCTTCGAATTATAGGAATAAGTAGATACTCCACTTTCATCAACCATACGGATCTTATTACCAACTTCATCGTAATTGTATATTACTTGATCCGTTGAACCTAGTACCTTCATATTCGTCAATAAATTACGGTTGTCATAGTTGTAATCCGTGTGTTGTCCTGTACGATCAATCAATTTGGTTTTATTATGAGCTATGTCATATGAATAATGAATTGAATGTCCAGAGGCATCTGTTACAGATTGCAGAAGACCAAAAGCCCCATAAATGTATTGAGTTATCTTGCCTAAGCCGTCTTTCATTAAGATTTTATTACCAAGCCGGTCATAACTATAGTTGACTTCATTATCTTGGGCATCAATAACTTTAATTAGACGCCCCGCACTATCATATTCATACCGTAGGGCATTACCTAAAGCATCCGTTTGCTGCACCATATCACCTAGAGCATTGTAACGGTAGGAAGTAGTTACTACATTGCCTCCTTTGGCAGCTAATTCAGGCTCAATGAGAGAAACCATCCGATTGGCTAAATCATAACGGTACTGTATGCCATAGCGTTTTTCGTCTGTATCAGCCACTGCATATCCATTGCCCTCAATCTTTTTAATAACATTGCTGTTAGGGTCGTATATATTTTTACTTATAACAATATTATTGGGATCAATACTTAATACTAAGCGATTTAACTTGTCATAGGTATAAGAATTGGTATGGCCCTTAGCATTAGTTTCCGCTACTTTATTGCCGGCCAAATCGTATTTCCTTTTTATCTCCTTGCCTTCAGGATCGGTTGTGACCGCTAGACGATTTACTACATCATAGGAAAATCTGGTAATGAATCCTCTCTCATCTCTCTGAGATATCTTGTTACCTGCTTCATCATATCCGTATTGATTGTAGATCTCTTTCGTACCTTGCATGCGGATAATTTTATCCGGTCGATTTAAAACATCATAAGTGAAGATCTTTGTGTAGTTTTTCCTGTTGGCGGTATCAGTGTCCAAAAATGCATACGCCCTTGGATCCGTTTCCTCAGTTAAGTTTCCAAGTATATCGTAGTTATAACCGGTTATTTCGCTAATTTTGCCTGGGAAATCCGGATCTTTAAGATTAGACAAATTTGATAAACTGGACACATTCGTTATGCTTGTCTCATCCAACCACGCTATTCTTTTTAGCATCCGATTCTGGGAATCATACTCGTATTGTTCCACATCCGTCAGATTAGAATCTCTTAACTTTTCAGAACGGACTAAATTCCCATTTTTATCATATTCATTAAAAGTATTAGCTCCACTGTTATCTATGACACTTTTCACAAGATTATTGTCATAATAAACATATGTTAAATTTCTCTTAGCAGGATCATCTTTTGATCCTGTCAATGTTTTTTTCAACACATTCCCCGTAGCATCGTAGCTATAGCTCTCCAAAGCATATAGAACATTTTTGCTACCATCGAGATCTAACGGGATTTTTTTCTCTATTAAACGATTTAGTTCATCATAATAATAAAGTGTTGCGCTCCCTCGCTTATCTTTAATTGACACTAAGTTCCCAGCAGGATCATATTTATATTCCTCTGTGTATCCATTCGCATCTTTGATACTTTTTTGTTTGCCGAAGGCATTATGGCTGAATGTTGTAACAGCACCTAGTTGATTAGTCTCAGACGTCTTTCTGCCCAGTTTGTCATAGATATAACTGACCACTCCACCATCTGCATATGCAATTCTGTTAACAGAACCATCTGGATTCATCTCATAAGTAGTACTATTACCTCGCTCATCCGTTTGCTTTACTAGATGTCCCAATACATTATATTCGTAAAGTTTTATGTTTCCCAAAGCGTTGATTTCTTTACTCAGTCTGCCTAGTCCATCATAAGAGTATGTTGTTCCCTTGGATGCCTCAATGCTGCCTGAATATCTTAATCCATCAACGACTTTTATGATTTTGCCCATACCGTCATATTGGAAATATTCCAGACCTGTTCCTTCAGGGGATACCTTAGAAACTTGCCGATCCATAGCATCATAGGTATACGAAATCCCCAGCATCTCCTGTGCTGGCTGAACGCTATTCTTTTCACTCCTATTCTGATTAGGAGAAATCTCTTTAACCAGATTACCCTTTTGATCATACACATATCGTGTAACAGCCCGTTCCCCATCTCCAAAAGGAAGGTCCCTGTTTACAATACGATTCATAGCATCATATTGATAACGGGATACGACGCCCTTTGGATTGGTCTCGGTAACTAAATTACCATTGGAGTCATATTCGTATAAAGTTTCCCCTTTTTTAGCATCTGTTTTTTTAACCGTTCGCTTGTCGAAATCATATTCATAATTCATCTTACTTTCTTTAGCATCTGTTACAGTTTTCAACTGATCATTTTTGAAATATGAGTAACTTGTTATTGACTGCAATCGATCTACATACTCATTGTCAAATACTGCTTTAGCTAAGTACTCCGAACTAATGTCAGAGGTCTTGACCAGTAAAACATTTTTTGTAAGCCTTGATCTGGAGTCATAACTATTTCTTGAAATATCATAATAGCTATCGTTTACCTTCTGATAGGAAGTAATCACATTTCCTGCTCGATCAAACTCTTGTTTTTTTTCTCTTCCAAACGGACCTTTAACCTGAACAAGCCTACCTGCTTTATCAAAAACTTGTTCTGTACGGTCATTTGCACTGACCTCTTTTGAAGAACCATCTGACTTAGAAACTGTAATAAGAAATGTTTCTTTAGCTATACTGCGCCCAGCCTCGTCATACTCCAAACGAGATAGCCCATAAGTCGTATTTAAGTTACTAGTTCCTATAAAAGCTTTTTCTGATATCTTATTTCCAGCCATATCATAAGCGTAATACGTTGAATCCCCATTTTTATTTATATGTTCTAATAGCTCTCCTTTGTTGGAATAACGATATGTTTCATGCGTCTTATCAGGATATTCCACTAGATAGGGTTTTCCAAATATATTGTTGTATGATTTGGTCTCTTGACCTTTTTGATCCTTATCTACAAGAATCCATTTACCGGTAAGATCGTACTCTTTTGTAGTACTGGTTCCATCAGGATACGTGACTCTTTTAATCCTGCCTCCCAAATCATAGGAGTACTTCGTAATTCCCTTCAAGCCATCAGTAATACTTAGCACATTTCCAGATCCATCATAGGTTACTTGCTTTGTGAAGTGGCTAGTCCCATTTTGCTTGTTGTCATGAGCAGTCTGAGCTGATATCTGCTCGATAGGTTTATTAAGAACATTATAATGATACTCCGTTCCAATAGATTGGCCAGGATCTTCAGCGTTATAACCCTCACCATCAATTTGTTGTATTACATTATTTCTGCCGTCATAAATCTTAAACTCAATAACTTCACTCTCAGACCCGTTAAAGGAAATTGTTTTGATTAATCTATACTTTGAGTCGTATTCATAAACGATACCTGGCGCTTGATCTATCGATAGATTATAGTAACGAGGGTCAACCATCTTAATTGGGTTACCTTTTATATCATATTTATATCGCGTGCTATATCCAAGTGCATCTGTTACTACAGTTTTATATCCCAGACCATCGTACGCATAAGACGTTGTCCGCTCCGTTCCCGATATAGCAGATGTCTCGGCAATCAAGTTACCCACTTTATCATATTGGAACCGTTTTATCTTCGAGCCCTTAGCATTAAACGGTGAAGTAGTAGAAATAACCTGGTTTCTGTAATTATAAACATTCTCCTCAGTGTCGTAGCCTGAACCGTTGTAAATCTGTTTTTTTAACAGGTTTCCCGCGAGATCATATTCATTTCTTGTCTCATACTTGCCTCTTTCAATTTGTTTTCCATCTGCCTGCTTCTCTCTGGCTGCGCCAGCTTCCAGGGTGAGGCGTCCTGCATAATCATATTCAAAATTGCGTACAAGCAGACGGTTACCTGCAGAATCACCGTAATCGATAATCTTCAGTATATTTCCTTTGGCATCATAATCTGTATGTGTATGAGTAGTTGAAGTCGCGTCTAGTCTGTTATATTGATCTGTAACCCGATTTAACCCATCATACGCAAATGTAACAATAGAAGAGTCACGATTGGCTCCATTTGAGAACAAACCTACTGTATTTTTGACAGGATTTTGGCCACCATCATACTCTATCTGTGTATAGAAGTAGTCTTCTGAGCCGGATTGATAGACCCTCTGTACAGTGTTATTTCCGAAGTCATCATAAATCCACTCCGTAATTTTCCCTTCAGGAGCTTTTTCGGAAACTCTCTGATCCAAGTTGTTATACGCATACTCTGTTGTATTACCCAATGCATCGGTTTCACTAGTTTTCCGACCTTGGGTATCATAAGTGTATTGAATAGTATGTTTGGCCTCATCTGTCTCTATCAGAATATTCCCGGCATAATCATAAGTGTTAGTTGAAACGTAAAACTTCTGACGATCAGGCGTAACCTCTTCCTTTATCAATCTGTCCAAGATGTCATAATTGTATTTCTTGGCATATCCTTCTTCATCAGTGATCGTCATTAATAAAGGAACTTCAGGCGAACTGCCAATCTGGTAGTCAATCTTCAAAGTGCCCTTGATCGTTTTGTCATTCTCATACGAAGATTTCTCAATAATTTGCTGATTAGTATCATAAGTAAAACGTGTGCTGTGCCCATTCGCATCTATTTTCTTAATTAAGTTTCCAAAAGAATCATACTCCATGCTTTCAAGGTTGTTCCATTTCCCCTGATTTAGAACCTTGGAGTTTAGCAAGCTGCCTTTTATGTCATACTCATAGAGGAATTTAGATTGATTGACATCGGTGTATAAGATTTTAAAATTGGCAAAGGCATTATTCTGATATTGATATTCCTGCACAGCTTGATCAGGTTTAGTATTCTTAACTACTCTGCCCAGTACATCGTATTGATACGAGGTTTTATTGCCTCTCGGGTCAATTTCACTGAGGAGATTACCGGTCTGAAAATCATACGCATAGGTTTTGGCATAAGTTTTCCCTCCGGACTGGCGGTATTCCTTGGTAAGATAAGCTCCCTTGGTATCCAAACCATTGGCATCTGTGCCATATTCAAACCATGTTACAAAATCCTGCGCCTTGTCGTGAACTGTTTTCTGGATTAAGTTCCCAAAACTATCGTACGCAAAATCGGTGTTAATCCAAGAATTAATACCATCATTCCCAGATTTGCTCTCCTTAATGACATTGCCCTTCTCATCCAAGGAATAGTTAATTTGAGCTGTTGTGTTCTTATCTTGCTTCCAGGTCTTCTGAGTCAAAATATGAAATTTATTAATATCATAGGTATAAAGGACGGAATGTTCATTATTTACAGGGTATCCGCTAGCATCCCGCTCTGCATCTGGCCCCGTATAATTGGTCATATTCCCATATTCATCATAGCGGAAGTTCTCGATTTTTTTCACATTGTTGTTTGAAGGCTGTCCGTTCGTCACTTGATACTTTACGCTCTCCTGCTTCTTGATCAGCTTCATCTCATCATGTTCGCTCTTAACAACCTCTTTATGATCACGGCCCTGTTTCTCAGTCAGAATGAGTTCCTGATTGCCGTTATATGTGAACCGTGTGCTACTGCCGTTGACATCAGTAATTTGGGTATAGTATCTGTAGGTTTCCTTAAGGTAGGCTTCATCATTTCCTTTATAATCAGTTACGCCGTAACCATCTGCTTCATTGGTGTAGGTGTATGTGATTTTGTCTGTAGTGTCTACAATGAACTTGTCCAAAAAATTGGACGGAGCAGGATCAAATCCTTTCTTCACAAGAGACTTGCTCTCAAAAATCTTTCGGTACTGCATGCTGCCTTCATTAAGACGCTTAGTATACGTGTTGTATACATAACGCTTCATACTGTTATTCTTCACATCATCGACCAGTACCAGATTCTCATATCGGTTGTATGCAGAGTAGCTGGTGTTGTTGAAATAAGTAAACCCAAGATCCGGCTGCTCGTACCATAGTAAGTATTTGGGTTTGGAATCCGTATCAAATACCCGTTGAAGCCGGGTACGAATAACATGCTTAGACGGGCTGACCAAGACGGCTGATTTGTCATAAATCATGCTCTTATCTCCAGGAAGATGCAGGATCACCTGAAATTTTCCTTTTAAATCCCCTGAATCGTTATTGTTTGGATTCCCTGAAGTCTTATAGTAATCTTCTGCTCCATACGAAGTCTGATTATCGATAGGACCCACAGTGTAATTGGCATCCTCTACATATTCGATAGTGGATACCCGGCCGACCGAGTCAGTTATTTTGGAGATTAACTTCTTAGTGATAGATTCGCCCTCAATCTTATAGGTATGAGTAGCATACTCGAAACGAATCGTATTACCATAGCGATCCACAATCCCCAGAATGCGGCCATCTTCAGCAAAATACGTTTTTTTTCCGTCCTTTCCAGCCATTACGTATTTGGAAGTTCCATCTGTCTGACCATTCGAGTATACGGCTGACTCTCTGACCACAACATCCTTTACGGTCTGTCCTTCCGGCAAATACCCAAAGGAGCCATCAACGTAATTTCCTTTTAGACGATACACGTCACCACTTTCCGTATGCAAGAATTTATGGCTAGATCCATCGGAATTTGTTTTTATTTCCATACTAGGAAAAGAGAATCGCATGCCAATCCCAAGATTGTAACGGTCCTCATAAAAAGATGTAGTTCTGTTGTTAGATCTGGCTTTATCCACCCATGCCCCATCTATGTATTCAACTTCCATTTCCTGAACACTGGCTGCAGCATTCTTATAAATGCGTTTAAATATCAAATCAAGACCGTTGCGGCCAGGCAGAACATAATCTGTCTGGGTAATTGTCAGTGATCCGCTCTGCGGACTGATATCATCAATGGTCTCATTCGTTCTCAAATAGACCGGTGAAAGCATAGTATTATACTTCTGCTTAGGTCCAACCAGATTATTTAATTGTTCCTGAAGAGTCTCTGCATGTACTGCCGGCAGACATAAAATCATCAAGAAAAAAGATGCGATTGATATACGAATAATTGCCTTCACAAAGCTACCTCCATCTGCCGTTCGAATTATTCACCATATTTGCTAATATAACTCTCTGCCAAGATCAGCTCTTCGGAAAATCCATGCTGAATCTTGCCAATAACAATCTCCGGAGCTTCACCCACTCTTTGTGCCAGAACGAAAGCTCGGGTGATCTGCTGTTCTTTTAATTTTCCACCCTGCATATATTTATGTATTTCTTCACTTGTTATCCGAACTCTTGGAAATGGACTTCCGCTATTTAAAATGTTCTCACGGGAAAAAATAGAACCCCAATCCCCAGTCGTATTTTTTTCATTAATTAGATCATTGAACGGCTTCCCGCTTACAAAAGATAGCCGATCGCTAATCATAATGTCGTCTGGTGTAACATTCTGGATGTTCATTAATCGCTCCAGCTCTTCTGAATCAAAATTCCGGGGTTCAAATTCCGGATGTTTTTTATTATATTTTATAAAAATCTTATCCCAGCTTTCGCCCGAAGCTTTAGAGGCAAGAAGTTCCTCCCACTCGCTGACACTTCCATAATTATGATAGAGAAAATCGTAAGCAATGCAGATATCCGCTACATTGTATCCCTCTGAAATCAGCTTTTCTATTTTCTGTTGGTAGACCTCTTGAACCTTAAACTCTTTCAGAAATTGTTCAAATGTTACCTTAGTAATCTTAGACTGAAGTTTTTTCAAATCGATTTCCTCGTACTTAGAATCTAGCGCACTCTCGTCATGATTATTCTGAACAGCTGCTACTTTAGTGTAAGCAAACACCCCTGCCTGAAAAACGAGTGCCAGAATCATAATGAGTACTGTCATTTGAATCACTTTACGTTTATGCATCCTCATGAACTCCTCTATCTATGGTTGGGGTTAATATCCTGAATTTCTTGCCTAATAGCTTCAGCCGGATTTTGTGGCATGACGTCCTTTACCGTTGGTGGCTTAATATCAGGAAGCGGTGATTCTTTCTCTTGATCTGGTAAAATGGATTCGGCGAATGGCTTTAGATTCTCATCATCTTTAACAGACTTCTCATCAACTTGCTGGAGTTGATCCAGCATAGCCTTCTCGAGCTTTTCCATCGTGATAATTTGACTATCTTTAAGTCCCGCTGTCTGCTGCTCCTTATTCTTCTGATATAGTTTCTTATCCTTGATGTATTCTTCCAGATTTAAATCAGCTTGCAAAGAGAGCAGATATTCGTTCATCACCGCTCCCATAGACCCAAATTCCTGTTCTAACTTAAGCATCAGCTTCACAGCCTGTATCTCGCTGAAATCCCCTCTTATTTTCTCATATGCAGCCTCAGTCTCAGTTTCATCAGACTGTTCACGCCCTATTTCTGCAGAAGGTTTCAGGATGGCAGTGGAATTGCCATCCTTTACTTCCTGAAGCTGCATCATGACTCTTTCGGCTAATAACTTAGCTTCCATAATCTCATCATCCTGATAACCTTCTTCACGAAGCTGGTTCATGGCTTCTTCTCCCAGACCAGCTTCATTCAACAAGGCACTCCGACTTAATTTGTCTTCATCGCTGTTTATAGGAGCTTTCTTTTTCAGCCTTTCCGACACCTCATTCCATGAGTACCCTGTGTTTTTAAGCTTCATAATCTGACTAACTTCTACCCCGGTAAGATTGGACAAATCTGCTGCAATCTGTTCATCTTGTTGAGTTGCACTCACTGTGTCATGCTTAATCTTAGGAAGCGTTATAATTAATGCTTCTGAGACTAACGCAATGATAATGGCAATAGAAATGTATTTAATACTTCGTTTTCGAATCATAATGTTCTCCTTCAACCAATCTATTAATCAACTACAACATGAACACTCGTCTCTCCAGTTTTTAGTGACTTGAACGAAAGGGTTGTTATCTCACCTGACCATGAGGTCCCTGGTACGATATTTTGATCAATGGTAAACGTGATTTTACCAGGAGAAAAAGTCGCAGTCAGGTTGGAACCCGGAATTCTACCATTAGTGAGGTCTCGTAAGGGCGTGAAGTCATATAGATCCAATAGCTCCAGCTCTTTTGGATCGTAAGACACAACAAAACTCATTTCACTAAAATCTTGAACATTCTGAGCCAACAGTGTTAGGCTGCACTCTTCACCTTTCTTAACTTTGATAATGTAATCTGGACTAGTTGTACTCTTTCGTAAAGATGGACTCCATGCTGTAACCCCCGTAACATTCATTGCACGCAATCGGTAAGTATGTGCTGTTCCTGAAGGCAAGTTATTATGTAAATAGCTAGTGTTGCTTCCGATGTCTACAGCCTTACCGTCAATCTCAAGTTGATAACCGTTAGCCCCTTCAATTTTCTGCCAGTGCAACTCAATAGAATTATTTTTTGCTACTGCATCAATCTTGGACGGAGCACCAGGCAAATTAGGAAGAGTAGAAAGCGACAACACAGCTACCCAATCTCCTGTTTCGGTTCCCTGTTTAACCCTGATTTTGTACGTATGATATTCTTCCGGACGCAAGCCGGTGTGATTATAAACTGTGTTCGTTCCGTTATCCAACAATCTTCCGTCAACCTCTATATCGTATCGGGCATCAGGAGATGCCGTATCCCAAGATAAAGTAATTGCTTTATTAGTTACTACAGCAACAATATTGGTTAAGGATTCGGTGTTAGACTTCTCGGGCATAGTGCTTAAAGTAACCCGCTTGGACCACTCACTGTCGCCACTGATGTTTTTGGCCCGAATTCTGTAAGTATGAGAGCTATTAGCTGCTAGTTGATCGTGAACAAAAGAATTTTCAGTAACATTAACAATAGATCCTCCATCAATCTCAATATCATAACTATCGGTGTGAGGAACAACGTACCAGGCAGCAGTAATCTCAGTAACATCGGAAGTTGTCATGATATTAGTTGGGATATCCGGTATTTCTGGATGGGTTGTAACATCGAGTGGAAAACTCCACGCACTTTTACCGCCTATATTAACAGCCCGAACCCGATAGGTATGACCTGTAAGCGCATCAAGACCTTTATGTGTATAGTTGACCGAGTTTTTGTTGTCCATAATTAGACCATCAACTTCGATTTCATAAGATGTAGCCATATCCATTTCTTCCCATTTTAGAGCTATCGAATGAATATCAGGCACTGCGGACAATTTATTCGGTGTAGCTGGAGGATCTGGCCAAGTCTTCTGCGTGATAGAATTGCTCCAACCACTAGCTCCTCCGGTGTTGATTGCTCTGACACGATAGATATGATCAGTTAAAGGCTCCAAGCCCTGATGTACAAACGTATTTTTGCCGCCATTATCTATAACTTTGCCATCCGCTTCTACTTCATACTGAACAGCTCTTGCGACCAAGTCCCAGGTCAAAGTTATGAATCTTTGGGACGGTGCTGTAAGCAGATTAACCGGAGCTTGCGGTGGATCTGGCAGGGTCAGCTTAGTCAAAGTCTGGCTCCAGTTCCCTGTTCCTCCTGCATTTCGAACTCTAACCCGGTAACTATGTTGAGTATTCGCTAATAGGCCACTATGTGTAAAAACAGTTGCATTGCCATTGTTAAAAATGGAGCCGTCCGCTTCCACATCATAGCCAAGTGCGCCGGGAGACGCGGGCCAAGTCAGCTTAATCCATGCTTGGGAAGCATCTGCAGTCAGTCCGCTTGGTGCTTGAGCCAATGTTGTTCCGCTGGCGACGGCACCAAATGCAGTTTCTATGCCTTCTGCATTTTTTGATTTGGCTTGAAAAGGATATGTAGTATTTGCTTGCAGGCCGTTAAGCACAATTGTTTTACCCGAAGGAGTAATCCACACCGGAGAGGAGGTGAGTACTCCTGTTGAGGTAACATAAGAAGAACCTGTTTGAATCATATAAGAGGTGCTGGGAGAGTTATTATCATTAAGAAGTATTTTTACAGAAGTTTCACCGTTCTGCTGAATGGATAGAGACGGAGTTTGTGCTTGGGTATAGGCGTTCCGCTCACTGACTGCGATATGCCCAACCCGGTCTCTGGCTTCAAACTTCGTACGGTATAACGTATTGGCACTCAATCCAGAGGCGGTGAAACTCGGTTCAGCTGTCCAACCGCTGGACTGGGTCCCTACAGTATATCTATATGGAGCGCTATCCAAACCGGATATTGCATCATAAGCCGTACCAGCCATTCTAACTTGTGTGTCTGATGAAGATATATTCACATTTCCCAATTGAGGGTTACTTTTATCAACAACAATACTAATCGAACCTTGAGAGCTTGCTACTCCATCACTCACAAAGAATCGCAGTGTATGGAATCCTTCTGATATTGTTGACATGTTTAGAGGACTAAAGGAAACTGATTGGGCTGTGGCAGTATTGGTAGCTATTTTGGTCTCTCTTGGGTTTGCTTCCGAATCTATGTAATAATTAACTTCTATTCGATCATTGTTAGCATCCGAGACTCTGACTACCGGTACAAATAAAGAGTTCTCACTAAGTAGCTGATCGCTTGGTGTGCTTATAGTCAGGACTGGTGGAGAGTTTTGAGTCAAGGGTCTATCATTGATATATTGATATAACCCATTACTCCAACCGTTATTATATTGATTCGGCTCATGCTGTGCATCCCCAGCTCTAATAAAAACAGATAATTTGTTAGGCAGCTCTCCATAACTCTGGTACCAACTTCCAGTCTGCTGGGTCTCTAGGTCACTTGCATTAGTTATAAAGGTATTATTCTGCTCCGGTGCTGAAGGTCCCTCAACCAACCTATGAGTGCTAAAAACCATATGCTCAGAGCGCTGACTATTTGATAAAGAGATTTCAATGTTCAGATACCTAGTACGTTGCATCTCCGACCACCAATGTGCTCCAGAACCAGAAGTCATAACAATAGGCTGATCCAGCACAATATCATAAAAGAACTTGCCTGAGGATAAATTCAAACGGATATTTGTAAGTGTAAATCCTGGCATATTCAACGTTACTTCTCCGATATTCCCCATGCTTGGTTCCCACTCAGCAGTCCTATTAAAACCCTCCACACGTACATTGCTAAAACTGATTATATTAGGTTCTCCACTTGCAGTTATTACTTTGATATCTCCTAAAAAACCAAATAAGAAAACCATAATACTTAAGAAAACTACTGCCCATTTTTTTAATGTCTTGTTCATATTATCTTCTCCTACCAAGACCAAATTTTCATATTACTATTGAATTCTAACTTCATTCGAAAATACGTCATCCGGGAAGATATTTGTCCCCAGATGACTGTTCATCCTACTCAATGATATAAGTTACCTTGGTATAGTCATTGGTTAAAGCCGAGAATTTTATAGTATTCATCACAGTTTTACCATTGCTCTGGATGGTATAGATAATTCGGCCAGGTTCAAAGCTTGTTACCGTGACATTACTTGCCTTAATTTGCCCCACCACTGTTTCAAGTTCCGGGGTTTCCGCACGCAGGTCAATGACTTCCAAATCAGCTGCACTGTATGTTACGGTAATTTTCCGCTCCGTTAAACCACTCTTCTGAGGGATAATCATTGCAAAATTGAACTGGGTATCCTTTTCTGGTTGAATGGTTAATGCTGGCGTAGTGACCTTCTTTAGTTTATCCGACCAGCTACTGAGCATATCCGAATTTCGGGCTCGAACGCGATAGATATGCATTGTGTTGGGCTCAAGTCCAGTATGCTTATAGCTGGTAGTCTTGATTCCTGAGACCAGCTGTCCGTCCACTTCCAGATCATATTCCGTAACTTCCAGAACTGAGTCCCATGTTAGTTCTATGGAGTTAATGGTAGATGAAGCACGTAGATTCTTGGGTACATCAGGTGCTGTAATCCCAGTAAGAATAGTTGTCCATTCACTCCAATCGCTCACAACCTGAGTATTTTTAGCTCTGATACGGTACTTGTGCTTTGTATTAGGAAGCAGCCCCGTATGTGTGAACTTAACTTTAGCTCCGTTGTCAAAGAGTATACCATCGGCTTCAACCTCGTAGCCGGTTGCCCCCGCAACCGGGTCCCACGACAGAGCTATCTGATTGCTCGTTGATTGAACTTTAATATTACCTGGAATACCAAGAACGGTAGCTTTAGTTAGGGGACTGCTCCACTCACCAAGTAAATCTTCGTATTTAGCTCTGACACGATAAACATGCCATGAATAAGGCTCTAAACCGACATGCTTGTACGAGGTGGCAACTCCGTTATCCATGATCTCACCATCTACTAGGATGTCATATCCTGTTGCGCCTTCAACCTCATCCCATTTGAGTTCAATGCTCGTATTCTCCGAAACAGCCCGTAAGTTCTGTGGCTTTCCGAAAATAGTTTTGCCGGATACCACTCTGCTCCATTCCCCTGCACCACCTGCATTCCTCGCTCTTACTCTATAACTATGGCTGGAAAAAGGGGGTAATTTCTCATGGATGTAGGCATTTTCTTTGCCAATCTGAATGACTGCTCCATCCACTTCAATATCGTAGCCGATTGCGCCGACCACTACGTCCCATGTCAATGTAATTGCCGAGCTAGTAGCTGATACCTGAATGTTATTGGGAATACCGGCATGCGTTGTATAGACAATTAGATTCGTCCATCCTCCAAAAGCATTTTCATTTCTTGCCCTTACTCGATACGTATGCTCAGAATTCAGGTCTAAATCCGTATGGTTGAATTCGGTTTTTAATTCATTGTTTAGAATGGTTCCATCAGCCTCAATTTCATAGGCTGCGGCCCCAGGAACAGCATCCCACGAAACATGGATTGAATTTCCGTTAACCTCTGCCGTAAGATTCTGCGGAACTGCAGGAGGAGTATATACTGTAATCTTCCCGCTCCACTGGCTAACTCCATTCTCATTATGGGCTCTCACCCTATATTCATGCGCTGTATTGGGATCAAGATCAGTATGAAGGTATGAACTCTCCTTAATGTTGCTTATAACGCTGCCGTCAGTCTCCAGATCATAGGCTACAGCACCAGATACAGCGTCCCATTTCAATGTAATGGCATGCTCATCCGCAACACCTGAGAGATTTGCCGGAACCGCCACAACGGTAGTCTTGGCAACAATGTCACTCCATGCTCCCGATCCACTACTATTTTTAGCTCTGATTCTAAAAACTTTAGGCATGTTTGGATTTAAGTCAATTTCCTGATAAGTTGTGGTATTCCCAATATCATGAATGCTATTGTTAACCTCGATTTCATAGCCTATCGCTCCAGTAACGGGCGCCCAATTTAATGTAATTGTGTCACTAGTAGATGACAGACTAATGTTCTGAGGAATAGACGGCAATGTCCAATAAGATTCTTCCAATGACCATTCTCCCTTAAGATCACCGCTATTGGCTCGGATGCGGTAAACATGCTCCGTTCCTGACGGGAGATTTTCCACAGTGAAGTTAGACTCTTTTCCAAGGCTCGTAATATTGTTGTCGAACTCTAGCTCGTAACCGTCCGCATTAAACAGAGGGGCCCACTGTAAAGTAACCGCTGAATCGGTTGCACTGGCTCCTAGTAATGGTGTGCCAAAAGGCCTCAGTGACAAAGAAGGAACAACTTCTTTAGGTTGCTTGCCACTCTCCCAAAGCAGACTTGCCCGAGGATTGCCAAAATCGTTGGCATACTCCATTCGAAGATCGTATCTCATCCCCGCCTCAAGCTGAATGTTCCCTTTCGCAGAATTGTTTTTTGCTGTCCATTGATCAACCAGAAGCTGGTCGTTAACCCATAGCCTTACCCCACCGCTAGTTTCTACAGAAAAAGTGTATTCTCCAGAGTATTTAGGTTGAATTTGTCCCGTCCATCTTACGGAGAACCGTTTATCGGCAATCCCTGGCACACTTAATACAGGCCGACCTGATAGGAAGATTGATTCATCTACTTTCACTTCCTTCTCACCCGAAAAGTTACTGTCACTGAAATATTCCGCTTTCACTCCTGAGACAATATATTTCAGTAATGTCCGGCCTTCTATCTCATTACCGGTATGAATTACTGGTCTTTGATTGGAGATGATATTTCCACTAACTGCAAATAATCCTCCTGTAGTAATACTTAAATGATTATTCACGCTAATACTTCCACGTACGAAGAAATCTCCTTTGTTGACCTTCAAATTTGCAACTAAATTATTGGATATTACATCCCCTACGGACATTTCTTCATCAACAATCATATTTACACTCGTATTGATGCTCATACTTCCCGGAATTAGTACCCGCTTTGCTTCTAAGTTGAGCGTCCCACCGTTATATGCTAGGGTGTTCGCATAAAGTTCATTGTCTACATGAAAACTCACGTTATTATTCAATTGAAATGCACTTTGTACCCACAGATTCCCTAAACGCTGATCATCTCCACTGTTCAAAATATCAACGTTCAACTGCGCGTTTGCATTAAAGCCTCCTCGCAGAATCAAGGTACCATACACAGTTATACTCAGATTTTTATTGGAATTTATTCCATCAACAATCAAAACGACCGGTTTGTCCGGACTTCCAAATGTAACACTTGATTCCAGGTTTAAATATCCTGCTTTTACTATCGCCAAACTTTGAGAGTTTGAGTTAATGGCTTGTTGTAGGGCAGATATATTGTCCCCACCTGCGGAGATAGCATTCCGGTCATATTGCTGTATTTGTAGATTGATCTTATCAATCTGTTCGTTGATATGCCGAGATATTTCAGTCTGCAATCCATTTATACGTGTATACGGAGGAGCATTATGTACATTAGTCATCGTACCTGACATCAGAACTTTGTTCCCAGCCACCTTATTCTGCTCATACGGCAAAGATATACTTGCCGGTGTTAACATTGGATTGAATATATTCACCATAGAAATCTCAATATTATTCAAAGCTGTTTCGAAACCAAGACCATTTATTTGACTTAGGCTCAGCCTCCCATCCACTACCTTTACGCTTTTCTTCATAGTGGCATGTTGTCCCGCTTCTAATGAAAGCCCCTCCCAAAACGGGGTACCCTCTACATCCAGTGCATTCGTACTGCTATATACAGAATCACCTACGGTTACAGCTACTTCATAAGTTCCATTCTCTACTTGAATTTCCCACTTTGAATCAGAGTGCATTAGGGTCAAAGTGTCTAGAGTAGAACTAATGTAAGTATCTTCATTCACTGTTGCCCTACTATACAGACTCTCATTTGAATAGGTTATTCTAGTTACAGTAGTATCTGTGTGGTCTTTATTCCATCCGTACGCATATTTATTTTTCACTCCGAATAATTCTCCATAATCAGCCAGAAAATCTTTCGGAGTGGATGATTGTGCAGGTTGAAAATTGATTTTTATCGTCTCACCCTGTGCAAGCACCTTCATATCATTCCCTCCAAAAAACGGAAAGAAAATCTGCATTAACAGTAGTAAACATAGAAGTTTGCCTAAAAGTCTCTTTCTTTTCTTCATAAATGCCCTCCACATCAATATCAAATCCAAAACCTATGTATAAAAAAAGGCACAAAAAAACCATTGAAGAAGCGGCCCGGCTACCATTCGCCAGAACATCCGAAGATGCTGGGAATAAGGCCCGTGGCTTTGCGTCCCTGACTTTCGTACAGGTTTGCCTTTATAAATTCAAATGGTTATTAAGGATTGACGACAATTCATTACTTCAATTACAAAACATACTCCGCGTGGTAATAATAACCTATAAATGAATCTGTTAATATTGTCTATTTTGTGAATTTTATCTTTTATTCATGAAAGCGCTTATATAATCTATAATATTTTACATATCACCCAGACAAATAACAAAATAAGGATATATCAAGGAAAACAATAATTGTATTTTCACACTCAAGCCCCAAGTAAGTGTCTTGTCGACACCCACATCAAGCACCCCTTCTAGCCTCATTGAAAACATCTAATGAGCCCGAAGGGGTGCTAATGTATATGCTTCTATCTATTTCTGGCGAAACTCCCGCGGAGCCTCCCCAGTCAGCTGGTGAAACAGCCGGGAAAAGTAATGCACAGAGCTGAAATGATATTTCTCGGCGATTTCTGTGATGCTGAGCATGGTGTGGAGCAGGTCTTCCTTCGCTCGGCCGATTCGAAAGAGATTCATATACTGAATGGGCGAGCAGCCGGTAGATTTACGGAACAGTTCAAAAAAATGCCCGCGGCTCATATTAAGACTGGTGTAATAAACATCCAGTGGCTTGGGAGCGTCGTGGAGCAAATCCTGCTCCATTACCTCCAGAAGTTGACTGATTCTACGGTCTGGAATCTGCTGGTCCTTCAGCAAGCTGTTCAGGAAGTAGTCGATGAAGGTCTGGAAATTCCGCTGAATCGTCAAGCTGCGCATAAAGGTCTGCTCATTGGTAAAACTAGCAGTTTTATAAAAGTTCTGGAAGAGCTCCTGCCAAACGCGCACGGATTCCACCATGATAATTTCCGGTAGCGAATAAGGGAATGGCGGACCCACAAGTTCCTCCAACAACGGCTCGGGCGGGTAGCAGACTGGACAAGCCGTATCAAAAAACGCCGCTCGCTCGACATAGGACCAATCGAAATAGCAGCATAGGTGAACCATTGGCTCCTGCGAATCAGCCAGCCATTCATGTGGCTGCCCCGCCGGAAGATAAACAAGCGCACCCGGACCAAGCCGGGTACGCTCCCCATTTGTACACAGCACGCCATACCCCTCGCTGATCAAGTAAATGGAACTGGTGTAGCATATTCGCGGAGAACTGGACTGCCCTTTGGAAAAAGGGTATCGTGTCGCAAGATATACATAGGGATGCAAGGAAGTAAAGTTCATGAGGTAATCCCCTCCACTATTCCAGTTAATTACTTGATCAAGGTAAACGTGACCAAACATCACCATTGTAAACAATTTACTATAGCTTATTCAAATAGAATCTCAGCAGAATGTGTTCCTCAGTGTGTCGATCCAGGCGATATTACTGGGCGGCAAGTTGTGACTCGATAGCTGCAGCCAGTTCCTCATAGGAGGAGCTAGGCAGCAGCTTGCCATCTACCATGAACTGCGGAGTTCCGTTCACGCCGTAGTTCGCTCCTGTTTTGAAGTCTTCTTTTACCGGAAGCATATACGTATGATCGTCCAGGTCCTTGGCAAACCTGTCATAATCGATGCCACTGATGTTCTCCTTAACAAAATCCTTCAAGAACTTGGGGGTCGCCCAAATCTGGGTCTCATCGCCCTGGTGGTCATAGAGTTTGCTCATGAACTCCCAAAATTTATCGTTGTTCTGGGCGGCAATAGCTTCCCCTGCACTGGCGGCCATAATGGAATCACGATCAATAAAAGCGTAGTTTATGAAGAAAAACTCCACCTTGCCGGTCTCGATAAACTCTTGTTGAAAACGTTCAAAATAAGCCTGCTTCCAGTTCTTACACGCCGGGCACTTAAAGTCCGCAAACTCGATGACTTTGACCTTGGCGTCCGGACTGCCCAGATGGGGCTGCTTCTCATATTTCAGACCTTTCGCGTCATATTCCCCTTTGATTTCCGTATAGTTAGGTAACCCCTTCAGATCGGAGGTTGTGCCGGAGCCTTTCAGAAAGATTAGCGCCCCGGCAAGAACAAGCACGCTGATTGTAATCACGGTAAAAACATAAGGAAATCCCGATTTTGTCTTTGAATTGTTAGCCATCTGTTATTCATTCCTTCACGATTGATACAATAGTTACGGATACATATGCGATACAAAAGTACGATAGGATAAGCAGCAGTACATTCTTTTTAAAACAATGCTCCAGCTCAAGTCCGAGTTTATGCTTCAGAACCAGCTGCTGCTCTTTGTGAAACAAAGTCCCCCTCCCTTGCCGACTGAACAATTGCGCTTTATAATGTTAGCGCTTTCTATTATTCGATCTTACCGTGTTCCCAGTTGGCCTGAAAGGTACACTTCGGAAGAGTAGGTACACTTCTCCTGCTCTATCAATTCATCCGCCAATCGTGCAACTATTGGACCTCCCGCTAAATACAGTAATCTAACATTCAGATACATTAGGAACTGTGCTTAGCATGACAAGACGAGGAGGAACACAAGATGCGTAAGAACGTTAAACAAGCTGGCAAGTTTAAAAATAAGCACATGGGATATGAACGGGCCGGTCTGCATGATATTAAGTTCAACGGACCGGCAACGGATTTTTTTGAAGGTGCTTTGCTGGGCAACGGAGGAATGGGCGTGGTCGTCACGACCCGGCCGGATGCGATAATGCTGCATTTTGGACATAACAATGTGTGGGATATCCGGATTGCGGAGGAGCATAAGGACGAGATTATGACCTTTCAGGAGGTGTTTGACCGGTTCGCTGACCTTCCGGCTGATCTGGCGCAAGTCACCGATAACCCGTGGTATAAACAATATTGTGAAATGGCCGGCGATAATTACCGCAACCCCTATCCCAAGCCGATGCCATGCGGTTCGTTATTGCTTCGGTATGATCGGCGGGATGCCGAGGTGCTGGGCCACACTGTGCATATTGCTGATGGGCGTTGCACGATTGATTTTTTGATACAAGGTAAACCTGCCGTGCTCGAATTGTTCGTAGAAGGAGACCATGATCGTGTCTGGCTGAAGGTAACTGATGCCGCTAGTGGTAAGGCCGTTCCGCTCTTCACGGAGGTTAAGCTGATTCCTGACCCGGAGACACCGCCAGAATTCCCACAAGCAGAAGTTCTAACCGACACCGTAACAGGACTACAACACTTCACGCAGATACTGCCGCGTATGGAACAACCACCTACTCCTTATATCGGACAGGCGAGCGACAAGGCGTTCCGGCTTGCGGTCAAAGCGGCTGGCGTATCTAGTGTGACTGACGTTTCCAGCGTTTCTGACGTGTGTGGCGTTTCTAGCGTTTCTAGCGTTTCTAGCGTTTCTAGCGTTTCCAGTGTGGCTGGCGTTTCAAAAGTGTCCAGTCTGTATCTGGAGGATAGTTCGGGTAAGCCGGTCACGTCAGAGGATCAGACAGCAGCAGCAGTACCAGTAACTAAGGTCCGCGTAGCCGCGCAGGATCATTTATCTCAGGATAAATCTGAATCGCAGCAAGAGCTACAAGGTTTCATTGCCTGCGTCGAGCTGTGGGAAGGTCTTAGCAGCGAGGTTCAGGCCACAGCGTTCGTGATACCGCCCGAGCTAGGCGGTTTCGCTGTAGCCAAAGAAGTAACAGCGACGCTATGGCGAGATTACTGGAGTCGTTCCTCCGTCGCACTGGAGGATGAATTTCTGGAGCGTATCTGGTACCGAAATCTGTATTTCTTCAACTGCTCCGTGAAGGAAGGACTTACTTGCCCTGGACTATTTGCCAACTGGAGTTATCGGAAGATCGGCGCGGACTGGCATGGCGATTACCATATGAACTACAATACGCAGCAGCCCTTCTGGCTGGCGTTCTCCAGCAATCATCTCGACAAGCATCTGCCTTATGTCGATATGGTGGATCATGTATTGCCTGTCAGCCAAACCTGGGCGCGTGATTACTACGGCCTGCGCGGAGCATATTTCCCGCACTCGGCCTATCCGGTGGAAATGACGATGATGCCTTACCCGGTACCGCACTGGGGCTGGGAAATCTGCGAAACGCCATGGACTGTGCAAAGTCTATGGTGGCACTATCTTTACTCTATGGATGCTGTCTTCCTGCGTGACCGGGCTTTCCAGCCCATTAAGGAAGCTGTTCTGTTCATGGTAGATTATATGAAACGCCCGGAAGCTCGGGGAGAACAATGGGGAGACGAGAATTATCATATCTTTCCGACAGTTGTGCCGGAGCTATACGAGATCACGCCCGGTTTTGCCAAAAACAGCGACTGCCTCATCGACCTGACATTGACCCGGTTCGTTTTCCGTGCATTCATTCAAGCCTGTGCCGTGCTTGGCTCAGAGCAAGAAGAGGCGCAGCTCCTGGATGAGGTGGAAGAAATCCTTAACCATTTCCCGTCCTATCCTACAGCCGAATCCCGGAACGGACGTATCTTCGTATCGGTGGAGGGTGAGAATCCCGAGGTCGTCTATAACGTGCCGGTTCCGCTCACAACCGTCTTCCCAGGAGAAGACCATGGCCTGCATTCCTCCGAAGAGGACTACCAGACAGCAGTGAATTCCTATCTTAATCACCGCAATGAGGGCGGCAATGAGCTAGTATTCTACCATCTTGCCGGTGCCCGCCTTGGTGTATTGGATCTGGAGCGATTCAAGCGGCAAATCCAATATTGCCTGCTGCCGAACGGAACCTGCACAGACCGTGTTCTAATGAGTGGTGGGCGTTATGCAGACACGGAAAATTTCGATTTCATGTCCCGGATGGGGATATGGTTCGAGAATTTCTCCCTGCCTGCGGTTATTAATGAATGTCTGCTGCAAAGCTACAACGGAAACCTGCGCTTCTTCCCCAATTGGCCGGATGGACAGCACGCAGAATTCCATACGCTGCGCGCTGTGGGCGGCTTCCTTGTCAGCGCGGCATTCGGCGACGTTGAGCCAGAGTGGATCGAGATCATCAGCGAAGCTGGTGCTCCTCTCTCCTTCTATATCCCTTGGGAAGGTGGCGCACTATGTACACTCTCGTCCGGGGAACAGGTTACGTTGTCGGGTGAAATAGGCCGGATCAAGACCGCGCCGGGAGAAACAATCACCATCGTGAAGCACCCACATTAAGAAGATAAAGGTGATAGCTATATAGTGTGAACTTAATAATCTAACGTCCCGAATGGGCAGGAGAAATCCTTGGCCCGCACTTCGCCGGAATATTCACCTGAGCCCGCGTTCGAGCTAAAGAGGACATTAATAACAGGAAAATATACCGTTAATTGTTTACTTCCAGCTTATTTGTCGTAAATAAAGGGAATTTCTCCCGTTAAAAACCTCTTTTATCTGTTCTGTGGCCTAGTCACGAGGTAATTAACAGGAGTTTTTCCAGTTATTTTTAGAAAAGAAGAGAATTTAATCAAAATAACAGGAGTTATTCCCGTTATTCCAATGCCCTATCGAGTGAAGTTGAGCTTTTCGGCGTATTTGTCACTTGAATCAGTGAAATCCTTTTGAACCAAGGGTTCATTTTGTACCTTAGGGATACAAGAAACCCGTTATTGAGACGTCGAAGTCATTTTGAAATTGAACTGTGTTTTAAATGCGTGTTATACAAACAACAATATTAATCCCCGAACAGCGGATAGTGTGGCTTATCGTGTAGTAGCACAGTTATTTATCACAACAAGTAACAAAATATGCTAACAACATGTAGCAAAACACCGTAACAACTAACAGTAAAACACCATAACAACTAACAGTAAAACACCATAACAACTAGCAACAACAACTTGTAGCAAAATACCATAACAACTTGTAGCAAAATACCATCACGCAAAGAAGCGTCCCCAGCAAAAATCGGGGACGCTTCTTCTCTTTCACATTTCACCCAAATATCCGCCTGCCTACGACTGGCGGGTCAACCGGAACAGCTGACTGGCGTAATCGCCCCACAGGGTCAGCGGCAGGCCAAGGTTCATCAGGCTAGAGCCATGCCATGTCGTACCGGCTTCGCCCTTCTCATCTTGCACAAGATATATGCCTTGCGGATCAAGTCCTTGCAGGGTCAGTCTTTTCTCCGCAGAGCCGAAATATTGGGCCTGCTGGAAGGCGAAGACCACGCTCTCCTGTCCATCATGGCTGATGTATTGGCTGGCTGAAATATCGCCTTCACGGAACGAGGACAGCCGGTACAGACTTCCCTCCGTGATGACATGGCGAATGTCTTTATACAGCTGCACATACCGCCCTGCTTCGGCTATTTCCTCATCGGACCAGTTGCCGATATTCGCTCCGATGCCAAGGCCGCCCATCATGGCGCTGTGGAAGCGGAACGAGAGCGGCAGATTTCTGCCGTTCATGCCATGCGGCGATTCTGTCACCCAGCACATCATAATGGATGGGCTGTAGGCATAAGTGAAGCCCTCCTGTATGCTCAAGCGGTCGCGGGCATCCGTATTGTCGCTGATCCACGCTTGGTCGGCGAACCGCAAAATGCCGTGGTCGATCCGTGCACCGCCGCCGGCACAGGTCTCGAATTCCACCTGCGGGAAGCGGTGTCTCAGCTCTGCCCAAATCTCATACAGGTGATCCACATGCTTGATCCACACGGACTGGTCTTCATGCTCTTTCAGCGGCAGCATCCCTGGCTCTGTGACCGTCCGGTTCATATCCCATTTAATGAAGGAAATGTCGTGGGTACTCAGCAGTTCAGTCATAAAATCAAGCACAAAGTCCTTGACCTCAGGCTTGCCTAAATTCAGCAACAGCTGATTGCGAAGCAATGTCCCTTCACGGTTCGGGAACTGATAGACCCAATCCGGATGCTCCCGGTACAAATCGCTGTCCGGGTTGACAGATTCCGGCTCTACCCACAATCCGAAATCCATGCCCAGTCCTTTCACATCATCTATCAGTTCTTGAAGACCCAGCGGGAATTTCTCCGGGTTGACGGTCCAATCCCCGAGACCTGCCCGGTCACTGTTCCGTCCACCGAACCAGCCGTCATCCACGACGAACAACTCCGTGCCCATCCGGGCCGCCTGTCGGGCCAGCGCTTTTTGGCCTTCGGCAGTTACAGCGAACTCCGTCGCTTCCCAGGAGTTATAGAGCACTCTTCTAATCCGCGAGCCTGGAAGGATGCATTCGCTTTGATAGCGATGCAGATTGCGGCTCATTTGCCCGAAGCCGTTCGCAGCAAACCCGCCTGTAAAGACCGGCGAGGTGTAGCTCTCTCCCGGCGCAAGTGTGAACGAGCTGTCAAAATCATTGATCCCGCCGACGATACGCAGTCGGCCGAAGCTGGACTTCTCTGCGACAATCTTCCAGTTACCGCTCCAACCCAAGGCTCCGAACCAGACCTTGCCCTGAGTCTCCGTTGCTTGACCTCCATCAATCGCGAACCATGGATTGGCATGCGGTCCCGTGAATCCTCTTCTGGATTCCAGCACCTTCTTGCCCTCGGTCAGCAGCTGGGAGCGAAGCTGATATTCTCCAGACCAGCGGCCTGTGACATGCGTCAGCCGGTAAGCAGGCAATACCGGGAGCGACCACGCCGCCGCCATAACCTGGTTAATACCCACAGGCAGATCTTCTTCATTCGTGACCTTCACAACTCTTTCGACCAGATCATGTTGAATAACTGCTTTATAGCAGACCTCCACCCGCAGCGAGTAATGGGCATCGGTCAGGATGATCACCAGTTCATTGTCACTGACAATTTCATGTCCTGTGTATTGCAGCTTCAGGTCACGGACCCCATCACCGAATTTCACTTTCAGGCAAGGTTCGGTATAGCTGCTACCTCCCCAACCGCCGTACTCCTCCAGCTCGCCGTTCAAGTCGGCGTCAAAGGAACTGTGAGTGCGCGCAGCCAGCAGGCCCACGCAGTCGCGTGCCTCTACTGGCTCGCCCCAGTACAGATGCTGCACACTATCTTTTTCATTAATACCCAAAATATAAGAGGATTGCTTCATCCGGATTTCAAAAATTCGTTCCTGTTCCAAATACTGAATCGCCAACGTAAAACACTCCATTCATTTATCAGGTTATCCTTTGACTGCGCCTGCAGCGATCCCCTTAATGATAAATTTCTGCATCAGCAGGAAGAAGACGATGACCGGGATCATTCCCATGACCGCATAAGCGAACGCCAGGTTCAAATCACTGCTGTATTGACCGAAGAAGAAATATTGCTGCAGCGGGATGGTCCGGTATTGATTGTCCTGCAAATAAAGCAAAGGCAGCAGAAAATCATTCCAGATGTACAGTGCATTCAACACAACCACCGTTGCCGTCACCGGCTTTAACAAAGGAAGAATCACACGGAAGAAGATTCCCGGTGTAGAACAGCCATCAATCGTGGCCGCTTCCTCGATTTCCCGCGAGATTTGCTTGATAAAAGCTGTATAGAACAGCACGCCCATCTGGATACCAAATCCCCCGTAGATCAGGATAATGCCCCAATGCGTATTGAGCATATGCAGGGTTTTTCCAAGCTTATACAATGGGAGCATCGTCACCTGAAACGGAATCATCATTCCCGACAGAAACAGCAGAAATATGATGTTATAAAAAGGCTTGTTCCTTCTTGCAATCGAATAACCAGCTAAGGCAGATACCAGTACAATCAGCACCACAGATAAACCTGTGATGATAAGACTGTTGCTAATCGCCACCGGGAATTTCGAGGTCTGCCAAGCGTGCAGATAATTAGAAAAATCAAGGCTGGACGGCAGAGCATAAAAAGAATCAAAGGTTTGCTTGGCTGTTTTGACCGACATCAATACGGCAATATATAAAGGAAACAAAAAAATCAAGGCCAACACCAAAATCAATACAAAAACCGCGATTCGCGTCTTTTTCATTACATCTCCACCTCCCGTCTGCGGGAAATGGACATTTGCACAACTGTAACGATCACCAGGATCAGGAAGAACATCATGGACAATGCCATCCCGTACCCGCCCTGGAAGGAAGAAAAGGAAGTTCTGTAGATATACGTGGACACAACCTCTGTAGCGAAGCCGGGCCCCCCGTTCGTAGTTACAAAGACGAGATCAAATACTTTGAGCGACCCGGTCAGCACCAGCAACAGGTTAATGGTAACTGAAGGCGCGAGCAAGGGGAAGGTGATATGACGGAAGGATTTCCACACCCCTGCACCGTCAATCTTGGCACTTTCGCTGAGCTCCTGCGGAATACCTTGCAGGCCGGCAATATAAATGATCATCGGCGAGCCAATCCCCTGCCACAGCGCTACAAGAATCAGCCCGAACAAGGCATAATCAGGATTGCCGAGCGGGCTTGTGACATCCAGTCCGAAGTGGCTCAGCAATTGGGGAATCCCTGTGCTGTAGTTATAGCTCCAGATAAACCCCGACAGAACGATTGAAATCACACTCGGTAGAAAAAAAATCGTCCGGAATACATTGCGCAGTGGCAGAAAAGCATCCAGTACCAGCGCAAGCAACAGAGAGAACACATTCACAAGCAGCGTCAGTATGAGAGCGTATTTGGCTGTATTGCCAAGAGCAGCCCAGAAACCAGGGTCCTGATACGCTTTTACATAGTTATCCCAGCCGACAAAAGCGAACTTATTAGACACACCATCCCAGTTTGTAAAAGAATAACGCGCTCCCATGATCAGCGGAATAACAACCGCCATAATAAACAGACAAACACCCGGCACAATAAAAAGAAGGTACCACATCTCTTTCCGCAGGGCACGCTGGAGATTCCCCATAAGTCTCATATCCTTTCTTCCCGCAGGGTAAAAGACACAGAGTGTTCCTCCATGCCTTCCCCCACGTCTCTTTGTCTACTGAGCGCTATTTATGGTTCTTGCTCAACCAGTCGTCCATATTGGAAATAATCTGCTCCGGCGTAACTTTCTTAAAGAACAGATTTTGCAGGTTTTGATCAAATGGAGCCCGCCAGTCAATGGTCGTCTTCGCTAAATAAAGCTGGGAATCATAGGTCTGACCATTATCGAAGTACGGCTGCAAATCCTTGATGGCAGGGGCAATATCGGTAGAGGTTCCCTTAACATAGCTCAAGGATTTGATGTTCTCCACCCAGGCATCCCCGCCCTCTTTGCTGGACATGAATTCCAGGAATTTGAGTGCAGCTTCCTTGTGCTCGGTCTTGCTCCCGATAGCCAGTGACGCGTCTGCGTTAAAGTCCAGCTTGTTCAGACTCTCGTCGTTGCTGAAGGGGTACGGGAAGTAGCCCAAATCATTGTTGTACAGATCAGGATTTTTCTTCTCAATATCCGGGAGCGGCCAAGTGCCCATATACATCATGCCGACATTTCCTTTGGCAAAAAGATCGACAGCGCCGTTGTAATCCACGCCCAGCTGATCCTTGTTACCGAGCTCAAACAGCTTCGCGGCATGCTCTATGGTTGTTTTGACCGCAGGATTGTCTGCGAACTTCGCCTGACCTTTCTCTATCTTCTCGAAGAAGTCTGGCTGACCTTCTACCAAGGCACTATTGCTCGGCAGATCGCGGGTATTCCACATGGTCATCGTCCATCCGTCTTTCCAGCCAAGAGCGAACGGGGTTTTGCCGTCTGCCTTGATCTTCTCAGCGGCTGCAATCAAGGCATCATAGGTTCTCGGAACCTCCAGAC
Organism: Paenibacillus agri; assembly: GCF_013359945.1. Classification (GTDB taxonomy): domain Bacteria; phylum Bacillota; class Bacilli; order Paenibacillales; family Paenibacillaceae; genus Paenibacillus_AQ; species Paenibacillus_AQ agri. Next base: position 24,345 of record NZ_JABWCS010000189.1, on the reverse strand, counting down.
CCAGATCCTTGAAGATTTTTTTGTTATAGAACACTGCAATCGGGTTCGCATTCAGCGGCATCACATAGTTCTTGCCATCTGTCGCCTGGCCTTTGACTACGCTTTCATCAAAGTTGTTCAAAAAAGGCTGGCCCGTAAGATCTGTCAGATAACCGCCGTCCGCAAAAAGCTGGGTATTGAAACCGGCGTTTAGTGTAAAGACGTCTATGACGTCACCGCCTGCCAGCTTGGTTTTGAGCAGGGTATAGTAATCATCGTATTTGACCGGCTGTATTTCGACCTTGATATTGGGATTTTCGCTCTCGAATTGCTCTACAATCTTGGCAATCTGATCGGTAAAATCGCTCTTGAAGTGCATGAACTTAATCGTCACCGGTTCTTCAGACTTTGTATTGCCTCCACTGCTGGGAGCGCCTTCGGCATTCCCGCCCGCAGACGGTGTATTATTGCCTCCGCCACATGCGGATAACAAGGTACTCAGCAGCATGACACCAAGACTGATGGACATCCATTTTTTCAACGTAATTTCCCCCTTCATCTAGTTCAAGCGTTGGACGCTATATAGAGTGAGCTTAAGGATCTGAATGCTCCGCTCGCAGTACGTGATCCTTAAGTTCAGCTTATACGGCTCTTTATGTCCTGCTTTTATCGTACCGGCTTCCGGGAGAAACCGTAATAAAATAAATGGTGCAGCGGATGTTCAATTTTTTGTAATCAGTCCCGCTGGAGATGGCTGTCCCGGTATTCCGAAGGCGTCTGTCCCGTGCTTTTTTTGAACACCTGGCTGAAATAACGCTGATTCTCATAGCCCACGAGCTCAGAGATATCGCTGATTTTCCGGTCAGAAGCACGCAGCAGCTCACATGCCTTTTCCATCCGTTTGCGGGTCAGATATTCGATGAAATTCTCCGAGGTCACTGTCTTGAACAGTTTGCTCAGGTAGCTTGGGTCCATATGAAATCTAGTGGCAATATCAATCAGACTGATATCTTCAAAGTAATGGTCATTCAAAAAAGCGGCGATGCTCTGGATCATCTGGATCGATTCGGATTCGTTCCGGTCCGTACTGTATTCCTCAATCGCCTCCAGCCAGCGGCCCAGCAGCAAAGTGACTTCCCTGCCATCCATAAGGCCTGTGATGGACTGGGGATCAAAGACCGTAGGAGAAGCCGATACCATCACCTTCAGCTCCGAGACTGCCACGTCCATAATTCTCGTCAGCTCCTGCTGAACCTCGCTCACCGTGATCACTCCGCATTCCGTTACCTTTGTCAAATAATTGTGCAGCAGCTCCCGGACCTCCTTCACATTACCGGAGGCCACCGCTTGACGGAGAGCCTGCAAATCAAAGGAAGTTAGCAGACCGCCGCCCCTGGTCTCGATTTGATCCTCTGCAGGGTATAGACCGCAGCCGGAATCATGCAGCCGGGCTCCCCCGATGGCTTTATTGGCAGCACGGAACATATGCGGCAGCTCGGCTAGTTCACTGAAAGACGGACTGAGTCCGGCGCAGACCTCCAGCTTCAGCATCCGCTGAACAGCCTTGTGGAACTCCGGTAACCAGGCAGGCCCCTGTGTCCCGGTAGTCAGCGTCCCATTCACGACCAGGCAAATTCGCAGACGATCATCCGATTTGTAGACCAGCGCCAGTTCATCCTGCAAAAGCTCATGCAAAATGTTCTCGATGCTGAACATCAGCAGATCGGCGTTGCCGTGAAACCGGGTACGGGCTGTCTCCTGAAAATGCCGGAACATCATCACTACCAGCCGGGAATGCTCCAGGCCAGAAGGAATCTGCAATTCTTCCTGATGCTTAAGGATGTCTGATGGATTAGTGATCCTTTCCGCAGTGACATTTTGCAAAAAAGCGCTCCGCTTCAGCTTGAGCAGATCCACGGCTTCTTTTTTCTGCTGCTGATGACTCCTGTAAGTGCGGCTCAGTTCCGCCGCCTTGATCATCGCGCTTCGCAGATCACCGATAGAAACCGGCTTAAGTAAATACTCGCAGGCTTGATAACGAATAGCCCCCCGCAAGTACTCGAACTGGGAATACCCGCTGATCACGATTACCCGGATGTCACTGTGATGCTCATGAAGATGCTCCAGAAATTGCAGTCCGTCCATGACCGGCATGTTCATATCGGTAACCACGATATGCGGCTTGCTGACTCCGATCAGCTTAAGCGCTTCTTCCCCATGCCTAGCTTCTGCGATGACCTCGACATCCAGAGCCAACTCGCTGATCATCTTACTGATTGCTCTGCGGCCCCAAAGTTCATCGTCTACGACCATCACTTTATACATGCTCAGCCCCCGTTTTTTTATATGGAATCCGGATTTTTACTATCGTTCCTTCGCCTAGTGTGCTATCCAGAGTAAGGCCATAAGGAGGGCCATAAAATAGCCGAATCCGCTCATGGACATTCCTCAGTCCAATGGAGACACCCGAAAACACTTCCGGTGCAGGGCTGGCAAGTGCCGCTTGCAGCTCGGCCAGCTTCTCTGTCTCCATGCCCGTTCCGTTATCACGGATGACAATCAGCACATCCTTCCCCTCACGGACAGCAGTTACGCCGATCACGAGTAGGTGATGATCCTCTTGGCCTAAAGCATGGACAATCGTATTTTCCATGATCGGCTGGAGCATAAAACGAATCATGGAGCAGTCCATCAGCTCCGACTGCACCTCAAACTCCGTCTTTAGCGATTCCTCGAACCGAAGCTGCTGGATATACAAATAGTTGTTCAGATGCGCCAGCTCTTGACCCAGCGTCGATTCCATATTGCCTTCATAGAAGCTGTAGCGAAACATATCCCCAAGGGCGCGGCACATCTCATGAATCTCATAATCCCCGATCAGCACCGCCTTGCCGCCGATCGTCTGTAACGTGTTGTACAGAAAATGCGGATTAATCTGCATTTGCAGCGCCAGAAACTGGGCTTCCTTGTTCCGCAGCTGCATTTTATACTCCTTCTCAATCAGTTCCTGGATCTTCTCCGTCATGAAGTTAAAGTTCGCCGTCAGCTCTGACAAATCATCATGCCAACGATTGGGCTTTAGTGTGGTGTTAAATTTCCCTCTCCGGACAGCACGCATCGCTTTGCCGAGATACTGAATCGGCCTTGTGATGAACTGCTGCGCCAGCAGAGAAAAGCCTGCAATGACGAGCATAACTAACACAAGCACAACAATGGTAATTCGCAGCGTGTTTCTGCGGTTATCTGCCAGCTCCGTGCTGGGATACAAGACGCTCAGCCCGACGTTGGCATGATCCAGATAGGAAGTGCTAGTTAGCAGTTCACGATTTTGCGAAAAATGCAGTTGGTGTGCATGGCTGTCGATCATCCGCTCCGGACGGACGTAGGGCTTGACCTCCCCGGCATAGGCCTCACTGGTCCGGTAAAAGGTCTCTCCGCGCTCATTCTGCAAGACGATCACATTCGGCGAGCGGTTATACTTTTCCATTTTCTTATAGAAGTCTTTCCCCTTCACATAAAAGACCAGCGAACCAAACTTCTTCTTATAGAAAGGATCGTAAATGGTCATCGCATACACAAAAAGATCCTGCTCAATCACAGGATCCGTATAAGTGAACATCAGGGAGTGCTGGAAAGGCAGATCAGGAATTTCCCGGTAATGGGGAACCTGATCATTTAGTTCAATGACGTTGTAGCTGTCGGCCCTAGACCAGCTGTCCTGGACGGTGTTATCACTTCCGAGCACGGTAATTTTGATAATATCGGCATTATTGCTAACCACAAGCCGGTAGTATCCTGCCAGCGACTCCCTGATGTCCATAATGTTGGCATCACTGTAGTTCGTACCATTCTCCATCAGATCAATGACCCGCTTGAAGCCGTAAACCTGGAGTGCCGAGGTCGATAGATTGCGAAAATACTGGTCCAGATTATCCGACACATATTCAGCATTCTGGTCAGAGCTGCGGATCATCGCCTGCTCCAGCGAGCTGGTGCTTGTCTGGTAGAACAGATAGGACAAAATCAGCAAGGGGACGAGGGAAATCACCATATTGCTCCATACGATTTTGGTCCGGATGCTCCGGTTCATAAACAGCCATTTGATCATCTCTGTGTCCCTCCTGCTGTATAAATTGAACTTTTCCTTTTAGTCTGTTCTATTATATATGACGAACTTAGGATCTGAACTTATGATCTGAACTTATGATCTGAACATAATAATATCCGAGCATAAGATCCAAACATAAGATCCAAACGTAAGTTCCAAACGTAAGCTCCAAACGTAAGCTCCAAACGTAAGTTCCAATCGTAAGTTCCAATCGTAAGTTCCAAACGTAAGCTCCAAACGTAAGTTCCAAACGTAAGCTCCAAACGTAAGCTCCAAACGTAAGTTCCAAACGTAAGTTCCAAACGTAAGTTTCAAACAGCTCCAAACGTAAGTTCCAAACAGCTCCAAACGTAAGTTCCAAACAGCTCCAAACGTAAGTTCCAAACAGCTCCAAACGTAAGTTCCAAACGTAAGTTCCAAACGTAAGTTCCAAAGGTAAGGCTCGATCGCCACTAGGGTGGATGTTTGGACTTCCGGCCGCTGTTGTCCCCGGATTTCTACTTTATGAACCACTTCTGGCGGTCGAAATCACGTGAGCTTATGCTTATGCTTACGCTTACGGGTGAGAGCTTTCCTGCGGAAAGCTTGCAGTCGTGCGCTTTCGATGCTAGCTTCCTATAGAAGCTTACAGGCATACACTACTGCTCTTACAGTTCCAAACCTTCCCTCTGCATTCTTTCTCGCTATATAGAACGCATAAAAAACAAACATTGACAAGAAAAAAGAGAGCTTTATATAAGAAGGATCGAACTGTAATTAACGGCATTTTCGTACCTTAAATCCTCTGCTGCTAAGGGTTTATGGAGATTAAGTGCAATATTGTACCTTAAATCTTCCAAAATACCCGTCCAGCGCGTTTTTTCGGAAATTAAGATACAATAATGCACTTATTTTACTCATTTATCTATTTTAAAGAAAAATAAGGTACAAAAATGCTCTTAGTTGCGAATTTCCCCTCTTATTCACCGTTAAGACGACTGGAGAAGGAGAATTTACCGCTTCTGGCGACATCGCTGAATTTGATTAGCCATGGATTATAGGTTTTGCTGCTGACAATCTATATTCCGACGCGAGCTTTCCTATGGAATGCTTTCAAGCATACGCTACCTTTGCCAGCTTTCCTATGGAATGCTTTCAGGCATACGCTACCTTTGCTAGCTTTCCTATGGAAAGCTAGCAGGCGAGCGCTCCCGTGCCTACAGTTCCAAACTTCCCCGTTTGCTCATCTTCGCTTTTTGTTATTTTCTTTTTTCGGCTTATTTGGTTGTTATTTTCTTTTATTCGTTTTGTATACATTAAATTTCCCAGTTTAAACAAGACTCACCTCAAGGTGCCAGCGGTACACTTGGCCGCCTGCAACAACGGCGACCTCGCTGCGCCGCACGGCCTCCCCGAGATGGTCCATCCGTCCGGTGGCCGGTTCCAGCGCAAGCTGATAATTGCCGCCGAATCCGCCGTAATTGGCCCAAACGGCCAGATACGGAACCTGTTCAGCGGGGTAGCTGAACGTGATGGACTCTCCAGTCGCAGGATCACTGACTGCTGCGACTCCTGTCTCCGCCTTGCCGGTGAAATAATATTTCTCGGCAAATCGTCCCTCATTCGCTTCCGTCACACTCAAATCGACGGTTCCGCCAGAGCTAGGGGCCAAAGGCCAAGGCTGTCTGTCCCCGAAGACGCCGAGCCTTTCCTCTGCCGAATAGGAAATCTCGATCTCATCGAGATTATTCGGTACATGCAGCTTCATCCCCGCCTGAACCTCCAACAGCGGATGGGCTGCCCAAAGGAAGGAGAACGGCGCAGTGGATGTGTTCGTGACGGAATAGTCTATCCGCAGCGTGCCATCCGCTGTGAAGGAATACGTCTTCTCCAGCAGGTATGGGAACTGCTCACCTTTTACCTGGCAGTGCAGGGTAGACCCTGTGTTGTGAGCTTCCCAAGGGAGTGACCATACCTCCCCATGATCCGGGATGGTCCGGCCTTGCCAAGGCTCCAGCGGATATTCACAGGCGTCGATGCAGGGAAACATCTCATCCCAGCCGCTCTCATCCCCATTCGGGAAGGGGGAACCATACCCCTCATTCCCGAGTGCTTTTTCACTACGCCATAGCCATTCCCGCCCGGTCCGGGTGCTCCGTAGCGACACCGCTTTAGCCCCAAGCCCCGGCACTATGCAGACCAAGAGCTGTGACGATTCGCCAATCCAGGCGTCATGGCCTTCGATTTTACTTTCCCGCCAATGTGTCATGATATCCCTCCCTCTAGACCACCAGAGGATGATCATCGCAGACGACCCTGCAATAATCATCCTCCAGTATACACCCGCTAGTATTCTTCCAGTATTATTCTGCCGCTATTTTGTCAGTGATGTTCATTATGTGCCACTAGCACAGGTTAAGATGGATCAGAGCTCCCTGATGATTGGCTTCCAGCGCCAGCACCTCTTGGAACCGGGCTTTGGCTTCCTCTGTGCGTCCCAATCCAAGTAATCCGAGACCCAGCATGTAGCGGCAATGGATTTCATTGCGTCTGTTCAGATCATCCTCGAAGACTAGGAAATCCGGGAGCGACACAGCAAAGTAATCAAATTCCACTTCATCGAACAGATGCTTTTCTGCGTAATCTACCAGCTTGTTGAAACGGCGTTTGCTTTCCTTCTCGACTTGTAGCTTCTGCCAAGCCAGCCCTTGATAGAAAATCATATCCGGCGGCTGATCGTTGTAATACATCGCTCCCGCTGGTTCCTCCAGCCCTTGCGAAGCGGCGTTCCAATAGAATTCGGCCTGCTCCCTGTTGCCCAAGCCCTCATACGCGTTACCCAGATAGTACAGAATATTGTTCTCTTGTGCCCCGTCCAGCTTGCCTTCCCCGAGATTCTCAGGATAGACCCGCGCCTTCAACAGCAAAGACACCGCTTCTTCATAGTTTCCTTCTTGCAATTTCTTCTTACCCAGCTCCACATGGCCGAACACATACTGTCCAGTCACCTTACCTTCTCCGCCTTCCCATGGATGGAAGTTGCGGTTTTCCAGTACCGAGATGGCCTCTTCGTGCCGCCCCAGAGAATTGAGCAAGGCCACGAACTCCACATACAGGTCATCACGCTTGCCGACAAGGTCCGAATGGGATTCCAGTTTGGCAAAGCGCCAGTCGGCAGGACGACCCAGCTTCTTGTAGAGCTGATCCAATTCATAGAAGACACGGGCATCGGCTGTGTTCAATTCAAAAGCACGTTCCAGCGACTGGAGTGCGGCCTGTGGATCATTGCGTTTGTTGAAATAAGCCAGCGCCAGATTACGGTGTACCGTTGGAAAATCGCTCTGGAGCGACGCAGCCGCTTCCCAGCGGGCGATGGCATCCGCATGGCGCTTCTTGTCATACAGCCAGTTGCCCAGATAGTAGTTCGCCATGCCATCGGCAGGGTTTGCCACAATGGCGTTCTCCAGCACAGCCAGATCTACCAGGCTGTTCGGGAAGCAGTAATCGGCAGGCGCCTGGCTGCCGGCCTGGCGGTGTGCTGCCGCAAGCTCAGCCGAGCCAAGCTGTGCGTAGGCATAGGCCAGTGTGTAATGCAGCATCGGATAAGCGGATGTGCCCGCATCCGGCGCGATTCGCGCCATGACCTGCACAGCCTCTTCATACAGGCCGGACCCGATATAATCGGCAGCCAGCTGCAGCGTGTTATGAACATCGCCGCGCATGAAGCGCTGCAGTTCAGCCAGCGCAGCTTCCGCCTGGGCGGCTTCGCCCAGCGCCAGCAGTGCCGCCCACCGTTCGTTGGCGGCTCCAAAGTCAGCGGGATCGAGCGCCAGCGTCTCTTCCGCAAAGGCCAGACCCTTCGCAGGCTTGCCCAGCCTGCGTAGCAGCGCCGCCTTCAGATGGCGCGCCTTATAGTTGCGACTGTTGCGGATGAGCGAACGCTCCACCAGCTCCAGCGCTTCACCGTATTGCCCCTGGCCGCTAGCGATGCCAGCCAGCGAGAAGTATCCGCTGTCCTGCCAAGCAGCGGACCATACGGCTTTGTAGAACGCAGCGAAGGCCTCTTCGCTCCGGTTCTGCAATTTCAAGGCCAACCCGAGCTGATAGTAGGCTTCGCTATCATAAGGGTTCGGATTCCGCCAAGTCAGCGATTTCACTGCGGTGCGGAAATGTCCCTCCGCCTCGGCAAAGCGCCCGCGGCGCAGCAGCAGCGTGCCGTAAGCTGTGTTGATCCGGATATCATCCGGGTCGCGCTTCAGCCCTTCGAGGTAATACGACTCCGGCTCAAAGGTGGCATGGCGATATTGCTCAAGGTGCAGACCGGCCAGATACAGCTGCTCGTTAGTCAATAGTTCTTCCGGCTTCGGCAGTGGCTTAGCTGCATCCGGGACCTGTTCAATGGACGGCTTCGCCGGACGGTAGGCAATCAACAGACGTCCAGAAGCATCCCTTACCGTAACCGTAAGATCATGCGGAAGGTCGCCCTCGTCCAGCGTGATGACTGACTTGTAGGTTGAGGTCGGAGAGAGTGTCACCTCATCGGAGACATAGGTGCGGCTCCGGCCCTTCAGCTCAATTACGGCACCCTCGAAGACCGATGTCGCATAGGCCAACACTGTAGCCGTGCGTTCTGTCTCATCCACTTCCAGATTGACAGCGGCTTCAATCGAAGCATTCTTGACCACGCCGATATCTTTATAAGGCATGAAATATTGCTTGAAGGATTTCTCTTCATACGGCTGGAGCCATGTGAAGTCCGGCTGGTTGTCCGTGAACACGCCTGTCATTAGCTCAATATACGGGCCGTCCTCATCCGTCAGATTGCGGTCCCACGCCTGGCCGAATTCGCCGTTGCCCCAGGTCCACTGCTTCTTACCCGGTGAGACATGATGATTCGCTACGTGCAATAATCCAGCCTGTACCCCATGATCATAACCGCCTACGAAGTTAAAGTCCGACTTGTAGGCCATATAAGAGGTCGGTACCGGGATGTTCTTGTAGCGGGAAATATCTACACCCTCGGAGTAGTCCATCTTATAATAGGTGCCAGTCGCTATCGGGAAGCGCGAGACATCGCGTTTGCCGTGGTCAAAAACCGCTGTTACGTCCGGAGGGAACACGGACTGAGTGTGATCGTTGACGGCAACCGCCGGATTCGCCCACCATAAGAAGGTTTGTGGCTCCGGTGTCCGGTTGTACATCTGCGCCGAAATCTCCAGATAAGCCTTGCCGGGATGCAGGGTGAATCCTGCGGTCACCTTGGTGCCGCTCATCCGGTCAATCTCGCTGACCCAGACCGTAGCGCTTCCGTCTTCACCCTGCTCCAGCCGGTATTCCACCGGACCAAAGGTATTGGGACGGTGATGCTGCGGCCAGTTGAACTCAATACCGCCAGAGATCCACGGCCCAGTCAGGCCGACCAGTGCAGGCTTGATAACCTGATTGTAATAAACAAAATCATAATTGTTAGTTTTGTCGATCGCCCGGTAGATCCGTCCGCCGATCTGCGGCATAATCTGAATCTGTACGAACTCATTTTCCAAAAAGACTATCTGGTAAGGCTTCATGACCTTCTCATCGTAAATTTTATCAATGACAGGAAGCGGATACACGCGTCCGGAGCTTCCCTGATAGACCCGCTTTTCCAGGAACATCGGATTCTTGTCCGGCTGTCCGACTTCATAGGTGGGAATCTCGACACTTTCCTCCCAAATCTTCACTTCTTCAATTGTTGACACGGGTGCCCATCCTCTCTTGTAAGGGATTCACTTGCTACCCTTATCTTACGAGTGAACACGCATAGACACCATTGACTATCTCATGAGGATGATGGACTATATGATGATTATAGGCCGTTGATAGATTTGACAAAGAAATTCCGCTCGAGCATAGTGTATATATGGAAAATATACGAATTGAGGAAGGCTTCAACGCCCAGAAATTAATCGTCCTGCCGGATCATATTATTAAAGACTATGCCCAGCATCCCCTGATCCGCCCGCTGCATCTGACCGATATCGGCTACTTTCCGCTCGCACAGCATCACTACAGGGAACGCCCGGAAGGCAGCGCAGCGTATATCGTTATCTACTGCATCAGCGGCGAAGGCTGGTACAGGGTGCAGGGTCAGAAGACTCAGACACTGCACAAGGGTTCCGCAGTCGTTATCCCCGCAGGAATGGCGCATGAATACGCCTCTTCCGCGGAGCATCCATGGAGTATTTACTGGTGGCATATGAAAGGAGAGAACGCCGCCGATTTCTTCTCGGGGAGCGACGGGGCATGTGAACCGATTCCGATCCCGGTCGACAAATCCTTGAAGATCGTAGAGCTGTTCGATGAGTGCTATGAGCTGCTGCAAAAAGGCTACACCCTGCACCATATCATCTATGTCTCACAACTGGCCTGCCATCTGGCGGCCATCCTGAAGTTCTCGCAGCTTCAGCCGCTCTCCAGCCAGCAGCAGCGCAACAAGCACGACATTGAGCGCTCCGTGAAATTTATGACCGAGCATCTGGAGCATAATCTGTCGCTCAAAGAACTGGCGGCAGAGAGCAACCTCTCTGTGCCACACTTTACCCACAGATTCAAAAAAACGACCGGCTATTCGCCGATCGATTATTACTTGCGCCTCAAGGTGCAGCTGGCCTGCCAGCATCTCGACCTGACAGATCACAGCATCAAGGAAATCAGCCACCGGCTGGGATTTCAGGACCCCTACTATTTCTCCAGACTGTTCAAGAAGATTATGGGTTGCTCGCCCTCGCAGTACCGCAGCACACATAAAGGGTGATAGATGCGCAACAGGCATACTGAAGCGTAAAGACACCATATCATAAGAGGGGTCCGAAAAAGCCGGTACTGATTCGAACCCTTCAAAAGCTCACCTCTTATCCCGCCCTTCCTCCTTAGAGTGATAATTCCGGTACTCCTGCGGGGTGCAGCCGACGATCTTCTTGAACAGGTAGGTGAAATACGCCGAGGTCTGGATACCGACCTGCTCGGCTACTTCATAGATTTTAACACTAGGGTCCTGCAGCAGTTCCCGTGCCAGCTTGATCCGGGTCTCCTGGACATAGTCGGAGATGGTGATGCCCATTTCTTTTTTGAATAACACACTTAGGTAGCTGGCATTCAGGTTGAATTGTTCCGCAAGCTGTTTTACCGTCCAGTTCTCCTTCACCTTCTCCTCGATAAAAACGGCGATTCTGCGAATCAGACTGCGCTGCTGGTTGAGCTGATCATGCTGGTCTTCGGTCATATAACGGTCTACAACCTCGGTCAGTACTTCAACAATCTGCAGGGTACTGCTGCAATCCAGCAGCCGCCGCCACATGAGGATATTGATTTCGCCTTCTGTTTTGCTGTGCCACTTGAGTGCCCGAATCAGCTCGCTAAGGAAGCTCATGCCGAAAGCCTGCACATGTGAAAAAGATATAGGTTCCTGCCCCAGCACCAAATCGAAAATGGATTGCATATGCCCAGACACGCCGGGGGCATCTCCCTCTTCCATCAGCTTCACCATCTTGGGCATCAATTCCTCACGCAGCCGGTAATCCTTGAAGCCCGCAGAATCGAGTTGCTCAAACCGGGCAATCTGCCCATCGGCAATCAGGCGCGACTGAGCCATCATGAACCGGACTTCTTTGTACAGCAGCTGAGCCTCTCCCCAGCCGCTGCCTTCTCTGCTGCAGCCAACGGTCACTGTGGATCCATATTGTTCCAGCACCATCTCCTGGATAAAGCTGAACTGCTTCTCCATCCGCGCCCGTTCCTCGGGACTTGCATTCAGCTCCAGCACCACGATCTCATCAGGTGCGGTTTGCCCCTGAAATAACAGGGAACCAAGGTCGGATAGGCCGATATCAATCGTTTTGCGAAAAAGCCCCCCAAGGACAACACGCTCCCTCGCCTCCTGCCCCGAGGTTAGAAAATGATCCAGACCAAAGACAATGACCCGCAGCCCCTGCTCCATCTGCGGTAGCTCCAGCAACCGCTCCCAGGAGGACAGCATCTCCTCCGTCTGAGCAATCCCGGCAATGAGGTCGCTGACAAAGCGCTCCTTCGCCACCCGGATACTCTCCGATACTTTTTGCTCCAGTTCACGGGTCTGATCTTTAATCGCATTCATCTTCTCCAGCGTCACCCGCAGCGAAGTCAGACGGCTTGCGACCTCCTCCAGTTTAAGCGGTTTCAAAACATAAGCCTGAGCTCCCACATCAATGGCGTCGCGGACAAACTCAAATTCGTTATATCCGCTAATCATCAGCACCTGCAGCTGAGGGTACATCCGCTTGGCATACGCTACCAGCTCTATCCCGCTCATTTCCGGCATCGATACATCCGAGATCAGCACATCAAAAGCCGTCCCCTTAAGCAGCTCCAGCGCTTCCTCACCTGATTCACAGGTCATCGGCTGCTCGTAACCAAGGCTCTCCCATTCTATATAACGGACCAGCCCATAGACATTGGACGGTTCATCATCCACAATCAGTACCTTCAGCATGCTACACATCCTTTCCCAGACTCATTGGTTCGGTACAAGCCGGGAACTTGATCGTCACCAGCGTCCACTCGCCTGCTTCACTCTCGATCTCAAATGACGCTTCCCCGCCAAAATAAAGACTGAGCCGCTCTTTAATATTGGCTGTCCCGAAGCCGTTGCTTCTATTTTTACTCACCGTTCGTCCCTCCCGGACATCCTTCAGCTCCTCGGCCGGGATTCCTTTTCCGTTGTCAAAGACGGTGAGCGCAATCTTCTCCTGTTCATACCGTACAGAAATAATAATCAGGGCATCTTTCTTACGCGTAATGGAACCATGCTGATAACAATTTTCTACAATCGGCTGCAAAATCGTCTTGACGGTAAAATAACGGAGCGCCTCCTCATCAATCTCCCATTCCACCTGCACCCGGTCCGGATAACGAAGCTGCTGAATTTCCATATAAGCCTGCACATGCTGGAGTTCTTCTGCAATCGGCACTACGCTGATGTTATTATTGAGCGTTAGCCGGTAAAAGACCGTGAGCGCGTCGATAATCCGAAGCTGTTCTTCATCCTGTAAATCCAGTGCCCGCCAGCGAAGCAATCCCAGCGAGTTATAGACAAAGTGGGGATTAATCTGCGCCTGCAGCGCCTTGAAGGCTTGCTCCTTCTCCATTACACCAGCCATGCGGATATCCTGCACCAGCTTGCCCAGCCGGCCGGACATGGAATTGAAGATATTCTCCAGTTCGCCCAGCTCATCATGCCCTGAGCTCCGCACCATGACCTCAAATTCACCGCGGGACAGGTCGCTCATCCGGTTGCCCAGCCTGCGGATGCGCAGCACGATGTTCTTGATAATAGTCAGCATCAGGAAGATGGACAAGAGCAAGAAGAAGGCCATAATACTGATCATCAGAATCAGTACGGTCCAATTCTGGCCGTCTACAAATTTCGCATGAATAACAGCAACAACCTGCCAGCCTGAAGATAGCGGCTTACTGATCACCAGCGCTTTGGTTTCATGCGGATTGTAGACATTGGCGTTCACCGGTTTAGCCGCCTTCCCTCCGGCAGCTTCATCCGGAAGCATGCGGTTCCCGATGACTTCGCGGTTTGTCCCCGCCAGAATCTGACGAGAGCTATCGATCACATACAGGCTCCCGTTGTCCTTAAACGGCTGACCCAGCAAATCGCCGAAGACGGCATCGTAATTCAGCAGGATATAGACTGCACCCAGAATATTTCCCGTCGGGTTGATAATTTTACGGGAGAGAACAATCTGGTTCGGATTACCGGGAACACTAGCCCAGTGCAGTGAATCCGGGGAATTCACCACCTCTTCGAACCAGGATTGTTCATCCCGTCCGGCCAGAGGACGGTCCTCCGGGCGCCACAGCAGCTGTCCGTCCTGCACTAGGGTGTCGTTGGTATGATAGATACGGAAATCCGCGATTCCCGGCAAATATTTGCTTGTAACCAGAAACGTCCGATCCACATAGTTAACCGTATCCACAATATCCGCCCGGTCTGTATATTCCCGCCCCAGCCGGGCCACGAGCTCACCGTCGGTGGCGGTGCGGACAGCTAACAGATCATAGCTCTGTTTGCCAAAATCCACATTGCGCGCCGTCTGCCGGACTGCCTCATCAACCGTAGCCAGAAAGCTGTTATGAAAGCTTTGAATGACCAGGTAAATGGCACCGCTACCAAGCAGCAGCGTCGGAATCAGCAGGATTAGAATATACATGGATAAAATTTTGCCGTACAGATCCATCCCTTGTGTGAACCCGATAATCCTGCGCTCCAACCATTGTCTCAAGAAAGTTCCTCCTCCCGCCATCCCCCATGTATAAAACCGTCTTAAAACAGGAATAAACGGGAGCCCTTCCCCCAAAAAAAGGAAGGTCCCCGTTCTTCGATGTCCTGACAGGAGGCGCCGTCATCCGGCGGTGCTGCATTTTACTTGCTTGCCTGAGCTTGCAACTCCTCATGCCATTCATTCTTTAGCTCGCTCCAGTGTGCGCGCTTCTCCAAGGCACCCTGGAATTCCGTCCAGGCCTGTTCGAACCCGGCCTCATCCTTGGCCATGATCAGCTTGGCCTTGTATTCCTTGCGCACATTTTCCAGCTCCGGCAGGTACTTTTCCCAAAGACCGCCCGGTTTAGCTTTAACCATATCATAGTCCTCGGCCACGCGGGCACCGCCCATTTTACCGATACTTTCGGTGAATTCAATAGTTTTGAGTCTGCCCTTAGGATCGGTTACGCCATAGTTCCACCAAGGATACCATTTGTTGCTGTAAGAAGAGGTCGCATATAGCTCCGGTGTCGTACTTGCTTTCTTGGCGGAGTCTCCGGAATCATGCAGCTCTTTGTACTTGGCATCTGTGTATGTCCATTTACCCAGCGGCTGATCTACCCAATCCCAGAACACTCCGGCCGGCCCTTCGTTGGCTACCTGCTGCTGCTCAGGTTTTTGCTGCAATGTGTAATCAAAGAAGGAAAGGATGGCTTCCAGATTCTTTGTGTTCTTGTTGATATATACATCGTTTGCCGGGTACGGATTGATGATTTGATTCGCACCGACATGCGGGGCGCCTGGAACTGTCGGATATGGAATGACATCATAGAACCACGCGGGTTCGGTTGGGCCATCCAACGTTTCCCACAGGGAAGCGTCCATGTTGAAGAATCCGCCTACGTTCATAGCTACCCGGCCAGTCTTGTTCTTCTCCTTGTAGCGTTCCTTCTTATCAGTGATCGCTTCAGGATCAAGCAGGTTCTCTCTGTACAGCTTGTTCATCCATTGGTAGGCCGCTTTGTACTGCGGGTTGTCATAGATGAATTCGTAATCGTTACCCTTCTTCTCTACTGGAATGACGCCGCCTGCCGAGCTGACGGTCACACCGAAGGTACTGAGGACAACGTTCTCGTCATTGGCATCCGACATGAAGCTGAGCGGGAGCAGATTTTTGCCGGATGCATCCTTCTGGCCTGCTGCCAGCTTCAGATACTTCTCCACACCCTCAATCGTTTTCAGATCGTCCTTGGTCATGCCGACCTTCTCCAGCACATCGCTGCGGACGAACCAGCCCAAGGAAGCCCAGCCCGGCCACGGGTCTGCAGGATCCTGATCAAACCAGGTCGGGATCGACCAGATGTGACCGTCGGCATCCTTCATTTTATCAAGATATACTTTAGGGATGGCCGCCAGACTTGGATATTTATCCGGCATATCGAAATATTGCTCCAGCGGAAGAACGCTCTTCGAACGAATCATGGCATTGGTCACCACATCGCCGCGAGAGAAAATGGCTGCATCTTCAAAACCGCCAGTGTTCAGCTTCAGATTTAACTGAGTCATGGCATCACCCTGCGTAGACTCCAATTGAACGTTGATACCCGGCTCTTTCTCTCTCCAATACTTCTGTACCATGCTGTCATTGTTGACGGTCGCCGACCAGCCGAGCCACAGCTTGAATGTCTTGGAACCGCTGGCGCCTTCATCTGTGCCAGGTGTGCCTGCACCGCCTGAGCATGCGGTCAGTACAGAAACTAGCATGGCAGTACTAAGTACTGCTGCCCCTTTATTTCTCCAGCTACGTAGATTCACTATTTATCCCCCTCATGGATAACAGATTGGTATATTGTTGTTGCCTCATACCCACTAATACAGGAGCTGCATCATCCCTTGACGGAACCGATCAGAACCCCTTTGACAAAATACTTTTGCAGGAACGGATACACACAGAGAATCGGAATCGCACTCACCATTACGGTAGCCATCTTAATGGACATCAGCGTTACGTTGGAGAGCATCGTTCCCCGTGCCAGTGCTTCCTGGTTATTGTTGGAGCCGAGCACTGTAGAAATATCCTGAGCGGACAAGAGCTGCTGCAGGAAGGTCTGCACCGGAATGAGATTCTGATCGCTGACATAGAATGCGCCGGCGAACCAGTCATTCCAATGACCTACTGCGGTAAATAATCCGATGGCCGCCAGCATAGGCTTGGAGAGTGGCAGCACGACTACGAACAGAATTCGCAGCGGATTCGCGCCGTCGATCTCAGCGGATTCTATTAGCGCCTCGGGAATGCCCTGAATGAATTTCATCATGACGAACATGTTCCAAGCCGAGAAGGCTGACGGAATAATATACACCCAGAAGGAATTCAGCAGGGACAGATTGTTCAGCTGAATGTACAGCGGGATCAATCCGCCGCTAAAGAGCATCGTGAGCAGAACGTAAGCGAGAATCTGCTTTCTGAATGGTAGCATCCGGTAAGATATGCCGAACGCCATCAGGAGCGTCACCGCAAGTCCGATCAGCGTTCCCAGCACCGTCCGGGCAATCGTAATCAGGTAAGCATGACGGATTACAACGTTGCCAAGTACAATTTCATAATTGTACAGCGTGAACTCCCGCGGCCATAGATACACCCCGCCCTTGGCAGCATCGCTACCAACGTTGAGGGAAACTGCCAGCATATACAGGAACGGATAGATGACCGATACGCAGAGCAGGGACAGTAGAACAATAATGATCACCTGGGCTGTTCTATCTCTTAACGAAGTCTTCATCTCTCTACCAAAGCCCCTCTCCATTGAATTTGCGGGCCAGCTGATTCGTAACGAGTACCAGAATCAAACTGATCACTGAAGATAACAGACCGATCGCAGTAGCCATTCCGAAATAGCCTTGCTGCAAGCCGCTGCGTAAAATGTACGTATCCAGCACATCTGCAACCGGCTGGTTGGCCGGATTCATCAGCGGATAGATCTGATCCATCCCCACTGCAATCAAGCTCGGCATGCTGAGGATCAGTACAATCGCAATGGTCGGCATCATACCCGGCAACGTGATATGGCGAATCTGTGCGAGTCTGCCTGCGCCTTCCACCTTCGCCGCTTCATAGAGCTGCGGGTCAATAGTCGTGATTGCTGCGAGATACAGAATCGTATTCCAGCCGACTTCCTTCCACAGGCCGCTCGCCACAATCATCGGACGGAACCACTCGGTCGAACCAAGGAAGAAAACCGGATCTCCGCCCATATTGACGATCAGCTGGTTGACTAGACCGCCATCGAGGGTCAGCAGGGACTGTAGAATGTAAGCCACCACGATCCATGAAAAGAAGTGAGGCAGATAACTGACCGATTGCACGAAACGTTTAAAAGCGTTATTTCTGACTTCGTTAATGAGTAATGCCAGTATGATCGGTGCAGGGAACCCGAATATAAATTTGAGTAAAGCAATCCAAATCGTATTTTTCACTACAATCCAGAATTGGTCATCCTGCAAGAAAGAAAAGTTCTCCAGCCCTACCCACGGGCTGTTCCAAATCGTCCCTCCGATATGGAAATCCTTGAAGGCGACTTGAATGCCGGCCATCGGAATATAACTGAATAGAAACAACAGCACTACAGCCGGCAGAATCATTACATATTGCCAGCGGTATTTAGAGAGTCTTGCAAGCATTTCATCACCTCTTTCAGCACGTTAATCATCTTGTATTGTCATTATAGTGCTGTTCTGTAAGCGCATCCATATAACAACGATTGGATTTTTGTCGTTATGATTGGAACTTGATGGCTGAAAGAAAGTGTATCAGCTAAAGCGTTTGATTTCTTGTAGTAGATTACCGCAGAGAATGTACTATTTTAACACCGGTATGAAGGACAGCAAAAAAAATAACCCGTAAGCCGTCGCCTCAGCAGAGGTTCGTCTTACGGGTTATTTATCCATTCAGAACTGGGCTAATTATTTTCCGCCCCAAAGCTTCATACGTTCTTCATACTTCTGGTTGATAATCTCTTCTACCTTCTCATCGCCAGCCTTTTTCATATCGTCAAGCATCTTGTCGAATGTGGCATTAGCTTCAGCTTCAGTAGGAGCAATGATTACTCGGGTAGTGCTTTGTTCCATAATATCTTTAACCTTCTGAGCTGTCAGTGCTTCAGGTGTTCCGCCATCAGGAGTCAGGTTATCATATTCCGCTGTATCCCAAACGGAATCCCCAAGATTCTTGATCGCCATTTCATCTACTTCGTTGCGTTGGAATTTAACCGCCATATCGTAAGGCTGTCCGTTTGGATCCAGACCATTCTTGATGAACCACAGCCATTTGCGGACGCCGCTCTTCTTCACGGTATCATCCCAGTTATCTTTGAAGCTTTGCAAGAATGCAGGATCCGGTTCTCTCTTGCCATCTACCATCGTGTAGTTGGTTCCTTCTTGACCCCACAGCAGCAAATGCTGACCTTCATCACTTGCCAGGAAGTTGAACAGTTTCATTGTTTCTTCAGGGTGCTTGTTATTCTTCGTGATAGCGATTGCATCCCATCCCAGCGAGCTTCTTGGTCCAAATGTTGTTTGGGCAGGGTCTGTACCTGGTGCAACAACCTTGTACGGGAAGAGCTGGTTATCTACGCCGCCATCCTTCTTCAAAGCTGCATTACCATTACCTGGATCCCAATAAGCGCCTGGTGAGGAGAATACTGCGCCAGTAGCCAGCTTTTGAATCCATGTTTGCGTTTTACTAATAGCAAATTCTTTCTCGATCAGACCTTCTCTATACAAACGGTTCACATAGAGCAGCATCTCACGATACTTCGGATCCTTTACATCATACTGCAATTTTCCATTGTTATCGTAGTAGGTTTTCAGGCCCCACATACCTTTGAACGTTCCAAGATTGGCGCCCATATTCTCACCGTTCATTGTCATCGGAACGGATTCTTTTCCATCAATAGTTTTGTGTTTCTCTTTAAAATCTTTCAATATTTTTTCCAGATCGTCAGTTGTGAGTGGTGTAGTACCATCTGCCTTATCCGGAGCCAGTTCCGAAAGCAGATTTTTTCTCATCAGCATCCCGAAGACAGGATCACTATCCAGTCCATACCAGTTCGCCAAATAATAGTTTTGGCCGTCTTTATAGCGTGTTTTAGTCAATGTGTCGCCATACATTTCTTTCACATCAGAACCATATTTCTCAATCAACTCATCGAGCGGTACGAATGCTCCGCTTGTAATATACTTATCGAGTGAAGCGTCCCCACGGCTCATTACCACTACGTCCGGGTAGTCACCGCTGGCAAGCATCAAGCTCAGCTTCTCTGTCGGGTTTCCGGTAGGCTGTTGTATAGAGAGCGAAATGCCTGTCTTTTTAGTAATTTCCTGTGCTACAGCATCAGTAAAGGGCTCTCCCTTTGTATTAGAATCAAACCAGGTTAGTGTAATCGGCTCTTGTTTTGTATTGTCTCCGGCCGTTTGGTTTGTATTGTCTTTTGCGTCATTTGAACCACATCCCGCCAGTAAACCAGCAGCTAGTGCAGCCGTAATACCTACGCTCATCCATTTGTTTTTCTTTATCATTGACACCCTAATTCCTCCCATTGAATAAGTTACTTTACATGTCGTTCAAGCAACCAAGCAAGTCTGTCACCTCACCCCCCTTCAGG
Source organism: Paenibacillus agri (assembly GCF_013359945.1). Taxonomy (GTDB): domain Bacteria; phylum Bacillota; class Bacilli; order Paenibacillales; family Paenibacillaceae; genus Paenibacillus_AQ; species Paenibacillus_AQ agri. The sequence goes on along the minus strand of NZ_JABWCS010000189.1, from coordinate 4,331 downwards.
GCCGCCAGCCGGACAAGTCTTCTCCAGCTGGCGTTCGGTTTTATTTAACCATATTAACTCTTAACAGCACCCAAAGTCATACCCTTGACAAAGTACTTTTGCAGGAATGGATATACAAGCACGATAGGCAAGGTCGCAACCATCGTCGCTGCCATTCGGATCGTATCGCTTGAAACGGCATTCCGCTTGGCCGAGTTGGCTAGCATCTGCGTCTGTGACACCATACTTCCGGTCTGGAACTGGCTTAATATTTTAACGAGTACGGCTTGCAAGGTTTTCAGGTCTGAACTGTAGGTGAACGCATAGGAGTCAAACCAGGAATTCCAATGTCCAATGGCCTGGAAGAGTCCGACGGTTGCAAGCACAGGCGTTGTCAGCGGCAGAACAATCCGGAAGAAAATCGTCAAATCGTTCGCTCCGTCTACCTTTGCTGACTCTTCAATCTCATAAGGCAACCCCTCCATAAAGGTCCGTACAATAATCATATAGAAGACGTTCATCAAACTTGGCAGAATGAATACGGAGAACGTATCAATCATGTTCAGCGCTTTTAGAACCATATAATAAGGAATCAGACCACCGGCAAAATACATTGTGAAGACGAAGTAAAGGTTCCATCCTTTGCGTCCTACCAAATTCCGGCGGCTTAGCGGATAAGCCAGCATCGTAATAACGAGGACTGACAGCGGTGCACCGATCACGGTCCGTTTCACGGTTACCCAGAGACCGTTCATGATCTCACTGTCTTTCAATATCTGATTGTAGCTGTCCAGCGTCCACGCTCTTGGCCATAAGTAGACGCCTCCTCTTACCGTATCCTCCGCGCTATTTAATGAAAGAACGAGAATGTTCCAAAAAGGCAGGAATGTAACCAGCAATACAATTGTGAGAATGAGGTACACAAAGAATTTAAAGAAATAATCTCCGAATCTACTTGAAACCATCGCAAGCGCTCCTCTCCTGTTTTTATTTAGAACAACGCCTGGTCGTTCACTTTTCTGGAAATGTTATTCACAATCACTACTAGAATAAAGGCGACGACTGATTTAAACATCCCCACGGCAGCCCCGTAAGAGAACATGCTGTTCTGTAGTCCGTATTTATAAGCATAAATATCGATAACTTCCGAATATTCAAGGACTGTATTATTTTGCAGCAGGTATTGCTGTTCGAAGCCTGCATTCAGAATGCCACCGACTGCGAGAATCCCCAGAATTACGATGGTTGGGCGCAGGGCTGGCAGCGTAATATGCCACATTTGGCGGAACCGGCTGGCTCCATCCACTCTTGCTGCTTCGTAAAGCTCCGGGTTAATGGCCGAAATCGCTGCAAGGTACATAATTGCGCTAAAACCCATTTCTTTCCACATATTTGATAAGGCGATAATCCACCAGAACAACGGTCCATTTTGCAGGAAGGCTACCGGTTCTTTGATCACTCCCAGCATAACCAGGAAGTTGTTAAGCATTCCATCCGAGGCAAGCAGTGTAATTACAATGTTTGCTGCGATAACCCAGGAGATAAAATGCGGCAGATAAGAAACCGTCTGTGTAAAACGCTTGAAGAATCCTTGTTTGGCTTCATTCAGCATCAATGCAAGTATGATTGGAGCAGGAAATCCGAATAACAGCGTCAGCAAGCTTGTTGCAAGCGTATTCCGCATTACCCGATAGAAATCTCCTGTGCTAAAGAAATATTCAAACCACTTTAAGCCAACAAATTCAGCACCAAAGAACTGATGTAAAAATGATCCTCCACCCGGCTGATAATTCGTAAATGCCATATACAATCCAAACATAGGACCGTAAGAAAACAGCAATGTCGCAATAAAGGCAGGGAACATAAGTACAAATAACCACTTTTGTTCTTTTAGTCTGTACCACAGACTGTTGCCCCTGACTGTTTTGATAGCGCTTGCTTTATACATCAAATACCCTCCCTTTCTCTTTACACAGCATGCCTAGCCATCTCTTGGCTTTACTTCTCTCCTCCTTATCTTAAGGCCGCTACAGGTTCCTTTCTATACTTGAATCCTCCGAAAGATACCGCTTTTTAAAGATGTTTCGCCGCAAACTATTGTTGGATTTCGATATTCAGTCTGCTATGATAAACTTGGAAAACTTGTCTTTGTGAGTCAGGAAAAATATGTATATCACTGCCTGTTAGTCATTAAGGTACACCAAATACTCCTTAGAGAAAGGGCTTCTTCGATGCGTCAGTTTTATAGAAAATACTTCTACATGCCGTTCCTGGATCTAAGCTTTCGTTCCAAGCTGTTCCTGGTGTTTGTCCTGGTCACCATTGTTCCAATGATGCTGTTGGCCTACATATCATTCGAGCTGACAAAGTCCAAGCTCACAGAACAAATCTATATCAATATGATGAATTCAACCGCCCAGATCACCAAGAATCTGGAGAACAAGCTGGATAGTTATGAACATATTTCAGCTTCTATTTATTTGGATAGTAGATTGGCCAGTTATCTGACAAGCGAATATCAGGATGACCCTTCTTACCTGGATGTCTATAAATACATTGCTAATCGAATTGACACAGTGATGGCTGCTTACCCTGATTTTGATAGCGTATTCATTTATTCAAATAATGCATCGCTGCCCAAAGACAACTACTATATCAAACCGGTTACACCGGAAGTTGAAAAGACAGAATTGTTCAAGCAGTTGCAGCATACTTACGGTAATATTGTTCATTTGTCCTCGCCGCAAACCCAGGATAGTCCCGCCATGTTCACACTGGCCAGGCAGCTTAATAATAACCGCAACCAATATCCGTACGGAATTCTGGTCTTCAGTATATCCGAATCGGTAATTTACTCCTTAATGGAGAAGGAGGCTGGCGGGGAAGGGAAAGACATCTTTATCATCAACAATGACGGTGTGATCCTGTCTTCCGCCGACAAACAGCTGTTGAACACGAATTTGCCGGATCTGCTGGACCATCAGTTTGATGAGGCATCATCAGGCAGATTCGATACTACGTACAACGGGGTCAAGGCTTTTGCCGTCTACAATACGCTCAAAAACGGCTGGAAGACAGTGTCCATCTTCCCGTATGACAGCATCATCAAGAACGCCCGCTCCTTATCGCAAACGATCATCAAAATCTCGCTGGCCTTTATTGGCGTGGCTCTGCTGCTTATTTATATCACTGCGTCGCTGTTCAGCAAACGTATCCGCATGTTAATCCGCATGATCCGGCGCATTGAGCGAGGCGATTTCACTACGACCAAGGACGAGCAGCTCGGCAATGATGAGATTGGACAGCTGCATTTTGCTTTCCGGCAAATGACGAACCGCCTGAAAAGCCTCATTACCGAGGTGTACCAGAAAGAGCTGCTGGGCAAGGAAGCTGAGCTGGATTTGCTGCAAGCCCAGATTAACCCTCATTTTCTGTACAATACGCTGGGCTCCATCTCCTCCTTGGCTATCAAGCATCAAGACCAACGGATTCAGGATATGGTCCTGAATTTAGCCAAGTTCTACCGTATCTCTCTCAATAAGGGGAAGAGCATCCTGACGATCAATGAGGAAATTAGGCTAACGAAAAGCTACAATGCCATTCAGTTGATTCGCTTCAAAGGGCAGCTGAATATTACCTACACGATTGATGAAGCCATCCTGCCCTACTCTACGGTGAAGCTGACCTTGCAGCCTTTTATTGAAAACGCGGTCATTCATGCCGTGTGGAATCAGGAGAGCCCGCTGAATATTCACATCAAAGGGATCATCGAGGACAACGACATTATCCTGTCCGTGATCGATGACGGTATGGGGATGAGACCAGACAAGTTACAAACACTGTTGGAGGACAAGCCTGGACGGGGCTATGGCATATCGAACGTGGATCGGCGAATCAAGCTGAAATTCGGGGAGCGTTATGGCGTAAAAGTGTACAGCAGACTGGGCATAGGGACCACAGTTCAGATCCGCCTGCCGCAAAAGGTGATGTTGTAACGAGGGCGTAGTTTCTTAATTGTTACGAGTAGTTGCTTCTAGTATTGTTTCTAGTGTTCTTTCTAGTGTTCTTTCTAGTGTTCTTTCTAGTGTTCTTACGAGTAGTTATTCCTAGTAGGATGTCCGCGGTCGCTAAGGTGGTAAATTTGGTGCTCACACCGCCGCCTAACGGACCCCAGAGACCTTATTGTCTATATATTCGACCGCTAGGGAAGCTAACGGACTCAGGTGACTCTATAGGCTGGCGTCTGATTAAAATGCGGGGTTTTGGAGTAAATAGCGGCGCTGGAGTCCGTTACATGTCTAAAACCCAGTTGTAATCGCAAATAGCGGCTGTACAGTCCGTTACACTCTTTG
>NZ_JABWCS010000188.1 GCF_013359945.1 Paenibacillus agri | reverse complement strand
TTTGGTGGCGATGGCGGAGGGGTTCCACGCGTACCCATCCCGAACACGACCGTTAAGCCCTCCAGCGCCGATGGTACTTGGACCGAAGGGTCCTGGGAGAGTAGGACGCCGCCAAGCACTAAAACCATTGTTGAGTGTTCAGCAATGGTTTTTTTGTTTTATATAAAAGTTGAAATGGAGGCTAAATTGTCTCCAATAGGATGACATTTTTGTTACCGACACTTTGGATGATACAAGTATAATAGAAAAGTGCAAATAGTAAGAATAGCCTTGATACGAATGAACTACTGTTAAATTCATAAACTGAATTTTCTTGTGTCTTTAGATGCATGGTAGAGGTAAGGAGGATTTAAGGTATGAAGCCAACCAAACCTTTCTGGATGCTACTTGTTTTTTGTATAGTTGGTATAATGCTGGTGGGCTGCGGAGCGAAGCAGCCTTCCTGGGATATATTTGAGGGTGCACTGAACGAAAAGAGTTTTCCGGTTCCGAAGGAAGCTAATTCTCCTGACCGGACAACCACAAATGTAGCAATGGACTATGTACGTTATTCTTTGCCTGGATTAAAGGAGAAGGATAGTATACCAGAGCCTTATTTGAATACCATCAAGGAATGGGGCTGGGTAGAGCAGGACGAAGAAGAGAAGACGGGCTCGCGAGTTTTTCAGAAGGACGGACTGACTGTGCATTTATCTGTTCATGATGATTACTTTATCGTGATGGTTCCGAAGGAAAAGAAGACCTCTGTTAAAAGTCTGGGAGGAAAATAGGTAAAGGCCATCCTTAATCGGATGGCCTTTATTTGATATGGGTTATTTTCGCGGAAGCCTGTGTAACAGAAGCTATTATGTTAACTGGTTATTGCGAGTAATAGGAAGCATCCGCCGGGTTGAACTTGAGCATGCCTTCCTTGCTTTCCCGTCGTAGCCGGAGCAAGATATATAGTCGCGGCAGTAGCAGCCAAAGGTGACATACCACCAGTGAGGCTGTAAAGGCAGGCGGGGACCACACAATAAAAAGTGCTGCGATGCAAAGGCCGATCCAAAAATTATGCAGCTGGACTTTCCGGAATATGCGATAGCTGATGTACTGATCCGGCATGTAGCCGAGCCAGGGGAGCTTCAAGGAGATGCCCCATCTTTTAGCGATAGGGTGGCCCATAATGACCAGGACTGATCGTGAGATCACATATTGTATCCAAAAGACAACAGGTGCAGCGATAATCATGAAGAATATACTCCACCAGGAGAGAAATACTGTTTCCAGCACCAGACACACCATAGGGATTGTAATATAGATACTCAGGAGCGATTGGGTCAGGTTAATTTTTCGGATTAGTTTATATTGATAGAATGTAGCTGCACTTTTCGTGTTGGGTTCCATAAAAAAGGACGGACCTCCTCGTAAGTTCTCAATGTTTTTAATATCGGCTGATGAAGGCTTTTTCTTAACTGAACTGTGAAGAACCCCGAGGGCAGGACCTGAATATAGATAAATTACAATCATATAGATATGAAAATACTATGAAAAGGTTTAAAATGATAGAAGGTGTATCATACTGTTCTTAAAAGAGTCAAGGTGGGATGCTAAATGGATCAGCAACCGGAACAAGCTTGTATCATTTGTGGACAGATGAAAGAGGAAGGTATTGTGATTGTCTCACATTTTATTTGCGAGGATTGTGAGGCTGAGATGGTGCGCACTGAAGCAGAGGATGCTAAATATCGCTTTTTTATCGGTCAGATGAAGAAAATCCAACTTCAAAAAAACGCTTGAGGCCACAATTGCAAGCGCAGGATTAGAAATAGAACTAAGGTTGGGCGGTGGATCGGTGTCACGTTGGTTGCAGAATAAGTTATATATACGGCTTCACCGTTCTTTTGACGGCGGAGCCGTTTTGTTGTGCTTCTATAAAGAGAAACTGCGGCATAGGCGTTTGCGCATATTTGCGATACAATAGAGGTTAACCCTACCGGAAGGAATGGATAATGGATAAGGACAAGCGCAGTAGTGCGCCTATATATGAGATGTTAGAGCAATACAAAGCCCAGGGTAATACTTCTTATCATGTTCCTGGGCATAAGAATGGCAAAGCGTATGAAGACGCACCTAGGGAAGCTGGGTTTCTGGGTGAAATTATGGAGTATGATGTAACTGAAATTACAGGGACTGATGATCTCCATCACCCAGAGGGTGTAATCAGGGAAGCGCAGGAGCTGGCGGCAGATTGCTTTGGAGCAGAGGAGAGTTTTTTTCTGGTGGGTGGCAGTACAGCCGGTAATCTGGCGTTGATCCTGACAGTATGTCCTGAACCTGGCATGATTTTGATTGTGCAGCGCAATGTGCACAAATCGGTTATTCACGGGCTAATGCTCGCAGGTGTGCGGGCGGTGTTCCTGGAGCCTGAGATGGACACCTTGAGCGGACTTGCAGTGGCTCCGGCGGCGGAGACGGTGCAGGCTGCTCTTGCAGCGTATCCTGAAGCCGCCGGGGTGCTAGTAACCATGCCGAACTATTACGGCATGGGCAGCGATCTTGCGCCTCTAGCGCAGGCCTGCCACGATAGCGGGGTACCGCTATTGGTGGATGAAGCGCATGGCGCGCATTATGGGCAGCACCCGGCTTTGCCTGCCGGGGCGCTGATGCGTGGTGCGGACGGTGTCGTACAGTCCACGCACAAAATGCTGTCCGCGCTCACCATGGGGGCCATGCTGCACGTTCAGGGACCGCGTATTGACCGGGCCCTGCTGCGGCAGCGGCTTGCCATGGTGCAGAGCTCCAGCCCATCGTACCCGTTGATGGGCTCGCTGGACCTGGCCCGGCGACTGCTGCACAGCCGGGGCCCCGAAGCCTTCACGGCGGGACTTGCCGCCGTGGACGTACTGCGGCGCGGCCTCGCAGAGCTGCCGCGCTACAGGCTGCTGCAGCCGGCTGCGCCGCTGCAGCACACCGCCGGTGGCTATGCCACCACCGCCGGAAGTGACACGCCGCCGCTGCGCGGGGCGGCTTATACTACACAGGACCCCTTCAAAGCCGTCCTCCATGACGGCGCCGGGGTCCTGGGCGGCTTCGAGCTGCAGCGGCGGCTCGAAGCTAAGGGCTGTGTGCCGGAGATGAGCGACGCCCGGCACGTAGTGCTGTTGTTCAGCCTCGGATCCTCGGCTGAGGACGCGCAGCGGCTCTTGCACGCGCTGCGGGAGATTGACGAAGAGGAGCGCGCGACAAGAGGAACACAGTGGGGGGCAGCCGATAAACCATATGTAAGCACAGAGAATGAATCGGCTGCTGTTTCTGCGGAGACTTCTTCTCAAATTCAGGAACATCATGTCATCCATAAACAAGACGGACAAGCAAAGTTGATCGCGAACGCCAATGTTTCCACGTGGAACATTTTTAACAGGGAATTATTTTCAGATCCGGTACCTTTTTCGCTGAAGCCGGTGTCATCCGGAGATATGAAGCCGAAGAGGCTTGCAGACAGCGCAGGAGAAATAGCAGCTGAAATGGTTATTCCTTATCCGCCAGGCATACCACTGCTTTATCCGGGGGAAAAGATCACAGAGTCTGTATGTCTAAGGCTAATGGATTTGGCCAACGGCGGTGCGAAATTTCAGGCGTGTGCGGATTCCGCATTGCAGCATATAATGGTATACAACAAGAAGAAAGGCGGAGAGGATTAAGTGGAACGACAAGGTTTCTTTATCACACTGGAAGGGGGGGAAGGGTCCGGAAAGACTACCATTATAGGGAGGCTGGCGGCTTACCTGCAGAATCGTTCTATCCCGTACCTGATTACCCGGGAACCCGGCGGAATTGAGATTGCCGAGAAGATCCGTTCCATTATTCTTGATCCGGCGCATACCGCAATGGACTCACGTACGGAAGCATTACTATATGCAGCAGCCCGCAGCCAGCATTTGGCGGAGGTTGTCGAGCCAGCTTTAGAGGAAGGGCTTACGGTACTGTGTGATCGCTTTGTCGACAGCAGTCTCGTGTACCAAGGATATGCCAGAGGTCTTGGTATGGAAGCGGTGTGGGAGATCAATCGTTTTGCTATCGGTAACCGTATGCCGGATTTAACCTTCTATCTCGATATTGAACCCGAGGTGGGTCTGTCACGAATCGCTGCCAACCAGGACAGGGAAGTGAACAGACTGGATCTGGAGAGCCTGGCTTTTCATGAGAAAGTCCGTGAGGGTTACAAGCTCGTGGTAAATAACAATCCGGACCGAATTGTCGTGCTGGATGCCGGACGTCCGCTTCATATGGTGGAGCAGGATATTGTAAGAACACTGGAAGAGAGAGTATTAAAGGGTTTTTGATGAGTTTTGTCAAATATATAAGGATAGCTGATCTGTATCCAGACAGCTCCATATTTCTTTAAGGAGGGAATGCGAAGATGAAGTTGATCGTAGCGATTATCCAGGATAAGGACAGTAACCGGTTGTCCAGTGAATTGGTCAAAGCTAATTTTCGTGCAACCAAGCTTGCCAGTACAGGAGGATTCCTGCGAGCGGGCAATACTACCTTCATGATTGGGGTGGAGGACGTTCAGGTTGAATCTGTACTGAGTGTCATCCGCAACAGTTGCAAGGTACGTGAGCAGCTAGTCACTCCAGTAACGCCGATGAGTGGTACGACAGATTCATATTTGCCGCTTCCTGTAGAGGTTCAAGTCGGTGGTGCGACCGTATTTGTACTTCCTGTTGACCGTTTTGAACATTATTAAAGCACTCCTGTAGAACACATTATTCTTGAAATATCAGGAAGAGCATCTCAAGCTGTAGCCCTTCTGATATTATTAATAAAGGCGGTAGATGAACCTTGAAGATCAACCCGGGTTACAGACCTCTGAAGAGTGAGCTTTCCAACGCGGAGGGGCTGAACAAGCCAGTTCAGCAAAAAACGTTCTCCGATGTGTTCCAGCAGCAGGGAGAACAGAAGACGAAGGATGAGCTAAACCGGCAAATTCGGGAAATCCAGCTCCAAGGAGACCGTTTGTCCAAATCCATGACGGTTCGAGAACTGTCTATCTACCGGACGTTGATCAAACGGTTTTTGGAGGAAACGGCACGGCGCGGCGTAATTCTGAAAGAAACAAAGGGCTGGGATCGTCGTGGTCGCAGCAAACGCTACAAACTGCTGGAAGAGATTGATACTGCGCTGTTATCGATGGCAGACGATCTGCTAAGCAGTGAGCAAGGCCGTATAGATCTGTTGGGCAAGGTGGGAGAAATCCGAGGATTATTGTTAAACCTTGCTTTTTAAGAGTGATTTGGGAGGAATTTATGTCTTTTCATGATATATTGGGTCAGGAGGATGCCAAAAGGCTGCTTCAGAACGCACTGCGCAATGATACCGTGAGCCATGCCTATCTGTTCAGTGGGCCATCTGGCAGCGGACAGATGAGTACGGCGCTAACATTCGCCCAGGCCATATTTTGTACAGTGTCAGACGATGATGCTTGTGGGGAATGCCTGGAATGCCGAAAGGTAGAGCATGGCAATCACCCGGATCTGACGATCCTGCGGCCTGATGGAGCCAGCATCAAGATTGACCAGATTCGTGAGCTGCAGCGAATGTTCTCGTACCGGTCCGAAGGTGTTAATCCGAAGATCTATATTATAGATGAAGCGGACAAAATGACGGTGCAAGCCGGCAATAGTCTGCTGAAGTTTCTTGAGGAGCCTTCGGCACCGGCAGTGGGCATTCTGATCTCGGACAATAGCCGGGCGCTGCTGCCGACGATACAATCGCGAACTCAGCGTATCCCATTCAGTCCTGTACATCCGGATCTAATGCTGCAGGCGCTTGCTTCTGACGGAGTTCCGCTTCCCTTGGCCCGCTGCGGCGTATCCTTGACCTCCGGTCTTGAGGGCTGCAGGCAACTTTTGGAACAGAATTGGTTTGCAGAAATGAGAAATCTAGTGTTACAATTAGCAAAGGAGTCTTTGGGCAAAGGCAGCTCCGCGCTTGCAACTGCGGGGGTGAAGCTGTTCAAGACCGGGCTCGGTGAACATTTGGATACTCTATTCAGCATGTTCCATCTATGGTTCAAAGATATGCTCTACTTCCTGTACCGAAAGCACGAAAGTATCGTTTTCATAGATCAGTTAGACTTTATTTCCAGACATGCCCGTCAGCGGACTACGGAACAGTGGGTTGGATACATGGAGTTTGCTGCAGAGAGCAAAAGAAAGCTGCGCTCCAATGCCAATGCCCAGCTTTGTCTGGAGCAGTTCTTAATCCGTCTGGAAAGCTAAAGGATAATTATGAATATCCTCCATATGTCGCTTCAGCCTGGAAATATTGGTGTAACCGATGAGGAAGGACAAGCATGCATTACCAGGGAGCGGACTTGCCCTTAGGTTCCTTTTACCGGCAAACAAGGGGGTTAATTTTTGTACAGCGTAGTAGGTGTCCGCTTCAAAAAAGCGGGTAAAATATATTACTTCGATCCGCTGGATTTTCCGATTGAACGGGATCAGTGCGTGATTGTTGAGACGGCACGTGGGGTGGAGTACGGTAAAGTCGTCATTGGCAAAAAAGAGGTGCAGGAGTCTGACGTTGTGCTGCCTCTGAAGAAAGTCATGCGTATTGCCGGTGAAACCGACGCACGTGTGGTGGAAGAGAACAAGGGTGCGGCAAAAGATGCCTTTACCACCTGTTTAAATAAAATTCGTGATCATGGCCTTAAAATGAAGTTGGTGGATGTCGAATTCACGTTTGACCGCAACAAAATCATCTTCTATTTCACGGCTGAGGGACGTGTCGATTTCCGTGAATTGGTCAAGGATCTGGCAAGTATCTTCCGTACCCGGATCGAGCTTCGGCAGATTGGTGTGCGTGATGAAGCTAAAATGCTGGGTGGACTGGGTCCCTGCGGGCGGGTTCTCTGCTGTTCATCCTGGCTGGGCGATTTCGAGCCGGTATCTATCAAAATGGCCAAGGATCAGAACCTTTCGCTCAATCCGACCAAAATTTCCGGATTATGCGGACGGCTTATGTGTTGCTTGAAGTTTGAGCATGATAATTATGAAAGTGTGAAGGAAGAAATGCCGGCAGTCGGTAAGATGGTCATTACCTCTTTAGGGGAAGGCAAGGTTGTAGGCATTAATGCCGGAAACCGTACGATTCATGTGCAGCTGTTTGAAGTGGGCAAAGTGAAGGAACTTCCAATGGATGATGTTGTCGTCAAGTAAACCATATAAGGTTACTTTCGGGGTGGAAACTTGGAGAAGAAAAATATATTTGCACACATGCAGGATATGGAAGCGCAGATGGAAACGATGCGCGCCAATCTTGGCGAATGGAAACAGACGGTAAAAGAACTGATGGAAGCCAATCAAAGGCTCAGTCTCGAAAATGAACAACTTAGAAAAATATTAAAGAGGGAAGCACCCCTAGATCCTAACGTGGATTCGGCGGAAGCAGAAGCGCTTCTGGCGGCAAGCGAAGGAACAGAGGAGGTTGTCGGGGAAGGTTATGATAACCTGGCCCGTCTATACCATGAGGGCTTCCACATCTGTAATGTTTACTTTGGGCATTTGCGTACAGAGGGTGATTGTCTGTTCTGTCTTTCTTTTCTTAATAAATGAGGATATCCAGCCGTAGGGGATTTACGCCTACGGTTTTTTTGTAATATAGAAGAGATTTATGGTATTTCAATTTTTCAAGGGTAAGGAGAGCTACAAGATGAATTCGTTCAAAGATTCAGCCATTCCGCTGCTTCCGTCGGAGCGAGTGGATGATTTATTGACCCATGATTTGCATATTATACAAAGCGATGAGGTATTCAGCTTCTCGATGGATGCTGTGCTGCTGGCCCGATTCGCAGGTATTCCGCCGCGTGGAAGAGTGCTTGATCTCTGCACCGGTAATGGCGTTATTCCTATGCTCCTGACTACACGTACTAGTGCTTCTATAGAAGGAATCGAGATTCAACCTCGTCTTGCTGACATGGCCCGCCGCAGTGTGGCTATGAATGGCCTGGAGGAGCGGATTGTCATTCATGAAGGCGACTTGCGGGAGCTGCATACAGTGGCTGGCTATGGCGTATATGATGCAATCACCGTGAATCCGCCATACATGCCGCTGAACGGGAGTGATCTCAAAATGAACACACACCAGGCGATGGCCCGTCATGAACTGGGCTGTACACTGGAGGAGGTCATTCAGGCCTGTGTCCGGCTTGTCCGTACTGGAGGTAAAGTGAGTATGGTACACAAGCCGCAGCGTCTTGCAGATATTATCAGCCTGATGCGGCAGTATAGACTGGAGCCGAAAAGTATCCGTTTTGTGCATCCGCGTGCACATCTTGAAGCGAATATGGTGCTGATCGAAGCAGCGCGTGACGGGAAGCCGGAGGTGCGTTTGCAGCCGCCGCTGATCGTTTATAATGAGAACAATGAATATTGTCCGGAGATCATGGACATCTATTTTGGAGCCGGAGAGGGTAGATCATGACAATATCTTGCCAGAGTAGTTTTCAAAACAGTAAAGATGGAGGGCGTCCAGAAGGGAGCGGTTCCCTTTATCTTGTAGCTACACCGATTGGCAACTTGGAGGATATGACTTATCGTGCTGTGCGCACCCTCCAGGAGTGCGATATTATCGCTGCTGAGGATACACGAAATACGCGAAAACTGCTGAGCCATTTTGAAATTACCCCATCCATGCTGTTCAGCTATCACGAGCATAATAAGGCGGCAAGTGGGCCGGAGCTGATACGCTATATAATAGAAGGTAAAAATTTGGCGCTTGTCAGTGACGCTGGTCTGCCGGCCATTTCTGACCCCGGTTCTGACCTCGTCGCGCTTGCTATTAGCCATGGTATCCCGGTCATTCCTGTGCCTGGTGCTAACGCTGCGTTGTCCGCGCTGATCGCTTCCGGCTTGCCGACGACAACGTTCACTTTTGCCGGTTTCTTGCCCCGGGAGCGAAAAGACATTCGTGCAGTATTATCCCCTCTGCGTTCTGCCCAGGGAACACTGTTGTTTTATGAGTCTCCGCATCGGGTACTTAAGACCTTGGAGCATTTGCTGGAGACGTTCGGCAACCGCCGTATCGTTCTGGCCCGTGAGCTGACCAAGCGGTACGAGGAATTTCTGCGTGGAACGATTGAAGAGTGTAGCGCCTGGCTAGCTGACTATCCTCCGCTTGGGGAATATGTCATTGTCGTTGAAGGCGAGAGTAAAGAAGAGGCAGCTGCTGCCGAGTCCGCTTGGTGGCGTGAGCTGAGCATTGAAGAACACGTTGCCCACTACGAGACCAACGACATCCCCCGTAAAGAAGCTATGAAAAAAGCGGCTTCCGACCGCGGCGTCGCCAAACGGGATATTTATAATGCGCTGCTGGAGCGGGAATAGCGTTCGAAGAAATTCATTAATATGGATTTAAATGTATAAATTGGACAGTGAAAATGATGTTTGATAATGCTGAGGGAATATTGGGAAAACATTAAGTGGTTATTTTGAAGAAGTAATGTTTACGCCGAAGTAAGGCAATTCCCGAAGGGAGAGCCGCTGCGGTCCGCTCATCGCAACTCATCAGCCGAATTCATTGTACGCCAACCGCCGACGTCAGCCGATTCCCGAAGGGAGAGCGATGAAGCCCGTCGTCAGAAGCTCACTCAGGGTTAGACGTATCACCCAGCGCTAACGTAAGGCAATTCCCGAAGGGAGAGCGGCCGCAATCCGCACGACGTAACTCATTCGCCGAATCAGCTGTACGCCTATCGCCGACGCAAGCCGTTTCCCGCAGGGAGAGCGATGACCCCCCCGCCATCTGTAGCAAGCTGGGGTTAGACGTATCACCCGGCGCTAACGTAAGGCAATTCCCGAAGGGAGAGCCGCTGCGGTCCGCTCATCGCAACTCATCAGCCGAATCCATTGTACGCCAACCGCCGACGCCAGCGGATTCCCGAAGGGAGAGCGATCCCCCCCCGTCGTCAGTATCTGACTCGGGGTTAAACGTATCACTCAGCGCTAACGTAAGGCAATTCCCGAAGGGAGAGCCGCCACAGTACGCACGACGTAACTCGTCCGTCAAATGAACTGTAGGCCAACCGCCGACGCCAGCGGATTCCCGAAGGGAGAGCGATCCCCCCCGTCGTCAGTATCTGACTCGGGGTTAGACGTATCACTCAGCGCTAACGTAAGGCAATTCCCAAAGGGAGAGCCGCCGCAGTCCGCTCGTAGTAACTCACCCATCCGCACCGCATGACAAGGCCCAGAGGGCCGGGCCTACCACTACCGCCTGCTTCCGTCTGCGATTGTCGAACTGTCCGCGGGTGTGCCCTTTCGGGTGTCCAGAGGGCTGGCAGCCCTTTGGGGCCCTCCCTACAGGGAGGGTTTGGGAGGGTGCCCCCACAAAAAAAAGTGCCCCCCGCATAAACGGAGGGCCAAGGAGATATAAAAAGGTTAGAATTAACAATTTGATTTATTCTTATTATATACTATTTGTTTTAGTTTGTCACAGGGGTAGGGATAGTAGAAATGCATTCATGACAAACAATTTTTCCTTTGAAATAAGTTACGTTCTCGGCATTGCCACAGAAGATGCAGGCAGGCTCATATTTCTTAAGCATGATCCGCTCACCGTCCACGTAAATTTCGAGCGCATCCTTTTCACCAATGCCAAGCGTACGGCGCAATTCAATTGGAATAACAACCCGTCCCAGTTCGTCTACTTTTCTTACAATTCCTGTTGATTTCATCATAGCCATCGTTGCCCCTTTCAAATATCTAAAGCGTCATTATTCGACATTCTTCACTGTTTTATGATATCCATAATACCAACGATTCCCAAAACAGTCAACCTTTTTTCTAACGAATTTTAGGGTGATTTTATGGAAATGTACAGTGCTGTTAGGTTTGAAGCAAAACCACCCATAAATTACATAAATAAATTTTGTCGATTCAACCACTCATTTTGTGTCATAATTCGACAAAGTGCGACATTATTACCCATTATATACCGCCAAGCGCGAAATGACTAATTAAAATTAGATGAAGGAGTTGATCTCATGAAGAAGCCGCTCACAGAAGAGAAGGTTTTCAAAGATCCGGTTCATAATTACATTCACGTGCAGGATGTAATCATCTGGCGTTTGATTAATACTAAGGAATTCCAACGCTTGCGCCGGATTCGGCAACTAGGTACCTCTTATCTGACTTTCCATGGTGCAGAACACAGCCGATTCTCGCATTCTCTTGGTGTCTATGAAATTACCCGTCGAATTATTTCCCAGTTTGAACGGAGTGGATATAAAGGTTGGATACCGGAAGAACGATTGCTCACGCTCTGTGCAGCGCTGCTTCATGATTTGGGGCATGGCCCGTTCTCGCATTCTATAGAAGAAGCATTTGAAATGAACCATGAAGACTGGACGTGCCGGATCATTCTGGAGAACACAGAAATCACCAATATTCTGCGGGATGTAGAGGAAGATTTTCCTCAAAAAGTCGCTTCAGTTATCGCCAAAACCTATGAGCACGAAATTGTTGTCAATTTGGTGTCCAGTCCCCTCGATGCTGACCGGATGGATTATCTGCTGCGGGATGCATATTACACTGGCGTGAATTACGGTACGATTGATATCGACCGAATTCTGCGAGTGCTTCGTCCCTATAATGGAAGAGTTGTAGTTAAAGAATCAGGAATGCATGCGATAGAGGACTATCTGATGTCGCGGTATCAGATGTACTGGCAGGTATATTTTCACCCGGTAACCCGGAGTTCTGAAATCATTTTACGACAGATTTTCCGCCGGGCTAAAGAGCTGTACTTAGAGGGATATAATTTTAAATTTATGATTCATCCGCTGGGTGATTTGCTTCAGGGGGAAGTGACAGTGCAGCAGTATTTGCTGCTAGATGAAGCGTTAGTTCAAACGGCCTTCATGCAATGGACACTGGAGGAGGATGGACTGCTGAGCGACTTGTGCAGCCGGTTTATTCATCGTAAACTGTATAAATATGTGGAGACGGAGAGTCTCAATCAGGAGACAATTGACGAAATCCGCCGCAGTTTTGCGGGAGCCGGGCTGGACCCGGAATATGATCTGGAAATTGATTTTCCGTCAGACCTTCCGTATGATGTGTTTCGTCCGGGAGAGGGTTTTGACAGCAATCAAATATTGCTGCTTGACCGGAAGGACCGGCTCCGTGAAATCTCGGAAGTCTCAGATATTGTACGTTCCATCAGCGGCATTCACCGTGGAAGATATCACCTGTATTTTCCTCAAGACAAGCTGAATAAGGCGCTTTCACAACTGCCTGACTCTGTTGCTGAAATATTCGCAAAATAAAGATTAAATAGTCATCTTTAAACATAGAAACCAAGAACATAGAGACCAAGACCGGGAGGACAACAGTACATGTACTTATTCGACACACATACCCATCTGGATGCTCCGCAATTCGACGAGGACCGCGAACAGGTCATTGCTCGTGCGGTAGAGGCCGGTGTCAGCAAAATGATTAATATCGGATTCAATCGGGAGACGATCCCAACCACGATGCAGCTCGCAGAAAAGTATGATTATATTTATGCAGCAGTGGGGTGGCATCCACAGGATGCGATTGACATGAAGGAGGGGGACCTTGATTGGATTGCCTCGCTATGCAGCCACAAAAAGGTCGTCGCCATTGGTGAGATCGGCCTCGATTATTACTGGGATACCTCTCCCAAGGACGTGCAGCACGAAGTCTTCCGCAAGCAGATCGGACTAGCCCGCGAGCTGAAAATGCCAATCTGTATTCATGATCGAGATGCTCATGAGGACGTAGTGAGAATTCTCCGCGAGGAGAAGGCTAACGAGATTGGCGGTGTAATGCATTCCTTCTCCGGTAGTTGGGAAACAGCGAAAATGTGCTTGGATTTGGGATTCCACCTATCCTTCGGAGGCCCGATAACGTTCAAGAATGCAAGGGTTCCCAAAGAGGTGCTGGCGCAGACGCCGCTGGACCGTTTATTGATCGAAACAGACTCCCCGTATCTGACGCCACACCCCTTCCGTGGGAAGCGAAATGAGAGCGCCCATGTCAAGTTGGTGGCAGAAGCTGCGGCAGAAATTAAAGGGATAACTTGGGAGGAATTGGCTGAAATTACGTATGCGAACGCACTGGAACGATTTGGCATTGAGTGAAATCGGGAGCAAACACGGTGAAAAATAGAGTATAGCCGATGTATTAAACTTTTTTAACAAAAAAACAGCCGAATATTACAATATTTTAACCATATATTTGCGTAAACGTGGTTGAATCGTCCTTTACAACATGCATCAAAACAGGATATCATCTTTTCAGTGCAGTGAGCTGTTGTTACAGTGACAGCCCACGCTATCATGGATCGTCTCGCTGAGTCTCCGTATGGAGAACGGGGGAACCAATATTGTTTGCCGTATACAGAGTACATCAAGTACAGCTTAGAATGCCGCAGACAGTAGTTGATTTCTTCACGTGGTCTTTGGGGTGAATTTTAGGGCAACCGCCGTGAGCGGGTGACCCGAGATAGGGCGTCTCTCTTTCGTCCGAACCCGACAGCTAACCCCGTAAGCGAAAGTAAGAGAGGAAACCTCGTGCATGAGCCGCGTATTCTGACATCGGAGAAGCCACGAAAGAGTCCTCATAGAACTCTTTTAGGCTTCTTTTATTTTGAATATTGCGCATGTACCCTGCATACTGTTATATAACAGATGTGGGGGGAGCACTATGCCGGGCAGGCGATCCATGAGCAGGAGACGCAAAGGTATTGCAAATAGCGTGTCCTGTGACAATCTCGAATAGTTTCGTCCGAATGATAACAGTCATCTTGGTATACAGCTGACGACGGGGCTATGTAAGGAGGATGGAGAGAATGGGCGTATTCCAACCAGAAGTATCCCATGATTCGCAATCATCCAGCAGGTCTTACGCTTTACGGTGGGAACAAGTGAACTTTCGCGTACTTTCACTTGCCGGCGTGTTATCGATTTTGATCACGCTGATCATTCTGCTGTACGTGCACGGTCAAAGCAGCAAGCAGATCACTTTAGTAATTGACGGGAAAACGCAGTCTCTGGAAACGCGTGAAGCGATTCTCAGTGATGCACTAGCAAAAGAGCAAATTTCGCTGCAGCCGCATGATCAACTATCTATAGGCCTTAGTGATGAAATAAAAGACGGCGACCGTGTCGTGATTAACCGTGCGCAGCCATTCAGTCTTACTGCGGATGGTGCAAAAAAGATTTTTTATACGACCGAGAAAACAATCGGTCAGGCCATCAAGAAGCTGGGTATTGCCCTCGAAGGCCATGATAAGATTTTCCCTTCGCTAGATACCACTATCTCTGCCAATATGGATATCAAGATTGTCCGCATTAACAAACAAACTGTACAACGGACAACGAACTTGCCATATCGAGTCATCAAGACGGCAGACCCCTCCCTTACTAAGGGAACAGTTAGAGTGGCACAGGCGGGCGCACCAGGCGTCATGATCCAGCACATCGAAAAGATTTATCAAGACGGTGAACTGGCTTCCATGCGTATGGTCGGGAAAGAAGTACAGACGGTGACCAAAGACAAGATTATCGCCGTTGGCACAAAGCCTCTCCCTAAACCTGTTACAGTGGCCCAAACAACAACTTCCAAAACAGCTAACGCTACCAATTCAACAAAAACCAGTGCCAAGAGCAGCAATGTCGCCACTAAATCGGGCGTCAATTTTGAATACAAGAAATTAATCAAGAACGTCTCGATGACTGCTTATTCTTCAGAAGAACCGGGCATTGGAACTCGTACCGCCTCCGGCACACGCGTAACGGAAGGACGTACGATTGCAGTGGACCCTAATGTGATTCCTATCGGCTGGTGGGTATATATCGAAGGCCTGGGCTTCCGCCGTGCAGAAGATACTGGTGGTGCTATCAAAGGCAATAAGGTGGATGTCTACTACGATTCGTTGAACCATGCACGTAACTTCGGACGCAAGTCGCGTACGGTGTATGTGATTGGACCTGTAAAACCGGAGCTTAACTAAGCCCTGGCTTTTGCAAAATTAGGTTGAATCAGCTATAGTGAGGGTAGCAGTTAAGAATAACATGTGCTCATGAAATGATCGCAGAGCTACCGCTCATCACTTATACATTCTTTAGCCAAAAAGAAGGGGAGCGAATCCTCTTCTTTTTGCGTTTACGAGAAGGAGTCAACACTATGATCAAGGAAGTGATCGTTGTCGAAGGCAAGAGCGACACGATAGCCATCAAGCGGGCGGTGCAGGCTGATACCATTGAGACTGGCGGCTCCGCGGTGGACAAGAAGGTAATTGCCAAAATCGCGCTCGCCATGGAGCGGCGGGGCGTGATCATTCTAACCGATCCGGACCACGCGGGAGAGCGTATACGCAAGATTGTTTCAAGCAAGGTGCCAGGCTGCAAACATGCCTTCATCCCCGAGAAGGATGCGACCCGTAAGGGTGATATTGGCGTGGAGAATGCTACACCTGAGGCGATTCGCCACGCGCTGGCACATGTACATACGTCCTTTGAGGGCGCACCGGCCCTGATCGGGCTGGATGACCTGATGGCAGCAGGTATGCTCGTGCATCCCCGGGCCGCAGAGCGGCGGATGGCACTTGGCAATCTGCTTGGTATTGGGTACTGCAATGGCAAGCAGCTCTTCAAGCGGCTTGCAATGTTTGGTATTACGCGGGAGGAGTTTGCCGGAGCCCTCGCCCAAATTGAACAGGGAGGCATAACTTCATGACTGACAAAGAGAGCGTTTCAACCCCTAAACGGACAAAGGAAATCATTCAACGGTACGGATTCTCATTCAAAAAAAGTCTGGGCCAGAACTTTCTGATTGACCAGAATATTCTCGACAAAATTGTAAATGCTGCTGAACTGGACGATACTGCAGGTGCTTTGGAGATCGGTCCTGGAATCGGGGCGCTGACAGAGCGCCTGGCACAAACGGCGGGTGCGGTAACGGCGGTGGAAATCGACAGACGGCTGATCCCGATTTTGAAGGATGTACTGTCGCCATATCCTCATGTGAAGGTTCGTAATGATGATGTCCTGAAGGTGGACTTACAGCAACTGTTCAAGGAGGACTTTGCCTCCGTAGATCGAGTAAGCGTAGTTGCTAACTTGCCCTACTACGTTACAACGCCGATCCTTATGAAGCTGCTAGAAGAGAAGCTGCCGCTTGATAATATCGTTGTTATGATCCAGAAGGAGGTTGCCGAACGGATGGCAGCATCTCCAGGTGGCAAAGAGTATGGCAGTCTGAGTATCGCCGTGCAGTATTACAGTGAGCCTGAGTTGGTCTGCATTGTGCCGCATACCGTATTCATCCCGCAGCCAAATGTGGAGTCGGCAGTGATCCGACTCAAGGTACGGGAGCGTCCGCCTGTAGAGGTTGCCGATGAGAAGCACTTCTTCGATGTGGTACAGGCCTCCTTTACCCAGCGGCGCAAGACGATCGCTAATAACCTCAAGGCCCGTTTCTTCCCGGGAGAGGGACGCGAGCGCCTGGAGGCGCTGCTAAGCGAAGCAGGAATCGAGCCAACAAGACGCGGAGAGACACTTAGCTTGGAGGAATACGCCCGGCTAAGCGGAGTTCTTTTGGCTGCAGGAGTCGTCTGAGTTAAGCAGAAACGTCTCCCAGCCTTAACTGGAGGCAGATATTTTAAAATCACGCTGGAATATGAACCAACCGCGGCCTTTGCCCATACGATGGGGTAAAGGTGGTGTTTTGATGAATTCAGGAGACTTGGTCGTTCGCAAATCTTATGGCGGTGACGTGACTTTTCGAGTAGAGCGCATCGTACAGACCGGAGCCGTTATCAAGGGGACAGAATTCCGTCTGCTGGCGGATTCCCCCCTGGACGACTTGGTACAGGTGCCTCCTACCCGGATCACAGAGCTGGGGCAGCGAGCGCAGATAAAGGCAAAGGAATCGTTGACACAGCTGCACAAGGACCGTCAGGACCAGACACAGCGCAGCGGTAACAGTACGGGCGGGCTGTGGAATCAATCCTCTGCAGAAGCGGCTTATTTTGAAGTGCCAGGCAAAGTGCTGCATTTGGACGGGGATGCGTCCTATTTGAATAAAAGCCTTAGCTTGTATGAGCAATTGCGGATTCCTGCGGAGGGTCACCATGTTCATGAGGCTTCCATGGCGGATACGCTACACCGGCTACTGCCCCGTGTCCGTCCGGATATAGTGGTGATTACCGGTCATGACGGGGTGTTAAGGCAGCAGCATACTTATGATCTCTACAGCCTGAACAGCTACAAAAATTCGCAGAATTTTGTGTCCGCGGTTCGGGTCGCCCGAGAGTATGAGCGGAATTTTGACTCGCTCACCATTATTGCGGGTGCTTGCCAATCGCATTTTGAGGCACTGCTGGGCGCAGGCGCTAACTTTGCCAGCTCGCCGGGACGGATTCTGATTCACGCCCTGGACCCTGTCTATGTGGCCGCCAAAGCGTCATTCACCTCCGTCCGGGATACGGTTAACCTGAACGATGTGCTTAACAATACCATCAGCGGCAATCAGGGTGTGGGGGGCATTGAGACACGCGGCAGCTTCCGGGTGGGGATGCCACGCTTGCAGAACCTCTCTGCGCTGAAGGTTACCCCTTCAGTCGTTTAACACGCGTTTACGTGTCTTAGAGAAAGAGGGAGCCGTCTCACGGCTATATAAATTATCAGAGCCGGGCGGAAGCCCGGTTCTTTCTTTTTCTGGAAAAAAGGGTCATTCGCTCATAATCTGGCGGGAACAGGACACACTCCTCATAAGGACAATTCAAGCTCAATCGATTCAGATGAACAGCTATTACCGATAACAAGGTAATTATTACAGCCGATCTTTCCTCTGGAAAAAATCCATTGACATCCCTTTTGGCATAATTTATAATTATTTATTTACTTTGACAAGGACTGTAAAATGATGTATAATGGACAAGGAAAGAGGTGGTCGTCAGGCAATGGCTAATAACGCGCTGTTGGAAATCAAACGCAGTCTCGAAGCTCACGTCGGTCATAAGATTACGCTACGTGCAAATGGTGGTCGCCGTAAAACCGTCGAACGCACCGGTGTCCTGGAAGAAACGTACCCTTCTGTTTTTATTGTCAAACTAGATCAGGAGCAGCAAACGTTCAAACGAGTCTCCTACAGCTATGCCGATATACTTACCGAATCTGTGGAAATCACAGTGTGTGAAGATGACGGGCAGATGCGGATCATGTATATTAAATCTTAACGATTCATGGGCAGCCTCCTTTTGGGGGGCTGTTTTTTGTTGGATGAATGATCTCTTCCGCTGGCAAGCATACTAGTAAGGCAAGTTGCTCATCATCAAATATGCATTAAGGGAGGAACCTTAAGTGAGCCGAAGAAGACGTAGCACGATGTCGGAGGAACTGAAGACCGAGCTGGCCAAGGAACTGGGCTTCTATGATACTGTGGAGCGTGAAGGCTGGGGCGGAATCAGAGCGAAGGATGCCGGGAATATGGTCAAGCGGGCCATTCAGCTCGCTGAGCAGGCTGCACGCAGATCGGATTGAGGCTTAGGGTGTATGAACCAGGAGAGGACGCTGCCACAATGGGGCGTCTTTTGTGCTGTCTTGAGGCCCATTACATTTGAAGAATGGACTTCGATACCAGTTTCTCATATAATATGTTAAGTTGTTTTTAGGGGAAAAGCTGAAGGTGGGTGAACGCCTTGAAAATGTACGAAAAAGCGCCGGCCAAAATCAATTTGATGCTGGACGTATTGCATAAGCGCGCTGACGGTTTTCATGAGGTGGAAATGATAATGACGATGGTGGATCTGGCAGACCGTTTGGAGCTATCAGAGACGCCGAGGGATTCGATTATAATATCCAGCCAGGCGGGGTACATCCCCCTGGATGAGAAGAATTTGGCCTTTCAGGCAGCAAGGCTGATTAAAGACCGCTACAATGTGCGGAGCGGTGTACATATCCATCTGGATAAAAGAATTCCAGTCGCTGCCGGGCTCGCCGGCGGCAGCAGTGATGCCGCAGCTACGCTGCGCGGCCTTAACCGGCTCTGGCGCCTTGGGATCCCGGCGCAGGAGCTGCAAGAGCTCGGCGCCGAGCTGGGCTCGGACGTGCCTTTCTGCGTGACGGGCGGCACAGCCCTTGCGACGGGCCGTGGGGAGCAGCTGACGCCGATTGCAAGTCCCCCGCAGTGCTGGGTGGTGCTGGCGAAGCCGCCGATCAATGTATCGACGGCTGAGGTGTACGGCCGCGTGCGTGCCGGGAATATCGCCGCACATCCATCCGCTAGCGAAATGCGCGCGGCGATTGAGGCTGGAGATTTTCACGGCGTGTGCAGCAAGCTAGGCAACGTCCTGGAGGACGTGACGCTGAAGCTGCACCCGGAGGTGCAGCAGCTCAAGGATGCGATGATCAAGCTGGGGGCCGACGGTGTGCTGATGTCAGGCAGCGGGCCAACCGTGTTCGGACTGGTGTCCAAGCAATCTAAAGTAGCGCGGATCTATAATGGACTGCGCGGATTTTGTAAGGAAGTATATGCAGTACGGTCGCTGACATAGCAGGCTTCTCTTGTATAAACCCGTACAAAAGTGATATATTTTTCTATAATATTCGGTTTTGGCGAGGAGTATTCTGTGAAGAAACTAAAACGAAGTCAGCGTTTGGTTGACATGACCCAATTTTTGCTGGAGAAGCCGCATGATCTGCTGCCGCTGTCCATTTTTGCGGAGCGTTACGGTGCGGCGAAGTCATCCGTGAGTGAAGATCTGGCTATTATAAAAGAGGTATTTGAAGGTGAAGGCATGGGCGAGCTTCAGACCCTGGCTGGTGCAGCGGGCGGAGTGCGCTATATTCCGATGATTCCAAAGGAAATGGCGCTAGAGTTTGCCAAGCGTCTGTGCGAGCAGCTCGAACATAGTGATCGCATTCTTCCGGGCGGATATTTGTACATGTCTGATCTGCTTGGACTCCCTTCCTTGATGGAGCAGGCTGGCAAGATCATTGCTACTGCTTACAGCAATCAGGACATCGATGTAGTTATGACGGTAGAGACCAAGGGGATCCCTCTGGCTTATGCCACGGCAGCCCAGCTGGGATTGCCAGTCGTAATTGTGCGTCGTGACCATCAGGTGACGGAAGGTTCGGCGGTGAGCATTAATTATGTGTCCGGATCGCATAAGAGTATCCACACAATGTCGCTATCCAGACGGGCCTTGAAGGAGAAATCCAGGGTTCTGATTGTGGATGACTTCATGAAAGCAGGAGGAACCATTCGCGGAATGGTGGATCTGCTCGGCGAGTTCAACGCTGAAGTGGCGGGTGTTGGTGTGCTGGTGGAATCAGGCGCGGTAGAATCAGAAGAGCGGCTGCTGCACGAGTATGTGTCGCTGGTGAAGCTAAGCGAAGTGGACGCCAAGGAACGGAAAATTTCCGCACATCCGGGAAATTACTTTTTTTGACGGAAATGTGAATTGAGATACGCGGGTCGGCTGCAATGCCAGGTCCGCGTATTTTTTCAAATACGGAGTAATTTGTCGAAATTATGAGGAATAAACAGTAAACCGCCCGAAATGTGTCGAAAACAATGGATGTTCAAAAATATTCTTCTTAAACAGTCATTTTTTGGTATGAAAAAGAAGGATTTCGCATTGCTGTGTGGAATTATACACCAAGTCTCTGATGGAAAAAGGTGGTGAACACACACATGCAAATTACGGATGTCAGACTCCGCCGAGTTAACTCTGAGGGGAGAATGAAAGCAATTGCATCCATTACCATCGACAACGAGTTTGTTGTTCATGACATTCGCGTCATCGACGGTAACAATGGGATGTTCGTTGCTATGCCGAGCAAGCGTACACCGGACGGAGAATTCCGCGATATCGCACACCCGATCTCTTCGGGCACACGCGAGAAGATTCAATCTGCGGTTCTGGCCGAATACGATCGCGCCGCTACGGAAGAAGAAGAAGTCATCGAAGAGGGAGCTTAGGATGCGCTTTCTACTCGCTGACAGCTGCCCTTCGGGGCGGTGCCAGGCCATGCCGTTATTTATAATATCAGAAAGTATGAGCATCCCTTTGAAGTGACTTCCTGATATTGCAAAATGGGCCGCCTTTACTGATGGTTTTCTATACATCATTTAAGGTCCAGCATGAACGGTCTTTCTCATTGGGGTTCGGAGAAAAGGGAACCATGCCTACATGGTTCTCTTTTCTTTTTGCCCGGAATGAGATATATTCAGTAGTGAGTTCAAGAGTAGGAGGTTGGCATTCTTGAAAAGAATGGCTGTAGTACTTGCCGCAGGCCAGGGCAAGCGGATGAAATCTAAATTATACAAGGTGCTGCACCCCGTTTGCGGAAAGCCGATGGTTGGGCACGTGCTTGATACAGTAAAAGCGACCGGATGCCAGCGGAGTATTGTCATCGTCGGACACGGCGCGGAAGCGGTTCAGGCTTATTTGGGCGACAAGGCGGAATATGTGCTGCAGGAACAGCAGCTCGGAACCGGCCATGCCGTGAAACAGGCCAAGGATTTGCTGGGCGGCGAGGAAGGAACAACAATTGTGATCTGCGGGGACACCCCACTGGTTACAACTGAGACGCTTAACGGGCTGATGACGCTGCATGAAGAGAACCAGGCGGCAGCAACCGTGTTAAGTGCCGTTATGGATGATCCAACAGGATACGGACGCATTATCCGCGGGGAAGACGGCGGAGTACAGAAGATTGTCGAGCAGAAGGATTGCACCGCCGAAGAAGCTGCTGTACAGGAGATTAATACAGGCACTTATTGTTTTGATAATGCTAAATTGTTTGCTGCTCTGGAGAAGGTTACGAACAGCAATAATCAGCAGGAGTATTACTTGACCGATGTAATCGGTATACTGCGGGCTTCGGGCGAGGTTGTACTGGGTTACCAGACAAAGGATGCCGCGGAGTCTATTGGTGTGAATGACCGATTGGCACTGTCAGAGGCTGAAGGCCATATGCGTAGCCGTATCAACCGTTACCATATGCTTAATGGAGTAACCATTATCGATCCTGCCTCAACTTATATTGGAGCGGACGTAGTCATTGGTGCTGATACTGTTCTGTATCCGGGGACAATCCTGAAGGGCTCAACCGATATCGGAGAGAACTGCGTGATCGGTCCTTCAACAGAAATCGAGGATTCCCGTGTGCTTGACGGAGCCGAGATCAAGCAATCCGTATTGAATCAGGCAGAAGTTGGCGCACGGACCACCGTTGGGCCTTTTGCGTATTTACGTCCTGGTGCTGTACTCGGTGAGGAAGTCAAAGTCGGCGATTTCGTAGAAATCAAGAATGCCACGATCGGCGACGGTTCCAAGGTATCGCACCTTAGTTACATTGGTGATGCATCAGTCGGCTCCAATGTAAATGTGGGCTGCGGTGCAATCACCGTCAACTATGATGGTTATAATAAAGCCAAGACAGAGATTGGCGATGATGCCTTTATCGGCAGCAATGTGAATCTTATTGCTCCCGTTAACGTGGGCAAAGGGGCCTATGTTGTTGCGGGCTCAACCATTACCCGTTCCGTTCCGGATCATGATCTTGCCATTGCCAGAGTGCGGCAGGAGAACAAAGAGGGCTATGCGGTCAAGATCCGCGCCCGTGCGAAAGCTAAGAAAGACCAATCTAGTCCATCGTAAAGTCCTGCTGTAACCGCCGGACGGACTGAACATCTCCGCTCCGGCGCCTTTGGAAAGCTAAATTCCGTCACGGAGGGTTTATATTTTATGACTTATTGTGATTCCAAGCTAAAAATTTTCACCTGTAATTCTAATCCCAAGCTGGCCAGTCAAATTGCGGACTATATCGGTATTCCGATGGGTGAATCGCATACTACCAGCTTTAGCGATGGCGAGATTCAGGTGAAGCTGTCGGAAAGCGTACGGGGCTGCCATGTATATGTAGTACAGTCAACCTGTGGTCCAGTCAATGACAACCTGATGGAGCTTCTCGTCATGGTCGACGCACTCAAGCGTGCTTCCGCGAAGAGCATCAACGTTGTTATTCCATACTACGGGTATGCACGTCAGGACCGTAAAGCGCGTTCACGCGATCCGATTACGGCCAAGCTGGTGGCGAACCTGATTGAAAAGGCAGGAGCACACCGCGTCATTACGATGGACCTTCACGCAATGCAGATTCAGGGCTTCTTTGATATTCCGGTGGATCATTTGCTCGGCGTGCCGATTTTGGCCCAGTATTTCCGCTCGAAACAAATCGAGAATCCTGTCGTTGTGTCTCCTGACCACGGCGGTGTGGTTCGCGCCAGAAAACTGGCTGATTTCCTGAATGCTCCGCTGGCCATTATCGACAAACGTCGTCCGGAGCCAAATGTCAGTGAAGTTATGAACATCATTGGTAACATTGAAGGCAAAACAGCGATTCTGATTGACGATATCATTGATACAGCCGGAACGATTGTACTGGGCGCTAATGCCCTGATGGAAGGCGGCGTGAAGGAAGTATACGCTTGCTGTACCCACCCGGTCTTGTCCGGACCTGCGCATGAGCGTCTGGAGAACTCGCCGATCAAGGAGATTATCGTGACGGATACCATTCCAATCCGCAGCGAGAACCCTACTTCGAAGCTAAAAGTGCTATCCGTTGCTCCACTGATGGGCGAAGCCATCATCCGCGTGCACGAGGAGCTGTCGATCAGCAAGTTGTTCGAGATTGAATAAGATTGATAGACTAGAAGTAACTGTATAATAAATAAAGGGTTACACCTCTCCTATCAGGAAGATGTAACCCTTCTCGGCGTGATGCCGGGAGAAGCGTATGGCTTCTAGTACCCGGGACGGGAGATGAAGGTATAGCGATTGCGGTTGTACAGCGTACCCTGCAGCTCGACAAAGCCTTCATCTACTGCCGTCAGTATACCGATGTCTATGTGCACATTGTCCAGGTAAATCTCGACAGGCACAGCATACTGGATGTGATACTGGAAATGGCGGTGAAGCATTAATTTCTCGCCCTGGCGTAACATAGAATAATCACCTGTCTTCGAAAGTGTAATGTCGGTCCAAGAAGCTCTTATGCTTCCATTGTACCAAAAACAGGAATCACTTGCGCAAAAGAGCCGAAGAGAAAGGAACGTTCAGCAATGAAATGGATAGTTGGACTCGGAAATCCCGGTCCGCAATATGCGAAAACCAAGCATAATGTCGGATTCATGGCGCTGGATGAACTGGCAGCCAGACATGGAATTTCCTTGAATCAGAACAAATGCAAATCGATTATCGGTGAAGGGGTGATCGGCGGCGTCAAGACCGTACTGATCAAGCCAATGACCTTCATGAACCTTTCCGGTGAAGCCGTACGCGCATATATGGATTATTACAAGGTTCAGCTTGAAGATATGATCGTAGTCTACGATGACCTGGATACAGAGCTAGGCAAGGTCCGACTGCGTTATCAGGGAAGTTCTGGCGGGCATAACGGAATTAAATCCATCATACAGCACACAGGAACCCAGAACTTTAATCGGGTAAGAATGGGTATCTCCCGCCCTGAGCCAGGTTATGCAATAGTGGATTATGTACTGTCCACTTTTGCCAAGAAGGACGGGGATAAGCTGCAGGATACGATTACGAGTACCTGTGATGCGCTCGAGTTCAGTCTCAAGAATACGTTTGAGCAGACCATGGCCAAATTCAACGGCTAATATGTAGCAATGGTCTTTGTACCAGGCTAAAGACAGTGTCAGCCGGGCATACTGAAGGTATATACTACCTTCAGGAGGCATATAGATGGCAATAAACTATGTATGCAGGCACTGCAGAACCTTTCTGGGCAGCATTCACAGAAGCGATGCGACAGAAGTGCAGCTAGGCCTACATTCCTTGACCCCTGCGGAGCGCAGAGATATCATAGCGTATGATTCAGAAGGTGAGATTACGGTAAAGGTTACTTGCGATTACTGCAAGCAGGCCTTGGATAACAATCCCGAGCTCAGCCTACTGGCCAGTCCGCTTCAGTAAGTGGAAGCGCCTGTCTCTATCGTCATCCGCAAGCCTTGGCGTTACAGCTGAGGCTTGTTTTTCGATTCCAATCATAACAGGTGAGGCGGCATCAGCCGCCTTCAGCCTGTTTAGTAAGAGAGGTGCGCCTGTTGTTACAAGGTCTTATAGAAGCTTTTTCCAAAGATCCCGATTTTCAATCTGTCACCCGCGGTATTGCAGCAGGTATGAAGGAACAGCTCATATCCGGCTTGTCCGGATCTGCCCGACAGATCATGCTGGCGGCGCTGCATGAAGAGACAGCACGCCCACTGCTCGTGGTGACGCATAATATGTTCTCGGCTCAGAAGATGGCCGATGATTTGCAGGAAGCGCTTTCTCCGGATCGCGTGCTGCTTTATCCTGCCAATGAACTGGTGGCCGCTGAGGCGGCGGTATCCAGTCCAGAGACGTTAGCTCAGCGGATTGATGTGCTGACACGATGTGCTCAGGGCTTCCGTGGCATTGTAATCGCCCCTTATTCAGGTGTGCGCCGTCTGCTGCCCTCCCCTCATGTTATGGCTGGAGCGCAGGTGACAATCTCACAGGACGGTACACTTAACCTTGAGGAATTCCTGCTGTCCATGATCGAAATGGGCTATGAGCGGGTAGAACGGGTAGAGAACCGTGGCGAGCTAAGTGTAAGAGGGGGGATTGTTGACTTTTATCCAATGACCTCTGCCTTGGCATACCGGGTGGAGCTGTTCGACGAAGAAGTCGATTCTATCAGAACCTTCGATCCGGCCGATCAACGCTCGATTGACAAAGTACGTAGTGTGAAAATTACTCCAGCCAAGGAGATCATCGCGGACAAGTCCCGCCAGGAAGCGGCTGCTGCTGAGGCGGCAGTTCTGCTGGAACGCCAGCTTGAGAAGATGACAGACCGCCAGGCGAAGCTGCGTCTGCGGGAGGAAATGGGCCGTGAGCTGGAAATGCTCCGCCAGGGCACTTATTTTCCGGAAATCTATAAATATATCAGTTTGCTTTATCCTGAACGTTCCCATCTGTATGACTATATGGTCGAGGATACACTGCTTGTATTCGACGAGCCAGCACGGCTCTTGGAGACGGCTAAGCAGTTGGAACGGGATGAATCGGAATGGAACCTTCATTTGCTGCAGAATGGCAAGACGCTACCGGATCTGCAGCTCTCTGTAGAGACTGACACGGTAATGTATCACCGTCCGTTCCAAAGTCTGTTTATGTCGATCTTTCTCCGCCAGGTTCCACATGTTCAGCCTCAGAACATACTGGGGTTCATCAGCCGCGGGATGCAGGATTTCCATGGACAGATGAATGTGCTGAAGTCAGAGATGGAACGCTGGCACAAATCCGGCGTTAAAGTCATTATGCTGGCGAATGGCGAGGAACGTATTGAGCGTGTGCGCAGAGTCCTTTATGACTACGGTATTGAGGAGCCAACCATTGTTCAGGGAAATCTGGGCTCCGGCTTTGAGCTCCCATCTATTCACCTTGCCGTGATTACCGAAGGCGAGATGTTCTCCCAGAAGCAGCGCAAAGCGCGCAAAGTGTCGAAGGGTATAGACAACGCTGAACGAATCAAGAGCTACACGGAATTGAAAATAGGCGATTATGTCGTTCACCAGAACCACGGGATTGGTAAATACATGGGGATCGGTACGCTGGAAGTCAGCGGGATCCACCGTGACTACATGCATATTATGTATGCTGGCGGCGACAAGCTGTCTGTGCCGATCGAACAGATTGACCTGATCCAGAAATATGTCGGTTCCGAAGACAAAGAGCCTAAGGTATACAAGCTGGGTGGAAATGAATGGACCCGTGTCACTAATAAGGTGCGTTCTTCGGTACAGGATATTGCCGACGATCTGATCAAGCTGTATGCCGAGCGTCAAAGCGCGATGGGATACGGATTCGAGAAGGATACTCAGGAGCAGCAGGAGTTCGAAGAGGTATTCCCGTACGAGGAGACTCGTGACCAGCTGCGGGCGATTGAGGAAATTAAAAAGGACATGGAGCAGAACCGTCCGATGGACCGTCTGCTATGCGGCGATGTCGGTTATGGTAAGACTGAGGTAGCCATTCGTGCCGCCTTCAAAGCAGCCATTGAAGGTAAGCAAGTGGCTGTATTAGTGCCGACGACGATTCTAGCCCAGCAGCACTACGAGACATTCCGTGAGCGGTTTTCCAATTACCCGCTGAATATTCAAGTGCTAAGCCGATTCCGTAGCCGCAAAGAGCAGAATGATACGATCAAGGGTGTCAAACAGGGAACTGTTGATGTGGTAATCGGTACACACCGGTTGCTCTCTCAAGATCTGGTCTTCAAAGATTTAGGTTTGTTGATTGTGGATGAGGAGCAGCGTTTCGGTGTGACGCATAAAGAAAAGCTGAAGAAGCTGAAGACGAACGTGGATGTACTGACATTGACCGCAACACCGATTCCCCGCACACTGCACATGTCGATGCTTGGGGTACGGGATTTGTCTGTTATTGAGACGCCACCGGAGAACCGCTTTCCCGTACAGACGTATGTCGTTGAACATAGCCAGACTCTGACCCGTGAGGCAGTGGAGCGGGAGCTCGCACGCGGGGGACAGGTCTACTATCTGTATAACCGTGTCCAAGGTATTCAGGAAATGGCTGCGCAAATCTCCATGCTGGTGCCGGAAGCACGCGTTGGTATCGGTCATGGCCAGATGTCGGAGCAGGAGCTGGAGAAAACGATCCTGGACTTCCTTGATGGCGAATACGACGTGCTCGTCAGCACAAGTATTATCGAGACCGGAGTAGATATTCCTAACGTTAATACGCTCATTGTGCATGATGCTGATAAAATGGGCCTTTCCCAGCTCTATCAGCTGCGGGGACGGGTAGGCCGGTCCAACCGGATCGCTTACGCCTATTTTACGTATCAGCGGGATAAGGTTCTGACTGAAGTGGCGGAGAAGCGGCTGCAGTCGATCAAGGAGTTCACGGAGCTTGGCTCCGGGTTCAAAATCGCTATGCGTGACCTCTCCATCCGTGGGGCGGGGAACTTGCTGGGGGCAGAGCAGCACGGTTTTATCGCCTCAGTGGGCTTTGATCTATATTCGCAGATGCTGGCAGAGGAGATTCGCAAACGCAAAGTAACTGTACTTGGCGAGGAAGATACCTCGCTGAAGGAAGGTAATACAGTCATTGATTTGTCGATTGACGCCTATCTCCCGTCAGAGTATATTTACGACAGCATCCAAAAAATTGAAATTTATAAAAAGGTAGCTGCTATTTCCGCCTTTGACGATGCTTCCGAGCTTGAAGACGAGCTGCTTGACCGCTTCGGGGAGCTGCCGGAGGCAGTCGTTAACCTCTTGTCTGTAGCAAGGCTGAAGGTCTATGGTAAGATGTACGGCATCGACGCTATGGTGCGGCGGGGAGACGAGGTCTCGCTCAATTTTTATGAGGACCGGATCGGAGCTTTTGATACGACAAAGCTCGCTAAAGTTGGAAATCGTTTCGAAAGACGTGTACAATTTGAAAAGGATGCAAAAGCCGTCATCCGGGTCAAGTCCAAACGACTCGGGGACAAAGAGCTGCTTGACTTACTCGAGCAATTCCTGGAGGAAGTTAAACAGGCTTTCAAATCGAAGGGAGAACTTCACAATGTCGTTAAATAAAACAAAAACCTGGAAAGTGCTGCTCGTATCACTGGCAGCAGCGCTTTCCTTCTCTGTACTATCTGCTTGCAGCAGTAAGGGGGGCAATGCCGCGGATAATAGTACGGCAGTTGCTACTTATAAAGGTGGTACTATTACAGAAAAAGCATTTGATCTGGATCAGAAGATCATGAAATTCCTGTCACCGGATCAGGCACAATATTTGCAAATTGATGCCTTCAAGGAGTCCATCCTCAAGCAAGAGGTAGCCTTCGAGTATTTGGCTGGACAAGCTACCGACGAGGCCAAGAAAGAAGCCAAGAAGGAAGCCGATGCCCAAGTTGAGGCTATGAAAAAAGGTCTTGGCAAAACGTATAAAGATACTTTGAAGCAGCAAGGGATCACGGAAGAAGATATTCATGCGTACATGGTGCGTGTACTGACTGTGTATCAGGACATGCTGCTCAAAGTCACGGATGAAGACGTGAAAAAAGAATTTGAAGCGACAAAGGGCGACTTTACCGTAGCTACTCTGCGTCATGTCCTGATTGGCTTTACAGATGCCGACAAGAAGGAACGCAGCAAAGAGGATGCTTTGAAGCTCGCGAAGCAAGTAAAGGCGGAGCTTGACGGGGGAGCCGATTTTGCAGAAGTTGTGAAGAAATACACCGACGATACGGCTTCCAAGGAAACGGGTGGCGAGTACAAAGATAAACCACTTGGTACCTATGTAGAGTCGTTTAAGAAGGCTGCACAAACCCTGCCGCTGAACACGATCAGTGAACCGGTAGAGAGCCAATTCGGATATCACATTATCAAGGTGGAATCCCGTACGGAGAAGACCTTCGACCAACTGACCGATGAGCAGAAGGAAAACATTAAGCAATCATTGGCTTCGAAGAGTCTGGAGAACTTCATGGAGAAGGAACTCGACGGCATCATTGAGAAGATCAACCTGCCGAAGAGCTCTGCCCCTGCTGATGAAAAAGGCACAGAGCCAAGTGCGTCTCCTGAGGCAACAAAAGCTGCTGAATAAGCCGGGACAAGCTCCCCTTTATAATCCATTGCACTGAAGAAAGCATCTTTGCTTTCTGTTTCAAATACCGCCCTTGTGGGCGGTATTTTTTGTTTTATTCAGGTTATTCGCAGTAATGGGCGAAGATTGCCCGAGATTTTTTATACAGGCAATGATATGTATAAGGAACTGGGAAGAGATGAATACTATGGGCAGATATTACGATAAATCACTGGGATTATCCATTCCCATAATGGACAGTAGTTGAACAATACTTCTTAAGAAAGCGGGGCAACATGTGAATGAAAGCTACTGGAATTGTACGACGTATTGACGACCTCGGAAGAGTGGTGATTCCTAAAGAAATTAGACGGACGCTTCGGATCCGGGAAGGGGACCCTCTGGAAATCTTCGTTGACCGCGATGGTGAGGTCATTCTGAAGAAATACTCTCCAATCGGCGAGCTTGGTGATTTTGCCAAAGAATATGCCGAGTCGCTGTATGAAAGCACAGGTCATATTACCATCATCTCAGACCGAGATACCTTCATTGCACTTGCAGGCGGTTCCAAGAAGGAGTATTTGGAGAAGCAAGTCGGTGTGCTGCTGGAAAAGGTAATGGATGGCCGCAAAACAGTGCTGGAAACGAACGGTGGCAATTATGAGATAGGCAAAGACCATCCAGAACTGCTGTCTACTTATGTAGCATCACCGATTATTTCCGGAGGCGATCCGATCGGCTGTGTAGTGATGCTAAACAAGGATGATTCGGTGAAGATGTCTCAGATGGAAGTCAAAATGACTGAAACGGCTGCCGCATTTTTGGGCAAGCAGATGGAACAGTAATATCTACGGTACTATGGCTCCTGCTCTCCTTTTGGTATGATGTACAAAGGAAAGCGGGAGTTTTGTCGTTCAGGGCATACATACGTTATAATTAAGCTTGTTTTGGCTACGGTTGTTTGACTGGGTGGCAGTTGCGTTTCTTTCCAAATTCAGTGTTAAAAGCAGGTAATCTCATGAAATCGACAACACAAGCGTCCCGGTTGCTCCAGGGAGCCTTTATTCTTAGTGCGGCGGCGATTATCTCGAAGCTGATTGGCACTTTGCAAAAAATTCCGCTGCAAAATCTGGGCGGTGATGCTGTATTCGGCATCTACAATACGGTTTATCCGCTATATACGATGCTCATAACTATCGCCATGCTGGGCTTGCCTTCAGCCATATCCAAATTCGTGGCAGAGGCATCCGCCGGAAGACGGGAAGATGAAGGCCGCAGAATCCTTCTGCTGTCCACGCTGATTACTGGCCTCTGTGGTTTGGGGCTTGGTCTCCTCACCTATGCTGGCGCGCCTCTTATTGCTGTATGGGTCGGCAGTTCCCATGTCATACCGGCACTACGCAGTGCAGCGTGGGGGCTTGTATTCGTTCCGGTCATGGCGGCATTACGGGGTTATTTCCAGGGTCTTCACAATATGACCCCCACTGCGGTATCACAAATTGTGGAGCAGTCGGTCCGCGTAGCGGTAATGATTGTCCTGCTGCTTTATTTGACTTCACACGGGGCCGGAGTGGAGAGTATTGCGGCTGGTGCTCTGCTTGGCTCTGCCGGGGGCGGGGCCGCCGGCTTGCTAGTGATGCTGCTGTACTGGCGGAGACACCGGCGCAATACGGGGCTTTCCGCTGTGGCAGAAGTGGCGGCTACTGCAGAAGTAACGAGGTCCCAGGGTGCAGCCAAGTCCCTGCAGGGACAAGCTTCAGGAATTAAGGCCAGCAGCCTGCTGGCCTATGGGGTTCCTGTAATGCTGGGGGCATTGGCCCTTCCACTGATCGGACTGGTCGACGTATTTACTGTACCTCGTTTGCTCTCGGAGGGTCTCAGTGAAAGTGCAGCCATGGCACAGTTTGGCATCTACAACCGCGGCCTTCCGCTTGTGCAGATTGTGACCATGCTTGCCACATCGCTGTCCGTCGTGTTCATTCCCGCACTGGCAGAAGCCAAGTACAACGGCGATCTGAAGCTGATCGAGACCCGCTGCAGTTTGTCACTGCGCTGGTTCTGGCTCTTGGGCCTCGCAGCCGCCGTGGGGCTGGCGGTGCTGGCCGAGCCGATTAACATCGCGCTCTACGGCGATACTGCCGGCAGCAGCACGATGATCTGGCTGGCCTTCACCGCCGCCGGCGGCACGGTCAGCATCATCTCGGCCGCGCTGCTGCAGGGGCTGGGGCATGTGCGCGCCCCAGCACTACATCTCTTGGCCGCCGCGGGGCTCAAGGCGGCCCTCAACCTGCTGCTTGTCCCGCAGCAGGGCATTACCGGCGCGGCCATCGCCAGTGTGGCCGCGCACCTGCTGGCAGCAGCGCTGAATGTGCTGCTGCTGCACCGCCAGGGCTATCTGCGGCTTCGCTTCGCAGATGCCCTGGCCAAGCCCGCGGTGCTACTTGCGGGCCTGGCCGCCGCCGCTGCGGCCGTCAGCTATGGAGCTGACGCGCTGTTCGCGGCGGCAGGGCTGGCGGGCGGGCGTACCGCCAGCCTGGCCCAAAGCCTGCTCGGCGTGACGGCGGGCTGCGCCGTCTTCGCCGTGGGCGCGATCGCCCTGCGGCTGCTCAGCGAGAGCGAGTTGCGCCAGCTTCCGGGCATCGGCCCGTCCCTGGCGAAGGGCTTTAGCAAGCTGCGGTTGTTCCGCTAGCCGTTATAAATGAATCATTCACTGTCTTTTGGCCTCGCGTAGCGAGCCCAGAAGAACATTCAAGGATAGAGTGCCTTCTGCCTGTTGTTAAGGCTAGAGAGGGTCAATAAGGAGATGAACAAGCATGAGCGCATCATTAACGATTGTCGGACTGGGTTCCGGCAATCCCGATCGGCTGACGCTGGGTATTATCAAGAAACTGAAGGCAGCCTCCACCGTGTACGTACGCACCAAGGAACATCCGATGATGTCCGCGCTTGCGGAGCTGGAGATTAAATGGAAATCGTTCGACGGATTGTACGAGTCTTTGTCCTCTTTCCCCGAGGTCTATGAGGCAATTGCCTCCCGTCTAATTCAAGAGGCTTTTAATGCCGAGCAAGGCACGGAAATTGTCTATGCGGTGCCAGGGCATCCCATGGTCGCCGAATCTGCGGTTTCTTTACTCCGGCAACGCTGCCCCGAATGGGGCATAGAGCTGCAGATTCTGGGCGGCGAGAGCTTCCTGGACGAGGCTTTTGTGCGGCTCGGCTTTGACCCTATCGAAGGGTTCCAGCTGCTAGATGCTTCCGGTATTCGCCGCTCACATCTTCAGCCCGAGCTGCACACTCTGATCGGTCAGGTGTATGACACCTTCACCGCTTCGGAGACCAAGCTGTGCCTAATGGAGCTGTATCCACCCGAATATGAGGTTGTGGTGGGGCATGCGCTTGGGGTAGAGAACGAGGAACAAATTCTGAAGGTGCCTCTCTATGAGTTGGACCGTCTGGACGGGTACGGCAACCTGTCGCTCATCTATATTCCGGCGAACCATGCGGAAGACGTGCGGAATCGCACCTTTGCCCGTTTGCATGAAATTGTCGATATTCTCCGCAGCCCGGAAGGCTGTCCTTGGGACCAAGAGCAGACCCATGAATCGCTGCGCAAGAACCTGATCGAAGAAACCTACGAAGTGCTGGAAACCATTGATGAGGATGACCCGGACCACATGAAGGAGGAACTGGGTGACCTGCTGCTGCAGATCATGCTGCACGCTCAGATGGAAGAAGAAGTGGGAACGTTCAATGTGTTTGACGTTATCGAGGGACTGAACAACAAGCTGGTGTTCCGTCATCCCCATGTATTCGGCGACCGGGAGGCCGGCAATGCGGATGAGGCACTACAGAACTGGGAAGGCATGAAAGCAGAGGAGAAGCGGCGTAAGGGTGTGAAGCCGGAGGAGCAATCTGTCCTTGATGGCGTCCCCCGGGATTTGCCGGCCTTGATGAAGGCCTATAAGCTGCAGAAGAAAGCCTCTAAGGTAGGCTTTGACTGGGACAATGCACTGGACTGCCTGGTGAAGGTTCGCGAGGAGGCAGATGAGCTGCAGGAGGCTATTGATAGCGGAGCCCCTGCGGAAGAACAGATTCTGGAGCTGGGTGATCTGCTCTTTGCAGCCACTAATGTGGCCCGGTTTATCAGCGCCGATCCGGAAGATGCGCTGACTCGAACCAACCGCAAATTTGTCCAGCGGTTCCAATATATCGAACAAAGTCTGCGCAGCAAGGGGAAGAGCGTGCAGGATAGCAGTCTTGATGAGATGGAGGCACTTTGGCAGGAAGCCAAGGTCCAGGAGCGCAAGTAACGACAGGTACTGCGCGTAGGGGGATTTTGGAACTGTAGGAGCGATAGCGACCGCCTGAAAGCTTTCCGCAGGAAAGCTAGCATCGGAAGCATAAGCTCTGCAGATTTCTACTGCTATTAGCGGTTAAAATCAATAAATCTGCAGAAGGGCAGCGGCCGGAAGTCCAAACATTCTCTGGAGTCACGGCTCATCCCAAAATAGAAAAATTATAAGTTCAATCTATATAGGAGATGAAAGCTCCTTAGCCGTATATATACACGAAGAAGCGGCTATGCTATGAATATAGCGGCTATGAATCTTTGATTTGAAGCAGGGATTGCAGTTTATAATGTAATAGTGCTATACTCTGCTAACCCTCTTCTTGCCAGGAAGAACGAAGCCTGCTTTTAAAAAAAACGGCGAGTCATGGCAGGATTTTCGGGTGGCATCCAGAATATCATAAAGACGAAATGGTGATTTGTGGCTGATAATGGCGATAAATCTCGTTTCATTTATTTTTTCGTATCCTAGGAGGAACCTTAAACTATGAACAAGACAGATTTGGTTAACAACATTTCCGAGAAAAACGGATTGGCAAAGAAAGACGTAGAAGCAGTACTGAATGGATTCCTGGGCGAGATCACCGAAGCTCTGGCTAAAGGCGATAAAGTCCAATTGATCGGTTTCGGCACTTTCGAAACCCGCAAACGTTCCGGTCGTACCGGCCGTAACCCGCAAACGGGCACAACTATTGAAATTCCTGAATCCACTGTACCGGCCTTCAAGGCAGGTAACAAGCTTAAAGAAGCCGTCAACTAATGCGTCTCGACAAATTTTTGAAAGTCTCCCGTTTGATTAAGCGCCGTACGGTGGCCAAGGATGTGTCCGAACAAGGCCGGGTGCTGATTAATGGACGGGAATCCAAACCTAGCAGCACAGTAAAGCTCGGCGATGAGATTACAGTGCAGTTCGGTCAGAAGCTGGTGACGGTCAAGGTAGAAAAACTGGTGGAGACGACCCGCAAGGACGAAGCCGCTGGAATGTACACCCTGCTCCGGGAAGAGCCGGTTGCGAAGAGCAACGGGCTGGAGTGGTAAGTGCCGGTAACTTAGCTTATACGGATACCTGATGAAAGAAAGCGTAACTTTACAATAATGTAGAGTTGCGCTTTTTTTGCGTGGATAAGAGGGCTTCAGAGAGACTAAGCATATTTTTAAAACAAGCCCTTGTTCTATCTTAAACTCCCTCACCATAGATTAGAGATAAGAAGGAGGGGTACATGCTATGATCGAACCAGTAAAAGCCAATAAGCAGCACGATCTGCATATGCACGACCGCAAGCAGCTCGAACTTACGGGCGTGCAGAATGTGGAGAGTTTCGACAGCGAGGAGTTTCTGCTTCGTACAGAACTCGGCCATCTAACCATTCGCGGGAGCCATTTACATATCAAAAATCTCAGCCTGGAAAACGGACTCCTGTCGCTAGAAGGCAATGTTCATTCTTTGATTTATCTTGATCCCGGTTCGCAGGGCAAAAACAAGGGAATTATCGGCAAGCTCTTCAAATGAACCCCGGGGTCCAATGGGTAACCCTGCTCTACATGATGCTGGCCGGGGTGGTAATGGGACTCGCCTATGACGGCTACCGGGTGCTGTCGTTCAAGTTAAGGTTTCCCAACTGGCTGTGCGCCGCCCTGGATTTGCTGTACTGGCTGTGGGCTGCCCTGCTTGTGTTTCGTCTGCTGTATGCCGGTAATCAGGGGCAGTTGCGGTTCTACGCGTTCCTTGGTCTATTTCTGGGTGTATGGATCTATTTTTTGATCTTCAGTGTTACGGTGCGGCGTTTTGTGGTAATGTTAATTCAGTTGGTTCATTCTGTGTTCAAATTCCTTTGGAAGCTTGTAACCATCCTGATCGGGATGCCGCTTCTGTGGCTCTGGCGTCTTCTCAAAGGGATACTAACGCTGCTCGGACGTATTGTGCTGTTTGTTCTCAAGCTGCTCCTGCGTCTAACAAAGCCGCTTTGGATACTGCCTGTTAGATGGCTTTCTCCCTATTGGGCACGGCTTGTTCATAGCACATGGATGACAACAATTACTACTTGGCTGACTAGGCGATGGAAACGCTGACCTTGAAGAGGGGGACGCAGCATGAACAGATTTTCTGCAGAAGAGAAGAATGCGAATAAAGCTTCAGCTGCCGGCGCGAAGCGAAGGAAGTTTATCTGGCTGGTCGTTGTGACGGTTTTTTTCGGCTGGGCGGGTTATATTTTCTTTTCCCAGCACGCGTTGATCGCGGACAAGAGTGCCGATCTGGCTAAGAAGCAGGAGACCAAGGATAGTATTACCAAATCGCTGGATCAATTGAAATACGATGTATCCAGGCTGAATGATGATGAGTATATCGGCCAATTGGCGCGTAAATGGTATAATATCTACCCTCAGGGGGAGACTCCGATCCGGACAGAGCAATCAGGGAAATAAAGCAGGTCAAAAGGGCTTTGCGCTCTGTTGCCTTGCTGTTCTCTTTACTGTATAATCAAATCACCGCAGACAGGATGACCTTAATATTCGTCTGTATATTTTTAAGGGAGGATCATTTTATTCTATGGCAATTGAAGTGGGCACCAAGTTAGAAGGCAAGGTGACAGGCATCACGCATTTCGGAGCATTTGTGGATCTGTCAGGAGGTGTCACAGGTCTCGTTCACATCTCGGAAATCGCCGATAATTACGTCAAGGATGTCAACGATCATCTGAAGATTAGTGATGTAGTAACAGTCAAGGTGATCAACGTCGACAAGGACGGTAAGATCGGACTTTCCATCAAGCAGGCCGTAGATAAGCCGGCATCGGAAGTACGTCCCCCAAGAGCACCAAGACCTGAACGTCCAAGCGGTGGAGACCGTTTCGGCGGCGGTGGAGGTAACGGTGGTGGAGGCGGTGGATTTAATCGTGAACGGGGAGGGCGTCCATTCAAGCCTGCAGCCGGTAAACCTTCATTCGAGGATAAAATGTCACGCTTCCTGAAAGACAGCGAAGAGCGCATGTCTTCGATTAAGAAGAACACAGAAGGAAAACGCGGAGGCCGTGGAGCCAAGCGCGTATAATCCCAAACTTGAACATCATAAATAACCGCAGGGGCCTTTGGCCCTTTGCGGTTTTTTTGTTTTTTGTTTAGTAGACAGACAAGGTTTCACGACCCTTAACTTTTTTTGTCGGGGACCGCCAAATCGGCGACAGCATCCTCGCCAATCTCGCATTAGTTTGGGGCAATCGCTGGCGAATGCCTGCTGTCATTCACTGACAGAAAGCCGGCATTGCTTCTGTTCAAACAGAGTAAGCCACTGTCCCATAAGGAATAAAGGGCCTTTTTCCGAGGTTTGTCGGGACAGGCTTTTTTGTCGGAAATTTCTTATGACTTACCTTCCGTTTCTGACAAACTTTCTCAGAACCGCCACTATATAATGAGAACCATAAATTTGGAAACGGGTGGTGTAGAGTAATGAGTAAAAGCAATGTGGTTAATTTGCCGGAGTGGACAAGAACAGGAAACAAGGACAACAAAGCACAAAAAGAAGGCTTGGGATCGCGTCTGAAGACATGGGCGCAGAACCAGCGGGCCCTTCAGCTGCTGGCAGCGAAGAAATGGATGCTGCTCCTTAGCGTTATGGGTTTCCTGCTTGGACGAGCTACCATCTTGAATGAGCTGTCCCCGTTCGCTATTGCTTATTTTGCCGTCATTATGTTTATGCGCAGAGACTCTATGCTCCCCGTGGCCGTAGCGATTATCGCAGGCAGCCTCTTCACGCCTTTCCCTGGAGGCCTGGTAATTGCCGCAGAGTTGATAATATTTATGTTGGTCTATAAGGGAATGGAAAGCTTCCAGCGTATTGACCTTTCTTATGCCCCGCTTATGGTCTTCGTATCCTCCTTTATGGTCGGTCTGTTCCAAATCGTGATTGGCCCTTCATTCACCTGGTATCCAATGATGATGATGACCCTCGATGCAGGGCTTGGGTTCGTACTGACGCTCGTATTCGTGCAGGCGCTTCCGCTATTGACCTTTAGGCAGAAAAGCCGATCGCTGCGTAATGAAGAAATTCTCTGCTTGATCATATTGCTCGCCTCCGTAATGACCGGATTGGTCGGCTGGTCTGTAGGAGGGCTGTCTCTGGAGCATATTCTTTCCCGATACCTTATCCTATTATTTGCAATGGCTGGCGGTGCCCCGCTAGGGGCCGCTGTTGGGGTCGTTACAGGGCTAATCCTCAGCTTGGCTGATATTGGGGCGATCTATCAGATGAGCCTGCTAGCTTTTTCCGGGATGCTGGCGGGCATGATGCAGGGAGGCCGGAAAGGTGCTGTTTCGATCGGAATGCTGCTGGGCTCCAGTATTCTGTCCGTCTATTTCACGGGTCCGGGTGACATGATGGTTTCAACATGGGAGACTTGTGTAGCGGTGGTGTTATTTCTTCTGACTCCGCGCAGCATGATTTCGGCAATTGCCAAATATGTACCGGGTACAGCCGATCATAGTCGATCTCAGCATGAATATGCCCGCAGGGTACGGGATATTACGGCAGAAAGGGTGACACAGTTCTCGCAGGTATTCCGCCAGCTGTCCAGCAGCTTTGGGCAAATCTCACGCGCCGGAGAGGCGGGAACAGCCGAACGTGAAATGGAGGATTTCATGAGTACGGTGACGGACAATGTCTGCGCAGGTTGCGTGCGCCGTGGTCATTGCTGGGATGCGAAATTCTATCAGACCTATCGTTATATGACGGACATGATGACTACCGTGGAAGAATGCCCGGATGTGACGGCCGCTCAACTCCCCCCTGAGTGGAACCGGATTTGCGGCAAGACGGGTGAGGTTCTGGAGTTCATGAAGGGTCAATATGGCCTTTACCAGCATGATATGCGGTGGAAAAGACAAATATACGACAGCCGGCAATTTGTTGCCGAGCAGCTGTCCGGCGTCTCCCAGGTGATGGAGGACCTGGCCAAAGAAATTAAGCGGGAAGGACAGGCGATGTATCGCCAGGAAAGCCAGATTCGTGAAGCCTTGGAGAAGCTGGGCTTGTCCATCCATAGCATTGATATATTAAGCCTTGACCCCGGACGCGTAGAAATTGAGGTCGTTCATGCCTATACTCGTGGGTTCGATGAATGCCGCAAAATGATTGCCCCGCTGCTCTCGGACATTCTTAATGAGAACATAGCTGTCATGAGCGAGACGGCAGTCCATCCCCGTGAAGGGCTTTCGATGGTTACGTTCGGATCGGCAAAAGCTTTTGAGGTGAATACCGGGATAGCTAATGCGGCCAAAGGAGGGGATTTACTGTCCGGTGACAGCTTCAGTACCGTCGAACTGGGCAACGGTACCTTTGCTGTATCGATCAGCGATGGAATGGGCAACGGCGAGCGTGCACGGATGGAGAGTAGCGCGGCGCTGGGAATGCTGGAGAAGCTGCTGCAATCCGGCATGGATGAGAAACTGGCGGTGAAATCCGTCAATTCGGTGCTGATGCTCCGTTCCCCTGACGAGTTCTATGCTACCGTGGATATGGCGCTGATTGATCAATATTCTGCACAGACTACTTTTATGAAAATCGCCTCCGCGCCTAGCTTTATCCGGCGGGGAAGCGAGGTGATTCCTGTGACAGCTAGCAATTTGCCTATCGGCATTATTCAG
The DNA here is from genome assembly GCF_013359945.1 of Paenibacillus agri. GTDB lineage: Bacteria > Bacillota > Bacilli > Paenibacillales > Paenibacillaceae > Paenibacillus_AQ > Paenibacillus_AQ agri. The sequence goes on along the minus strand of NZ_JABWCS010000188.1, from coordinate 23,749 downwards.
GATATGGAGGTGGACCTGATCACCTTGCAGCTCCATCCGGGCGATATTCTCATTATGATGACCGACGGTATTTATGATGCACCGGGATATGCCGTTAATAAAGAGATATGGATGAAACGAATGATACAGGAGCTTGAGGGCCATGATCCGCAGGATATGGCTGACACCCTTCTAGAGAAGGTCATTCGTTATCAAGGCAATGAAATTCATGATGATATGACCATCGTCGTCAGTCGGATCGACCATTATCATCCGGAATGGTCCAGCTTGCAGCTGCCTGGAATTGGGCGAATGGAGCGCCCGCGTACGGTGAGCTAGAGTGCAACTGCTCTGTTCTTTTGTGTCTAAACTGCCGAGTCGAATGAAATGATGACTCGCCACCACTTGTTCCTCCCCACCCAAACACCGCAATTTATGGTGGTGTTAGGCTTTTGAAAAAGTGAATGGTATGGAACGAAAGAGAAATTTTGGAGCTGTAGAAGCGAAGCGTTCGCCTTTATTCTCTGATTTCGACCACTATAACGGTTCTGATGAAAGAAATCAGAGAATAACAGCGATCGAAAGCCCAACATTTCTCGCAGTTCCCCTTCATTCACAGTCTTTCTAAAAGCCTTTCACATCACAAAATGCGAGTTTGAAATCTCTCATTTCTGGACATGCTAGAAACAGAGGTTTCAGACAAAAGGGGAGTGAATGGTTATGAAGCAGATTCTGCTCATTACAGACGGATGTTCGAACGTGGGGGAAAGTCCGGTGATGGCAGCGGCTCATGCCCTGCAGGAGGGAATCACCGTTAACGTGGTCGGTGTGATTGATCATGGAACAATTGGCGAGCTGGGTAGCCGGGAGATTGCCGATATTGCGAAGGCCGGAGGGGGGCTGAGCCGTATAGTCGGAACACCGCAATTGGCCCAAACGATACAGATGATGACGCGAAAGACTGTAGTTCAGACCATTCAGCAGGCGGTTAATAAAGAGGTGAAAAAAATACTCGGTGATGGCTCGCTGGAAGAATTGCCACCGCTACAGCGTTCTCAGGTCGTCAATGTCGTGGACGAGCTGACGGAAACATCGCCGCTGCGTATTGCTCTGCTTATTGATGCCAGCGCCAGCATGAAGCCCAAGCTTGCTGCGGTAGAGGATGCTATCCGAGATCTGGCGCTAAGTCTGGAGGCACGGGAAGGTAAAAGCGAGATCGCTGTCTTTCATTTTCCCGGACGCACCAGCAGTGAGGATGCAGAGCTTGATATGGACTGGACCAGCAACGTGTCTGGTGTCCGCTCTTTGTTCTCCAAGCTGCGGATGAGAGGCGCCACTCCTACAGGACCAGCGATTTTCAGGGTGCTTGAGCATTACCGTTATGATACACTGGATGGACATCATGGACGCCTGATGACTGAAGATCCAGACGAAAGAGAAGGGATGATTGGTGGGTATGTCGTCTAATCCGCCTTATCCTCTCGGCACCGTTATCACCGGGAAATGGCGGGGAAACCGTTATGTGATACAGCGATTGCTGGGCAGGGGCGCGAATGGAACCGTATATCTCGTGCAGCGACAAGGGAGGCGGGAATACTATGCGCTTAAAATAGGATACGATGCGCTTGATCTGCAATCCGAGATCAATGTGCTCACTTCCTTGCAGTCCCGCCGGAAGCGCAATGAATACCGCGCCCAGCGGGAATCGCCCTTGTCGTCCTATCTGCTGGAAGCAGATGATTACAGGGAGGACGACAATAAGCCGTTCTACGTAATGAGATATGTGCAGGGCAGACCGCTGCATCATTTTCTTTCTAAGAACGGACCGGACTGGCTTGGGCTTGTGGGCCTGAAACTGCTTGATAAGCTGCGCAGGCTTCATGAATGCGGCTTTGTATTTGGTGATTTGAAGCCGGAGAATGTTATGGTTTCTGACGTCGGAGAAGCGGAACTGATTGACTTTGGCGGCGCAAGCCCAATGGGCCGGAGTGTGAAGCAATTTACTGAATGGCATGACCGTGGCTTCTGGAATGCTGGCAGCCGGACAGGGGATGAGGCTTATGATCTGTTTGCCTTTGCCGTTCTCTGTCTTCGCCTGCTCAATGAACCTGGTCTGAAGAGTGCAGCTCTGCAGCTTCCGCAGACGCGAAGTGTGGATGAACTGTTGAAGCTTGCCCGCAGCCTGCCGGATAAGAAGTTGTCCTCCTGGATTTGTCATGCGCTGAAAGGTGGATTCAACGGCTCGGCCGAGGCTATGGAGATTTGGAAGAATCATATATATGGCTCGCGTAAGGCCAGACCAGAGCATATGGCCACGCCCCGCTGGCTGAAAAACGCGTTTGGCTTGTCTTTATTCATGCTGGCCTTTACAATTTATTGGCTACTGCGATTTTGAAATTATACATACTGCCGGTATACGAACCTGTGCAAACGGCCGGGCGGGAAGGGAGCCGCATATGGAGCAAATGAACGGACTGGTGGATGCTGTACTGGAGTCTGCAGCTGAGCATGGGCTGTGGTCGCCTCATGACACCATTGTAGTCGCAGTATCCGGCGGACCGGATTCTGTGGCTCTTTTGCATGTACTGCATGAAATTGCGGCAAATCGGACACCTTTAAAACTAATATGTGCCCACGTAAATCATGGATTCAGGGTGGAGTCGGTAGAAGAGGCAGAGCTTGTCCGTCAGTTGGCGGCAGAACTCGATATTCCTTTCGAAATGGCGGAGTTTGATATTCCTACTCTGGCCAAGGACAGTGGTCTTGGTCCGGAGGGAACTGCCCGGGAGAAGCGTTATCAGTTTCTTATTGATACCGCTCACCGGTATGGGGCTCAAGCTGTCGCGCTGGCCCATCATGCCGATGATCAGGCTGAGACCGTACTGATGCGGCTGTTGCGTGGGAGCGGGCTCTCGGGACTGGCCGGCATGAGATGGAAGCGGTCTGAAAAAAAGGTGCAACTCATTCGCCCCTTCCTCCGTATTAACAAAACGGCCCTTGTGGGCCTGTGCCAGGAGAATGGTTATCCCTATGCGGAAGATGCCAGCAATCTGCTGACGCAATATACGAGGAATGCTGTGCGGCTGGAGGTGCTGCCTTTTCTGGAAAGATACAATGGACGCTTGGGACATTCTTTGCTGCAACTGGCAGAGATTGCTGGAGCCGAGGATGATTATATGGAGGAAGCTGCTACCAGATGCTTTGATGAACTGGTTTCCGTAAATAGCGGGAAATATACATTTGAAAGGGTATCCTTTGCGGCCGTACCCTCCGCTTTACAACGGCGTTTGATTAAACTAATATTAAATTATCTGTCGGCGGATTCTTCCATTACGGATTTCTCCAAAATTGAATCTGTACGGCGGCGGACATTACAGGAATATCCTACGACCTGGAGTCTTGATCTGGGCGGGGGGCTTACCTGTATCCGGCAATATGACATGATGTTGTTCTCGTCCAAGCCTCCGAAGGTGCAGGCAAGCTATACATATCGGATTTCTTTGCCCCAGACCCGGCTTTCGCTCGGTGAGATTGGGAAAGTGATGACGATGACGGTGCTGGAGAGAGAAAGCTTTTTTTTACGCGGGGAGCAGTCTGAATTGATGTCGGCATGGTTTGACTTAGATGAATTGGTCTTTCCGCTGACCATCCGTTCCAGATTGCCTGGAGATACCATTAAGGTTATGGGATTAAACGGAAGCAAAAAGGTAAAAGATATTTACATTGATGATAAAATACCTTCTTCCGAGCGATCTATAATTCCCCTCGTGTGCGATGGTTTGGGCAATATCGTCTGGATTCCGGGCGTAAGACGCTCGATGCATGCCGCAGTAGGGCGGCATACGGCCGCGGTCCTTCTCCTGTCGCTAGAAGACGGTGATGGGACTGAAGAAACGTAATGGTCGAAGTAAGTCTTTCATAGTATAACTTAGGAGGTCTCGCAAGTTGCAAAATGATATTAAAGAGGTTTTAATCAGCGAAGAGGAAATTCAGCAGAAAATCAAGGAGCTTGGCACTGTGCTGAGCAAGGAATATGCAGGACGTAACCCTTTAGTGATCTGTGTTTTAAAAGGTGCGTTTATATTTATGGCAGATTTGGTTAAAGTCATTACAGTACCTCTGGAGATGGACTTTATGGCGGTATCGAGCTATGGAGCATCTACAAAGTCTTCCGGCGTTGTCAAAATCATTAAAGATCTTGATGTGTCGGTAGAGGGCCGTGATGTGCTGATCGTTGAGGATATCATCGACAGCGGCCTTACGCTCAGCTACCTGATCGAGCTGCTGCGTAATCGTAATGCTAAGTCAGTCTCAGTAGTTACCCTGTTTGACAAACCTGCGGGACGTACAGTCAACCTTGAAGCAGAGTACACAGGGTTTGTATTGCCCGATGAATTTGTTGTGGGCTACGGATTGGATTATGCCGAGCGGTATCGGAACCTCCCTTACGTCGGCGTGCTGAAGCCTGAAATTTATTCCAACTGAACAATTGACAGCCTTACAGCTGGTGATCAGACTCCAGGACTTCCCTTATTTGAGGTGTCCCGACAGGCTATGGTACAATAACTTGAGTGTTGTGAGAGGAGGTAGGGGATGAATCGGTTCATCCGGAATTCTGGTTTTTATTTGATTTTATTTTTAGTCGTGGTGGGCATTGTCCAGTTTGTAAGCAATGGAAATGAATCCGCCGATTTCCCTAGATATGACCAGTTAAGACAGGAAATCAAGAGCGATAATGTGAAGAGCGTAACGGTTCAGTTTGAAGGCAACGCGTTCCTGGTTACAGGTGAGTATAAAGAGCTGCCGGCAGACAAAAAATCTAAAAGCTTCTCCACATATATCCCTCCTACAGATGCTGCTCTTAACGAATTGGTTAAGGCCAGTGATGAACACGGCGTAGAGTATGAGCAGAAGAAGATGCAAGGCGACAGCATTTGGCTGACGTTCCTCTCCTCCATTATCCCGCTGGTGATCATGTTCATCCTGTTCTTCTTCCTGTTCAATCAGGCGCAGGGTGGCGGCGGCAAGGTCATGAATTTCGGCAAGAGCAAAGCCCGGTTATATAATGAAGAGAAGAAGCGAATCAGCTTTGAGGATGTTGCAGGGGCCGACGAAGAGAAGCAAGAGCTTGTCGAGGTCGTGGAATTCCTGAAAGATCCACGCAAATTCGCTGCTGTGGGTGCACGTATCCCTAAAGGCGTATTGCTCGTAGGTCCTCCGGGAACAGGTAAAACCTTGCTGGCCCGTGCGGTAGCTGGTGAAGCCGGTGTTCCATTCTTCAGTATCTCCGGTTCTGACTTTGTGGAAATGTTTGTCGGTGTCGGTGCTTCCCGTGTACGTGATTTGTTCGAGAACGCCAAGAAGAATGCGCCTTGTATCATCTTCATTGATGAGATTGACGCAGTCGGACGCCAACGTGGCGCTGGCCTCGGCGGTGGACACGATGAGCGTGAACAGACACTCAACCAATTGCTCGTTGAAATGGACGGCTTTGGTGGCAACGAAGGTATTATCATTGTAGCGGCAACTAACCGCGCAGATATTCTTGACCCAGCCTTGCTTCGTCCGGGACGTTTTGACCGTCAAATTACGGTTGACCGCCCTGATGTGAAAGGCCGTGAAGCAGTACTGAAAGTTCACTCCCGTAACAAACCGCTGACGAAGGATGTGAAGCTGGATGTAATCGCCAAGCGTACAACTGGATTCACGGGTGCTGATCTGGAGAACCTCCTGAACGAAGCGGCATTGCTCGCTGCACGCCGCAACCGCAAGGATATCTCCATGCGTGAAGTGGATGAAGCGATTGACCGCGTAATTGTGGGTACGGAGAAACGCAGCCGTGTTATCAGCGACCGCGAGAAGCGTATTGTGGCTTACCACGAAGCGGGTCATACCATTGCTGGTTACTTCCTGGAGCATGCCGATATGGTGCATAAAGTAACGATCATCCCGCGCGGACGCGCAGGCGGATATGTCATTATGCTTCCTAAGGAAGACCGGATGCTTGCAACCAAGCAGGAATTGCTTGATAGAGTAACGGGATTGCTTGGTGGCCGTGTCGCTGAAGAAATGTTCATCGGCGAAATCGGTACAGGCGCATACAGTGACTTCCAACAGGCTACGTCTATTGTTCGTAGCATGATTATGGAGTACGGTATGTCTGATAAGCTGGGACCTCTGCAGTTCGGAACATCCCAAGGCCAAGTATTCCTGGGCCGCGATATCGGGCATGAGCAGAACTACAGTGACTCCATCGCTTATGAAATTGATCAAGAAATGCAGAACTTTATCCGCACGTGCTACGAGCGTTGTAGAGAACTGTTGACCAAGTACTCCAAGGAAATGCACCTTATTGCTAACACCTTGCTTGAGAAGGAAACACTGGAGCTGGATCAGATCAAAGAACTGATCGAGCAGGGTTACCTGTCTGAAGATGGCAAGCCTGAGGAATCCGAAGGTGTTGCCCATGAGGGTGGAGAGCCAGTAATTGATTCTATCGGAGATGTGCGTGTGCGTATTCAAGGCAAGCCTGAGGATACCCAGTCCACATCACCGGATCTGGCCAAGGATATCCCGAACAATCCGGGATCTGAAGGCAATGATGGATCGGATGATAATAAGGGCGGCGGAAGTCTTTCCTAAGTTGTCTTTTAACTAAATTAACTGCTGCAAATCCGGAGAACGGTTATGTTCTCCGGATTTTTTGTGTCTGCACTCTGGAAAAGAAGTCGTGGGCTGTCTTTCCAGTTACATTGACAGGGGCTGGAACGTTGTGTACATTAGTGATTAATATTACTTACTTTTTATATGATCCAATTTGACATGAACGTGCCGGCCTCAAGCCGCGAAGACATAAGGGGGAGTACAGACCATGGAAGCTTTGGCGCTGGAGCGCAAGCAGGAACAGAATCGTGAACTTCGTATACGTCTCGAACAGCTTAAGAAAGAACGAAACGCAATCATTTTGGCTCATTACTATCAACGGGATGAAATTCAGGAGGTTGCTGATTTCCGGGGTGACTCGTTTTTGCTGGCTCAGAAGGCAGCGGAGACAGATGCAGAAGTGATTGTGTTCTGTGGTGTGCATTTCATGGGGGAAAGTGCTAAAATTTTGGCGCCTAACAAGACAGTAATCATTCCTGATGAACGCGCCGGCTGCCCAATGGCTGATATGGTCAATGTGGAAGGACTTCGTAAGCTGAAGGCTCAACACCCTAATGCTAAAGTCGTTACTTATATCAATTCGTCCGCAGAAATCAAGGCGGAGACGGATATTTGCTGTACCTCCGCGAATGCGGTGAAGGTCATTGAATCGCTGGATGCCGAAGAAATCATCTGGGTACCGGATAAGAATCTCGGACAATATGTTCAAGATCAAACCGGCAAGAAGCTGATCATTTGGGAAGGCTACTGCAATACCCACGACATGTTGACAGTCAAGGATGTAGTGGAGATGAGAGCCAAATATCCTGACGCAGAGTTCGTGGTTCATCCAGAATGCCGCCCTGAAGTTGTAGCCATGGGGGATTATGTTGGTAGCACCACCTCGATTTTGGAATACTGCCGCAAGTCGGATCGCAAGCAGTTTATTGTTGGCACCGAAGATGGTACCGGATATCAGCTCCGTAAGGATAGTCCGGATAAAGAGTTCCATTTTGCCACAAAGTTTCTTGTGTGCCCTAATATGAAGGTTAATAATCTCAAAAAATTGGTGAAGGCCCTGGAAACGATGAAACCGCAAATTTACGTTCCACCCGCTATCGCCGACAAAGCCAGAACTTCCTTAGAGCGCATGCTACTAGTCAAGTAGCATGCGCTACTCTTTCGTTGAAACAGGTGAGCGGTCATGATTCCACAATATTTGGTTGATTTTGATCTCCGGGATATTCCAACTGTAAAAACGGATTGCATTGTCATAGGCTCCGGAATTGCCGGATTATTCACAGCAATTAAAGCCAGTGAAGACCGGCGTGTCATTATGATTACTAAGAAGTCGCTGATGGAGAGTAATACCCGCTATGCACAAGGTGGAATTGCTGCAGTTATTTCCGATGATGATTCCCCGGCCTACCACCGCCAAGATACCTTAATGGCGGGAGTAGGCCTCTGCTCTTCTACTGCTGTGGATGTCCTCGTCAATGAGGGTCCAGAGGGTGTGCATGAGTTGATCAGACTTGGTACATTGTTCGATAAGGAAGATGGTGTTCTGGCGCTGACCCAGGAAGGGGCACATAGCCATCGTCGTATTCTCCATGCCAACGGGGATGCTACAGGCTATGAGATTGTAAGGGCCTTGGGGCAGCAGGTGGCGGAGCATAACAATATTGAAGTATGGGATGATCATTATGTTATAGATCTCATTACTGAGGATGGGGAATGCGTCGGCGTACTGTTGCAGCAGCCAGATGGCGGAAAGCTATTTCTGCAAGGGGATGCAACAATATTGTGTTCGGGCGGGGCGGGGCAGTTATACCGTTATACGACTAACCCTGAGGTTGCTACCGGTGACGGTGTGGCCATTGCATATCGGGCAGGTGCTCATATTCGTGATATGGAGTTCATTCAGTTTCATCCTACAGCACTCAGTTACCCCGGCGCCCCTCGGTTCCTGATCTCGGAGGCGGTACGCGGGGAAGGTGCGGTGCTGCGTAATATCAACGGGGAACGCTTCATGGAGCGGTATCATGAATTGCTCGAACTGGCACCACGTGATATAGTTGCCCGGGCGATTGTAAGTCAGATGGAGCTGACCAAATCGACTTTTGTCTATTTAGATATTACCCATGAATCGGCAGAGATGGTAAAGCATCGTTTTCCAACCATATATGAGACTTGCATGAGCTACGGACTGGATATTACCTCAGATTGGATTCCAGTGGCTCCAGCTGCGCATTATATGATGGGGGGCATCAAGACTGACCTGAACGGGGAAAGTAATATTTCACGCTTGTTTGCCTGTGGTGAAGTGTCTTCTACAGGTCTACATGGAGCAAACCGCCTGGCGAGTAATTCTTTGTCCGAAGCTGTTGTATTCGGCCGACGGATTATTGATCGGGTTCGTGAACTGCCACCTCTGGGTCGTGATGTGAATGCTGTCAGCATTCAGGAAGGACGTACGGAAGCTTCGACCCAGGCTATTGTGGAACGCCGTTTGAAGCTGCAAAAGGTGATGGTCCGCTATGCCGGACTTCGGCGTAATGAGGAGATGCTGTCTAAAGGTTTGGAAGAGCTGAAGCGGCAGGTGCCGATCTTTGGGGCATCATTATCTAAGCGTGAAGAATACGAATTCGCCAACATGCTGACCTGCTGCCTGCTGATCACAGAGTCGGCGCTCGCTCGGCAAGAAAGCCGTGGAGCGCATTACCGTGAGGATTATCCGCAGCGCAATGATGAGGAGTGGCGCAAACACCTGCTCCAGACTCGTGAGCTGGGAATAGTGGAGGAATTAAGCGATGATGTTTAACGGATATAATGAAGAACTGGTACAATCCATCAAGTCATGGCTACGTGAGGATGTGGGCTCGGGTGATATTACTACCCAGACTACAATTCCTGCCGGACATGAGTCGAAGGCTATAATACATGCTAAGGAGAGCGGGGTCATTTGTGGCCTGCCTGTGGCGGAGCTAGTGTTCGAGGTAGTAGATCCGTCACTGACGTTTACGGCCCATGTTCAGGAGGGTCAGATGCTGGAAAAAGGCACTGTTATCGCCGAGGTAGAGGGAAGCACACATGCTATCCTGACAGGTGAACGACTTGCTCTTAATCTGATGCAGCGGTTATCGGGGGTGGCTACACGCACATCTTCTTTTGTGCAGGAGCTTGAAGGCCTATCAACCCGACTGGTCGATACTCGCAAAACGACTCCGGGCCACCGGATGTTGGAGAAATATGCAGTTCGAGTGGGTGGCGGGGCGAATCACCGTTTTGGATTGTATGATGCGGTGATGATCAAAGACAACCATATCAAAGGTGCTGGTGGAATCCGGCAGGCAATCGACCGGGCGCGAAAGAATATACCGCATACGATGACCATCGAGGTCGAGACGGAGAACCTGGAGCAGGTAGAAGAAGCATTGGCTGCTGGAGCCGATATCATTATGTTGGATAATATGTCTACCGACATGATGAAGGAAGCTGTAGCCAGAATTAAAGCGAAAGCGCCGCATGTGAGAACTGAAGCCTCAGGCAATGTGTCGCTGGAGACCGTACGGGGAATGGCTGAGACAGGTGTCGACGTGATTTCTGTTGGCCGCCTAACGTATTCTTTCTCCTCGCTGGATATCAGCCTGGACCTTAACGCCAAGAAGGAGGGTCCTGTCTCATGATGCTGGCAGTCGATATCGGTAATACTAATATTGTCCTTGGTGTATATAAAAAGCGGGAGCTACTGCATCACTTTCGGCTGAGCACCGCTCGTCAATCAACGGTAGACGAATATGGTGTGCTGATACACAATTTGTTTCATATGTCGGATATCTCGGTCAAGGATGTAGAGGGTGTCATTATATCCTCAGTGGTTCCTCCACTGGTTCAGACGATCGTTGATATGTGTGTAAAATATATTGGTAAAGATCCCTTGCTGGTTGGACCAGGGATTAAGACAGGACTTAATCTCCGGTATGAAAACCCGCGTGAGGTAGGAGCAGATCGGATCGTGAATGCTGTTGCAGCTATTGAACAGTATAAATGTCCACTTGTTGTTGTTGATTTCGGGACCGCGACTACGTTTGATTGCATTGATGGTGATGCTAATTATCTTGGCGGTGCCATTGTCCCTGGTCTAGGCATTTCTACCGAAGCGCTGTATCAGCGGGCTTCCAAGCTGCCTCGCATCGAACTGGAGAAGCCGAAAAAGGTGATTGGCCGTAATACAGTTCATGCGATGCAGGCTGGAATCATTTTTGGTTACGCAGGTCAGGTTGAAGGGATTGTCAAACGTATCAAGATCGAAATGAACGCGCCGGAGCTGAAGGTTATTGCAACGGGTGGGCTAGCCCCGCTTATTGCCGGAGAGACGGAATGCATCGACGAGATCAATCCGCTGCTCACGCTTGAAGGACTGCGCATTGTATACGAACGCAATAAATAAGGTTGCCTAAAGAGACATATAAGATGAACAAAAGAAAGTAACAAAAAGCGAGGAGGAACGAAGGGGGAAGTTTGGAACTGTAGGAGCGAAGCGCTCGCCTGAAAGCTTTCCACAGGAAAGCTCGCAACGGAAGCCTAAGCTGTGTCCAGATCTCAACCGTTAGAAGCGGTTAAAAAAAGGAAATCTGGACACAACAGCGACCGGAAGTCCAAACATTCCACCGTAGTGACGAACGAGCCTTACGTTAGGATCTTAATTTTATCTTATATAGTCAAAATAAATGATAGGAGGAGTATGCACCCAATGGAAAATAAGAAGGATCGGCTTGTCCGGGGAACGGCATTTGACGGGAGAGTAAGAGCGTTTGCGGTCCGCACGACAGAATTGGTTGAAGAGCTGCGGCGTAGACACGATACATTTCCGGTGGCTACAGCCGCTCTGGGGCGCACCGTTACTGCTGCGTCCATGATGGGAGCCATGCTCAAGGGCCAGGAGAGACTTAACATTAATGTTAAAGGTAATGGGCCACTAGGTCGAGTATTGGCAGAGTCCAACGCTCTGGGAGAAGTTCGGGGATATGTGCACAACCCGCATGTTCATCTGCCGAGCAATCGTTTGGGCAAACTCGATGTGGCAGGTGCTGTCGGCACTGAAGGATTTATTGAGGTCATTAAGGATTTGGGAATGAAGGAGCCGTACCTTGGCAGTGTCCCGATTGTCTCCGGAGAACTTGGTGATGATTTTACCTATTACTTCGCGGTTTCGGAGCAAACACCGGCGGCTGTAGGCTTGGGTGTATTAGTAGATACGGACAACTCCGTCATTGTTGCCGGAGGTTTTATCATTCAGCTGCTTCCGGGTCTTACGGATGCCGAGATCACAGAGATTGAGCAAAAGCTGGGGACGATGCCTTCCGTTACCGCACTGCTGGAGCAGGGCTTGGAACCTGAAGAGATGATGCGCTGGCTTTTGCCGGATGCTGTGTTGCTGGATGAACTGGATGTTCATTTCGCATGCCAGTGTTCACGTGAACGGGTGGAGCAGACCTTGATCAGTTTGGGCCAGCATGAGCTGGAGCGTCTGATCGAAGAGGATGAAAAGGCTGAAGTAGTATGCCATTTCTGTAACGAAGCATATCAATTTAATAAAGAAGAAATGCAGGCGATCCTGGATCAAGCGACATCGTAGGGCCGGCAGATGATGACAAGACAGGAACGCGCGCTGCGCAATGCCGTTGTCCTATTAGCTGCTGCGACCTTGGTATGCGGAGGGCTGCTAATTTGGAGCCTGCGTGCCATGGCCGTTCTTGAAGGAAACGAAGGTGATTCGGAATCGCCAGATGTTGCTGCGGCGGGTGGACAAGAAATCACCGAACAGCAATGGATTGCTGAGTTAAAAAAGAAACACGGCTATGAGGTGCTATTGGAAATAATCAATCACATCGTTGTTGGCCAAGAAGCGCAGACCTTGGGAATCCAGGTGACGGATGCCGAAGTCAAACGAGAGCTGGAGCGCGTCATTGCTGGTTATCCGTCAGAAGAGCAGTACTACGCTCAAATGCAGTCTGAACTGGGCCTATCTCGTAATGATGTGCGGGAAGAGACCGTGTACCGGCTCACGCTTCAGGCCATAGCTACCGTTGGAATAACGATTAATGATTCCGACATTGACAGCTATCTGGAGCAGAACGAGGATCGCTATCGCCCTAAGAGAGAAATGCAGCTTTCTATGATTGAGGTGTCTACCTACAAGATGGCACAGCGGGTCATGGACCGTTTGGAGAAGGGTGAGGATTTCGCCGCTTTGGCGAAGGAACTGTCTATTAACGAAGAGAGTCGCTTGCAGGGCGGAAATCTGGGAACTGTAGAGGAAGATGATCCCTTCTGGCCGAAAGAGCTGCTGAGTACAGCGGCAGGACTGGATATCGGGGACATTGCGGGTCCGCTTCAGACGGAGGCGGGCTACGCTGTAATCCGATTGGAACACAAAATTGAGCGTCCAGTACCGGATACAGAGGAGATACGATCTCAGATTCGTCAGGAACTGGCTTTGGAGCAGGCGCCTACGCTTCGGCAAGTGGAGAGCGATTTGCGTCTCAAATATGAAACTTTAATAAATATTGACAATGGTCTGGAACATTGATAATATGAGATTATTGAAAACCTACTGATTTAGTCGGAAATAATTCATTGCACTAATATTCATTTACCATTCCAAGGAGGTTTTTGCTCATGGCTAAAGTCGTCAACAATGTTACAGAACTTATCGGAGGAACTCCACTCGTTCGTTTGAACCGCATTGTACCGGAAGGAGCAGCTGAAATCTATGTGAAGCTGGAATATCAGAACCCGGGCTCCAGTGTAAAGGACCGCATTGCAATCAGCATTGTGGAAGAGGCTGAGAAGGAAGGCCGTCTGAAACCAGGTGACACCATTGTGGAAGCGACCAGCGGTAATACCGGTATCGGTCTGGCTCTTGTGGCTGCTGCCAAAGGGTACAAGGTTGTTATTGTGATGCCTGAAACCATGAGCTTGGAGCGTCGGAACCTGCTGCGTGCTTACGGAGCGGAACTGGTGCTGACTCCGGGAGCAGAAGGTATGAACGGTGCGGTTAAGAAGGCAGAAGAGATTCTGGCCGAGAACCCAAGCTATTTCATTGCAGAGCAGTTCAAGAACAAAGCGAATGTGAAGATTCACCGCGAAACTACAGGACCTGAGATCGTGGAAGCGATTGAGTCCATCGGCGGACCGCTGGATGCATTCGTTGCAGGGATTGGAACTGGCGGTACAATCACTGGTGCTGGCGAAGTGTTGAAGAGCCAATATCCGGGCGTGAAAATCTATGCGGTAGAACCTGCAGCTTCGCCTATTCTGGCTGGTGGCAAACCAGGCCCACACAAGATCCAAGGGATCGGTGCGAACTTCATTCCTGAAATCCTCAACCAGGATGTTTATGATGAAATCGTTCATGTTGAGAATGAAGAAGCCTTCGAAACGGCACGTCGTGTAGCGAAGGAAGAAGGCATTCTGTCCGGTATTTCATCGGGCGCTGCGGTATTTGCTGCGATCAAGATCGCCAAGGAACTGGGTGCTGGTAAAAAGGTAGTCGCTGTGATCCCAAGTAACGGCGAGCGTTACCTGAGCACACCGCTCTATAATTTCGAAGTTTAATTAACTGCGTCTGTTCGGACGCTTCAGGGCCTTCGTCCCACCATATGGTGGAGGCGAAGGCCCTTTTTGATGTTTTAACACGATCATTTTGTTGTCGATTCTGCCTTGTAATGCGTAATTTCTTACCTTGTACTTTGCCGTTGGTGGAGTTATTTTGCTGTGCGGTCTTTTCAAAAGGGCCAAATGTACAGTATACTGACAGGCAATATACCGATAATTAATAATGACTATTTGAAGTAATGCTCAACAAAACTTAAGTGAATGCTTACGGAGTAAGTTTTGTTACGTAGTGAAATCAAAGAAGCGTAGCTTCACAAAACTTAAATGGCTGCTTATGAAGCGAGTTTTGTTACGTAGTGACACCAAAGAAGCGTAGCTTCACAAAACTTAAGTGGGTGCTTACGAAGCAAGTTTTGTTACGTAGTGACACCAAAGAAGCGTACCTAAACAAAACTTTTAGGAGGATGGCTTTGGAAATCTTAACGACACGGCAGTGGTGGGAGCAGTGGGCGAATGAAGGCTGGAGCACCCTGCCATTACTTATACAATCACAACAACAGTCCAGGGGTTTGCCTGCATCATGGAAGGCGGCATGGGAATTGGCATCTCCATACTCTGTCCTGCTGGAAAGCGGTAAAGGTGGCAGATACACGTATCTCGGTCTTACACCTGCTTCCGTACTGCAAGGGAAAGGCGATTCTGCCAAAGTAATCGACCCTTCGGCTGAAACAACTGATCTGGGATCGGGTGGCTCAACGCAAGCGGCGGCGAGCCTGCTGCAGGGTCAACCGCTGGAGGTGCTGCAGCGCTGGATGTCGGGCTACACCTGCCCGCGACTGCCTCTTGAGGGCGTTCCGCCGTTTACGGGCGGCTGCCTCGGGTTTCTCGGCTATGATGTTGTCCGTTCGCTAGAACGCTTGCCGTCCCTGGCCGAAGACGATCCGGGGTTCCCTGATTATCTCTTCATGAGAATGGAAGAAGTATGGATTTATGATCATGAAACGGACATGCTCTATTGCGCAGTGCATGTGCCGCTGTCAGGGAAGGATTCGCCTCGCTCAGATGAAGTGGAACAGCTATACGATGATGCGCTGGGCCGTGCCGAGCGAATGCTGGCTCAGTGGGGTACGATCACATCCGCAGCGGGGCTAATAGATGACAGCGCCGAAATAGCCAAAATCTATGACCGTGCCACCGGAGAATGGCCGGGTATGTCCTCAGCCTTTACTAATGAGCAATTCCAGCAGGCTGTGCTGGACGTTCAGGAATACATCCGCAAGGGCGATGTATTCCAGGTGAACCTGTCGCTGCGTCAGGAAGCAGTGCTGAAATCGCAGCCAGAGGATATCTACGAGTGGCTGCGCAGACTTAACCCGTCCCCGTACATGGGGCTGCTGCGCTCTCCTGGCTTCGCGCTCTCCAGCGCTTCGCCCGAGCTGCTCGTCAAGCTGCACGGGGACAGCGTCAGCGCACGCCCCATCGCCGGCACCCGGCGGCGTGGACTGACTCCCGCTGAAGATGCTGCCATGGAGGCAGAGCTGCGCGGGAGCGAGAAAGAGCGCGCCGAGCATATTATGCTCGTCGATCTGGAACGCAACGACATTGGACGTGTCGCTGCTTACGGCTCGGTCCATGTGCCCGAGCTGATGACTGTGGAGCGCTACTCCCATGTCATGCACCTGGTCTCGCAGGTAGAAGGCACCATTGCTCCTGGCAAAGACGCCTATGACGTCATCGCAGCCCTCTTCCCGGGCGGAACGATCACTGGCGCGCCTAAGGTGCGCACCATGGAGATCATTGAGGAGCTGGAGCCGGTCCGGCGTGGCCCATATACTGGGTCTATGGGCTGGATTGACTATAACGGCAATATGGAATTAAATATTATTATACGAACACTAGCTGTGCAGAACGGTATCGGATACATTCAAACGGGCGCGGGAATCGTGATCGACTCCGATCCGTACCGTGAATACCGGGAATGTCACAATAAAGCCAAAGCGATAGTCACAGCAGTTCTTTGTAGTGAACACACACAAGAATTGCAGGCTTCCGGCGGCGCCGAAGGGGGAGCAACATTATGATCTTGGTCATCGACAATTATGATTCCTTTACGTATAACCTGGTACAGTATTTAGGAGAGCTGGGCGAAGAAGTGAAGGTATCCCGCAACGACGAGATTAGCATTGAGGAGATTGAAAAGCTGGCTCCGGACCACATCCTGATTTCCCCAGGACCTTGTACTCCAAATGAGGCAGGTATCAGCCTTGAAGTGCTGCAGCATTTCAAGGGGATCATTCCGATCTTCGGGGTGTGTCTGGGCCATCAGGCGATCGGACAAGCCTTCGGAGGCAACGTCATCCGTGCTGAACGTCTAATGCATGGCAAGACCTCTCCGATCCACCATCACGGTACCTCGGTGTTTGAAGGACTGGAATCACCCTTCACAGCAACACGCTACCACTCGCTGATCGTAGAGCGGGAGACCCTGCCGGACTGTCTGGAGATTACCGCTGAGACTGAAGAAGGCGAGATCATGGCCTTGCGCCATAAAGAGTACCCGATTGAAGGTGTACAATTCCATCCCGAATCCATTATTACGAATCATGGTCACACTATGCTGCGCAATTTCCTGAAACGGAGAGCCGGAGAAACGGCATGAACTATATAGGGATCAATGATGGTGTAGTCGACGCCAAGGAAGCCGTGGTTTCTGCTCTGGATCACGGCTTTTTGTACGGTATAGGACTGTTTGAGACCTTCCGCACTTATAACGGAGCTCCTTTCTTGCTGGAGCGGCATTTGCAACGGCTGGCGTCAGGTTGCCGGGAACTGGGTATTCCTTTTGAACAGGAGCAGGGACGTCTATTGCAGTGGATCAAGCGGGTAATGGATAAGAACGGTCTGCAAGAGGCTTATATCCGCTATACAGTAACTGCAGGTGAGGATATTCTGGGATTACCTGCGGGAGACTATAGTCAGCCTAATCACCTTCTATATATCAAGGAATTGCCTAAACTATCAGATAAGCTTTATACCGCAGGCAAGCCATTGCAATTATTGTCCCACCGCCGGAATACGCCG
This sequence comes from Paenibacillus agri, assembly GCF_013359945.1. GTDB lineage: Bacteria > Bacillota > Bacilli > Paenibacillales > Paenibacillaceae > Paenibacillus_AQ > Paenibacillus_AQ agri. Next base: position 6,427 of record NZ_JABWCS010000188.1, on the reverse strand, counting down.
GAAGGGACGCAGCGATTCAAGTCATTGCATTATATGAATAATATTTTGGCCAAGCGTGAGCTTTCGGGCTATGCCTCTTCTAGTGAAGGGGCCGAAGGCCTGATGCTTACTGCTGATGGCTACCTGGCTGAGGGAATAGTCAGCAATCTATTTTTTGTTCATCATAATGTGCTATATACGCCTTCACTTTCTACAGGCATTCTTCCAGGCATTACCCGGGAAATGGTATTGGAGCTGGCTTCTGGTGCCGGAATGAGAATTGAGGAAGGACAATATGATTGGGAGCGCTTAAGATCTGCGGACGAGGCCTTTCTGACCAACTCCGTGCAGGAGCTAGTCCCAGTTAATGCATTGTGGGAACAAAACGAGCGTCACACCGTCGGCAGCGGAAGCTGCGGTGTCATCACTAAAGAACTGATCTCTTTATACAAAGAGAGAACGGGGGTGAAGCAATGAAACCTGTAATTTACAAGCGAACCTACCGCTGTGGCGATACAGAACTAACCTTGGGGCAGCGGACACTAGTAATGGGGATTCTCAATATCACCCCGGATTCCTTCTCCGATGGTGGACTCTGGAATGAGCCGGAGAAGGCTGTTGAACATGCGCTACGAATGGCTGCTGATGGTGCAGATATTATCGATATCGGTGGGGAATCCACACGTCCCGGCCATCAGCCGGTTAGTCTGGAAGAGGAATTGGAGCGGGTCCTCCCGGTCATCGAAAGCATCCACCGCGCCGCACCCCACCTGCCGTTATCGATAGATACCTATAAAGCAGAAGTGGCACGTCAGGCACTCCTGGCAGGTGCGCACATTATTAATGATGTATGGGGAGGCAAAGCTGATCCAGCGATGGCCAGTGTGGCCGCAGAAGCAGACTGCCCGGTAATTTTGATGCACAACCGTCATGATCGCAATTACACTGATTTCATTATGAATATGTGCGAGGATTTAAAAGAGAGTGTACATCTCGCTATTCATGCAGGTGTCAAACCGGAACGAATTATCCTTGATCCCGGAATCGGTTTTGCGAAGGATCAAGATGAGAACCTGAAGGCAATGATGGCTCTTGATACTTTAGCCGGATTAGGTTACCCGCTGCTGCTGGGTACTTCGCGCAAAAAATTCATCCGCACTGTGCTAGATTTGCCACCGGACGATGTCCTGGAGGGAACTGCTGCTACAGTAGCCTTTGGATTGGCTCAAGGCTGTCAGTTTGTGCGGGTGCATGACGTGGCTCTTATCAAGCGTACAGTGAAGATGTGCGATGCCATGCTATATGCTGCACCACCCGTGGTGCAGGAATAATTGATATTTGGAAGGGCGGCTGTCAGATGGATAAAATGAAACTGCACCGAATGGAGTACTATGGGTACCACGGAGTTTTTGAGGAAGAACGTAAGCTGGGTCAACGATATTATATTGATCTGGAGTTCGATATGGAGCTGCAGAATGCTGGTCTGAATGACGATCTCACACAAACAGTAAATTATGCCGAAGTGCATGATTTGGTTAAAAATATTGTCGAAACCAAGTCCTTTAAGCTGATTGAAGCTTTGGGTGAATGTATTGCATCACATGTACTGGACACTTATACTATTATCAATGCGGTAACGGTCAAAGTTACCAAGCCGCATCCGCCGTTCGACATTCATTTTCAGGGAGTGACCGTAGAGCTGCGCAGAACCAGAAAGTGAGAGTCGAATCATGAATAACCATTCCACCTCTGAGGAATCAGAGGCTTATATTGCTTTAGGGGCTAATTTGGGCGACCGTGAGGGAACCTTGAAGGAAGCCTTGCATCGGCTGGACAATCATGATGGAGTTCAAGTCGTTCGTAGTTCGGGCGTGTATGAGACAGAGCCGGTCGGTTATCTGGATCAGCCGCAGTTTTTGAATATGGCAGCTGCGCTGCGCACGACCCTTGCACCGGAGATGTTGCTGGACGTCATGTTGGAGATTGAAAATCAGCTCGGCCGTACCCGCGATATTCTCAATGGTCCAAGAACGGTAGATCTCGATTTGTTGTGGGTAGAAGGACAGACCTTCGATACTCCGAAGCTGACGCTGCCCCATCCGCGTATGCTGGAGCGCGCGTTTGTGCTTTTTCCGCTGAATGACATCGTTCCAGAGCAAGAACCCTCCGGACTTCGTGCCAGGGTCACAGAAGCGCTTCAAGATGTAGATGGAAAGGAAGGAATTCGGCTGTGGACAACAAGCGTATGGGAAGGCGGGTCAGGGCATTCCGTAAGCTGAAGGGCTATACTCAACAGGAATTGGCCGATAGTACGGGAATATCCTTGGCTGTGCTTGGTGCAGTCGAGCGTGGCAATAGACGATTAGAGGATCAAATTTTAAATAAAATTGCGGATGTTTTAGGAGTCACGGTTCAAGAACTGTCCGATCCAACGTAACTCCAAAGAACAAAGGAGTGAAAGAAATGTTGAAGATTGGCGGCATCGAGATGAAAAATCAGGTTGTTCTGGCACCGATGGCCGGCGTATGTAACCCTGCTTTTCGTCTGATCGCCAAGGAGTTTGGCACGGGACTGGTATGTGCGGAGATGGTAAGCGATAAGGCGATCATCCACGGCAATAAGCGGACGCGTGAAATGCTATTCGTAGACGAGCGTGAGAAACCGCTGAGCCTGCAGATAGTTGGGGGTGACCGCGCTTCATTGGTGGAAGCGGCTAAAGTAGTCGATAAGGAAACCAACGCCGATATTATCGACATTAACATGGGCTGCCCTGTCCCTAAAGTAACCAAGTGTGATGCCGGTGCCCGTTGGCTCTTGAACCCGGATAAGATCTACGAGATGGTGTCTGCGGTTGTAGATGTCGTGGAGAAGCCGGTTACAGTTAAAATGCGGATCGGCTGGGATAGCGAGCATATTTTTGTCGAAGAGAATGCACGTGCAGTGGAACGGGCAGGAGGTCAAGCGGTCAGTGTGCATGGTCGTACTCGGGAGCAGCTTTACACCGGACGTGCAGATTGGAACTATATCAAAATGGCCAAGGAAGCTGTGTCGATTCCCGTGATCGGCAACGGCGACGTGAACACGCCAGAAGATGCGCGGGCTATGCTGGACCAAACCGGCTGTGACGGTGTCATGATCGGTCGTGGGGCGCTAGGCAATCCATGGATGCTGTACCGTACCATTCAATATTTGAGTACAGGAGAATTGATGCCTGAGCCGGGAGCGGAAGAGAAAATCAAGGTAGCCATTCTCCATATGGACCGTCTGATCGCGCTCAAAGGTGAAGCTGTAGCCGTGCGTGAAATGCGTAAGCATCTTGCTTGGTATTTGAAGGGCTTGAAGGCTGCGGCGCGGGTGAAGGACGTCATTATGGAAGAGACGAAACGCGATGAAATGGTGAAGATTTTGAATGATTTTGTCGAACAGTTGAAATATGAGGGAGATAACAGCAACCCGGGTACTGGAGCGACTCTTACTGCGGTGTAACCTTTCTTCGGCGAGCATGGTTTGAATACCCACAACATTATATGTGCCATCATTGACATTTTGTAGCGGTTCCAATATAATTTCTCAGTATAAAATCGCCGTTACAGTTAGATCAATGCAGCAAGGAGGGTTCTTAACCCTTCAGATTCGCATATAGTTATGGTGTTTTCAATAAATGTATACGACAGGAGAATCGGTTGAGATGAGCGATAAAGAAGTCATCCTTACCCCGGACGGACTGAAGCGTCTGGAAGAAGAGCTAGAGAACCTCAAATCCGTGAAACGCCGCGAAGTGGCCGAACGGATCAAAGTAGCGATTGGCTACGGAGATATCAGCGAGAACTCGGAGTACGAAGACGCGAAGAACGAGCAGGCTTTTATCGAAGGACGCATCATCACTTTAGAGAAAATGCTTCGCAACGCGCGTATTATCAATAGCGACGAGATCGTTACAGATGTTGTAAGCATTGGTGTTACCGTAAGTGTAGAGGATATGGAGTATGGCGATGTTATGGAATATACGATCGTCGGTACGGCTGAATCCGATCCGCTCAATAACAAGATTTCCAACGAAAGCCCTGTGGGCAAAGCCATCATCGGCAAGAAGCAAGGCACTATTGTGGATGTAAGTGTACCTGCAGGCGTTATTCAATATAAAATTCTTGATATCCGAATGAAGTAAGCACGGACGCTTGCCGTCTGATATAGCATTGCTGTGGCAAACACCGGTTTGGCTGAACCGGGCTGCAGACGCGGGAACATGTTTGGGAAAGCTTCCTTAGGGAAGCTTTTTTCAACATCAACCGGCAATACAGAACCACATATAGTTTCCTAAGCTGGAACGGGACTGTCCTCACAAAGGCTGAAGGGCGGCGCCGTTTCTTCTTGCGTATATGACATTAATGAGTTTAGAGGGGATGAAAGGCATGACTGAAGAATTGAACAACGATGAGATTCAGGAGAATGAGTTAAGCGAATTGCTGCAGATCCGCCGGGCCAAATTGGACGAGCTGCGGGGACTAGGAATCGATCCTTTCGGCAAAAAGTATGAGCGTAACGCCAATGCAGGTGATCTGCTGAAGGAGTACGATAGCTTCACACAGGAAGAGCTGGAAGAGAAGAATGTCCAGGTCAGCGTAGCTGGTCGTATTATGGGTAAACGTAAGATGGGGAAAGCCAGCTTTGCGCATATTCAGGACCTTTCCGGCAAAATCCAAATTTATGTTCGTCAGGATAGCATACCTGAGACCCAATATGCAGCATTCAATATTCTGGATCTGGGCGACATTATCGGTATAAAAGGTACCGTGTTCAAGACCAAAACAGGCGAGACCTCCATTAAGGTGAAGGATCTTGAAGTTTTGTCGAAGTCTCTGTTGCCGCTACCTGAGAAATATCATGGTCTGAAAGATGTAGAATTGCGTTATCGTCAGCGCTATGTCGATCTGATCATTAACCCGGAAGTTCAGCAGACCTTCATTGCCCGTTCTAAAATCATCCAATCTATGCGTCGTTATCTCGATTCGCTCGGTTATCTTGAAGTCGAAACGCCGACTCTTCATGCCATTGCCGGCGGTGCCGCTGCTCGTCCCTTCATTACTCACCATAATACGCTCGACATGCAGCTTTACATGCGGATCGCCATCGAACTGCATTTGAAGCGTCTGATTGTTGGCGGTTTGGAAAAAGTATATGAAATTGGCCGTGTCTATCGTAACGAAGGTATCTCTACGCGTCACAACCCGGAATTCACGATGATTGAGCTGTACGAAGCCTATGCGGACTACCAGGATATCATGAACCTGACGGAGAACCTGATTGCTCATATCGCACAAGAGGTGCTTGGAACTCAGAAGGTTAACTACCAAGGGCAAGAAGTAGACCTCTCCCCTGGCTGGCGTCGTGTCTCCATGGTGGACGCTGTTAAAGAAGTAACCGGTGTTGACTTTGGTGTGCAAATGACTGATGAGGAAGCTCAGCAATTGGCGAAGGAGCACCGTGTGCCTGTTGAGAAGCATATGACCTTCGGACATATTCTCAATGCGTTCTTTGAGCAATTTGTAGAAGAAACGCTGATTCAGCCTACTTTTGTTATGGGACATCCAGTAGAGATTTCTCCTCTGGCGAAGAAGAATGATATTGATCCGCGGTTTACCGATCGTTTTGAGTTGTTCATCGTAGCTCGTGAGCATGCCAATGCCTTCAGCGAGTTGAATGATCCGATTGATCAACGCCAGCGGTTTGAAGCGCAGCTTCATGAGAAAGAGCAAGGCAACGATGAGGCGCATGAAATGGACGATGACTTCATCCGCGCGTTGGAACACGGAATGCCGCCTACTGGTGGACTCGGTATCGGTGTAGACCGTCTGATTATGCTCCTGACCAACTCTGCGTCCATTCGTGATGTGCTGTTGTTCCCACATATGCGCAATCGTACTGCTGAGTAAGTGCAGTCTTAGTAATAGATAAAGCAAGAAGAGCCAAGGGGACCTATACAAAGGGTTCTGCTTGGCTCTTGTTTTATTGAATCTATTAATTTTCAAAAAAACACTTGCAATGGTCTTCTATACATGGTATATTCTAATTCCGGCCAAGAAATAACAATGCCGAGCTCGAAAATGAAGTTCGAAAAACGAAATTCAAAAAAAGAGCTTGACATTAAAACGCCGGACATGATATAGTATAAGAGTTGCTGCTGAGACATTGAGCAGACAACAAGAACAGCTTGATCTTTGAAAACTGAACAACGAGTGAGTATCGAATTCACGAAAGTGAATTCAAAAAGAGAATTTTTAATTCTCGTCAGATGTTTCAAAATGAGCAATCGCTCTTTTCGATAATTTTTCGGATGGTTATTTTCTCGGAGTAATTCGAGGAAGTGATCGCTCGAAAAAACCTATTTGGAGAGTTTGATCCTGGCTCAGGACGAACGCTGGCGGCGTGCCTAATACATGCAAGTCGA
>NZ_JABWCS010000187.1 GCF_013359945.1 Paenibacillus agri | reverse complement strand
AGTACGGAGCGATGCTAATGGTGGATGAGGCACATAGCGGGGGGATCTACGGGGGGAGAGGCGAGGGATTGTGTCATGAACTCGGGCTGCAGAATGATGTGGATATTCATATGGGAACCTTCAGCAAATCCTTCGGTGTCTATGGCGCTTATATTAGTGGCAGCCGCACACTGATTCGATGGTTGGTGAACAAGACCAGGCCACTCATCTATTCAACTGCGTTGCCCCCTTCGATCATAGCTGGTATTTCAAAGTCATTAGTTTTGGTGCAAAAGGAACGCTGGCGTCGAGAAAGACTTTATGCGGTAACCTCATTATTTCGGTCCTTGCTTTGTGACGCCGGATTTAACATCGGTGCCGGTGACTCGCCAATTGTACCTTTAATCGTCGGCGATAACGATCTGGCTTTACGCTTCAGCAGAGCTCTAGAAGAAGAGGGAATTCTAGCGGTTGCCATTCGTCCACCTACTGTGCCTGATGGCACAGCGCGCATTCGCTTTTCCTTGTCAGCCGTTCACAGTGATAAGGAGTTGACCTATGCAGCCGCACGTATCCAGAACATCGGACTTCGACTAGGGGTGTTGAAGCCATGATTGGATTGGATGATATTTCAATGGAGGCTCAGCCAAAGACAAGTGGCACTATATTATGGTTGTGCGGATGGAGTATATCGGATGATATTTTCGATCGGACTCGTGAGTTACTTCCGGATTTCCATCACATTTCTGTAGATTACAGTGATGCTGATTCCCCGGAGGAAATGCTGCTCTTGACAGAAACAGTAGTGAAAAATCTTCTTTATTTGGATGGCGAAGCTTGTAGGAGAAGGGATTTTCACGGTCCGCTGTTAATCGGAGGATGGTCTCTCGGAAGTTTACTGGCACTGAGACTAGCGATTAAAGGATTTGCTGATGGTCTTGTGTTGTTCGGGGCAACTGCTCAATTTACTAGATCGAAAGAGGAGTCCGACCTCGGTTGGGCAGAGATATATGTTAGGAAGATGATTACAGGGCTTACACAGAACCGACAAGATGTTGAAGAAAAATTCCGGCAGCTCATATTTACGGAAGCAGAATGGGAGGCCGCTCTTGGCATAAGCCTTCCCCCAATCGGTAGCTGGACAACCTCAGCGCTAATCGCAGGTCTTCAAATCTTGCGAAGCGTGGAATGCCTGTCTCAAGTGAAGAGCATCACTTGTCCGTTATTTCTTGTGCACGGGACGGAGGATCGTATTTGTCCTTACGGCGCTGCATCGGAGCTGATGGCCCAGTTACCAAAAGCAAAATTACTCACGATACCTGCCAGCGGGCATGCCCCGTTCTTGGGAAGGGAAGAGCAAATAGCTAATGAGCTGAGGAGATGGTGGCATGAGCAGCAGGATAAGTGACATTGGGCGTCAATTTAACCGTAATGCAAATTCGTATGATGCTCACGCTCAAATTCAGTGTTTGATGTCAGATCGGCTTGCAAAATCTTTCTTAGGGTTGATGAACAAAAGCAACATCTCCGGGCCCGACATTCTTGAAATCGGCTGCGGCACGGGAGCGCTGACCGAGATTATAGTAAATGAATGGCCGAGTGCGAATATTACTGCCCTTGATATTGCGCCCGCGATGATCAAACTGGCTAAGCAACGTGTCCTATCAGACGAAGCGAACTTTAATGGCATCAGAAAAATGAATTCGGGCTCTTTACATTTTCTTCATGCTGATATTGAAATGTGGGCGCCCGATGCTAAGGCAGCCTCGTTTGATCTCATCGTCTCCAACGCCTGCTTTCAATGGCTGAGTAATCCTGGGCGAACACTTGGTCACCTTCGGCGGATGCTGCGTCCTGGAGGTTTGCTGATATTCACGACATTCGGGCCTGACACATTCTGCGAGATGCATGAAGCTTTTAATGGAGCTTATCGAGCGAATGGATTGGAACCGCAGCGGCACGGACTGAGGTTTCTATCAACCGATGAATGGAACAGCATGCTTAAGGAATCAGGATTTTCAAGTATCCAATTGGAACGCTCGCTTCAAACGGAAAAGTATGCTTCAGCAAGAGACTTTCTACACTCGGTAAAATCGATGGGAGCCAGCACTTCTGAGGCTGTTAATGTGCGTGGTCTCAGTTCGAGACAGCTGTTCGCCAGCATGTATAAGGAATACGAGGAGAAGTTCAGCATAGAGGGAGGTGTTACTGCCAGTTATGATCTTCTATTGATCCAAGCATCGGCGGAAGGGTAGATAAGCTCTATAACTAATAATAGTAGCCCAATAACGGCAGCGGGGTCTGGAACATTGTATTTCATGTTCCAGACCCCGCTGTTTTTTTTAAGAGCTTTTGATCCCTTTTTAAGAGCATTCGTAAGATTTCTCATACTGAAATCGGCAATCGGTAGAGGTTCTTGTCCTCCGACAGGATGTAGTTATTTGAGGCTAAATAAGGGTAAAAAGGCTCTAAAATAACTGCGTATAACACAAATTATACGCTGTTTTAGTTTAAATCGATTAAATATCAATAAGAAGGGCAAGTGTAGGTGCAAAAATGAAGGGAATTACGGCTAAAATGAGCGACTAATAGACCAAAACCACGGCTCCGAGAGAAAGGCCAGCAGAAGTACCCATCAGCAATAATCTTTCTCCTCTTTGAACTCGTTTTTGTTTGATGCACTCATGCAGGGCCATAGGGATTGAGGCTGCAATTACATTGCCGTGTGTGGAAATGATATTCATAAATTTCTCTTCTTTATAATTTAGCTTCTGTCTCATGATCCGCATGGCCAAGCCACTAGCTTGATGTGGTATAACCATATGTATGTCTTGCTTGCTGATAGACGTCTGATCGAAAAGTCGCTTCATGAAGTTATGAATGACTTTGGAGGAAAGTTTAAAGACGGCTCGACCATTCATATTAAATAAATAATCATCCAAATTATCTCCATTATATTCTGTTGATGGAATACGGGTTCCGCCTCCGCGAATCTCGGTATAAGAGGCGCCCTCTACATAGGTTTCAGTTAATGAGGTTAAGAGTTCAGAAGATTCATGCTCTTCGCTTCGACTTATGATAGCTGCTGCTGCTCCATCGCCAAAGAGAATGCAGCTTTCTTTTTGTTTCCAGTTTAATCCTGGCGATGCAATTTCACTGGATACAATCAGCACATTTTTATACTTCCTCTCATGTACGAGAAATGAAACTACGTCCAGCGCAGTTACGAAGCTTAAGCATGTTGAATTAATGTCAAAGCAGGGGATATTGGAATTGCCCATGTCGAGTTTAATTTTGATGAGTGCAGCTGTGCAAGGGATAGGTTGTTCATAAGTGCCGCTTGCAGATACAATGCAGTCTATATCCTCCAGTTCCAAACCGGCATCCTTAATCGCTTCTCTGGCGGCATTTGCACCCATTTCCGATGTGGATTCAGTATCCACGTAATGACGATAAGCTACGCCTGACTTTTGTTCTGTCCAGCCTTCAGGTAAACCTAACTTGCGATCAATCTCTTCTGAAAGTACTTTTCTTTTAGGTAAATATTTTCCGGTACCCATGATTTTGATCTTTCTACTATTCATTTTTTACCTCCCGATAATAATTAATAGAATAATATGTAATTTCATGGTGTAAATTGGATTAAATTTAACACAGAATAAAATAATTGTAAATATATATTAAATAAAACAATAAATACCTTTTTTGATATTGACAATAGCACAAAATGGAAATAAAATAACAATAAATCATCCCGACCGATCGGGCGGTCGGTCGGTCGATTACAAGTTTAACCTAAGGAGTGAGAACCCATAGATAACTCTTTTGCTAAAATACTAGAAGTATCCAATATGCTTTTTAAAAGTAAGGGTTATAAAGGAACTTCGGTAAGAGAGATTGCTGAACATTCCGGATTGGCGAAAGCGACAATCTATCACTACTTTCCAGACAAAGAAGCTATTGTGCAACAGCTGTTGGTAGAAACTATCTTTAAATTTCACGAAGTTGCACAATCTATAAGCGAAATAGCCGATCCTAGAGCGAGACTAACTGTCGGCGCTGAAATAACCATTTCTTTTTTGTATGAGTCATCTTCAGTAATACAGTTGGTGCGGCAGGAATTACCGGCACTTTGGAATAAGAATAAGCCGGAATTACTACCAATCTATGAACGCTACCTATCACTCTTATCTCAAGCAATTGATCAGGGAATAGAAGAAGGTATATTTAGAGCAATAAACTCACAAGAGGCTGCAATAGTTCTGCTAAACCTTATACAAGGAACATATGCCTCGATTCGATTAGTTGGACTTGGTGAGAAACAAACGTATAGTACGGCGGGAATCCTGGATATTTTTTTCAATGGAATTGTAAAGTGATCTAACGTGGAAAGCGGGGAGCATTTTGAAATACATTAAATTTTTAGATGTGATCGATGATGAAGCGTTAAGTCTGGTTGGTGGGAAAGCTGCCAATCTTGGACGTTTGATTAAAGGTGATTTTCAGGTCCCTCCTGGCTTTTGTATTACAACTGATGCCTATTGGCATTTTTTAAAGAGCAATGAGTTGGCTCAGAAAATCAACGACGCACTAACAGTAAATGAAACTGTGCTTTTTAACACGCAGTCTTCTGAAGCGAAGATTAGAGCCTTTTTTGATGCTGGAGAGATTCCTCTTGAGATCATTAAAGAAGTTGAGCAGGCTTACGAGCTGCTAAATCAGCAGACGGATGCTGGAGATTGTTGTCCGGTTGCGGTGCGATCTTCTGCAACATCTGAAGACCTTCCGAATATGTCTTTTGCCGGGCAACAAGATACCTTTTTACATGTGACGGGGATCGATTCCTTGCTTTCTAATGTTGTTCAATGTTGGAGCAGTCTATGGACAGCAAGAGCGATAGATTATCGCAATAGAAATGCTGTTGTTCATGAAGACCAGGCTTTGGCGGTAGTTGTACAACAGATGATTCCAAGCAGGGTTTCAGGAGTGCTCTTTACAGCAAATCCATTGACGGGAAAAAGAACGGAAATTGTGATCGATGCCACATGGGGCTTAGGAGAGTCCTTAGTTTCAGGACAGGTAGACCCGGATCATTTTGTAGTAGACGTATCCTCTAGAGAAATTGTATCAACGTATTTGGGTGAGAAAGGATTAATTATTCGTGGCAAACCAGAAGGAGGCATTGAAGAGGTTGAAGAAGTAGAGGGTTCATCTGTACCAACACTTAACGACTCTGAAATCATGGAATTAGTCATGGTAGGAGAGCGGATTCAAGATTACTTCAAACATCCTCAGGATGTAGAGTGGGCTCTAAATGATCAGGGTGTCTTTTATATCGTTCAGTCTCGTTCAATAACTTCTTTGTTTCCAATCCCGCAAACCTACCACAAGGAACACTCGAAAGAGGAGGAGAAGTCACTCCAGGTTTGGTTCTCCTTTGCTTCCTGGCAAGGGGTTATGACTCCCTTTACTCCAATGGGGCAAAGTATTTTATCAGATATCATCGGAAATATATCCGGATATTTAGGATTTAGAGAGCTAACTTTGAAACAGCGAGCCTTTTATATAGCAGCAGAACGTTTTTATGTAAATATTACCCCACTCGTGCGTGACACCTTGGGACGCAGAATTATATTGACGATCATGTCTTCCTTAGACCCGACAATTCATTCAATACTAAATAGGATTACTCGAGAAGGAGACCCGTGGCTGAACTCTTCCTCACAAGCCATAAAGCTTCTGTTAAAGCCGCGTTTTCTGTGGAAACTAGGGCAAATGTGGATAGAAACAGCTAGAAATTTAATTTTTGTCAAAACCGCGCCTGATAAATTACAGAGACATATTGAGTCAGCATTAACCAATATTGCCAAACGAGATCAAGATAAGCCAATCGATCTATTACGGCAAGTAAAAGAGTATTCAGCAGCTCTGCCTGAACTCTTATTTCGCCATTTGCTACCTGGGACTCTGTCTGGACATCTTCCAATGCAATTGCTCCTTAGACTTACTTCGACACTGCCTCGGGGGATGCAAATTTCTTTGGATCTTACGCGAAGTCTGCCCAATAACATTACTTCGGAAATGGATTTTCAATTATGGAATATTGCTTTAGCTGTGAAGGAGGATCAAGAAAGTTACAAATGTATCCGTCTCTTGACTGATTCTGAACTTTCAAATCGATATTTGGATAATCGACTACCAAATAAGGTGCAGAGGCTACTGATGGATTTTTTTCAAAATTATGGAATGCGGGGAATTGCAGAAATTGATATTGGACGAAAAAGATGGACAGAGGATCCAACACATGTATTTCATGTATTAAAAAGTTATCTAGAGGTCAAGGATAATCAGTCTTCTCCTGTTGAACTCTATCAAATGGGTGTGATGAAGGCGGCAGAAGCAGAGCGTGAATTGGAGTCATCATTCAAAAAAGGTTTGTCCGGGAGTCTGAAAAGACGGTTGGCTCTGATATCCTCGAAGCGCCTGCGTTTGTTGGGGGGGTTGCGTGAAACACCGAAGTTTGCAATTATTTGTTTTTTGGATAAGATTCGCAGTAATTTAATGTGTATTGGAACAGTGTTGACCAAGAAAGATCTGCTTGCAGCCGTAGATGATATTTTTTATTTGCATATTGATGAAGTGGAGCAATTAATCGTAAATGAAGACGAGAACTCCGAAGCAACAAATAAATGGAAAAACCTAATTGAGGATCGAAAAGAAAGATACTTGCAAGAGAACCGGCGGAAACGAATTCCGCGTTTACTGCTTAGTGACGGTACTGCTTTTTACGATGAGCAACTTGGAAGTGGAGAGGTTTCACAGAAGTTGTCTGGCAATCCCGTCTCACCTGGTATAGTGAAGGGAAGGGTGTGTGTGATGCATGATCCTAAAGAAGTTCAGCTAACACCTGGAGATATACTCGTTTGTCCTGCGACAGATCCTGCGTGGACACCTCTATTCCTCATAGCAGGCGGATTGATAATGGAGGTCGGTGGGATGATGACTCATGGTTCTGTCGTTGCGCGTGAATATGGAATACCGGCAATTGTAGGAGCTATAAATGCAACTAGTCGATTGCAGACGGGGCAAATGATAAGAATGGACGGGATGAGCGGGGAAATTGAAATACTATCTGATAATGATGATGGGAGGTAGGCACAATGATCAAGAGAGGCAGGAAGATGATGATTACTTCTATACTGAATGCTCGGTTAGCGAAAATTTTTATTACAGCAACCTTCATTTTCTATGCATTGCTAGTATCTGGCTGTTCTACTGAGTCTAAACTTAGATTAAGTGGTAATGTGGAGGGTGATAATTATACGGTCAGAAGTGAAGTGAGTGGAACGCTTACCGAGGTGTTAAAAAAAGAAGGTGACTCGATTCAAAAGGGAGAATCGCTATTCGTACTCGATTCTTCCATGCAGCAGTTAATAGTAAACCAACAGGAAGCGATTGTTCGTGGTAAAAAAGAGAAATTGAAAGAGGCCCAAAATGATAATGACGGGTCCGCAAGTGAAATCGCCCAACTAACTGCAGACGTCGATGCTGCAACCGCTCAATTGGATCAAGCAAATCTTCTGCTTCAGAAACATAGGATTATTGCAACCGTAACAGGCGTGTATACAAATAGATTCGTTCAAATCGGAGATATAATCAGTGTTGGAACAGCAGTTGCTATCTTAGCAGGTCCCGAAGAAAGAAAAGTAAGCTTCTATATCCCACAAGCATATCTAGATCGCATTCAATTGAATCAAAAAGTAGATTTGGAAATTAAGGGACGAAATGATGATAAACTACAAGGGACTATCACATTCATAGCGGAAGAAGCTGATTTTTCATCTGAGAACATTAAAAATTCAAATAACAACGATTATTCATCATTTAAATTTATAGTTCAGGTCGATAAGGGACAAAATTTAAAACCCGGAATGACTGCTGATGCAATTATTCCTTTGGAATAGGGGGAAGTTATGGAATATGCTATTGAAGTGGAAGGTTTAAGCAAACATTTCGGAAGTTATGCTGCGGTGGATAACATTAGCTTTTCAGTTCCAAAGAACAAAATCTTTGGTTTTCTGGGCCCCAATGGGTCTGGGAAGTCGACTACAATTCGTATGTTGTGTGGTGTTCTGCTCCCTACGGCTGGAAACTTGCGGGTTCTCGGAAAAGATGTAAAAACAAATACTGATTTTGTTCGTCAGAATTTAGGGTATATGTCACAGAAGTTTAGTTTGTACGAAGATTTGAGTGTGGAGAAGAATCTGGATTTTTATGCCGGGATCTATGGATTGAATAAGTCTGCCCGTGAAGTGAGGAAAAGGGAACTGCTAAGCATGGCCAAACTTGAAGGAAGAGAGAAACAGATTGCAGGGCACCTTTCAGGGGGATGGAAGCAGCGGCTGGCACTGGGGTGTGCAATGATTCATCGACCACAGCTAATGATACTTGATGAACCAACTGCAGGTGTTGACCCTATTTCTCGCAGAGAGTTCTGGGGGATCATTCGAGAACTTGCAGATCAAGGGACTTCATTTTTGATTACTACTCATTATATGGATGAAGCAGAACGCTGTGATTTAATAGGATTCATCTATAACGGGAAAATTATAGGTGACGTAGTCTCTCCCATCCATCTTTTAGAACAAGAACGTGCTAAGGGAATAGAGGATGTATTTGTTCGCTATGTTGACAGAATGAACAAGGAGGAAAGTTCTCCGGGGATAGGAGGCTATAATGCGTAATCGCTTCAGCTTCCAGAGATTTTGGTCTATTGTGAAAAAAGAGTTTTTTCAGATTATAAGAGATCCGGTCAGTATAAAGGTCCCTATTGTAATCCCCATTGTTTGGATTGTTTTATTCGGGTACTCTGTACAAAACAATGTCGATCATATTGCCCTAGCTGTTTTTGATCAGAGTAAAACACAGGAGAGTCGTGAGTTGGTTAGTCTCTTCTCTAATTCAGGATCATTCACTGTCGCTAAAGATGTGGCTTCAATATCTGAGCTGTCTGATTTACTTGATGCTGGTAAAGTACGGTCTGGAATAGTGATTCCTCCTAATTTTCAGAAGGCGTTACAGTCAGGAGAGGCTGCCAAGGTGAAATTCCTGGTTGATGGAACAGATCCAACCATCGCGGGTACGGCTCTTAATAGTGCATCTCTAGTCTGGAAAGATTACATTGCAGATATAACCGGGCAACGTATGAATCTTCTTGGAATTGGAGAGAGCTCTGGATTTAATTCGTTGGTATTGGCTACTGATATTAAATATAATCCTACGATGGAAAACTCCGTATTCAGTATTCCAGGATTAATTGCTTTGATTGTACAAAACATCACCATTATGTTGTCTGCGTTCACGCTAGTCCGAGAGCGGGAGAAAGGTACCATCGAACAATTAATGGTGACTCCTGTAAAAGCAAGTGAGCTGATTTTTGGCAAACTAATACCTTACATTGTAATTGGTTATATTGGTTTTTTATTTTCGCTAATTATCTGTATCTTGCTGTTTGGAGTACACATTTCCGGTAGTTTTCCGCTATTTCTAGGGTTGTGTTTTCTTTTTGTGCTATGCACATTATCTATAGGCATTCTTATTTCAACAATCGCTAAAACTCAAGTGCAAGCCATGAATTACACCTCATTAATATTGTTGCCTAGCGTTTTACTGTCTGGTTTTATTTTTCCGAGGGAAGCAATGCCTGTAGTTATTGATACACTAAGCTATTTAATTCCTCTAACATATTTTATTGAAATAACCCGAGGGATAATGGTAAAGGGTGTGGGTATTGAGTTTTTAATTACGCAGGTAACGGTCTTATGTATTTTTACTTTGGCAATGTTATCGATTGCTTGTATGAGATTTAAAAAAACATTGGACTAATCCGGAAAAAATATTTGTAAAATTAATAAGCTCCCCATACGGTGGTCAGGCGAAGGACAAAAGCCTGGTACTGTATGGGGAGCTTTTTGATCTAATTAATATTTGCTGAATTATTGAGCTCATCACTACTTTTCTTACGGTAAACCACCCAGACAAATAATAGTGAAATGATCAAGGGGTAACCGATCGCCCAACCCGTAAACGGGAAGACAGCGAGTGTCGCCACTAAAGAAATCCAACTGATTGTTACGCCTAACCGATTGCCGCGCAAAAGACGAATTCCGGCTGCACAGCCGCCAATATAGGTCAGGATAAACGTTGCGTTCGGAAATTGGATTAGCGTCGTAATGGACAGCAAGCCGCTTCCATACAGTACGAAGACAATCACAAAACATCCCAACAGAAAGCCGATAGCTCCAGTGGGTGTGTTATACCGTGTCGACAGCGTTCCCATCCACTTGGGCGCATAACCTTGTCGTGCTAAGGCGAAAGCAACCCGGGAGGCTGCGCCGGAATAAGCGATAATAGTCGCCGTGCAGATGAACATGCCGGTAAGTCCGGCAATGAATCCGCCCCAGCGGCCGAGCGGCTGGCTGATGATCCAGACGAGCGATGCGTCAGAGCCGCCTTGAAGGTAGCTTTGGGTGCCCACGGTCGCTAATGCCGAAAGGAAATACAGAATGCCGACGATAATCGCAGCAATCGTGACCCCTTTTACAGCGGCACGCTGCGGGTCCTTGAATTCCTCGGAGAGATGGGAGACCGCCTCCCAGCCAATAAAGCACCAGAATAAGATGGCTGCGGCCTGCCCGACACTCATCCAGCCATGTGGCACGAAAGGTGTAAAATGAACACTCTCCATTCGGGGCAGCGCCGCGGCGAAAGAGAATACAAGCACGGTCACGATGGCGATGACGACGGCCACCTGAATTTTACCGGCTAACTGCATGCCGATCCAGTTGGTGATTAGTCCAATGGCTAACATGCCAGCGGCCAGAGCGATTCTAACATTGTTGTCCCAGCCCATGGCGGCAGTCATATAACCCGCTCCGGTCAAGGACGCGACAGGGCCGCCAATCGGGACGGACATAAGGAAGAACCAGCCCACCAGAGCGCCTGCCTTTGGTCCGAAGGCCAAGGTGACAAAGTGGGATACACCCCCGGCATTGGGGAACTTGGCGGAGAGTAGCCCCATGGATAGTGCCATTGGTAGGATCAGGAGTGTCATGAATCCCCAGGCCAGCAGGGAGGCGGGACCCGCCATCTCCGCAGCTAGTCCGGGGACAATTAGGACACCAGAACCAAGTACGGCTCCTATATATAGTGCGATTGCTTGTGGCATGCCAATATGACGTTGTAACGTTTGCTTCATTAATATTGATCCTGCTTTCCTTGTGTTTTGTTATAGAGTATCAGATAATAAACCCATTGGAAAAACAGAATTATCGAATCTTATCCATCTGAAAAACCGATGGTTGAATTCATAGACAGGAGGCCACATGGAATCGCGTCATTTATTTACCTTTTTGGTTGTGGTGGAGACCGGTAGTTTCACCCGTGCGGCGCAGAAGCTGGATTACGCACAATCTAGTATTACCGCACAGATTCAGGCGCTGGAGGGGGAACTGGGTCAGCCCTTATTTGACCGAATCAGCAAAAAAATCATCCTGACCGATGCAGGACGCCGTCTGCTACCGTATGCCCAGGAAATCTCCAAAATGCATGCCATGGCTCAGGATGCGCTACGCGCTGGCAGTGAGATCACAGGCACCTTGCGGATCGGTGCGCCCGAATCGCTGGCGGCTTTTCGACTACCGGGGATTATCCGGGAATTCCGTGGCCGCTATCCGCAGGTCCAGATTATTCTCAAGCCGGGAGCTTGCTGGGAACTGACCGACTTCTTGCGTTCTGGAGAGTTGGATATAGCCTTTCTACTGCAGCCTGAGACTGAGTATAAAGATCTGTATGTTGAAACTTTGATCCATGAAGAGATGGCGCTTATTGCTCCGCTGGATCACCCGCTGGTGTTCCTTGAAGAAGTAGAGCCACTCCACTTGAAAGATGAAACTATTCTTCATACGGAGACGGGGTGTACCTACCGGACTTTGTTCGAACATTATTTGAACAGCCATGGCGTTTTTCCTGATCCCAATCTGGAGTTCTGGAGCATCGAGGCGATTAAGCAGTGTGTAATGGCTGGACTGGGTTTATCATTTGTACCGCTGGTGACCGTGCGAAGCGAGCTTGCTGAAGGCAAGATGGCCAAATTAAATTGGAATGATGAATCTCAGCGTGTAGCTACCCAAATTGCTTATCATCATAAAAAGTGGAAATCACCAGCGTTGGCTGAATTTCTATTGACGGTTCAGAAGCACGGGATAGAGTGGAATACAGCGATAGCAGACGTGCAGGACACATTCTCTAGGAAGAAAGGCTACTTTCGCGCGGGGAAATCTATGGTACAATAGATTGTCGAAATCACAGAGAGGGGCTCCATAGGCGTGGACGACTTGAATGAAGAATACGAAGAAGAATTGCATGCCTTCCTCATCTGGATGAAGGATGCCGGATACACCCCATATACGCAGAAATCCTATCTTGCAGATGTGAGGGAGTTTCTGGGTAGTCTGAACGGCAAAAGACTAGATATGGTCAAGAAGCTGCATGTCGTCTCCTTCCTGACCTCGGTCCGCGAACGCGGGGTCAGTGATGCCACCCGTAACCGTAAGCATGCTTCGGTGAATTGCTTTTTCAAGGCGCTGATCGAACTGGAGCTGCATAGAGACAATCCCGCAGCAGGCATCAAGAAATCCAAAACAGAAAAAAACCGGGAGCCCGTTTACCTTGATGAAGGCGATCTGCAGCGCTTTATGTCTGCCATAGAAGGCAAGTACAGACATCGCAACCTGGCCATTTTTTTGCTGATGTCGTATATGGGTCTGCGGGTAGGGGAAGTCCATACGCTGAATATGGGAGACTATAATGTAGAAAGACGTTCGCTTAGAGTGTTCGGAAAAGGGCGGAAGTGGCGGAATATTCCGGTTCCGGAAGACATTGCGCCTTTTCTGGATCAGGCTTTGACCGAGCGGCTTGCGCCTTGGCGCAACAAAGAGGAGGCCATGTTCATCTCGCAAAAAGGACGGCGGCTTTCTATCCGGGCTATTCAGCAGATCGCTACTGACACATTCGACCGTTTTCAGGATGAGATTCCGGCATCCCAGCGGCGACCGTATTCCAGTCACAAGCTGCGTCACTCCTTCGCAACTATGTTACTTCGTAAAGGGGCAGACTTGCGGACGCTTCAGGAGCTGCTGGGCCATTCGTCGATCCAGACGACAACGGTGTATACGCATATTACGAGCCGGGAGAAGGAAGAAGCCATGGCAAAACTGCAAATCTCGCTACCGCAGCGGTAGTCGTTTGCTGTTTGCTGTTGACATAATTACATAATAATTATTATGTTAACCTTATGATTGAACGGGGATACTTTTCAATCAGGCTATAGAAACTCATTTTGGGGATGCCTTGGAATTAGACTCATTCTAGAATCTACAGAGATTGAAGCTCACGCATGGGCGCTAACGGACCGTATCGTCGTTATTTGCAGCTGAAGGCACTCCTAGAACATGTAGTGGACACAGGAGACGCTATTTCCTCCCGAACAGTGGATTTTGAACAGCATTTCTGCTCATAAGGGCACTGGAGTCCGTTAGCTTCCTAATTGCTTGAATCAATAGGCAATAAGGTCTCTGGTGTCCGTTACTTGGCAACAAGCGCTTGAAATATGAGATCGATCGATTATCCCTATAGGCTTGAAGAGGGCATGGGTGAGTAGTGAAAGAGGATTGAAAGAGGAATGGTAGATTCATCAGTCCTTCCAAGTACGATACTTTGAAGCTTTCTCCAAATATGTTCTGAACTATGTGGAGACCAAGCGCTTGGTGGATAAAAATGGTCGGGGGATGACGACGGCACCTGGGAAGAATAGAGGAGTAACAAAAAGCCGCCAGTCAAAAGACTGGCAGCAGCTTGTACAAAAGCTTATAATTCAAGCTTCGCGATTTCGGACTTGAGCTTCTCAGCGGATTTTTGGAAGAGGGCTTGTTCTTCTTCGTTCAGTGGAAGATCAAGAACCTCGCGCACGCCGGAACGGTCAACAATACAAGGAGCACCAAGGAATACATCCGAGACCCCATTGTAATTATTGAGCAGTGTCGAGACGTTCAGGACCGCACCTTCATTATGAAGGATCGAAACGACAATCCGGTCGAGTGCCAGGGCAATCGCATAGGATGTGGACCCTTTGGCGTCGATGATTTCATAGGCTGCGTTCTTGGTATCCTCAAAAATTTCCTTGCGTTCTTCTTCGTCAAAGCCAAGCTCGATCCCGGCCACATTCGCCAGACTCCATACTGGAAGCTCGGAGTCGCCATGCTCTCCAATGATCTGGCCGTGGATGCTGCGCGGATCAATCTCCTTGTGGCGTCCGATCAGATAACGGAATCTTGCGCTATCAAGAACGGTACCGGAGCCGATAACGCGTCTACGGTCAAAACCGCTTATTTTCAATGTCGCATAGGACAAAATATCAACCGGGTTCGTAGCAATCAGCAAAATGGCATGTTGATTGTATTTGGTTATTTTCTGAATGATGTCTTTGAAAATTGAAATGTTCTTTCTTAGCAGGTCAATCCGAGTCTCACCCGGTTTTTGGGAGGCGCCGGCGGTCACAATAATGATATCCGCATCACGGCAATCTTCATAAGTACCTGCCCATAGTTTCACGCCGCCGACAAAGGGCATGCCGTGATTCATATCAAGCGCTTCACCGAGCGCTTTCTGATGATTAACGTCGATCAATACCAGTTCTTGCATCCGTCTGCGCAACAACAAAGTATAGGCGGTTGTCGTTCCGACGGCGCCTGTACCGATTACGACTACGCGGTTGGGCTTTGGGGGGGCCATTGTTCCATCTCCTCCGAATTGCGAATTTTTTGTGTCCAATCTTATCCATCATAATCGTTACAGGTAGTGTTTTCAAGAGGATTGCTGTTAATCCAACATCCGAAAGCGGATTTGTCAACGTACAATTTAAGGATAAAAGAGAATGGACATGTTTACTTTTTCCACAACAATGTTGTTTATGGGAGCTGCTGTGCTGTTTATACTGATACCGAGACCCTAGAAGCGGGTAACCTCTTGATTAATGGCGCTATGGCTTATTTCGCCGGCGTATTCAGTGGTAAAGCTTTTGGAGAAACCGCTAGTGCAAGAGGGGCTGTTACATGTGGCATGATCTTTGTAGGTCTGGGTGATAGGCTGCGGACAGCTTCTCCTGGCGCTTTGTTGTATAATTTATTTACTTGACAGGAGAGTAGTAAGAATGGATTTATTTCGAAAAAAATCGCTGACCGCAGTTCTGGGCGGCGACACTAACAAATTGAACAAAACATTGGGCGCCTTTGATTTGACGGCGCTTGGTGTAGGGGCAGTTATCGGAACAGGAATTTTCGTCGTAACCGGAGTTGCAGCAGCCGAGCACGCTGGACCGGGAATTATTCTGTCCTTTATCCTGGCAGGCATTGCTTGCGTGCTCTCCGCCTTATGTTATTCCGAGCTGGCTTCCGCATTACCCGTGTCCGGGAGTGCTTACGCATACAGTTATGTTGCTTTTGGCGAGCTGCTTGCCTGGATTCTTGGTTGGGATTTGGTGCTCGAGTATGGAGTAGCAGTTGCTGCAGTGGGTAGTGGCTGGTCCGGGTATATTCAGGGGCTGCTGGAAGGCTTCGGCTTGCATTTGCCTACATTGCTCTCCGGGGCGTATAATGCGGACAAAGGTACTTTTATCGATCTGCCTGCAGTCGTCATTATTCTACTGATCTCCTTGCTGCTGACCCGTGGTGCGAAAGAAACGGCTCGTTTTAATGCGATTATGGTCGTAATAAAGCTGGCTGTAGTTTTATTGTTCATTTTCACGGGAATTTTCTATATAAAACCGGAGAACTGGTCGCCTTTCCTCCCCTTCGGTATGCATGGGGTCATGAATGGGGCAGCGACCGTGTTCTTTGCCTATATCGGCTTCGATGCGATCTCCAATGCTGCTGAAGAGGTCAAGAGTCCGCAGCGAGATATACCGATTGGGATCATCTCATCCGTTGTGATCTGTACGGTGTTGTACATATCCGTGTCCCTGGTCCTAACCGGTATTGTTCCTTATTACGATCTGAATGTAAGCGACCCGGTATCCTATGCACTGCGGCTTGTTGACCAGAATTGGATTGCCGGATTGATCTCATTGGGAGCCATTACAGGAATGACTACAGTGCTGCTGGTTATGATGTATGGACAGACTCGTCTGCTCTATGCAATTTCACGTGATGGTTTGCTTCCGAAAAGCCTGTCTAAGGTCAACTCGACGACACAGCAACCAAATCGCAGTATCTGGATGATGGGGATAGTCAGCGCTATCTTGACCGGATTTGTTCCGCTTAGCCGCCTGGCGAATCTGACTAGTATTGGAACATTGTTTGCTTTCTTAGTTGTTTCGATTGGCGTCATTGCCTTACGTTATAGTCAACCCACCTTGAAGCGGGGTTTCAAGGTACCCTGGGTACCTTTCCTTCCGCTGCTCAGTGCTGCGGCTTGTGGCTATCTGATGTACAATCTCGGGAGCGCGACCTGGATCGGATTTCTAATCTGGTTGGTCATCGGCCTGCTGATCTATGCACTATACGGCTATCGCAACAGCAAGCTGAACGGAGACTAATCCAGGAACGATAACTAATGTACGGAAAGATCATGTAGTTCTATTAACTGAGAGGAGAGAGCGCATTGCCGTCCAAAACTCAAGGTTCTAAGGTTCTGAGTGTTGTGCTTCTACTCCTGCTGTCCATGCTGATCCTGTCGGCCTGTATGTCGAAAACGGCGGCGCCTGCTCAGACACCGCAGCCTACGGAGCCCCCGGAAGAAGGGCAGACGATTACATTGATTACACCGGATGCGCGGAATATGGATGCGGAGAATAATCCTAAGTATCAGATTCAGACCCGTCTGACAGATTTTCAGCTACTCAGCGAATCCGAGGGACTGGCCTGGGGCGTAACCAAGAATGAGCTGCGTATGTATATAACGAAGGATAACGGTACGACTTGGGCTAATATTTCGCCCTCCGCCAATGTACAGTTTCCTTCTAACCCAGTCTATGGCAAAGAAATATTTTTTACCGATCCAAGCAATGGCTGGATCATCAGGAGCGCGTACGGCATGACGGAAACGATCGTGCTGCGGACCAAGGATGGAGGACAGTCCTGGAAAGTATCCTCGTTACCGGATGCGAATCCAATTTCGTCGATGTACTTTTATTCTCCAAACTACGGCTGGCTTTTGACCTCATGGGACACTACGGCCACCAAAGAAAGCAAAGCATTGTATTCCACGGTAGACGGCGGGGCGACCTGGAAGAATGTTATGCAGAATGAACAATACAACCCTAAGCTGCCGAATCCGGCGATTCCTATGGCGGGTGTAACAACGGGGATGATTTTTAGAGATAGCATGCATGGCTTCGTCACCCTGCAGACAGGAGCATTGCCTAAGATTTATACAACCAAGGATGGTGGGAAGACTTGGCAGCAAGGCGCACCGTTCCTGGTCAACGAGCGATTTGATGGCTGTGACCGGGTGATTACCGGCAGGCCGGAATTCTTCGGTGGAGGTAGAACGACAGGCTGGATGTCTGTTGGTTGCCAGAAGGATAAGGACAACAGCATTACTTACGACGGCTACTTCACTGCTAACGGCGGGGAAAGCTGGAAGTTCAGGGCTTTTGGTTTTAAGAGCAGGACGGGCGGGAACCGTCATCTCGCGCCTACCTTCCTGAATCTATCGACCGGTTGGATTCTGGATGGAAGCACACTATACCAGACGCAGGATCAGGGAGCGACCTGGACTGCGCTCAAGTCAAGCAGTGTACTAGAGTCCAAGCTGGAGGAGTATCCGGAGATCGTCAAGCTGCAATTCTTCTCTTCAGAGGTTGGCTGGCTCTTGATCGAGAAGAAAGAGGACAAGCGGTCCATTCTTCTGCAGACCACGAACGGCGGGGCAAGCTGGCGAGTGTTATAATATTATAAGAAGCGATAGACAGCAGGTTCCTAGCGAGCCTGCTGTTTTGTATTATTTTTTCTAAAAAACTTATTTAAAATTTTCCTCATAAATGTGAAAAAAATCACATGACAAACACGATACCTTGTGATATATTTAACACATAGAAAGAAAGTTATTTTTTTCACAAACTAACCATCCGATAGGAGCGATTACCATGACAACTTTTGAAACGGATTATATGACTAGAAACCTTCTGCAATTGTGCTACAACTGTGATGACGCCCACTTGTGTGAGACCGAAGAACAATGTAGAGCCTGCTGGGCAGAGAACGGAATGCTACCAATCGAAGAAGATGAAACCAAGCACTTTTTAGACTTAGTACATGCTTAAGATGGCAGTAAAATCGAATAACTGGAGACCACTTCATTTCTTGTAGGATAAGAGGAGGAAGTGGTCTTTTTGTGTTTTTATAGATGTGGCACATATTTCTTCTGCCGTGAAGCAACTCTTGATGCTGTATGAGCTGGAACAGGCATATACATGTACAGGAACGCCCGGAGTAGGCTGCCGGAGGAATCTCGCGGGGAATAAGGAGGAATATGTCATGGGAATGGGCCCAGATCCTTCATGGATGTTTGATTTTGCCGGAACAGTGATACCGATCTTTCTCGTGGTGATGGTTGGCATTGTCGCTATATCTGCAGGCAGAGGGCTACTGCAATGGAGCCGGAACAATAGCTCGCCCATGTTGACCACCTCTGCCCATATCGTGAGCAAACGAAGTGAAATCAGACACCAGCAGCTTCAGGACGAAGGCGGATCGAGCCGGACCAGTACGACGTACTACTATTTGACCTACGAGTTGGAGGATGGAACACGAATGGAGTTCAAGGTGAACGGCACCGAATACGGAATGAGTGTGGAAGGAGACCGGGGGCAGCTAAGCTATCAGGGCACCAGGTATCACGGATTCCAGCGCCAACCTTCTTTTACATCTGCCGGGCATTCTTGAAGATCTCTAGGTAGCCGTTGCAATACTCCTACGCTTCCTGTACAATCCCCTTGTTTCTGATTTACGGAGCAGGGGGATATTTATAATGTCGACAAATTTACATAGATGAAAGGAACGTGACAGGGATGAGCTTCAAGGACAAGACTATTATTGTAACAGGGGCGGGACGTGGGATCGGCAGGGCCATAGCGATGAGTTATGCCAGTGCAGGCGCGAACGTGGTCGTTGCTGAGCTGGAAGAGGAGAAGGGACGCCAGACGGTGAATGAAATTGTTAGACATGGGGGAAAGGCGCTCTTCGTCTTATGCGATGTGTCCCGTGAAGCCGATATTGTCGCTCTAATGCGTCGTACAGTCGAAGCCTTTGGTACCATTAATATTTTGATCAACAATGCCGGAATTGCCAATCCACATACAGCTTCTGTGTACGAGCTGTCAGTTGAGGATTGGGACAAGGTGATGAATACGAATGCCAGAAGCTGTTTTCTGGCAACCCGTGAGGCCGCGAAAATCATGAAGGGGAACCCGCAAGGAGGGGCCGTAATCAACCTCTCCTCCACACGTTCTCTGATGTCTGAAGCACATACAGAAGCGTATGCAGCTTCCAAAGGCGCGATCAGCGCGCTTACACATGCCATGGCGATCTCACTAGGCCCGGATGGTATTACAGTAAATTGTATTAGTCCAGGCTGGATTGAAACAGAGGAATACAACGAGCTGCGTGAAATCGACCATAAACAGCACCCATCGGGGCGGGTCGGCACTCCTCAGGATATTGCCCGTGCTTGTCTGTACCTTAGCGCAGAAGACAATAACTTCGTGACGGGTGCCCAGCTTGTGATTGATGGCGGGATGACCCGCAAAATGATCTACGAGCCTTAGTATGAACTCCTGAAAATTATTATTGGGAAGCTAAAATTACCTACGGACTGTCACCTCTTGGGCGGATGCACATACAATACAACGTGCAGTAAAGAGCGAAATTGCTGTTCTGCGAAGTAGCCATTACAAGGAGGGACGCGTG
This sequence comes from Paenibacillus agri, assembly GCF_013359945.1. GTDB lineage: Bacteria > Bacillota > Bacilli > Paenibacillales > Paenibacillaceae > Paenibacillus_AQ > Paenibacillus_AQ agri. The sequence continues at coordinate 41,337 of NZ_JABWCS010000187.1, read as the reverse complement.
TGGCCGTCATTAAAGCGAACTCGGCAGATGTGAGAGTACTGGCGCGGCTAATGAGAGCGGAAGCCGAAGAGGATGGAGATCTTGGGATGCTGATGGTAGGCAATGTCGGCGTCAACCGCATTTTGGGCAATTGCCTCGACTTCAAAAACATCCGCAATATCGATGATATGGTGTATCAAAGTCCGGGAGGTTTTGAAGCGCCGACTAAGAGCTACTTCTACCAGCGAGCGAGAGATGCCGATATCCGTCTGGCGAAGAGAGCCATCGGGGGCGAACGGACCTGGCCTGCCAGTAATGCTCTTTGGTTCTTCCGTCCGGCAGGCGATTGCCCTGACACCTGGTACAACCAGAGTAACACCGGCCGCTTTAAGGCCCATTGCTTCTTTTCTCCGACCAGCGGAGACTGTCCAGCGGTGTATTAAGCCCGGGGGCGCAAGCTCCCGATTAATTTTTAGGAGGTAATTTATCAATGATCGTTCAACAACCTTACCGTCCTGTTACTTACACGATCGGAAGTGTATCTTCAGGCACTATGGGTACGTCAAACAACATGGCCCCAATGGGAACAATGGGTACGATGGGTGGCACAATGCAAGCGGTACCTCCCCAAGTATCGAGCGGAAGTCCAATGACTCCCTCAGGAACAGTAGTTTCGGCTCCAGCAACTGTATTTGAACAATCTTACATCGAGAACATTTTACGGCTGAATTTGGGCAAGGTTGGCACATTCTACATGACCTATGAGAATAATAAGGACTGGAACGCCAAAATCTTTAAGGGTAAATTGGAAGCAGCTGGACGCGACCACATCATCATCAGTGACCCGACAACGGGACAGCGCATCATGTTACTTATGATTAATTTCGATTATGCGACTTTCGACGAACCTCTTACTTATCAGTATCCTGGTGTTATCGGTAATCCCGGTACGCGTTACTATCGCTAAAACGGATTTTTAAGCCTCTCTCCGCGCTGCCGGAGAGAGGCTTTTATTATTGAAACGGCTGGAAACGGCCTGAACACGCATGAGAGCTCAAATTCATCAGTAAAAGTCAAAGAATTGTGGTAAAACCTCATTATGCCGTCATACGCTGCGGTTTGACTGTGTAGATTATAAATATATAATAATGTATATATTTATATTCGTGACTATAGACAGGAGCTGAAAGCATTGGGGAATTGATGCAGAAGACTGACGATTTACATGCTGTCATTTTGAAAAAACGAAGGAGGTGGGCCTATCCGCCCCGTGTGAGAACGGTGGATAGGAGCATAATTTGAGCGACCCTTTACCCGGTATATTAAATGTAGGTTTAATGATTTTATTGGTGCTGCTGAACGGATTTTTTGTTTCCGTGGAGTATGCGATGGTGAAAGTGCGCAGCGGGCGCATTGATTCGCTTATCGAGGAGGGCAGCAAAAGAGCGCTGTCTGCAAAACCTATTGTTCACAACTTAGATGCTTATCTATCTGCCTGTCAGCTTGGAATTACCCTGGCATCATTGGCGCTGGGATGGCTGGGTGAACCGGCAATTGCGACGCTGGTTGGGCCGCTGCTGGTTAGTCTGGGCTTTGGCGCAACGACAGTTTATGTTATCTCTCTGATTATTGCCTTCATGCTAATTACAGTACTGCATATTGTGCTTGGCGAGCTTGCACCGAAGACGATTGCTGTCAACAAGGCTGAAGCTGTACTTCTGCTAACTGCAGGACCGATGAATGTATTTTACAAGCTGATGTATCCATTCATCTGGGTTGTCAACAATTTGGCGCGTGGCTTGCTACGACTTTTCCGGCTGACGCCTCCATCTGAGCTTGGAACGGCTCATACAGAAGAAGAGATTCGGATTCTGATGCAGGAGAGCAATAAAAGCGGTCTGATCGACAACACTGAAATGACACTGGTCGATAATATCTTTGAATTTGCCGATACGATGGCCAGAGAGATCATGATTCCGCGTACGGAAATGATTTGTCTGAATAACCATCTATCGGTGGAAGAGAACATTAATATTGCCTTTGAAGGCATGCGAACTCGTTATCCAGTCTGTGATGGCGACAAGGACCATATTCTTGGCTTCATTCACATTAAGGACTTGATCAGGGAACGTGTTCCCCAGTATCATGAATTGATCCGCCCGATCCTTACCGTACCGGAATCAATCCAGATCAGTGCTTTGCTCAAGGTCATGCAGCGGGCTAAGACTCAGATCGCGATCCTCATTGATGAATACGGCGGAACTTCGGGGATGGTTACTCTGGAAGATATCATGGAAGAGATCGTAGGGGAAATTCAGGATGAATTTGATGAAGAGCGCCCTGGCGTGGAGAAGCTGGGGGAGGATGAATACTCCATTGATGGCTTAATGCTGATCGAGGAGATCAACGACCTTCTGGGCCTGCATATGGAGACTGATGATTATGATACCCTGGGTGGGTGGCTCTATTCCAAACTGGAAGTGAATCCGCCGCAGATGGGCCAGTCCATTATATTTGACAATCATTTGTTTAGTGTTGAGGAAATGGACCATAAGCGGATCTCCCGAATCAAACTGCTTAAGGTAGAGATTCTCGCCGAAGAAGCAGGGGCTTAGGCATTCAATAGATTAGTAGCACAAGGGCATGGTGTCGTTTAGCGGCGCTATGCTTTTTTTGATCGTTATTTTTCCATGGCACATGCTTTCGAATCAATAGTATTGATTGCCAAGGTGAGTTCTTTAATTATATAATTTTAAAATATTATACTATGCCCGTCCGTAACGGACAGAAAGGAACGATCCTTGAGCAAACCTAAGAAGAAGAGTCCAGCGGCGTCTCAATTGAGCAAGCAGGAGAGATACCGCACCAAGCAAGATAAACAGAAACAGACGAACACAATGTTTATTATTGGTACGATTGTCTTTGTAGTCATTATTTTTGTAGCCCTATTTATGATGGCAGCGAAGGATACTTCCTCCACCACCACAGCGGCAGAGCCAACGAGCTTCAATTACAGTGAACTGCCAAGACTGGGTAAAGAGGATGCACCGGTCAAAATTGTTGAATTTGGAGACTTCAAATGTCCCGCTTGTGCCCAGTTCACGGGGTTGATCAAACCGCAAATCGTGAAAGAGCTGGTTGATTCAGGAAAAGCCTCTTTTTATTTTGTAAATATGGCCTTTATCGGTCCTGATTCCGAAACAGCTTCACTTGCTGCCTTGTCCATTTATCATCAGAATGCTGATGAGTTCTGGAAGTTCTTTGATGCCGTATATGCAAATCAAGGAAATGAAGATGACAAGTGGGCTACTGAGGATTATCTGGTTGGCTTAGCTGAGAAGGAAAAGCTGAACATTGATCTGGAGCTGCTGCGCAAGGATATCAAGGAACGTACGTATTATGACGAGTTGCAGCGTGACATCAAGACAGCTTCCGATGCAGGGGTTAACAATACGCCAACCATCTTCATTAATGGTGTGAAATCCGCAGAGCCGTTTAACTTTGATGCTATTTCGGCGGAAGTGAATACTGCAGCTAAAGCGGCGGAGGCCAAGTGAAATGAGTAAATTCTCCCTATTTTGCCGCCGCAACGCTCTTTATCTGGCCTGGTTTGTGTCAGTAGTGGCCGTGGCAGGCAGCCTTTATCTAAGTGAGGTTCTAAAGTATGAGCCCTGTAAGCTCTGCTGGTTCCAGCGCATCTTTATGTATCCCCAGCTATTTCTGCTAGGCATTGCCACGTACCGGGGAGACAAGCGTATTATTCCTTATGTGCTGCCACTGAGCATTATCGGGGGAAGCATTTCACTGTATCATTACGCAGAACAGAAAATTCCTGCGCTTAGCAAGATTATTCCCTGCACGGTGGGAGTTCCTTGCAACAAGGATTATTTGAATTATTTTGGTTTTATCACGATTCCGTTTATGGCGCTAATCGCCTTTGCCTTGATCACGGTTTTGCTCTGGTTCGGCCGTAAGCCACTGGATGAGGAAACAGAAGAAGCATAAGCAAGTACAACCAATAAATATTCCCTGCTGATTCGTCACAAATAACGTCCAAAATGTTATAAAAACACGGGCCGAAGGGATAATAGAAGAGAATGAAAGAGCGGACAGTTCCCGATATAAAATTTGCGGGTTTTGAATGTTTTTTCATTCTTTTTTCATTTTTTTCACCGCTTTACTGGATGCACTTTGTAGACTAATATTAGACCTTGTGAGAAGTTGAATATGCGCTGAATTTTCCTAGGAAAAACGGGGGAACCAATCTTGGCAAAGCGATGCCAAAGGGGTGAATCGGAAGCGGCTTATCCGGCCGGGACCGTAGGGCTACCACAGCCCGAATCCGCCAGCTAACCTCGTAAGCAAAGGTGGGATAATGACCATGCCAAAGGCATGCGGATCATTTCCGTATGCTTGTTTTTGTGCCTGCATTTATGAAATCCACCCGTGAAAACGGCGCGCGGTATGACCGATTCAACTCACAAAGAGAGGAACTGTTTCTACAATGGTAAGCAAAGTAAAACGACTTTTGATCGGGCGTCCGATGAAATCCAACGAACTCGATCATGAAAAGTTATCCAAGGTGAAAGCACTGGCTGTTCTGTCTTCAGATGCGCTCTCGTCTGTGGCCTACGGAACGGAACAAATCCTGATTGTACTGGTCGCTGCGGGGTTCACTGCGATCTGGTACTCACTGCCAATTGCACTTGCCGTATTGGGACTGCTGGCGATTCTGATTTTATCATACCGGCAGACGATCTTTGCTTATCCACAAGGCGGCGGTGCTTATATCGTAGCTAAGAACAATCTAGGCGTTCCAACCGGGCTTTTGGCTGGTGGCTCTTTGCTCGTGGATTACATTTTGACGGTTGCCGTAAGTGCGTCGGCAGGTACAGATGCGATCACATCGGCTTTTCCAAGCTTGCATGGTCATACCGTTCTTATTGCAGTTACTGTAATTATCATCCTAACAATACTTAATTTACGCGGCGTAACAGAATCCGCATCCTTCATTGCTGTTCCGGTATATCTGTTTGTTATTTCTATTTTCGTCTTAATTATTTCAGGGGTCATAAAATATGCTACGGGCGGTGCGCATGCCCATGTTCCCGAGATCGGGACTGCGGTATCCAATGTCAGCTTGTTCCTGCTCCTGAAGGCCTTTAGCTCCGGCTGTTCTGCTTTGACGGGGGTCGAGGCAGTATCCAATGCTATTCCGAATTTTAAAGCGCCTGCTGAGAAAAATGCGGCAAAAACCCTGATGGCTATGGGCCTCATTCTGGGGATTATGTTCACAGGCATAACCGTCCTGGCTTACTGGTATGGCATTGTGCCTGACGAGAAAGCGACCGTTGTATCCCAGATCACGGAATCCACTTTTGGCCGTGGCGTGCTGTATTTCTTCATTCAAGGGGTTACTGCTGTTATTCTGTTCCTGGCAGCCAATACGGCTTACTCAGCGTTCCCGCTGCTTGCCTGCATGTTCGCCAAAGACAAATACATGCCGCATGCGTTCATGGTTCGTGGAGACCGGCTCGGCTTCTCGAACGGGATCATTTTCCTCGGTGTGATGTCTGCACTACTGGTAGCCGCATTCCACGGGAATACAGAAGGTCTGATTCCACTGTATGCTGTCGGTGTGTTCATTCCGTTTACATTGTCGCAGCTCGGCATGATGGTTCGCTGGTACAAATTGAAGCCGACAGGCTGGAAAAGTAAATTTGCTGTCAATACAATTGGTATGCTGACGACATTAACGATTACGCTGATTTTTATCATCACCAAATTCTCCAGTGTGTGGATGGCCTTTATCTTCCTGCCAATCGTAATGTTCGTGTTCTACCGCATACATGGTCACTACATGAATACAGCGGATCAGCTTCGTATCGTTCTCGACAAAGATAAACCAGTTATTAAAGGTAGCACCGTAGTTGTGCCTGTAGCTGGCGTTACTCGTGCTGTACTGCATTCGCTTAGCTATGCCAAGTCGTTAACGGAAAATGTAGTTGCAGTGTATGTCGGTTTTGATGAAGAGGAGATTCACCGGATGGAGCAGAAGTGGGAAGAATGGAATCCGGGTGTGCGGCTGATCGTCCTGCGCTCCAGATACCGCAGCATTATCCGCCCGCTGCTTAAGTTCATCGATACGGTGGAGTGGAAGACCGCTTCGACAGATCACATTACGATCCTGATTCCGCAATTTATAACGAAACATTGGTGGCAGGCTCTATTGCACAACCAGACCAGCTTTTTAATTCGTTCCTATTTAATGAACCAGAAGGATGTCGTGGTTGCTACAGTGCCTTATCATTTGAACAAGTAACTGGGGAGTAGCTGTACATTGAAGAGAAGTCGCGATGCGGCTTCTTTTTTATTTTGTTTTGTTTTGTTTGTGTCAAACAGACACGAACCGTGCATAATTTTCAATATTTATGTTGACATAGATAATGAGAATCAATATCATTTAAAAGAGTTAAGATAAGAGGTAATGACTCTTTATAAGCCGAACAAAAGAAAGTAACAAAAGCGCGAAGGAACGAAGGGGGAAGTTTGGAACTGTAGGAGCGAAAGCGACCGCCTAAAAGCTCTCCGAAGGAAAGCTCGCATCGGAAGCTTAAGCTGATGTCCGGATTTCAACCGCTAGAAGCGGTTATTTAGATGAAATCTGGAAACAACAGCGGCCGGAAGTCCAAACATTCCACCGTAGTGACGACCGAGCCTTACGTTCGGATCTTAAGTTCGTCTTATATAGAATAGGAATGGAAGCAGATACAAGGGGGATCTTGAATGTTTGCATTAAAAAGAAATAAATCAGGCAGTACAAAGCTGGCGATGGCGGGTTTAGCGGCTCTCATGGTGATCTTGTCTGCTTGTGGCGATAACAATGCCGGGAACGCGGCTAATAGCACTGCTGGATCAACGACAGCTCCTTCTGCTGAAGCTACTGCAGCCCCGAGTCAAGGGGAGGCGAAAACCGTAACGGATGCTATGGGTCATCAGGTCAGCATTCCAGTTAACCCGCAGCGTGTGCTTGCTTCCTATCTTGAAGATCACCTGGTTACACTGGGGGTTAAACCTGTAGCGCAGTGGTCGGTTCCGAACGGAATACAGGAGTATCTGTCTCCAGAATTAAAAGAGGTTCCGACGATCAGCTATGATCTTCCGCTTGAAGCGGTGACGAGCTTTGCGCCGGATCTTATCATCGTGGATTCAGAATCCGCCGTTCAGAACGGCCTATATGATCAATATAACAAAATCGCACCTACGTATGTGCTTGGCGATGCCGTGAACAAAGACTGGCGCAAAGCCTTGACGACTATTGGTGATTTGCTCGGCAAGAGCGCAGAAGCCGCGCAAGCGATCAAAGATTATGATCAGAAAGCCGCAGAAGCTAAAGAGAAGCTTGCCAGTGTTGCCGGCGGACAGTCTGCTGCTGCTTTGTGGCTGGTGCAAAAGAATTTCTACCTAGTAGATGAGACACGTGCCAGTGGGGAAGTGTTGTATAAGGATCTGGGACTGGCTTCACCAAACCTGGTGACGGAAATTCCGGCAGATCAGAGGGCGACGTGGAATCCGATCTCTCTGGAGAAGCTCTCTGAACTGAAAGCTGATCATATCTTCCTGGTGAACAGTGACAAATCGGACAGTTCAGAAATTTTGAATAGCGCGACCTGGAAAAGTATCCCTGCAGTCAAAGCAGGACATGTCTATGAGCTGAGTTCCAACAGCACCTGGTTGTATAGTGGAGCTACTGCAGATTCCAAAACCATTGACGATATATTGAAGTTTCTCGTTAAACAATAAGTTTTTCAATGATCTACTGCAATTTTTGTAGATCTCTTTATCGGGATATTGTACATACTTCATATATTTGCGATAATGAGAATGATTCTTGTTATTACTCATTAAGGAGACAAGTTATTGAATGGTTTCATCCCAGGATTCAGATTCGATAAATAGCACCAAGTTAAGGACATCTGATCTTCCCATTACATCGCGGCCGACAGCGGCCATCCTCATTCTGATCATTGGGCTGGGAGGTATTCTGTTCGGACTCGCGCTCTCGATCTCAGTAGGCGCTGCGGATATTAAACTATCGACAGTATGGGAAGCAGTATTTCATTTTAACCCTGACATAAGGCAGCATCAGGTGATATGGGAGCTGCGCATCCCGCGTTCCCTCGCTGGGGCACTGGTTGGAGCCTGCTTTGCCGTAGCTGGAGCTATGATGCAGGGGATGACCCGTAACCCGTTAGCGGATTCAGGCCTGCTTGGTCTGAATGCCGGAGCGACAGCTGCGCTGGCCTTCGCGTTTGCTTTTACACCTTCGATGCCTTTCACTTTGATTATGCTGTTCTGTTTTATTGGTGCAGCTTTAGCAGCATTGCTAGTATTCGGGATTGGCTCCCTCTCCCGCAATGGATTAACACCCATTCGGCTTACACTTGCTGGAGCTGCCGTAAGTGCGCTCCTGCTCGCTGTCAGCCAGGGAGTAGCGATCCTGTTCCACCTGTCTCAGGATTTAACGTTCTGGCTGGCCGGCGGGGTCGCCGGAACGACCTGGGGTCAGCTTAAAATCATGGCACCGCCAATCCTCGTTGCTCTTATCGTGGCAATGATGATGTCTCGTTCCATTACACTGCTCAGCCTCGGCAGCGAGGTGGCAGCAGGACTTGGACAGAATACAAGGCTGGTGCAGGCCGGAGGCATGCTCACAGTTGTGGTGCTTGCCGGAACGGCGGTTTCGGCTGTAGGCCCAATTGCTTTTGTCGGTCTGCTGATTCCTCATATTACACGTTACCTGGTTGGCATTGATTACCGCTGGGTGATTCCTTGTTCAGCTGTACTCGGCAGTCTGCTGCTGATCTTTGCAGATATTGGAGCCAGACTCCTGAATGCACCTTATGAGACGCCGATCGGCGCTCTAATCTCGCTGCTCGGTGTACCGTTCTTTATTTACCTGGCGAGCAGACGGAAGGGGGCAGTGTCATGAGCAAGCCCATCCTCAGTTCTTATGAGAAGCAGAGACGAACAAGGAACATCACGGTTCTGTCATTGCTTGGTTTTCTTATCGCCACTGTGTTCGTCATCAGCATGAATACAGGCTTTATGCGCCTCTCACCGCTGGAGGTGCTGCAAACGATCGGCGGACAAGGAAATCATCAACAGAAGCTAATCCTGTTTGATTTCCGGTTGCCTCGTATCGTGATTTCGCTGCTCGTCGGGGCGGGCTTTGCAGTCTCCGGCTGTATACTGCAAAGCTTGTCGCGCAATGCATTAGCTGAACCTTCTACCTTAGGGATCACCGCAGGTGCTGGTTTTGCGGTCATCTTGTTTATTTCTTTCTTTCCAGCTACAACGGCGGCGCCGATCTACGTGCTTCCACTGCTAGCCTTGCTGGGCGCCGGTCTTACAGCCGCGCTAATCTATATCCTGGCTTTTCGCCGGGAAGGGCTGTCCCAGGCAAGGCTTGTGCTGATCGGGATCGCGGTTGCCGCTGGCATCAACGCCTACCAGATTGTGTTGGCGCTGAGACTTGATCCTAAGAATTATCAATTCGTGGCCACCTGGATGGCCGGAAAGATCTGGGGTGGCGATTGGCGCTTTGTACTGGCGCTGCTGCCGTGGATTGTCGTTCTTCTGCCGTTCGCGTTCTATAAAGCCCGGGTGCTGAATGTATTGAATCTGGGCGACCAGATGTCCACCGGGCTTGGCGCTCCGGTGGAGCGTGAACGCCTGCTGCTGCTCGCGGCCGCCGTTGCCCTTGCAGGCTCCTGTGTGGCGGTCAGCGGTGGTATCGGCTTCGTAGGTCTGATAGCACCACAACTGGCCCGCAGGCTGGTGGGACCGCGGCATCAGGTGCTGCTGCCGGCCGCTGCCCTTACAGGCGGACTCCTGTTACTGGCTGCCGATACCATCGGCCGCTGGATCATGCAGCCGGCGGAAGTGCCGGCAGGCGTCGTAGTGGCTGTAATCGGCGCACCCTATTTTTTATACTTGCTTGCCAAATCAAGAGCTTAATTTATTTTACAATTCCAATATTAACGGGTATACCCCGAAAAACTACAGGGAGTGAAGATCATGTCAGAACGTTTGAATACAGAACAGCTAAGCATCGGGTACTCGGAAGCTACTATAGTTAAGGGATTGAACCTCACGCTTCCAACAGGGAAAATAACGGCGCTTGTCGGGGCTAACGGCTCCGGAAAGTCCACGATTCTGAAGACGATGGCCCGGATCATGAAGCCAAAGAGCGGCAGTGTAATGTTGGATGGCAAATCCATTCATAACCTCTCCACCAAAGAAGTGGCCCGCCAGCTGGCGATTTTACCACAAAACCCAACAGCACCGGACGGACTCACTGTGGCGGAATTGGTCAGCTACGGTCGTTATCCGCATCAGAAAGGCTTCGGTACATTGACACCGGAAGACCGCCAAATTATCTCTAATGCGATCGCTGAGACGGGGATGTCGGACTTCCATGACCGCCCGATTGACCGTCTCTCCGGAGGACAACGTCAGCGTGCCTGGATTGCTATGGCATTGGCGCAAGAGACGGATATTCTGTTCCTGGATGAACCTACAACGTTCCTTGATATGGCACATCAACTGGAAGTGCTGCAATTGCTGCAAAAGCTGAATGAAGAGAAGGGCCGTACTATCATCATGGTAGTCCATGACTTGAACCATGCTTCCCGTTACGCTCAGCATATGGTGGCGATCAAGTCCGGCACAGTGATTAGTGAAGGTGCACCTGCCGACGTAATGACCACACCGGTCTTGCGTGAAGTATTCGGAATCGAGTGCGATATCGTGCCTGATCCGCGCACGGGCGTGCCGCTGTGTCTCCCATATGAACTTGCAGCTTACAAAGCTGTTGGACTGTAGCAAGCCATCAAGGGAAATTGGTTATATCGTCATAAAATTATCCATAATATCAATATATGTATAGAAGAACAGGCTCCCGTCATTGACAAGGGAGCCTGTTCGTTGTTAAAGTTGTGGTTGCCTGATCATCTACCCTATATTCTTAGGTAGTGATAAGCTTGGCATATTGTATTGCAGAAGCATGAATTTCTTCATCTGTGATGGTCATTGCGCCACTGAGAATGAAGTAAGGCTGCAGTTTTGTGCCAATGAGATTGGAAGTAGCTTCAATAGGTCTAAGCAGCTCTTCAAGACTGAATTTGTTATAGCCGGTTGGTGTATAAGCTTCCTTAGGACCGCCGGTGGACAAAGCAATCTGCAATTCCTTGCCATGCAGCTTGTTGCCGTTCTCGCCATAAGCCCAGCCGTAGGTAAGCACGGAATCGAACCATTTTTTCAAAAGTGGCGGTGTGCTGTACCAATAGAAGGGATATTGAAGCACGATGCGGTCATGCTGTTCTACCAGCTTCTGCTCACGCTCTACATCGATAACCTCTGAAGGGTATGTCTCATAAAGATTGTGCACGGTAACATCCGTGTTGGCCTTGAGGTATTCCTGCCAGTATTTATTGATCTTGGATTGTTCGAGGTTGGGGTGCGCGACGATAACTAAAGTTGACATAAGTTAACTTCCTTTCCATAATGAAAATTAATTTTTAATGTTTAACCTGTAATCATTATAGTTACATGTTTAATTCCCGTCAAGCGGGTTTATTTCTATTCCATCAAAGGGGTATGCAATATGAATATCAGCAAAGTTCAGGACGATCTGCAAGCTATTGTCACAGCAGGCGTCGTTAAAAGTCATGAGGAATTAAAGGACCGGGTATTTACCAAAATGGGGGGACGGGCAGATATACTGGCAGCTCCCGCTACTTATGAAGAAATTCAAAAAATTGTTACATATGCAAGTGAGCAGCGTATTCCGCTAACGGTACTTGGCAATGGCTCCAATGTCATTATCCGTGACGGAGGAGTACGCGGTATTGTGCTACAAACCTCAGACCTGACGGGCATGGGAGTGCGGGATGGACTGTTGTATGCAGAGTGTGGCGCTAAAATCATTGATGTATCGCGTTATGCGCTGGATCAGGAATTGGCGGGCCTGGAATTTGCTTGTGGTATCCCTGGTACAGTAGGGGGCGCTCTTTACATGAACGCAGGAGCCTATGGTGGTGAGGTCAAGGATGTACTCCACAGCGCCGTTGTCTTGAACAAGGCTGGCGAACTAATAACGCTTCAAGGTGACCAAATGCAATGGGGATACCGGAAGAGCATCTTCTCCAGCGGTGAATACGTTGTTCTGGAGGCACGGTTTGCCCTTAAGCCGGGGGAAGCTGCAGCCATCAAGTCCGTTATGGATGAATTGACATTCCTCCGGGAATCGAAACAGCCACTGGAATACCCGTCTTGCGGCAGTGTTTTCAAGCGTCCTCCAGGGCGGTTTGCCGGGCAGCTAATCCAGGAAAGCGGACTCCAGGGAACCCGCATCGGCGGTGCCGAGGTGTCCCGTAAACACGCTGGATTTATCGTAAATGCAGATCATGCCACGGCTAGCGACTATATCGGTCTGATTCAACATGTCAGAGAAACCGTGATGGATAAATTTGGCGTAGAGCTGGAAACCGAAGTGGAGATCATCGGTGAAGAGTAGTAGATATGGACTGGCAAGAGGCTGCGGGCTTTTATCCGCAGCCTCTTTAGTCATCCTATTGTCGTGGAACCTGTTCCTTGCTACCGATTAACCTAAGTTGATTGCGCAGCTTGAGGGATCATTCTTTAGACAAGGTGTAGTGGGCACGGTCTGTCTGCACCTCTGCGGCCTCTGCATCGGAATGATTCAGCCGCAGTCCGCTGACTGCAATTTCGTAGTTTGCCTGAGGCAAGCGCACCAATTCGCCATCTCTATTCAGGGTGCTTCCCGAGCCTCTAAGAATTAATGCACTGTCCAGATAATCATCAATGACATCATCCGCATCACGGTAATCGACGCCTTCCAGCTTGAAATGAATGGTGTCCGTATCCGAAAGCTCTTGCTTCTCAATTAGAATCGTCTTGTTCACCTGTGTATTCAGCCAATCCGAGAGCTGTTGTACCTGCTGTTCCATAACCTGATCCCATCCTTTAGAAGATGATCTATAGGCTATAAGTTACCCTGTTCGCCAAAAATGAATCCGTCATTTTTGTGGTGAAAAATAAATTTATCACATTTATGATTAATATTATTAATTATTATTTTTACACTTGTCATCCCGCATACCCCATGGTATAGTTCAAGACGCACGATATCAGTTAAAGAAGAAGTCTGCGTCATTGTGCGCAGGAGAGGTTCGCAAACTCCCTCTATAAAAAACTAAGACCCTTAAGGGACGTCAGATGCCATAGCGAATGATGTTCCGCGTATAAACGGGATAACTCTGTCCGTAGGTCAGAACTCGTTTATTCTTAGTAGAGCCAAGTTTTCGAAATCTCGTTCTTCTTTCCAATTCCGGCGCAGGCCGAAGGAAAAGAGAGGGATTTTTTGTCATGTCCGAAGGAAGATTGAAAGATGAAATGAAGGAAGTTACACTGCTGGGCAATCAGGGAACACAATACCATTTTGGTTATGCGCCAGAGGTGCTGGAATCGTTCGATAACAAGCATCCGGGACGTGATTATTTCGTCAAGTTCAATTGCCCGGAATTCACCAGTCTGTGCCCTGTTACGGGCCAGCCCGATTTTGCCACACTGTACATCTCGTACATCCCGGAGCAAAAGATGGTGGAATCCAAATCGCTGAAGCTGTATTTGTTCAGTTTCCGCAACCATGGAGATTTCCATGAGGATTGTGTCAATATCATTATGAACGATCTCATCAGTCTGATGGACCCGCGTTATATTGAAGTATGGGGGAAATTCACCCCGCGGGGCGGCATTTCGATTGACCCTTATTGCAATTGGGGACGTCCGGGAACGAAGTATGAGGCAATGGCAGAACACCGTCTCATGAATCATGATCTCTACCCGGAGAAAGTGGATAACCGCTAACCCTATTTTGTAAAAAAGGAGATTTCGAAGATGAATAAAAAAGCATTGGTCGTCTTCAGCGGCGGCCAGGACAGCACGACCTGTCTGATCTGGGCACTTCAACACTATGATGAGGTCCAAGTGGTCACGTTCAACTATAACCAGCGGCATGCCGCTGAGATTGAAGTAGCACAGCAGATTGCCGCTGATTTTAAAGTAAAGCAACATATCCTTGATCTGGGACTGCTGAATCAGCTGGCACCCAACGCATTGACACGGGAAGATATCGCCATTGAAGAAGGAGCAGAGAATGAGCTCCCAAGTACTTTTGTGGATGGGCGTAATCTGTTGTTCCTGTCGTTTGCGGCAATTCTTGCCAAGCAGCTTGGCTACCACCATATTGTAACAGGGGTCTGTCAGACTGATTTCAGCGGATATCCGGACTGCCGTGATGTGTTCGTGAAATCGCTGAATGTGACGCTAAATCTGTCGATGGACTACGAATTCGTGATTCATACCCCGCTGATGTGGCTGGATAAAAAGGAAACCTGGAAAATGGCAGACGATCTGGGCCACTTTGATTATATTCGTGAGCGCACGCTGACCTGTTACAACGGGATCATTGGGAGTGGCTGCGGGACTTGTCCCGCGTGCCTCTTGCGCAGCCGTGGGCTGACGCAGTACGAAGGGGAGCGAAAGAAGGGTGACTCATGCTGAACGAGGTTTCGGTATGCAAAATCTTCACCTTTGACGCTGCCCACCAGCTTATCGGTCATAAGGGGAAATGCAGCAATCTTCACGGCCATACCTACAAGTTGGAGGTTGTGCTGAAAGGTGTTCCTTCCGTGCAGGAGGGGCATTCTGACGAAGGCTTCGTCGTTGATTTTAGCGACATCAAGGCGAGGGTGCAGGAGGTACTGATTGATCGTCTGGATCATGCTTTTCTCGCTACAGGCAATGAACCTGTACTTGAGTCGCTGTACAGCTCTGGCTCTAAGGTTGCACAACTCTCATTCCGCACGACAGCCGAGAATTTGTCATCCTACGCGGCCTATGAGTTGAAGAAAGCCGGGCTGCCGTTGTACTCTGTGAAGCTCTGGGAAACACCAACGTCATGGGCGGAAGTATTGTCGGAAGATATTCCGATAGAAGGTCCGTCTTACCGCCTTTATGGGGGGTGTGACTGTGAGTAAGCTGCCGGTCATCGAGATCTTTGGCCCTACCATTCAGGGCGAGGGTGCAGTTATTGGGGTGAAAACGATGTTCGTACGCACTTACGGTTGTGATTACCGCTGTAGCTGGTGCGACTCGGCTTTTACCTGGGATGGGTCAGCTAAAGACAAGCTCCGCCTGCTGGAACCGGAAACGATTGTAGAAGAGCTGATGGCTCTGGCTGACGGCAATTTTGACAGTGTAACGATTTCTGGGGGCAACCCGGCGCTGATTGGTGAGGGGATGAAGCATTTCATCGATCTTCTTCATAGAAAAAGCATTCAGGTAGCTATCGAAACCCAGGGTAGCCGTTGGCAGGATTGGTTCTACGATGTGGATGTCTTAACCATCAGTCCGAAGCCGCCAAGCTCGGGGATGAAGACCGATTGGGACGTACTGGACCATATTCTGAGGAACATGAAGGAGCATGGACGCGCGACACATAATCTGAAGGTCGTGGTCTTTGGGGAGGAAGATTTGGAGTATGCCAAATCGGTTCATCGGCGGTATGAGGATGTACAGCTCTTCTTGCAGCCGGGTAACGACGATGTTAAGGAGGCTGGCGACATCTCGGGAAGGCTGCTAAGGCGCCTGGAATGGCTGTTCAACAAGGTGATCGCCGATCCTGCATTGAACCGGGTGCGGGTATTGCCACAATTACATGCCTTAATCTGGCATAATAAACAAGGAAAGTAATAGGTTCATTGATGTGAGGTCCGGTTTCTTCCGTGTGGAGGGGCCGGTCTTTTTTACATAAGACGAATAAAAGAAATTAAAACAAAAAGTGAGAAGGAACGAAAGGGGAAGTTTGGAACTGTAGGAGCGGTAGCGACCGCCTAAAAGCTTTCCGCAGGAAAGCTCGCGTCGGAAGCCTAAGCTGTCTTCGGATTTCAACCGCAAACAGCGGTACAATGGAAAGAAATCTGGAGACAACAGCGGCCGGAAGTCCAAACATTCCACCGGAGTGACGACCGAGCCTTAAGTTAGGATCTTAAGTTCGTCTTATGTAGAAAAGAAGATTTTACAATTTTTTATGGATAAGGCATTGCATTTTCCTTAATACCGAGTATAATACTTGGTATACAGAGAGTAAGGAGTCGGTACACATGTCAGTCGATGATTATCTGGATCTTTTAAATTACGCCAAAGCGATTAACGATGGACAGTGGCAGGCTGACATCATTGAGCGATTGAAGAACCTTCCCGCAGCTTCCGCTCAGAAGCAAAGAGAAGAAAGTGTCCGGGAATTGTGGGTACAATTTGACGATGTGAATGCAGTATTGGTGGAGTTGTTCAACAAGCTGCGTGAGAATGAACCTACAGAGGATCAGAATTCGCTGAAAGAGAAGATCTGGGAGCTAAAGCTGGAACGGATTAGACTAGCGAAGCGGATTCAGAGTAAATATATCGGTATTAGATAGCAGAGGAAGAGATACGAGAGCAATAGGTGAACATAAAAAAATGGCATGCAGTTGTCTGCTCTGCCAAGACTTGATGGTCTTCTTGTAAAGTGAATTTTGGGGATTCACTTGATTAAGAAAAATAAATCAGACAATGGAATTACTTAGACATTTGCATTCCTTCACGCATCATGGTCATGCACATTGTCATCATTTCATCGCAGTCTTGCATTTTCTTCATCATCATGTCCATATCCATGTCCATCATGTTCATTTCAGACATCTTCTCCATGCACATCTTCATGGTGTTCATCTTAGCCATCATGTCCTCCATACACATGCTCATCATCATTTCCATACACATTTTTTCCATTTTAATTCCGCCTCTCAATTTGGTTTACTTGCCTACTTAAAATTACTATATTTTACTAGATAATTCAATAGCAAATTGTGAAGATTTCTAGCTTATTCCAGCATAAAACTGGGAAAAGTAAAAGACAGCTCTTTAAAAGGGGCTGTCTTTTTGCATGTGTTAAGATAAAAATGATTTTTTTCTAATCCTTCTGATACAAAAAATAGCCGACAGCCGTCTTACTTATAGCTGCAGCGGATAAGGAGGTATAAACAAAATGAAAATTCCGGAATCAGAAATATTTCAAAATATATTTTATGAACATTATCCCATTGTAAGACGTAAATTGGTGGCGTTGATCAGAGACGAGGCGGCTGCGGACGATTTGGCACAGGATGTGTTCCTGAGGCTGTACCGCAATCCACCGGATGATCCTGCAGCCCTTGGTGCATGGCTCCACAGGGTGCTTACGCGGATCGGATATGACTACATGACCAAGAAGGCCAGGGAACGCCGATTGCAGGACAAGCAAGAATTGTTCTTAGGCAGTGAAGCCGCGCCCCCGACAGGTGAAGATGTGATGCTCCGAAAGCTGGACCAGGAGGATGTACGGGAATGGCTGGATGAATTGCCGGAACGTGACCGGCAGGTACTGCTCCTGAAATACTCGGGCTACAGTTATGCAGAAATCGCCGGTGAGCTAGGGGTGAAGGCACCCGTAGTTGGTACGTTGCTTAACCGGGCTACGACAAGATTGAGGAAGACGGCAACCAAATCCCAGCCACAAATCGATTAAAGAATTTTTTTAAAATTAAGGAGGGTGAAACCGATGACGAAACTTCCCCTGAACAACGATAGAGAGAAACAAGCAACGGATGAGGCATGGGCCAGATTGCAAGCCACCCTTGCCGGAGAGCCAATAAATCCCCGCTGGAATGAATGGGAACTGACTTCAGAGAAAGAAGAAGGGGGGCCTGTAATAAGCATGAATCCTGAAATAACGGCTGAAGAGATCGCGCAAGAGGAGAGAATCACGGAATCGGATAGCTCTACTCACAATAATGTGCCATTACGCCGCCGGAAAATGACCCGGCGCAGTAAATGGGCGGTGGCAGCAGCCGGTGTCGCTGCTCTTGCCGTAGTATTAGCTACCCCTGTCGGCAACACGGCCATGGCCTCGCTCCTGAACCAGTTCCGCATGGAAACCGTTACAGCTGTCAATGAGGATGACTTGCGTAATATGTTCTACAAGCTCACCGACAGAGAAAACATCCATGAAGCTGTCAATGATTTTGGATCATTCCAGAGCACGCCCGGCATGGTTTCGGGAGACATGACCCCGGCACAAATACAGGAGGCGTTAGGTTATTCTCCCTTGAGCGCTGCACTCCGGAATAACCATGCACAGCTGTTTGTTTCATCTTCGCAGGAGATTAAGCTTAGTCTAAATGTTGAAAAAACAAACGAAGTCATGAAACGATTAGGAGCGGTGAAGCTGCTGCCTGAATCGGTGGATGGTAAGCCGATTACGCTGCATATCCCTGAAATTGTAAACTATAACCTTGCAGAAAGTAAAAATGATTGGGCAAGCTTGCAGCAGATGAAGACACCGGTATTGACGGTAGATCCTTCTATTAAAGTAGAGGAAGCGCTGGAAGCCGTGATCAACTTCCCGCTACTCCCGGAAAGCTTAAAGAGCAGTCTGCAGCAAACAGGAATCTTGTCAGGTGAAATTCCGATGCCGGTATTTGTTAACGACAATAGCGAACAAGTTCAGGTATCTGGTGTAACGGTTATGCTGCAGACGATCGTTATGGGCAAAGATTATAAGAATTACAGTGCCGTTTGGGTGAAGGACGGACAGTTGTTCAACTTTAATGGAGGGAACACATTCAATAGTAAAGAGAAATTGATGGCTAAACTGCAGGAGTTGATCCAATCATGAGTGTTGCCGCGATCGAAACCCAGGGACTTAGCAAGACGTATGACAACGGCCGTGGCTGCCAAAATGTTACCATTACTGTAGGGAAAGGGGAAGCCTTCGGCTTCCTCGGCCCCAACGGGGCGGGCAAGAGCACCTTTGTCAAAATGCTCGTGGGGCTGATTTCACCGACTAGCGGTAGCGCCTCTCTAATGGGACAGAGAATCGGTACATTGGAAGCCAAGTCGCTGATCGGGTATTTGCCGGAATTGTACCGCTATCAGGAATGGCTGACTGGACAAGAAGTGGTCAAGCTGCATGCCCGGCTCAGCCGAGTGGAGTCCTCTTCCATAGAGCGGAGAGTTCGTGAGGTTCTGGAAGAAGTCGGGATTGGTATCCGAAGCCGGGACAAGGTCAAGCATTATTCCAAGGGGATGCAGCAGCGGCTGGGATTAGCGTGTGCGTTGGTGGCTGATCCCGCAATTGTCTTTCTGGACGAGCCTTCCTCGGCCATGGACCCGATTGGACGCAGTGAAGTGCGCAGCATCTTGAAGAGGCTCAAGGATCAAGGAAAGACTATATTTCTCAACTCCCACCTGCTGGAGGATGTTGAAATGCTGTGCGACCGGATGGCGCTGCTGAATAACGGCGTTATCCTGCGGCACGGCAGTGTATCCGAGGTGCTTCATAAGCGAATGAGCTGGCTTTTTAAAGTGGGCGGTTATTCGCCTTTTTTGCTGTCTTGGCTGGAAGAGAGAACCGGACTTGTCATCAAAGCGGCCATCGACGTGAAGAGAGACGCAAACACCTTTTCACCAGCACAAGCAGAAGACAGCAGTGTGGTATGGCTGGAAGCAGAGCTAGATAGTGAGGAGCAGGTGGGTTGGCTAAATTCGCTGATTATGGAGCAGGGGATGACCCTATATGAAGTTTCCCGTAAAAAAGAACGTCTGGAAGAATGGTTCGTGAACGCCCTGTCGGGGCTGAACCATCGGGGTGAGCGATAATGGGCATCATTATGGGGATGACATGGAAAGAAATGCTGCGTAAGCGAGTCATGGTATTAACGTTGCTAATGACCCTCATCTTTTTGTTGGCTTTTTGGTTTGTGGCATCCAGCTTAGGTAAACATGGGATTCCCGAGGGGAGATGGGGAATGGGCAATTCGGAATTGCTGATCGCCAAGTTTACCAATGGTACAATTATATTGACGCTAGGATTTTTCTTCGGCTCATTTGTGCTAGCATTTCTGGCCATTTTCAGTTCGTTTTCAGCTATAGCCGGAGAAGCGGAGCAAGGGGTTCTGCAAGCGTTGCTGCCCCGGCCGCTTCCGCGCTGGAAATGGTATTTGGGTCGCTGGCTGGGGTTTATTATGCTGGGTCTGGGTTATGCTCTCCTCTTGTATGTTGCCATTATGCTGATCACGAAATTTCATGCCGCTATACCAATGGACCCTACCGCGTGGATCCTGTCGTTTCTATTGTTTGCATCAGCAGTTCCCATGCTGGTGACGGTATCTATGTTGGGATCGGGCTGGTTCTCAGCTTTGGGGAACGGTGTATTTATGACCATGCTATACGGGGCGGGCTGGCTAGGGGGAATGATTGAAAAGCTGTCAATCTCGATTGGTCTGGAGCCTGAAATTATGAATTCGCTGAAAAATATGACCGGAGTCATTTCACTGCTCATGCCGGTAGACGGGATGCAGCGTAAGATGCTATCCGAGCTATTCAATTTGAAAGAACTGGGGGGTGTAGTTTCGCTGCAAACTGCTGCATTCGGCATCAACAGTTTTGCCAATGTTCCTTCAGGCACTTTCGTTATGTATGGAGCCGGATATACCATAGTGGCATTTCTGCTGGGCCTGTGGATATTTGGGCGTAAGGATCTGTGAGCGCACGCAATGCGCGCAGGAAATACCTCCAATAACAAAAACAGCCCTTTTTGGCTTCCGTAAAGACGGGAAGTCAGAAAGGGCGCTTTTGCTTGCCACGGGGAATCAAATCTTTACACCAAGCTCAATCCAGTCTGAAGACCAGTTGCTGATTTCCCCAAGGATCGGGGCTAGCGCATGACCTTTGTCCGTAAGCGAATACTCGATTCGTACCGGCATTTCCGGATAGACTTTGCGTTCGATAATTCCCTCATTCTCCATTTCCTTCAGACGGTCGGACAAGACCTTACCGCTGAGGTTCGAAAGACAGCTCTCAATTTCGCCAAATCGACGAGGGCCTGGGATGAGTACGAAAGCAATCAGGGCCACCCACCGTTTGCTCAATAGATCAACGGCTTTCTCGAAGCGCGGACACATGTCGAAATCATTCATTGGCATCACCTCTGCATTCATTATATCACAAACTTACATTAAGTAATTATAAATATTAAAATATATATTATAACTTGACGAAGTTATATTACAATGATAAACTAACTTACAAATAGTTACTTGTTTAGCGCAGCCTAATTGCAGCAATATTCTGTTTAACAAACATAACCTTATAAATGAACTCGAGGAAGGTGTACTCATGATTAAACCTGATATCATTTCTATTCTGCAAAAAAAAATTAAGAAGATTACAATGGATGAGTCCACCAATATATTGGTAGGCCCGATTACTCTGCCAGTCAATCTGGACGGGGAGACGGTGACTTTTAAATGGTATAACTGGTTGAAAGTTACCGATGAAGAACTGCTTCAAGAAGACAGTCCGGAAGCTACAGAAGCCCTGATCAAACGTTTATCATCTCTGAATCTTGCCGAGGGTCAACAGTCGAGCGTGCTGGTCTACGGTGACTTTGAAGGTTCTGAGGATGCGCTGATCCGTATGCACAGCATCTGCCATACCGGGGATATCTTTGGTAGCAAGCGTTGCGATTGCGGCTTCCAGTTGCATCAATCTATGAAAATGATCGTAGAGCATGGCTCAGGTGCCTTGTTCTATCTCGCCAATCATGAAGGAAGAGGCATTGGCCTGTTCAGCAAGGCGATGGCTTATATTTTACAGGAAGAAGGATACGATACGGTAGAGGCTAATCTGGAGCTCGGCTTTGCAGATGATTCCCGGAACTACTCCGATGCGATCAGCGTGCTGCAGCACCTGCGCCACAAACCAGTCACTTTGATTACCAACAACCCTAGAAAGCTTGATGCCTTGAAGACAGCGGGAATGAATGTTGTGAAAAGAGTACCGCTTTGGGGCGATGTTTCCTCCTTCAATGAGAAGTATCTGCGCACTAAGGTTACCCGTTCGGGTCACCTAAACGATGATACTAATGGCGAGCTACGCGACAATATTAGAATCGTTTAATAATTGTATCTTTTAAGCGGCTTCCACACACAAACTGGAAGCCGCTTATTTTGGCTAGTGCTTTTCCGCGTTGTGCATTATAATATTAATCTGTTCATTCAACTCTTAGCTTAGCGAGGTATAATATGGCTGCCATTCAAGTGCAGGACTTAAGAAAGACATTTAAAGTCCAGAAAAACCGCGAGGGCCTCAAAGGGGCCTTCGCTGATTTGTTTAAAAGGGAATACACCGAAGTCACTGCGGTCAAGGACATCTCTTTCACGATTCCCGAAGGAGAAATCTGCGGGTACATCGGAGAGAACGGGGCCGGGAAATCGACAACCATCAAGATGCTGACCGGCATTCTTGTGCCGACCTCCGGCGTACTTTCGGTTGGTGGTTATGTGCCGTATGAAGAACGGGAGAAGTTCGTTCGTAATATCGGCGTTGTATTCGGACAGCGTAGCCAGCTATGGTGGGATATCGGCGTTATTGAATCCTTTCAGCTGCTGCGCAAGGTGTACCGTGTATCGGAAGCTGACTACAAGAAGCGGCTGGACGAGCTGGTGGAACGGCTTGCGCTCCAAGAACTGTTGAATCGTCCGGTACGCAAGCTCAGTCTGGGGCAACGGATGCGCTGTGAGCTTGTGGCGGCATTGCTGCACAACCCTTCGATCTTGTTCCTCGACGAGCCGACAATTGGACTGGATATTGTTGTGAAATCGGAGATTCGTGACTTCCTCAAGGATATGAACCGTGAGCATGGCACGACCATTCTCCTCACAACACATGACTTGCAAGATATTGAAGCACTATGCTCACGTGTCATTATGCTGGATGACGGACGGATCATTTATGACGGAGGACTGGAAGAGCTGAAGCAGCGCTGGGGGACCGGCCGGGAAGTACTGTTCCAATTCGGATCGGCTACCAAGCTTGGACAGCTCAATCATTGGACGGACGGCATGCCGGTGACCTGGTCGGCGGAGAACGATCTGAATGCCAAAGCGTGGATTCCGCTAGACTTGAACGTGTCTGATGTACTGGGCCGCGTGGTCGGACAGGCTGACATCACGGATATTAAGATCATTGAGACGAACACGGACGATATCGTACGCAGCATCTACCAATCTGGCTCTGCCGAGAAACCGGAAGAAGCGCGGGCCGAGCAGGACGGGAAAGAGGTTGTTCATGTCTAAAATGCTCGGTGTGGCTGCTTCCTCCCCGGGTGGTTCCACCCGCAGGCCCGACTCCGGGGGCAATAGCCGCAAGCTGCTGCTCGGTGCCTATTTCGATTTCATTCGGATTCGTTTTCTGACGATGCTGGCTTACCGGGTGAATTACTACTCAGGGATCCTGATCTATACACTGAATATCGGGGTCAACTATTTTACCTGGAAAGCAATCTACGGCGACGGACAGGCACTTGGCGGCTTTACGGCTGCTCAGATGACCACCTATGTTGCGGTTTCCTGGATGGCGCGTGCGTTTTACTTTAACAATCTGGATAGGGAAATCTCGACAGATATACGGGATGGTAGTATCGCTATCCAATTCATACGGCCTTATAACTATGTACTGGTTAAAATGATGCAGGGACTTGGAGAGGGACTCTTCCGGTTTATGCTGTTCATGATCCCCGGTATGGCCATTGCCATGCTGCTGTTCCCGGTGAATCTGCCGACAGAGCCGTCTGCTTGGATCGGATTCCTGGTCATGTTGTTCTTCAGCTTCCTGATCAATTCGCAGATTAACGTGATCACGGGTCTGCTGGCCTTCTTCGTCGAAAATAATGAGGGCATGATGCGGATGAAACGTGTTGTCGTCGATCTGTTCTCGGGTCTTATCGTACCGATCAGCCTCTTTCCGGGCTGGATGTCCTCCGTGCTTGAGGTGTTGCCGTTTCAGGCAATCACGTACCTGCCGGGTTCCGTGTTCACGGGACGGGTACAGGGCGTTGGAATATGGAATGTGCTAGGGATTCAGGTTCTCTGGTTCCTGCTGCTGCTCATTCCGATTGTCTGGCTATACCATGCGGCGCGGAAGCGTCTGTTCGTGCAGGGAGGTTGAGGAAGTTTGTATTACTTTGGATTAGTCATAGAGTATCTTAAAAATTATATGAAAACCCGGCTGACCTATCGAGCCGACTTTTGGGTAGAGGTCATATCGGATTTGTTGTTTCAGGCAACGAACTTTATTTTCATTCTTGTTATATTCATGCATACCAACAGCCTTGGCGGCTGGAATCAGAACGAAGTGGTGTTCGTCTATGGCTTCTTTATGGTGCCTTTCGGCGTGTTCAGCTGTTTTGTGAACATGTGGGGCTTCAGTGAGCGCTATATCGTCAAGGGTGAGATGGACCGTATTCTGACGCGTCCGGCGCATAACCTGTTTCAGATTTTCCTGGAAAATATAGATCCACCGGCGTTAGTGGGCTCTTTCATCGGTCTTATCATCATGGCGATCAGCGGTTCCAATCTTGGGCTGCCGTTTGAGTGGTGGACGATACCGGTGCTGATCCTCTTTACACTGAGCGCGGTAGCGATCTATACAGGGATCTATACGGCCTTGACTTCGCTGTCGTTCTACTCGGATGCTCCGACCGGGATTCTTCCACTGATGTACAACATTCAGTCCTATGGCCGTTATCCAGTTACGATCTACAACCGGGCGATTCAGGTGCTGCTCACCTGGATTATCCCGTTTGCGTTTGTAGGAATCTATCCAGCAGCGCTCTTCCTGCAGCGTGACGAAATGAAGAGTATGGCGCTATTAACGCCTGTAGTTGGATTGGTATTCCTGGGCATCGGTCTGATGGCCTGGAACTATGGGGTAAGACGTTATAAAGGCGCTGGTTCGTAAAAAAGCAGCTGCCGTTCTAGCGAAAGCAGCAGCTTGGTACCATTAACAATGACCCGCAAGAAAGACACTTTGAGTAAAGTGACCTTCTTGCGGGTCTTTTGTGTTTTAAGACGAATATCTCGTATACAAAACCTTGCTATCAGGCAAAAACTAGTCGTTGCAGCAGCCAAACTCCGCCTAATAGAAAAGCAACCGACGAACCTGCGAGCACCGCACGCCTGGAGAATCTCCATTTATGTAGCAATCCTAGTACAGGAAGCAGAATTGCAATCAGGATCACTTGAACAGCCTCGATACCCAGGTTAAAACTGACTAAATCGACAGCCAGCTGACTTTTTGGCAATTGCATCTCTGTTAAAATATCGGCGAAGCCCATCCCATGGATGAGACCGAATAGAAACGTCAGTACCCAGCGATAGCTGACTTCTTTGCGAATCATATTATCTATTGCAACGAAACAAATGCTCAGCGCAATCGCCGGCTCGACGATTCTTGGCGAGAGACTGATGATCCCGAGTACCGTCAACGTAAGAGTAATGCTGTGCGCGATGGTAAAGGCGGTAATCATAGCGGCATACTGCTTGAATGTCTGTCTGGCGAGAAGTAGAGAGAACAGGAACAGTAAATGATCGTACCCGCTCAGAATATGGTTCATCCCAAGTTTGAAGAAAGAGAACCATCCAGAGAGGACTTCTGTCGAGTCGGAAGCTTCGGAAGTAATCTGCAAATTTTGCGGCAAGCCCGCATAATCCTTGTCACTAAGCTGCATGGACCAATCACGATACTTTCCGGATAATGCCTGCGTAGTATTGGAGCTGCCATAATGAATGGTTAACAAATTAACGTAGTTGGCAGCGGAATCCTGTGAATACAGATGATCTGTTAATGATACGGATTGGGTAGCTTGTACGGGAGGAAAGGACACCTTGAGCACTGCTTTTTCTGCACCTGATTCTTGTTCCAATGTCAAACTGTGAACTTGAGTCCACTCCTGAGGTTCACTATTAATAAGGAGAAGCAGATTTTCTTTAAGTAAAGACTCCAGACGGTCACTCACGGCAGTAAATTCACTACCCTCAAGCTTGCCATTCTTGTTGTTATCCCCGCCGATAAGCTCAATTACCGATAAATCATCAAGCGCATAGGTCATTTCCAACGCTGACTGAGTGAAAGTAATGGTGGTGTAACCAGCACTGTATGCATGAGCATCGACTTTCCGTTCGAACGGCATTAGAAGAATGACAAATACTAACACCAGACAACAGGAAAACTTTAGTGCGGCACGGATACGGATCATGATTCGTCCTCCCTGTAAAGAGTAACAGAAATACCGTTCATATGAACGGTATTCCCGTAAACCCTGTTGTCTTTTATTATTTATTGAGCAAGTTATAGATGACTTGAGCCGCTTCTCCGCGAGTAGTGATTCCCTTAGGCTCGAACACACCCTGGGCACGACCGTTGATCAGTTGAAGTGCTGCTGCTTCTTTAACAAATTCTGTAGCCCACGCTGAAATCTTCGCTTCATCGTTGAAGGCAATACTGGAGCTTACAGAAGATTTGCCATGCAGCTTCTCGTATCCACGCATCAGCATCGTTACCATTTCTTCACGGGTGATATTTGTTTTAGAGCCGAATAGGGAAGGGCTAGTACCTTGCACAATCCCTGCTTTAACCGCTGCTGCAATGGCATCCGCATACCAATCACCATTTTTAACATCCGCGAAGGATACAGTCGCTTTGTCTGTGAGGCCAAGAGCTCTGACGAGCATTGCCGTGAATTCTGCACGGGTTACGCTACGACCTGGCTCAAAGGAAGTCGCAGTTGTTCCATTTAGAATACCTTTAGAGACCAGATCATTGATTGCGGCTGCAGCCCAGTAGGTTGCAGGAACATCCGTGAAGGTCTTACTGTTTCCTTTTGCTGGGGCTGGTGTAACAACTGGTGCCGCCGTAGCGCTTGCTGCTGGTGCAGGCGTTGCAGTTGGCGAAGGTGCAGGTGTCTTCGTTGGTGTTGCTGTAGCTGGGGTACTTGGCCCCGAGTTGCCCGAGTTAGATGGTGGAGAAGTAGGTGCAGTTGTCGGTGCAACTGTTGGTGCAGGCGTAGGTGAAGCAGTTGGTGCAGTTGTTGGCGCGGTCGTCGGTGCAGTTGTAGGTGTACCACCACCTGAAGGTGCAGCTACGATGACTTTACTGATGTTACTGACAAGATTAGATCCATCAACTGCTTTTGCAGTGATTTCAACCGTTCCAGCCGACTTGGCAGTCACTTTACCGTTGGCATCAACGGTTGCGATGGACTCGTTGCTGGAGATCCAGCTGATTGCCGGGTTCGTTGCATCTGCTGGTGCGACAACTGCACTCAGATTAGCTGTTTCACCAACGTTTAAGTTAAGCGCATCTTTACTTAGCGTAATTCCGTTAACTTGCGTACCCACTGTCACAGCGGCTGTTTCCACATCCCGGTTGGATGGGACAGCGATGTGTTTATTTTGCGTAGTAAGGGCTGAAGCACTCAGCTTCACGCTAGCTACTGCAGGGTTTTTCGGATTGACAAGTTTGAAGCTTAGTTTGATCAAATCTTCGTACTTGCCATAGGCCTCGGAACGGAAAGGTGTTTCGGGATTGGCTTTGATATTAACCTCACCCGGCTTTTCGTTGATGGTCAGTGTACCCAGGGTTGCTGAGGCTGCTGAAGCACTATCGAACTTGATTTTGGTACTGTCATACGTAAACGTAGTATCAAGATTCTTCACGGCATTAGCGTTGCTGATCGCATAATTGAAATCAATCGCTGCCGAAGTATCTGTTTGCTGTGTCGTATTGGAATACACTTTTACACTTTCCGGTTCTTTCACGAAGCTGTAAGTATCGAGTTTCTCCAGTGTATCTGAACGGAATGTATCTACAGTAATGCTGGACGGTGTTACTTTGATCGTGGAGAACGTTGGGGTATGGAGCTGGCTCCGGCTGGCAGAATATCTTTCCGGGGTTGTGTTCAATTCGTAATATTTACTTCCGCTTGCCGAGTTGGCAGTAACGTAAGTGGCGCCGTTAGGGTTGACGTCTCTGCCCTGGCTATCTACCAACTGTCTGCCCTGAACATTATCTCCGTTCATGACATAAGTTCTGACATACGAGTGGTCATGACCCATGAATATCATATCCACATCTAAAGCATCAAGCGTAGGGAAGAGTGCTGCCCGCAGATTGAGGATTACTTGCTCTGTAGAGTGGGCTTGTCCGCCGCCATAAATGTCGTGGTGAAACGTAACGATTCTCCATTTGGTATTGGGAACAGCTTGCACAGTATCCTGCATGAATTTGGCATGCTCAGCACCATTGGAATTGTTGGTATCAAGTACCATAAACAAGGTGTCACCGTAGGTGTAGTAGTAGTCACCGCCATAGGTGTTATCGGTAAGAACATCTTTATTGCGGTTATCCTTCATCATGCCAAGGGTCGATTCGTTGGGCACATTGAAATGATATTTGTAATTGACGTTGACATCATGATTACCGACGACAGTTGCCATAGGCAGGTTTCTGAGTACATCCGGACTCTCAAAGGCATCATATTCTGTTTCAAGAGACGTACTGGACTTATTCTCAATCTGATCGCCTGCGGACATGATAAAGCTAAAGTTGGGGAAATTGCTGACGGCTTGGTTTAATGTTTTCGTCCATCCGTAAGTATCATTGATTACGCTGCCTGAGGAGCCGATCTGCGGATCGCCGACAAACATGAGGGTGTAGTTCGTAGGATCTTGGGTGGTGTAATTGTAGGTGGGACTCCAGTGATCTTCATTGCCATCTCCAACACGGTACACATACTCCGTTTGGTTGGCCAGGCCGGAGGCCGTTGCTTTGTTGGAATAATAGACCGAATCAGTAACTGTAGTGGCGGGTATTGCAGTACCTGTAAAGGTCATTACCTTGGTTGCTTCCGGAAAAGCATTGCCATTCAAATCCGATTTTTTGGCCATTTGCACTATACTAGCTGCAGGTTGGCCTGGGGTTAGCCAAGCAAAGTTCAATTTGCTCTCATCTGCCCCGGGGTTAAGTGCAATATCCCTGATCGTGTAAGGGAAGGAGGCAGCTCTGGCCACATTAAGTGGGCTGATCTTGGTATTAAAGCCTAAGATCCCCGGTGGCAACAATGCGATGATCAGGAGCATGGATAAAGCCAAGATACTGACGGTGTATACACGGCGCTGCTTTTGACTGAACCTCTTTAACATCTAACAACCACCCCTTGGACAATTTTGGACGCTCTTACGGTGTTTTCTGTAAGAGTACCTGTACCAATATAACTTGCAGTTGTTAAAAGTGATGCTCGACTCTATTAATTCCATGTGAAAGTGCGAGTACTCGGATCGGAATTTATATTACGCCTCCCCGTTTAAGGATTTAGAAGAAAACCTTTATCGTAAAAGAAAACAGTCCGACAAGCGCGGCTGCGCCCAGAATAAAGGCTGTGGAATATTTTACCTTCCGAAAATAATTGATGCTAATTAATAAACTTAATGTAATGAGGAGCACGGAAGCTTCAAGACCGGCATAAAAAGCAGTCACAGAAAGGGCGAAATGCCCAACGTCTTCTCTAAGTCCTACTAACGGGCTGGCATACCTGAAGCCATGAATGATACCAAGTCCGCCTGCAATCCAGGGCAGCTCCTTCATAGTCCGATTGTAATAAATACTTAACGCCAGAAAGACAACACTTAACGGAATCAGGGCATTCAACAAGCGATCAGGTAGGGCTATGACATGCAATCCGCTGAGAAGCAAAGTTAAGGACTGAGTAGCGGCAAATATAGCGAGTGTTCGGAGCGCTGGTTTGGTGCTTTGAAACCCAAGGATCAGGATGGCCAGCACAAGAATCGATTCGTAGCTGCGGAAAGATTGCTCTACCCCTAGTAGGGGAAAATGTTGGAGTATACCGGGCAGCTTCAGCTCGCCGACTTGCAGCTTCGTAATCTGTGCAATCAGCACAGCCTCTTTCTTCAGCTCCCCAAGGGTGAGATTGACATAATTCACATGCCATTGATCCCGGTCAAAGACGAGATTGTAATCGAGCGTGAACTGCTGGGGGTTCCTTTTGACAGGATACTCAATCACGGCTTCAGCAAAAGGCTGCATTTCGTTCTCTTTTTCTATATAGCGAAACTGAGTCAATTTTCCTTCCAGAGGTAGACCATCCGCATACAGTTGTATCTTCGTAAGCAGCAGGTGCTTCACCTCTGCCTGATGATTGCTGAAAAATTTATTCAAGACTTCCGCAGTCGTCAAGGCAAGGTCGGGATCATCTGGATTTACCTCGGCCATCATGTCATACATATCTAGCTGGAGTACATATTTGATCGTGTTATGCTCCAGTGTAATGTCCGAGTAGGCTACACTCACATTGCCGTGGGCTAGTGAGACCGGTATGCCTGAGCTTAACCAAACTCCACAAATGAGAAATGATAGTACCACCAGCCTGAGCCACTTTTTCATACAGTTTGATGTCCTCCCGCAACCAATTTTGATAGATTCGCCGACGCACACATATTATCATCAAATTCTCATGAAATGAAAGCATGAAAAATATTTCTTGTTAATCCTGAAATGATAGGATAGATTATTGGTGTAATCTGAGCGCTGCTTATGGACATCAAATGGGGGTAGAGTATGCTGGCATCAAAGAAATTAAGAGTCACGCTTTTCATCGGGCTTATTCTGTGCATCTCTTTAGGCATGTATCTGTTCAATCAGTCCTCCGAAATTAAGCACAACGAGCATGGGAGCAGTACTGCTTCCAAAACATTCGAGAAAGCTAAAGTGTTACGCGTCATCAGCGAGAATTTAACCAGAGATTCTGAACGAGGCGATTTATACAACGGTTCACAAGAGCTTGAGATCAAAATTTTGACTGGAGAACATCAGGGTGAGGTCCACCAGATTACCAATAACGTCAGTGTGTATCTAAATGTGATTGCCAAAGAAGGGCAGACCGTTATCGTTAATATCGATTCTGCCGACGCGACCTATTACATAATCTCTGTGTACAGTTATTATAGAGTTCCGTATATAGCAGCAATGATCTTGCTGTTCTTTGGGGTGCTGTGGTGGATTGGCGGCAAAAAAGGCTTGAAATCAGTATTGGGCATTATATTTACCTTTGCATGCATTATCTATTTGTTCATCCCGATGCTGTACAGGGGCTATTCTCCCATTCTCGCTTCTGTGCTAATTGTCATTCTTACGACCTGTGTCACTTTATTGCTGTTGAACGGATGGACCGCCAGGTCCTGGGCTGCGATTTTGGGGACGATTTGCGGTGTAATAATTTCAGGGGCGCTTGCTTATATTTTCGGTTCTCTAGTCCATATTTCCGGTTATAATACGGCCGAGGTAGACGTACTAATCACGATCTCTGATGAGACAGGCTTACAGCTTGGCGGGATGTTGTTTGCAGGGATTTTGATATCCTCACTTGGTGCCATTATTGACGTGGCGATTTCTATTGCGGCATCGGTGCATGAGGTCTATAGTACGAACCCTAATCTTTCGCAAAAAGAGCTGTTCAAGTCCGGAATCAATGTTGGCCGGGATATGATGGGGACGATGGCCAATACGCTGATCCTGGCGATCACCGGAACTACGCTTGCCTCGCTTATGATCCTGTATGCGATCAAAACTTCGTTTAACCAGCTCGCTAATATGAATATGGTGACGATCGAAGTGATTCAGGGGATTGCCGGTTGCTTCGGGGTTGTTCTGACCGTGCCGATTGTTGCTTTTATTGCTGCAAAAATAATTCCGAGCTTCGAAAAAAAGATCGCTATGAGTAAGGTTGGAGAGGAAACGGATTTAAAAGTTGAAATTTAACGACACGCATGTTAAAATTGCCCTAATTATTGATGACAGGGGTTGAAAGGAATATGTAGGATTCTTGCGAAGCGATAAAACAAAAAAAGCGATGATTTTTCGCATGTTTTATTTGTGATGCAAGAAAGTTACGTATTCTTTTCACTCAAACAATATCTTCTTATCTATGCCCTCAAGGGGTTAGATTTGTTGTGTTTATTTGAGCTACGAGAAAGTAACTTTCTTGTAGCTCTTATTTTTTACACAAGGAGATGGTTGTATGTCATTGATTAATGTTACTAACCTCACGTTTGCCCATGAGGGCAGCTACGATAATATATTTGAGAATGTAAGCTTTCAGCTCGATACCGATTGGAAGTTAGGTTTTACAGGCAGGAACGGCAGAGGGAAGACCACCTTTATGAACCTCTTGCTCGGTAAATACGAATATAGCGGTAAGATTTCTGCTAAAGTCAGCTTTGATTATTTTCCGTTCCACGTTGAGCACAAGGAGTACCATACGATTGATGTCGTAGAGGAGATTTACCCGGATTATCAGCATTGGGAGCTGATGCGTGAGCTTTCATTGCTGGAGGTGTCCGAGGATATATTATACCGGCCTTTTGATTCCTTATCGAATGGAGAACAAACCAAGGTGTTGCTGGCTGCTTTATTCCTCAAAGAGGATAGCTTCCTGCTCATTGACGAGCCAACCAACCATTTGGATATGAAGGCAAGACGGCTCGTTAGTCACTATCTGAACAGCAAAAGCGGATTTATCCTCGTGTCGCACGACCGGTCCTTTCTGGATCACTGCGTGGATCACATTCTCTCAATCAACAAGACCAACATCGAGATTCAAAAAGGAAATTTCTCGGATTGGTGGGAGAACAAACAGCGCCAGGATCAATCGGAGCTGGCTGAGAACGAGCATCTGCGGAAAGATATTAGGCGTTTGTCGGAAGCAGCTAAACGAACTAGTGATTGGTCGGATAAAGTGGAAAAATCGAAAAATGGTACCCGGAATTCCGGCTCCAAATTAGATAAAGGGTATGTGGGCCATAAGGCGGCCAAAATGATGAAACGCTCTAAAGGCATTGAGCAAAGACAGCAAACGTCCATTGACGATCGTTCCAAGCTGCTCAAAAATATTGAAAGCTCCGAAAATCTGAAGATCTCACAGCTGACCTATCACAAAAACCAGCTTGCCGAGCTGATTGGAGTCTCGATCCAATATGGGGAGAAGACGGTGTGTGAGGATGTCAGTTTCACCATTGAGCAGGGCGAACGGATCGCGCTTTCAGGGAAGAACGGTTCCGGCAAATCGAGCATTATCAAATTGATTTGCGGGGAGGAGCTTAGTTATACCGGTACTTTTAGAAAAGGAAGCCAGCTTAAGATTTCCTATGTATCCCAGGATACCTCACATCTAGAAGGTAATTTGACAGATTACGCGAGGCGAAATGACATAGATGAGAGCCTGTTCAAAGCGATTCTTAGAAAATTGGATTTCTCCAGAGTGCAATTCGAAAAGAACATTGAGGATTATAGCGGCGGACAAAAGAAAAAAGTGCTGATTGCCAAAAGTCTATGTGAGAAGGTCCATCTGCATATTTGGGACGAGCCGCTTAATTTTATTGATGTGATTTCCCGGATGCAGATTGAAGAGCTACTGCATGAATACGCACCGACGATTCTTTTTGTAGAGCATGATAGTGAGTTCTGCAACAATATTGCCACTAAAGTAATTGAACTGTGATAAGATGCAAAAGGGAATGAGCTTAAAGCCGCGTATATCGCGGCTTTTTTTCGTGCGGTGATGTACATTTTTACGGAAATCAGGTGAGCAGATTCTTTGGATTATACAATTTAAATTGTTAATCAACAAAATATACATTCTTTTTCAAGTTAATGATACTCCTTATACTTTGTATGTAATCCCAACAAATACAGTGTAAGGGGGCAAAAAGATGATCACAGGAAGTAACACATCATCCAAAGTAGATTTAAGCACGATTAAACGTGGACCGATCATTACGGCTCTGATCATCGGTGCTTTTGTAGCGATTTTGAATGAGACGCTAATCGGCATCGCTTTTCCGGATTTAATGAAGCAGTTCAGCGTAGAAACCTCGACCATACAGTGGCTGTCTACGGTCTATATGTTGGTTATTGGCATTTTGGTGCCCGTAACGGCATTGCTGCAGCAATGGTTTAGCACGCGCCAGATGTTCTTATCTGCCATGATGCTTTTTCTGGTCGGCACTATAATCTGTGGATTCTCGGGTTCCTTTGAACTTCTCCTCATTGGGCGAATTGTGCAGGCTGCGGGTACAGGACTCTTAATCCCGGTGATGATGAATACTATCCTGATTATTTATCCTCCAGATAATCGGGGAGCGGCTATGGGGATGATCGGGCTCGTGCTTATGTTTGGGCCAGCTATCGGTCCCACTTTATCCGGACTCATTATTGACTCTTTGTCTTGGCATTGGTTATTTTTCCTGGTCATTCCGTTAGTCGTAGTATCGCTTGTTTTTGGCTTTATTTATTTGAAGAATGTATCGGATATTACCAAGCCGAAAGTAGATTTCTTGTCTATTCTGCTGTCTACCATAGGCTTCGGCGGGATTGTGTATGGCTTTAGCAAGGCGGGAGAGATCTCCTGGTCAGAGCATGAGGTGATCTGGACCATTGCCGCAGGCGGGGTGTCCATCTTGCTGTTCGTCTGGCGTCAACTGGTCGTCAAAGAGCCGATGATGGACATGCGGGTATTCAAATATCCGATGTTCGCGCTAACGACTGTGCTCATGCTTGTGATGACGATGACCTTATTCTCAACGACGATCATATTACCGCTATACATGCAAAAAGCATTGCTAATGACAGCATTCGCCGCTGGGTTGACACTCATTCCGGGCGGTATTGTCAACGGGATTATGTCGCCGATCTCCGGCAAGCTCTTTGATAAATTTGGCCCAAAAGTGCTTATCGTACCGGGTCTAATCATCACGGCAATTTCACTCTTTCTCATTACAGGCATGGATTTAGAGACGTCCAAAGGAACATTAATCACGCTGCATGTCATTCTGATGATTGGTATTTCCATGATCATGATGCCGGCGCAGACGACAGGACTGAATCAGCTGCCAAGAAATTTATATCCACACGGAACGGCTATTATGAATACACTGCAGCAGGTGTCAGGTGCCATCGGGACAGCGCTGTTCATCAGTATTTTCTCAAATGGAACCAAGCGGTATTTGGAGTCGTCCGCCAATCCAACAGGACTTGAGGAAGCCACTAAGGGATTGGTATCAGGTATGCAGGGTGCCTTCCAGGTTGCTTTTTACATCTGTCTCGTTGCACTCGTGCTAGGTCTTTTTGTTAAACGGACGAAGGCGCCGGAAGAGATGGCATCCAATGGATAAGAAGCAGCGCTTAAGAAAATGATTGCGGCATAAATAAGAAAGAATCCCAGCCATTCGTGGAATCGGCGGGATTCTTTTTTGTTTGCTTTTCTATGATCAGCATTCAAGGAATAAAGCTTTTTACGACTTCTGCGAATTGTTCTACCTGTGCCGTCTCGTTGCTATGGAGCCAACAAATCGCGAGCTGAATGTTAAACATCGACTCCGCCATCGGAACATAAGTAATATCATTTTCGAACAGCCTGCTCATACAGCCCAGCACCAGAGCAGTACCCACACCAGCGGCTACTAACCCAATAACTGCCTGATCACTGGCAGCTTCCTGTACTATATTCGGACTGAAGCCGGTCTGACGGCAGAAGAGGACGAAAATATCGAACAACACGGGTGAATCGTTCCGGTTCAGCATAACAAAGGGCTCTTTTTCTAAATCGGCCAGGGAAAGCTCTTTTTTCGTGGCTAAGGGATGATGCTTCGGCAGGGCAAAGACAATGGACTCTGTTGAAAAGGGAAGCCAATTCATACTCAGCTCGCTATGCTTATCGTTAAGATACACAGAAAAACCGACATCAATTTCGCCTTGAAGAAGCTTCTCCTCCAATTGGTGAGAGGGTAGCTCCTGCATAACAATCTCAACCTCGGGATAACGTTCCCGGTACAGCCGAACGGCGCTTGGTAAAATGCTGTAGAGCATAATGCCAAAATAACCGATCGTAAGCCGGCCTCTGCGGCCATGCTCTGCCCGTACGGCTTCGTCTATCCCTCGCTGTAAATGCTTGAAGACAAGATGAACCTGCTCAAGCAGCGCTTCCCCGGATTGTGTCAGCTCCACCTTACGCGTTGTACGCTTAAAGAGTTGAACGCCTAGCTCGCTTTCCAACTGTGCGATTTGATGGCTGACGGACTGCTGAGAAGCATGCAATCGTTCGGCAGCACGCCCAAAATGCAATTGATTGGCTACCTCGACAAAGTATTTAAGCTGCTGAAGCTCCATAATATGATCTCCTTGTGTGCTGGTTCTGTACGCTTATTATGGAATTATACCGTTACGCTTGTTAATCGACAAATTATCCGCTCTTTTTTCCAGTCAATGGTTACCACTATACTTTGTCTATGCATCAAGCAATAACAATAAAACCTGAGGTGATAACATGAGAAAACTAGAGAGTAAGGTAGCGATTATTACGGGCGGGGCGTCAGGCGTAGGGAATGGAATTGCCAAAGCTTTTGTAAAAGAAGGGGCAAAGGTTGTAATCGTGGACTACAACGAAGAGACTGGTAATCAAGCTATTGAGGAACTGAAGCTGATTGGGCCGGAGTCTATTTTTATTCATGCCGATCTGGCGGATTTCAGTACACATTCGAAAATTGTCAGTCGGACGATTGATGTCTTTGGACAGCTGGATATCCTGGTTAACAATGCCCAAGCTTCGCGCGTGAAGCCTTTCATGGAGATCACTCCAGCTGATCTGGAGCTGCCGTTCAAAACCGGATTCTTCCCTACGTTCTTTCTCATGCAGCAAGCCTTTCCTTATTTAAAGGAAACTCAAGGGCACATCATTAACTTTGCTTCCGGAGCGGGAATTAATGGAGACTTGAACCAAGCTGCCTATGCCGCCTCCAAAGAAGCTGTTCGGGGATTGTCCCGTGTCGTAGCCAATGAATTTGGACCACACGGCATCAAAGTCAACGTGATCTGTCCATTTGCTAATTCTCCAGGTGTTCAACAGTGGGCGCAGCATATGCCGGAGCATTTTGAAGAAACGTTATCCAAGATCCCGATGCGAAGAGTGGGAGATGTAGAGGACGATATCGGACGCGCTGTTGTTTTCTTTGCCAGCGATGATTCCAATTATATTACGGGTCAGACGTTGATGGTGGATGGCGGGGGGTGTCGCTTGTAAATTGAATTGAAAATGTAATGCTAAAAAGTGTTCATGAACCTTGGCTAAATAGCTGGGTTTTTGAACACTTTTATCGTGGAGAGACTATGAGAAACCTCCTTTCCCATGCTAATGATTCCTATAGAATAGGATATATATTGGATGAAATAGGCTATTTTACAATGCGGGAGGGGTAGTATGAACAGTAAAGAGACAAAGAATAGATTTTATGATGATCTTCAGGATGCCAACAAATTCACTGAACTTGAAGAGATGTTGTTGGGCGAATCCAATTTGCCGGGACCACGTGCGAATCTGGAGATCGCTGCTACGTTTGCGAATGCTTTTGAATCTTGTGTGGTCACAAGCGACGCTTGGACCCTTATCTTGAAGTGGGTGAACATCACTGCTACTGATGCGCCTACCAATAATCCCTGTGAATATCTACCTTTCTGTGCGCTGCAGGCGATGGGGGCCTATTACTATTATGCAGAGCTTTCTAGAAAGCAGATCATCCTCGAAAAATGCCAAGCGGCTATGAATGATGCCAGATGGCGAATGCGCGAAGCGGCAGCTATGGCGCTCCAGCGGATCGGGGTAAGAGAATTCAATGTCATCCAATCTCTGTTTAATTCAATCGGTCCTCAGGCCAATCCGCTGGAGAAACGTGCCTTTGTGGCGGCATTGGCCCACCCGCCTCTTCTGAAAGAATCCTCCCACGTACTGTATGCCTTGCAATTATCAGAACAAATTCTAGAGGAGATTACTGCCGGCCAAATGAACCACAATACAGAAGATTACCGGGTATTATCCAAAGGATTGGAGTATGCGGTCAGCCTATTTGTAGAGCGGGCCCCTGAAGCTGGTTTCGCACTGTTGGCCAAATTTGCCGGGTCAGAGGACAAACGAATACAAAAGATCGTAAAATCCAATCTTGGCAAAGCAAGGCTTGCTAAAAAATTCAGTCTGGAAGTGGAGCGTATTGGGCGGTTGCTGAAGGTATAACTCTTTGTGTATCCGTGAGCATCGCTAGACAACTATTCGCTTGCATATTAAAAAGCAGGTTGGTTATATTAACAAAAATTAGTTGTCCAAAAAAAGGAATGAGTCTGAAATGGCCCCCAACTTACCACCAGCAGACACGTATACCCACAATTACACCTTGAGCAGGGATTTGAATGAGAATCTCCAGCAATTTCTGGCTATTTTTGATAAGTGTGCGGATATTCAATATCGTCCTTTTGAGATCAATGTTGAGCAAAAAGGGTCACTTATTTACTTGAGCGGAATGGTCGACACCAAATCCATTGATTTGGACATCATGAGACAGTTCATGGAGTCCAGTATTACAGGGGATTTCGTCAAGCTAACGGATGATATCAAGCATACGATCCAGTCTAAGCTGAGCTTCATTTCTCAAGTAAGCTGGGCGAATGATTTTCAAGAAGCGGTTGGATATATTTTATCTGGCGATTTGGCGTTACTGATGGACGGGTGGAATCAGGTTCTAATTATGAATGCAAAAGGCTGGGAGAAAAGAGCGATCGAAGAACCCGCTACCGAAGCGGTGATTCGGGGCCCCAGGGAAGGCTTTCAAGAAGATCTGAGCACAAATATCAGCCTCGTTCGCAGAAGACTAAAGACCGTACAGCTTAAAATGGAGATGGTTGTGCTCGGTCAGTTGTCCAATACGAATATAGCCATTACTTATCTGGAAGGCGTGGCGAAGGATGACTTAATTGCTGAAGTGAAAAAAAGGGTGGGCAGTATTCGCATCAATGCAATTCTGGAAAGCGGGTATATTGAAGAGCTGATTGAGGATAATTCGTTATCGCCCTTTCCCCAAGTGGTGATTACCGAACGACCGGATCGGGTAGTCGGCAACCTGCTCGAAGGGAAGGTAGGGATACTGATTGACAATACGCCGTTTGCAATCATTGTACCCGGAACATTTTTTCAATTGCTGCAATCGCCCGAGGATTATTATCAGAGGTATCTCGTTTCTACGTTTATTCGTTTTTTGCGTCTGCTGGCCGTTGCTTCCTCACTACTTTTGCCCTCGCTTTATATTGCCTTGACGACCTATCATCACGAAATGATACCGACTATGCTATTGGTCAGTATAGCTTCTTCCCGGGAAACCGTTCCCTTCCCCGCATTTGTGGAAGCTTTGCTGATGGAAGTTTCATTCGAGGGCTTGCGGGAGGCGGGGGTGCGTCTTCCGAGGCCAGTCGGACAAGCCGTAAGTATCGTTGGAGCTTTGGTCATTGGACAGGCTGCTGTAGCGGCCGGTATTGTATCTTCACCACTGGTTATTATTGTGTCCATGACCGGTATTGCTTCTTTTATTTTTCCAAGCTTTCAATTAGGGCTCTCCTTCCGCCTGCTTCGTTTCCCTATGATGATTGCGGCAGCAACACTGGGGCTCTATGGAATTTTGATGCTGCTTTTGATGCTCCTGCTTCATATGTTGAATCTCCAGTCTTTCGGTCATCCTTACATGGCTCCTCTGGCACCTCTGCGCTTCCGCGGAATTAAAGATGTCATTGTTCGTGCCAACCGGCTCCGAAGATTTAAAAATTCGTCTCGTACAAGCGAATAATAAACTCGCACAAGAGGTCCTAATGAGAAAAACGCTGATTCTGATACTCACATTGCTAATCTCTATATCGCTATCGGGCTGCTGGAGCAGAGTGGAGTTGAACGACGTGGCTATTGTCACCGGGACTGCGATAGACCTTGCCGAGGACGACAAGCTGCAACTAAGCTTGCAAATTTTGAAGGTGAAAATGACCAAAGGAATCAGTGAAAAAGGAGGTGCAAGTGATAGCGCGACGCTCGTCGTCTCCGAGACGGGGGAGACGATCTTAGATGCCTATCATCTTCTTCAGAAAAAGCTTTCTCGCGTTGTGATTTTCTCTCATAATCGTGTGGTCATTGTGGGCGATAAATTCGCACGCTCGGGGATTACACCTGCGCTGGAATTTTTCAGCAGACACAGGGAAGCCCGGGGAAGTAACTTTTTACTTACAACTCAAGGGAAGGCGAAGGATTTATTAATGACACCTCCCAATTTTGAAATCTTTACGGTCGAGGAGATCAGGGAAGAGGAGAAGGCTTTGCTGATGGAGAGCGCCACTGTTCGGGATTTTATCTTTCGACTGCTTGAACAAGGGATCGAGCCGTTGAGCACACAAGTACAAGTTGTGCCCCTAAACGGCCTTGATAGCTCTCAATCCCAGAACGACCCCTCAGGATTCGGTATGGTGGGTGTAGGCATTTTCAATAATGATAAATTGATCGGATGGATGAAGCGGCGAGATGCTGAGACTTTATTATGGATAAAGGGTAAAGTGAAAAACACTGCGATTACCGTCACTATGCCCGATGAAAAGGCACCCAATGAAAGGATATCCGGAAAAATAAGTGCTCAGCTCTATAAAGCCAAAACCAACATTAAACCCAAAATTCAAGGGGATAACATAAGCTTTGAGATTAATGTTCATATCACAGGCGAAATATTTGAGAATTCCACCAAACTTAACTTCACAGAGGTTCAAAGTTTAAATAAAGTGCAACATGCGCTGGAGCAAGAGATTGAAAAAAGAGTCACGAGCACTGTAGAAAAGTTAAAGAAGCAGTATAAATCTGATGTTATTGGACTGGGGATCCTCTTGCATAGAGCCAATAAGAAAGTATGGAATGAGAAGTATTCCAAGCAATGGCAAGAGGAATTTCCAAAGGTTGCGATCCAGACGAAAGCTCATTTTAAAATCGTCGGAACAGGGCGTGTGAACGACTCCATGTTCTGGGATGAAAAGAAATTAGACAAATAGCTGTATTAAATTTAACTAAGGAATAGGGACAACCGTATGGAAACCATCTCACGGCACCAATTGCTTACTATTTCGATTATTTATCAAATTGGAACGACCATCATATTTGGTTTCGCGGCTGGCGCAGGGAGAGATTCCTGGTTGGCTGTTTTGATATCCACTATTTTGGGTACAGGTGTTGTCTTGATTTATGTCAGTGTCACTAAATTAAATCCGGGGCTTACCTATGTTGAATGCTTTCCGAAGCAATTTGGCCGTTGGCTGGGCACGCCTCTTGCCTGGCTCCATCCACTTTTATTTTTGTATATCGCCGGGAGAATCGTGGCGGACATCAATAATTTAGTACCCTCAACCATTTTGCCCCGCACGCCTCCCTGGGCCATTTTGATT
>NZ_JABWCS010000186.1 GCF_013359945.1 Paenibacillus agri | reverse complement strand
CGGTTTCTTCTTTAAACTGTTTGTTGTATCGCTTCCGTTCTGCCACGGCTACCACCTCTTCTGGAGTTTATTCTATTATCCATGGGTTGGATTTACCGTGTCCACTTTTTAGTCTAATTCACTTCCATGGCGCCTCCTAGGAGTGGCATGGAAGGGGTTCTCTGTTCAACCGCGTTGCTCCTATATTGCTCTCCGCGTCGCCCCCCCGTCTTACTTTTCGCCTGCCTCGCTAATGCTGAAATAAGTGCATTTTTGTACCTTAATTTGGCCAGAAAGAAGGCGGGAAGAAGATTAAGGACATTTTTGTATGTTAATTCTTTCGATGGAACGTATTTTAAGGAGAAAGTGGGGAAATAAGGTGCAAAAATGCTCTTAATTTCTTTTTTTCTCTAAAATGATGGATATAAGGTACAAAAATGTCGTTATTTTAAGTATTGGCCAGAGGTTATCCTTCCAGTTCAATCTGTTTCTAGAAGTTACTCCCCT
The DNA here is from genome assembly GCF_013359945.1 of Paenibacillus agri. Lineage (GTDB taxonomy): Bacteria > Bacillota > Bacilli > Paenibacillales > Paenibacillaceae > Paenibacillus_AQ > Paenibacillus_AQ agri. The sequence goes on along the minus strand of NZ_JABWCS010000186.1, from coordinate 58,892 downwards.
GGTTCGTCTAGTTATCAGTATAAATCCCCATAAAATACATAATACCCCATAAACCCCATAACCCAAAGAACCAAAGAAAACGGAGAGACCAGAGAGACCAGAGAGACCAGAGTTACTGTAAAAACCACAAGCCCGACAAGCCCGACAAGCCCGACAAGCCCCACAAGCCCCTCGGCGCAAAAAAAACCGGACAACCGTGCCTGTGGCACGAGTTCTCCGGTATCCTTCAACCAATTACCGATGCTCAAACAGATCGATGGCGCCGAGCACGATATGCGCCAGACCAAATCCAAGTACGCCGGTTGCAGCCATCTTATACCTGCTGCCAAGAAAAGCGGCGCTAGAAGCAGTAACTACGGTTCCAAGAACGGTTGGTATCAGACCTTCACGCATATGAAACACTCCTTCTCGGTGGTTTGAAAGACATGATTAGTGTGGGTAGAGGGAGTGACAATTATACAGCATCTCGGCTGGGGATGAATGGAGCGAGAAAGATAAGAAAGATAAGAAGGATAAGAAGGATAAGAAGGATAAGAAGGATGAGAAAGAAGGATCTAAAAAGGCTGTGCCTGCTTGAAGGGGATCAAACCAACCTTTCAAGCAAGCACAGCCTATTTGAATTTTTTAGAGTTAAGGGATATATTGCTGAACGATCGATGTGATTACGCCGTCTTTGATCGTCAGATGGTAAGGGAACTGGCTCAGATCCAGATTGTTATTCTTGGCAAACTGATGTGTGAATTCCTCCAGGCTTATCTTCTCGTTCCAGTGAATGTCAATATCCTCCAGCTTGCCGGTACGATCATAAATTTGCATAATCACGGTTGCATCAGGAGCTACCCGGTAGGTAGTAAGTGTCTGACTGTCGTTCACGATATAATATCCATCAGGCGTTCCGCCCAGCTCTGCTGCGGCTTCCGGCTCTCTTTGGGCAAAAATTTTGTCTGCTTCGGCACCTTGATACCATTCGATCTCATCAGTGCTTGCCGATAAGACACCTTGATTTGAATGAAGAGAATGAATATAAACGGTTGCATGCTGAACGGTGTCACCGCGGCCTTCCGCGCGGGCCAGGGTTCCGACTGTGCTTGCCGATGTAATGAGGGACAGGAATAACAGGACGACAACGGGCAGGACATAAGCTGACTTTTTCTTAAACAATGAAATCTCCCCCTTGGCATTGTGATACACAGTATAAGATTAATTACCCCTTGGGTTGTTAATCAAACGAGTATTGTACTACTAATAACGATGAAATGGTGGAAAGGTTGCAGATATTTTTGGACTACTGCAAAAAAACTGAATAGTCGCCATTCATAGTAAACGAAGGCTGCTCCGGGCATATTAGAATATCCAAACTTGAGGCTGGGAGTGACCGGAAAATGGCTGGAATTATCCGTATCTACCGAAACGATTGGCGCAATGTATTCAAGGTCCCGACCGCAGTTCTGCTGATAGCTGCGCTGGTTGTGCTGCCTTCCATCTATGATTGGGTGAATGTGGCGGCTGTGTGGGACCCTTACAGCAACACCTCAGGGATCAAGATTGCGGTAGCCAGTCTGGATGAGGGGGCTTCCGTAGATAACAAGAGCTTCAACATCGGCGAGGAGGTACTGGAAAGCCTGCATCATAATAAAAGTCTGGGCTGGACCTTTGTGGATGCAGAGCAGGCCAGGTATGGAGTACAACGCGGGGATTATTATGCCAGTGTTGTCATCTCTAAGGATTTTTCCAGCAAAATGGCCGGTATTCTGGAAGGTCGGCTGAATAAGCCGGAAGTTGAATACACCGTGAATGAGAAGATTAATGCGATTGCACCTAAAATTACGGCCAAGGGTGCGTCATCCATCACGGCCCAGATTAGCGAGCATTTTACCGCTACCCTCAGTGAGACGGTGCTGACCGCTCTCGGCAGGATCGACCGACAGTTTCAGTCTGAGCTGCCCGTGATCCGCAGAGTGGAGAAGGGATTGTTCCTATTGGAGGATAACCTGCCAGAGATTGAAGCTGCCGGGAAAACAGTGCTGAAAATTCATCAGGATTGGCCGCAAATTCACCAGTCGGCAGAGCGGCTGGCGACGCTGGAGCAGAAGCTGCCAGAGGTCGAAAAGGCAGGGACAGCGATCGAAACGGTGGATGACCATTGGCCGCAGATCAATGAAGCGGCAGGGCATTTGACGGAGCTAGAGTCCAAGCTGCCGGAGCTGGAACGGGCAGCGAAACTTGTGAGCGGGCTCGATGAGCATTTTGATGACGTGGCCGGGGTCTTAGACAAGGCAAGTGTGGATATGGAAAATGGGCGGAAGATCGTGGATGCAGCGATTAAGGCCCTGCCACAGGCCGACAAGATTGCGGCAGCCGGAAGTGCCTTTGGTCAGCAACTGCAGCAATTTATCGAGAAGAACAACGCGGCCCTCGCTGCGATTCCCCCTGTAATCAAGCAGAATCTGTACTTGCTGGAGCAGACGGAGAATGCTGTCTCTCAGCTCGCAGAGGGATTGAAGGCTGGTACGATAGAGACAGCGGCCGCACTGAGCGCGCTTAATGCGAATTTGACCCGGCTTGCTGCCGGGAAAAATGTACTGGACCGCACGATCTCGCTCTTGAATTCACTGGATAAGTTGTCGTCCGGAAACGTACTTGCGGCCGAAATACAGGCTCTGGATGGGATCCGGGACCAATTCGCCGATCAATCCGCGCTAGCCGGAAGTCTTGCCTCGGCCTTGGAAGCCGGTGGCGAACCGGATGCTGGCAAGATACAGCAGCTTAGCACTGGAGCGGGACAGGGATCTACGGCGCTTGGCCGGCTGATCTCCCGCTTCGAGTCGCACACGCTGCCGGCCATTCAAAGCGCACTGCAGCCGCTGACGGCGGCTGCACAGGACGCTGCGACCCGGCTCCAGCAGGTGCCGGAGCAGCTGCCCGCGCTGGCCGCCATCCTGCAGGATGCAGCAGCGGCCATACAGTACGGGCAGGAGGGCTTGACGGCGCTGCAGAAGGATCTGCCCGCCATCCGGGCGGCCGTCCATACCTCGGCCGCCGGGATTGCGGACAAGATGCAGCGCTTCAGCACTTTTGTCCGCGATGTCCTGCCGCGGATTCAGCAGGGCCTTCCCGGCGCTGGACAGCGAATCCACGAAGCGGCGGATTTTGCCCGCCACGATCTGCCGGCGGTAGAGCAGAAGGTCCGCAAGGCAGCGGACCTGATCCGTACCGGGCTGCCGAAGGCGGACAAGGGGGTAGAGCGCGCCGCAGAGCTGGTGCGGGATGACCTGCCGCTACTGGAGGCCGCCATCCGTAAAGCGGCGGCGACGATCCGCCAGATCAAACAAGAGGTGAATCTGGAGCAGATTGCAGATCTGCTTGGGGGCGATATCAAGTCCAAAAGTGATTTTTTGGCTAATCCCGTAATCCTCAAGGAGAATAAGCTGTACCCAATCCCGAACTACGGGTCGGCCATGACACCTTTCTACGTGGTACTGTCCATATGGGTGGGCGGAACGCTGCTGATTTCGCTGCTCCGAACCTCTGTGGAGACAGGGGGCATAATTTATAAGTCGTATCAGCTCTACTTCGGACGACTGCTTACTTTTCTCACGGTAGGTATTTTACAGGCGTTGGTGGCCGCACTGGGTAATATTTATATCTTGAACTGTTATGTGGCCGACAAGCTGTGGTTCGTCCTGTTTGCAATGCTGATCAGTATCGTATTCGTGACGATCGTCTTCACCTTCGTCTCTGTGTTCGGTAACATCGGTAAAGGGATTGCCATCGTGTTCATGGTGCTGCAGTTTTCCAGCTCCGGAGGGACTTTTCCCATCAGCACTACCGGTCCTTTTTTCCAGGCACTGAATCCGTTCATGCCCTTTACTTATGCGATTAGTCTGCTGCGGGAAGCGGTTGGTGGCATCCTGCCAGAGGTGGCCATCCGTGATGCCCTGTATCTGGTTGGCTTCGGTCTGATCGCTCTGGTGCTGGCCTTGACACTTAAAAAGCCGTTGGAGCGGTTCATTCACAAGGCCGCAGAACAGGCAGAGAAATCAAAATTGATTTCTTGAAAATATAGAAAAAAAGAAAAAATTCTCAATTTCTTAAAGATATCTTTGAAAACTCAACCATTTTATTGACCTGTGTATTATTTACATCTAATATATAGGTATAAATGATCTTTAATTCTAAAATATGGGTTTGGAGGTGGTGTTTGTTTGAATCCAGAGACCACAATCCGGGCGGAATTGGACAAGTATCTGAGAGATAATGACCTGACGGTGAGCCAATTCTCCAAAATTTCCGGGATTCATTCCGGCACGCTCAGCAGACTTGTCAGCGGTAATCGTCCGATTGCCATGCAGCAGCTTGAGCGCATCACCTCGGGAATGGGACTTGGCGAAGGCGCTTTGTATGATTTGTATGTTGATGAATGCTTCGTGCATTCTGCCCCCAACTGGCGGCGATTGGGTCCCTTCCTTCATCGTTGTGCCGAATTGAACAAGCTGGAGTGTATCCGAAGGATAGCCGCTAATTTGATGGATAATCTGATGTATGCACAAGTACTGTTTGAGACAGCTGAAGATTTTTTTAACAATGACAAGTATGAAGCTGCTGCAATTCTGTACGAGAGCGTCGCTGAAAGTGAGAAATATCAGCATTCTGAGCGGCTGGCGCTTTGTCAGTACCGGCTGTTCAAGATCGCGCTAGGGTATGATCAGGATGCCAATCTGCGGGCTGCGGTGTATTTTGAGTATTTTGTCGAGCGGTTGGATGAGAGCGATCAACTGGATGCGCTGCGGGATTTGGCGAATATTTACACTTCGCTTCATCGCTGGAGCAATGTTGATTCCCTGGCTAAGCGAATGGGAGAGAAGGCATTCATTCAATATGAAAACAAATATAAGAAGTATATCAGCCGCGCTGAGCAAAAGGAACCCGAAAAACCGCTGTGCTTTTATATCTTATACTCTTATTTATTAAGAGCATCGGTCAGCCATGAGAATGGTGATTATGAGCAGGCCATGCAGTATGCGGCACTGTATTCTGATTCTAGCTGGATACGTGAAGACAGCGAAGAAGCCAAGTGGATCATGGAACAGTTCAAGGAATGGGCTGTAGCCAATACATACCTGCACCGTCTGATGAACGGGGAAGTTGAGGTCCTTTCAGAATACGTAGCGTATATTAAAACTAGAGAGAATGAAGTTCTGCCAGCTTTTATCAAAATCATGCAAGCAGCGAACCGTATCGGGTTCAATGCAGATGAGGTTATCACACAGTTCCAATCTCATTTAATGTATAAGGAACACCGGAGTAAATTGGGGAAACTTAGTATGCAAGTCATGTCAGATAAATATACTAATCTTTTGTGCGAACTGGCTACCTACTATATGCGAACCAATAAATATAAAAAAAGTGTCTATTATATATTAAAAAGTTTGGAACTTTCTGTTAAAATAAATAATGACAGCTGTGTGATTCAATGTGTCGGGCTATTTGAAGAAATCCGACATCTAACAACTAGAGAAAACCAAGAGAAGTACAAAAAACTAATTAGTGAGGTGCAAAGACTAAATGAAAAGAAAAATGAGTACGTTGCTGGTTGTTTTTAGTGTGGCACTGGCCATTGCGGTTCCTGCCTATGCTGCAGATGCTAATACTAGCCAACCATCTTTCAAAATTCTGATTCATGGAACTGGTAGCTAAGAAGCTATACTTAGGCATTGAAGATAATTGGTATACTTCTAAAATGAAGAAAGAATCTCTATTTCACGTAGAGATTCTTTTTTTGTTCGTTTTTCTATGATAAGGCTATTCTTCATTGGAATAGATCAGCGACACCTGATGCTTCTTCAAGAACTCAACCCATTCTTCGGACGGCTTCTGGTCAGTAACAATATAATCGATTTTATCAAAGCTCAGCAGCTTGATGAACGCAATCCGGTCAAATTTGGCATGGTCCACGAGAAGGACCACTTTATTGGCCTGCTGCTGCATAAGTACCTTCAGTTCGCTTTCCGCTTCGTTGGAATCGCTAACTCCGCCCGTCATAGACAACGCCTTGCAGCTGAAAATGGCCACATCCACATTGTATTTCTGAATGGTATGCGAAGCATTCGGACCGACGAAGGAACTGGTCTCGGGGCCCAGTGTACCGCCTGTAGAGATCAGCTTCTGCCCGGAATGCTGAAATTCTGACAGCACCACCAGCGAGTTGGTGATGATCGTCAGATTGCTCTTCACCTCGATGATCCGGCGCAACGCCTCAAAGGCGGTCGAGCTGGTATCCGTCATCAGGCTGTCGCCATCGTTGATGAGATCCAGCACGTTGTCTGCGATCAGCCGCTTAGCTTCAATGTTGACCTGATGCCGGCTGGCATAGGAGGGGTCCTCATTGGTATGGGCGTTCAGGATGGCGCCACCGTAGTTTTTCTTGGCCAGACCGTCCCGGTCCAGCTTGTCCAGATCGCGGCGAATCGTTTCCTCGGACACCTGAAACTTCTGTGCCAGATCCGCAACATGAACTTTTCTGTTCCGGTACAACTCGGTAATGATCAGGTCTCTCCGTTCAAATGCCTTCATCCGTCCACTCACCTTTTTCAATATCTCTATCTCCTAGTTTACTATAAGGATTATAAATACAAAAGAATTCTAAATAAATAAAAAACCACAATTAAATAATATAATATCACATAATACCACATTATTATTCAATTAACTGTGGTTTTTATGTTGACTTAAGCGTTTACACCTTTTATGATGAAGGAGAAATGTTTGTTGGCTGAAGTTGCAATTATATAGATTTCCTTATTTAAACCAAACTTAATGTGATGCTGAGGAGGAAGTACAGTGGCAGCTAAATATCCGAAGATTGGAATTCGTCCGACCATTGATGGCAGAAGACGCGGGGTACGTGAATCGCTGGAAGTACAGACCATGGGAATGGCAGAGCGGGTGGCTCAATTTTTACAACAGAACTTGAAATATCCCGACGGCTCGCCTGTGGAGTGCGTTATTGCTGATTCAACAATCGGTGGGGTGAAGGAAGCAGCGAATGCCCGCGATAAATTTGCCGGAGCCAATGTAGGGGTATCGATTACGGTGACACCTTGCTGGTGTTATGGCTCGGAAACGATGGATATGGATGCCACCATCCCGCATGCGGTGTGGGGCTTTAATGGTACGGAGCGTCCCGGAGCGGTGTACTTGGCAGCGGTACTGTCTGCCTACGCACAGAAAGGAATTCCAGCCTTCGGTATCTACGGCGAAGATGTACAGGAATCCGACAGTGAACTCATTCCGGATGATGTGCAGAGCAAGCTGCTGCAGTTTGCAAGATCCGCGCTGGCCGTAGCGATTATGAAAGGCCAATCATACCTTTCCCTGGGTTCGGTCTCCATGGGGATTGCCGGCTCGATCGTGAATGAGCAGTTCTTCCAGGATTACCTTGGCATGCGTAATGAATATGTGGATATGTCTGAATTTGTGCGCCGCATGGAAGAGGGCATTTATGATAAGCAGGAATTCGAACGTGCACTGGCTTGGGTGAAGGAGAACTGCGCTGAGGGTGCAGACAACAACCCGGCACATCTGCAGATCAGCCGTGAGCAGAAGGACAGCCAGTGGGAAACTGTCGTGAAAATGACGCTGATTGCCCGTGACCTTATGGTCGGAAATCCGGAGCTTGATAAACTTGGCTTCGCGGAAGAAGCCAATGGACATAACGCGATTGCGGCTGGATTCCAGGGACAACGGCACTGGACAGATCACTTCCCGAACGGTGACTTCATGGAGACGATTCTGAACTCGTCCTTTGACTGGAATGGCAGACGGGCGCCGTATCTTCTAGCGACAGAGAATGACAGCTTGAATGGCGTAACCATGCTGTTCAACTACTTGCTGACGAATACGGCACAAATCTTTGCCGACGTCCGTACCTACTGGAGTCCATCGGCTGTGGAACGCGTGACGGGTCACAAGCTGGAAGGCGAAGCGGCAGGCGGGATCCTGCATCTGATCAATTCTGGTTCGGCCGCACTGGACGGAACCGGAGAACAGACTATTGACGGCCAGCCGGCAATCAAACCGTTCTGGGAGATCACGGATGAGGAAGCAAAGAGCTGTCTGGAGAAGACGGAATTCCGTCCGGCGTCGCAGGAGTATTTCCGCGGGGGCGGTTTCTCGACCGATTATTTGACCAAGGGCGGCATGCCAGTAACGATGGCACGTTTGAATCTGGTGAAGGGGCTTGGTCCGGTTCTCCAGCTTGTTGAGGGTTATACGGTAGATCTGCCGGAGGATGTGCATCATACGCTGGATCAGCGGACTGACCCGACTTGGCCGACTACTTGGTTCGCACCGAAACTGACGGACAAGGGTTCGTTCAAATCGGTGTACGATGTGATGAATAACTGGGGAGCCAATCATGGCGCTATCAGCTATGGCCATATTGGTGCAGACCTGCTCACGCTGGCTTCCATTCTGCGTATTCCGGTCAGCATGCACAACGTAGAGGAAGAACGGATCTTCAGACCACGCGTCTGGTCGCTGTTCGGCACAGAGGATCTGGAGAGTGCAGATTACAGAGCCTGCCAGAACTTTGGACCACTCTATTAAACTTTGGAGTAGGCAGGGGGAAGGAAGATGAGCGAGACCCAAAAACTGCTTGCCATAGACCTTGGCGCCAGCTCGGGCCGGGTCATGTTAGGAAGTTATGACGGTTCCACGATTCAGGTCGAGGAGATTCACCGTTTTGACAATACACCAGTACAGGTTCAAGGACATTTGCACTGGGATGTGCTGAGACTCTTTCAAGAGATCAAACAAGGCGTACGCGAGGCTGCACGGGTGCATGGGAAGCTGCTGTCGCTGAGTGTGGATACGTGGGGCGTGGATTACGGGTTCATTGATCACAGGGGGAAGCTGCTCTATGCGCCGCACCATTACCGTGATCAGCGGACAGAGCCTCACCGCTCCGGGCTGGAAGAATTGATTCCACCCCGTGAACAGTTCACGTTGACCGGCAATCAGCCAGCGCTGATTAACACCGTCTACCAGCTCTACGCTGATTTGCAGGACCATCCATCCCTTGCGGAATCGGTCAAAACAATGCTGCTGACGCCCGATTTGTTTCACTATCTATTCTCCGGCGTAGCGGCTGCGGAAAAGTCGATCTGGAGTACTAGCGGATTGGCTGACGCGGTAACCGGTGAACCTTCGCATGAGGTCTTTAAGCGTCTGGGCCTGCCCCTCTCGCTGATTCCTGGACTTGTCGCCGCGTCTGGAACGGTGTTGGGTGAGGTGACACCGGCTATTCAGGAAGAGCTGGGACTAGGTGCGATGAAGGTGATAGCGGGCGCTTCTCATGATACGGCTTCGGCTGTAGCTTCTATTCCTTATGTCAATAAGGATGGGGCTGCGTTCATCAGCTGTGGTACCTGGTCCTTAGTGGGTAGAGAGAGTGAAGGGCCCGTGATCACAGACGAGAGCTACGCATACGGCTTCACTAATGAGGGCTGTTATGGCGGTACGAACCGGGTGTTGAAAAACATCACCGGATTGTGGATTCTGCAGGAGTCTCAGCGTCATTGGGCTGCGTCGGGCCAGCGTATCGGTCATGCCGAGCTGGCTGAGCTGGCTGCAGCAGCTGGTCCGGCCGTCGCGATCATCGATCCCGACGATCCGTTGTTCTCGACTCCGGGTGATATGCCGCAGCGAATCGCTGAATACTGCCGGAGAACAGGGCAGACGGAGCCGCGTACCCCTGGGGAGACGGCCCGCGTTATTGTGGAGAGTCTCGCCCATGCTTACAGCGTCGCAATAGATGAGCTGGAGGAAATCACAGGTGAACCGGTACGTGTCATTCATATGGTCGGCGGGGGGATTCAGAACCGGCTACTCTGTCAGCTCACGGCTGACGTGACCGGACGGGAAGTTGTGGCCGGACCCGTGGAGGCCAGTGCGATCGGAAATATAGTGACCCAGCTGCTAGCATTAGGCTTGGTAGAACGGGCTGACGTGAGCGAACTCATTGCCCATTCCAGTTCGCTGATCACCTACCAGCCCAGTCATCGTACGAACCCTTAACTCTCGTAGCGTCTGCCGCTACGTAGAGATCAAGCAATGACTTTGGTGTTGAATAGATATATCACATGGATAAGAGGAGAGATTATCGTATGGAGAATCATGAACAGCAGTTGCGTCGCCTGATTTGTGAGATTGGGAAGAACCTGTTTAATAAGGATTTTGTAGCGGCTAATGATGGCAATATCTCGGCCCGCCTGTCGGCTACCGAAGTACTGGCATCTCCAACTGGTGTCAGCAAAGGCTACCTTGAGCCTCACATGCTGGTCAAAGTGAATCTGCAAGGGGATATTCTGGAGGCAGCCGAAGGCTATCGTCCTTCTACAGAAGTAAAGATGCACCTGAAGATTTACAATGAGCTGCCGGAGATGAACGGAGTTGTGCATGCTCACCCGCCATATTCCACTGCTTTTGCCATTAAGGGGGAGGCACTGGATAAGATGCTGATGCCGGAATCCGTCATTGCGATGGGAGACATTCCGCTTGCCAAGTATGGTACGCCTTCCACCAATGAAATTCCAGACTCGCTGGAGCCTTTCCTGGGCAAGAAAACAGCTGTGCTGCTGGAGAGCCATGGTGCGCTGACTTGGGGCAAGGATGTCATGAGTGCGTACATGAACATGGAGCGGTTGGAGTTCACTGCCAAGCTGACCTATCTGGCCCGCATGCTTGATGGAGAACGGGAATTGCCACAGCATCGTATTGACGAATTGGTCGCATTGCGGTCGTTCTACGGCATGTAGTCTCAGAGGAGGAATTCTGATGTTAAAAAAGATTCCTAAATTGCTGTCACCTGAACTAGTCGCTGTGCTGATGGAAATGGGCCATGGTGATGAAATCGTGCTGGCGGATGCCAACTTTCCGGGTCATTCCCATCATTCCCGGATTATCCGGTACGATGGGATCGGTATTCCGGAACTGCTGAATGCGATTCTGGAGCTGTTCCCGCTGGACCATTATGCCGAACATCAGGCAGCGTTCATGTCTGTGGTACCTGGTGACCCTACGGTCCCGGTGATCTGGTCCACCTACAAGGAGATTATAATAGGGCATGACCCGGAGGCAGTGATCGGGTACGAGGAGCGTTTTGATTTTTATACCCGCTCGAAGCAGAGCTACGCCGTTGTAGTCACTGGGGAAGAAGCGCTGTATGGCAATGTGATTTTGAAAAAAGGAGTTATCCGCTCCTAAGCTAAGGATATAAGGATAACGTATAGAAGAAACCGTTCCTTGCAGGAGAGGCTGGCGTACAAAGCTACAGCTTGTCTACCGATAGGTACGGTTTCTTTTTTTATGGACAGAGTGGGCTTGCTGCCTATATTAATCGTATTTAAGGCTATTTTATATAACCGTTCTTATGGCTTTTTTGAACTTGATTGCCATCGTAAAGTTCACTTCAGAACGCTTCTATTCTTCCATTTATGGTAAAATAGTGATGGTATTCACGGGAATAAATACGACCTCTGGAACACAGAGTCCTTTGTTGATACATTCCGATCAGAAGCGAATATACCGATGCTATGTGTCCTCATCCTTCCGCTCCATTCAAAATAGGCAATCCTCGACGAAAAGTTTCTCTTTTTCTCCACAGCCGATTCTTTATACTGACCGTATACCAAGAACTCGGAAGAGGTGAGAGGATTGTCAACGATCCCCAAGCTGGACAACTATCTTCGTTACACGATTGCCGCTGCTTTTTTTCCGTTAACATGTACGCAGGCATTGTGGACGCAATATGATAGATTTCGATATAAGCCTGCAGGAAAGCGCATCAGCATCGGCTCCCGCGAGCTTCATGCGCATGTCACCGGAAGCGGCAGAACGACGATCGTCTTGGAAGCCGGGATGGGCGGGAATTTGCTGGATTGGTCATTGGTGCAGCCGGATCTGTCTCGAGATGCTACGGTTGTAGCCTATGATCGTGCCGGACTAGGCTGGAGCAAGGGCTCGGGCAAGCCTGCCACCTGCAAGCAGTATGTTGAAGATCTACGTAGCCTGCTGGCTGCCTTGGAGCTGCAACCCCCGTACGTGCTGGTAGGACATTCCTTTGGCGGAATGGTGATGAGGCTGTTCGCAGCAGAGTACCCAGATGAAGTGAAGGGCTTGATTCTGGTGGATGCGGTCCATGAGGGCCGTTATCTTACATCGGACATGTCGGAGCAGGGAAGACGCCACAAGGATAGTCTGAATCAGTTGAGACTAGGCTATCTACTGTCCCCGGCTGCGATTCTCAGGCTGACTGGCCGTCATATCGGTTCAAAGCGCCTACCATCTCCTATACTAGAGCAGGTTAAGGCCACCGGGTATAGAAGCAGTGCATACAAGACGCTTTATGCTGAACTGCTGGATGCACATGAAAGTGCCTTGCAGTTGGCTACAGCTGAGCGTCTGCGTGAAGATCTGCCGGTCGTTGTGTTAAGTGCAGGTCAGCAGGATAAAGAGTGGCATAGGGAGCAGCTTCGGCTGGCAGAGCTCACATCCTGTACCCAGCATATTGTAGTAAGGGATAGCTGGCACTCTATTCAGATTTACCGGCCGGATGTCGTTATTGACGCCATACGGAGCTTATTATAGCAAGGCAGAGGAGGGGAAGGAAGTGTCAGAAGCAGGGCAGGAGATACAACGTCTGCTGGAGACGACTGTGAGGCGATATGTTGATTCAGGCGCGGCAATTATTAAGGTCGACAGTACAAGGCTAGGACTTGGGTTTCAGGCTGTTGATTTGACTCGGCATCATCTATTAATAGAGACTGCTAAGGGAACAGAAGAGTTGTCCTTGATTACTAAGGTAGCCACAGCTTTGGAGCAACGGGTAACCGCACATCTATACGAGCAGGGGGCAAAAGTTCCTTTTATCTGGCCGGCTACTGGAGCTCCTATTTCTGAAGAACGTTCTCTGGTGTGTTTTCAGGATGTGGATTATCGCACGGATTACGGGAAGCTTGATCTAGAGCGGTTACAGCAGTGCGAGATTTCGGCATTGGCTGATATTCACGGGAAGAACCGGGGGCTGCGGCATGAATTGTCCTGGCTTCTATTCGCTGATCTTTCTCATATTACAGACATGCTCCATACGCGCTTTCGGCCGCAGTGGGAGGCCGCGAAGCTGAATGAAGCATTTAATGAAGAGTTCGGCCCGTACATACCGATTGTTGAAGCGGCAGCAAGAACGATAATTGACGATATGGTAACCGTTATTAAGGATGAAACTACCCATACGCTGATCCATAACGATTTGAATCCTGGGAATGTGCTGGTGCATGACAATCAAGAGGTGTTCTTTATCGATTGGGAGGAAGCAAGGTATGGCTCGTTGTTTCTGGATCTTCCACTGCGCTGCCGCACTACGCAGCAGGTTCTTCAATACAGAGAAGCGCTCAGCGTGCAGGGGTTTGAACTGGCGGATGCCCAGTTTACCACTCTATTCTCGATTGCATCGAGATATCTTGGGTTACGTTTTATGAGCTGGAATCTAGGGGCTTGGATGGATAATGCTCCGGCAAAAGCGGATTTGATCCGGTACTTGCACATGGTGGCGAATGAGTCTCTACACACTTAAAGGAGTGAGGGTGCCGAATCCGGAGCCTTTTCATCTATAAGTGGAAAGCGCTTTCTTTTAAAAGGTAAGTTAAATCTTGAAAGTTAATGGGGAGGTACGGTTATGGGGGTGTACTTTCTCCGCCATGGAGCGGATGAAGAAGGATACCTCGGGGACAGATGGAAATTAACTCAGGAGAACATAGTATCTTGAAAATAGGTGATGAACATTGGATACGAATGCTACGTTAAAAGCGCATCTACTTGAACTGGAAGAAAGACTGTTACAACCAGCGGTTCGTACATCGGTAGAAGAACTCTCAGCATTGCTGGATGATGATTTTTTCGAGTTTGGCAGCTCAGGAGCCGTATGGTACAGGCAAGAAGGTCTCCACGCCGAGGGGATCGGTATAGTAAATATGACTTTGAATGATTTTGAAATTCATCCATTATCCCCGGATACGACGTTAACAACGTACAGGATATTTAATGAGAACAAGCAGCAGTATTCCTTACGCAGCTCCATCTGGAGATACAGTGATGGCAGATGGCAGATGTTCTTTCATCAAGGGACCCCTGTTCCTGAATAAACTAGCTTACCACGATTTGAAGAAATCAGGATGCTTCATATATAAAAAGCCTCAGAGGTCGCAGTGACCCCTGGGGCTTGTATATGTCTACGGACCACTTCGGGAGGCTCCGCAGTGAGTGCGGATTGCCCATCGGGCGCATTGACTGCCCTAGAGGGGCAGGTCACGCCGCTTAAACAACGTTATGCCGAGGCCGAAGGCGATCAGACCTACTAACAGCAGGATGACCAAGACCAGGCCATCCTGCGCACTGCCCTTCACAATTTCTCCAGGGCGGTAGAGTGTGAACAGAGTCAAATACTTCACCCAGCTTAGCTGGTCACTGATTTTTCCCAGTAGATCAAGGGTGAAGAAGCCGAAGGTGATTGCGCCTGAAATGCCGAGCGCTTTCTTCTCGTCATTGGCCAGACAGGAGATAAGGAAGGAAATGCCGCCGATGGCGAAGAAGAGCAGGAACGCAACGGTATTAAGCATAAGGAAGCGCTCGCCATTGAAATCGTAGCCGTTCCCAAGGAACCAGAAGACGCCCAGGAACCCGGCACCAGTCGTTGCAGTCACGATAACCAGCAGGGCTGTAATCAGGACAAGGGCCTGTGTTAGCGCCACTTTGCTTCGGGTCGTTGGTGTGGATAGCAGGTAGGCCATGGAACCGCGGTCCACGAGTCTAGCCATGAGTCCAGTGGACATCTGCACACAGAGGATGGACAGCAACAGGACAAGAATAAGACCGTAGTACTCGCCGGAGATAAAAGCTTCGGCGCTGGAAAAGCCGCTGTTTAGCCCGAAGGCGTTGCCTACGCTCTCAGGCATGGCATTCACCAGATCATTTATAGCCTTCATATTGTTCGCCAAAGCCGGATAGAGCCAGATAATCAGCAGAATGTAGAAGGCGGAACCGAAGGCGTAATTCAAGATTCCTTTCAGGTTAACTTTTAACATTTCTTTATATAAGGGAAGGTTCATCGCGCTGGCCCCTCCCGTTCATAATAATTCATAAAGATATCCTCTAGATTCTGGGTGAATACATCCAAGCTGCGGATATTGTACTTCGCCGTTTCCCGGATGAACTGATCATAATTCCCCTGTACCGCCACTCTTACCCGGTTTCCGACACGGGACTCCACGTACAGACTTCCAGTACTAAACCTATCCGCATCCTCTCTGTGTTCAAACACTACATCAAACAGCTTCCGCTGCATGGATTGCAGTTCATGAACATCCTTGACGGTGATTAGACGTCCGTCCTTGATGATGGCGGCACGATCGCAGGTGCGTTCAATCTCCTGAAAGCTGTGCGAAGACATCAGAAAGGTGGTTCCAGCGGCTTTTTCTTCCAATACGAGTTCTATAAATACCTTCTGCATCAGCGGGTCGAGGCCAGAGGTTGGCTCATCCAGAATCAAGACTTCCGGACTGTGCATGAACGCAGCCACGATACCGACCTTCTGTTTCATTCCCTTGGACATTTTGCGGATAGGCGTCCCTGCATCGAATTGCAGACGTTCGATCAGGGTGGAGCGCTTCGTGGTGTCCTTCAAGCCCTGCATTTTCGCCATAAAATCAAGAAAGCCCTTGCCAGTCATCCCGTCAATAAAAGCAATCTCTCCCGGCAAATAACCGATCTGCCTCTGAACAGTTCCTTGCGCTTTCCAGACATCCAGGCCGGCTACGGTTACAGTCCCCCGGTCAGGCTTCATAAAGCCCATAATATGCCGGATGGTTGTAGATTTGCCTGCGCCATTCGGCCCTAGAAAGCCGAAGACTTCTCCATTCCTGACGGAGAACGATACATCTGTAATCCCCTTGCCATTGGCAAACTGCTTGGTCAAGCCTTGTACAGTCAGCATAGTGACACCTCCACTGTCCTGTAGAATGAAATAATGAACTATTATTGGAAATATATTTCATATGTTATATACGTATGAACGGTTTTGAGAAGAGATCCGCGCTGATCAAGGAGAAAATTACGAGCGCAACGCTTGAGATGTTAAAGACCTGGGAGCCGAAGCGGATGCGGATCGCTGATATTGCCAAAGCTGCGAACGTCTCACAGGTGACAATATATAAGCATTTTGGCAGCAAAGAAGAGCTGTTGAGGGAGACACTTAAACACCTAGTGGAGCAATCCACGAGTGAATTCGAGGCTTTTATTCATCAAGAGCCTTCCATGAAGGAGATCGTTCAGTATATCCTCGGGATGAAGAAAGGAACCTATACCTTGCTACGGCCAAGCCTGGTGCAGACATTGATGATAGAAGACCCGGAGATGTTCCAGTACTTGCAGGTGCAATATGCAGAACGGACGCTGCCGCTTATGGTGAGGATGGTAGAAGAGGGTCAGGCCCGAGGGGAAATTTCCTCCAAGGTATCGGCCAACGCTGTGCTGATGTATATGCAGATGTACATGAAAAGTATGGAGGAGCTGCTGGAGCAAGCCAAGGCGGAGGAGAGTCTGGATACCTTTATGGAAGAGACGCTTCATTTGTTTTTCTATGGGATTTTTGGAAGAGATGCTGGAGAGCAGGAGTAAGAGCATTGGCTTCAGGTACTATGACTGTGTGAATAACATATTTGCCTTGAGCTCACTGCAGCTACCCGAGTCGCGCGAACCTTCTTTATGAAGGTTTGGGCGGCTTTTTGGTATGTCCCTTACTTCTACGCGAAATAACCTTACCTGAAAATTAGTAACTCTACCTTGAATGAGGTGCCTAGTTTCAAAAAAATGAACCGTTTACAATTAATAACGTAAAGAGGTTTTTTTGGAGGTGCATAAGTGATATGAAAGCCAGCTCACAAATTACTATGGAATCAAACTCGCCTAATGCGAGAAGGGAAGGATGGAAGCCGATATTCAGAAAAATTTATAGGCAGCGCTACCTTCAGGTTATGGCTTTGCTTGGTATAGCGTGGATGATCGTATTCAATTATATCCCTATGTATGGAATTATCATCGCGTTTAAGGAATATGACATCATTTCCACAATTTCAGAGGCTCCATGGGTTGGTTTGGATCATTTCAAAGAATTTTTGCAGGACGATGCACTAATCGAGGTCATTCGCAACACGCTCGGGATCAGTTTAATCAAACTGATTGTTGGTTTTCCTTTACCTATTATATTTGCTTTATTACTAAATGAAGTCCGGTCTGTTTTCTTTAAAAAATCAGTTCAGACCATTACCTATCTTCCTCACTTTCTAAGCTGGGTTGTTCTAGGAGGAATCTTGGCCACTTGGCTGTCTGATGTAGGTGTGATTAATAAAATATTGTTGGCTATGAATGTAATTGATGCCCCGATAAGTTATCTGGCGGAAGCTAAATACTTTTGGACAATAATCATTGCCTCTGACATTTGGAAAGAACTCGGATGGTCGGCCATTATATATCTTGCAGCTATCAGTGGTGTTTCCCCTGAATTATATGAAGCGGCAACTATAGATGGTGCAGGGAGATTTCAAAAAATCCTTAATATTACGCTCCCGTCTATTATGGGTACCATTTCCATCTTATTTATTTTAGCTGTTGGCGGTGTATTGAACTCAAATTTCGATCAAATTCTGGTGCTCCGCAATCAGCTTAATGCAAGCGCAAGTAATGTTATCGATATCTATGTATATCAAACGGGGTTGAATGAAGGACGTTACTCGTATTCGACAGCCGTTGGTCTACTGAAAAACGTTATTGCTCTTACTCTTTTAATCGGAGCTAACTCTGTAACCAAAAAACTTAATAATACTTCACTATTCTAGTATTTTGACATGAAAAGAGGAATGCACATGATTTCAATGAAGAGGCAGACGAAAGGCGAATTCGCTTTCGAGATTATGAATGGCATTTTGATGCTTGCCATCTGCTTCATCACCCTTTACCCCATTTGGTATGTTGTCGTTAATGCCTTCAATGATGCTAACGATGCAATGCGGGGCGGGATCTATTGGTGGCCTCGGGAGTTTAGCTTAGAGAGTTTTAAGGCTGTATTTAACAGTAAGGGTATCATGACGGCTATGGGCGTTACTGTTGCAAAGACGGTCTTGGGGGTTCTGGTTCACGTCCTGTTTACTTCTATGGTAGCGTATGCGTTTAGCCGCGAAGAGTTATACGGACGTAAATTATATATGATTATCGGGACCATTACGATGTTTTTTGGCGGAGGATTAATTCCAACCTATCTTTTAATCCGGAATCTTCATCTACTTGATAATTTCATGGTTTATATCATTCCGGCAGCGTTTAGCTTTTTCGATCTGATCATCTTTATGAGCTTCTTTCGTGAGATCCCGGCAGGTTTGGAAGAGGCGGCTAAAATTGATGGTGCCAATGACTTTAAAATATTCCTGAGGGTTATTATCCCTGTATCTATGCCAGTAGTAGCAACCATAGCGCTCTTTCATGGTGTCTATCAATGGAATGATTACTTTACAGGCATGATCTATATCAATAATCCAAATCTGCAGCCTATTCAAACCTTCTTGTACCGGGTGGTTGCCCAGTCCAGCTCCAATCAGATGATCTCGGCAATGCCTACCGGAGTATCCAAGAATATAACTTCGCAGTCACTGAAGCTTGCCACCATGATTGTGACGACTGCGCCTATTGTAGTAGTATATCCTTTCCTGCAAAAATATTTTGTTAAAGGCTTTATGATCGGTTCCATTAAAGGATGAAATAGCACTCTGATCACAATTGTCCGTCCACTCTTAAGAGCTGGATTGATGATAAATTAAGAATTAGAAAAGGGGAAGAGCAATGGGGAATTCTTTACGAAAGACTACTTCCGGACTATTAGCACTGATTATGGCTTTTTCGGTTACTGCATGTTCTGGCGGGAATAACAATGCCAATGGTTCTGCAGAGAAGACTAACAACACACCGTCAACCAATACAACCGCAGAGGCAACCGCAGCTCCTTCAGCGGATGAACCAACCTGGAAGCAGGATACTTCACCGATTACGTTCGACTGGTATCTCAATTTCAGTTGGGCCGATGTCAAGTGGGGAGATAACGTGGTTACAGATTATATCACTAAAAAAACCGGTGTTGATGTGAATTTTATTATTCCTGCCGGGAATGAGAACGAAAAGCTTAATACGATGATGGCTTCCGGCTCGATGCCTGATTTCATTACTCTGGGCTGGTATGAAGAAGCCATTAAAAAGATGATTAAAGGCGATCTGGTACTTCCGCTCAACGAATTGGCAGAGCAATACGATCCGTACTTCTTAAAGGTGGCTGACCCGGCCAAACTAGGCTGGTACACACAACCTAATGGAAATGTGTATGGATATCCCAATGCGTCCTCCTCTCCTGCGGATTATAAAAAATATGGAGAGCAGTTTACTTCCAATCAAACATTCGTAGTGCGTAAAGATATGTATGAAGCGCTGGGTAAACCAGATATGAGAACTCCAGAGGGTTTCTTGAATGCGCTTAAGTTAGCCAAAGAAAAATATCCGGAAGTGAATGGCCAGCCGCTGATTCCGCTCGGACTGCATGAGTTTACAGAAACAGGAAACTACTCGCTTGAAGGCTATCTGCAAAATTTCCTGGCGATTCCTCAAGAGAAAGACGGCAAATTATACGACAGACGCCAAGATGCCGAATATCTGAATTGGTTGAAAGTTTTCCGCCAAGCTAATCAGGACGGACTGCTAGCCAAGGATGTCTTCATTGACAAACGGGCTCAAATGGAAGAAAAAATTGCTCAAGGACGTTACTTTGCAATGCTGTATCAACGCACGGACTTTGAACCGGTTAATACAACGTTGTACCAAAAAGACCCTAACTCCGTTTATATTGCTGTAGATGGACCAGCCAACAGTGCTAAAGATGCTCCTACACTTTCTGGTCCCGGAATTTCTGGCTGGACAGTGACCTTGATATCCAAGAACGTCAAAGATAAAAAACGGGCGATTGCCTTTATGAGTTATCTGCTCAGTGAAGAAGGAAATAAAGACTTGTTCCTAGGTGAAAAAGGGGTTACTTACGATACCATTGACGGTAAGGATCAATTCCTGCCTGATGTGCTAAAACTGTTGAACACGGATCGTACGACATTTGATCAGAAGTACGGTGCTTCATTCAGATATTGGATGCTTATGGATACCAATATGAACTTGGCATGGAATCCGCCGGGAGCAGAGCCTAACAGTCAAATGGCGGACTGGACCAAGGGTAAGGCTATCAGCATGGCCCAATTTGATAATCTTGATCCGGATGCGACCAGCAAGGAAGGTATTGCTAATAGCAAAAACGCCCGTTTATGGGGCAAGGCGCTTCCTAAAATGTTAATGTCAAACTCAGATGCAGAATTCGATAAGGTGTTCAACGACTACTTGAAAAACCGTGGCGAGCAAGATGCGATTGATGCGTATCGTCAAAATGCTTATGAGTCTAATATTAAAAAGCTAAGTTCCTTTGAATAGACTTTTCATTTATTAATAAGCAAGCCCGGATATTCACTCTGTAATTTCGAATGAATATAACCGGGCTTGCTTCTATCATTATGCAGGATGTGAGGGCTGCTTGAAGATTAAGAACATCAAGATGCTAGTGTATATCCAACAAATTATCCGTAGCCTTTCGCTTCAAGCTAAGTTGATCCTTTCGTTTATGTTTTTGATTTTTATTCCGGTGCTGCTTTTCTCGTCTTACAGCTTTTCTCATGAAAGTTCTAAGTCTATGGACGAACTGATCAGAAATAATGAAGCGATCCTGGATATTGAGAAAACAAATTTAGAAAATAATATTGAACTTATGGAGTGGACCGCTCAACTCGCACTTTCTAACCGGGAAATGAATGATTTTCTGCAATCCCAGCAAGATTTTAACACTGAAGCCTTGCTCGAAATCAAAACGAAATTAATAAGCGATTTTCAATATTATCTTTTTAACAATCCGCGAATATCCAAAGTCAGATTATTTACAAGTAACCCCAATGTGCAGGAGTTTTGGCCTGTACTTCTTCAGGAGTCCCGCATTCATAATAAATATTGGTATAGGGACGTACTGAGGCAAGAAGGCAGTAGTTATTGGGTAATGGGAGAGCAGGAGGGCGTACTGGTGGGTGCACCTTCAGAACCGGTGAGGTTTGAAGCATCGCTACTCAAGGGGTTTAAATTTTTCGATGATACTACGCATAACGGCATATTGGAAATAAGTATGAGCATGCAGAATTTTTTTCTGAAAACCTTCAGTAAAGTTCAAGATCCCGGTTCGCAATTGGTTATTGTAACTAGGGATCATAAAGTATTTAGTTTGGATTCTTCGGTTATGTTCAATAATGTCTCCGCCGAGCAATTCATTGAAAGCCTTGTATTGAATAATGAGCCAAGCAACGAAGTAGTTGAATTTTATACAGCTGGACAACCCTATTTGGCCATTCAGAGCTATATACCATCTATTGATGTCCATCTTGTAAATATTGTGAGTTTGGCAGATACTATGGCTGATATCAAAGAAAGGCGAAGCAAATTAATCATCATCATTATCTTTTTGATGGCATTCTTAAGTTTATTATCTTATTTCATGCAGTCCATGATTCTTAAACGGCTTAGAGTCCTGCAAGATTCAATGAAAAAAGTAAGAGGCGGCAACTTTAACGTGGATCTTCCGATAACCGGAACGGATGAGATTGGGGAGCTCGGACATCATTACCGGAAATTGCTTAGTAAAATTAATGAACTCATTGCGGAGCAGGCTAATAGGCAAGCGGCGGGTAAAGAAGCTGAGCTGAAAGCGCTCAAGAACCAAATCGATTCACATTTTCTATATAACACATTGGAAAATCTGAAGATGCTGGCGGAGATGGAGCAGCAATATGTTATTTCGGACGCGCTCACCTCGCTTGGAGGAATGATGCGTTATACACTGCAGTGGACACGGGAACATGTAAAGCTGGAAGAAGAGCTAAACCATGTTCATCATTATATTGACATTATGAATATCCGTTACAATGGTAAAATTGAGCTCAATGTAGTCATTGACCCTGCATTATTAGATCAGGAATCATTAAAGATGTCTTTGCAGCCCATTGTGGAAAATGCAGTGAAGCACGGGATGAGGCAGATGAACTCAAAATCTGGGACATTCATCATCTCTATTACTGCTATGGCTCAGAACAATACTTGTTTCATTGAGATTATGGATAATGGCTGCGGCATTCCCGAAGAGAAAATCCGTATTCTGTCTAACTTGCTGCGGATGGAGGAAAGAGATTATCAGGAATTACGGGAAATGGTTCAAAACGAAGGGGGCAGCGGCATCGGTCTTCGCAATGTGGATCAACGCCTGATTATGAGCTATGGACTTGATTATGGTATACGCATAGAGAGTATGGCAGGTAGTTATACTCGTGTTGTTATGAGTATGCCCCTTCTTAATTTTGAAGGGAGGAAGGACATTGATGATTAAATTAATGATTGTTGATGATGAGTATAATATACGAATGGGATTACAGTCCATGATCGAAAGGAAATTCCCTGAGGTCTATTCTTTTCGATTCGCAGAGGACGGAAGAGATGCCTTGGAGCAGCTAGAACAGGATTCAGCAGACGTCATCATAACAGACATCCGAATGCCTATAATGGATGGAATTACGTTATTATCCCATATTCAGCAGTTTCCGTATAAACCGGAGGTTTTATTACTTAGCGGGTACAATGATTTTCAATATGCACAAAAAGCGATACGATATCAGGTTAAAGATTATTTACTTAAGCCTGTCGTACGCGAAGAATTATATTCATTTATGGAGAGAATCAGAATTGAGATACTGGATCGAAAGAAGCAGAATGAATTATTAACCGAGCCTTCTCCTTCGGATTGGATCGCTAATATTCTCAATTCTAACAGCAATGATTCTAGTGAAACATCAACCAATTTGCTAAATGCAGGATACGGTTGGCTGGAGGACCAATATATATTAGGAATTATATGTATAAGGCAGAATGATCTTATATCTGTGCTGCTGTCTGAAGCGGAGAATTTTATTATTAGCAAAGACAAAGAAGGAAATATCATAGTTGTAGCTCAAAATAAAAATGAACTTCTTCAACTAGCAGAAGAGCTGAAGAAATTAGGTGAGCGGGAATACCGAATTGCTCTCAGTTCTAGTACGGAGGGTATTCAGCAGTTGCGCAAAGCGTATAGCGAAGCCAAACAGACGATGAAATATTTCCTCCTTATCAATAACACAGAAGTATTGTTCTATGACCATATTATAAAACGGTGTTCAAATTGTGAATTACCTCTAGAGACGATCCGCCGATTATCCAATCTGCTGGGTACCGATCGTCTGCCAGAGGTTAAGCAGCTCCTTCAGCAGATATTGAATATCCAGGTGATTAGCCGCTGTGAGATCGGATATTTGGAGCGTATCAGTGTCATTATGAATGAAGATATTTTTGATAAGGTTTACCGGTGCTATGGTCAAGAATCCATTCATATTCTGAGGCTATATAGTCAGGTGGGTCACATTGGAAATTTCCAGCGCTTTGAAGATTATTATAATAAGGTTGAAGAACTGTTAGTGCGTTTAGATGCCTTTATGAAAGTGGCCAGAGAGCAAAGCAGTCAGGAGAACAAGAGTATGCAGAAAGCTATTAATTACGTCCATGAGCATTTTGCCGAAGACTTGAACATGGCTGTGGTCTCGAATCAATTGTCACTGAACTATACTTACTTCAGTCATGCCTTTAAAGAATATACAGGAACAAGTTTTTCTTCATATCTAAGAAATTTTAGACTGGAGAAGGCCAAGGAGCTCCTTGCGGGTTCTGATCTAAAAGTATACGAAATAGGTCAACAGGTGGGCTTCGATAATGTGAAACATTTCATCCGGATTTTTAAAGAATCAGAGGGGATCACGGCTCTGGAGTACCGGAATCAGAACCAGCAGCCACCCAAAAAAACAATACCCTACCCGAAATTCGAAGGATAGGTTATTAAAATGGATTCTCTTATAATAAAAGTAAGGCGTTGAGAGGGGACATGGCATATATGTTTGAACATACGGACCGAAGCTTGGTCAAAGGGTTCCTGCGATCGCAGGGGACAGATGTTGTTAACGGAGACGGGGACAAAATTATACTAACCGGTTGGGGACTGGGGAACTGGTTACTGCCTGAAGGGTATATGTGGTTATCTCGTTCGGAAAGATTCGACCGTCCGCGAAGGATGGAACAGGTTATCCGCGAACTGACAGGTAGCCAGTATTCTGAAAGCTTCTGGACCCGTTTTCGTGAAAACTATGTTACCCGCGAGGATATTCGCATGATGGCTGAACTGGGCTATAACTCCGTGCGGATTCCGATTGGCTGGCGGGTGCTCATGAAGGATGAGCCGGGAACGTCCTGGAACGAAGATGGCTTTGCTTTGCTGGACCGATGTCTGGATTGGTGCGAGGAATTTAAGCTGTACGCTTTTTTAGATCTGCATGGTGCTCCTGGTGGACAGACAGGTGCGAATATCGACGATTCGGTGGATGATTCACCGCGGCTTTTCACCGATTCTGAAAGCTGGAATAAGGGCATCGAACTGTGGAAGGAATTGGCGCGCCGTTATAAGGACCGCTGGATTGTAGGTGGTTATGACCTGCTGAATGAGCCTCTTCGTCCAGGATTGAATGAAGGTTACCACCAGTATTATCTTCTGCAAAAGCTGGCAAATTTCTATGATGAGGCTATCCGCGAGATCCGCGCTATTGATCCAGTGCATATGTTATCTATTGAGGGTCATCATTGGTCTACAGATGTTTCCGTGTTCTACAAACGTTACGATGACAACATGGTCATTCATTTCCATCGGTACGCCTGTATGCCAGGAATCGAAGCTTTGCAGGAGTTTCTGGATACCTCTGAGCGTCTGAATCAGCCTTTGTGGCTCGGTGAGACGGGAGAGAATTATCCGGAATGGTTTGCTGCAATGTATCCTTTAGCGGTTTCTATGGGAATCGGTTACAATCTCTGGCCGTGGAAAAAAATGGAGTGTACCAACTCTCCGTTCTCTATCGCTCAACCTGAGGGATGGAAAGAATTTCTCGCGTACTCCGAAAGTGGCCCTCGACCGGAGCAAAAGGATGTGCAAAGGACGCTGGATGCTTTCCTTGAGAATATGAAGCTGGAGAATTGCCGTGCCAATTCGTTGGTAACGGATTCGGCATTCCGACGTCCGGGCTGCCGCGTCCGGGCAACAGATTTCGATGAGCTACCTGGTAAAGGTCGAAGCTTTAGCGGCCTGCGGGAAGAAGGCAATATTTATCGTTACCGGTCCACGACAGGGATGAAGCTGGTATCCTTATCCGATAAGCTGGAGAAGAAGCGTTTTGGTTTTGATAGCGGCTGGGACCTGTTAGGACTTGAACTCAGGGAGCGGGAGTTTGCTTGCTACACGTTCAGTGCAGTTAATGACGACGGTTATGCGCAGTTGGAGTTGAAGTGCACAGAAGATGCGCAATTAACAGTAGAGCAAGATGATAAGGAAATTCAGGTAGTCCATTTGAAGAGTGACGATGAGAAAACTCATATCCGTGTAGGTCCGTTTAAGAGATCACGGGAATCGGTAATAAAAGTAGCTCTTCAGCAAGGTACTATTGAACTGCTGTCCATAGAGCTCGAATGTTTAGCATGACAATACAACTTCTCCTCAATGCTTGCGGGAGTGCCTCCTGTTTGTGAGACGGAGATTCCAAAATCCTGCAAGTTTAAATAGCCAGTCTCCCGGGATCTGCCGGGGACTGGCTATTTAGGTGCACCCAGTATTGGCGTCATCTCTAATAATGTACCCGATTGAAATGGGGTTGAGGGAACAATGAACCAACAGTATTTGGTGAGAGGACTAAAGTGAGCGTCGTTCTAATGAGAACAGCGTTTTGTTGTTTTTTTTGCTTTTCTTCATTATAAATGGAAAACTGTCCGTTCTATGCTGTTTTGCCCCCTGTTTAAGGGTTAATTGTACGCAAAATACCGAAATGTACCTATCTTGGAAATTCATCTTCTACTATGATCTTCTCGTGAGAAAGCGCTATCAAAATGATTTACACCAACATTCTAGGAGGGGGTAGGGATGATTTTGAAAGTAATCGGGAAAAGGTTGGGAATGAGTCTGCTGGTATTCATTATTGCAGTAGCGCAGTTGGGCTTTGCAGGGACGAAAAGCAATGTGGCGCATGCGGCTGATGCCAGTATGGCTCAAAAGCCGTATATGGGCTGGAGCAGTTACAGCATGCAGGTGTATGATGGGGCAGGCAACTGGACATCGGCAGAAGGCGTCAAGAAGCAATCGGATGCCATGCGTGAGAAGCTGCAAGCCCATGGTTATGAATATATTAATATTGATGCGGGATGGAACGGTGCTGAGGATCAATACGGCCGGCCTATTCCGAGTGAGACCCTGTATCCGAACGGATTTCAGGAGGTTATCGACTATGTTCATAACAATGGACAGAAGATCGGTATTTATCTGATTCCGGGAATGTCGATAACGGGTTATAACGCAAACTATGAAATTTATGGAACTAACGGACAATGTCGTATGCAGGACATAGCGGCACAACCGCTGACCGTTATGGACTATTGGGATTCCTATACGTATAAAATTGATTTCAGTAACCCATGCGCCCAAAAGTATATTGATTCCATCGCGGATCTCCTTGGCGAATGGGGCATTAACTTTGTCAAATTTGACAGTGTGACTCCTGGTTCGGGCATCAACAACCTGAGCCGTGATGCTCGCGGCGATGTAGAAGCTTGGTCTAAGGCACTCGCAAGAAACAACATCTGGTTCGAGCTTTCATGGGCGCTGGACCATAACTATGTGGATTTCTGGAAAAAGTATGCTAACGGCTGGCGGATTGACTGGGATATTGAAGCCTACGACAGCAGTAAGGGCTTAACGGAATGGCCGAGTATTTCCCGTTTGTTCCCGCTTGCGGCGATCTGGTGGCGGGATGCAGGACCGGGAGGCTGGAATGATTTTGATTCCTTGAATATCGGAAACGGCTCCATGGATGGTCTGACTAGAGATGAGCGGAAGTCTGCGATGACATTCTGGTCGATCTCTTCTGCCCAGCTCTATACAGGCAATGACTTGACAAGGCTCGACGACTATGGACTGGAACTGCTTACCAATGATGAAGTAATTGCAGTCAATCAGGCTGGTCGTCCGGGTCATCCGGTATCTATGGATACGCAGCAGCAAGTCTGGTACGCCAATAACGGAGACGGCACTTACAGTGTAGCCCTGTTCAATCTGGGCAATCGGAGTGCGGAGGTTAAAGTGAAGTGGAGTGATCTTGGACTTGAGGGACCAGCTTCGGTACGTGACCTGTGGAGCCATTCCGAGCTAGGTAATTTTGAAAAAGAATTTAGCGGCGGTGTGCTTGAACCCCATGCTTCACGTATGCTTAAAGTGACTGCGCTGAGCGGCACGTCTGCCGTCAATGACGATGATACAGGCATGCGCTACAGCGGAGAATGGAAACGCAATGGTGGCAAGGAGCAGTTGAACGGGGCACAGGATATCAGCATAGCAATCAAAGATACCACAAGTACTAATCCAGCGCTTGCTCCACAAGCTGATAACCTGAACAATGCAGCCGACAATGCTGCAAATTCAGCACTGGCTAACAATGCAACCGTTACGAATGTAGTCTATATTAATGATGATGACAGCAATATTAAATACAACGGATCGTGGAATGCGAACACCGGTAGAAGCTTTGGTGATTACAATGGCGATGTGCATTACACTGAGACGGATGGCGATTCTTTTGAGTACACCTTTACGGGTACAGGCATTGACGTGCTGACAGAGAAGGATAGCAATCTGGGGGACATGATTGTTACCCTCGATAATGGCACACCGCAAACTGTAAGCGCTAATAACAATGGACCGAGAGAAGTACAGCAGGCTGTATACAGTGTGTCGGGTCTAGACAACGGTCCACATACGCTCAAGGTAGTTAAGGGTTCAGGCCAGTATATGCTGCTCGACGCGCTTAGAGTGACAACAGAAACACCGGCAGGAGGACAGAACAGCACGATTAATCCGGCCTCTGCAGCCTTCGATAAGGCGGTGGAACAACAAAAGGATGTCACTGTCACGCTGAGCTTGAATGGCAATACGCTGACCGGCATTGAAAATGACGGGGTGGCCCTCGATTCAGATGATTATACGGTAGTTAATGATAAGCTTACTATTAAAAAGGAGTACCTCGCACTGCAGCCTGCGGGTGCAACTAGCCTGAATGTAATTTTTAGTTCAGGTGATCCGCAGACGCTGACCATAAGAATCAGCGATTCTACAGGTATTCGTTATGCGCTTATCAATAACGACGATCCTGGCATTAAGTACAACGGTTCCTGGTCGCGCAGCACTGGAAGAGGGATGGGCGACTACAAGGATGATGTGCATTACGCTGAGGCGAACGGCGATTCTTTTGAATATACCTTCAGAGGAACGGGAATTCAGCTGATCACAGAAGTAGACCAGTCACAGGGAGATATGGATATCTATATTGACGGTCAATTTAAGGAAACTGTCAGTGCTTACCGTAATGGACGGTTGGCTCAGCAGGTACTGTACAGTATCTCTGATCTGCCGGATGGAATGCACACACTGAAGGCCGTGAAGAAATCAGGCCGGTTCATGCTGCTAGACATGCTGAAAGTTGAAATTCCGAATTTGATTAATCCGGTACAAGCGAATTTCGATAAGTCAGCATCTGCTCAAGCGGATATTGATGTGACGTTGCTGCAAC
This sequence comes from Paenibacillus agri, assembly GCF_013359945.1. Lineage (GTDB taxonomy): Bacteria > Bacillota > Bacilli > Paenibacillales > Paenibacillaceae > Paenibacillus_AQ > Paenibacillus_AQ agri. The sequence continues at coordinate 29,937 of NZ_JABWCS010000186.1, read as the reverse complement.
AGGCGGAAAGCTTCACGGGAATTACCAGTGGATCATATAATCTAATTCCAGGGACAGATTATACGCTTACCGGGAACCATGTTACACTGAACAAATCTTATCTGGCTACGCAACCGGTGGGTACGCTGAACCTCAGCTTTACCTTCGGGGGCGATTATCACAATGATGTGCATTATACAGCGGTGGATGGTGATTCCTTTGAATATACATTCAAGGGTACTGGAATCAGCCTGATCACACCTACTGGACCAGAGCAAGGTGAAGTAGATATTTATGTAGACGGACAGCTGGTGCAGACCGTAAATGCTTACAGCCCAAGCCGTAAAAATCAACAGGAGATCTACAGTGTCTCGGGATTGGCCAGCGGTGTACACACGCTCAAAGCTGTCAAAAAATCCGGTGATTTCATGTTGACAGACCAGTTGAAGTTCACAGTTGTTGCTGCAGATAACGGCGGTCCTGTGGGTCCGACTGAAACACCAGCACCAACAGAAACACCAGTGCCAACGGATCCTGCTGGACCAACTGATCCAACTGGACCATCGAATCCAAGTGGTCCGTCTAGCTCAGTAGTTCAGCCTACAGCCACTCCAGTTCCAACGGTAACCCCTGCTCCTACTGCCACTCCGGCACCGGGCGCAGAGGATGATACTCAAACCATTCAACACACGGCATACATCAAAGGTTATCCTGGCGGCTTGTTCAAGCCGGATAACAAGATCACCCGTGCTGAAATGGCAACTATTCTTGCGGGTGTTGCTCAGACAGAGGCCACTGAACCAAATGTTGTATTCAGTGATATTAAGTCTGATTACTGGGCTGCAGAAGCTATTGCCAAGGTTGCTAAGATGGGTCTGATGAAAGGTTACCAGGATGGTACGTTCAAGCCGAACCAATCGTTGACCCGGGCAGAGCTGGCAGTTCTAGTAGCTGCTCTCGACGAGACAGATGCACCTGTGGGGCGTGGGTTCTCTGACATTGCAGACCATTGGGCACAAGCAGCCATCTTGAAAGCTCAAGGTGCAGGCATCTTGAATGGTTATGCCGACGGTACTTTCCGTCCTGGTGCAATTCTGACACGTGCGGAAGCGGTTGTTGCCATCAACAGAGTGCTGGGCAGAGGCCCGCTTACCGGCGTTTTACAACCACAGTGGAGTGATGTTCCAGCGTCCCACTGGGCGTTTGGTGACATTGAAGAAGCTTCGAGAGATCATGTCTCCAAGCCCGGAACAATAGGCGGAGAACAACTGGTGAAATAATTACAAGAAGGACTGGAGAAAAGGGGCCCCTTTGGCCCCTTTTTTCTGAATGAATAGAGTCGATAGCGAAAGGGGAAGCCATATGAATATTTTGATTACCGGTGCCAGTGGGTTTATCGGTAGAGCTTTGGTTAAGTACCTGGCGGACAAGCATTATGTTATTTGTCTGTCACGGAAAGCTCCAGAGGGAGCGGCAGCTTATGTACAGGGATCTTTTGACGATGTGGAGGACTTGAAGGGGCTTGATACTTACGACATAGAAGCCGTTATTCATCTTGCCGCTGTGACGGGAGGCTGTAGTGAAGAGGAAGGACTCGCGGTTAATGTATTAGGCACAAGGAGGCTCTTCCGATATCTGCTGGATCGTGGTTGCCGGAAGTTTATTACTGCGAGCTCTATTGCCGTGGCAGGTGGGCTGGATGAAGATTTTGTCCCGCTGGAGTTGCCTATTCCTGATGAGCACCCGTGTCTGGCCACGGATGCATACGGACTCAGCAAGGCTATGGTAGAGGAACTGACCCGCTATTTTCACCGTATTCACACCGATGCTGACTTTATTAATTTGCGTCTTGGTGCCGTAGCTGCGGAGGACTGGACTCCGCCTATTCTGGAAACGGGCTCCCGGCCATCGCTCCCGTTTATCACAATGGCCCACGTTTACGCTGATGATGTAATCGAGGGAATCGCTGCAGCACTGCATGCTCCACCTAGGCCGGGAGTGAGAACTTTAAATCTGGTGGGGCCGGATGTAACCAGCAATTTGCCAGTGGCGGAGATTATGAGTAATATTTTAGGAGATTCATATAATCTGGATAATTATCATTTCCCGGGTCATAATTATAAGTCATTATATACTATGGATCGGTTCAAAGAAGAATTTGGTTTTGTGCCTGTAAGGTCAACTCGAGACAAGAAAGACGGTAATCAGGAGAATTGAAGCGCGGAAAAAAGCAGAACTCGGGATTGCCTATAAAAAGCAGTGATAGCAGCGAAATCTCGCTGCTTTTTATGCATTTCCGAATGTACATAGCGTGACGGAATGAGGTTGAACACTTGACTATACTGAAAAATGTTTTAATCTATAATCATGACAGCGCTACCAATGCCACATTAAGGAGAGGGGTCCAACATGCTTAAATATTCCAGTGTATTCCGCAAATTTCTAATCTCCTATGTGGTTATTTTGATTATACCCAGCATTGGCGGCTACATGTCTTATCTAACGTCGATTTCGGTGACACGGTCCATCTCGATTGAGAACAGCGTGACCCAGCTTCAGAAGAGCCAGGATATTTTGGAGCGGCGTATGGCGGAGGTAGAGGGCTTTACTAGACAACTTGCGATAAACCAGGAATTGAACGTTCTGATGAACGAGCGGGATAATGAGAGGAATGTCTACGGCATATGGAAAGCGATGCGGAATGTCCTGACTTTCGGACAGACCAATGATTTTCTACAGGATTATTATATCTACCTAGCCAATTACAAGCTGATTCTAACTCCGGGTTCTTCTTACAGACCTGACCATTATTATGATAATTTCCATTACAACGACTTGTCGCTGGAAGAATGGAGTAAGGAAGTACTGGAGAAATCTCATCGAAGCGAAATCAAGCCACTTAGTTCTTTTGTCAGCAGAGGGACACAAACTTCAGTGATTACTTACATGCAGTCACTACCTCTGGACAGTTTCAATGATACTTCACCAGCTGTTGCGGTTGTAATCATAGACGAGAAAATCATTGCCAGTCTGCTCTCCGGTCTGACGGAGCGGTATGGCGGCTGGGTTCATATCAGCGATGCTGAAGGGCAGACCATTGTCCTGCAAGGGAGCAGTGAGCCGGAAATGGTCAAAATGGTGTCTGATCCGTCGTTTGACAAAAATGAAGTCAGCCAGTTCTATGGTGATGATTTGGTGATCACTACCACTTCAAATAAGAATGGATGGGTATACAGGGCAGGCATCCCCCGGCAGGTTCTGATGGAGAATGCCAACACGATTAAGGAAACGACTTGGCTGATTACGGGAGGCACGCTACTGATCGGCCTGATTGTCGGTCTGGTGCTGGCTTATCGTACAAGCGCGCCGATTAACCGTCTGCTCAATGTTATGAAGGAGCAATTTGGGAAGGACGAAGCAGGTCCGAGGAATGAATTTGACTTTTTGAGCGGAAATATCGCCGATATGATTACCCAGAACAAGTTCCTGGAGTCAGAGCTGAACCGTCAGCTTCCGCTAGTCAGGGATGCGTTCCTGAAGCGGTTGATTGCCGGCGAGTTCAAATCACGGGATGAGATTCTTTCTGCTGCCGAGCAGGCGGATATCGACCTGCTACAAGGCAAGGGGTATGCCGGAATCATCCAGATTAACGGATATGCGGGTATGGATAGCGTGGAGATTCTCAATGAGCTGAGTGCTTCCCGCCTGCTCGTAAAGCAGGGCTTGTCTGAGCTTGGCGTGGACGTTCTGATGACCGATATTGGCTCCGATAAAGTGGTCACTCTGTTCTTTTCAATGAATGAAGAATCGGGTAAAGAGAATGAGATTGCGGATATCAACCATACAATGGAGAATCTGGCGCAGTATGTATTTAATGAGTACCGCATTACGATTCAGGCGGGCTTTGGCGAACTGTTCGCCTCGGTAACTGAGGTCAGCCTGTCCTTTGATCAGGCCAACCAGGCCCTGGAATACGCCGTTTACATGAATAAAAAAGGAATTATGTGGTACAATGAGGCCCAGACTGAGAACACGACCTATTACTATCCTTTGGATTCGGAGCAGCGGCTGATTAGCACGATCCGGGCCGGAGAACTTGAGGAAGCCAAGCGGATTGTCCATGCTATCATTGTTCAGAATATGGAACAGCGCGAGCTGTCTATCGAAATGAAGCATCAGCTTGTCGGGGAAATGAAGGGTACCTTCCTTAAGCTGCTGGATCAAAAAGCCTTTACGGAATATGCTTCCATCGAGAGTGTCAAACGGCGGGTCATTGATATTGGGTCCTCAGAGACGCTCGAGACTATCCAGTCTGAATTCAATGAAATTATGGAAGAACTCTGCGGGCTTATTGCCAATAAGAAGAAGGACGCTCATATTCAGATCATTAAACAGATCAAGGAGTATACGGCAGAGATGTACTCTGATGCGGAGCTGACTTTATACCGGGTTGCTGAGCAAGTGGAAAGGCCCGAAAAATATATCTCCCAATTGTTCAAGGAGGTCACAGGTGTTAATTTCTCCGACCATCTTGTCAAAGTCAGAATGGATCAGGCTGTAGTTTTATTAAAAGAGAGCGGATATACCGTTGACGAGATCGCCACACGGGTAGGATACAATAGTTCGCACTCGTTCAGACGGGCTTTTAAACGGTTGATGGGCATATCACCAAGCGCGTACAGACAATGTGTTGATGAATAAATATCTTCAAGACCTAAGGCTGCGTTGTCCGGTTCCGGACAGCGTAGCCTTTTTCTCCCTTCCGGGTAGGGTACCGGAAAAATGGCCGTTCTTATGCTGTTTTGTGCCCCCAAAAACGGGTTATCTGTACGCTGAAACGCGCAATTGTACCTATTCAGGGGACATGAAGATCTACTATGATCAAGTCGTAGAAAGCGCTATCACAAAATACAAAACAGAGGCTGTTGGATAGGGGGAATTGTTCTGGAGAAACAAATCGCTTTAAACCGTAAGTCGTTGCCGCAGAGCAAGGGACCGGGCTTTTGGTACAATGCCCGCAAAAGTATGATGAAGCACTGGCAGTTGCATCTGCTGGTCATTCCGCCCTTGCTGTTTTTCCTCATCTTTAAGTATTACCCGATGGTAAACGCCGTTCTTGCCTTTAAGGACTACAACGTTATCAAGGGAATATGGGGAAGTCCTTGGGTTGGTTTTAAAAATTTCCAACTATTCTTTGAGAACCCACAGTTTTGGATCCTGGTTAAGAACACCATTATGCTTAGTGGTTATCAGTTACTGGCGGGATTCCCGATCCCGATTATTCTGGCTCTCATGATTAATGAGGTGCGCGGAGGAAGGTTCAAAAAATTCGTGCAGCTCGTATCGTTTGCACCTTATTTCATCTCAACAGTTGTTATGGTGTCGATCGTTATGCTATTCCTGGCACCGCGGCTCGGCTTTGTCAACATCGCCCTTAACTTCTTCGGACTGGATTCTGTTAACTTCTTGGGTGAACCCGGGATGTTCCGTTCGATTTATGTCTGGTCTGATATTTGGCAGACGGCGGGTTACAGCGCAGTCGTATATTTGGCAGCGCTTGCGGGAATAGACCCGACCCTTTATGAAGCGGCGAAAGTGGACGGTGCTTCACGTTTTCAAAAAATCCGTCACGTCGATTTGCCAGGGATTGTACCCACCATCGTCATCATCCTGATCCTGAATGTAGGGAATGTAATGGCGATCGGTTTTGAAAAGGTCTACCTGCTGCAGAATCCGCTAAACTTGGCTAATTCGGAGATCATTGCGACCTATGTCTATCGGGTTGGTTTGCTGAATGCCAACTACAGCTTCGCAACTGCCGTTGGACTATTTAACTCGATCATCAACCTGATCCTCTTGTTTACAGTGAACGGTTTGGCGAAAAGAATTACTAAGAACAGCATCTGGTAGGAAAGGAGCACACTTATGGCAGCAACAGTTCAAAAAAAGATTAAAGAATCCGCCGGAGACAAAGCGTTTCTATTCACGATCTATCTTGTGCTCGGCCTCGTGGTTATCGCTGTGCTTTACCCGTTGATCTTTATCATCAGCAGTTCGATCAGCAGCCCGGCAGCGGTTACTTCCGGCCGTGTCTGGCTCTGGCCTGTAGATATATCCTTCAAAGGTTTCGAAGTTTTATTCAAAACACCTGAAATTATTACCGGTTATGCTAACTCGATTTTTTACACCGCGGCGGGAACGCTGATTAGTGTAACTTTGACGGTTATGATTGCTTACCCGCTGTCCCGCAAAGGCTTTTTCGGGCGGAACACCCTGATGATGATCATCACCTTCACCATGATCTTCAACGGGGGGCTGATTCCCACCTATTTGGTGGTAAGAGAAATGAATTTAATTGATACCCGTTGGGCATTGCTGATTCCGAATGCCATTTGGGTATGGCAGGTCATTATTGCCCGCTCATTCTTTCAATCCTCAATTCCTGATGAGCTTATGGAAGCCAGTGAGATCGACGGTTGCAGTGATATGCGATTCATCTGGAGCGTCGTACTCCCGTTGTCGAAGCCGATTCTCGCCGTGCTGGTTCTTATGTACGCAGTAGGCCAGTGGAATGCGTATTTCGATGCATTGATCTATCTGAAATCAGCAGACCTGTTCCCGCTGCAGCTAGTCTTACGAAGCATCATTATTCAGAATAACAGCGCCGGCGGTGCTATGGACGTCGGGAAAATGGTGGAGAAACAGCAGCTTTCCGAGCTATTGAAATATTCTTTGATTGTGGTCGCCACCTTGCCAGTACTGGTTATCTATCCGTTTGTACAGCGTTATTTTGTACAGGGAATGCTGGTAGGTTCCGTGAAGGGCTGATTCTTGGAATGAACTACATGGAGAGGAGGGATGCCCGCAGTTTTACATTCAAGGTATCTTCGTATCAACTGCTAAACTACAAAAGGGAGTGATGGGATTTGAAGAAGAAAAGTTTGATAACTTTACTAACTCTAGTGATGGCGTTTACGGTTGTAATTAGTGGATGTGCTAGTAAAAATACAGATAACGCATCCAACTCACAGTCCGGCAACTCGTCTGACAAACCGGTTGAGATCAGTGTGTTCTCTGTTCAGGAATCCGGAATCGACCTTCCAACCAATAAATTCACACAATTTGTGGAAGACAAGTTCAACTTCAAATTTAAATGGCAGATTAACCCTTCGGACGGTGCCCAGGAAAAACGCCAGATCTCGCTGGCAAGTGGTGACTATCCTGATGCTTACCTGCTTACCCACTATATTGACCAGTTCTCGCAAGCTGACCTGCTGAAATATGGTAAACAAGGCGTACTCATTCCGTTAAACGATCTAATTAATGAATATGCGCCTAACATTAAAGCGGCGATGGAAGAGAACCCTGCGTTGAAGACGTTTAATACAGCGCCTGACGGCAACATCTACGGACTTGTAGCTTACACAGAATGTTTCCACTGTTCTTACCCTAACAAAATGTGGTTGAATACCGAGTGGTTGAAAAAGCTTAACTTGGAGATGCCAAAAACTACAGAAGAGTTCAAGAACGTTCTGAAAGCCTTTAAAACACAAGATCCAAATGGCAATGGCAAAGCGGATGAAGTACCACTGAGTGGTTCCATCGAGGAGTTCGGTGTACGGATTGTTCCTTACTTGATGAATGCCTTTGTCTATGATGATGATCGAAACTACCTGCAAATGGTAGATGGAAAAGTTCAATCCTCTGCAATTACACCAGAGTGGAAAGAAGGATTGACTTACATCAAATCCCTGTTTGACGAAGGTCTGATTGATCCGGGCGCATTCACACAAAATGCCGAAGCGTTCAAGAAAATCGGTGAAAACGCCGATGCGGAAATTTTGGGCGCAGGTGCGGGTATGCACCCAGCAATCTTCGTGAACATCGATCCGGGCAATACTCGTTCGGCACATTATAATCCACTGCCTCCGATTTCCGGACCTCAAGGGGTTTCCTATGCTACTCATGATGGGGGCGGTGTAGCTCCAGGTGCGAAATTCGTGATCACTAACAAAGCAAGCAAAGAAGCACAAATTGCTCTGATCAAAATGGTGGATTACATCTTTACACCTGAAGGTCAAACGAACGCTGCAGCAGGTATGAAGGGGACTGGCTGGACAGATCCGGAAGAAGGCGATGTAGCGCTGGGTAAAGATGTTAAACCAATGGTCAAAACCATTCCACCGGTTGAAGGTGCTGCACCTTCCAATGCGGGCTGGAGCGGCATGGGTCACTTCTATGAGCCAAAAGAATACCGTGATACCTACGTTCAAGGTACTGATATCTACGATTCTAGCAGTTATGAACGCAGACTGTATGATGCGACTCTGCTATACCAAGGTCATGAACCTAAAGAGTTGTTCCCAATCTGGTCCATCTGGATTGATCCAAACGAGATTGATGAAGCCAGTATGCTGCAAACCAACTTGAAGAACTACATTGAGCAAAACCAATTGCAATTCATCACTGGCAACAAGGATCTGAACAAGGACTGGGACGCTTATGTGAAAGGCCTTCAGAACTTGAAGCTTGACCGTTATCTCGAAATTTTACAAAAGGCTTATGATAGTTCTAAATAATAACTATTAAAATCAGAATCAGGTGCTGTACGATAGACCCAGCGCCTGATTTCTTTATATTCAGGACAGATATACGCATTATTTCTGGAGGATAGCCATGACGAACGAGAAACATTGTAATCATTCATTTGTGATTTCACGCAGAGGACTGCCGGGTATCCGTGCAAGACTTGCGGAAAAAGCGCCGGTGACCGTTGCCTTTCTGGGCGGTTCCATTACAGAAGGAGCAGGGGCTTCGGATGCAGATACATCTAGCTGGAGAGCATTAACCGGAAGGTATCTGCAGGAACGGTTCGCAGATCAGGAGTTCCACTTCATCAATGCCGGAGTGGGCGGTACTACTTCCACACTGGGGGCTCATCGGCTGCAGGAGCATGTGCTGCGGCACGGAAGAATCGATCTGTTGTTTGTTGAATTTAGCGTTAATGACGGCAGTGACCGGGAAGAATCGATCAGGGGCATGGAAGGGATTGTCCGCCAGTGCCGTAGAGTGTCGCCGGATACCGATATCTGCTTCCTGTATACGGCAGCGGAGAAGAATCTGTCGGGCAGTCATCCGTTTAACATTGCCGTCCATGAAGAGGTGGCAGCACATTATCATCTTCCGTCAGTCAACTTTGCCGCCAGAGTCTATGAACAGACGCGTGCAGGTCGTATGGAATGGACAGACTTGGCTCCGGACGGATATCATCCCAATGACGATGGCCATGCCCTCTATGCGGGCTTTTTGCGTGAATATTTAGACATAGCACTTGTCGTAGAGGGTACCGTATTGAACGCTGAGGAGGAAAGAACTATATCTCCTCTGGAAGTAAAGAATTACGAATACGGCAGTCTGCTTGATTTTCGTGCGGGTATTCACACAGAAGGGTTCGAACTCCGTGAGTTGTCACCTGAAGATCCGCTGATGAACTGGCGTTTCGGAACGGAGCATTTATATACGGACAGTCTGGAAGCGGTGTACACATTTAACGTTACTGGTCAAAGCGCAGGTCTGTTGCTGCTTTACGGACCGGATAGCGGGATTTTTGAGTATTCGGTAAACGGCAGCTCGTTTACATCTGTAAATCTGTTCGACGAGTGGTGTCCGATGGCGCACAGACCTATTCTGACGATGTTTCCACTACAGGAGCAGCGAGGGGAACTACAGGTCAAGGTTCGGATCACCGGAACGAAGGATGAAGCCAGTAAGGGCACTAGTTTGCGCATTATGAAGATATTAAGTAATTGATTATCTGGTGAAGAGGTATTATACTGCCTCTTATTAAGCGGTTACAAGAATAGAGAGGCGGGGAGACCCATTCATTCTGCAGAACAAGACTTGATTGCAACGCCGACAATCATTACTTTGACGGATTACGGAGCACAGCCGGATACTGAGCTGGACAACCAAGCGGCCATGACCGCTGCGCTTCAGGCGGCAGCCGGGATTTCCGGGCCTGTTGTGCTGGACTGTCCCAAAGGACGTTATCATTTTTACGTAGATGAGGCTACTAGAGCGCCCTATTATATCTCCAATACGACTAGTGAGACTGAAAATCCAGATGTGACCAAGACCATTGGTATTCTACTGAAAGGTCTGCACAACTTTACACTAGAGGGCAATGGCTCCCTGTTTATTTTCCATGGCAAGCAGACCATGATTCTGCTGGACGGCTGCTCCAATGTGGAGCTCCGCAACCTGCATACCGATTATTACCGGCCTACCGTAACCGAGATGACCATTACTAGCGGCGGCACGCATTCTTTCGATACGGAGGTTCATCCTGATTCCCGCTATGAGATCAGGGACGGCCGGCTGGTCTGGATCGGTGAGGGCTGGAGCTTCACGGAAGGCCCAATGCAGACCTATGATCCGGTGCGCAATACGACCTGGCGGATGGATAACTGGCTGGAACAGGCAACGTCTGTCGAAGAGCTGGAACCGATGAAGCTGCGTCTGCACTTTGATTTTCATCCAGAGGTAGTTCCAGGGCATGTCCTGCAGAACCGTGACGGGATTCGCGATCAGGTCGGGGTCTTCATTACGGGGAGCTCCAATGTTACCTTCACGGATGTTGGGTTGCATTTTCTGCATGGACTTGGAGTTGTAGGCCAGTTCAGCGAAAATCTCACTTTCCGCCGGATGGACTTGTCACCGCGACCAGAAACGGGGCGGACTGTCGCTGGTTTCGCAGATTTCATCCATATGTCCAGCTGTCGGGGAAAAGTTACCGTGGCGGACGGTTATTTTGCCGGTTCCCATGATGATCCCGTTAATGTTCACGGAACCTATCTGCGAATTGTAGAGCAGCCTGCGCCGAATGAAGTTAAGGTCCGGTTCATGCATCACCAGACCTACGGCTTCCTGGCTTTTCACCCGGGCGATGAGATTGAATTTGTCCGTTCCCGCTCGTTGATCAGCTACGCGAAGGGGAAAGTGGTTGCTGTGGATTTTTTAAATCCGCGTGAGCTTCTACTAACCCTCTCTGACCCGGCTCCCGAAGGTATTGGCAGCCACGATGTTATCGAGAACGTAACCTGGACCGCAGAGGTTGAGGTGGTCAATAATCACTTTGCCCGTGTTCCGACCCGTGGCGTACTCGTGACGAGCCGCCGTAAAGTGGTGATTGCGAACAATACGTTTGAGCGCATGCATATGAACGCAGTTCTGGTTGCAGTGGATGCTGAGTCCTGGTATGAGTCCGGAAAGGTGGAGGATGTTACCATTACCGGCAATCGTTTTGTGGAGTGCGGCAGCGGCGAGCATCCAGTGATCTTCATTGCGCCGGAGAATGTGGACGTTGATGAGAGCGCTCCCGTTCACCAGGGGATTATCATAACGGGGAACCGGTTCGAGTTGAAGGACACGCTGGCCTTAAGCGCGAAGAGCGCATCCGGTCTGGTTTTCCAATCCAATGAAATCGTGAGCGATGGCGGGGACGGGGGCGTTCTGTCCAGCCTTGATGAGGCCATTGTCTTAACCGCTTGCAGCGGAGTGGATATTGTGGGTAATACGCTCACAGCTGAATAAGATCTGATCTAACATGCTGTTAAATGATTGATAGTGGGGGAGAGAGCACATGAAACTTCAATATGACAAGCCAGCAAATGTGTGGACTGAAGGGCTGCCGATTGGTAACGGCCGTCTGGGGGGGATGATTTTCGGTGGTGTAGAGCAGGAGAAAATCAGTTTGAACGAGGATACGCTGTGGTCAGGATACCCGAAGGATGGGAATAATCCTGGCGCCAAGGAAGCTTTACCTAAGGTCCGGAAGCTGATTGAAGAAGGCCGCTATGAAGAGGCTGACACGGAGACCCGGAATATGCTGGGGCCGTATACGCAATCCTATCTGCCTTTTGGCGATCTGCTGCTCCGGTTTGATCACGGCTCTATTTACCGTTCCTATAAGCGGACGCTGGATGTGGAGAATGCGATCCATCGTGTGGAATACCAGATTGGCAATGTCACGTATACCCGTGAAATGTTCGCGTCGCACCCGGACCAGGTACTTGTACTGCGACTGACCGCCAGCGCACCCGGTGCGTTGAATGTACACGCGACCCTGGACAGCCCGCTGCGGCATAGCCTTCATGCACAGGGCGATAGCCTTGTACTCTCGGGAACAGCGCCAGAGCATGTAGACCCTAGTTATTTTGCAAGTGACAATCCTATCCGATATGGCGAACCCGGTGATAGCAAGGGAATGGCCTTCGAAGGCCAACTTACTGTGAAGGCTGAGGATGGCAAGGTAACCGTTGATGGCAGCGGTGTTCATGTGCTGGATGCGACAGCGGCTACGTTCTATTTCAGCGCGGCTACAGGCTTTAATGGCTATGATAAGATTCCGGGCAAAGAAGGGAAGGATGCCTCTGCGATTGCTGCGTCCCATCTTGCGGGTGCGGTAGACAAGTCTTACCCGAGCCTGCGGGAAGCACATGTCTCAGATTATCGCTCCCTGTTCGACCGGGTGAAGCTGTCACTTGGCAAGTCGCTTGCAGCGGAGGATCTGTCCACTGAACAGCGGATTACTACCTATGCCGCTAAAGATCCGGGGCTTGTGGAATTGCTCTTTCACTATGGGCGTTACTTGCTGATTGCCAGCTCTCGTCCTGGCACGCAAGCTGCGAATCTCCAGGGCATCTGGAATGCATTCACCCGTCCGCCATGGAGCAGCAACTACACATTGAACATCAACACGGAAATGAACTACTGGCCGGCTGAAATCTGCAATCTGGCAGAATGTCATGAGCCATTGCTGGAGATGATCGGGAATTTGGCGAAGAATGGCGCCGAGACCGCCCGGGTCAACTACGGAACACGGGGCTGGACCGCGCATCACAACGCCGATTTGTGGGCACAGACTGCTCCGGTAGGCGACTTCGGCGACGGTGATCCGAGCTGGGCTTACTGGCCAATGGGCGGCATCTGGCTGTCACAGCATTTGTGGGAGCATTATGCTTTTGGCGGAGATGAAGAGTACTTGCGCAGCACAGCCTATCCTGTACTGAAGGAAGCAGCCCTGTTCGCGCTGGACTGGCTCATTGAGGATGGCAGCGGTCATCTGGTGACCTCGCCGTCTACTTCCCCGGAGCACAAATTCCGGACAGCGGAAGGTGTAGCCGCAGTCAGCCCGGGTTCCACAATGGACATCTCGCTAATCTGGGAACTGTTCACCAACTGCATCGAAGCTTCAACACAGCTTGGAACAGATCAGGACTTCAGAGAAGAACTGGAGAACGCGCGTGAGCGTCTGCTGCCACTCCAGGTTGGCAAGTACGGCCAACTTCAGGAATGGTCGAAGGACTTCGAGGATGAGGACACGTACCACCGGCATACTTCGCATCTGGTCGGGGTGTATCCGGGACGTCAGCTGTCGGAAGAGGAGACACCGGAGCTGTTCACTGCCGCGAAGACCTCGCTGGAGCGGCGCGGCGATGAGAGCACCGGCTGGAGCCTGGGCTGGAGAGTAGCCCTGTGGGGCCGCTTCGGGGACGGTAACCGTTCCTTGCGCCTGCTCTCAAACATGCTGCGACTGGTGAAAGACGGAGAATCAGAGCAGTACAATCACGGTGGTGTATACGCCAACCTGCTTGGCGCACATCCGCCGTTCCAGATTGACGGCAACTTCGCGGCATCTGCCGGAATTGCAGAGATGCTGCTGCAATCGCATCGTCCATACCTGGAGCTGCTTCCAGCGTTGCCGGATGAATGGCAGGAGGGAAGCGTGGAAGGCCTGCGCGCACGCGGCGGCTTTGAAGTGGATATTCAATGGGAGAACGGACAGTTAGCGGAAGCTACAATCGTCTCCCTGCTGGGCACGGATTGTGTGATTCGCAGCGCGGCTTCGCTGGTAGTCACCGAAGCTGGCAATACGGTTGAAGTTGAACATTCCGCTGCGGGAACCGTAAGCTTTGCCACGGAAGCAGGAAAGACCTACAAACTGACCCTTCGCGGACAGCACTAGACTTATCAGCAAGGTTACGAGGGCAGCGGTGGGAACCCGAAAGACGGATTCCTGCCGCTGTTTTTTTTGTACACTCGCTAAGCATTGATTTATCGCGTAAATTCAGCACCACAGAAGGTGTAGTGAACAGCAGATCAAGATGTGTTAAATCGCGATATGGATCGGAAGATCGGTGTATGGTAAACGCTTTATTCTGTCTTTATAATGAGGGCAGACTCGGGTAAGAACAGTGCTTGTTCTACTCAAGGAACAGTACGCAACATTAAGGAGGCATTTTATGCTAACTAGCGATACATCTGTACAAGTGCAAGTAGAACAACAGAATGAAACTCTGATTCGGGTGACGAACGGTCATGTAAGCCTGGAGATCGATCTCGAAAAAGGTGAAGCTAGCCTCGAGAGTAGCACCTCACATGTGAAGGGAATCCGCAGCGCATTCCGCTGGCAGGGCCGGGAATATAACACGGAACACTACCAGAGCCACCAATTGAAGTCACAGGAAGAGGTTGTTCGTGAAGGCTTCGGCAAAGGCATTCATCTGGTAATCCTGCACGAAACATCCTTGCTGCCGCAGCTGGAGCAGCATTTCTATATTTATGAATCTTCACCGTATGTCCTTGTACAAAGTGCAATTGTAAGTGATGAAGAGCTGAAGACCAACCGTCTGGCCGTTGTGCAGACCAAAGAGGTAACTCTAGGCGGAGCAGCGGGACAGCCAGAGGAACTGAGCATTCTGCGTGTGCCGTTCGACAATGACAAATGGGTTCGTTATACAGTTGTAAAGCCGCCGCTGGATATTGAGAGCTATGAGGCAACGGCGTTGTTCGCGGCAGACAGCCGCCGGGGAATTGTTATGGGCTCCATCAGCCACAAGGTGTGGAAAACGGGTATTCGCATTAAAAGTGAAAAGATCGGCGGGATCGAAGAACTTGATCTTTATGGCGGTGCTGTCAGTGAGCTGACCCGCGATAGTCAAGCGCACGGTTATGTAAAGGGAAAGAGAGTGGAATCCCCGCTTGTATTTATCGGTTTCTATGACGACTACCGGGCAGGTCTCGAAGCCTATGGCCAGGCCAACACCTGGATCGAAGCCCAGCTCCCATGGGAGGGTGGCGTTCCTGTAGGCTGGAACAGCTGGTCGGCGGCAATGGCCGAGTTGGATTATGATTTGTACACATCGACCAGTGATTTTTTGAAAAATGAAGTGCAGCCGCTCGGCTTCCAAAGCGAGGACACCGTGTATATTAATTTCGATGCTTTCTGGGACAACTTTACCCCGGAAGAAATGAAGGATGCACTGGAGCGTGTACGGCAGAACGGCCACAGACCGGGAACGTACTGGACGCCATTCGCCTTCTGGGGAAGCCCGGCGCAATTCGGGCAGCCTGTGGAAGGAACAGACGGTAAATACACTTACGGAGATATTCTGCTGCGCGACAGTGAGGGCGAGATTCTGCCGGATGTTGACGGCGGTCTGGCTATCGACCCTACACATCCAGGGAACCTGCAAAGAATTGACTGGTTCACGAACAAGTTCATCTCAGAAGGGTTCGAGTACATCAAGCTGGATTTCCTGGCTCATGGTGCGCTGGAAGGACAGCATCACAATCCGGAGATCACAACCGGAATCGCGGCTTACCATTACGGCATGACTTACTTGCAGAACAAGCTCTCGCCGGAAGCCATCGGCCGTCCGTTCTTTATTAATCTGTCCATTGCTCCGCTATTCCCTTATGCATTTGCACACAGCCGCCGCGTATCCTGCGACGTCTTCGGCACACTGCAGGATACCGAGTATTTGCTGAACTCGCTGACACACGGCTGGTGGATGAGCAACACATTGTACCGTTACAATGATCCTGACCATTCCGTACTGTACAAGAGTTTTAACCAGGAAGCTACCGGCTGGCATGAAGGCCGAAGCCGCCTGACCGCATCGGTCATCGCCGGTACAGTACTGCTGATGGGGGATGACTTCCGCAAGGAGGAGGCCGCTGCACGGGCAAAAGAATGGCTGGGCAACAAAGAGATCATGCACGTAGCTCGCTTAGGCCAAACCTTCCGTCCTGTGGAAGGCGACCTTGGCAAGCAGGCTTCCGATTTGTTTGTGCTTGAAGCTACAGAAGAGAATGCCTTCTATCTGGCGGTCTTCAACTTCGATGCTGCACAAGCCGCACATAAATCCATCTCCCTGGAACGTGCTGGACTGGATGGCACGGCACGTTATAGCCTTCAAGATCTGTGGGAAGGTTCACAAGGAGAAGCAGCGGGTGTTCTTACGCTGAATCTGGAGCCAGCTGAATCCAAGATCTTTAAATTGACGATAAAGGCAGACTGAAAAACGATCACATCTTGGCGGCAAGGACAACACGGTCCAGGATAGCATCGTGATGATGCCTAACCAAGACAAGTAGAACCGCTGAGCGGTTATATAAAAAAACAGACAAAACGCGCTTCCGCTTCTTGCGGACAGCGCGTTTTGTCTGTTGACTGGCCTGTGGCCTACATTCGAATCCGGCTTCGCGGATTCAGGCGATACTGAGTCGGGTTTACACCATAACTGGCGCTGAAGTGTCTGGAGAAGGGATGAATTGAAGGATAGCCCAGCTTCTCGGCGATTGCAGTCACACTTAGTTCACTTTCCAGCAGAAGGCCAGCAGCGCGCCGCATAACCAGATTGTGATGATAGGTGCGCGGGGTTACCCCGGTCTCGCGCTGGAATAGTTCATGGAAATAGGTCCGCTTCAATCCACACATCTGGGCCCAGTCCTCAATGGACTCACCACGCTCGGGATGGGCGTTCAGGTATTCCAGCAGCCGGACAATACGGTAATCGCTTGGCTGATGCAGGTGCAGCGCATTGTACCAGCTCAAGATCCAGGCGTACAAATAGCTGTTCACAGCCTCGCTCCGGTAAAACTGCGCATCGTTGAACGTCTTCGCAATCATCACCAGACTGTCAATGAGCATGGGATGAGCCGCCAGTTGGAACACGCTGGGGAGCTGATCCAGCTCGGGACAGGCCGCCTGCAGCGCTTTTTTTTCAAAGCTTAAGGGTTCAGGGGCATAGATAAACGAATGGTTATCAGACATCGGAGACCGGTTGTCCCATAAATCGAAATAGAAATTGTAGGAGGAGAGCGGGTTGGAGGGGGAAATATGAAAGGCATGGGGTTGGCCCGGACGGAGGAAAATCAGTGTTCCCCGTTCGATCGGATAACGCCTTCCGTCAATTTCCATCTCACCGGGGCCACCCATAAATAAATGGAATGCATATACATTGCAGACCCGCAGATTTTCATTACTGCTGCCATCATACTGATAAGTCATGGTTTCGCCAACATAAGGCGTGATTGCGGATAGTTTGTTCATGCTGTGCCTTCACTTTCCGGTCTCATCGACCTGATCTCTATTTTCAGCATACAAGTAACCGTACAAATCGTCAAATGAATGAACCAGCGGGCAAAGACAGCGAATCGTCTCGGTGATACTATAAATGCAATGAATCCGTATGGTTTTAATGACACGAATTCAACTGGAAAATAACATGTATGTAAGTTAATAAAGGGAACTAAATAGAGGGAGCAAATCTAAAGTTAGATGCGTGATTTCGACGTTCAGCCCCCTTATTCTATCTACGGATAGCGGAGTAATTAACAACATAAGACGAAAGGCACAATCTTGTATACAGAGGTGAAAACAATGAGTAATTGGATAAATAGTACCTTCCGCAAGCTGCATCTGGACTATCATCAGCCGGAATGGATGAAAGCTGTAGCCGGTGGGTTTACAGAGGAAGAGGCACGGCGGCAGGTGGCAATGTTCAAGGAAGCTGGCATTGAGGCGGTTGAATTCTTCGCTTATGACCACTATGGACATACCTTTTACCCTTCGGATATCGCCCCGGCGCATCCTGGACTGCAGAATGATTATACGGGCCTGATGTCACGTGCGCTTAAAGAGGCTGGCCTCCGCACAATCTTATACTTGAATGCGTTCACAAGCGTGCATCTGCAAAAGGATCATCCGGAATGGCTGCGCGTTCTTGAGGATGGCACTCTGGCGAGAGGGGCCTGGCTTCAGCATGAAGCTTCGCAGGCTTGTATCTCTTCCGGTTTCCTGGATGAGTATTATCTTCCGCTCCTGAAGGAAGCCGTAACACGTCACGAGCCGGATGCAGTCTGGATCGATGGCGGCAGCTGGACTGTGGAATACCCTTGCTACTGTGAGAACTGCCGCAAGCAGTTCCTTGAAGATACGGGCAGAGGGCTGCCACTGGGACCAATGCCTGAACCTGGCGAAGAGTTGAATAGCCCGGACTGGCTGCAATGGCGCCTGTGGCGGCGGGGACAGATCTTTCATTATGTGCGCAAGCTGGTCGCCGCTGTGAAGGAGATTTCACCGGAGACATTGGTGGCTGAGAATAACCTCGGCAAATATTTCTATGGCCTCCCGCTGATGGAGGGCGGCAAGTTTGTGCGTTGGCTGACACCAAAGGAACTGGGGCTGGACTGGCTGTCTTGTGATCCGGTCCATTTCGGGGCCAATCATGAGATGATTTTCAGTAAGGAAGGACGTTATCAGGCAACCACGGGGCTGACTTATGACTATATGAACGAGCGGTTTCACGGTTGGGGCGAGTGGCAAATACGTCCAACCACCGACTGGAAGCTGGAGATGGCTACAATCCTGGCCGTGGGAGCGAGAGGCTTCTTCGCGGATCAGCCTTATCCGGACGGGCGGCTGGAGCCTGCGGTATACCGGGAGCTGGGGGCCGTTCATGAATTTATGAAGGAACGGGAGCCTTATGCGACAGGCACCCATATCGTGCCGGAGGTGGCAGTGCTGGCTAGCCTGCCCTCCCAGCTGCTGGGACCGGTGGCCGGAGCGGAATGGGGACGCGACAAGCACTGGGGTGCGCTGCCCAAATCGCGAATGGACCGCGTGGACGGCGCATCGCAGTTTCTGGTAGAGATGGGCATTCAGCATCTCATCTATGACGAAGCGACATTAAGGGAGCAGCTGGACCGTCAGGCACTGGTTATCGTGCCGGATCAATGTCTCATGGAGGCCGCTACGATTGCTGCTCTGGAGACCTATGTTGAGAACGGCGGCAGACTGATCGTTACAGGCAGATCGGGTCTGTGGGATGAGCAGGGACGCAGACGTCAGGGCGATCTTTTCGCTGGATTGCTGGGTCTGACACGTGGTGCAGTGCTTCCCGCCCCGCTGCATTATTGGCAGGCCGGTGATGAGCTTGCCGGTAAGCTGGCGTTTGGGCAGATCCGGCTGCAAGCCTGGGGCACGGCACTCCAAGCTGAGATGGAGGGAGCAGAACCGTTAGCCCAGCTGCTGGAGCCGGTGGAAGAGGTCTGGGCAGATAGCCGAAAACGGCGTTCAGACTGGCGGCATTATACTACAGTGGGGGCTGCACCTGCCGGGAACACAGTGGCGGCACCAGCGGTGACGCTGCACAGCTATGGGCAAGGCAGCGTTATGTACTTGAACGGTGATCTGTTTGCGTTGTATTACCTTGAAGGACATCGCCTGATCAGGGAATGGCTGGATGTTTGCATAAATGATATTTACCCCCGGGCGACTCGAATGATCCAGGTACAAAAACCACTTCATGTCGAGATGGTCTTGAATGCCCGCAGTACGGATTCCGGCGAGGAGCTCATGGTGCATTTCCTGAATTATTTCGCGCAGAAGCGCCCAGGGTATGTGATTCATAATGAAGAGATTATGCCGGTTCAGGGCATTTCCTTCCAGGTAGCGACTCCTGCGAAGCCAAGCAGGGTACTGCTGCAGCCGGAGAACATGGAGCTGGCATGGAAATGGGATGGAACCCGGGCGATCATAGAGCTACCGATGCTGGAGCTACACGCGATTGTACAGATTATAATATAGACAGGAGATTAGTATATGAGCGATTTTAAACTATGGTATCTGGCCCCTGCAGCGGGCTGGTCTCAAGGCCTGCCGCTTGGGAACGGAAGAATAGGAGCCGTTGTTATGGCCGCTCCGCACCGCGAGGTATGGAGCATGAGCGAGGTCACCTACTGGTCTGGTCAGGCCGATCCAGAGCTTCTTCCTGGAAGCGGGAAAGCTGCACTGGAAGAGATGCGGCAGCATTTCTTCGCCGGCGATTATGAAGCTGGCGATTCTCTGGCCAAGCAGCATTTGCAGGCGAAGAAGCGGAATTTCGGGACAAACCTCGGCTTATGCGAGGTTGTAATTGAATTTGCAGACCGGGCATCACAATCCGGTGAAGCCGGAGTCTTCCAGCGCGAGCTGGATTTGAGCAGCGCGGTGGCCGGAGCGGTGGCTAAGGGTAATGGAGCCACGCTGCACCGTGAGGTTTTCGCTTCCCATGCTGATGACCTCGTGGCTTCACGAATTTGGAGTGAGGCCCCAGGTGAGGTTTCCTTCGCCCTCCATTTGGAGGGAGGAACAGAGTCATTCAAGGCCGTAGCCTCGGACAATACTACGCTCGATTTCAAAGGACAGGCGACGGAAAAAGTGCACAGCAATGGTGAATGCGGCGTCTGGGCTCAGGGCTCTGTCAAGGTGGTTATCACTGGCGGTACGATTCAAAGCGAAGACGGCCAATTGACGGTGACCGGAGCGGATGAAGCCCAGATCTACTTTACTGTGAGCACTGATTATCGCCGGGCTGGCGAGGAATGGAAAGCGGAAAGTGCTGCTATCATAAAGCAGGCTTTGGACAAAGGTTATGCCCGCCTGAGAGAAGATCATATCGCCGATTACAGCCAGCAGTATGGCAAGTTGAATATTAGGCTGGGCGTCTCTGACAAAGCTAGTCTCCCTACCGATCAGCGAATTCAATTGCTGGCCCAGGGAGGGACAGAAGATCCGCAGTTATTTGCCTTGTTCCTGCAGTATGGACGTTATCTGACAATCGCCGGTTCACGGGGAGATTCACCTCTGCCGCTACATCTTCAGGGCATCTGGAATGATGGCGAAGCCTGCCGGATGGGCTGGAGCTGTGATTATCATCTGGATGTCAACACCCAGATGAATTACTACCCGACAGAGGTTACGAATCTGGGGGACAGCCATCTTCCGTTGATGCGCTATGTTGAAGATCTGGCTCAGGCGGGGAGATCTACGGCGCGTAATTTATACGGTAGTGAAGGCTGGGTTGCACACGTATTCTCTAATGTCTGGGGCTTTACGCTTCCAGGCTGGGAGACCTCCTGGGGACTTAACGTCACTGGCGGACTTTGGATCGCAACACATCTTATCGAACATTATGAATACAGCCAGGATCGGGTCTTCCTCGAAACCCAAGCTTATCCGGTACTCAAAGAGGCGGCTGCTTTCTACTTGGATTACATGACTGTGCATCCCAAGTACGGCTGGCTGGTGACTGGTCCCTCCAATTCGCCGGAGAATTCTTTCTATCCTGGCGATTCTCGTGAGGGTGGACAGCAGTTATCCATGGGGTCAACCATGGATCAGATTCTGGTACGTGAGCTTTTCGAATTCTGCCTGAAGTCGGCAATATTACTGAATCGGGATGTGGAGCTGCAGCGGAAGCTGGAGGAGGCTATCGCTATCTTACCGCCGCTGCAGATCGGCAAGAGAGGTCAGCTGCAGGAGTGGCTGGAGGACTACGAAGAGGCACAGCCGGAACACCGGCACCTGTCCCACCTATTCGCACTGTATCCCGCAAATCAAATCACACCGGACCGGACACCGGAACTCAGTGCGGCAGTAAGAGTGACGCTGGAGAACCGGATGGTTCAAGATGAGCTGGAGGATGTGGAATTCACCGCGGCCTTGTTCGGTCTGGGCTTTGCCAGATTGCATGACGGGGAGAAAGCCTACAAGCATATCTCCCACTTGATCGGCGGTTTATGCTTCGATAACCTGTTCACTTACTCCAAATCGGGCATTGCCGGAGCGGAGAGTAACATCTTTGTGATCGACGGGAATTTCGGCGGTACGGCGGTCATTGCGGAAATGCTGCTGCAAAGCCATGCGGATGAGATTCATCTGCTGCCAGCACTGCCAGAAGCATGGAGCACAGGGGAAGTAAGCGGTCTGCGGGCTAAAGGCAATGCCGAGATCGACATTGTCTGGGAGAACGGCCAACTGACTGAAGCCGTGGTTCACACGTTTACGCCAGGACCGGTAACGGTGCGCTGGGGTGATCAAAGAACTACTTTCCAGGCCGAAAGAGGCGGAAGATACAGACTTAATACCCGGTTGGAAGTGCTATAGAGCTGTATCTGGATTTGAGGGTTTGAGGACAGTGCTTGATGACGATAATCTGGTGTTTATACAAAATAATCCGGATGGCAGTAGACAAAATATAAATGGTGGCGTAGGATTTAACTTCCTGCACCACTATTTTTTTATGTGTGAAGTGCATGCTGAAACACTCCGATTTAACAATTTATGCTTGAAAATGACTTTCATTTATATGTACCATGATTGGTGTGGGGGAAAAGAATATAATAGAGACAGCGCAGACAACAAGGAGGAGGGGACTTCGATGTACAGTATTTTTCTTGTAGATGATGAAGAACTGGGACTCGAGATGATGAGAGATTATATTCGCTGGGAAGAAATGGGTATCTACGTCGTCGGAACAGCAGGCAATGGCAGGGAGGCTCTGGAGAAAATCGAAGCCACGCAGCCAGATATTGTCCTTACGGATGTTCAAATGCCAATTATGAACGGAATTGAACTGGCTAAAAATATACACGAGTGCTATGAAGGGATGCAAGTGATGTTCCTGACCGGACATGATGAATTTCATTATGTAAAATCGGCCCTTAATGTAGGTGCTGTCGGTTATTTGTTGAAACCGCTTGATTTAAACGAGATTGTAAGCGTTATCGAAAAGGTGAAACAGCGCTGTGAGGAAGTGCGGATGAAGAAACGCTCGATGGAGGCAGCCAAAGCTAACATCCTCAAGGAGCTTTCCTATGAGAAAAACGCAGAACGCGCTGCCGATCTGGCTTCCAGCTTTAGCAGACTAACCCGCCTGCCGGAGAGCAACCGCTATGCGTTGGCATTGTTCAGCATCGACCCCAAGGAGGCCGAGGGGGGACGGAGTCTGGAGGACTGCATAGGCCGTCTGGTGTCTTTTCTGGATTACTTTTTCAAGGCAAAGAACCTGGAGGTTGTCTTTGTTCCCTATAAGGAAGGGGAGATAGGCGTGTTTATGGAAGCGTCGGAGCAACCGGGTCATTATGCATGGGAGGACTTGGCCGAAGCTATTCGAGGTACGCTGGATTTTACGGTGACCGCTGCCGTCGGCGGTCAGGACGCTGAATTAATTCATGTGCATCAACTCTACGAGCAGATGCGTGTGATTTTGAATGAGCGATTCTATGAAGGTACAGGTACAATTATTCATGCTAATGCCGTTTGTAACCAGTTCTACAGCGAACATATACCGCCTTTTGCCAGAAAAGAGTGGTTTGACGCCATTAATCGGCTAGATTTCGAGCAGGCCGCACAGGATCTCCACCGGCATATTGAGGGACTGGCAACGCTGAGAATTAAGAAAAAAATCATCTGCGACTGGTCTATTGATCTTGTGGATGAGCTTCTAGAGCAGCTGCACGAGCCGGTTCCTGAGGGCTTCAAGCGGGCGGAACTATATCATTCTATCTATAATGCGCTAACCCTGAATGAGATCGAGGATCTGATTTTAGGAACTGCCGAGAATGCTGTGAGCTTGCTGGGCGAGCGTTTTATGGACAAAAATGCAAAGCTGATCCACAAGGTACGGACGATGATTGATCAGAATTATGATCAGCCAATTACGATCAACAGCCTGTCTGATCAGGTCTATTTGTCGCCGAATTATTTACGCTCTATTTTTAAAGATAAGACCGGTATGACGATCCACGATTATTTGACTCGCATTCGGCTCGATAAGGCTAAAGAATTGCTGGCGGACGGTTCACTCAAGATTCAGGATATCGCCCAGAGAGTAGGCTATGAAAGTACGTCCTATTTTATTTCGCTATTTCTAAAGAACCAGGGGGTTACACCGAACGAGTACAGGAAAAATATTTGACCGTGTCAGTACGGAAGACGCTATCCTCTCTGAGAATGGTGAATGAAAGACGCTTTCCTCTATGAATAGTAAGATTACGGTATAGATAATTCGCCGTCCGCTTTTTACAATTAGGCATGTATTCAAAACATAGTGCAAGAGACGGGCTGAAATCATCAGTGCCAATCAAAGGGAATCTTTCAGTTATCATAATTCGGCAGCGCTTTCAGGATTGACAGACAAACACAGAAAGGAGAAGAGAGGATTTGATAGCTCTTTTACGAAAGCGATTACAGAAATATGTGTAGCTGCACATTGGTATAGCAGACGCTATTTCCCTGCGGCCAGTTGGATAGATGTTCGTTGGCTGTCGATCGGTCAGGGGGTCTGTAACGCTTTGTTGTGGAAGCGATATCATTTATGAGTGGATAGTATTTTCCGGCGCGTGGATTCCTTTGTATCACTTGATTTGAGCAACATGGCCCGAGTATTACAGTGAAACAACAGAAGAATTGGCAGCAAGAAAGCACTACTATACAACACCAAACGGAGGGATGTTATGCTTGGACAGGTAATGAAAAAAGGATTTCTGCTCTTCATCATGATCTGCCTGGTGGCTACCGGTAGCGGACAATTCGCCAGGACGGTATATGCCGATGATACGAACACCTATGAGGCTGAGGCAGAAGGGAATACGCTGACTGGCAACGCTTCTATATCGGAGCTCACTTCAGCTTCCGGCGGCAAGAAGGTCGGGGGGATCTATCAAGGCAGTTCCTTGCAGTTCAATAATGTAACGGTAAGCGAGACCGGAAATTATAAAATTACAGTGTACTATATTTCTGGCGATCCGCGCCCATTCTATATCAGTGCCAACGGTGGCAACAAGCAGTTCGAAGAACCACCTAAGACGGCAAACTGGGAGACCGTGGGTACCTACGATGTGACGCTTCCCTTGAACGCGGGAGCCAATACCATCCTGATCGATGATAACGACTGGTATTCTCCAGACATCGACAAGATCGTAATTCGCGAACTCGACAATAGCAATCCAGGGGAAGGCCATGAAGGCGACTGGAAGAAGAACCTGCGCGGTGTAGTCATTGAGGCTGAGGCGCCTGAGAATATTATTACAGGCAATGCTAAGGTGGAAGACAGCAGCGTCAGCTCTAATGGTAAGAAAGTAACGGGTCTGTACAAGGATAGCTCCTTGACATTCACTAATGTTAATGCACCGGCTGACGGAACGTATTTGATCCGCATTTCATATATTTCGGGCGATCAACGTCCTGTGTATATGCAGGTGAATAGTGGGCCGGATGAGCTGATTGATTTGCCTAAGACGGCAAGTTGGAACACGATAGGCACTTATGATGTGGAAGTGATTCTACAAACGGGTACGAATACTATCACTTTCTCAGACCATGACTGGTATTCCCCGGATATGGATAAGATCGAAGTGATTCCTTATACGATCAGCTATGAAGCGGAATCTCCGGTCAATGAATTGACTGGCGAAGCCCGTGTTTCTGACAGCCCCAATGCTTCCGGCGGCAAAAAGGTAGGCTACCTGAATGGAGGCAGCTCTCTGATCTTCAAAAAGATTATAGCTCCTATGACCGGTGATTATAAAATCACTGTAGCCTACATTTCTGGTGACCCGCGCAGCTTCTATGTCAGCGCCAATGGGGGCACGGAGCAATACTACGAGCTGCCGAAGACGGCAGACTGGGATACGGTTGGCAACTATGACATAACACTACCGCTAACTGAGGGTGAGAATACAATCACATTCTCGGACGGTAACTGGTATGCACCGGATCTGGACCGGATTATCGTAGAGCCTGCGATGGGCTCAGAGCCAGGGAATCCGGGCGAAGAAGAGGATGACCTGGGAACACCGGGCGATACGCACAGCTACGGGGCGATCACGGTTACCGATTATACTTACGGCCTGCTGGTATCCAATGGACAATATCAAGTGTCCTATAATACCAAGAATGGATATGCTGGTTACAGCTGGGCCGATGGACAGAAGCTAAAAGGAATCTACGGCAGCATTAAGCTCGGTGATGAGCTTGTGGAGACCAAAAGCTACGAGAAACATGCAAGCGCTGGAGCGCCAGTTGAGATTCAGGATGGATTCGGCAAAGGGGTGGAGCTGTCATTCGTGCATACCTCTGCCGGTAAGCCAACACTGAAGCAAGTCTACAAATTCTATGAGGACAGAACATATTTCTTGACCCGTCTGGATGCAGCCAGTGATTCGGCAATCAAGAGCAATTATATATCACCGATTACGTTGAAACGTACAGGTGGTGTAGATATTGGCGCCAGCGCGGATAATCGTGTGCTGACCGTGCCTTTTGACAACGATGCGTGGATTCGTTACAAATCTCAAACGATGAACCGGGCAGATACCAGCTATGAGATGACGGCTATTTTTAACAATACGACCCGTAACGGGCTGATCATCGGTTCTGTGACGCACGATACCTGGAAGACAGGCATTGACTGGAAAGGCTCTTCCAACCGGCTCAACGAGCTGGCGGTGTATGGTGGTGCAGCAAGTGATGTTACCCGCGACACCCAGCCACACGGTAGCCTGACAGGCACCGAGCTATCCTCGCCATTGGTGATGGTGGGTGGATTCAGCGATTACCGTACCGGGCTTGAAGAATACGGCAAAGCTAATGCGATCATCACGCCTCCGCTGGAGCTGAACCCGGAATTGCCGCAAGGTGTACCGGTCGGCTGGAACAGCTGGGGAGCTTACGAAAGCTCACTGTCTTATCAAGACGTAGTGGATGTCTCTAATTATTTTAAAGAGAACCTGAAGGACTTCAACAATAACGGCAATGTATTCATCAATATGGATTCCTACTGGGATAATCTGAGCGATCAGCAGCTTGAAAGCGTTGTCTCTCACATTAAAGGCAATGGGCAACATGCAGGTATTTATTGGGGGCCGTTTGTATACTGGGGCGACAATATGAGTCAGACGGTAGATGGCACTAACGGTCAGTATACGTATGGCGACATCGTTCTCCGGGATGCTGAGGGTAATCCGCTGCCGACGCTGGACGGGGCTTATGCCCTCGATGTGACACATCCGGGTACGAAACTGCGTATGAATTATTTCCTGGATAAGTTCAAGGATCTTGGGTTTACTTTTATCAAATTGGATTTCTTAACTCATGGCGCACTGGAAGGTCAACACTATGATCCGAATGTGACAACAGGGATTCAGGCTTACAATGAAGGAATGCGTTATGTCAAAGACCGTCTGGATGGAAAAATGTTCATCAGCGAATCTATCGCGCCAATTTTCCCAAGCCAATATGCGCACAGCAGACGGATTTCCTGTGACACCTTCGGCAGGATCAATGAGACAGAATACATGCTGAATTCATTGACCTACGGTTTCTGGCAAAATGGAACGATCTATCCGTACACAGACCCGGATCATTTGGCACTAAGCCGTGCTACCAGCTTGACTGAAGCCCGCAGCCGCGTGAACTCCGGTGTCATCGCCGGAACAGTGATGCTGGATAGTGATGATGTGAACGATGCTACAGCACAGGAATACATGACAGCCTTGTACAACAACAAGGATGTTCTTGAAGTAGCTTTGAAAGGTAAAGCGTTCAAGCCTTTGGAAGGCAACACGAATGCCAATGCTGCAGATACTTTTGTACTGAAGGATGGCAACGATTATTACCTGGCTGTGTTCAACTATAGTGCTAATGCTTCGGCCAACAAAACCGTTGATTTTGCCCGTGCTGGACTGGACGCTTCTGAATCCTACACGATGCAAGATCTGTGGACGGGAGAGACTTCGTCCGTAACTGGTTCCTGGGCATTAACTTTGCAAAAGACAGAATCGAAACTGGTTAAATTGACAGCAAGTCCAAAGCCGGTAACAGGCGTAGCGCTGGATAAGACCGAGCTTACATTGACCGTTGGCGAAACCGGCAAGCTGGTAGCAACGGTGAACCCGGAAGTGGCGACTAACAAATCGGTAACTTGGACTTCAAGTGATGCAGAAGTAGCTACTGTAGAGAATGGCACGGTAACTGCTGTTGCAGATGGCAAAGCAACGATTACTGTAGAGACGGTTGACGGTGGCTTTAAGGCTACAGCTGAGATTACAGTCAAAGCTGCCATCACGGAAAATCCGGGCAATCCAGGAACTCCGGAGAACCCGGGAAACCCTGGAAATCCAGGGAATCCGGAGAACCCAGGAAATCCGGAGAACCCAGGAAATCCCGAGAATCCGGGTACCCCGGGTAATCCAGGTGTACCTGCCAATCCAGGGGATAACGGAAATGGAAATAACAGTAACAACGGAAACAACAGCAATAGCGGAAATAACGGCAATACCGGCAGCAGTGTTCCGGGTAGTATTGTAGATTCATCCAATGCCGCTAAACCGCTGAGCATCACACCAGATTTGCTGAAAGTGGACAGTGCAGGTAATAAAGCAGTTGTGGACATTAAGGAAGATACACAGGAAATACAACTGTCCCCTGCGGCGATTCTTCAACTCGGAAATCACACACTGGAAGTGAAATCCGGCAAGCTCTCGCTCCAAGTGCCTGCGGATCTGATCCGCGCACTGCAGAACAAACTGTCTGCTGATCAACGGGCAGACAGCACAATCTCCCTGAAGATGGTGCCTCTTGGCAGCACAGCTAATGAAACGATCTCCGCTGCTGCGGAAGCTACCCATGCGGATGTAGCGCTCAAGGGTGATATTTATGAATTCAGCCTGACGATCACTTCAAAAGCAGGTGCAACACAAACACTCTCCACGTTTGATCAACCAATTACCCTGAGCCTGACTGCAGCGGAAGGGTTCAATGCTTCGCGTGGAGGCATCTACTATATTGCCGATAACGGCAAGCTTGAATATATTCAAGCTGATTATGCTGGTGGAGTGTTGACGGCCAAGATCAGCCACTTCAGCAAATATGCGGTTCTGGAACTGAACCGGACGTTCACCGATGTTCCGGCCAGTCATTGGGCCAGCTCTGTTATCAAGGAGCTAGCGGCGAAGCTGCTTGTTCAAGGCACCAGCGGTGACAAGTTTGAACCGGGACGCGCAGTTACGCGTGCTGAGTTCACATCCATGCTCGTGCATTCTCTTGGACTGAACGAAGCGGGCGAAGCAAGCTTTGCTGACGTTGCAGCGACTGCTTGGTATGCGGAGCCGATCTCCATCGCTTACAAGGCTGGCATCGTAAGTGGCAGAGGTGCAGACAAGTTTGAGCCGGGCGCAGAGATCACCCGTGAAGAAATCACGGTGATGACGATGAAGGCTTATGAACTGAAGCATGGCAAAGCACCTGCTGCTTCTGATGCAGCGTTCACGGATTTGGACCTGGTTTCCTCCTGGGCAACCGCTTCTGTGAATGAAGCCGCCAGCCTTGGGCTGATTAAAGGCCAGAACCAAGGACAATTCGTGCCTAAAGGTATCGCATCCCGGGCCGAAGCGGCTCAGGTTATCTACAATTTGCTTGTGAAGTAAGGATTGAAAAGGGCTGAGGGGTGAAGGACTGGAAGGATGAAGGGTTGGAGGACTGAAGGGTGAAGCCCTGAAGACCTGAAGACTTTCAGGCCACCCCAAAGTGGGATATTCTACAGTGCAGATTGTTAATTCGATACCAAGATGTGAAAAAGCAGCAAGTCTCCAAAACAGAGACTTGCTGCTTTTTGTTTCTGGTCAATTGCTCATCATATCCGATACTTGCTAAACTAACCTCACCAGAGAGACTTTAACTAACGCAAAGAGTGTAACGGACTGTACAGCCGCTATTTGCGATTACAACTGGGTTTTAGACATGTAACGGACTCCAGCGCCGCTATTTACTCCAAAACCCCGCATTTT
>NZ_JABWCS010000185.1 GCF_013359945.1 Paenibacillus agri | reverse complement strand
CCCCCCCCCCCCGACAAGCATTTCAATCCACACTCCCGCGTAGGGAGCGACGTAGTTGCGGAAACTCGTCACCTTCAAATAGTTTTATTTCAATCCACACTCCCGCGTAGGGAGCGACTCAGGACCGTCGGCATATATTGATTCTTGTTCATTTCAATCCACACTCCCGCGTAGGGAGCGACGGTGTATGCCTTCAGAACTTCGCCGGTTGCTATATTTCAATCCACACTCCCGCGTAGGGAGCGACAGCGATTTTTACCCATAAAAAGGGTAAATGACCTTTTTATGAACCAAAAATCCCTTGTTCCTCTCACAAGAAACATCTTAAACTCAGTTTCTTCATTGTTTTTATACAAATAATGTAATGAATCTGGTGCGGAGGACCCGGGGATTTCATGGGAGCTTCACATTCGCACTACAGAATCAAGGGGCCTTCAAGATCGAGGGATTCCTTGATCCCGACATGTTCAACCTTGTTCTTGTGGTTATTCCCCAGTTGATAGAATCGCAAACTGTCTTCCGTTTCATCGATGATATTTTTCAGCTTAATCTTCAGTTCAGCGAATTGCGTCGCATCGACAATACACTCAAATACGGAATGTTGGACTCGCTGCCCGTAATTCTGACAGACCTTGGCGACTCTTCGCAATCGGCTTTGGCCTCCACTACTGGATGTTTTCACATCATAAGTAATTAATACCAGCAAATCGTACACCTACTTCCAAAGAAATGGAGGATACTCGTCCAGGTCATTCCGTAGATGACGAGCCAGCAAAAGAGCCTGCGCGTGCGGGACGAGCCCCCAGGTTATTTTCTCCCCCAGATAAGGATGAGTAAGGCTTTCTTGTTTCTTGGTCTGCCACGCCGTGAGGAATTTCTTTCGAGCTTCATCGGTCATGATGACCGCTCCGTTCTCTTTTTTCACAAAATCCTCTTTACGCACCAGCTTCTTATTAATCAGTGAAAGCACAAACTTATCTGCGACAATTCCCCGCAATTCCTCCATCAAATCCAGAGCTAACGATGCCCGGCCCGGTCTGTCCCGGTGCAGAAAACCTACATAAGCGTCCAGCCCAACTGCCTCCAGCGCCGAAGCAGTATCATGAGCCAGTAGAGTGTAAGCCAAAGACAACATAGCATTCACATTGTCCAGTGGAGGTCTCCGGGAGCGGGAATGAAAATAGAAATCTTCTTTTTGCTGTAAAATCATCTGATCAAACAGTCGGTTATAGCTAACCGCAGCCTGCCCTTCCAATCCCCGCAAACGATCGAGCTCTTCACAAGCCCTCACCTCAAGCATAATAGAAGATAAATGGCCCGAAATCTCCTTAAATTGCTCAACATCAATGCGCATCGGATAATCCCGTGTCATGCGCTCCAGCATCCATTTGTGATTGTAGATTTTACCTATAATAAAATTCCGGGCGATCCGCGCAGACGACTGCTCATCCTCTGAGAGAAGATACTGCTTTTTTCTCAGCACTACATTCCCTTTGCTTGGCCCAATCACTCTGGCAAGGAATCTTCCGTTCATCGTCAAGAACATCAGCGAAATGTTCCGCTCCGCACAATAGCCCATTAACGCGGGACTAGCCCCGACATAGCCATTTCAATCCACGCCCCTAGTACTAGGAGCAACATTATTATCTATCACATTCCACTTGATTTAATTCCAACTTACAACATTTCTATTAATTCCACCCCACTTGGAACATCGTTCTTATTTATAGTAATGTCATAGTGGCTGTATGCTCTTGGAGGTTTGGTCGGATCTTTCAGCTCTGCATGAATTAATTCGAATAGGTCAGCAGAAGGTGCATTACCCAATTCCGAAGCATGTTTAAATACTATCAGTTTTCGTGCAGACATTTTCCCTCTAGCAGCAGAATGATCATGCTCAAACATTTGTTTAAGGGCTTCAAAAAAAATTGAAAGATCATCCTCTGTAAAACCAGTCTTTTGCGCAAATTTCGCTGATACAAACCCTTCTAATCTGTATAGACCATAAGGAACTATATATTTACGGCCCATAGTCCTATTCTCCGAAGCATTCTCTTTTTCCGTTGTTGATGCCATCCGAGTAATGGTTACTTCTTGGGGTAAAATAACATCCGCACTTTTTGAGAAACACAGTTGAATGGGTCCGCGCACTTGCCCACACTTAAAATCTCCTGTATCCATAACGGCGCCAAAGGTACGCACATCATAGAATCGGTTACACATATAGGCCTGAGCAGTTAGCTTATCGTTCTTGTTATCCTTGGTAGTAATATTAGAAGCCACATATGCTTCCTTCTGTTTGTTGTTAAGGACAGCACCTTCAGTAACATATATATCAAAACGCTCGTTTCCTTCGTGGGCATATTCAATATAATTCCGGACTTTACGTTTCATGCATACGTCGCTTACAATGCCCACACCCGTTTGAGGATCAATTCGCGGCATGTTGCCTGCATCAGGGTCACCGTTGGGATTTCCATTCTCCACATCGAAATAAAGAACAAATTCGTAACGGTTTTTCAGCATTTCACTCATTTAAATACCCTCCTCATGATTTTGATCAGAATCCTTAGATGTTTCGTCATCTTTTTTCGAATCTAACTTATCTTTCTTTGTATAGATGTCTTGTTGCTGATGATAATACCCTACCAAAAACCTCCCCTGATCTTCCGCATTCAGTGTTTTCGGATAACCATTCGAAGGAATATCCTGCATAATTTCACGAATACGCATTTTGATGTTATATTTTTTGCTTTTAGAAAAATGCTTTTCCGCAT
Source organism: Paenibacillus agri (assembly GCF_013359945.1). Taxonomy (GTDB): domain Bacteria; phylum Bacillota; class Bacilli; order Paenibacillales; family Paenibacillaceae; genus Paenibacillus_AQ; species Paenibacillus_AQ agri. The sequence goes on along the minus strand of NZ_JABWCS010000185.1, from coordinate 53,882 downwards.
TCGAAAGAAGGGATGGGAATACCTGCTGCGGACTTGCTAGAGCTGCATTCAGATACTTGTCCACCACTGAAGCATTCACATTACCCAGAGCATCAGATTGAGCCTTTTCTAAAAGAGCAAACATTTGACCGAGTAAATAGCTAATTGTTTTGTCTTCTTTGTTTAAACCCACTGTTATCGCTTCCTCCTTGTTATTGGACTTTCGTGACAACCGGTTCAAGTACCCTTTGATCACCCCGATTCTAGTACGATTTATAGCAGTTTTTGCATTAGCAGCGGCTTCCGCACGAATTCTTCCTAGCATTGCCATATACAAACTGTTTGGATATAATCCCCCACTCAAAATACACCGAACCAATGCCGAACGATGTGGCGCAGGAACATTTTCACTTTTGTGAAGCACTGCTGTTTCTATAAGAATTTTATTTATAGATGGATGCTCAGGCTCCCAGGTCGGACCTGCAATATGTATATCTTGGTGGTGAAGCTGCAGGCGTGTCACCAATTGACCAAAGGTATTCACGTAAAAATAACGAACGACCACCCTTGTCTTGTTTGAAGACAACCCTAGCAGATAAAATCTCACATGTGGATCAAGTCCAAGTTCTTCAGGGGATTTGCCCTTATAAAGCGAATCCAGAATCGAAGCGATCTCGCGATTTCTGACCTCATCCAACAATTTATCTGGTTGAGAGGTACCTCCTTCCATAAGACCAAGTATGGCTTGTTCTTCCACTGGTGCCTCACGTTCAGCCCAAAAGAGAAGCTTATCACCATGCATATGCATACAGTGATTGCGATCGCTTATAAGCATGTTTAGTGCTGTAACATATTTAAATGCAGCATTCTCAGAAATCGGTGCATTGTCACCCTTTTCTTTCCTGTAAGAGACAAAACTATCTTGATTAAAACCTACAACCGTTGGTTTATCCTGCCCAAATCCCCCCAAGTTACCATGGATACGTGCAATGGGCAGTACTTCTCCAGTCACTAGACATTGTCCAATCGATGCTTCTGTAGAACGCTGAGCAAGATGACGATTCCAGGCAGCTTGAATTTCGGGGCGATTATGAATGAAATCTGATTCCCCGTCCAATAAAAAGACTATATTACCACCATCTTCAAAATAGCTTGTATCTACACCCTCGTACAGATATGTTCCTTGCTTCCGATTATTATAGAAAGCCAAAACTGCCTGCGCACCCTCATCTTCAAGGCCCGCCAAAACCTTTTCATGGATATCGCGGCTTGCTTTAAATCTGTACTCTGCTCCTGCACGATCCTTGTAAACACCAAAAATAAAACTGGCATTTTCACACAAAAATGCTGCTTCAGGACGACTTCCAGACCTTTTAGGTTGTTGAGGTGTGATCATTTTTCTTGGCTGTCGCTTCTTTTCCTTCTTTCCTTTACTTCCTGTCACTTCAAACTCATCTATCATATCAATAACATCACAGACGTTTCCTTCTTTATCGAGCACAATACAGCATGAAACGGAATTCAATTCATATCCGGGCGGGGCAATTTCACTACTGTTTGCCTCAGCAAACCGATCATAATATCCACATAAGGCCTGAAGTATCATATGTTCACCTCCTTAGGAACCTCAATCACACCATGTCTCATATACGCTCGGAAAAATTTCGGAGTAAAAGAGAATTCTGTTTTTTTCTTATTCACCTCTGCTTTATATTCAATGTCCCATAACATCCATCCCAAATCGATCTCAGCTTCATCTTTGTAATAACTTTCTGGTTCTCCCTCCTCTTCAATCAGCTTAAAATGCGCAGCAAACTCACGACAACCTAAGTAGGGGGTATGGAAACATTGCCCTTGACGAGCCCTTCTCAGAAACATGTTATAGAATTTTTCGGGCGTATCTGTTTCGCCAGCCTTTTCTTTGTTTATCTCAAAATGTGCCTCAAGAATATAGGCCACATCAGTAAGTAACAAAGTAGCCCGTTGCTGCCTGTCATCATTGATATATTGATGAAGGTCTTTCCCTCCCCTCATAGCTGCAGTAACGTTATTAGGAGGTATCTTGGAGCCTAATTCATTGCGTCTAATCGAATCAAAAACTATAGGATTTAATACTGAAATCTTATCTACTACCCAGCGAATAGCTGGCTTCCATAGTATTGCCTCTAACACGCCTCTCGCAGCTGATGGTGTTATAACATCATAGCTGACCCGTTCAGCCTTAAATTCCGGACGAGTATAACAGGCATAATCTCCTCTGACCAATAAACGAATTCCATATCCCATTTCACCTACCACTCCTTATCCGGGTTAATAGATAGACCAAGTCTACTACTGTATAACTTATTAGAATCCTCCTTACCCTCTACTAAATGATAAATAACTTTATCTATGATCTCTAGTTTTCCGAGCGCGCGAATTTGCTCTAATTCACTAGGAGTAATAGAAACACTATATCGTTGAAGTTTTTTACTATAGCTTCCGGGATAATCCGAATTTTTCGCTTCGGTCAATAGCTTCTTGCAATCTTCGTTATAAGGAATAATTATGGAGACTGTATCAGAATTTATAAATTTAAAATTCTCTGCAACTTCTCTAAATTGAAAAGAAAGCTGATCCGCTCCAGCATTAAGATTCCCCAGAATATTGTACTCATCCAAGTTTGTATCAAGCCCATAACACAGTCGGAAGAAGTAGGAAACTGCATCCGGCATTAAAGGATCAGGATAGCGACTTATAACTCTACGTGTAAACCCTGCCATTCTTGTAAACCACCCTCTTGGGAGTGCAAAATTCGATGATTCAAAAATAAATACTTCTCCTTCTTTTGCTAAGCCCTCCCGATTACATCGCCCAGCAGCTTGGGCTATACTGTGGATTCCGGCGATCTCACGGTAAACCTGTGGAAAATCTATATCTACACCTGCTTCTAGCAAGCTGGTCGAAATAACTATACATTTTTGTTTATTTTGGAGCCTGAGCTTTATTTCACTTATGATTTCAGTCCGATGTTCAGGGCACATTAAAGCGCTCAGGTGATAACTTCCTTCTTGCTTTCCCAAGCTTTTATATAACGCTTGAGCATGTCTTCGAGTATTAACAATACACAGAACTTGATGCTGCGAAGATAGCATCTTGCTAAGTTCCGCGTCACTTTTTAAACCGATAAACTTTACACTCACTCTTTTCAAATCTGAGTAAAGTTTCACTGGATCATCCATAATTTCTACTGGTGTGATACCATCTAGCCAATCAGGATGTAACGCAGGTTGAGTAGCTGTACACAATACGACCGTTACTCCATAATCGACACTGAGACATTTTAGAGCTGCTAAACAGGGACGTAGTACTTCAGTTGGGATCATCTGAGCTTCATCCAAAATAATGATGCTTCCTGCTAGATTATGTAGTTTACGTGCACGGGAGGGCTTCGCAGCAAAAAGACTTTCGAAAAGCTCAACGTTTGTAGTAACAACTAAATTCGCTTCCCAGTTTTCGCTGGCTAATCTGTTTATATCAACCTCATCATCTTTAGCGGCTGTAAAATTGCTATGATGTTCTAATACTGCTGTTTTACCTAATGCAGAACGAAACACCTCGGCATTCTGTTCGATTATGGAGATAAATGGCAAACCATATATTATTCGTCTCATATTATTCTTTTGGGCATGTGCAAGAGCAAAGGCAAGTGAGGAGTAAGTTTTCCCTCCTCCTGTAGGCACAGTAAGTGTAAAAATTCCGCTTGGCAATTGTGCTGCTTTGAGACAACACTTCAAGACTTGATTTCTTGACTTCGCTAGAATATTATTCTGAGGTTTAGTCAAAAGATCATTGAGCGTAGCGGAAAAGGCCTCACTCATTTCTTTAATTGTCGAAAACTTTCCGCGAAGCTCTGCTTTCTTGGGATTGAAGTATTTCTCTGTATCCAAGTAATCTGCATCAACCAGTGAAGAGTAAAGCATTCGAATTAGTAGGGAGAAAGAAATACCAGGATTGCGACTTATTGCACGTTTAGGAATGGATTCTATTGTTAGAGTGGGATAAGTAGGCAGGAAGTTATTGATAATAGAGAAACTTTTGTTCTTGAGTACTTCATCAAGCCCTATCGAAGAACCTTTTGAGATATGATTTGGCAATCCTCCATGGTGACCATATACGACATAAGCAAGCATTCTTCCATATACATATGGATAATGCTGCGCCACCATTAATGTCCCTGCAGTTTTGTGATCAACATGTTGAGGGGAGCCTTCAAGTCGTTTTAAAAAATTCAGGTCTGCTTTGCCATAATCATGTGCATACCCGAGAATACGACCAAGCTGATCACAATGAAAGTATCCAGCATTTTCTGCAGCTTTCTCGGCTGTTTTCTCCAGATGTACTGGTAGAGGATGCCATTCTTCTTTAGGTAAGAGTTCTTTTGTAATCAGATCGCGTTTGGAATGAGCATACAACAAGACAAGACCTCCAATCTTGTGATACCATTTAGTGGTATAACTAAGAGGACACTGTGACTGCTCTAGATAGTGGAAAGGATCGGGGAAACAATATTTCAGTTCAGAGAATTATTAATCTAACCTATCTGTTACTCTCAGGATAATTCTCAGAACCATTATTGTCAATCCATTCCTTTTATTTAAAATCCCTCTTGTGTCGAACTAGTTACGTTCGTGGATTGAAACAGAGATTTATTAATCTGGGCTACAAAAAAACCGGTACAGCAATTCGATTGCTGTACCGGTTTTTTGCTTGCAACATCAATTAAGTTCTGTTCAATAAATTAGACTTTTATCCACTTTCGTGGGGGGCCAAAACTATCGAGATACACTATTCTCTACGATTGTTGATGCGAAATAGCCTTATAAATCAGGCTCAATTTCATCTTCAGTTCTTGTCAAAACCACTGTTTCAGAAGGTTGGAGACGTCATGAGGGCTAACGGACCCCAGCGCCGTTATTTATACATCAAGCAGCTTCTGAAACATGTAACGGACTCAGGTGCCGCTATTTCCTCCCAAATCGTGGATTTCACACCCGATTTCTGCTCATAGCGTCTCTGGAGTCCGTTATTTTCTGGAACGGTCAGTTGTTAGGAAATAACGGATCTGAGGTCCGTTACCAGAGGGAACAAGAAGCAAATACTAATTTTGAGATGGCTCGATAAATCAAGGTTTAACTATAGATATTCTCAAAGCACCTCAACAGTCAAAGCCCCCCACTTCCCAGTGGGGGGCCATCCTCAAGACATCACCTGCTCCAATCTCGCAAGCTTTTTACTTCACCGATCCCGTCATTCCCGCTACGAAATGCTTCTGCATTACGAAGAAGACGATGGCTGTTGGCAAGGTGGCGATGACGATTGCCACCATGATCAAGCCGAAGTCCGGCGCATAACCTGATCCCAGGGTGGAGATCAGCAGCGGAATGGTCTTTTGGTTCGGTGATTGCAAGACAATCAACGGCCACAGGTAGCTGTTCCAGCTCGACATGAAGGTGATAATACCTGCTGCCGCATAGGTTGTTTTCATGGTAGGCATGAAGATTTTGAAGAAGATGCCCAGCTCCGTCAGACCATCAATACGTCCGGCCTCCAGCATGTCCTTAGGGAACATCTTGGAGTTCTGACGGAAGAAGAAGATCAGGAATGCCGTCGTAATGGTCGGGAGCATCACAGACGCCACAGTATCGATACCAATCCCGGGGATGGTATTAGAGATGCCCGCGAACATCTGATACAGTGGAATCATCAGGGCGGCAAATGGAATCATCATCGACAGCAGCAGGATGTTAAATACAACATCCTTTGCTTTACTACGGAACATCTCGAAGCCGTAACCTGCAAGTGAGGCGATGATAATCGACAGGATTGTAGTCAGGACAGAGATTCTAGCTGAGTTCCAGAGCGCTGTCCATAGATCGGTCGTTTCGATCAGCTTCGTTAAGTTCTCGAATAGATAGTTGCCCGGCAGAAGTCTGCCTTTGGTCACATCTACAGATTTATTCGTTGCACTGATGATCATCCACAGGAACGGAAATACCGAAATGAAGGTAGCAATGCTCAGGAACACATAGGTGAATATACGTTTTGGATTTCTCATTTCTTATCACCTGCCACTTTAAATTGAAGGAACGACAGCAGAACAATAAGAATGACGATCACATAGGATACTGTCGCCGCATATCCAAAGTCAGCCGTGTATTTAAACGACAGGTTATAGATATAGTTCGAGATGGACATTGTGGAGTTACCCGGTCCGCCTTTAGTAATATTCACGATCTCATCGAAAATTTGCAGTGTACCAATCGTGGATGTAACAGAAGTGAACAGGATCACCGGTTTGAGAAGCGGCACTGTAATTTGGGTGAATTGTTTAAAGGCAGAAGCACCGTCAATACGTGCAGCTTCATAAATGGAGCCATCGATATTTTGCAGGGCTGACAAATAGAAAATCATGTTATATCCGGTCCAGCGCCATGTAATGGCGATAATAATCGTAATTTTGGCCCAAAACGGGTCTGTGATCCACTCCACGGGAGCAGAAATAATCGACAGCTTCAGCAGCATCGCATTAATCAGGCCATCGGATCCAAACAAATATTTGAACACAACAGAGTAAGCGACGAGAGAAGTTACAGCCGGCAAGAAGATCGCCGTACGGAAGAACCCGCGGAATTTAAGCTTGGAGTCATTCAACAGTACAGAGATGAACATTGCCAGCAGAATCATTAATGGCACCTGAACAATTAGATAGATAAAGGTGTTAAATAGCGCTGTTCTGAAGGTCGTATCCGAGAACAAGCGCGTATAGTTGGAAAACCCTGTATAGGTGAGGTTGGTGCCTGTTCCTGTTTTAAATGACAAGAAAAGCGCCTGAATCATTGGATAGAAATAGAATGAGCCAATCATAACTACAGAAATCAGGACAAAGCCCCATCCTGTCAAATTATACTTAGCGGTCATGCTTAGCCCACGTTTCTTAGCATTCATCGTAGCAAGGTCTCCTCTCTGGCTGCAAAATAACCCGCCGGACGCTTTGGATCTCACGATGCCGCAGCGCCCAAGGGTTACATAATGCTCATATGCTCAATTACTTACGTGATTTACTTGATTTGCGTCTCTGCCTGAGCCTGAGCATCCTTCATGACTTGATCCAGGTTCTTGCCATTAAGATAGTTGTTCATTTCAACTACCAGAATATCTTCAATGGCATAGGTAGACACACCGTAGTTCACGTTAGGAATTTGCGCTGTCCATTCGGAGAAATCTTTTACAATTTGCTGACCGCCAAAGAACTCATCGGTTTTCTTGTAAGCTTCACTTTCAGCAGCCGCTTTCAACGTACCAATAGCTCCGATTTTGTTGAGCAGTTCTTCGTACATTCCTACATCAGAACCAAACGTTTCTGCCAGGAAGTCTTCAGCCAATTCAGCACCAGGAACATTCATGACGTACCACGAGCTTCCACCCAGGTTGGAGGCATGTGTTGCATTCGGTGTGTTAGGCAATTTCGGCAAAGGAAGTACGGCCCATTTACCAGATTGAGAAACTTCAGCTTTCACGGATGGCGTTAACCAGTTCCCCGAAGGTACAGTGACCACATCGCCATTGTTGATGAAGGAGATGAATTGACTCCAGTCGGCATTGATCTTCACGATCTTGGAATCCAGCATTTCTTTGTACAGAGCGAAAGCTTCTTTCAATGTACTGTTATCGGCCAAATCAGGCGTTTTGCCATCCTCTTTCATATACCAGGAATGTCCGGATTGAATCATGACACGAACGAAGCCCAAGTCACTTGGAGAGAAGGTAATCATGTCTTTACCAGTTTTTTCTTTGACCACTTTACCGATTTCAATATATCTGTTCCAATCGATGTCTTTTAGATCGTCAATTGTGAAGCCGGCTTGCTCGATAATATCTTTACGGACATACAGGCCGGTTACACCGGAGTCAAAAGGAACACCGTATTGTTTACCGTCCATGCTGGTCGGTCCGACTTTGTAGTCTGCGTAATCGGTTGGTTTGATCTTGTTGCTCAAATCATAGAAGGACTCTGGATACGATTGCAAGAAACCTTTGGAACGATAGTCTTCGATCAATACGATGTTGGGAAGACCTTTCGTAGTGCCGGAGTTAAGTCCTGTATTCATTTTCTGAATAATGTCGCCTTGGGCGTATTCAACAATGTTAATTTTGACATCAGGATGTTTCTTATTGTAAGTCTCTTTGGCAATGTTCAATGCTGCGATGTTAAAGGCAGGGTCCCATGCCCAGATTGTAATTTCTTTCTGACCATCCCCGGATGCTGTTTCTTTATTAGATCCACCGGAAGAGCAACCCACCAGCAATACCATACAGGCCAATACCAAGAGTAGTGCTTTTTTCATTTGTTCCGCCCCTTTGACTGTTTATTGTGTAAGATTCGCTTTAAAGCGATTTCATGAAAATTACTGAAAACGCTTACTAGGCATGAATTAATGATATCACCGGGCAACAATACAACGTTAGAACATCCTTTATATAGATTTGTTCTTTTGTTGCCCGAATGCACATTACGCTTAATACCGGCATGTATTATTTTTGGATTATAGTAATTTCATTAGATTTTGTACCGCTTACATCACTCATTTTCCGTCTTTTCGATTAAAGGAAGCGTTATCTTCACTCTGGTCCCTTCACCAACCGTGCTTGTAATGTTCACTTGGAACTCTTCACCATACAGCAGCCGGATCCGATCATTCACATTGGCAACCCCGATACCTGAGAACAGCTTACTGGAATGCTTAGGCACCTTGTTCGGAGCTGAGTTCATGGGCATACCCTCCTCCCCACTCGTCAGTTCCATGCCATCTCCGTTATCAATCACCTCGCAGACGAGCCTTTGCCCCTCTCTGGCAATCAAGACATGGATAACGCCTTCTGTTTTGCGGTTAAAAGCATGGAAAAATGCATTTTCGATGAATGGCTGAATAATCAGCTTGGGAACCTGATACTGCACGCAATCCGGCGCAACAAAGAAATGAACCCGAATCCGTTCCCCGTAACGGATATGATTGATGAACACATAACTTCTCAGATTCACAAGCTCCTGCTCTACGGACACCGTCTCGTACACGTTACTGATCGTATTTTGCAAAAGCGAGATTAACGCATGAATGGTCTGTTCAGCCTTATCCTTACTTCCCTGCTGCACAAGGAATTTGACCGAAGCCAAGGTGTTGTATAGAAAATGGGGATTAATCTGCTGCTGAAGAGCTGCGAGTTCCGCCTTTCGCTGGCCTTTTTGCGTCTCCACCAGCCTGTCCACATAATCATTGATCTCATCCAGCATATAGTTGTATGCCCGCCCCAGCTCCCGAATCTCATAACCCCCGGAGACCTTGACATAGTTATGAAAATTGCGGCGCGTCACTTTGGACATCTGACGGGCCAGCAACGTAATCGACCGGGTCATTTTCCGCGAGATCAGGAAGACAACAACCAGAGCTATAAGCACAATAAAGAGACAGATAAGTACCACACTGCGTGTGTTTACCATCTGTCCGAGCACCTTTTGCTGGTCAATCATATTCACCAGATAAAAGTCATACGAAGGCAAATATTGCACGAGCATCAGCTTATCACGATCCATGATATGGACCTTCTTGGCTTGTTGTCCTTGCTCCTGAACCAACTTGGCCTGATGCAGCAATTCATCATTCTTCTGTCCCTCAAGGTCAGACAGGTTGCTTGTTACCACCGTTCCGTTGGTATCAAGCACAATGAAGTCGTTGCCTTCACTGGAGAAATTATTATAGAACGGCTTGAAGCTGCTCTCATCAATAGCGATATACAACATGCCATATTGCTGTTCTGTCGTACGCTCCCGCAGCACTTTTGTAGCGACAATGGCATGTTTCCCCTGCTCATCCTGATAATATTGATACATCATTCTGCCAGGCTGTGCTGCCGCATTGGCAGTTATAGCACTGCTGTTCAGCTCCCGCGCCGTCGGCTTATCATAATTCACTACGCCCGTATAATCCCGGCCATTCTTACCGATGACCGACAGACCCACCGAATAGCTAGTGATCCCGGATTGAATTCGGTTCATCTGCTGGGTCATGTTGTAATAGGAATTCATCACACGATACAACTCGTCCGATTCTTTCTCTGTCAGATAGCTCTTTAGCGTAACGCTCTGCTGGGCTTGATTGGCTGCGAGTACAACCGAGTAGTGAAAGGACTCGAAGTTATTATGAATCTGATCCAGCACTTTAGAGTTCGTAATGCTGAAGGTCTTCAGAAATAGCTGCTGCGTCATACGCAGATTGGTCCATACCACGGATACCGCAATTGCAATGATACAAGCCACCATGACCAGAAATATTTTAATAAACAGTCCCTGAAACCGTAATCGTTCAAGTCGCTCCTTCATCCCTGCTCCTTCTCCACTCGTGTATAATATTGTCGTCTGTATTGGCTCGGAGAAATGCCTGTATTCTTCTTAAAGACTTTGCAGAAATAACTATGATCCGCGTAGCCCACCATGCTGCCGATCTCGGAGATCGAGTGGTCACTGCCCCGTAATAAATCAGCAGCCTTATCGATACGGACCCGATTCAAATGCTCCTTGAAGCCCTCGTGATGATGGGCAGCGAAGAAGCTGGATAAATACGAAGGATTGAAATGAAATTGCTTAGCCATCTCTGTTAAAGTGATCGGCTCTGTATAATTTTTGTCAATGTAATCAAGCAGCAGCTTCATATTGGGATTGCCATCATGGAAAGAAGACGTAGCCTCATGAATGCTGCGATCGATTTGCGTCCGGAACTGCTCAAGCAACGTAATGATATCTGTTACATGCCCGGCTTCTTCTATGGCTTTGAAATAGCTATATTTTGCCTCATTCAGCGCGTCTGAGCTCATGTTCATTGTGCCAAGCAACTGAATGACATTGAAGATCAGATTACCGATTAAGGATTTGAATTCAAATACATCCGTATTATACGACTTAGATTGCTGTGCAATGAATTGGTAGAGCACCCCGAAGCCTTCCTCCAGCTGTAATCTACGAATATGCTCCATTAAGGCGTGCAGTGCGGTGTCATTTAAGGATGCTGAGGCTCTGATAACCTTTTCAAAGTGCGGCAGCTCAGACGGTGCAAGTACCATCGGCACTGGCAGGAAAAAGCGATAGGATAGCAATGGCAAGAAGCTGCGATGAAAGGTGCCCCCCAATTGATCCAGTGAATGAAAAGGCCCGCTAAGCGCCCAAACGAAGTCTCCACTATCTGTAACCGAAGAAGGGTACAATAGCTTCAGCTTGGACAAAAGAATGTTCTCTGCCTCAGCATTTTGTCCGATATTCACAACATAAGTCCTCAGTTCCGGGTGTCTTGGGATAGAATTCACCGGCAATGGATAGAGGGTCATCTCGGAAATAAGCGCTTGCAAAGATTCCAGCAGTTGCTCTCCCTCATCCACCGCAGTGCCCATTATGTAGTACTTCTGATAAGGGAACCATTCTGCCAGCATGGTCTGGTCTATTTCCACCTCATAACGATCAATGAGCTTCTCCAGTACCTGGTTCAATGTGATCGTGTAATCGGCTTGCGGTTTCCTTTTCAGACCGGCAGGAAGTCTTTCTACTGTTCTCTCGAGCACACTCAGCAGCATCTTCGTCTCCAAGTGTGGCTTAAGAATATAATCAGACACACCACTTTGGAAGGTGGAACGGACATAATCAAATTCACTGAAGCTGCTAAGAACGATCACTTCAATATCCGGCCAGCTATGCTTTATCAGACGAGTCAACTCTTCGCCGTCCATCACCGGCATGACGACATCGGTAAGCACGATATGTGGAGACAGCTCCGCAATCATTTCCAAAGCTTCTTTGCCATTGGAAGCCTCGCCCACGATACAGAAGCCATGCTGTTCCCAATTCAGTATATGTTTGACGCCTTGTCTAACCAACAGTTCATCATCAACAACCAACACTCTGTATAGCTCACTCATGCTGTTCACCCCTTATTGAAAACCCATGCTCACTAATGACGAATACTATACTAAATTATCTTATAACCTTTTAAAAGACAACTAACTCCATCCCACAACAAAAAAAGCAAGCTGATCCCGGTACCCCAAGATCCTCCTGCTTTCGGCCTGCTTCATATGTTATCGTGCAAAAAACGGCTTCTCATAATTGGCATCCATTTGGTACACCAAAATATAGTTCACGTCGCTATCGCTACTAACGGAAGGTCCCTTGACGACTCTGCCCGACTCATTACTCAGGGCTATTGTTCTTAGCCTGTCCCGATTCTTACGGGAGATGGATGAGACTTTATAGGCTTGCCCCGCTTTCTCAAGGCTGCCCTCATTACCGCGCGGTTTGCTCATTTCAAATCCCCTCCGAACAAATAGTTGAGTACGTTCATAAATTCCTTGTTATCCTCGGAGATCTGCTCGAAGTGCTTCGCTGTCAGTTCCAGAGGGCCAATCAAATGGATCGTAATTACCAATTCCTTACCTAGAGGATAACACACAATATATTCAGCGGCAACATGCACCCGGTACAGAAAAAATTGAACCGTCCCCTGCAAAAAAGCATCCAGCACCAGAATCCGGTCCTTACCATTACGGCCGTCGTTGTCCTCGAATGCATAGAAGCGGTCTTTGCCGACATTGCCGGCCACCTGCCTGATCCCGTCATTACCTTCAGCACGCCAAATGGCCGCTCCCCGGATCCGGAACTGTTCCAGTGACGAGATGTCATAGCTGGTTCTGACAGCCTCATATAATTTATCATATTCCCCGCCAGCTGAGAGGTTCGAGGGCCGGACATAATTGATGAAGAACATCAGCAGCATATCCTTCATGCGAATTTCGCGCTCCAGGGTCTGAATCTTAACATAGGGATCAGCAAAATGCTGCTTTTCCTCGATTTGTCGGGTAATCTTCGCACAAGCCACACTTACAGCAGCCGTATAATTATTATCATCACGCAGTTCGTAATACAGCAATGTAAGTCCCAGCAGATCGGAAGGCAAACGGAATCCATCGATCCCCTGCCCATCTACTTCTTGCGGCACCGAGCGCGGCAATATGAAAAAGACCCGTTCACGCTTTAATTTGCCCCAGAACATTCCCAGTTCGAAAATAGTGTTGTCCCGTGGTGCGAGATACACTTTCCCGCGCAACGTCACAATGTCATCGGGCGCCAGCACAAAGACAGCAAAGCTGCTCTGCGTGAGCTGCTCGTCCAGATCTTCCATCGTGTAACGGTTTTCATTAAAAACGCCAGCGGTCCACGGCGTCACCGTAGCCACATAGCTTAAATTTTCGTTAATCGCATCCACGTAATGTTTCGCCTCAAGCGATGATCCTATAAATAGTTTGGGTTTGTTCACGACAATGACCCTCTCTTTGTTATTTTTTGAAGATAACAAAAGATTGCTGGCCTTTAGGTACTTGGAATTTATCTTAATATGACAAATAACTAGAATTATATCACGCTTATATTTACATATATATACTTTTAATAAAGAAAGATTCCATATCCAATATAAATTTTAAGCGTTATCAATATAAATGGTGATAAATGTAATACGTATAGATTTAAAGATTTAAGCATGGGTATTTATCTATTCTTTAATTGCTTCATAAAACTGCCTCATTAGGCCATTCGAAGAACCCTATATGGGGGGTATCCCAGTATCACTGGATGCTAAGACTAAAGAATTATTTAACAGGAAAATATACCGTTAATCCTGGCTTTTTAGGCCTCATCTCCAGAATAACGGGAAATCCTCCCGTTAATTCCTCCATTCATACGAAATTGAAGCTAATCAGTGAAATTAACAGGAGTTTTTCCAGTTATTTTAGAGAGAAGCCGCAATTCCGCCTAATTAACGCCCATTTTTCCAGTTATTCAACCGGACAGTTGCACTATGCTCACACCTAAAACAACTGCACATACAACGACAACTTACACTTACATTCACACTTAACACCCATATCTATACTTGCATCCACACTTAGCGCCTACAGCTGAAGCACCGGCTCCAGTAGCTTGGTGCCGACGCCGGTCAGCCCGTCCATAATACCCATCGGCGGCGCCAAGACAAAATCCAGCGGTTGGATAGGCCACACATAATGCTATCCCTCATACCAGATTCTGTAATGTTAAATAATATATAATTTGTAACATGCTTTTCATCCGCAATCATTTATATGTTGTTAAATCATGGTATAATCACAGAAGCAATGGAAGGCTTGCAAGCGCGGTCGGCTAATCTCCCGGATAGCTTTTACTTACGAAGTGGCTTTCTATGAAAGCCTTTAGGTGAAGCCATGGAGGTTTATCAAGCGTTGTCTCTGATGTTCATGTTTGGCATGTTCATTATTGCTTTGCTGAACTACCTCAAAAAGAAATAGACCGCATCCTTTGCCGGGGGCGGTCTATTTCATGACTGCTATACCGATAGCCACCGCTCTTTAAAGCGGCCATTGCAGCAGAGAGCCGTGTTACAGCACGGCTCTCTTTGCATTGTACGTCTCTTCTTCCTTAACTATACCACAATCCAATTTGTAAAGTAAAAATAAATGCCTACCCTACCCCTGCAGCGCCTTGCGCACACTGAGAATATACTTCGACTGATCCAGCGGGTTCACACCACGGCGGGTGCGCTCGGCGGTAACGTCGGGCGGGCATTCTTCGTATCCGGCAAAAAAAGAAGTGAACGTGCTGCGCCCCTTCGTGAAGGAGCTTAGCGTGACCGGATAATCGAGTGACGTTGCCAGCGGCAGACGGCCTTCGATGACCATCCGGTCACCCAGCATCACCGGCGGCTCGAAGGTGCCGCGCATCTGCACAAGATCGTTCATGACACGCCCACCGTTCTCCTCGGGCACTACTATCCGTACCTGAAGCACCGGCTCCAGCAGCTTGGTGCCAACACGGGCTAGCCCGTCCATAATGCCCATCGGCGTCGCCACGGCAAAATCCAGCGGATGGGTATGCCACACATGGTGCTGCCCCTCCACCAATGTCACCTTCAGGTCGGTGACCTCCCAACCGTACAAGCCCTGTTGCAAGGCCTCCGGCACCCGCCGGGCCGTCTCATTCTGGTATTGCGGCAGCAGGTCGGAGCTACGTACGACCGAGTCGTAGACCAGGCCGCTGCCCAGCGGCCCTGGTTCAATCTGGAACCGCAGGATCGCCCAGCATGGCTTAGGCATCGTATAGGCGATGAAGCCTTCGCCCGCACAGGCAGGCGTCTCTTTATAGATCACCGACGGCTGGCCGAAGGTGACCGCCAGGCCGTACCGACTCGCCATCACGCTGCCGAGAATCTCCAGCTGGATCGGGCCCATCACCTTGATGTGCAGCTCGCGTTCCTCCGGAAGCCACTGCGCATCCAGCAGCGGATCTTCATCCGCCAGCTCCTGCATCGCGGCAATCACTTTATGATCGTCCGCTGCTTCTGCCCAGTGCACCCGCACCGTCAGCAGCGGCACCGCGAGCTTGGCCTCTTGTGGAATGGCATCCGGCCGGCCTAGTACATCGCCGATCCGCACCCCGGACAGGCCGTACACCACGCCGATATCTCCGGCCTCCAGAGCGCCGACATCCTCGGTACGACCACCCTCGACCTTACGGATCTGGGTAATCTTGCCCTGGATATCTTGCGAGTAGTTCTGAACAGTATCACGATTACGAATCGTTCCTTCGTACAAGCGGACAAAAGCCATTCGCCCCATACTCTTATCCCGCTGAATGTTGTACACAATGCCGGATACGGGAAGCTCTGCATCTCCGCCCGCTCTTGGGAAATACTGAATCATAGCGTCCAGCAGGGCAGGAATTCCCATTCCCTTGGCAGCGGCGCCATAGACCAGCGGAAACAGCTCCGCAGCAGCTGCACGATCCGCAAGATGGTTCCGCCATATGGCAAGATCAAGTGAATCGCCAGCCATATAAGTCTCCAGCAAAGCCTCATCCCGCTCAGCCAAGGCTTCCAGTAGTTCAGTCTGTGCAGTGGAATCCGCGCCCTGCTCCCATATATCCTTAGTACCGGCATAATCCTGCTCCCTGCCAAGAGGCTGCTGAACCGGAATAATATCCCCGGACAGATAAGTATGAGCCTGAGCCAGCACCGCTTCCGGGTCCGCGCCGGTCCGGTCCATTTTATTCATAAATATAATTGTGGGAATCTTCAGCTTACGCAGTGCGCTCCAAATCATCTCGCTTTGTGCTTGCACGCCCTCGACTGCAGAGAGAATCAGCACCGCGCAGTCCATCACGCGAAGCGAGCGTTCTACCTCTGAGAGAAAATCAACGTGGCCGGGGGTATCCACAAGATTCACCTGTACCCCTTTCCAGGCAAAGGAAGCCAACGCCGCCCGTACCGAAATGCCCCGCTGACGTTCCACATCGAGCGAATCGGTCAGCGCCGTGCCAGTATCCACGCTGCCCAGCGAACGGATGCGACCGCTCTCATATAAAATATGCTCCGTCGTTGTCGTCTTTCCGGCATCAACATGGGCAAAAATTCCGACATTAATCCGTTCCATCCTCTGCTGCCCCATCTCTATAGATCTCCTGTCACTCACTTAAAAGTTTTAAGTTTATTATAAGTTCCTGCAACATTTTGAGACAATCCCCCATCTAAGAAGATAAGAGGTGAGGCACAATGAAGAAAATGACATTTATCCATAGCGCTAAAAAAATGACGATAGCGTGCAGTATTCTGGCGGCAAGCGTGTCCTTCGGGGCATCGGCATTTGCATTCTCCGATCTGAAGGGCGATCCGGCGGAGACCAAGATCAATGCCCTGCATAAGGATGGCATTATTAACGGTGTTACGAGTGACAAGTTCGCACCGAAGAGCAGTGTAACCTTTGCACAAGGCATTCAATTCATCGTCAGCGGTCTGAAGCTGTCGCCGAAGCCCGATGCCGGTAGCACGGGCACTGTGAGCAGTTATTTTCCCCATGTAAACGATAAAGCCTGGTATGCGTCTGCCTTCCTGACCGCGAAGCAGAACGGACTTCCACTCGACAAAAATGTGGACCCTAACGCAGCGATGTCACGCGCACAGTTTGCGCACTTGCTCGCTGAAGCGCTCAAGACAAAGGGTAATTTCCCAGTGACGATGATGTTTTTTAATATTACAGACGGGGACAAACTCTCCAAAGATGTTATGAATAACCTGCAAATGTTGCTCAACACGCATCTGGTGCAGCTGGACAAGAACGGTAATTTCCAGCCAAATGATCCCGTAACCCGCTCCCAAGCCGCTGCCTGGATCTACGATACGGCCCAATTCGCCAAGAACATTGAAGCACCAGACGATAGTGCTAATGCACCCGGCTACAACTACGAGACGGATATCAACGTGACCAAAGCTGCAGAGGGCGTCAATAAAGTGACGTTAACCGTGAACAACCTGCCTAACCCCGGCTATGGACTGGTTATTGAGAAGATCGAGTTTGGCAAAGACAAGACAGCTACAATCTATTTCAATGTAACAGACCCTGAGCCTGGAAAAATGTATCCGCAGGTCATTACCAAAGGTTCAGCAGTTACGTTCCTACCGGAAGGCTACACAGCCGTAGCAAAGTCCGTGAAAGGTACCAGTTCTCCAGCTCCAGGTATCAAGTAATACACGTGGAAGACAAATAACCACTAGCAAACAATACAAGCAGGCCATGATCTCCCGCGGGAAGCATGGCCTGCTTTTTTTTCAACTTTCGCAAAGCATCGATTATATGAGTCCGTATTTCCTCAGCGCGTAGTCAATTCCGCCCTCGCTGGATGATCTCGTCACAAAGTCTGCGGATTGCTTAAGTCTGTCCCCGGCATTGCCCATGGCAATGCCAAGGCCAGCCATCTCCAGCATATCGATATCGTTCCCTCCATCTCCGAAGGCTACAATCTCGGATGCCTCTATCCCCAGATGCTGAAGCACTTTCAGTATGGCAACTGACTTAGAGACCTCCTCTTGCAGTACACTGAGCACATAAGGATGCCAGCGTCTGAAGCTCAGGTGTGGGAACTTCTCTATATATGTACTGACCATATCATCCGTTCCATACAGACACATTAAGTAAACTTCCTCATTATAGATTAGCGGATTTACCGCAGGGTATTCACTAAGGAACAGCGTCTCCTTCAAGGCCCGCAGTATCTCCGCATCCTGCACTCCGTTCATACAGAAATCCTCCGTGTAAAAGGACAAGCCATGATTCTGCATACTTGCGAACTCAACAACTTCCCTGAGATAATCCGGCTTCATCGGCAGCTTATGAATCACTTCATCCTTATGCTTCGCATACCCGCCGTTCGCGGTAATCACAGTTTCGATGCCAAGCTGCTTAAGTTCCCGGCACATGGATAGCGGTCGTCCGGTGGCTGCCCCCACCTTGATACCGTTCCTCTGCAAGGCCCGAATCGCTGCCCGGGTATCCTCTGGAATCCTGCCATCCTCATGGCTCGTAAGCGTTCCGTCTACGTCGAAGAAAACCATTTTACAATCCATATGTATCCTCCCGAACATGTCATAGACTACACCTGATATTGTACTTAATTCCAATAATAAACAACAGTAGACAAAGTAATGAAAATTAAATAATAGCTGAACTATCCCTGTTCTCTATTTTGAAATGATTGCAGATAATCATGGATCTCTTCCCTGGGCATCTCCAGCAGACTAGAGAGCAAGGTCTGGATGGACCGGAGCGTAGCGATCCTCTCGTCGATTTCCTGAATTTTATCACGTACGTCCAGATTACATTCTTTTCTTCGTGTACAGGTCGTCGAACTTCACTTCCGGATAATCGGCAGAAGGCCCGTCCATTAATTGCTGTTCTTCTCCTTTTAAATATTGGTCGAAGAAGGCCCGAACGTAGGATCTGGTAATATCAACATTATGGACCGGATCTATGTCCTTCGCAAAAAGAGATGGGGCTAGCAGGGCAATATCTGTGAAGCTCTGGTGAAAGAAAGGCTCCACCGACAAATAATAAGTATCACTGGTGCTATGCGTCATCGCCGACTCCAGATCGCGAACGAACTCCTCATAGAACACTTTATCCTTGTTCGTTATCGTGGGGTCAAGCATCTTCGCCGTGCCGCCAGTCATCATGTACATGAAAGGCTGCTTCAGACCGGTATGGGCAACATCTCCCCAGAATCCGCCTTCCAGGCTGACCCCTGCCTTAAACCGGTCATCCTGCGCAAGCGCCTCTGCAGTCGTTGCCCCGCCGTAAGAATGCCCGAAGATGCCGATATGCTCCAAGTCCAGCTTGCCTTGCAGCAGCCCATCTGGGTTTTGCACATTCCACTCTTCAAGGGTATCCAGCACGAAACGGCTATCCTCCACACGTATTCCAACGCCTTTGATATTCTGCTGGTACACCTCTGCCGAGGTTGGGAATTCTGGATCAGGTTTATAAAGTGCAGCATGACCATCCGGGAACGTGACTTTGGCTGAGGTGTAGGGATGATCCATGCCCACCACGATATATCCGTTGCTTACGAGCTCCTCAATAGCAGTCAGGCTCTGAAAGCGGGTAGAGCGAACCCCCGGTGAGAATAACACCACCGGATAATGCTCTTGGTCCGATGAAACTGTGGCTCCACCTACTACATGTGTAGGCACCAGGCCTACATAATCAAACAGTTGCTTCGGAAAGCCGAAAACCAGACTGATGGCTTCTCCCAAATCTCCAGGATAATGCTCCTTCGTCTTCCCCTTGGCATGATCCGGGTCTACCGGATACCAGACATTCACCATCAGTTCGCGCTTGCCGCCAGGCTGGTCCCCCAAAGTCTCTGTACGGGATTCATCCGTCAGCTGACGGGATACCGTGCCAATTGCATATTTCCCAGACGGCTCAGGCATGGTGAATACAGGCAGCAGTACACTCAGATATACCGCCGCACCCGATAGTGCCAGAACCAGAACAGACAGCAGGCTCTTGCTCCACCAGGTCCGGATACGTGCTTGGCCGATAAATTTGGTCTGCCTAACCAACAACACGATAATCAGTACCAGTGCTACAGCATAGGCGGGAACCATCTGTAACCGGACCTTATCTATAATGGCGTGCAGCAGCACAATGAGTCCTAAGGACAACAACATCGCGGTGTTCCAGCGCCGCTCTCTTTTTCCAAAGAGCATTCCACCCGTAACGGCCAGAACCACCAGTACTAAAATGACTTCTAGCACTCTCATAAGCAATACCTCCAACATCTGTGATACATACATCTTAAACGTTGAAGTATACTGCAAGGTCAATCTTCTTTGATTAAATTTAGTTAATAATTATTAGAAAAGATGAGTTATGGAAATATAAATCTCAAAATATTACGGTGAGATGAATTTATAGCAAATACTGATGACATTAAGAAAAGGATGATCGTAAAAAAGAGATAGTCGAATTAATCAATCGACATCTAATGACAAAAAACTCTAGACTTCTCTACTACTTTGTCGATATTTCTATCATGTTCAATATATGGTAATATTAGGGTTGTCATTGGAATATAAATTCATCTGAAGGAAGGTAATTTTATGAAGGAGCGAGTGGATGGGTACCATCTGATACCACTGTGGGATGGACACATGCTTCTAACAAAATCTAATGAAAATTAGAAAAAGACTACTCTCCAGTATCCTACTCCTGCTGACCATTCTACTTATTATTGGTTGTACAAAAGAGAGTGGTAATAAGGACAGTAATCAACAGCTTATCCCTTACGACAATTTTTCTAAGATCGTTGAGGATATGGAAAATTTAGAAATTCCAGACTTCCAATATAAGGAAAGTCCATTATCTATTATGGCTGTTGATAAAGCTCTAACTTTTGATAAGCGTAATTATTTAACAGTTGATGGGGAACAAAATGAACAATCCACCCAAAAACGCATTATCTATCAGAATAATGACGAGTTAATTGCAGTTGTGGACTTTATTTACCTAGAGCACTTCATTGGCAATGATCTTATTTACTGGAATTCAAGAGGATCGGATACTTTGAAAGACAACAAGAATGTTCTGGGTTACAATGATCTTATCTTTACATATCAGAATATACTTGTAAAAGTAACAGTATATTCTGATAAAGGACTTGCTGATGTAACGGTTTTAAACAAGATCGCAAATCCACTTGTACAGTATTTTAAGAAGTATGAATTACCTAAAGAATAAATAAAAAAAGCTGATTATTAAGAGACGATCCCAAAGCCATTATTGGTTTTGGGATTGTCTCCATCAAGTAGACAATACAAATAGTAAAAGTGTTTTTAGTGGCCTTGGTCCTTGCTTCCATTGTCCTAGGGCCATTAATTTTTGCCGAAATCTGAAGAGCAAGCAATACCCACATCAAGCTATTCCACTCTTGCGGGAGAAAGGTATGCTCTAGCGGTTCAGCAAATGATTGAATCGGAAATTTGGGCAACTGAAAAAACACCAAAAATTCCGGCGATTTCTGCTTAGATGAACAAAAGTAACACATGAGATCGGATGGTTTTCACTTGACCGCAATATGCTCAAGCAGGCCGCGATTGACTTGAAACACAAAGACACGGTTCTCCTGTTTGGAGAATCGTGTCTTTGTTATACTTTCTCTTCGTTGTAAAATGAGAAAAACTGTTCAATTCACAAAAAAAATCAATTTTTAGAATAGTATTTCTTTCATAGGGGTAACTCCTAGCGTGTAATGACATTACCGTGCCACAGCCTGAAAATAACGATAAATCTTGTTCAGCTTCTCCTTATGCCGTCCACGCGGACTCTCCATACTGCCGAACTCGAAGAACTTCACCTTCTTGATGCCGACATAATTGAGTAATCCTTTGCGCATTAAAGCCTTGTGCGCGTTGTTCAGGAAGAACAGCAGATAGTTGGCAGGTCCTTGCATGACCGAGATACAGACGGCCGATTTTCCTTTCAGCAGCCCCTCCGGCAGCATCTTGCCTGTATCCTTATAAGCAAATCCCGAGGCGAACATTTGGTCAATATAGCCCATAAGCATCGCCGGTGGCCGCCCCCACCAGATCGGATACACGAATACAATTTTGTCTGCCCATAGAAGCTGTTCCCGGTACTCGGCAAGCGCGGGTTCTTTGTACATATCCCGTCTTCGCTTGTGCTCATTAAACACCAGAACGGGATCAAAACCTTCTTCGTAAAGATCCAGCACCTTGATTTCCTCAATCCTGTCGTTCTCGTTGCCTCCCTTAATAACTTCCTGTAAGAAGGCGTAGCTCAAGCTTCGATGGTTAGGATGCGTATAGATGACGAGCATTTTCATAATTTGAACCCCTTTACTTATCATTTGATAACAAAATGGTATCACGGTCTTTATTTAGTTGTCAATTGATAATTTTCATTTGATAATTGTTTTTTGATAATTAATTTGCTATGTTGTCAAAGGAGGGGATTCTGTGGATAAGAGTGCTATTTTTCAAAAATTTTTGACTTTTACAGCTGCTGTGCATCAAATCTCGAATGATTTCACTAAAGACGTCAGACCGGGTGATATTACCACCGTTCAATATAAGATCCTGGAATACATTGCTGTCAGTCAGCCATCTACACTCAGCAGTATCAGTGAATGCATGCATATGTCCATGCCGAATACGAGCAGGGAACTTAAGAAGCTAAGCGAGAAGCAGTTCTGTGAGAAGGTTACTGATCCGGAGGACCGGCGCAAACAATACATCCGGCTGTCGGCCAAAGGGGAAGCGTTGATGAATGAAGTGTTCGGCCGAATTGAAGCCCAGTTCGATGAGCGCTTACTGAACATCTCCGAAGACGAGCTGAAGGAGTTAGAGCAGGCTATAGATCTGCTGCATACGAAAGTATTTTATTGATTCATTGGTCATTTGCCGTTTGGACACCAAGATATATATAAAACATGAGAAAGAGGCGATCCTTTGAGGATGGCCTCTTTCTCATACATATCCTTCCTCAAGGGTAAATATAATCAATTTGAATAAGACCTTTTAAACCTACTTGACAACTATGATTAATGGGACTATATTATTGTAAAAATCACCTTTTTTTGATAATAGATTATTGAATCTTGATAATCCATTACACACTACCCTATGAATGAAGGAAGGTTTTCCAATGAAAAGGCTCACCTCATTATTCTCTTTAACATTCGTACTGCTTCTCCTCTTGGCAGGCTGCAGCCAGAATTCCAGCGCACCTGCTAGCTCCGGTACAGAGACTCAAACCTCCTCTGCGGAGCAAAACAGCAGCAAGGACGGAAGCACCGACGAAAATACATTAGACAAAATTAAAAAAGCCGGAAAAATCGTTATCGGTACCGGAGGCAATTATCGTCCTTTTAACTACATGAATGAGAAAAATGAGCTGGTCGGCTTCGATATTGAATGGGGCAAAATTATTGCCGAGGGATTGGGCGTAAAGCCTGAATTCGTTACCGGACAATTCTCGGGATTAACGCCAGGGCTGTTGGCAGGCAAATTCGATATTTTGCTGGCGGGAGTGAATGTGACGGATGAGCGGAAGAAATCGGTTGATTTCACTGAGCCGTATGGCCGTGACGGTGTTGTAGCTGTGATCAATAAGGAAGGCAGCAATAACCCTGCAGATATTAACGATCTTGAAGGCAAGGTAGTTGGAGTAATCGGAGGCGCTACCGCACAGGCCGTGGTTAAGAGTATTGGCGGCTACAAGGAGATCAAGGAGTATCCGGGCGAAACGGAAGTCTTCAAGGATCTGGTCAACAAACGTGTGGATTTGGTCTCCATCGGCCGCGATGCTGCCGGGGATTATCTGAAGAACTCTCCTGACGGCTCCAAGCTGGAGATTGCCGGAGATCCTTACACCATCGTGGACGTAGCCATTCCTTTACGCAAAAATAACGCCTCGCTGAAGGAAGCGATCGATAAGATCATTCTGGAGAAGAAGCAGGACGGTACGTATCAGAAGCTTGCACAGGAACATTTTGGACTTCAATTTGATAAGTAAATAACTAACGCTTTCGGCCTCCGCATCGGTAATGTAAGCTGCCGGTACGGGGGCCGTTAACTTATGGGCATAAAGAAAGGAGCAGCACGATTGAATCTGGAAACAGTAGTTCAGGTTTTTCCCTTCCTGCTAAAAGGCGCTCTCGTTACCTTTGAAATTTCAATATTGGCCATTATTATCGGTACGGTGCTTGGTTTCTTTTTGGCGGTACTCCGCTTGTCGCATAATAAGCTGGTGCGCTTCCTGGCTACCACATATATATGGGTATTCCGCGGCGTTCCGATCTTGATGGTTCTCGTATTCATCTATTATACGCCGCCTTTCGGGATCACCTTATCCGCCTTCGCGGCCGGACTACTAGGTCTCTCCTTTAATGCTGCGGCCTATAAGGCTGAAATTATCCGGACAGGGTTATTGGCTATCCCCAAAGGACAGATTGAAGCTGCAGAAGCGATCGGGATGACCCCGTGGCAAATTCTGATTCGCATTCGGATTCCACAGATCATTCGCTTCATCCTTCCAACCTATATCAGCAACTCGGTGGCGTTACTCAAGGAATCAGCCCAGGTGTCGGTCATTACCGTCCCCGATCTTATGCTTAACGCACAGAGCCAATTCAGCAGTACCTATATGCCATTTGAAACGCTTGGTGTCGCAGCTGCACTGTACTTGTGCATGACCAGTGTGCTAATGACCCTGCAAATCTATACCGAACGGAAACTAAAATTGCATGCCGGCCGCAGATAAGCAGAAGCTGGCACACGCCAATGAGGAGGTTACAGCCATGCCGGTTCTGGAACTGGTGGATATCAGCAAGACTTTTGGCACGAAGACCGTAGTGCAGAAGACAAACTTCTCCATTCAAAAAGGAGAGGTGGTCTCTATCATCGGGCCCAGCGGAGCCGGGAAAAGTTCTCTGCTGCGCATGATTAATCTGCTGGAGGTTCCATCCTCCGGTGTCATCGTCATCGATCGTCAGCCCGTGGAGTACAAGCTCAATCGCGCCAGCCAGCTTACCTTCCTATCGAAGTTTAAACTGAGCAAGGTCAGAAGCAAGGTCGGAATGGTCTTTCAGCATTTCAATCTGTGGGAGCATAAGACGGTTCTGGAGAATATTATCGAAGGCCCGGTCAACGTTAATAAAAAATCAAAACGGGACGCAATCCGTCACGCCGAGGAGCTCCTGGCACGGGTAGGCTTGCTGGAGAAAAGAAATGAATATCCCGGCAACCTGTCTGGAGGACAGCAGCAGCGGGTGGCGATTACCCGGGCGCTCGCAATGGAGCCAAGCGTGCTGTTGTTTGACGAACCAACCTCGTCTTTGGACCCCGAATTGGTAGGCGAGGTGTTGCAAATGATGACCCAGCTAGCCGAGGAGGGAATGACGATGATCGTCGTTACACATGAAATGCGGTTTGCCCGGCAAGTATCGGATCGGGTCTTATACATGGAAGAAGGACGAATCGTTGCAGAGGGAACGCCGGAGGACATTTTTGATTCAAAAGATAACCCAAGGCTGACCCGATTCTTCAGCAGTCTGCATGGGTAGGTTAGGACAGAACTGCATTATTACTGTCGCTATTCTCTAAGAGTTCGTCCAAAACAAAAAATGACCCTCTTTCGGGGTCATTTTTTCCATCAAGGGGAACAACGTACTGTCACTTACATGTCAGTCGGCCCCATTGTATTTTATTCTTCGTAATGACTAATGTCCCCATGTAACACAATGTCCGGGATGCCATCCGTAATATCAATACGGCAAAGACTTGTCGGATGAATCTCGGGCAGCCCCCAAAGCTCCTTCATTGCCTTCCCTTCGAAATAAGCCATCAGCAGCTTAATCGTTATCGTATGCGTGACAATAAGTACAGATTGCCCTTCATGTTTCTCCAGAATGTCCTGCAATTTATGAAGTGCCCTTGCCTGCACCTGTCCATAAGTCTCACTCCCCTCAAGCTCGAACTTCTCGGGGTCCTTCCAGAAGTTGTCCCACTGCTCTGGATAGCGGGGTGCTACCTCAGAATGCAGGCTTCCTTCCCATAAGCCGAAGCCCATCTCCATGAAATCTTCCGAGGTCTCCAGCGGGATGCTGCGTTCCCCGCGTACAAGCTCCGCAGTCCGCACCGCCCGGGGGCTGGGGCTTGAGTAGATGGCATCCAGCGGTACGGTGTGCATTCCCTTTCTAAGCCACTCCGCCTGTTGCAGGCCCCGTGGCGTCAGGGGAGAGTCCTCAGATCCCTGCATCCGGTGTACCAGATTCCACTCTGTCTCTCCATGCCGTGTCAAATATATTTTCGTACTTCCCATGACAAGATCCAGCTCCCATTCCTCTAGAATGAGCCAATATTAACATACTTACTATTCCTTGTCTGTTCATTCCTGCCTTTAGCCACGTAACATAATCTTCCCCATGTTTCTCCCAGGAGACTCCGCCGCCTGAACAGCCTCCCTAATCTCTGTCAGCGGGTAGCACGCCGCCGGAGTCATCAGCGATAAGTGCCCCTCCATGATCATAGAGATAATCCGGTTAAAGGTTGCCTGCCACGTCTGTACCCAGACCTGCTGATTCCAACGCCGTAAGTGGAACAACTTGACATCAATGCTGCCCCTGCGGCTCAATTCTGCCCCATTCAGCGGAATGCCTGACAGCAGTCCAAGCGTAACGAAGGTACCGCCACGGCGAAGGCACATGGATAATTCCATGCCTGAAGGTCCGCCGATCGAATCAATTCCAGCTGTAGCGCCGTCCCCCTCCGTCAGTTCCATCACCGTATCATATAGTGGTGAGGTTGCCGTATCAATCACTTGAGACGCACCTAGTCGGAGCAGCTCGTCTGTATAGTAATTACTGCGAGTAACGGCGATCAGACGGAATCCGAGCATTTTAGAGAATTGGGCCAGGATACGTCCAAGCGCAGAACCAGCGGCGTTGACCACCAGCGTGTCTCCCGGACCCAGCTTCAATGTTTCCGTACAAATGACCCAGGCTGTGACCGGGTTTATGTAAAGTTGTGCGGCCGTATAATCATCCATCTCGTCAGGAACAGGAACCGCCCATTCTGCGGGAGACGTCACATATTCCTGCCAGGTCCCTTCCCCGCGCAGGGGCAACACACGCTTGCCCATAAGTGCCGGGGAAACGTCTCGTCCCACTGCTATCACTTTCCCTACACCTTCGTACCCGGGAATGGCAGGAAGTGAGGTGCGGTGAGCGTAAGCCCCGGTAATCGGAATCAGGTCAGAAGGATTGACTGGAGAAGCCAGCATCCGCAAAAGAATCTTACCGGCACCCGGGAATCCAATCGGTTTAAGTCCATATTGTACACTATCTCTTGGGCGTCCAAATTCGTAGAATCTTACACATCCGGCTTCCATGGCAATCACTCCTATGCTTCATTTATCCAGAAAGAGATACTCCGGTGCACTCAGGCGCTGCTGAGGTCTCGGCGTCTCTCCTCCCCGGTCAGCCTCACTGTCTGGCTTGCGGCGGGCAGGCCCGGAGAACATTTTATACAGAATATAACCTGCTAACCCGCCCAGTGTATTCAGGAGCAAATCATCCACATCGAACGTTCCGATGGCCAGCACAAGCTGGGTAGACTCGAAACACAGGCTGAGCAGCAGCGAACACATCAACACTTTGGCCACTGACCATTGAACGTTTCGGAAGACGAGCGGCAAGAACAGACCAAACGGGATGAACGCCAGTACGTTGCCAGTCAGATTGATATTCAGAAAAGGGTTCGATAGCGACAGATGGTGCAGGTCTCTCTTAATCTCATTAAAGGGTACCAGATTGTAGGGGCGAAGAAAACTCCTCCCCGGGGCCTGTAATGTGCGCTGGAATTGCTGTAGTAGAATATGTACGTCCACATGCCCGCCTTTGAACAGGATCACCTTGACCAATAGATACAGATATGCGGTGAATGATATGAGTGTCAGCATACCGGGTGATTTGGAATTTTTCATGTTGGCCTCGCCTCTCTCATCTCAGGTTGTCTTCACTTCTCGCTCGTCACAATGACGCCATCCACGTTATTGCCTGATATTTCATAACGCTGATTCACTGGAATTCTGATCATCACATTGTCCGTGACCGGGTAATAGGTTACTTCGTAAGTCCTGCCCTCAGCTTCAGCAGTAAGGCTTTTTTTCTCCCGAAGATAGTCCAGATACTGCTCCAGCACCATATCCTTCTCCTGCATTATTGCACTGTGCGGCAAGCCCACATAACGAAAATGCCAGGGCTCGTACTGAATTCCAGTTATCGCCGTCTTGTCCTCCGGGTAGCGAAGCACAAAGCCGTACTTCCAGGCATTTTTCTTCAGCCATTTCCCCTCCGGCGCCCTTTTCATCTCCGCTTGGGAAGATCCGACGTCCAGCGACAAGCCCAGATTATGTTCACTACGACCCGGCGGGAGCGCAACCTGCGATCCTTTTTCCCGGTATAACGCCTCCTGTTCTGCAAAGTCACGGTAACCACTGCTGATCAGAAAACGACTGACCCCATCCTGCTCCGCAGCCTGAACCATCTTCACAAAGGCCTGAGCTACCGACCTCGACAGACGGAGCTTCGTGTCCATCAGTACATATCCCTGCGTGAGCTCCGAATGCTCCGACAGCTTCACGATATCGGACTTGATGCTTGTCTCATGCAACGGATTATCCTTGTTGACGAGCAGAAGCTCCCCCTGATAAATCTGGGATGCCGCGACCATCTGGAACGCATTACTGCCCGGCTGGCTATCTTTGGACTCACCCTCTTCGGTAAAACCCTTCGAAACATATTTAATGGCTATCCCGCCCAGCATAAGTACAACAACTACAAAAAAGCCCCACTTTTTCATATACAGTTAACCTCCCTGATTCCTCTTATCTTCAGAATAGAGACCACTGTTTAAAAAAAAGCGGGGCTAAATATAAAGTTTTCCTTAAATTAGAAGGGTTGAACTTCTCCAGAGATCATTCGTTAAACCGGGTGATTCTCCTGCGGCAATCTAACTTCAAAGCAGGTGCGGACCACACTGCTCTCTACAGTGATGGTGCCCTGATGCTGCTCGACGATATTTTTGGCAATAAACAGACCCAGACCTGTGCCACCTTCCTGTTGACTGCGCGACTCATCGCTGGTGTAATACATCTCGAAGATATGCGGCAATTTCTCGGGTGTGATATATCCGCCGTAATTCAACACCTGTATAACAACCTCGTTGCCTTCTGAGAAACTGTTGATATCTACGAATTGTCCATCCTTCCCGTACCTGGCCGCATTGCTGAGCAGATTCTCAAACACACGGGCTAATAGCTCTCCATCACCCTGAATCTGCAGCTTGGGCACGATGTTCAGCCTTGCGCTGAGCTGGTTCTTTTCGAAGACCGGATACATTTCCTCACTGAGCTGCATCAACAGGCCACTGAGATCCAGTTGATTCTTCTGGAGGGGCAGCATACCGTAGTTCATCCGCGTAATCTCGAACAGCTCATCAATAAGCTTTTCCAGGCGCTGGGATTTGGTATAAGCAATCTCGGTAAAATGTCTGGTCTGCTCCTCCGTTAATTTGTCCCCCTTCAGAATCCAGTCCAGGTAGCCCAGGACCGAGGTAAGCGGTGTGCGCAGATCATGGGCCAAATTCACAATCAGCTGATCCTTGCTGCTCTCCGCAAACGCCCCCCGCTCCACCGCCTCCTGCAGCTTCTCACTGGCGAGATTCAGTTCTTTGGCAATCGCCCGAAACTCATCCTTGGAGGAGATATCGACCCGGTGCTTGAAATCGCCGCTTGCCAGATGGTGAATGCCTTTGGTGATTTCATTAAAGTAGGAAGCATACGGCTTCGTGAAAAGGTAGAAGAAGAAGATCGCGAGCGGGATAAAGATCAGCAGGAAAAAGTAAATATCCCCAATGTTGGACATAATGTGGCGGTAATGAGCCAAGGGATCTTCACGTTTCACTCCGGAATAATACATCTGAAGAAGCCTGTAAATGACATAAGTAATACTGCCGGACAGAAGCATGCTGAGTCCCAGGAATGTGATCATTCTCGTCCGAAAACTGAGCAGCCCTCTATCCATTGAACGTGTACCCCACGCCCCAGATCGTTTTAATAAATTTGGTCTTGTTCATGTCCTCGCCTAACTTCTTACGCAGGGTACGGATATGCACCATCACGGTGTTGGCGCCTTCGTAGTACGCTTCGCCCCATACCTGCTGGAAAATATTTTCCGAGCTGAAGACCTGCTTCGGATGGCTGGCCAGCAAATACAGAATATCGAACTCCTTCGGCGTCAGATCGATGGCTTGTCCGTACAGCATCACCGTATGCTGCTCGGCATTAATGCTGAGTCCCCCCGCTTCCAGAACAGCGCTGGCCGCAGCAGCTGGCTGGCTGAACTGCATGGACCGGCGCAGCTGTGAATTCACTCGTGCTACCAGTTCCATCGGATTGAACGGTTTTGTCATATAGTCATCCGCCCCGATGACTAGTCCTGTGATTTTATCGAGATCAGAGGTTTTGGCACTCAGAAAAATAATCGGCATATGGTGCTTCTCACGGATCTGCCGGGTAACCTCGTATCCGTCCAGCTCCGGCATCATAATATCGAGAATTGCCAAATCCACGGTCTGACTCTGTACAGCTTGCACCGCCTCTCTGCCGTTAAAAGCCTTGATAATATGGTATCCCTCTTTGGTCAGGTGCAGCTCGACCAGATCGGCAATTTCTGCTTCATCATCTGCTATCAGAATCGTTATTCGTTTCACTGTATTCACTCCCACCCGTGTTCACTGCTCCTGGCTGTTGTTGCTCTATAGATGAATTCAAGAGTCAAACGTATTGCTTGGTCGTCACTACGGTGAATGTTTGGACTTCCGGTCGCTGTTGTCCCCAGATTTCTTCAATTAAACCGCTTCTAGCGGTTGAAATCTGGGAACAGTCTGTGCTTCCGATGCGAGCTTTCCTGTGGAAAGCTTTCAGGCGAGCGCTAACGCTCCTACAGTTCCAAACCTTCCCCTTCGTTCCTTCTCGCTTTTTGTTACTTTCTTTCATTCATCTTATATGTCAGGAACCGTCTCTGATTGTATACCCTCATTATACAAAAAAGCTACCTGCATGTTGTAACCATGCAGGTAGCTTTACCTTATCTATGAAGCCCTTGCCTAATTTTCTGTACGCGGCGGGCGCATCGTGAGGCTGACCCGGCCTTTCTTAAGGTCCACACCCATGACCCAGACCGTCACGTTATCCCCGACGGAGACCACGTCCATGGGATGCTTCACGAAGCTGCCGCTGAGCTGGGAGATATGGACCAGCCCGTCGTTCTTGATCCCGATGTCGACGAACGCGCCAAAGTCGATCACGTTGCGGACGGTGCCCTGCATCTCCATGCCGGGCGCCAGGTCCTCGATCTTCAGCACATCGGTGCGGAAGATCGGCAACGGCAGCTCCTCGCGCGGGTCACGGCCCGGACGCTGGAGACTCTCCAGGATGTCACGCAGGGTCGGCACGCCGACATCTAGCCGGGCAGCCAGCTCCTCCGGCTTCTGTGCCGCCAGCTCAGAAGCCACTTCCTTGCTGCCGAGACTGGATACATCCAGTCCGAGCGTCTTGAACAACCGGTCCACCACGGTGTAGGACTCGGGGTGGATTGGTGTCCGGTCGAGGGTGTTGTCCCCGCCCGGGATCCGCAGGAATCCGATGCACTGCTCATAGGATTTCGCACCGAGACGCGGCACCTTCTGCAGCTGCTTCCGCGCAGTGAACTTGCCGTTCTCCTCGCGGTATTTGACGATGTTCTTCGCAATCGTCGCATTCACGCCGGAGACGTACGACAACAGCGACGGCGACGCTGTATTCACGTCAACGCCGACATGGTTAACGGCCGATTCCACGACGGCCTTAAGGCTCTCTTCCAGATGCTTCTGCGAGACATCATGCTGGTATTGCCCGACCCCGATCGCCTTGGGGTCGATCTTGACCAGCTCCGCGAGCGGGTCCTGCACGCGGCGGGCAATCGATGCGGCGCTGCGCTCCGCCACATCAAGGTCCGGGAACTCCTCCTGCGCCAGCTTGGAGGCGGAGTAGACACTGGCTCCCGCTTCATTGACGATCAGGTAGGCCAGGTCGGGATTGCCGATCTCGGCAATCACCTCGGCCGTGAACTGCTCCGTCTCGCGGGAGCCGGTCCCGTTGCCGATCACGATGAGCTGGATGCCATACTTGGCGATCAGCTCCTTGAACTTGGCAGCGGCTTCGCGCTTTTTGTTATTCGGCGGTGTCGGATAGGTCACCGCCACCTCCAGCAGCTTGCCGGTATCGTCTACGACGGCCAGCTTGCAGCCTGTGCGGTAGGCAGGGTCCACGCCGAGGACACAGCGGCCCTTAACCGGCGGCTGCAGCAGCAGGCTCCGCAGATTGCCAGAGAAGATCGAGATCGCCTGATTCTCACCCTTCTCCGTCATTTCCCCGCGCACCTCACGCTCCACAGACGGAGCGATCAGACGCTTATAAGCATCTTCGATGACACTTTCCAGCAGGTCTTTGACCGGAGAAGGTCCCTTGATGACCTTACGTCCAATGAAGGTATGAATTTTATCTGACACAATCTCAATGCCCACCTTGAGCACACTTTCCCGCTCCCCGCGGTTGATCGCGAGAATACGGTGCGGCGGCATTTTATGTACCGGCTCACGATAGCTGTAATAGTTCTCATATACCGATTCCTGCTCGGCATCCTTGGCTTCCGAGACCAGAATTCCCTGGCTGGCCGTATACTGGCGCACCCAGGAACGGATGGCCGGATCATCGGCGATATTCTCGGCGATAATGTCCATCGCGCCTTGCAGCGCTGCCTCCGCCGTCTCTACGCCCTTCTCGGCATCGATGTAACGGGCTGCCTCCGCCTCGGGGCTGCCTTGTCTCGGCTGCCCGATGATCCACTCTGCCAGCGGCTCCAGCCCCTTCTCCTTGGCTACACTGGCCCGGGTTTTCCGCTTCTGGCGGAATGGGCGGTACAGATCCTCCACCTCCTGGAGCTTAACCGCCTTGGCGATTTGCTCCTGCAGCTCCGAAGTCAGCTTCCCTTGCTCCTCAATACTGCGGAGAACATCTTTCTTCCTGTCGCTCAGGTTGCGCAAATAGCCGAGACGCTCTTCGATATCACGCAGCGCGTTCTCGTCCAGTTCCCCCGTCATTTCCTTCCGGTATCTCGCAATAAAGGGAATCGTGTTACCCTCATCCAATAGCCCTACTGTGGTCCGCACTTGCTTGGGCGCAATGCTTAGTTCCTTGGCAATCGCCAGAATAATCGTTTCCTGCTCGCGCTGGGCGGCCGCTTCATCCGCCACGGCTCCAGCATTCATGTTCTCTGCAGTCAATACAATCCCTCTTTCCGCCTCACAATTCTGTTCAACCTTCATGCTAAAATAGTATCACAGATTCGGCCCGGTACCAAAATGCCCACGCCGGACACCACTCCGGAGTACACGGAGAAGTGCCAGCGTGGGCATTTTTTCATAAGGAAATCCTATGATGTCTGCTGACTTCTCATGCTCCGTTTACTGGAGCTGAGTGACAGGATAAAGGACACGGCAAGGACAAGCGCCGCCACCGCATACGGGAAATTAATGTTGATATCAAATAGATAACCGGCTACGATCGGTCCGGCAATATTGCCCAGACTTGTATATGCCGAGTTCATACCGGCGACAAACCCCTGTGAATCCCCGGCCATTTTGGACAATTGTGTGCTCACTGCAGGTCGCAGGATATCCATGGCCAAGAATACGATAAAGGTAACTGTAATAATCGCCCAGTAGCTGCTCACAAATACCGTCAACAGAATAAATACGGCCGAGGCCAAAAGACAAATGGCGATCACTCTGTTCTCTCCGAAGCGGTTCAGAATCCAGCCAAAGGCCGATACCTGAACCACTGCACCGGCAATGGAACCAAACGTAATGACGAAGGCAATATCCTTCGGCGTAAATCCGAATTTATGATCCACGAACAATCCGAATACCGTCTCGTAATTGGCGAGGCCGAAAGCTAGTACGAATACAATAACCAGACTGAAGAAGTAAGGCTGGCGATAAGATTGCACAAGCTGTAACAACAGACTTTCCTGGTTCTTTCCAGAGGTTTTAGCTTCTTTACGCTGCTCCGCAGTAAGAGATTCCGGCAGAACCGCAAATGTCACCACAGCAATAAGTCCTGCCGCGATGGCAGCCACGAAGAATGGCGCGCGGATGCCGAACTCAGCAAGATAACCGCCAATCCCGGGTCCAATAATAAAACCAGTCGAGATGGCTGCATTGATCAGCCCCATTCCTCTGGCCCGTTCCTCCAAGGAGGTCGTATCTGCAACGTAAGCCATAACTGCGGGCATAATCAAGGCCGCTCCCGCTCCGCCCAGCATTCTGGAGATGAACAGCATCCAGGACATATTCGCAAGACCGAACACCAGCTCTGACACGGCGAATACAACCAACCCGACGACGATTATATTCTTCCGTCCCATTGTATCGGACAACCTGCCCGCGATCGGAGACAAGAGCAGCTGGCTAAGTGAAAACGCCGCGACCAGTAAACCAACCGTACTTCCGCTTATATTTAGTTCATTCATAAAAGTAGGCATAATGGGTACAACAAGACCGATTCCGGTAAAAGTCAGAAAAATCGTCAACATGACAAGCAGTATAGCTCCCCGGTTTCTAAGCAGTAATGACATGATTAACCTCCGTGTGCTCCCTGCACAGTTTCGAATATTATTTTTAGGCATTAGTGAAGCCTAATTTTCTCTGTTCTAAATATCTGCTGGTACGAGCAATCCCATACCATAAAAATAAACAACCGACCAATAGAGACCGACCACCCGGTCTAATTTAAAACATGAGAAAGCTTACGCTTCTCACTACGTACGTATTCCCTGAAGCAACAGTCTGAGCGATTTCCGATAATATTCTTTAATTTCCTCTAGCCCCATCGGCGAGCGCGAAATCTCCGACACCTTTCCGACACCTTCCAGCAGGCCACTGAGAATAACGACAATATCCTCAGGCTCATCTGCCTTGAGATAATGGGTATCTATCCCTTCCTTTACCAGATCACGGCAAGCCCGCAATGAATCATCATACATATGCCACAGTCGTTCCTCGATTTCAGCGGTATGATCTTTGATTCTTGCATACTCCTCCAGCGCCCGGATCAGCGGGTTCTGGAAATCATTAGCACAGTGCTCGGCATAGGCATAGAAACGTTCTTCAAGATCTGCGATCCCGGCCCGCTTGATATCCCAATTTTGGAGCCATAACTCGGTATCCTCTTCCACCACGTACAGGAATAATTCATCCTTGCTGGGAAAATGGTGATACAGGCTGCCCTTGCTGACACCTGCCGCCACACATACCTCATTCATGGTTACCGCGCCGTAGCCCTTCTGGACAAACAACTTGGCCGCGTTCTGTACAATCCGTTTCTTCGTTTCTTCTCCATCTGAACGTCCTTTGATTACAAATCCCTCCTAAACCGACTGTCCGGTCTAATTATAGCAGAGTTAAAATTTAAAGAGAACCCCGCTGCAGCAAATATCATTTTATCCTGCCGGTAAAGGTCCCATTCACCCCATTCCCGCCAAAAACTAAAAGGCGCCCGGGAGAGATCCCGGGCGCCTTTGTTCAAGTACAGTTTATATCCTTGCCCTGCTTAGAAATCAATCAGGCCAAGGCTGATTTGCAGCGAATCATCCACCTTTTTCATTGTATCATCATCCAGGTGGGTGATCTTATCCGTTAAGCGCTGTTTGTCAATCGTCCGAACCTGCTCCAGCAGAATGACCGAATCGCGATCAAACCCGTGAGCAGACGCATCAATCTCCACATGCGTCGGCAGTTTCGCCTTCTGAATCTGTGCTGTGATCGCCGCCACAATTACTGTGGGGCTAAAGCGATTGCCAATGTCGTTCTGAATGATCAAAACCGGCCGAACCCCGCCTTGTTCGGAACCTACTACAGGCGAAAGATCGGCAAAAAAAACGTCGCCGCGTTTCACGATCAATGTCTACACCCCGCTTACTAAGCGGCCAAGAGTGCTGTCTGCATCTTCCTCCGCGAGGAACGCCTCGCATGCCATGGTCAAGTTAATCTTGGCCATTTCCATGTAGCCACGCTGCATGGACTCCCGGATGGCACGTTTCCTCCGTTCACTCAGGTACAGTTTCATGGCCTGCCTGATCAATTCACTCCGGTTGGAATTCTCCAGTTGAGCGATTCCATCCACTTCCTGCAAGAGATGATCGGGCAAGCTGATCATGATTCTTTTGGTGTTCTGCAAATTGGCCACCTTCTCTTCCACCCCCACAAACCTTCTGCCCTTGTCTTTCAGTTTAGCAATATACAAGGAATTTTATACAAGGAATATATGCTGTCAGTATATCAAGTATGCTGCATCCCATTATAAACTAGAAATGGTGGTTCGTATAGACTATACAAGACATAGTTGTTTACGATTTAATCCATTCCCAGTAATTACCTGTATATTGTTAACTTTAAGGGCATTACGGCTGCAGCAAAGCATTCACCAGGTATGGAGTGCAACCTTCGCGTATATACACGCGTGGTACACGGTGTGCCAGCATGCAAACAACTTCATAGTGAATGGTTCCCAGGTGGAGAGCCAACTCGTCTGCCGTGATCGACACGCCAGCCTGCCGGCCGATGAGTACAACTTCCTCGCCTGCTTTGATTTGTTCCGCTTCTTCAGCGAAAGATTTCAGTGATACCATACACTGGTCCATGCAGATTGTTCCGACGACGGGGACACGGCGGCCGCGTATTAGCACTTCCGCTTTGCCGCTAAGCATGCGGGAATATCCATCTGCGTACCCCACAGGCAGTGTTGCGATAACTTCTTCGCTGTCTGTGACGTAACGGGTGCCGTAGCTGATGCCCCAATAGGGCGGCAGGCTCTTAACATAAACCACCTGCGTCTTTAGCGTCATAATCGGGTGCAGATCGATCAGCTGCCGGTTCACCTCGGTTGAGGGATAGAAGCCGTACAAGCTGATGCCTACACGCACCATGCCCGTGGATAGATAAGGTGTATCAATGGCCGTAGCACTGTTGCCCGTATGTATGATCGGGATATCAATTTCTTGTTCCCGAAGCGTTTCCGCCACGTCCGTGAATCGTCGGTACTGCTCCATTGTATAGCTTTTGTCTTCTTCATCCGCTTTGGCAAAATGGGTAAACATACCTTCCAGCTCCGCTTGCGCCACACGCTGCACTTCTGCGATAAAAGCAGGTACATCCGGCGGCAAAAGTCCCAGCCTGCCCATCCCGCTATCCATCTTGATGTGTACTTTCAGCCGGTGTTCCGGATCTACAGGAAGCTGCCCTATAGCCTCCAGTACCTCTTTCGTGAACAGCGTCACGGTTATGTTATTCTCCCAGGCAGCAGCGATTCCATCCGGAGATGTATAGCCTAGCACCAGAATGGGGAGCTTGATCCCTGCTTGACGCAGCTGAAGCGCCTCATCCAAAAAGGCTACACTGACATAATCCGCACCCAGTGTCTCGAGCTCCCGGGTAATTTCCACTGCTCCATGGCCGTACGCATTAGCTTTGACACACCCCATAAACTTGGTCTCCGCGGGCAAAGCCGTACGGAAAGCTTCGTAATTGGCGCGCAAAGCGTCCAGATTGATCTCGGCTGCTGTCGGTCGATAGCTTGCTTGCACTTCAAAGTCACCTTCTTACGTTGTAGTAAAACGTTATCTGTTAGTAATGTCTTACTGGTAATGGTAATGCTAACGGAAGGTGACTGTCAATGTAACACAAGCGTGTTTGGCGGCCTAAAAATAATATACCCAAATTAACCAGCGAATAAAGAAAAAACGGATACTACGCTGTAGAGGAATGATTCCCACAATACGCAGTATCCGCCTACTCCTATTACTTACCCGATTGTTCCTGCATAGAAGCGGCAACTTTCACCATTTCATCAACTGGCAGATTTGCGCTTGTAATCCGGTACTCGATCCCTTCATTCGTCCAGGTCAGCGTCTGCAAATCGTCACCACTCAGGACCCCGAAGGCGAAGCCCATATACCACAATTTGCCAGGAGTGAGGGACACTGCACGGTCCAGCGGACGGGCCTCCATGATCGTATATTGATAAATTCCGTCGTAGCGGAGCAGCACCGCCTGATCCTTGCTGCCTTCGATTTTATTGGAATCCTTCAGGCTCACACCCTCAGGAACGTAGTTCGGCTCCACAATACCGAAGTCGCCAAGCTCTGCAGCCACCGGCGGCTGGGTATTCTCTCCTTCTTCCGGTGCCGACACCGGATTGCCGTTCTCATCTACCTCGGCCACCGTACTCTTGGATGGCGTTCCGGTGGACATATTCTTTTGCATATCGAAGGAATCCTTCGTGAAGTCCGTATCAAAGGTAAAGCTGTCGAACTTCACATTCACAACAACCTTGGCTTCCGAATCGGACACCTGCACCTGCTTCGGCGCATATGACTTCTTATCCAGCCAGATCTTCTGGCGCACCAGCGCACTGCTTTGATAATTCGCCGCCACCTCAAACACGAAGTTATCTCCGTCGGCCACGAACTGGCGGTTGTTATCGGACACAATGCCTTGCACCAGCGTCTGGTACAGGTAGACCTGCCCTTGATGATCCGGCCAATCGCTCTGGAAGCGGAAGCTCTTATTCAGACTCGGCGTCAGTACGAATACGCCCTCATCATTGCGCAGCACAATCTGCGTGATATCCTTCTGTACATTCGACAAGCTAATCCGGTAATAGGAAGGATTCTTGTACCATACCTCCACCTTGTATTCCTGCGGCTGCTCGCCGGTATACAGAGTCATCGTGCCCGAGCCTTGATATGTTCCCTGCTTGCTCTCCAACCTGTCAGCCACATCGTTCAAATCCTTAACTACGGACGCAGCATCCTTCTTCCCGCACCCCGTGAGCACCAGGGCCACGCTCATAATGATTGCGAGTACCCATGTTATCCGGCGCATGACATCATCCCCTTAACCTGTTTTGAATGCATTGATTAGTACATGTCTATGAGGGACTTGACCACAATATGCAGACGGGCATGACAAGCGTGGGTTTTGAAAGGTGAAAGAGAGTGATCATAAAGAACTTTCATGAGCCTTAGCTCACAACCCTGCATGAGAAATGCTGAAATCGTACATTTACGTAAAAAAACAGCCCTCTGGCGGGTTCTTAAAATAGTTAACCTGGTACAATAACATTGATACAATAGACATTGTAAGTTTTTAGATGCAATATAAAGCGAATAAAGGATTCAAACCACTATTCCCAATTAAGAGCATTTTTGTACCTTATATTTTTCTTTTTGAGGATAAAAAGGGAAATAAGAGCATTATTGTACCTTATTTCTTGTGAAAGTAGTGTAGGACATGAAAACTGAAGATTTAACATACAAAATTGCCCTTAATCTACGTCATTTCTCAGTTACATCACATTTAGGGTACAAAAATGCCCTTATTTACATTGGAGTTCTGTCGTGTTTAAAAAAAGATCCCCCGCACGGGAGATCTTCTCATTCGTACTATTAGCGCATGTTCAACGAATAGATTCAGCGATTTTCAGTACCTCAGCCCGGTCTAGCCCCTTGGTTGAGAGGTCATATAATACCCCATCCGCTTCCCAGTCAAGGCTTCTATCGTCCCACATCACGGCGTCAACACCGCTTACGCTGACTTTCTCCAGCTTGGCTGTACTGGATCGCTCGTATGCCGTCTCCTTATCGGAGAAGCGCTGCTGCATCCAGATCTTCTTCCCCTTCTTCTCACTGGTAAAGATCAAATTAAGGTATTTCCCGTTAACACCCTGTTCATCCTTAGAAAATTCTCCATGGTCAAAAGTGAATCCTTCCGGCAAATACTTGGGTAGCTTTACTGTGAAGAGCGCGTATTGTTCCAGTTCAGCCGGTTCCTTTACTACTACTTTTTTCGCCGCTGCCTCCTTATCGCGCTGTTCCTGCTGGCTTTTCGTAATCAGCTCATCCCCATCAAAACCTACGATAAGCTCACCGTTGGCGTTATAGACCTCGCCCAGCTTCTCTGTATACGATTCTATCTTATTTCCATCCTTGTCAAAAAGCTTACCCTTCCACTTTTCTGGAAACGGCGGCTCTTGATCGGGATCGTATTGACTGGCAATAATGTTTCCCAGATTAATCTTTTGCAGAACTCTGTCCAGCATCTCTTGTGCAAAGGATGGCTTAACGAAGCTAACGCTGAGCGCACCTGCAACCAGAATGGAAGCCATAATTATCGCTGGACGTCTGATGCTATTTTTAACCTTCATCTTTCGATCTGCCTCCTTTATCTTAATCCGGCTCTGTATCTTGTCCAAAATGTCCGACTTATTGGAAATTTCACTGAAATCCTGTCCAGCCAGCGCCTTGCTTAAGCTCAGCAGTTCAAGGTACTCCGGAGAACCGTTCCAATCAGTGGAATCTTTCTGGTGAAGACCCTCATCGATGTCTTTGGACAACCTCTGTACCGTATCCTTGGCATTCACAGTTGTTCCACGCTCCCTATCTCCGATTTTAATTTCCGCATACTTCGGTACAGAATCACGCCGATGTTACTTTCGGACATTCCTGTGATGCTGGCGATCTCCTTATTCTTCAGATCCGCCCCGAATTTAAGGGCCACGATATTCCGCTCTTTGGCCGCCAGCGTATCCAGCGCACGGTTCAGTCCGCTGCTGCGTTCTCCCTCCAGCATACGCTCTTCAGGGGCTTGTCTTGTTGATACCAGTTCACGGATGGCATCCAGTGAGAAGAAGCGGTTCCTCTTTTGACTCCGGTAATAATCGTTCACTACGTTTCTCGCGATGGCAAACAACCATACTTCGAACGGCGCTTTTTCCCCGGAGTAGCTGTGCAGCTTGGACAATGTCTTCTCGAAGATCTGGCTGGTCAAATCCTCCGCCGTATAACGGCAGCTGACGCGATAAGCGGTATAGTTGAATATCCTGGAATAATAGGTTTCAAAAATCGTTGTGAAGAGCCTGTCTTTGTCGACGGCGGTATCGTTTTCTTGCTTAATTTGACCAAAAGATTGTAGCAATGCGCGCTCTTGCATCCCTCTGTTCTCCTTTCCTGCAATATTCACCGGCCAAGTGATTTACAGAAGCTAATACGCCGGCAGCCGTAATCTATTACATACATTAGGAAAATTTAACTGATACTACAGTGAGAGTTCCCCTTAACTTTTTCTATATCGTGAATGGAGAATATTATATATCTCAGTATTTACATATGATAAAATTACTTTAATAAAAATTAATGGGGTAGATTTGATGAATATTATCCAGCTTCATTATCTTGTAGATGTAGGAGAACTAGGTTCCTTTACAGAAGCAGCCAAAAAGAACCTCATGACTGTTCCGGCAATCAGTATTTCAATCAGCCAGTTAGAAGAGGAGTTAGAGGTTTCACTATTTCATCGCTCCAGAAAAGGTGTAACTCCAACTCCCGAAGGCAAAAAAGTTATACAGCATGCGGTCTCAATCCTCAGAAGCATCGATAAAATGAAAAAGGATATAGCTACTTTAAAGCATAGAAACTATGGTAATATCTTGATTTCAACCATTCCGGGTCTCGTCTCCAAAATTATCAACACCATGCTGGGGTTTCAAAAAAATTATCCCTATATAAATGTTCAAATGTTTGAAGGTGAAACGACTTCCGTTGTGAATCAGGTTAAAAACGGTATCGCGGATATGGGCTTCGTCTCTTTCTCCAAGAACCAACAAGATCCTTCACTTAATTGGCAGCCTATCATAAGAGATCAAGCGATCTTGGTTGTACATAAAAGTTCAGCATTGCGTTTTAAACGAAATATACCTGGGAATGAGATAAAAGATGAAACAATTGTCCTGTACAACGACCCCTATATAAAAATGATTGCTGAAAAATTCCTTCTAAACGACGAGTCGAATAGGCTTGCTTTAGTCACAAATAACGTTGATGGGCTTTTCCAAATGGTTACTAAAGGGAATGCCATAACAATTGCTACAGAATATACGCTTAATTCATTGCCTCTTTATATAAAAGATGAGCTGATTTCGATTTCAATTAACGAATTTACTACCGTGCCTAACTATTTATGGAGAATTACGCGAAAAGATCAGGAAAACTCTGATATGATCGAACAATTTACGAATCATCTGTTATCCCAATTGACTTAAGCT
This sequence comes from Paenibacillus agri, assembly GCF_013359945.1. GTDB lineage: Bacteria > Bacillota > Bacilli > Paenibacillales > Paenibacillaceae > Paenibacillus_AQ > Paenibacillus_AQ agri. The sequence goes on along the minus strand of NZ_JABWCS010000185.1, from coordinate 11,660 downwards.
TACAGCGTCTGAATAGAAAATCGTTAGGCCTTGTCATAATGGCAAGGTCTTATTTGTGTTTCATAGTTAAATATAATTTAAGTATTATTAATTTTAATTAAATTTATTTTTAATAATGACGCTGATAGAATATGTTTTGTCATTCGAAACATTTTGATTTTTATATAAATTTAATTACATTGGAGGGTCACTGAATGATACAACAAGAATGGAAAAATATATTAAAAAAGCCCTTTTTAATTGTGGTGATTGTTGCCATCATGCTTGTCCCCATGTTCTATTCTTTGATATTCCTGTCAGCCTATTGGAACCCTTATGGTAAATTGGATCAACTCCCAGTTGCCGTAGTTAATAATGATACAGGGGCTGTACTAGACGGGAAGACCATTAATATTGGTAAAGATTTCGTGGATGGATTAAAGGACGATGACAAATTCAAGTGGGTGTTTACTACAGAAAATAAAGCGATGGCAGGACTCAAGAACGAAGATTATTACATGGTAATCGAACTTCCAAGTCAGTTTTCACAGCACGCCTCATCTCTATTAGGGGAACATCCGGAAAAAATGGAGTTAAATTATTATACGAATGCCGGAAAAAACTATTCAGGGTCACAGATTAGCTCTTCAGCGATCAAGGATATAAGCTCCAGCCTTTCAAAAAAAGTTACCGAGCAATATGCCGATACCGTATTTAAAAGCCTTAACAAAGTCGGGGAAGGGATGCAGGAAGCTAGTGATGGGACAAAGCGGATCAGCGAAGGTGTAAATAAGCTTGCAAATGGAACGACCACATTAAGTGAAAATTTAGAGAAATTAACGGATAGTAACCTGGTTCTTAAACATGGAACAGCTAAATTAGAAACAGGTGCAATTCAGGTAGCCAATGGCATTAAACAATCCAGCGATGGAGCAAACCAGTTGAACACTGGTATTAATACAGTATTGGCTGGTGCAAATTCACTCAAAAATGGTTCGGGTGACCTTAATTCCGGATTACAGCAGTTATCAGAATCAAGTAAAAAATTAGAAGACGGCTCCGATCAATTATTAAATGGGAGTATTCAATTAGCTGCAGGTTTAAAGCAATCCGTTGACGGCTCCGTAGCACTCCAAAATAGTGTTGGTCAATTTACGAATAACCTATCAACTTTGAATACGGCCATACAAGACCTGACTAATGAATTCTCGGATGTAAGTGGTACTGGATCCATTAGTCAGGAAGAAATAGAGAAAGTGCTTGTGCAGCTTCAAACCATCTCAACATCAATGGATCAGCTGAATCAAGGTGGAAAGCAGATCAGTACGAGTTATTCTCAGCTTGCAGAGGGTCAACACAATCTATATTCGGCTGCAAATAGTCTTGTAGCTGGTCAAAAGGAATTCAACTCTAATTCAACATTATTTAATGGGAAGCTTGGTGAAGCTGCAGTTGCCTCGAAAAAGCTTGCTCAAGGAAGTATTGATTTATTTAACGGCACTAAGAAGGTAAGCGAGGGAAGCTCTGCACTTTCTTCAGGCTTAGTTACATTAAATTCCGGGGGTAATCAAATAGTTGAAGGTATAAATCAATTAAGCGATGGCTCGAATCAACTTTATATTGGCTCAGGTAAGTTAGCAAATGGGGCTAATGAATTATTAAAAGGCACACACGATCTTTCACAGGGAACAAGTACGCTGCATAAATCATTACAGGACGGAGCAAATAAGGTAAACGATGTGAGTACGAATGATGAAACGAATACTATGTTTGCCAGTCCGATTAATCTTGTCGCTCATAAGTTAAATGATGTGAAAGATTATGGAGTTGGATTAGCACCTTATATCCTATCCCTTGGTCTTTTAGCAGGTGGACTAATGTTTGTCTCGTCCTATTCGATGAGAACTACCACGGAGATTACAACTTCCGGGTTTTCGCATTTCATCAGTAAATATAGTGTATTATTGGTGGTCGGTGTATTTCAGTCCATCTTTGCAGATGTAATCTTAATTCATGGACTAGGTTTACAAGTTCAAAATGAACTATATTTTTATCTGTTTACTATTTTCACAAGCTTAACCCTTTATACCATCATACAATTTCTCACAGTAACGATGGATAAAGTCGGACAGTATATCATTTTTATTCTAATGTTGCTGCAGATTGGAGGAAGTGCCGGAACATTCCCGAAAGTATTAACGCCTACATTCTTCCAGTATATCAATCCTTTTTTACCGCTAACCTATTCTATAAAAGGGTTCAGAGAGCTGATGTCAACAACTGTTGACTATAAGTATGTTCTGAATCAAGCAGTAACCTTAGGTCTCTTCGGTGCCTCTTTTATCACACTAACTATTCTCTATTTAACGATTACGGTAAGAAAACAATCAAATAGAACTAAAGAAATTGTAAATTAAAATAAAATAAAGAAAGAGGAATAACCACAATTATAAGTGGCTCATTCCTCTTTTTAATTGCACTCATTGGAGATACGAGAGTACGCCTACCCATGCCGGGGTAAGTCATGAAACAGCAATCCGCTTTGATCTAAACGCATAACTTCTTCTTCCACATCAGTATCTAAATAACTGTTCCCCTCATGCGCTGTGTTCATTAGCCACGGCTCCCCATTTCTCAGAAAACAAAGATCATCGGGGACTTTCGGTTGGACCCAGGAGTATAGACCCGAGGAATAAGAGAGAAGGATTTTCGTAGCTTCAGCACAACAATGAAAATAATAAATATCCGCATAATGACCAAATAACCGCGTACCTGGCCAATGATCTTCTCTTCTTTTCTCTTTGAAAAAAGGCTTTAGCTGCTCCAGTAGTTCAATTCCACTCCGGTCAAGTGACATCTGATCGCGTTTCACCAGAATGAACTCATCGCATACCTCCATGGCGATTTGTAAGACAGCTTCATAAGTTTTACCAGTCGGCTCTTGCAAAATAATATAGATAAGTAGGCCTCCTATGTACTGATATACTCTCAGATATATCTTCAATTATATCATGTAGCTGTAACTATAAAACAAAAACAGCCCATACCTGTAAGGGTGTGAGCTGCTACATTTTGAATCCATATGAGATTAGTTGCTCAGGTAAGCATCTGCTTGCTCAACGGTTTCGAAGTACTCCACGAAGTCACCGAAGATACGTCTCATTTGCATTTTGTAAATGGAAGAACCAGTTACATAGGCCCATTTTTTATCAGTAGATACGCCTTTTTGAGTTGCCAGTTCACTAGTAGGTGCCAGTTCCTTAGCTACTTCTTGAGACAATACTTTAGCACCAGTCAGAATTGTAACACCAGTGAACCCTGGTTTTACTTTTTTAAGAATCTCGGTGAACTCATCAATGTATTGCTGTGCATTGTCCAGTGTAACCTCTTGAGCGGTAACGACAACTCTGTTTTTTGCGGCATTATATTCGATTGTGAACATTTGTGCATTCCTCCATCATGTATGATCATCTGTTGTAATAAATTAAGAAAAATTTGTATTACATATTATTTCCTATTCCATTACACATAAGAGAATCTTAAATAAAAATTTGTAAATAGTAAAGGTATTTAATAAGAAATATGTATTTATTTGTCGAAATACGCGGTTTTTAATAAGAAATATGACCTACATGTTACCATTGGACGCAAAAAAGACCAACATCTTCTCCAAAGAGTTGGTCTTCTATCTCAATCATCGCCACTTGGGTTCAAAGACTCATATGGATGACTGAACAAAAGAAAAGGGTATCCGGACTGCTCTACTCTTCCGCATTTAACAGATTAATCAACTCTACCAAATCGCCTGCAGAAGCCGCAGAGAAACTATGTTCCGTCGAATTGGCCGTTAGTTCCTGCAAAATCTCCTTGATCGCTACCAGCTTGACACCTTCACTGCTGATTTGCTCCAGCTCATTCTGATCCTTCACTCTGCCGTGTACGAACCAATACTGCCACTGGTCGGTGTCAATCACGGAGCTGCGCAGCTTCTTCTTTTTGTCGGAGGTATACTTGATCTCTACCCAGGCCTTTACGCTGTCCTTTAGACTTTCAGAATTGCGCAGTTTGGCACTTGTCTTCGACTTTACGCCTAGCTTCTCCATCTGCTGCTTGGTCAACTTGCTAATATAGGCCACAGGTCGCACACTAACCTGAACTTCACAATGGACATACTCCCATTCGCCTTCGCCATTTCGCCGTACCGCGAGGAAATCAATCTCATTTAGCTTCTCCTTGATGCCTCTTATCGTAAAATACCCGTTCTTGTTCAGCCATTCTTCCACAAGAGTTTCTGCCTGAAGAGCCATAGTGATATCCCCCTTAGCTAGTCATACCTACATCCCCTATATATTCGAGATATTATTACAGAATCCTCCATTTCACTTCTTTATTTTTCATTCTCCCTACCCGCCCATACAAAAACAACGGATGGCTCCTATCGAGTCCATCCGTTGCTAATAAAGCTATTAGGCAAAAATCCGTATTATTTATTGGCCTGAAGTACAGGTTTGAACGTCGAAGGAATGTAGGTTACGGCTTTAATTTCGGTGATGACTTGAGCATTCATGGAGTCCGGGGCCGGCTTCACCAGCTTATATTTGATCAATGCCTGATCTTTCGTGAATTGAATACTCGTGATTTCAAGTCCATAACCGCCAGTTGGAACCGTAGCAGAAAGCGTAACCTTAGTGACAGCATCTGTCTCCTTGCCCGTGGTTAATGTAACCTCGATTGGAGCAGGTGTAGGCACTGGTTTATAGTTGTTAATGAATTTCACAGTTTTGCTGATCATATTGGCTGCTTCGTCACGGCTGATACTATTCTTCGGATAAAATTTTTGTTTGCTGTCGAGTGTAACGATCTTGGCGAGCATCAGTTTCTGAATACTGTTCATGTATTCTTTTTTGATTTGATTTCCGTCTGCCACCTTTTGGAATGTTTCAATCCAGACAAAATCGCCTTTATGACTCATAGCCTGGTACAGAAGCTCAGCAAAGTACTCCTTGGAGATTGTGGCGGAAGGATTAATGTCCTTCGGAAGCTGCACTCCATTGTAATAAGCGTAAATGAAATCCTTGGCATATGGAGCGTTATCCTTCACTTTTGTATAGTGATCGCTTGCCACTGGCATTTTGATAAAATCGATGGTATTCAGGTTCAGGTCTAGCCCTTTTACGATCATACTTACTGCAGTCGCTATATCTATACCGTTCTTAGGGGGATTCTTGGACCCGCCACTTTTAGCAAAGGCCGCTCCCGTAACGTTTAAACTAAAAATGGCAATCATCATCATTAGAAGCAGCGGTTTTAACAATCGTTTCTTCATCTTCATTCCTCCGTGTATTGTGTTGGGTTGCTGGTTGTGTTTGTCATGATTTATTTCCCAATGGGTACACTCTAGACGGGGATTGTTCGAAAAGGTTGCGGGGTTGAGACAAATTTTTATACTAAAAACAGCCCGGCTGGAAGCCAGACTGTCGTTAGTCATTTTCACAAATTAATCTTCCTGAGCAATTGAAACAGCTGCTCCTTCTCTTCCGGTGCAAAATCCTCATACACCGCAGCCAGTAGAGACTCGGACACCGCTTCAAAAATCGGCTTCAGCGCTCTTCCCTTATCGGTAATGGATAAGCGGAAGATGCGGCCATCGTTCAGGTCCTGCTCCTTCTTAACATACTCCAGACGCACCAATTTCTCGACTAATGCAGTGATGGTTGATTTGTCCTTGTCGATCAGGCAGGATAGCTGATTCATTGTAATGGATTCCTGTCCATACAACTGAAACAGAATGTCCCCGTGTGATGGAGCAATTCCGTGAATATTATGCTTCTTCAATTCCTTCTCGATAAATCGATTACTTCTGCGATGGATTCGGCCTATAACGGCTACAATAGCTTTTTCATTCATATCTGTATGTTAATTTTATGCAAAAACTCTGTCAAGAACCATTTGAAAGCGGTACCGGTCCCTCGCTTATGTCCCCTTCGACACATTTCAAAACAAAATATTCACAATTTTAGTTTGATATCAAAATTTCTCACCACTTTGTGATATTTATCACACCTATTGTGAAATAAATCACTTAATATAAAGCTATCGAAGATGATCATCCGATACAGACACAAGAAAGACAACAAATAAGGAGTGAAGAGATATGTTTAACAACTGGTTCAGAACAAATAAAGCCGCTATGCTGCTGCTCACTATAGTACGGGTATATCTGGGATATGAATGGTTAACTGCCGGATGGCATAAGCTGACTGGCGGCGGGTTTGATGCTTCGGGATTTATCAAAGGGGCTATTGCCAAGAGCGCTGGTGAAGGTGCGACGGTGCAGGCCTGGTGGGGAAGCTTCCTCCAACATGCAGCTCTCCCTGGCGTAGACTTCTTTAACTTCCTGGTACCGGCTGGTGAATTCCTGGTTGGCTTGGGATTGATTCTAGGAACATTCACTACCTTCGCTGCTCTTATGGGTCTGGTTATGAACGCTGCTTACCTGCTCTCGGGTACCGTCAGCACGAATGTACAATTACTGCTCATGGAAGTGATCATCATCGTATCGGCCGCTAATGCTGGTAAAATCGGCCTTGATTACTTCGTCCTTCCGTACCTGCGCAAGCTGTTCCATAGAAAAGATACCAACACGAACGTCATCCGGCCTGTCGCTACGCCGCTGAAACGTACTGTATAACATGAATGCATACTGTAACCCGTAAGGAACGGACAGAACCACTCTCATTCCTTACGGGTTATTTGCTTCTATCACGATACATCACATTTATTAGTTCGCCTTTACGGCTCTTCACGGCTCTTTACAGCGATGTTAAGCTTCAATCTCCATCCGTCTTCACAATCAATGAAACCAAATCGAATTTTCCAGTCAAATAGTGATTGATGCTAGCTGCCAGATTAGCAGAGGAACCCGTTGTGTTCACATTCAAATCAGGGAATACCTCCAGCACCTTACTTGTGTTCTTACGAACGGCATCTGTCTTTGTTGCCGCAGCAAGCAGATATGACAACAGTGATTGGTAGGCAGTCAGCGCTTTAAGCGCCTTTCTTGCCGCCCCAAAACTAAATTCGACATGATCCTCCTGGTTGGCCTTGGTAGATATAGAATCGGCGCTAGCAGGGAGGCTTAAGGAATGAATGAGTCTGACTCGTGCCGCAGCCGCTTCACGGATCGCATTCAGCCTTCCGCCTTCTTCAAAGTCCAGCCTGTTGATGAATTCCATAATATAGTTTGCCTTATCAGCAATGAGGAAATTAAGCAGATCCATCACATAACCTACTTGTGTGTTACTGCAATTGCATCCCATTACAGCTTCGTAGCCATCCTCCACTTCGAATAGAAGCGGATTGTCGCAGGTGATGTTATTCTCGAAGTTCACGGTGTTCAGAATGATCTCAAAAGCCTTCTGGACTGCCATATCCACCCGTTCTTTCGAATCGATTATGATCGGTTGATCACGATTCAGAATGGCTTCGATCCTTGTTTCAATCTCCAGCAATTGCTGCATATTATGACAGGCAAAGATAGCGATCGCTTGTGTCATGGTTGAACCATTCATCTGCGATAGCACTTCTTTACATTCCAGAGGGAATACGTCCTCCATGCCCAATTCTTGAAAACATGCCTGGGCACTCATGTGTCTGCCTTTGTAGAACACCTGTGCTTCTTCCAATCCCCCGACGACCATAGCGTTGTGAGCAAGCGGGCCAAGATCACTTAACCCTGTAGAGCCTAACTCACGAACCGCTGGAGCAATCCCATGGTTAAAAATCTCCAGCATTCTTTCAATCAATTGTGGTCTTACGCCAGAGTAGCCCCTGCTCAGCACATTGGCACGAATAAGCATAGATGTCCTGGTTATGACGGGATTCAGATACTCCCCCACACCTACGGCATGAGGATAGGGGATCGTTTTATTCCAATCCAGATGCTCTTCCGGGGACAATGCCGTATCCTTCAGATTGCCAAGCCCCGTATTCACACCGTAAACAACAGGAGCATCCGATCCAAGCCAGCGAGATACTTGGGCCCTGCTGCTCTCACATCTTGCTTTTGCTTCTGCCTCCAAGCGTACACTTTTCCATTCCCCGCGCACAGCTTCAATAATATGTTCTACAGTTAAGCTATAACCATCGATATATAAGTTTGCATCCTTCATAGGCTCACACCTTACTTTAAATTTCCGACAATATCTTCTACTGCCTGAAGCACGATGCCATCTGTGACGACTTTCTCCGCAGCAACCATATCCGGGGAAGCAAAGCGGTTCACTTTCACCGTCTGCACAAAGTTTCTGAATACATGAAGTGCTTCTTTCGATCCGATTCCAAACTCAAAGTCCACCAGCTTACTCTTAGCGAGATCCATTCCTTGAGCAGCCATGTACATCTCGATCCCCAAAATCTTGTTAAGCAGCGATATCGCATCGAGCATCTTCAGCGAAGATTCCAGCGTCGTGCACACATATTTTCGGGTGATATGATCGATCTTTGAAAAAGCAGTATTCGGAAGGGCCAGCAATTTCATCTCAGCCAATATTGCTGTAGCAGCAGCCTGGATGACCGGGAATCCATGATTAAAACCCGGGTTTTCTCCGACAAGATTCATCGGCAGCCCATATGACATTTTACTGTCCAAGAGTCTGAAGCTTCTTCTTTCACTGATATTGCCGAGATCTATTAAACCGACGATGACCAAATCCAGCAAGTACCCTATCAATGGGTTCGACTTCTCCGCGATATCATTGATATCCTTGTCGAGCTGCTCCTTCAGCCACTTCACTGTATCTCTGACTCCCCCATGCGTTTGGGGCACAGCTCGAATACTGATGGCATCCTGGCAGCGGGGACCATTGTCTCCACCATAAGCTTCCCGGCCTCTTTCAGTGGTAAATTCACTATCTTTAATGATTCTTCGTACGTTCTCCGCGACTTCGATCTGGCTATTATACGGCCTGCCAAGCTCATGCAGACGCCGGTCAAAAGCTCCAGTCTCCCCACGTATGGCTTCAAGCTGCATTGCAACACAAATATCTGCAGTTTTCGTTAACCTGGAAGCCTCAGCAGCTGCGTAAATAGACATCGCTGTAGACACACAGCACAGCCCCGTAATAAAGGCCACATCTTCGCGAGTATATTGAAGCTTGGTGAGCCCTAACTCCTCGAACAATGATCCAACAGCTTTAAATTGTCCTTGGTGATAACAAAGCAATTCTTCTTCGCCATAGAGAATCAAGGCAAGTTCACTCATCGCGGAGGTTTCAGTTCTGTTTTCTTTATGTAAGCAAGGCTCGATCCCATGATTCACGAACAATAAAACTCTTTGAAGCAAGCCATCACTCAGCACATCACTATGCTTAACTGAATGATTCAACAGAAGATACAAACTCAAGAGACCTACTTCTTTTGGCAGTAACTCGCCATCGGATTGTACCCAGTCCCTTAATGAATCTAAGAAGCCCTCTCCCTGTTCTCCAAACGACTTTGTTGGGAGATCCGACTGTTGGAATGAGCGCTCCGAGGTTTGGCTATGCGATTTAACTATGCTTACTTTGAAAATCTTCCCCGCCAATACTGCAGCCATATCCTCCATCTTCAAGTTTGATCCGTCTAATTGTAATGAGGCACTCATATTCATACTCCTCACAAAGTATTTATTGAAGTTCATTATTACAAAATGATAACAATTTATTAAATAGATAGTAAGTGGCATCGTTTTGATTGTCAATAAATATTAAGTATTCTTATCAGGATTAATTCGCAGTGTTAAACGGTTTAAATTCCCATAAAAAATTTTTTAATCCCTAGTAAACAAATGTGATTGAATTTATTTGGAAGTAATGTTATTATTGGCCCTGTAAAGTAATAATCCATTATTACCAAGTGATAATAATGAGCAAAGTCTAATTATGATTGCAGGGGGAAATGAGATGAAGAAGAAGAAATCAAGCTTGCTGCTGCTCACACTAATCATTGCTTTAATGAGTATTGCTGCCGGTTGCGGAGACGGATCCTCCAAGAAAAAGATAGTGGTGGGCTCCAAGAACTTTACCGAATCACTCATACTGGGCGAAATGTATGCATTAGTACTTGAGAATGCCGGCATTAAAGTGGATCGAAAGCTTAACCTAGGCGGAACGTTGATCGCTCATGAAGCACTCAAAAAAGGCGATATCGATGTATATCCAGAATACACAGGCACAGCCCTGCAGAACATCCTGAATGAGAAGCCGCTCACAGATCCAAAGCAAGTGTTTGATCTAGTCTCAGACTATTATAAGAAGGAATTTAACCTCGTTTGGTTAGCGCCTTCCCAAGCCAATAACACTCAGGCAATAGCCATATCCCGCTCCGCCTCCGAGAAATACGGCATCACCACCCTCTCTGAGCTGCAAGCCAAAGCAGGCGAGATTAACTTCGCTGGTGTACCTGAGTTCGAGGAGCGCGAAGATGGATTACTTGGAATGAATCGTGTATATGGTGAATTCAAATTTAAGAGCCTTAAGCTTTTCGATTATGGTGTCAAATATCGCGTAGTATTGAATGATGAAGCTCAAGCTACCATGGCCTTTGGAACAGACGGCGAGCTGCTTAACCCGGATTTGGTGGTTCTGAAGGATGATAAGCATCTATGGCCTCCATATAATGTTGCCCCGGTTATCCGTCAAGAAGCTTTAGATCAGGATAAGGAAATAAGCACACTCCTGGATGCGATATCCGCGAAGCTGGATGATGCAACTATGCAGAAATTGAATGGCGAAGTAGATATTAATAAGAAAGAATACAAAGATGTAGCCAAGCAGTTCCTTAAAGATTCTGGTCTTATAAAATAAACAAAACAGCAGCTTTTCCCCAAGTGCAAGTAGCGGGAGAAGCTGCTGTTTTTTAGTTACATAAGCTAGTTATATAAGCTAGATATATATAAGCCAGTTATATAAGTCAGTTATATATGCCGAAGAAAAGAAATTAACAAAAAGCGAAGATGAGCGAACAGGGAAATTTGGAACTGTAGGCGCAATGCGCTCGCCTGAAAACATTCAGGAGGAAAACTAGGTCTGGAAGCCTTCTTTGGCTTCCGTGTTGATTTCTTTGGACGGAAATTTTTGATGATTTCCACGAAAAAAGCTAGCAACGTAACATAGACTGCCGATAGACTGCCGATAGATTGCAGCCTATGGCGGCATATTCCCCTTCACCAGTCGTCTTAACAGTGAAAAGAGGGGCCCCTCCTCAACTAAGTGCATTTTTGTACCTTATTTTTCTCCATTAAAGTTAAATTAGGTATATAAGGGCATATTTGTATCTTATTTTTCGAAAAAGAACACTGGAAGGGTGATTCTGGAAGATTTAAGGTACAATATTGCACTTAATTTCCATTACCCCTTAGCTGCGGAGAATTTAAGGTACGAAAATGCCGTTAATTACACTTCGATCCTTCCTATATAAGCTCTCTTTTTTCTTGGCTATGTTTGTTCTTTTAATGCGTTCTATATAGCTTGATTGTTGGCTAGTGAGTTAGTGCGTCCGTCTGTCTGTCTGTCTGTTTGTCTGTTTGTTTGTTTGTTTGTTTGTTTGTTTGTTTGTTTGTTTGTTTGTTTGTTTGTTTGTTTGTTTGTTTGTTTGTTTGTTTGTTTGTTTGTTTGTTTGTTTGTTTGTTTGTTTGTTTGTTT
>NZ_JABWCS010000184.1 GCF_013359945.1 Paenibacillus agri | reverse complement strand
GTACCGCTTACGAACCGATCAAGGTATTCCAGCAAACAGCATAAAACCAATCAATCCTCATCGACTCATGCATTCGCAGGATGACAAGAAGCACGGAGTATCGGGAGATGTTAAACAAAAGAGCTCGGACCCGTTCCGTTAGAAAGACCGACCTCCACCCCTTAGTTAGATGTGACGAAGGAATGAAAGAGCTATGACCCGTTGAGACATGGGAGTGAGAATCGCTAGGGTGAAGTGGAGACGTGCACATGATGGAACAATATGGGTGATCCTTACTCACCCTTTATTTACCTATGCCCAATTCTCCATCTCCCAGCCACCAGTTCCTTCATCATCCCCTTCTTTACTATAACTACAGGATGAAATCCTGCGAATTCATGAGTCTGAGTGAGGAAACAGAATCATTTCGAGGGAGTGTAACGAACAAGCATGTCATCCTGGTTAAACTCATCCTCTGAATAAGATAATGACCGTACCGGATAGTGCTTTTGAATACACCTATATCCACGTTTGAAACGATTTATTGACCATCTTTACATTGTTCATTTTTGCCCAACTCTTTAAATCCGAGATACCTTTATCTTCATCCTTTGAATACCTAAATGCCATATCCAATGGGACGATCTTCCTCCTGTAAGGTAATATCCCAATAACAGGTTTAAAGTACCCCCTGATCATTAACACTTTAATATCCCTTGAATGAATTATATTCCCATTTAATGTGATTTGCTCATTGGATAGGCATAACTCGGTTGGTTTCGTAAAAAATGTTCTGTACAATGCGAGTAACAGTACAACTAAACATATAAGAAACGCTGTTAACGAAGCGTAAGTGTAGAATACACCCAACTGATCCCATAATCTCAATACAAAAATAGAGTGACTCGATATAAGAGCAATCATACTTATAATAGTTCCAATACTTGATGGACTCTTAACTGGATGCTTTATTTCCCTCAACATTGCCCCCCCTGTTCAAATCCCTTACCTTAGAATACCACATATTGGAACTATCCTGCCCGTTAGAGTAATGGCTATCGGCCAGTCTAATCCTTTATTGGGTTCTCTGCGAGCGGAGACAGACTCTCTTCATTTTCAAAACTGTAAAAGCTAACAGAGCAGCGATCCCGTTATTGGAGAATCGCTGCTCTTCGTTTTTAGCCATTCTTTAGAGCTATCGCTTTTAGAACTTCCTTTTTCCGCATACTACTTAAACTCCTTCAAACAAAAGGGGCCCCGAACAACCGATATACGGACTGTTCAGGGCGCCTTTTTATAGACCTTTAACCTTTTACTTACACAGCCTTCCTATTCAAGCATTTGAAAGTCGGGCATTACAGGCTATAAATCCGGTACAACAGCACGGAAGTTTCTGCGCGTGTCAGCTTGCCTTTAGGATTCAGGCTGCTACCGCTACCCTGCAGCAGACCGGCTTCCACCAGTGTTCCAATGCTGCCTCGGGCATAGCCCGCGATAAGGCTGGAATCCTTGAAGTCGCCCAGTGTGCTTGTGCCGGCTTGCGCCAGCTCAATCTTCTGGAGCTTCAGTGCACGGTCAATGAAGACCGCTGCCTCTTCACGGCTGATGGCCGCATTCGGCAGGAATGCACCATCACCGGAACCCGTTGCAAGACCAAGAGCCTTGGCTATACTCACTGCTTCGGCGTAGTAAGCGTCCTGCTCCACATCACTGAAACTAGCAGTGGTGGTTGCGGTCAAGCCAAGAGTGTCCACGAGCAACTTCACGAAGTCTGCCCGTTTGATCTGTGCCTCTGGATTGAAGGCTGAAGCAGACACGCCTTGTATGATTCCTTTAGCTGCGAGTTGTTCAATGGCTTCTTGCGCCCAAGGAACACTGCTCAAATCCGCAAAAATTGGCGCGGTTAAAACAACCGCATATTGACCTGTTTCTGTTACCTTGAATTGAACCGTTCCGTCTGCGTATTTCGCTCCAGCTACGGCTTCACCCTGCTTATCCTGCAGAATTTTCCAAATTCCAAGGCCGGATGCTTGGGCTTGCTCGGTGCCAGAGAGCACGTAAGGTAACGACAGAGTAAGCTTCGAATTCTTGTCGCTCCACGCAAGAGTCTTGTTCCCCGACAAAATGGACAGTTCTACTGCCGGGCGACTACCCAGTTTAGATTGCAGGTCCTTGCTCCATTTTGTGCGGTCAGCCTCTCGCAAGGAGAAGGTTACTGTCGTATCCAGCTCCTTACTCAGGGATGCCAGCAGATTGCCCGGCAGAGTAAGTGTTCCCGTCGGCAGTACAAGCTCCAGCACTTGATCTGGAGAACCCGCGGCAACGAAGGCAGTAGGAAGCTCAATACTATAGCCTTTGGCTCCGCTGGCTGATGCTACCTGAACAGATACATGTTTTACCCCATTCTTATCAGGCTTAGCCTGAGCAAAAGCGCTTGTAAGCTCCGATGATGCCACAACGGCCTTCGCCGATTGCGCTGCGCTATCCACTACAGGTACGGTCTTTACTTCGACAGTTCCATCTCCCCGCAGAGTGATGGATGTCTTGCTTCCGGAAGCCGCAGGGACAGAGGATGAAGATCCCGAACTTGGATTGCTGGTAGACGGCGTTTCTGTGCCGGGTTCCGGCTTTTGTCCCCCCGGATCAGTGCCCGGATTTGGATTCCCTGGATTTGGATTCCCCGGGTCAGTGCCCGGATCAGTGCCAGGTCCGGGATCGACCGAGCCTCCGATCGCTGCCAACCGGGCAATCAATGTAGTCTTCACCGGACCTTCAGGCAGCAGACTAACAAAATTGGCTGCTGAATCCTTATGGGTGATATCCTTATGCGTCTCTGCTTGCGCAACCTGTGCTGTTGCCGATTGCTCTAGCAGACCGGCATAAGCGCTGTCCAGCAGAATCAGATCGCCATACAGTGTTGCATCCTTGCTGGAGCCAATGCCTTGATTGTACTCCATGAATCCGGCACGACCTGCTCCGTCGTTCTCGTTGATCAAGAGCGTGAAGCCGATCACATCGGAAGGCGAGAAGGTATATCCAGGTTTGTGCAGCTCACTGAACGGAATCTTCAGGTTATAGGTGGTCAGATGGGTGGATTCGTCACGGGTAATGTCTGCCTGGGCATTATTAAACGCCCCGGTTTGCACCCCTTCCGGTGCTCTCCATCTCCACTTAGTAACACTACCTTGATTATTCAGGGCAAAGCCCAGCTCATTTACATTTTTGCTGGCCGATCCATCTTTCTTGGACAGATCAATGCCAAGCTGGATGCTGTCGCCCTGCCAGATATCCCCGCCACTCCAGGTCTGTGCATGCACATCGTCCTTCACAACAATCGTGGTGTACAGATTCTGGGTATCCCAGCTTACAGATGCATGGGCGCTGAGATCGTCTGTGCCTTTCCATTGACCTCCTACACTGGAATATTGGTCAATGCTGGACAATTCAATCGTCGGAGTAACCGTCGATTCCGCTCCATTACGCTCGGCAAAGGACTGTGCCAGTCTGACAGAAGTTGTATAAGTATAGCCATCATCCAGTGTGACACGGTATTTCAGTGTGTCACTGGACAGGAATGGCAAGGCAATCTCCAAAGACTGTCCCAGAGCAATACCTTCAAATCGGACAGGCTTGAGCTTCCCGGCATATCCGGCAGGCTGCAGTAACTCCAGACGCCCGCTCAGCGGCTGTTCTTCTGTTACATTAGTTACGGTGAGCACGCTGTTCGCTTTGTCTGGTTCACTAGCATTGAACGGACTACGTTTAATGCCCAGGGCAACCGGAACCAGATTAGTGCCAAATACTTTACTCACAGCTTCGTTAACCAGCTGCATGCCACCTTTGAAAAGGTTGTTAGAAATCACCAGCTTGCTAATATCCGGCCCAGCATAGACATGTGTAGTGCGCGGCTGTTGGAAGTAGGAATTGTATAATGCGGTATCCCCGCCCAGAGCATTGATTCCCCGTTCTCCAACAGTAGTGAAGTTAGCTTGCTGAATACGTACGGTTCCCGCGTGAATATCGAAGGAACGGGTCGTATCTCCCCACATAGAAGTGTTGAAGAGCGTAACTTTGGAGTCAAAGCCTTCGCCGACTACGACATATACTTTATCCGAGCTGCTCATCGATACAAGCTCGGTATTGATCAGGGAAAGTCCTGCTGGACCCGCACTGTCAATAACGGCACCTTTTTTACTACCATCCGTTCCGTGACCGATGACAACCGCTTCCGGACCAGAGCCATTCTGCTCCTCGAAATGAATGCCATACATTGAACCGTAAACAAAAGTATTGAAGATGGTCTCCTGCTTCACATGTCCTACGCGGAAGGCATCCAGATGATCCTTCTGGTAGTTCCAGACTTTATTGAAGTCCTCGCCGCTTTCAGGATGATTCGGATAATTGTTCCTTCCATAATAGTGCGGGTTAAACTGGACATTGCGGACCATTCCGCCTTCTGCTCCGCCGCCGAGGAAGATCCCTTCTTTAAGCGGAGAACCGGCGACATAATCAATATAATGTCCACTGGTATCATAGCTGCCAAAATCAATCCCTTGATAAGAGTTGATCAAAGTCGTATTGATGGCGTACACGCCATGGCCTTTCCCCTGAATCGTCCAGGAATAAGGCTTCACTGTGTTCCAGTTCTGCTTGTCATAATAAACAGACAAGCCTCTGACCCCCGAGGAGGCTTCCAGAGTGATCAGTGGTGTGCCATCGGGATCATTTTCCCCATAATTGGTGAAGAACACCGTTCCGCCACCAATCGTATGATGGGGCACATCCCATGATCCTCTCAGCTCAACACCACTTGGCACAGTAATAGGTGAGTTCAACCGGTAGATCCCTGCTGGCAAATACACGGTGCCGCCGCCGGCAAGCTTCGCATCATTAAGGGCCTGCTGCACAATGGCAGCTGCGTCGATTTGGCCGCTTTTATCAGCTCCGTAAAGTTGTTCAGTTACATTGTATAATCCGTTTGTTGCCGGCTTCGGCTGCTGTGCCAGATCAAGAGCTGCTACTTCTGGCAGTGCCTCCAGGCTGTACTTGTCATCCTGGTGAATGTTCAGCTGCGCGCCTTCGCTCTCATTCTTCACCTGAAGCTGACCCTCATAGCCGGAATTGACAGCATTCACTTCAGCCACAGTATCTTGAAGTAAGATGTGATTTGACGGCTTGTCGAAGGTGGACTGACCAAGAATAAGCGAGCCGCCCTTGGCCACAATAGCATAGCCGCCAGCCTGGTCATCCCAGTTCTCGAAAGTACTATTTTCAAAAGAAAGAATACCCGTTCCTTCATTGACGACTGCCTGATGCGGCTGACCGCCGATCGTCACCTGGTTGAACTGGACGATGGAGCGGAACCCAGGCGTAGCTTGAATGGCAATTGGATTGGCTCCGACATCGGCTTTAAAGCTGCTGTCAGTCACCAGCAGACCATAATCATTGACGCCTTCAATCTTGAGCGCTACCTGGGAATGCTCAATATTGATTTTGTAGAGCTGGGCATTTGCCGTTTCCAGGCTATCCGTTCTGGTAGTCACGCGCATCCCGGTCTTGAAGCCCGACAGATAAATGTCCGACATATATTCCCAGTCCGAACGGCCCATGACAATCCCTTCGGCATGGCCTGTAAGATAATTCGTCAATTGCTCCTTCTGCGGAGACCCGGCCAGACCGGAACCGGACCAATAATCAGGAGCTAGACGAACATGCTCAAGGCGTCCGATATCTGTGGTGAAGTCCAGGAAAATCCCGGTGTTCAGTACGGTACCGAATACATTTTTGACATAATGAAGCTCATTCCAGATCGGACCGATTTTGATACCATTATAGGAGTTGACCATTGTCACATTCTGAATGGTAGCGCTATCACCTGAGAGCTGCTCAAAGGTCCATGGATAGAGGACCGGCTGCTCTGCCGATTGCTCCGGATACCAAACCGATAGATTCGTAACACCACTGGAAGGAGCGAGCTGCAGGAAACTTGGCGCTTCAGCATCTCCTCTACCACCGTAAGCTTCGAGAACCGTACCCTTTACTTGCTTATTAACTGTGTCAGGGTTTACCCAGTCACCGCGGAGTGTAACGCCAGTTGGAATGATGAGATTACTGGTAATCTTGTAATGGCCTTCTGGCGCAAAGACTACCCCGCCTCCACGGTTGCCCGCTGCGGTCAAGGCATCCTGGAACGCCTGCGTATCATCCTTAACGCCATCCCCGACAGCACCAAAATCCTTGACACTGCCATCGGCTATAACTACATCCTGTGTTGCATAATTCGTTGTGTATACCTTGGTCTGCGCATCCACAGCAGTGCGCGGAGCTTTCGTGATCGTTACCGAAGCCAAGATCAGTTCCGGATTACCTGCCGGAGCGCCTGCGCCACTAACACCAAGCCGGAAGTCGCCACCGTTAGTGCCGTTACCAAAATAAGCATCGCTTAATTTGTAGGTATGTGTCTTCCAAGTATTTGTATTTTTATAAGTGAATAATGGTGCATCTTTAAAATGCGCTGACTCTGCATCATACTGCAGAACCATGCTACCATTGCCGCGATCGTAGTATTCCACTGTTACAAATACATCCTGATCGGTATTCTGATACAAGTAATCGTCGCCCACATTAAAATAGAAGTAGAGGACGTTCTGTCCCGGATCCGACGAGCTTACATTTTGATTCGTCTGCCAGTAAGTTTTGCCGTCCCTTGTTCCAGTCAAAAGACCTGTAGCTGGTCCATCTCCAGGTCTCGCGGTAATACCGTTAGAGTCGACTTGTGCCCCCAACTTGATAGCGACCTGTTTATTTGAATCCGCTTTCAGTTTCTTGGAAACTGTAACACCAGCAACCTTAAGGTCTTTGTTAGCCGCAGCATCAATGCCCCCGCCTTCCACACTGAGCCGCATATCCGCTCCGTTCGTGCGGTCTGCAAATTTGGCATCCTTCAGTGTGAAGGTATGACTTTTCCAGGTCTTGGAGTCGCCATACTGAAACACAGTTCCATCTTTGAAGGCTGCCGTCTGGGCATCATATTGCAGAACAAACTTTCCGCTGCCCTCGTCATAATAATCTACAGTGACATCCACATCGTAATCATTGCTGTCATACAAATAATCGTTGTCCACGTCCAGATAGATGTAGCTTGTACCGAGGTCCTTGCCAGTCTCCCAATAGGTGACTCCGGTAACCGTTCCGGTCTTCAGACCGTCGGTAGTATCACCTGCCCTAGCGGATAGCCCCTCCTCAACCGGTGTTTCTCCCAAGCTAACATGCACAGCGTTGGCGTCAGCCTTTACCGTGCCCAGAGGAAGCTGGATACTGGACACCAGCAGCAGGGCCGCAAGTACCCGTGATACCTGTACCCGGAGCTTGACCCATGATCGATTTGTACTCACAAACGCACCTCCAATAGTTTATTGGCCATTCATTCCCGCGGATAGACAATGACGCTATGACTAAAAAACAGGAAGCACACCCCAAGGCGGCTTCCTGTTTGCCGCAAGCTTTATTTTTTGGCAGCAAGATAGGCATCAATTTGTTTCTGTGTTTCAGAGATAATTTTATCGAGTCCGTTCTTCTTTTGAGTCTCAACATAATCGGCTACAGATTTCTCAACATCTTTCACCATACCGTATTCGATCGGTCTGCTAATCTCATCGGTAGCTTGGTCACGCTTGGCCAGCTCATTCTTCATGCTGTCTTCAGCAATGAACAATCCGTCGATTGGCGAGTTCACATTGTTCGGCTGGTTAGCGAAATCTGCTTCCTTCACCCAGAAATCTTTAGCATACGTTGTGGTTGGGCGCATAAATTGCGGCTTCCAGAATGCCCATTGTCCGCCCCACTCCATATAGTTACTTGTAGAGGACTGCATACCTTCCGGATAATCCGCAGCATCTCCGTTCAGGACATAAGTTTTGCCTTCGATACCATATTGCAGCAAATCATACAGCGTTTGATCCGTTTCTACCATATCGAGGAAACGCAGCACACGGTCTGGATTCTTGGAGTTCACATTGATCGCTACTACGTTAGCAAGAGCGGTACGGTTAACGTATTTCTTATCAGGATAAAGGAGCGACATTCCTTGTTTAAAGGAAGAATCGGAGAAGCCTGGATCAGCGTAAGCCCATTCATGAGAAGTCACGGTAAAGAGCAGCTTGCCGTTTCTCCACTGGTCTTCAGCGCCTTCTTTATCAATCATGGCATCTCTGTTGATCAGCTTGTCATCATACCATTTCTTCGCCAGCTGCGAAGCCTCCAGGAAGAACGGTTGTTGTTCAACTGGTTGAACGGTAATCTTCGGATCATTCAGGTAGAAGCCCAGACCGTGGAAGTTCAGGTCCACCCATTCATCGCGGATGTAATAGAGGGACAACGGTGTAGTACGGGACAGCTTATCGTTCGGGTAAGCTTTTTTCAACTCACGGAGCAGATTGTCTACATCTTCAATCGTTTGGATAGAATCCGGCGCAATGTTAATGCCTGCCTTCTCGGCAAGATCCGAACGCCAGCCGGCAAATTTACGTTCATTCATTTTCATCGTCCATGGCAATCCGACAATTTGGCCGTTTACTGTTGCTGCGCCCAATGTACCCTGCTCTTCGTATTTCTTCTCCAGATTAGGTGCATATTTCGGCAGCAGATCATTCAGGGCCATATAGGAGCCTTTAGCCGCCATTTGCTTGTAGGAGAGCCAGTCGCCGTCAAAGTTCATGTCCCAGCTATCGCCGGATGCGGCCATAACGAGCATTTTCTCCTTGAAGTCACCAAACGGGATAAAGTTGATGTCAAATTTGACATTAAGACCTTTGGCTTTCACATACTCACTGATTTTGGACCAGACTTCATCTGTGGCAGCCTTCTTATCACCGCCGAAATAGAATTTAAGGGTAACTTCATTCTCAGTCTTCGTTGCTGCTGTGTCACTTCCTCCGCCAGCATTCGTCTTTTCGCCTGCATTTGAAGTGGTATTGTTGTTACTACCGCCACATGCGGACAAGACTAAACTGAACAGCAGGAGTGCGGTTAGGATTAGCTGAAATCTACCGATGCTTTTGCGCATCCAAATCTCCCCTTTTTGAAATGTAATTTATACTATACGACCGTGGTCGGCATAGTTAACCTTTTACAGCCCCAACCATGAGGCCTTTTACAAAGTAACGCTGTAAGAACGGATAGAGGAAAATGATCGGGCCAATCGTGATGACTGTGAGCGCCATCTTGATCGACTCGGAAGGAATCTGGGTCGAGATCCGCTGCATCGCCGCCGCATTGCTGGAGCTCTTCAAGAACTCGACATTAGAGATCAGTGTGCGCAGCAACAGCTGCAATGGCTGAAGCTCCTGCTTATCGACGAACATCAGACCGAGGAACCAGTCGTTCCAATAGCCCAAGGCTACGAACAAACCAACAGTCGCTAGAACGGGTAAAGCCAGCGGCATGATCAGCCGGGCATAGATGCGGAATTCACCAGCACCGTCCATTTTGGCCGATTCGTGCAAATCTTCAGGGATGGAGAGCATAAAGTTTCTGATGAGGAACATGTTGAAGGCATTAGCCAGAGACGGCAGAATAAGTGCCCAAATCGTATCTTTCAAGTGCAGGTATCTGACGATAATAATATACCAAGGCACGAGTCCCCCGCTGAAGAGCATGGTGATAATGACGAAGATCGAAAGAATATTCCGGTATTTAAAGGAACGGCGGGCCATAACATAAGCGCCCATACTCGTCAGGAACAGGGACAATACGGTACCGACGATTGTAACGAATGTGCTGACCCCGTAAGCCTGGAATATACGGTTGGAGCCAAGCAGCAGGATTCGGTAGGAGTCAAAAGTAATCGTCTTTGGCCAAAGAGAATAACCATACTGCATGATGTCCTTCTCTGTACTCAGTGAGCCTGAGACTACCATCAGGAACGGGAATAGGCAGGCCAGACTGAACAGGCCGATGACCAGAGCAATAAGAAACTGGCTGAGGGAAAATTTTCGTGCTGACATCGTGTGGGATGACCTCCTAAAAGTATGATGTGCCTGGTATCCGAAGTGCCTCCATTAGATTAGCTAGCACCTCGGACACACAGCCTTTAGAATATCGCTGAGTCTTTGTCAATTTTGCGTGCCGCATAGTTGCTGCCAAGCACCAGGAAGAAGGCGACAAAGGACTGAAGGAAGCCCGCAGCGGAAGCCATCCCGATGTCACCGGATTTACGCAAGCTCCGGTAGACGAAGGTGTCAATAACATCCGTGGTCGGGAAGAGCAGTGAAGCATCCCCTACCATGGCATAGAACATGCCGAAGTCCGCATTCATGATTCTTCCTACCGCCAGAAGGGTCAGGATGATGATCGTTGGCCGCAGCATCGGAATACTGATATAACGAATCTGCTGCCATCTGGAAGCTCCGTCAATTGAAGCGGCTTCATAATAAGAATTGTCAACAGAGGTTAAGGCCGCCAGATAAACTATCGTGCCGTAACCGGTTATTTTCCAGCGTGCTGCAATGGTCAGAATGGCTGGCCACAGCTCGGCCCGGCTATAGAAGTCTATCGGCTGCAGATGCAGGTATTCCAGAAAGCGGTTGACTGCACCGTTCTCAAAGTTCAGCAGGTTGTAAGCAAATACGCCTACGACGATCCAGGAAATGAAGAATGGTAGAAAGGTCAACGACTGGGTAATCCGTTTGAAATACTTGTTACGCATCTCATTCAGCAATAGAGCAAATCCTACTTCAAACACTAACCCTATAGCAATGAAGAGCGCATTGAGCAGAATCGTGTTGCGGATAGCCCGAAAGGCTACCGGTGAAGAGAATACATAATCAAAATTGCTGAGCAGCGGGTTCATCCATTCACTACCAAAAATCCCTTTGGAGAAATCGAAATTTTTGAAAGCGATGACAAGACCCGCCAGCGGCAAATAGTTAAAAAGCAAGAATAGTACCCCGACGGGGAGGAACATGAGCAGCAAGGTGCGATTCTTGTACAGTTCCTTGAACACTCCGTTTAGTTTCATATCGACTTCCCTTTCGCTGTTTGGATGACTTAATTGTAAAAGAGAGCGATACACACTTCTATGAGTCATTCTTGCACTTTGTAGTTTCCTTTTGTCCTGATGACCCTATTACAGGTCATGATCCCCCAAACAGGAAGTAGCGGCTCTCCCTGATGAGGAGACCCGCTACTATGCTTGCTTTTACAATTCTAAGAGTCTATCGGCTGTCGTCCGGTCTAGGTAATTCCACCTCTATCTTCTTGGGATGGCGCAGCACTATGCGGGTACCGCCTTGTGGGCCGGTCTCAATCTGCAGCTTGTAGTCAGACCCGAAGTATAGCTTCAGACGATCATTTACATTGCGGAGTCCTACCCCCCGGCGTGTGGCTGTATACATTTCCTCGGCAGGTACTTCATGCTCCAGTTCCTCTATGATTTGCTGCGGAATGCCTTTACCGTTATCGGTAATCTCAATGATCATATCCTGCCCTTCGCTGCGCGCGGACACAATGATCTTGCCTTTCTCAAAATCACTCCGTACGCTGTGCTGAATCGCATTCTCCACCAGAGGCTGCAGCAGCAGCCGCAGGAATGGCGAGTCGAGCAGTTCTTCATCAATAGAATACAGAATGCGAATTGCACTGCCCATTCGGGCCTGTTCAATCAGCACGTAGGCCTTGACCTGCTCGATTTCACGCCGCAGCGTCGTAATCTCCTTGCCCTGATTCAGACTCAGCCGGAGCAGATTACCGAGTGCAGATACCATTTCACTAATATCGCTGCGTCCATGGTTCTCCGCCTTCCAGCGAATAGATTCCAGCGTATTATAGAGGAAATGCGGGTTGATCTGGTGGCTTAGCACCTGAAATTCCAAGGCTTTCTTCTTCCGCTCTGAACGCCAGGCATCCTGAATCAGCACATCAATCCGCTGAACCAGACTGCCAACCCCGCGGTACAGCCAGCCAACCTCGTCCTTCCGGGGCGATTTCAGTACAATATTATGAAAGTTTCCGTCCTCCATTCTTCGCATCAACCGCACCAGACGCGCAATGGGCTGGGTAAAATACACCGTAATATAGAAGACAACGGCAATGCAGCAGATTAAATAGATGATCAGAAAAATAATCAACAGCCGGTTAATCTCATCATTCGTCCCGGTTAACTCCTTGAGCAGTGTCAGGCTGACGATCGCCCAGGGCTCGCTACTCAGTCCGACATAGGTTGCAAGATAGGTGTTGCCGTCGATCTTGATGGTCTGTGAGCCTTCCGGACTTTGTTGTAGATGTTCTGTGAAAGATGCCGAAGGAAAAGCTGTCCCTGCCCACTCATTGGCAGATGAATCGTAATAAATGGTGCCGTCCTTGTTCATAAGAAGCAGCTTTTGATTCTTCAATTGCTCCGTCGGCGAAAAATAACGCTTCAGATGATCCTCCGAGACTTCTGTGACAACCACACCACGGGGCTTCCGGTCATAAAGGCCTGAGAAACGTTTGATATAGGCAAGCAAGGGCCGTCCATACTTGCCCTGCTCCGGCAAGAACTGCTTCCAGATCGGCCCCACACTCTCCTGAGGTTTCTGGAACCAGTCCTCCTCAGATACAAGATCAGCCGATTCTCCCAGTGTATTCATATAAGAAGGGTACAGGGCTGGATTCATCGGATAGACTCTGACCCGGAAGGCGTCGATCTGCGGGGTCGCCTGATAGAGCAGTGTCAGCAGGTTTACTGTGAAGGCCTCTTCTTCAGCGGTATTGGCTGGCGGGTCAACTAACAGATCCTGCAGACGTTTATTGCCGATAAGCGTATTGACCTGATCATTGAGCTTATTGAGATAGATCTCAAAATTTTTGCGGGCCTGCTGGAGATAGCTCAGTGAAATCTTAGTGTTGGTGTTGGTGATACCCTCAATGGACTTGATATGTGCATAGTAAGCAAAGATAAGGAACGGCATAATAATGATCAAAAAGAACACCAGAATAATCCGGTTCCGAAACGATGCTCCCAGCCGCAGAGAAAAACGATTCACTGCTTCAGCCCTCCCTTCCTTGCATGTCGATAACAATCCCCGCAATAGTTTGCGATCCACTCATTGTGACAACGGATACATTTAATATAATTATGCTGTAGCGTCCATCATCTTATGGAAAAGAGGAATCGCATTGACAGCACCCAGCAAAACGGTTGTACATGTCATCTCCCACACTCACTGGGACAGGGAATGGTATATGCCCTATGAAGCCCATCACGTCAAACTCATCGAAACGATAGATACCCTGATTGAAACGTTCGAGTCTGATCCTGAATTCAAGAGTTTCTACCTTGATGGACAAACCATCGTGGTAGAGGATTATTTGCAGGTCTATCCCGAGAAGCGCGAAATTATCCAGCGCCTGTGCGATGAAGGCAAGCTGTCCCTCGGTCCATGGTATATCCTTCAGGATGAATTCCTGACGAGCGGCGAAGCCAATGTCCGTAATCTGCAAATCGGCCACCGTGACGCCAGCACGTTCGGTCCGATCTCGAAGCTCGGCTATTTCCCGGATTCCTTCGGCAACATGGGCCAGGCTGCGCAAATCCTGCAGCAGGCCGGTATCAGCACATCCGTGTTCGGGAGAGGTGTGAAAGCCACTGGCTTTAACAACCGTGTAGAAGATGCTTCCGGCCTGGAATCTCCATACTCTGAGCTGATCTGGCAATCTCCCGACGGCTCCAGTGTTCTCGGTATCCTGTTCGCCAACTGGTACAACAACGGTATGGAAATTCCTGTTGACCCCGAGGCGGCCAAGGCTTACTGGGATATTCGTCTGGAGCGTGCCCGGCAGTATGCCTCCACCCGGCATCTGCTGCTGATGAATGGCTGTGATCACCAACCCATCCAGACCGACCTGTCCGAAGCCCTACGTGTTGCGCGCGAACTCTATCCCGACTGCGAATTCATCCATTCGAATTTTGATGATTACGTGAAGGCCCTGAAAGAAGAGCTTCCGGAAGATCTGACCCTCACTACCGGCGAGCTGCGCGGGCAGCATACTGACGGCTGGTATTCGCTAGTGAATACAGCATCAGCGCGCGTATATATCAAGCAGCTCAATCAACAGAATCAGACGCTTCTGGAAAAAACGGCAGAGCCGCTGGCTGCCCTGGCACATGGGCTGGGCAAAGCCTATCCGCATGGTCTGCTGCAATATGCCTGGAAGACCCTGATGCAGAACCATCCGCATGACAGCATTTGCGGCTGCAGCGTGGACGAAGTGTATCATGAGATGAAGACCCGGTTCGCGAAGAGCATGGAAGTCGGCTCATCCCTCGCCACCGAGAGTGCCAAATTCATCAGTTCCAAGGTGGATTCATCTGTATTCGCATCATACGGAGACCAGGCCGTCCCGTTCGTGGTCTATAATACAAGCGGCTACGCGACCAGCGGTGCAGTGACCGTTGAAGTGGAATGGTCCCGTCGTTTCTTCAACCAAAGTGAAGATCCTGTAGCTGTCTTCAACGAGGTCGCCGGCCGTACGCATGGCGAAGGTTATCTGGTTGATGCGGCAGGTCTAAGAATTGATGTCACCGCCGTAGATCTGGGCGTACGCTTCGGCTACGAGCTGCCCGGCGACAAGTTCAGACAGCCTTACATGGCCCGGGCTCTGCGCCTGACCTTTGAGGCGACGAATCTTCCTGCATTGGGTCTGGCCTCCTACGCGTGGATTCCAAGCAAGGATGCCCAAGTGGAACAGGAGCCGCAGGATGTCTATCTGGTCACCGGTGACTTGACTATGGAGAACGAGCATCTCCGGGTCAGCCTGGAACAAGACGGCAGCTTCTCGCTTCTTGATAAAATCAGTGGCCAGCTGTACAGCGGCCTTGGCATTTATGAGGATGTCGGCGACATCGGGAACGAATATATTTTCAAACAACCTATAGGCGATACAGCCATCACAAGCCGTGGTGTACAGGCCGAGATTACGTTGACCGAAGATACGCCTTACCGTGCTACTTTTGAAATCCGCCACACGCTGGAGATTCCGGCTTCGGCTAATGAGTTACTGCAACAGGAAGTAGAGACGATGGTAGAGTTCAGGCAGCGCCAAGCGATCCGATCACAGCAGCTTGTCCCGCTTCATATCGTCACCCGCATCAGCCTGGAGCGTAGCAGTCATGCTCTGCAGGTGCATACCACTATCGACAATCAATCGAAGGATCACCGCCTGCGGGTCCTGTTGCCATCCGGCGTCCAGTCGGCTGTGCATTATGCCGACTCTGTCTTTGAAGTAGCTGAACGCCAGACCGTACCCGCACCAGAGTGGGAGAACCCGAGCAACTGTCAGCATATGCAATCGTTCGTCGATGTGCATGGAGACGGCAGAGGCTTGACTGCCGCCGGTAAGGGCTTGAACGAATACGAAGTTCTGCGTGATGCCGAAGGCACGATTGCCGTTACACTGCTTCGCAGTGTCGGAGAGCTGGGCGACTGGGGCGTCTTCCATACCCCTGATGCCCAGTGCCTTGGAGCAAATGAAGCAGAGTGGAGCATTATTCCGCACCGTGGCGGGGACACTCGCTTCGATGCTTATCGTGAAGCCTATCGTTTCGCCGTTCCGCTCATCACAGCCCAAACGGATATTCATGAAGGCGAACTGCCGCCCGTACACAACTTCCTCACTTGGGAAGGAAAAGGGCTTGCCTTCTCCAACCTGAAGCTCAGCGAAGGCAGCGGTGACCTGATGGCCCGCTGGTACAACCTTGCGGATGCACCGTCCGAACTGAGCATCCAAACTAGCGGGGATACCGTGCTCTATGCCAGCAATATCATGGAACAGCACACCTCGGACGTTCTGGAAGAATCGCTCCCAGTGAGCAAAGCAGGTATCGTGACTGTCGGAATCTCGTCCCGATAACCTTCTTCTCCCTACCTAAATTATTCATATGGTCTACCACTGAATTAGTTTGCATCAACTTCGAGGCTGCCGATTTCTCCAATCGACAGCCTCGAAATCATTCCTCAGCCATCCCCAGCTGTCTTCTAAACTCCTTCGGTGTGCAGCCTACCTGCTTCTTGAACAGCTTCGAGAAATGCACCGGGTCTTTATATCCCACCTGGTAGGAAATCTGATAGATTTTAAATTTCACATCGTACAGCATTTCCTTTGCTTTTTTGACACGAATCTCTGTCAGATATTCGAGAAAAGTCTTATGCAGTTCCTTCTTAAAAAGCTTGCTAAGCCACACCGGTGTTACATGAACAGCAGAAGCCACGCTCTGAAGGGTGAGGCTTTCAGCATAGTCACGGTGCAATATTTTCTCCGCCTCGCTGACGATCTGGCTTGGCGTCTCCGAGAGCTTGCGGAAATCAGCAGCAATCTCATGCAAGAACGCTTCAGTCTGCACACGCAGGGCTTGCAGTGTATCGTACTGCTCCAGCAGCTCCCAGACCGCAATCGGATTACTCCTCCAGTTCTTAAGAACCGTCCCCTCCGCCCCTCTGCGGAACACTTCGAACAGCCACTCAAAAATCTTCTGCTGAATATCCCTCAGCTGGGTAAGCTGCCAGGAATGGACCATCTCGATGAAGCTGTCCATTGCTCTTGAAATATCGGCATCCGTTCCGTAGCGGACTAAATCAAGCATTTCTTCTGGCTCCTGAAGCGACAGATCCTCATTTTCACCATCATAAAACAGCCCCTGCTCTGTAAACAGCCGATTGCCGCCATATACCGCCTTCTGCTCCATTACACTTAATGCCTCAGTGTACATGTGATAAAGATTCCGGGTGTTCCCCGGCTTGGTCAACATCCCCGCACTGGCCGTGATTTTGACAAATTCATTGATTCTCTGGATCAACAGCTGTGCCATTCCCTGGGCAAATTCCGTCTGCTCAAGCTGTGAGCTGCCGAGCACAACGATCCAGCGGTTGTGGTTATCCTTATAAAGAGCGGACGGATGCGGATATTCCTCCTCCAGCGTCTGATGAACGACATTTCCGATGCCGAACAGGATCAGTTCCTTCTCATGCGGATTCCGGTTCTCAATCGCCTTGAGATTATCGGCCTCGATGACTATCAAGAACATGGGCTCACTGAGCATCCATTCGAGCTCCAGCGTCTGCAGGCGGTGACATCTGCGCATCTCAAGATTGGGATCGTAGACATGCTCGATCATTTCCTTCAGCAGTTCCTCCCGCATTTTGGGAATGGCAAAGACGGCCTGGTTCCGTAGCATCTGGCGGTTGCGTTGATCCATCCTTCTGCGGTTGATCGTCTCCACTGATTTATCCACCATTTTTCCCAGTTCATCCAGGTTGATCGGCTTCAAGATATAATCGCATACACCTGTCTGCATAGCTTGTTTTACCAGTTCAAAATCATCATATCCGCTGACAATAATCTTCTCCGGTTTATAATCCTCCACAGGGGACAGAGCGCTCAGGAACTCCAGGCCCGACATGCGGTTCATTTTGATATCCGTAATGATCAGATCCGGTCTGGCTTCAAGCGCCGTATGCAGGGCAATATCCCCGTCCTCTGCCACCAGAATCTCCGTAATATTGTAGTCCTCCCAAAGAAAGCGGTTACGCAAACCTTCACGAATCTCATATTCATCATCCACTATAAGTACGCTAAGCATCTGTTCACCTTCCCGATTCGCATTTTTATACCTCTGTTTCCTGTGGCAACATTATGCTTTAGTTTCATACTACCTGACAGCGGTTTGGAATGCACGGGGGTAATCCTGAACTTTTATGGGTGGATATTAAATTGCACAGATAATCTCTTTCAAAAAAAGTTCTAATCATTCGTTACCAGGTGACTCTCAAGCTCACCGTTCACATTAAAGTGAAGTCGTAACAAACGATCATCTACGCCTAATCCTGCTCTCCCCAAATAATAAACATACTGGAGGGATGGTTCATCCAATCTTTGTTCGGGCTCTCCAAGTAAGTCGATAATCTCGGGTTCCGTTTTCCCTTGTAGTTCGTGCTCATTTATCAGACTATACACCATGCTATTTCTGTTCTCTGGTTTCTTTAACCAGGTTTCTTTATTAAACTGATTACTGCATGAACACATAATTAATAGGACTAAAAGTGAGAGAAATATCTTCTTCATCGGACCCATCCTTTCAATCTCAGATCTGCTGTGAATGTCGGTTATTAACAATTCAATCTAACATAGCCTAATAAAAAATAAAACGGCATTGTCGTGAGAGACTTCTGCCGTTCCATTAGTATACGCGATACGCTGTATTTCATCTCTAAAATTTATGTACCCTCTGATCAAGAATGGACTGATGACGCCGATAAATCCTTCAGCTTATTAACAATAGCGCCCTCACAGTCGCCCTCCAATGAAATGGATTCCGAAGCATAGGGAGCAAGCTCCTCATGATGTCCAATCATAACGGCATGCCGGGCCTGCTGGAACATGGAAATGTCATTGGCATCATTGCCGAAAGTAATAAATTCCTCCTTCTGTACTCCAAGCCGTTGTAACGCATTCCATTTATGGATGTTCTGCGGGCTGATATCTATGACATTTTCATTGCGGTGCCTGTGAATGACCACACCAAGATCTTTCAGCGATTCCGCCAGCCCTTCCATATCGTCAGCAGTCAGAATCAGAATCTTGACGATGGATTTCAGTGATCCTACAGGAAGGCGCTTGGCTAGCCTAGCGGGGTCGACATTATTCAGAATGGGATGATCGTGCGGGCCGGTGTAAGCATAATCCCAATCACTGTCGATCAGATATGTGGCCTGATGTTCTTCAATCAACCTAAGAATCTCCTGCACATCCTCTTGTGTGAAAGCATCGGCATGCTGAACCTTACCTTCCTTGGACACTAACGACCCGTTGCCGCCAACGAGCGCAAAGGAATGAAAACGTTCATGCAGAACAGGCAGCATATCACGAATCGGACGGGCTGAGGCAAATATCACTTCATGCCCTTCATGTGTCAATTCTTCCAGACAAGCCAGAATAGTTTCAGATACCGGTTGGCCTTTGAAGCAAATGGTACCATCCAGGTCAAAGACGAATTTCACTTCATTTCTCCTCCAGACTAATAATTTTATTAATAGATTTAGTTATAGAACAATTAGAAGAGAAATTCAATTATTCAGCGACTAACTGCTTATTGCTCAAATCTAATCTGTAATGTATAGCCTTGGCATCTTCGTCAGGCGTACCTGCCCCAATAGGCGGATGTACGATTAATCGATTATTTTCGACTGTTGGGAACGATTCTAGTTCAGAATAGAGAAGTGTTTTAGATACATGACCGCTATGAATAATCTCCAAAGGAAATGCTTCTCCACTATGCTTGCTGACCGCAAATGCATACCCTTCCAACCCGTGGCCCGTCTGATATTGAGGGGTGAGAACATAGACTTCGGCTTCTTTAAAGGACGTCTTTTCAAAAGATAATGTGTTGTCAGAGGGTTGGACAAACAAATAAGCAGGCAGTTCCAATAAAACTGTATCCTGCTCTCCTTCTCGATAGACGATGGAATAATTACTCTGGAACGTTTGGTCCCCTTCTTGCCCCAGTGTACTGGATACGATCAAATGTCCCCGCTCTTCTCTCCCGTTAGAGATCATAAGTAATGTTCCCTTATCGGTTAGCAGCTCTGCCCGGATCGTGGAATATTCATTGACAGAATCAATAGAAAGAGAATCCGCGAGAATTGAGCTTGGAAATACACTTGATAGATTACCTGAAGAGTTTTGTTCCTGAGTAGATGAATGGTTAGTAGTTGCTCCCGGATTTTGCTGTTGCTGACTATTACAAGCTACGAGCACATTAAACAGTAATACCGACGACGCTAATAGCAACGCATGCCTTTTGATTGTAATCCTCCCGCTTTCATATATATCTACATTAAATTTTACACAAAAAAAGCTTTTAATAATTCTCAAAACTGTATTTTATTATTATAGTAATCGTAATAAATAACGAAAGGACGACCTTTATGAACAAACCGAGACTAAGAAAAAGACTTTCCGTTGCTGGAATTTTTTTGTTTGCTGGAGGTTTTAGTTGTTTTATTATTGAAAATTTCTATCCTTATAAACCAGCAGGTATTACGCTAATCATCATTGGATTGGTTATGCTCGTGCTTTCCTCTTTTTTTAGAGAAAAAAGAGGAAAGCAGTGAGCCCTCTCCCGACTCGGTTATTGTGATGTCAGTTCAGCTAGATATTTGTCCAATTCAGCAAGCTCATGAAACGTAAAGGATATTACAACAACATCATCATCGACGATCAAATGAAATTCCACATTTGTGTCTCTTTCTAGGTCAACTACTAGAACTCTAGCTGACTTAATACCTTTTTTTTGCAGGAAATCTATAATTGCCTCCTGCCTCTCATTGTTAGTATGATATCCATTTAGTTCATATATCTTTATATCATTATTCCCTTTTTGAAATTCCAAAAGGTTATTAAAACGAGATGAAATTTCAGAATCATTAAGATGGTGTTTTCCGTCACTTCTGGAATAAGAATAATAAAGATCATGCACAGTACGGGGCCCCGAAAGCTCTTTTTGAATACTATAAGTGTCTGACCGGTACAGCTCCAATGAATAGCTTGCAGGATTTATGTCATACACCAATTCAAGCGGCCCAACATTAGGATCGTATGATGGAAGAAAATAGGGTCTATCTGCAAGTTTAGTTTTAATTTGTTGTACCCATTCTTGATATGCATCATCACCTAACTTCACGTCACCACTATTCGGACTTTGTGAACTGCATGCCGATAAAACAATCATTAAGCATCCAATGATAATAGATAGACGTACAGATTTAATATTACCACCCACAATCTTAGAATTATGAACCATACAACAATACCAAAATCTATTCATTTTTACATTAAAAAGACAAACCTTTTAATATAACACAGTGATTTACCAGCTACGTCTTCTGTACGGCTCAAAAGGTCAGGCCATCGGAAGTAACTGCACACCTCTATGGCTTGCATGATAGAATTCAAATAT
This sequence comes from Paenibacillus agri, assembly GCF_013359945.1. Classification (GTDB taxonomy): domain Bacteria; phylum Bacillota; class Bacilli; order Paenibacillales; family Paenibacillaceae; genus Paenibacillus_AQ; species Paenibacillus_AQ agri. The sequence continues at coordinate 33,599 of NZ_JABWCS010000184.1, read as the reverse complement.
AGCATTCCTGTTTGAAAACAACAGATCACCATCTTTTATCGGGAGGCATCTAACATGTCAGAGAATCAAGATCCTGAATTCCCTGCCCCGCATCATGAGGTGGGAGAACGTCAGGACGTACGGGTGGCGATGAGTGACGGAGTGCAGTTAATGACCCACGTATGGTTAAGTAAGGGCGAACAGCCTGCGCCAGTGATAGTGGTCCGCAATCCTTACATAGGCAGAGAATTCCGGCCAGACCCCGAAGTCGTGCTACTATCTGCTTATGGATACAATGTCATCATCCAGGAGTGTAGAGGACGCGGCTCTTCCGAAGGGCGCTGGGTGCCGTTTGTGCATGAGAAGCAGGACGGTCTCGATACGCTGGATTGGATCATCGCCCAGCATTGGTGTAACGGGAATATAGGCTTATACGGCGGATCTTATCTCGGATTTAACCATTGGGTGCTCGCAGACAGTCTGCCGCCCGAGGTCAAGACGCTATATATTTCCGTGATCGGTACCGAACAGCAACGCTTCATCTATATGGACGGGATGTTCCGTCCGGATATCTATACCAGTTGGACGGTTACCAACGCTGGCGCCGATCTTGGAGGCCGCAGTCCCCGGGAATTGGAAGAGCAGGCGCGCCAGTTTCGCCCTCCCCTGGAGATGGATATGACCCTGCTTGGTAAACAGTTGGATTGGTACCGCGATTTCCTGTTGAACCCTGGAGCCGGAGAGAAGCTATGGCAGGAGGGCTTCTGGCGGGAGTTCCAGCATATTCCCTCCCGTCTTACCGTTCCGGTCTGCATGGTCGGAGGATGGTTTGATATTGCTCTGGACAGCATGATGCTGACCTACGAACAGATTCCGCCGGAGATCCGGGCGCGCAGCCGCTTTATCGTCGGGCCTTGGGTGCACTCGCTGGCGCCGCATGGCGACCGTGATTTTCCGGGTGGAACCGTTAATGGTGGCAATGGCGGCTTCCGCGAGGTATTGGGATGGTTTGATTATATGCTCAAGCAGGCAGCGTATGAAGAGGAGCTTGGCACAGTCAAGACCTATGTAATCGGCGCGGATGACTGGAAATATTGGACGTCCTGGCCGCCGCTGGTGCAGAAGCGAAACTGTTATTTAGGGCAATACAACACCCTTGGCGAAACGCCCGAAGCGGATGAGCATCAGTTAACATACACTTATGATCCGCTTGATCCAGTGATTACTGTAGGTGGAAGCGGTCTCTTATCCACCTTTGAAGCTGGGCCCGGCCAGCCCCGCACTGCTTGTGCACTGCAGCCGGAACCGGGCTATCGCCAGGATGTCCTGAGCTTTCTCTCTGCACCGCTGGAGGAGGAACTTTACCTCGCGGGCTCCATCGAAGCTGTGCTGCAGGTCAAGTCAACCGCTGAAGATACTTCGTTCACGGTCAAAGTGAGTGAGGTTCTGCCGGACGGCAGAGCCTACAATATCGCTGACGGAATAACTTCACTGGCGTACCGGAACAGTTCGCCGGAGGCACTGCCTTATTCTCCCGGCTCACTCGAAGAAATAACGTTCCAGTTATGGCCGATCACCTGGGCACTGAGACCAGGCTCACGGATCAGGGTCGATATTTCCTCTTCCAACTTCCCGGCTTACCATGTGCATCCTAACCAGGCCGGCAACTGGTCTACGATACAGGAGACGGTGACTGCCGAGCAAACGATTTGCTGGGGTGGAAATCACAACGCTTATATCCAGCTTCCGGTATGGAAATCACAATCTTAACCGTATAAATGTGCAGATCAAAGGCTGCCCCGGTCAAACGTAGTGAACGTTTGATCAGGGCAGCCTGTTTTAGTGAGCTTTGAAGGCATTTTGAAGCATTGATTTTCTACAAATATTAATGTCTTGGAAGAACCACGTAGCTTGCGTCTGCCGTTACAGCCCAGCTCACGGAGCCATTTTCGTCCCGCGTAACGGCTGCCTGCTGTCCATTGCAGGTGATTTCCACATCGCCATCACCAGGTACACGTAGCACACATTCCCCGCAGCTGTGGGCATGAATGATAGCCTGGTTCAGTTGTCCCTGACTCCAGATTATATCCACTGCATAACCGCCCCTGGCCCGCAGTCCCCGTACCTCGCCTTCGGCCCATGCCTGCGGAAGTGCCGGAAGCAGATACAGTTCTCCGGCATGGCTTTGCAGAAGCATCTCGGAAATCCCGGCAGCTCCGCCAAAATTCCCGTCAATTTGGAAGGGCGGATGATTATCAAGGAGGTTTGGCAGCGTGGAATGAGCCAGCAGCGCCTGGACATTCTCCCACGCCTTCTCTCCATCCGCAAGTCTGGCCCAGAGATTAATGATCCAGGCCCGGCTCCAACCGGTGTGGCCTCCGCCGTGCGCCAGCCGCCGCTCCAGCGTCACCCGCGCCGCTTTCATCCATTCCGGCGTTTCCCTGGCGGAGAAGCGGGTACCAGGATGCAGCGCGAACAGATGTGAAATATGCCGATGGCCCGGTTCAGCCTCTTCATAATCCTCCAGCCACTCCTGCAGTTGTCCATGCTTGCCGATCTCCGGCTGCGGCAGTCGTTCACGCAACGTATGCAGCCGCTTAGCGAAAGCAGCATCCACCTCCAGAAGATCCGCTGCCTCAATGCAGGCGCTGAACAGCTCATGCAGAATCTGGCTGTCCATCGATGGACCTGCGCAGAGGATCCCCGCAGTACCATCGGGCAGCAGATATGTATTCTCTGGAGAGACTGAAGGCACGGTAACCATACGTCCGTCCGGCAGCTCCGTCAAATAGTCTTCGAAGAACTCCGCCGCCTCTTTAAGTATGGGATATACGCGTCCCAGAAAAGCAGCATCTCTGCCGTATTGGTAATGCTCCCACAAATGCAGGCACAGCCAGGCCGCACCCATTGTCCAATAGGTAGCGGGAATATAGTGATCCTGCGGCGCCGTATCACCCCACAAATCCGTATTGTGATGAGCTACGAAACCTTTACAACCATACATCTCCTGGGCCGTTATTCTGCCCGGCTTCCGCATGCGCTCAATCATCTCGAATAGAGGTTCATGGCAATCAGCCAAATTGCCTGATTCTGCAATCCAGTAATTCATCTGGGTGTTGATATTAATCGTATATTTGCTGTCCCAGGGAGGCAGAAACTGATCATTCCAGATCCCCTGCAGCGTAGCCGGCAAGGAGCCGGGTCTGCTGGAAGCTGCAAGAAGGTAGCGTCCGAATTGATAATAGAGTGCGATCAAGCCCAAGTCCTCTGCACCGCTGCGGATACGCTCCAGACGGATATCCGTTGGCAGATTATCCCCTTGCAATTGGTCTCCTTCGACCTCTGCGCCAAGCCGGATTGACACCCGCCCCATCACAGCTTCCATATCCAGGGTATGCCGCTCCTTCAGATCGACATATTCCATTCCCCCCGCTTGATCCGCAGCCTTCAAAGCTTGCAGCTCCGGCTGGGAATAGCGATAGGAGGTTGCCGCTGTCAGGTACAGAGTCACAGTGTCAGCCTGCTCCACTACAACGTGCTCTCCAATAATGGCTGCCTTCCCGCCACCCTCAGCTTTCACACGCACAACGGTGCGAAAATCCACACCACCTGCGCCGCCCTCATTTCCCCGCATAACCAGCGTATGACCATCGGCTTGGACAAGCTCGTCATAGTAACGATTGTTGCTCCCCCGCTTCAGGCGGGCTTTGAAGCTCACGGCTCCTGGAACATTGGCCGTGATGCGCACAACCATCACCTGATCGGGATGACTGACGAATATCTCCCGTTCATAACCTACGCCATCCACTTCATAACGGACGCTGGCAATTCCATCAGCCAGATTCAATTGACGTGAATAATTCGCAATTTCTCTGCCATGCTCAAACACCAGCGCCAGTTCTCCAAGTGGAACATAATGACGCTGGCTTTCCGGAACACCCGACAGAGACAGAACAGCCAGTTCCTGCGCTTTTTCTACTTCGCCCCGCAGCAGCAGCCCCCGGACCTCCGCCAGATTTGCCTTGGCATCCGGATTGTTGCGATTCCGCGGGCCACCGTACCACAGGCTGTCTTCATTCAGCGCGATCCTTTCTTCCACCGGATCACCATATATCATCGCGCCAAGCCGGCCATTACCTACAGGAATGGCGTTCTCCCACCGGTCGCCCGGGGTGGTAAACCATAACCTCAGATCGTCATTTCCTGTCACCTGTGAAGCTGAACTCATGTGAATCATTCTCCTCTCGTATTGCTCTATTTTTTCAAGTATATAGACTGAACTTCGGATTTTCACATGCGCTAAGTTCGTCATTGCGGTGATGTTGGACTCGTCATGATTCCCCATGTGTAATTAACGGCATTTTTGTACACTAATTATTCTGCAGCTCAGGAGTATTGGAAAATAAGTGCAATAATGTACCTTAAATATTCCATAATTGCCCTTTCAGCGCATTTTTTCAAAAATAAGATACAATAATGCTCTTAATCACCTTTTTTACCTATATTTTATAAATATAAGGTGAAAAAATGCTGTTAGTTGGGGAGGTGGACCATTTCCGCTGTTAAGAAGACCGGTAAAGGAGAGGAGAGATTGCATCCAAAAGCCCTAACTTTACCAAAATCACGCATGGCCTAACCCGTAGCAGGCGAATTGTCCTGCAGCGACAGCTCTCGATAGGCCGAAGGCGTCAGGCCCACTTGCTTCTTGAAGGCAGAATAAAAGTGGCTGCTGTTGGTGTATCCGCACAGTTCGGCCACATCACTCACCCGGTACTCATCGCTGCGCAGCAATTCCTTGGCCTTATCTATTCGCACCTTGCGGATGTACTCGCTGGAATTGATTCCTGTGACTTCTTTGAAAATCTTAGATAAATAATTTGGCGTATAGCCAGCCCGCTCGGCCAGAACCTCAACACTCAAATTATTGTCGTTATAGTTCTGCTGGATGTACTGCATAATCTCTTCGACCTTGCGGTAGAACTTGTTCTCCTTCAACTGCTTGATACTGTCCAAGCTGCTGCTGTAATGGTCGAATTGTCTAAGCAGCCATTCCATGGCCTGCTCCAGCGTTTCCATCTCGGTAAAGATCAGATTCAGTTCCCCATACAGCACACCGAGACGTTTGTTCTCGTCGTTAATGGTCTGGTTCATCTGGGTGATGCAGACCAGAAAGAGATGGAAAAGCGCCTGAATCGCATCAGAGTACACGAACCCTTTTAGCACATAGGCTGCACCACCCAAACTCTCCTGGAATCCAGCTCTGTCGTTCATAGAAATACAAGAGACCAGCTTCTTCTCCATCTCCGCCGGAAGTCCATAACTGCGAGTAAGTGTCTCTTCAACCTCTGCCTGATGAATGATCCGGCCAGAGCCTAACACAAACCGTTGCTGAAGCATCTCCAGACCCTGCGCATAAGCTAGTGCGCAATCCCAATCCTGTCGCACATCGCTAAGCCCGACACTAACCGTGATCCCATGCGACGCAATGAACCTCTGAATACTCTCCAATAACTCCAGCAGATCCTCGAAGTCCTCTGTTCCTTCCTCACTCTCGTTAATTAGAACAGCGATCTCTCCCTTGGGCATCCTTACAGCCTCATAAGCGTAATCATTTTGAAGACGTTGACTGATACTCTCGAACAGCAGCGATTCGAACAGGGCCGCCTCCTTCCCATCTAACTGTGAATAGGCATCGATCCTGAACAGACACAGACGGAACCGGTCCAAACAAACCACAAGTCTGTAATCGCCTGTATGAGTCTCTTCTCGTTCATCAGATCCCCCATCGGTCAGCAGGCTGCGCAAATAACTCTCTTTCACAATCCGCTGATTGCTCCGATTCTCGTTTTCAAGTGAACGCATATGCAGCAGTGTTTCTGTATACACCAATTGAATAAAAGATATATCTCCGGTATGTCCGCCCTCCACATGGAACGGGGAGCGTTTGAACAATTCCGTCAACTTCTCCACCGGGATGTAGAGCCTCTTAGAAATCAAAAAAATAGCAGCGAGACACATCAGGAGCACACTTAAACAGACAGCGAGAAAGCCATTGCGTTTATCCTGAATTGGCTTGACCAGCGTTGAATAGGGTGCCTTGCTCAAAATATACCAGCCGGTGGTTTGATTCTGTACAAAAGCGACAAGCGATCGGGATGCTCCTTCCTTATCGGAGAGGTTGCCCTTGGGCGCAGATTGTTGCAATACGGTGGCAAAAGCAGATGTGTCCTTGATGTCCCCGCCAATTCTCTCCGGGTCCGTATGTGCGAGCAGCGTTCCCTGAGCGTCGGCAATCAGCAGTTCATTGCCTGAGTTTTCCAGGTAATCGTGAATAAACAAATTCTCGTCTATATTAATAATTACCGTTTGCTGCTCACCACTGATGCTAAGGTTCGTATATTCGATGCTGATGGTGTAATCTTTCTTATTGGTCAAAAAGTCTTGTTTGTTCCCCGCAGGAACCAGCCGGGTTAAATAGATGGTCCGCTTGTTGCCCACACTTTTGCGGTAATTCGACCCCTGCCTTAAAAAGCCTGCGGCATCGAAGCCAAGCTCTCCCTCACAAATGAATTCTTTAATCGCTGAGTTGTAAACAAAAATGGAATGGATGTAGGGGTTAATTTGGCGGATATTACGGATCTGGATGCGGGCCTGGTTGCTGGTCAAGGCATCACTGCTGCTTAACGCCAGGAAATAATTGATGTTGTCATTGATCTCCAAATTCAGAAAGATCTGATCCATCTCCCGGAAGAGATTATCGATATTTCCGCTTAAAGTTTCGAGGCCCTTGATTTGTTCTCGTGATAGCTGATTAAAGAGCGTCTTGGAGTAGAGGTTGGAAAAAACAAGGGTCATCGTCACGACAAGAACCATCGTCAATGCCATGAAGGATAACAGCATCCGGACAAATAAAGAATCCCGCCTGAGCTTTGCCACCGACAGCCCGCCTCTCTCTTTAAGCGCTTTCAATTATTGGATTCAGTATAGACGAAAAGGATCGCGAATGGCAATGATATCGCCACCCGCGATGATGATTTTGAAGCAATAGCGTTAATCCAGCTTAGTTTGCTGCGAGAAATTCATCCAGCTGTTTTTGGACCTCAGCCACAATCTTGTCGGTCCCGGCATCCCTCTCCTTGGCGATAAAATTGGCGACATCTTTGTCCACATCCTTGATGTTGATTCCGCACATCAGCAGATTGCCCAGCTCACTGCGCAGCTGCTCCCGTTTTGCAGCCTCGGTCTTGATCGGTGTCTGATCAGGCACGAAGTATTTGACCGTCGACGTGATCTGGTTCGGACGATTAATGAAGGCATCATAAGTCTCATAGTATTTCGGCGTATGCTGCTCATCATACTTCTGGAACTCCTTACGCCAGAAGCCCCACTGTCCCGGCCAATCAAGATAGTTGGTTGGCTGGCCATTACCTTGCCCATCCATGTACTTCACGTTATCGCCATCCAGCTTGTAGGTCTTATCCAAAATGCCATAAATCACAGCATCATACACCTTCTGGTTCGTCGACAGCTCCTCCAGGAACATGAGCACCCGTTCCGGGTTGGCTGCATTTTTGTTGATCGCTACAATATTATCAAGCGGTGAAGCGATCACCCATTTCTTATCCGGATAGAATTCCGACCAGGTCTTCACAGCTCCTTCAGCTTCCACAGACGGCTTGAACGTGTTAGGGTTCTCCAGAATTCCTCCGTCAATCTGGTTAATAGCAGCGCTCAGCGTTCCGGCCGAGAAGTCACCTTCCGTTCCTTTGGTGGCCAGCAGGTTGCGTGGAATCAGACCAGCCTCGTTCCACTTCTTAGCATAGAATACGAGTTCCTTGAAGGCTTCAGTCTGTTCCCACGGGATGACCTTATGCTCGGGATCATCAATCTTGACGACCAGGCCCATGGAGTTCAGGTTCTCGTATTCATACTTTTGCAGAAACACCTGGGCAACATCGCTGTACCAGTTATCCGGCCGCCAGGAGATAGGGAGAATTTGCGGCGAAGCCTTTTTAGCAGCATGGAGGTACTCATCCAGTTCCTCAACCGTTTCTACCTTGTCTTTCATGTAGCCGCCTTTTTTCGCCAGATCACCCCGATACCAGACGATAGGCTTAATGCTTTTCTTCAGTGTCCAAGGCGCCCCATACACCCGTCCCTTGACCTTGATCGGGTCCAGCAGATTCTGTTCTTTGTACGTTTCAGTCAGCTTCGGTGCATATTGTGGCAGCAGATCGGTTAGATCCAGGTAAGAGCCGCGATTCATGGCGTTGGAGAAATCATTCCAGTTCGCATCAAAATTAAGATCATAATTATCGCCCGAAGCCTGCAACAGCTTCATTTTATCCTTATAGTCATTCCAGTTGACAAAATTGATCTCGAACTTGGCATTCAAGGTGTCCTTAGTCAGCTCTGACACATACGACCACACCTCATCAGTCGCCTGCGGCTTATCTCCCGGGAAATAAAAGCGCAGCGTAACCGGCTTCAGCTCTGTCTTTTGTCCTTCGCTTGTTTTAGTACCTTCTGTATTACTTGGGGTGCTTGCACTCTCTTTGTCTCCGCCGCCGCAGCCCGCGAGCAGCCCTCCTGCCAGCAGCACCGTCAATCCCAGTGCAGCCGATCTCTTTCCTTTGACCATTGCCGTTCCCCCTATTAACAATTTTGTGAATATGCTCAGCGGCACCATTGCCGTTCAAGCCTTCATCAACCTGACAAACACGCGAATGTCTTACCCTTTAATCGCCCCCAGCATCAATCCCTTGACGAAATACTTCTGGAGGAACGGATACAGAAAAATAATCGGACCGATTGTAATCATCGTGGCAGCCATCTTGATACTTTCGCGCGGCATCATCTGGTCAGCAGTCGTGGCCAGCACGCTGGAATTGGCCAGATAATCCACATTCGAGATAATGGTCCGCAGAAGCAGCTGCAGCGGCTGCAGCTCTACCTTGTCGATTAGCATCAGCCCCAGCCACCAGTCATTCCAGTAGCCCAGAGCTATAAACAAGCCTACAGAGGCAAACACCGGTGTCGATAGCGGCAAAATGATAGATATCAACGTCCGGAACTCTCCGGAACCGTCGATTTTGGCGGATTCATGCATTTCCTCCGGGATCGAGGAGAAGTAGCTGCGCATCAGGAACACATTGAACCCGTTAACCATCGAAGGCAGAATAAGTGCAGCCATATTGTTGTGAAGATGAAGATATTTGACGCAGATGATATACCATGGAACCATTCCGCCGCTGAAGAGCATTGTGAGCAGCACGTAGGCGGAGATAAAATTACGGTATTTCAGCCTGCGCAGTGACAGCGGGTAAGCAATCATGGCCGTGATCGCCAGACTGGCGATGGTACCAATCACCGTGACCAGACTCGTGACCTTGTAGCCATTCAGGATCACACTCATCCGCTGGAACAAATACTGATAAGCCGCAAAGTCAATATTTTTCGGAAACAGATTATACCCGCTGGTGAGAATATCCATTTCCCGGGTCATAGAGCTGGATAGGATAATGATAAACGGGATGACACAGAACAGGGCGATCAGCGTGACGATCAGATTTAGAAACGCTTGGCCCCAGGAAAAGGATGTGCTGATTTTCATGCAAGTACCTCCATTATGCACCTCATTTTTTTAAAAGAGCGCTGCGTCGCTTTCATACTTGCGGGCCAGCCGGTTGCTGATATAGACAAGCACGAAGGCCAGTACCGACTGATAGAAGTTCGCCGCTGCGGCCATTCCCATATCCCCGGCTCCCTTCAAGCTGCGGAAGACAAAGGTGTCGATCACATCCACTGTAGAATAGATCTGAGAGTTATCGCCGACAAGGGAGTAGAACATTCCGAAATCAGAGTTCATAATGTGGCCGATGCCAAGCAGGGTCAGCACGATAATGGTTGGCCGCAGCATCGGAATGGTAATATGAATGATCTGCCTGAACTTGGTAGCTCCGTCAATCCGGGCCGATTCATAAAGCGTATTGTCAATTCCCATCAGGGTGGCCAGGTAGATAATGCTGTTATAGCCGATGCTTTTCCATACAAAAATTATGGCGATTATAAAAGGCCAAGCCATTGGACGCGAATACCAGTCAATCTTATCAAAGCCCCATCTCACCAGCAGCTCGCTTAACATTCCGTGCTCATAGCTCAGGATGTTGTAAGCGAACACACCCACCACAATCCAGGAGATGAAGTATGGAAGCAGCGTTAGTGATTGAGAAACCCGCTTGAACCAGACCGACCGGATCTCATTAAAAAGGATCGCCAGCGCCACATTAAGGAAGGTGCCAACCGCGATGAACAATAAATTCAGCAGGATGGTATTCCGGGTTACCCGGACCCAATTGGATGAAGTAAAGAAGTATTGAAAATTCTCATAGATCGGGTGTGCCCAGGAGCTGCGAAATATCCCCGTACTTAAATTGAAATCTTTAAACGCGATAATAATGCCGGCCATCGGAAAATAACTGAATACCAGCAGCAGTAGCATCGCAGGCAAGGTCATCAGATACAAGACCTTGTGCTTATTCAGTTCTTTGAGCAAAGTGGAACCCCCTCTACATTTCGTGAATCCGCTTACAAATGGAATGCTATCACAGCTATAACGCATTTTAAACTTTCGATTGCTGTGATTTTGTTATCATTTCTACGATAAGAAGGTACCAATTTCTATGATTTTATTGCTTTTTGATCTCAAAAATCATGATATATATGTGACACCAGTTATGGTTTCCCCGAAACTTTATAGGTGACCTTATTATTGTTATACTGAGGAAGCCTTACTTATAAGGAGAGCAGACATGAATCTATCCTATAACTCTTCCCCTGATTCCGATCCCGGCACAGGCGGCGATAATGATACATTGATCCAAACTCTGCTGGAGCAGACCTATGCTTTACAAAAAAAGTTGCAGCAGGAGGATGACGAGGAAACCGCATGGATGCTAGAGCATACGGACATTCCGGTCCTTAAAGATCTGATCAAGGAACTGACGATCATCATGCTGCATGTGCTGGATGCCATCGGCCAGCTTGAACCGGTTAACGGGATTACCATCTCGAAGCAATTCGGCTTTCCAAAGGGCAGCGTCTTCAAAAACACCCGCAAATGTGTTTTTCACTTCATTTGATGATATTTAAATTGACTCCCCCGCCTCTTCCCCAAATTTATCACGGTGTCCTCATGGACACATGAAAGACATACCCGCAGGTTATACTTTTTTTCAAGCTGAATTAAAAGAGGGATTCCATGAATAAAAAAGTGCTTCTCGTTGAGGATGAAATCCGTATTCGTGAAGTCATTGCCGACTATTTTATACAAAGTGATTGGGATGTCTACGAAGCTGGCAACGGTCAAGAAGCCTTACTCCGTTTCGATGACCTGCAGCCGGACCTCCTGATTCTGGATATCATGATGCCGGAAATCGATGGCTGGGAAGTATGCCGGCAGGTTCGCAGCCGCTCAGAGGTGCCTATTATTTTGCTGACGGCCAAATCCGGCGAGGATGATAAAATATTAGGCTTTGAGCTGGGCGCCGACGATTATGTCACCAAGCCGTTTAGTCCTAAGGTGCTCGTGGCCCGGGCGAATGTTCTGATGAAAAGAGTCGAGGGTCTTTCCAAAGCTCAGCCATCACTCTTAACGTTCGGCGGTGCGGTACTGAACACGATGGCCCGGCGGCTGGAAGTGAACCATGTGGAAGTGGAGCTGGCTCCCAAGGAGTATGAACTGCTTCTTTATTTGATCAAAAACAAAGGGATTGTTATTTCACGCGACACTGTACTTGACCGGATATGGGGATTGGATTTTGAAGGTGATTCCCGTGTCGTGGATACCCATATCAAAAAACTGCGGAGCAAGCTCGGAACGGAATCACGTCATATCCGTACTGTAATCGGTACCGGCTATAAGTTCGAGGAGGAAGAATGAAGAAGCGTGGCGTCACCTATAAGCTGTTTATCATGACCGTTGTTTTTTTCCTGTGCTTTTACGGCATGGTGATCCTCAGCCAAATGCTGTTCTTCGAAGGCTTCTACGAGAACCAGAAAATCTCCCGGGTAGAAAATCATTTGAAGACTTACGCCGCAAACTACGCCTCAGAAGAGAATCGGAGCATGAGTCAAATTTCCAAGGACACGGCCAAGTTCATCATTCAGAACAAAAGCCAGCTGGCCATTCTGACCCTGGAAGGCAAAGTGAAGCTAGGCGACCCCTTCCATATCACGTTGAAAAAAGAAAATGGGCAGCTCGTTACGATCAACCTGTCCCTTTTTATGAATATGTATGGCACGGAGCTGAAGAATGCCCAGATACAGCAGGGCGATGAGCTAACCATCTTCGGTGAGAACGATATCGTTGAAGATTCGCAGATCCATGTGCTTTATCCGATAAACATTTACAAGCAAGGCGGACCGGTAGTTGGAGAACCTTCTGCAAAAGTGATAACTGGCGAAGACGAGTTTGGGGAAACAGAGACCATTACGGGCACAGTTACAGAGATTGTACTCCCTGATCTGAAGACATGGAACCCCCGCCAGGTTCTTATGCTGTCTGCTATGGAGGAATGGTTCCCTCTAACTCCAACCCTGCTTGAGAAGCTAAAAAAACTGGAGGTTCAGCAAGCAGATTGGACAGAACCCTGGACCGGCGTCCGCAGTTCCGTTCTGCTCTACCCTGTGAAGATGAAGAACGGCGACATTGACCTGTTGTTCACAGTGACTTCGCTCCAGGAGGTCAGTGAGACGAATCAGGCCCTGCAGTGGTTCTATGTCTATCTAGGCATCGGTGGATTCATTCTAATCCTGTTTCTGTCTCTCTTCTTCTCAAAAATCGTGACCCGTCCGCTTATCTCGATTAACAATGCAGCGAAGCGAATGGTCAATCTCGACTTCACTGATCACGAGCCTATCCGGCAAAATGACGAGCTGGGCAGTCTTTCGTCCAGCATGCACACCCTCTCGCGCAAGCTGGACAGCGCGCTAGGGGAGCTTCAGGAGGCTAATCAGCAACTGGTGAGTGATATGAAAGAAAAGCAAAAAATGGAGATCGCCCAGCAAGAGTTTTTCGCCAATGCATCGCATGAGCTGAAGACCCCCATCAGCATCATTAAGGGCTTCGCGGAAGGGTTGCAGGACGGGGTGAGCGCTGGCAAGCAGGATCACTACATCGGCGTCATTATCGAGGAATCGGACAAAATGGAGATGCTCGTTCAGGATATGCTGAATCTTGCGACCTTGCAGTCCGACACTCTCAAGCTCCGTAAAACAACCTATATGCTCAGCGAGCTGGTGGAAGATGTAATGGGCAAGCTCGTCTATTTATTGAAGCAAAAAAATCTCGAGGCTGTGATTATTCCTTCCAATGAGCTCCCGCTCTATGGCGATTTAAGGTGGATGGAACAGGTAGTCTCTAACCTCGTTACCAATGCGATCCGTCATGCGGTGGAAGGCAGCACGATTACTATAAGTATCAAGGGCTTGGAAGAGTCCTCTATTTTCTCCATTGAAAATACCGGCGAGCAAATCCCGGAGCATCAGTTGGAGCAAATCTGGGAGCGGTTTTTCCGGGCTGAGCCTTCACGCAGCCGTCAGACTGGCGGGACAGGACTTGGGCTTGCCATCGTCAAGCGGATTCTGGATCTGCACGGCTGCCGGTATGTAGCGGAGAACACGGGGATGGGCGTTCGCATCGTCATTACCTTTGATCATTAATCATTTTTCAATATCATCTTTTTTTACACGAAAGGCGTGAAAATAAACATGAAATGGATTTGGTTACCCTCAGCTTTCACTGTAATCAACTTGGGAGCAGGGGCCTTATCATTATTTTTTACCATTCGCGAAGAATATATGGTCGCATTTGCACTGGTGATGGTGGCAGCCGTATGTGATGTGCTGGATGGATTGTTGGCTCGTCTACTGCATTGTCCCAGTGATTTTGGCAAACAGTTGGACTCACTCGCAGACATCGTTTCCTTCGGGATTGCTCCGGTATTTCTGATCTTAATGTACAAGCTGGAGGATTCTGTGTGGCTCGGACCGCTCGCGGCGGTTGTATTCCTGGTATGCGGGGCGCTCCGGTTGGCAAGATTTAATATAAGTGCTCCCGTCAGAGGGTTCGTCGGTCTGCCCATTACCGCTGCCGGAGTAATACTGTCTCTTACCACATTACTCGGTGACCGGGTGAAGCCTGAAATGACACTGCTTGTGATGGGCTTGCTGTCTGTTCTGATGATAAGCAGAATTCCGTTTCCATCCTTTAAAAAAACTTACGCCAGGAAGTGACTGCAGCATGGCATGGATTATGGATATGATCACTCAATATGGATATTTCGCGATTTTTGCGCTGCTTGCGCTTGGAATTATAGGCATTCCGGTTCCCGATGAAATTCTAATGCTGTTCGTAGGCTATCTGTGTTCTGTAATGGTCCTTGATTTCTCGATTTCCGTGCTGGTCTGCTTCATCGGAGCGGTCACAGGTATGCTCACTAGCTATACCCTGGGCAAAAAACTGGGACAACCACTGGTTGACAAGCATGGCAAGTGGATCGGCCTCACCACCAAACGGTTTGAGATTGTGAAGCGCTGGTTCGCAAAGTTTGGTCTCTGGACGATTCTGCTCGGATACTTCGTTCCAGGCCTGAGACATGCTACTAGCTACATCTCCGGAATTAGTGCCATGCCCTTTCGGAAATATTTCCTTACCGCCAGCCTAGGATCACTGGTGTGGGTTCTGGTATTCACCTCTATCGGTTATTACATGGGGGCTAACATATCCTTTGCCGGACTGTAAACAGCACTCAATGCTGGCCTTGCCGGGGATACGAAAATTTGTTCATACATTCTCTGCTATACAATAATATGCAGAATGATTCACTATGAAAACGAACAATCCGTCTTTTATTGACGTCTGCTTCCTTTGATTTTAGAATAAAGAAGAAGCATGAGCTTGAAAGGCGGTGTTGAAGATTCGTAAAGGTGAGAAAACGAAACAATATGTGATCGAGAAAACCTCCCTGCTGCTCAATCAGCGCGGTTACTTATCCACCTCCCTGGCCGAGGTTACAGATGCGACCGGACTGCAAAAGGGCGGCTTATATAATCATTTCAGAGATAAAGAAGACCTGATGATCGAGTCGTTCAAATACAACTGCACACTGATTACTGAACAGATGGAGCCGGCCATCGCCTCGGCATCAGCAGCAGCCGATAAGCTGAATGCCTTTGTCGAGACTTATCTCGACCTCGATTTTCCAGGTGGCTGTCCTATTGCCAATGCCGCTGTAGAAGCCGAAGCTGTTTCCCCTCCCCTGTTCCAACATGCACAAGAAGCGATGGACAGAATGCTGGTATTGCTGGAAGATATCATAAATACAGGAATCGCCCAAGAGGAATTCCGATCGGATGCCAATACCCGTAATACGGCCGTAGTCATACTCTCGCTGATCGAGGGGAGCCTGCTCATGAACAAGCTTCTTCCGTTCTCCCCGCTCCAGCTGATCAAAGATCAACTATCTCGTTATATCGATGATGTATTGAAATAAACCGATGTTGGCAATAAAAAGAGACCTTACGGCTTCATCTGTAAGGTCTCTTTGCTGATAGCGTGACTCTGGCGGGGTTTACTCCGCGATCAACGAAACCTTTTCCCACGCCACAACTTCTTCGATTCTTTTGCCCAGCTCATCCCGGATACTATACGATGCCATAGCACCCACCGGGAAATGCAGGGGCGGATTCTCGCTGTTGATCATAGCGATAATGGATTCGACCGCTTTACCCTGATCGCCTATATTCAAGGCCTCATAGCTCTTGTTGAAGGCTTCATACACCGGTGCATATTCGTCGGTAGGTTCGCTTTGTTTTTGGGAAGATCCCATGAATTCGGTTAAGAAGACGCCCGGTTCCACAATCGTAGTCTTAATCCCGAACATCGCCAGCTCAGCTGCCATTGCTTTGGAGAAGCCTTCCACTGCAAACTTCGATGCCGCATATACACTGTAAGTTGGAACAGCCCATACCCCGAAGACCGAAGACAAATTCACATAATGCCCCGACTTCTGCTTCTTGAAGACTGGAAGAGTGGCCCGGATAACATCCAGCATACCGAACACGTTCACATCGAACTGATCTCTGATCTGCTCATCCGTATATTCCTCCAGCATTCCAAATAGCCCGTAGCCAGCGTTATTAACGACAATATCAATCCGGCCGAATACGTCCACTGCCTCTTGCACCGCTGCTTCAATCTCTTCTTTCTTCGTGACATCCAGTGCAGCAATATGCACATTCTCCGGCGATTTCTCCTTCAAATCGGCGATGGAATCAATGTTCCGTGCTGTAGCAACAATTTTATCTCCAGTGTGAAGCAGCTGCTCCACGAATTTCCGGCCAAACCCTGTTGACGTTCCTGTAATAAACCATACTCTGCTCATTCTAATCTCTCCTTATGCTGTTTATAATATTAGGACAATTACGAAAAAATAAAAGACAGACCGTTCATATTTTTAATTATAGGTAGAGACATCATTAAAGTCAAATGTACTTCCTCCGGCCCCGAAGTGTAGCGTTCATGCCGATGACTCTGGTCACTTCACACCCGAACATACGTATGGTAGGATACCTATAAAAAGCTTTCCGAAGGAGAGAGGATACGATGAAAAGTGTAGCTGTTTTTTGCGGATCGAGTGAAGGTGCATCCCCTGTCTATAGAGAAGGCGCACAGAAGTTAGGTCATGAACTTGCAGAGCGTAACATCACCCTGATCTATGGCGGAGCCAGTGTAGGCTTGATGGGCGCCGTAGCGGACGCTGTATTAGAGAAAGGCGGGAAGGTAGTCGGCGTCCTGCCGCATTTTCTGCAAACCCGGGAAATTGCCCACAACCACCTGACCGAGCTGATTGTTGTCGATTCGATGCATGAACGTAAAGCCAAGATGGCAGAACTCGCCGATGGCTTCATCGCTTTGCCGGGAGGACCAGGTACGCTGGAGGAATACTTCGAGATTTTTACCTGGGGCCAGCTTGGACTTCATGATAAGCCACTGGGTCTGCTAAATATCGAACATTACTACGACGCTTTAATTACCATGTTTGATCATATCGCTGCCGAGAAATTCATGCAGGAAAAATACCGTTCCATGGTGCTGGTCGATACTACAGCCAAGGGGATGCTGGATCAGTTCGCGGCATACAACGCACCGGCGGTTAAAACCTATCTCACTGAAGACCGGACTTAATCAGAATAAGGCCGTCCGGAGAACGTTATTGACGAAGGGGTTGTCCCAAAAAGGATATGAACCTTCGTGCGCTTGTAGCGCAGAATGGTGGATTGGTCAGAATCCATGCAGATCCTCACACCCTAACTTGGGAACTGGGATCTGAGATGTGGTTCTGGGATCTGGGCATAGCTCTGATTTAACAGGAAAATGTACCGTTAATTCTCCCCTTTCAAGCGTTTTGCCCGGATTAAAGGGAATTTCTCCAGTTATTTTTCCCCTTTATCAGAAAATCGAAGGGTATCCTAGAGATTAACGGGAATTTTTCCCGTTATTTTGTTGGAACACGCCATTTCCGAAAAATTAACGGGAGAATTTCCAGTTATTTAAGCGCTGCATAACGGGTAACACCCATTTTTACTTTACGGGACTTGCACGTTCTGAAGGCCGAGTGGTTTGGGTTGGGGTTTGGGTTGGGGTTTGGGTTGGGGTTTGGGTTGGGGTTTGGGTTTGGGTTTGGGTTTGGGTTTGGGTTTGGGTTTGGGTTTGGGTTTGGGTTTGGGTTTCACTCTGGCTCTGGCTTTCGCTTGCCTTTCCCTTGCCGAAGAAGGTGGTCATCGACCACAAATAGAACATGGCGGGATCAGGACTCTTTCTGAGCACCGCCATGTTCTATTTGCGCTATATTTTTTAGCAGGTAGGCTTCTTATCAAGAAATATACCTAGTTTTGGGACAGCCCCTTCACTATGAACTTCCAGCCAATTGGTGCATTTTAAACTCCAGTCTCTTTCTCCGCCCAACGCTTTGCTTCATCCGATTCAGTGAGGTTGGAGAAGAACGACCGATACGAGACGTCGCCGCTGCCACCTAATTGGGCATTCTTCAAATCCAGGTAGCGAATGATCAGGTTCCTTACAGCCTCTTCGTCCATAATGGCCTTTATCGCCTCTTTCTTGACATTCTCATCCCATAAGACTTGGAATTCATAACGTTTAATTTCCGGGAAGAAGTTGTTCACATTCCAGGCATAGTCCACCATCGAACGATAAATATCCTCTTTGATAGGTGCAGAACCCACTTCCGGCACAAACGTAAAATGGAGCGTGTACGGGGCTTTTGAGCCTTCAATTGTGAATTTCTCCACAAACCTAAAGTGATCTTGGGTGTAGAATTCCACTTTATTGGTGATAAAATCTTTCTGTGTCAACATTTCTTCTGGTTCTGCAACAGAATTGGAATTTGCTTGTGAACACGCAGAGATAAACATCAGCATGAGTGTTACCTTGAGTACATTCAGGAATCTGTTCATAAGTTCCCCCTTCCTGTTTTATATTCTCATGAACATCAAAATTTCACCAATTAGTATCAACGAAGCAAAAACACCCCCTGGAACTCTATCAGATAAACCAAAGGTTTATTCCAATGTCTATTCTAAGGGGTGCTCTTCAATTACTATTAGATAGCAGATGAATTCATTGAGGTTAAGGTCAATACGTCCGACACTAAGCCTACCGACGACGCTTTAATTTGGATATTTCCTGCCTGATCCTTTGACTGTACCAAGGCTAGAGCATAGCCGTTGAACACGCTCCTGGCATTCCCTTTATCCGATTCATGGCACCCGGGGTCACCATTCCCCAGGCCCAGCAGCTTGCCCTCCCCTGAAATTTGAAACTGAATCAGGTTATTGGCAACAGGCACTAGTCTCCCCGCTGTATCTCTTACTGTTACGGTGATTATGGATACATCTTGACCGTCAGCCATAAGCTCTGTCCCGTCAGCCTCCAGATGAATAGCATACGCTTCGGTTGTAGTTTCTTTCCGCTCTCTCGCTACTTCCATACCGCCCCGGTAAGCAACAGCTTCGAGCACACCCGGTTCATAGACGACCTGCCATGATAATGTATGTTCTCCTGCTTCCACTTCCGCTTTCTTAATACCTAAGCTTTGTCCGTTCAATACCAGTTCAACCTCACTGCAATTGGTATACACGTGGACCTCCACCGGCTGTCCCGCCCGTTCGGACCAATTCCAATGCGGCATTAGATGAACTATGGGCTCATCCTTCCAGATCGATTGATAGAAATAATAAGAATCCTTAGCAAAACCGCAGTAATCGAGGATACCGAAATGCGATGTCACAGACGGCCACTGGAATGGTGTCGTCTCTCCGCGATAATCAAAGCCTGTCCACACGAACAAACCTCCCGTAAAACGGTTATCCAGATAGTAGCGCCAGCTTTGCTCAGGTGTCGACGTTCCGCCCGCCCCGCCCAGGTTGCCTACATCCATCTCCTTGCCTGACATCGTATATTTAGAGCCGTAGCTGGAGCAGCGCCCGCCCCCTGGATCATCCTCATAGACCCCTCTCGTAGAGAAGAAGGAGACATTCTCCGTATTCAGCACCTTGGCCTGCGGATGGTCATGGAACCACTCTCCGATCGATTGGTTACCTTTTATAGACTCAGCATAGTTAACGCCGTTCACATCAATCTCGATTCCATCCTGACTTAAGCAGGCCACCGTAAGGGGACGGGTAGGATCGATTTTTGTAGCCAGCTCCCGTATGCGCTTGAGCATTCGCTTGGCTTGATAGCTCCCGCTGATCTTCTCCTCATTGCCGAGACTCCACATAAAAATACTGGGATGATTGCGGTCACGGTACAACATCGATTTCAATTCCTCAAGCTTGATCTCCGTACTTTCCATCACACGGTTCTCGTTCATGACCAGCATTCCGAGTCTGTCACAGGCCTCCAGCAGTTCCGGCGCCGGGGGATGATGGGCACAGCGATAAGCATTGCAGCCCATTTCCAGCAGCCGTTTGATTTTGTATTCATGTACACGATCCGGCAGTGCGATGCCTACACCTGCGAAATCCTGATGATTGCAAGTGCCTTTTAGTAGCACGTACTCACCGTTCAGATATAATCCGTCCTGACGGTATTCCACCGTGCGTATGCCTGTAACCGTCCGGTACGTATCGACGATACAGCCCTCATGTAGCAGTTCGGTTACAACCTCATATAAATGTGGTGTGCTCAGTGACCAGAGCTGCGGATACGAGACTTGAAGTGATTGTAGCGTTGTTAATTTGTCGAGTCCACCTGTTGTACAATCCGTCTCTGTTGTAGAGGACAGCTTGCCGTTCCTATCCAAAATACTTGTACGAATGCGATAATCCATCGTCCGTGAATACTCGTTACTTATCGTCGTTTCCACTGTAATCGCAGCCGTCTCATTCTTTACCCAGTCGGTTCTGACAAAGGTTCCCCAGCGGTCGACATGGAGATAATCATGTTTGGTTAACCACACATGACGATAGATACCTCCGCCTTCGTACCACCAGCCCTCATCTCCGCCGGTGGTATCCGTCCGAACCAGGATGACATTATCCCCCTCAGCTTCTCCGTATTTCAGCAGATCAGTAATGTCATAATGGAAGCTGGTATACCCGCTAAGATGATCGCCAACGAAGCACCCATTTACCCAAACTGAGCTGGCCCGCATGACACCGTCAAACTCGATGACGATTTTCTTACCTTCGTCTTCCTGCGGAATTTGGAACACTTTGCGGTAATAGCCCACACCACCCGGCAAATATCCCTGAAACGCTGCTCCATGTTCCTCCTGGCTATAGGGTTGCTCCAATCTCCAATCATGCGGCAAATCTACACAAACCCAGCCTGTATGCTTGTCATCTGGCGTATCCGATCCGTAAATTTGCGAAATTTCAAAATGAGGATCACCCATTAATTTCCGAATAACATCCTGGGTGATTCGTGCGGCTTCACCCATAGCGAAAGGCTCATGCCGCTCTTCCTCAAGCGCATTGGTCAAGCCAGCTATCATCCCTGCTTTCTTAACCGTCTTCACGATCTTTCCTACCTCACCAAAATGAAACATCCAGTTTGTATCAAAATTCTCCCTGGTCCGCATACGCTTTTGACTCCTTCTGCACTGTACCCTTTATTTCTGAATCTTCGCCCATTCATCAAGCTGTTTTTGCTTCTCGCTGATAATCTTGTCGCTGCCTGCTGCTTTTAGCTTTTCAATAAACTTCGGCAAATTTTCTGCCGGGTCAAGCGTACCTGTCTCTAGTCCCACTCTAAACTCTGAGAGGACGTTATTGACTGCCGCCATTTCAGTTTTTACATTGTCCACATTGAAGCTGAAGCCCAGCGCCTTGGATTTCTTGGCACCCCTATTGAACTTGTCCATCTTGTTCCAGATATCCGGATCTTCTGTTGTCCAGGTGTAGGACAAGAATTGGTTACCGAACAGATACGGCGTACCGAAGTTATAGCCCAGGCTCTGAATATCTACGCCTTGCGGATAATCAATCACATTGTCGGACTTCTTCACATAATGCTTGCCTTCAATACCCCAAGTGAACAGATTGTACAACTCTTTATCAGAGTACAGCAGGTTCAGAAGCTTCATCGCTTTTTCGGGATTCTGCGAATTTACCGGAATGGACCACATAATGCCTGTGATGGAGTCAGTCGTAGCATAAGCCGGTGTAAGGCGTACTACCGTCATTTCCTTGCCACTCTTGCGGGAGGCTTCAATTTCAGATCCCGGCTTAAGGTTGGAAAAGTAAGCGAAGGCCTTGCCCGCCTTCACCATTTCTCTACCATCCTGCTTGCTTGTCCCTGCGTCTTTCAGCATAAATCCTTGCTGGTACCATCTGCGCAACGTGCTCAGTTGTTCTGCGTATTTCGGCGTTTCATAGAAGTCAACGACCTTCATATTGTTATCATAGTCGGGCAGAACCCCTACGCCTCCTCCGAGAGGGTCGTACGTGATATATCCTGCGTCGAACGGAGCCGTTCCAGGATTCTTGGCCACCAGTGGTACTATCGCCGGTTCTTTATCTTTAATCACCTGAAAGACCGCATCCAGATCATTAATGTTTTTAATATTGGCCGCGTCGATATGATATTTGTCCAGAAGATCCTTACGCATCAAGATACCGTAGTCAGAAGCAAGATCTCTTACTGGCGTAACGCCGTAGATCTTGCCGTCAACTTTGGAAGCCGAGAGCTGGGAAGGATCCAACGCTTTTTTTATCCCTTCTCCGTCTTTGTCCAGCAGGTCATCGAGTGGTGTCAATTGCCCTTTAGCCACCTGTGTACTGTAATTGAATAAGGAAGATGTGAACATTAAATCTATCTTTTCATTGCTGGCAAGCATCAGGTTCGTTTGCTGAGCCCAGTTACTCACTGCGATGGGCAGCAATTTGACGGTGGCATTGATTTTGGACTGGATGAGCTTGTTCATTTCATTCTGCACTTCCTGCATATCCTTCTGCTCATTGCCGTAGAAAGCCATGGTCACTTCGTAAGGAGCTTCATTCTTCCCGTCTGTTGATGCACTTTCCCCGCCGGCTTTCTTTGTGCTGCAGCCTGACAGCACCATTGTTGCCGTAATCGCCAACGTCAAAATACTGTACACTGCTTTTTTCCCTCTTCTGTCCATCTCTGAAGCCTCCCTAGTGAGTTCCTTATTTATGCTAACCAGTGTCATACTGGACATAGCCTTAGCCTTTCACTGCACCTACTGTAAGACCTTTGACAAAGAACCTTTGAAAGAATGGATAAGCTACCACAATCGGAATTACACCGATCACCGCCATTGCCATCCGTACGGTTTCCATTGGCGCATTGGAAGACACGTCAGCTTGACTACTACCAAAATTGCTACTCGCCAAAAATTGAATATCCAGCAATATCCGGTTTAGCAGGTTCTGCAGACTGAACAGGCTGCTATCCGTAACGTAGATCATCCCGTTAAACCAGTCATTCCAGTAGTTAATCGATTGAAATAATCCAACGGTCGCCAGAATCGGCAGGGAAAGCGGCAGCACAATCCGGATAAAAGTACCAAGTTCACCTGCACCGTCTATTTTGGCCGATTCAATAACAGGTTCAGGAATCGACGTTACGAAGAAGGTACGCATCAGCATGACATAGAAGGCATTCATCAGCAGCCCTGGCACGATAAGTGCCCAGATCGTATTTTTCATATCGAGTAGTTGTGTATACACCAGATAGGTCGGCACCAGACCGCCATTGAACAACATCGTGAAGAATACGAAGAATGACCAGAGATTACGAAACGGTAAATTGGGCCGTGATAAAGGATAGGCCAACAAAGCCGTCAGGATCAGGCCGCAAGCCGTTCCCACTACCGTAATGAAGATCGTGATCCCGTAAGCATGCAGGATGCCCGAGGCATCATTTAGCAAATATTCGTAAGCAGCAAAGCTGATCTTCTCCGGAAAGAAGGAATAACCATGCTGATAAATAGCCTGCTCATCGGTTATAGAAGACGTCAGTAGCAGAACAAAAGGAAGGATACATACACAGGCAACCAGCATCAGAATGATATTGATTCCCCATTGCCACATCAAATTTCTTGTTTTCAATACATTCCCTCCTTTAGAACAAGGCGTTATCGCTGTTGAATTTTTTCACCACATAATTGGAGATGAAGACGAGCACAAAACCAACTAAGGACTGATACAACCCGGCTGCTGAAGACATTCCGATATCCCCAAGTGTCATCAATGCGCGATAGACATAGGTGTCGATAACGTTCGTGGTCGATTGCAGGGCGCCCGTGTTGAGCGGAACTTGATAGAACAGGCCGAAGTCGGAATAGAAGATTCGCCCGATCTGCAGGAGCGTCATCACCGTGACCACCGGCATAATTAGCGGGAAGGTAATGCTCTTGATCTGTCTCCATTTTCCCGCCCCATCGATCGTCGCAGCTTCGTAATATTCCTGATCGATCCCGATGATTGCTGCCAGATAGATCACGCACAGATAACCGGCGCTCTTCCAGCTGTGTACAAAGGTCAAGATGTAGGGCCAATATTTCGCCTCGCTGTACCAGGAAATTTCGGATATTCCGAACATCGGCAGAATACTCTTGTTCAAGAGCCCGCTGTCCATACTGAACACTGCAAAGGTCAGGTACCCAATGATCACCATAGAGATCAGATATGGGAGCAGAATGACACTTTGGTAAAAACGGGATAAGAAGCGCTGCTTCACCTCGTTCAGCAAGACGGCTAAGCCGACCGCAATAAATAGATTAAGAATAATAAAGACGCCATTATACAGAATCGTGTTTCTTGTAATGACGAAGGCATCCGATGTCTTGAAGAGATATTCAAAGTTCTTGAATCCAACCCAATCACTGCCGAAAATGCCCTTGGTATAATTGAAGTCCTTGAATGCAATGACCACTCCAAACATGGGTAAGTAATTGTTGATTACAAGGTAAAAGATTCCCGGCAGCATCATTAGAAGCAGCACGCCGGATTTCCTGACTTTGCTTTTCCTTTTGTCTGCAGTTGATTTTGTCATGTGGCCTACCCTTTCTAAAAGTCAAATTGTTGTCATTGCGCCCATTCTCCATTTACTGGTAGTACATAAGTGTTTACCACAAGTAAACACCCTTAGTATAGAATCAAATTGTCACAGTATCATCAACATGAAGTAAATCTATTGTTAAAATTCCGGGGACGGATCACATCCGCTCCAATGTGCGATTTCAAGCCTGCTGGAACAAAAAAAGGTGCTATTCCCAAAGGAATAGCACCTTTATATTTACAAAAACGATGATTTAAGTGCGTACGCGTACTAGCTTAAGCTTTTACATAAGCCAAGATCATATCCACCATATGTCTCATCACAATAGCAGGATCTGTATCCTGGTCCTGGTGAAGTAGTTTCCCGCGTAGCATCATCCGCTGTTTGGTCGCATTCACGACATTACTTATGGTGTAACCCATCGCTTTGACATCTATATCCTGGCGGATCGATCCATCATTCACCCCTTCTTGGAGTGAGGATAAGAAGGGATGCGGCACACCACGTAGAAATGATCGGTATCGATTTTCAAGTTCCGGAGTCGGATATTCTTCCTGATAGAGCGTATCGAACATCGCAATGAATCGAATCGCATCCTTATTTCCCTTTGAGTCCAAGATCTGCTCCTCCAGCAAGAATTGCAGCTTTTCATAGCCACTATCGCCTTGGTGAGTCGCATGATTGACCTTTTCTAACCAAGCGCTTAAAATCTCAATTTCCACCTCGAAAATAATCTCATCCAGAGAGCGGAAATACTTATATAAGGTCACTTTACTAATCCCGCAAGCCTCAACAATATCCTTAAGTGTAACCGTGGTTAAACCATGCTCCAAGAATAACTGCTTTGCATGCTGGATAATATCTTCACGCCGCTGATTTCTATGCAGCTCCAGCTGTTCTTTCCATTTGGGTTCCATTAAACTCCCCCTTATTCATTTATAGTTACCGAAATTGGCATTTCCAATAAGGATATCCTTTACAGCCTACAGCTTTGCTTCCCACAAACCGCAGAATGAATCTACCGGATCGGTTCCCGCAAAAGGTGAGCGGCCGAGCAGCTTGTCAACCACGGCTTCGATTGTGGCTTCATTGCACGAATAGGCGTTAATATACGTAGGTATGCGGGGAACATCCAGCAAATGATACGGGTTGGCAAAAGAAATAAACACCGTAGGCACTTCCCGTATAAACCATGGCACATTAGCCGCAAGATGCGGTTCCCAATGGATACGAACGGTTGTCTGATTGCTTGCTGTCTCCACATTTGCTGCGTATAGTATCAGATCATACTGATCGCGCAGCTGCTCTACGGCTTGGAATATGGCTGCAAAGCCAAGTTGTTCAGAGTCAAAGCGTGTAATTTCAAACCCTTCCTTCACTAATCGCTCTGCCAGTTGGCTTACGTCCGAACCCTTCCCAGGCGCTTTACCATTTGTCAGACTATATAAGAGTACACGTCTATGCTTAGCGGCGGAAATCGGCAGTAACTGTTGCGTATCTTTGACAAGGGTGACACCTTGGTCTGCGGAGGCCTTCGACCATAACCGATGCTCCTCACATTGCAGCAGCGAGAGCGCCTCCGGCTCCGGTACAAGTGTGCCGGAACGTTGCCGCTGATGGAGCCCTAAAGATGCTTTGAGGGCTAAAATGCGGGTGACGGCTTCATCTAGCCTTTGCACGGTGAGAATTCCGCTTTCCAGCCCTTTCTCCATGAAGCTGAAATCTTCTTCTATATTCTTGTTGAACAAGAACATATCACAGCCAGAAGCAATAGCCTTCGGGACGGCAATCTCACGCCTCTCTGCCATCATAAAACCAGCCATCAGTGTCGCATCCGTAACAACAAGACCATTAAAACCTAGACGATCCCGAAGCAGCCCCTGTAACAGCTCGGGGGCCAAGGTCGCGGGCATGATTTCTTCATCACTTAGGCCGGGAGCAAGCATTCGCGAGTATGCCGGAAGCATAATATGGCCGGCCATTACGGTGTTGGCCCCCGCCTCGATGACTTCCCGAAAGACCTTCCCATAAGTCGCTTCCCAGGCCTCAACGGACAAGGAATTTACCGAAGTTAAGAGATGCTGATCACGCTCATCCACGCCGTCACCCGGAAAATGCTTAACCGACACTGCAAGTCCACTCTCCTGCATCCCTGCAGTGAACGCTTTCGCCATCCTTGCGACACGTGCTGGATCGGCTCCGAACGTCCGAACGTTCGTTATCGGGTTCCGAAAGTTAAGATCTATGTCCACTACCGGCGCAAAGGCCCAATTGCAGCCAACCGCCCATCCTTCCCTGCCAGCCACAAGACCCAGCTTATAGGCCATGTCTTCATCATCTGTAGCGGCAACCTGCAGAGGATTACCGAAGTAGGTACCATCGATAGCAATCCCATTTCCCCCGGCTTCCAAATTAGCAGCAAGAAGCAACGGAATATCAGACAGCTGTTGAATGAAGCGATGCGTCTCCTGCACAGACGCCCCTGCTCCAGGGCGAAATAGCATTCCGCCCGGCTTGACTGCTTCAAGCAGCACCTTTAACTGCTGGGGATCATCTGTCCAACCGATCAGACAGAATAATTGTCCGATTTTCTCCTTAACGTCCATCGCTGCCAGTGTTTCATGAACCCACTGTATGTCCGCAGGCTTTAAATTAAACGGTTTTGCTTCCAAGTTTACCACGTTATTGATCCTCCTGACACTCATTCCAAACACAGCTTTTGTAAAGCTTCCCGTTTGGAAAGCGTTAGGTCGAACTGGGCGGCTAAATACGAATCGTAATCTCCATATTTGTCCTTAACAGATTTAAAAACAGCCTCCATATACTCCTCTTTAATGCCGAGCATATGCTCAATATTCTTCAGGTCATCCTCATCCACATGCCCGGCAAGCTGATGCAGAATTTGGCCATTGATCTCCCTCATCGTTTCATTGGTGAGCAGATAATCCTCCATAATATCGGCCTCCGAAACGCCGAGCGCCATTAAAATCAGAGCTGCTCCCACGCCGGTCCGATCTTTGCCAGCCGTACAATGCTGCAGCAGTCCCAGATTGTTTTCAAGCTGAATCATCTCCATTAACCGTTGATATGCCGGGTTGTTAAACACCAAGTTCCTGTATAGATCCAACATCATCGTATCTGAACGATACTGCTTGAAGAACCCGCTTTTTAACAAACCTATTATAAAATGCTCCTGCTGATCCTCATTCTCCGTTTGATCCGGCATATTCATCATAGATAGCGAACCGGACGTAATGGCTTGTACGTGCAGATGGTTCACCTGCGGGAAGATCGGGTCAGGCTTCTTCTGTACCTCATATTCACTGCGGTAATCAACTATCGTTCGGATATTCAGGCCTTGAAAATCCCTGATATCCTGCTCTGATAACGCAAATAATTCGTCTGAACGAAAGAAAAGACCATGTTTGACTTTACGGCCATCGGCAGTACGATAACCGCCCATATCACGGAAATTATGTGTTCCCTGGAAAGGAATTAACCGGTTCATATGTTCACCCCACCCTAATATTTGGCCCGAAATTCGGCATTTGCAATGCCCTGCGAGCGGTTTATCACCATGAATTCACTCATAGTAAGTATATATTTACTATTAGTAAACACCTTTGAGTATAAGTACGATTTATTATGTAATGATTAAATCCAAGTAAAGAAATTATCAACGTAATCGAGTAGGAGACTACCCATCGTTGAGTAGCCGACCTCTCACACCACCGTACGTACCGTTCGGTATACGGCGGTTCAACCGCATACGTGCTATTTTCGTAGATGCTCGTACTGTGCCGGAAAGTCATAATATCCGGCCAGCGCGAGCTTTTCATTTGTCATGGAACGAGACAACACCGGGCTCCGGCGATTCTCCAATACCCAAGGCGCGAGTTTGCTCACTGGTATGCCTGCCCTTCCGGTATTCCTAGCTTGCGCAGGTTTTGCACCTTACTTCTCGGCTTCTTCCATCCTTTCCAGATGTACATTCGAAGTCGCCTCCGCAGCCATTCGCTCCAGTTTTGCAAGATTCAATTCATGTCGGCCACATAGTAGTAGCCAATCCAGCCCCGAATGTAGACTTTCACCTTCTCCATGACTTGACGGATATTCCTTCCTTGACTGCGGCTCGTCAGTTCTTTCAGCTTCTTCTTTGCTTTTGCGAGGGACTGACCATGCGCGCGAATATCCACGCTATTTCTGTTCTTTCCTAGTGCAAAACCAAGGAATTTGAAATGCTTCCGGGCCACTACGCTGACGACCTTGCTTTTCTGCGCATTCATCTGGAGTCTTAGCTTGTTCTCCAAATACCTCCCGCAGGATTCCAAAAGCCGTGTTGCTGCCCGTTTGCTTCTGGCTAGTACCACGATGTTATCTGCATACCGGATGACGTTCACTTCCCGACTCTTCATTTCCTGGTCAAATTCGTTCAGGTAGATGAAACTTTCCGTACTATGGCCTCTGCTGACTTCTCACAGCGAGCTTCACTCCGCTATTTCGGATTTTTTTCCTACTTCGCGTCTGTGGGATCTCCCCGGGTAAGAGCGATAACCTTCCCCTCATCTATCCGCCACATTTACAGGATGGGATTCGGGCAGTATTGGACTTTGCTTTGTCATGCGAGCTCGTCCGTCCCACCCTGCCTTGTATGTGATTTCTGTTCGTCAGACCGAGGGTTTGCCTCCGGCTTCCTTCAGATTCTGCCTCGCGGCAGACACCCTTGCCCTTGGCTAACAGTTCCTACTGCCAAGCCTGTAGCGGACTTTCACCGCCAAGTTATCGCCCATGCCGGGCGCACATGAAAAAATGGCGGTACAAGGGTTATCCTTGCATCGCCATTTTTTTTGCTTTGCTGAACTTCGTATTTTTGCTTTGCTGAACTTCGTATTTTTGCAGACGAGGGAGCCGGTCTTTGCGGAACGCGCGTACTGCTTTTTTTAGCGGCTTATCCTTTGGCGTTTCCTGTATCCGGGACTCTAACTGCTTCACGACGGCTTCCACGCAGCCCCGAGGTCTGCTTTAAATTTTAATGTTATATAAATTAACACAATCTACGAAATCTATTGCTATTTTAAATTTTAAGTTATATAATCTGACGCATAAAATAATAGGAGGGCATTTAATGAAATTTACACCCAGAAATCTAACATCACTTGTCATCGCCTTGGTTTTAATCTTCGGAGTTTTACAGTTTCCCGCCTACGGCAAGGACGCGAAAGATAAAGACAAAAAAGCTAAGCCCTTCGTCCTTGAGGAAGCAACTGTAGACAGCATTCACGCCGCATTCGCGAACGGAACACTCACTTGTACCGCACTGGTCAAAAGTTACCTCGCCCGTATCAATGCTTATGACAAGAAAGGCCCAGCCATCAACTCCATTATTAACGTCAACAATGACGCATTGAACCTTGCAGCGAAGATGGATAAGCAGTACAAAGACAGCAAAGGCAAGGTTAGTCCCTTGTTTTGCATCCCGATCATTTTGAAGGACAACTACAATACTAAGGATATGCCTACGACTGGAGGCAACGTGGCCATGAAAGACTCGGTACCACCATCCGACGCCTTCACAGTAGATAAGATGCGCAAAGCCGGGGCTATCATCCTCGCAAAAGCCAATCTGCAGGAATTCGCGCGCGGAGGCATGTCCATCAGCAGCCTCGGCGGCCAAGTGTTGAACCCATACGACTTAACCCTGACCCCAGGCGGCTCAAGCGGAGGTACCGGCGCGGCTATTGCCAGCAATCTCGCCGTGCTGGGAGCGGGCAGCGACACCGGTCAATCGATCCGCTCTCCCGCTTCCGCCAACAGCCTGGTTGGCGTGCGTCCCACCAGGGGTTTGATCAGCCGTGCCGGCGTCATGCCTAACAGCTTTACGCAAGATGAAATAGGCCCGATCACTCGCACAGTGAAAGACGCGGCCAGACTGCTCGACGTCATGGTCGGTTATGACCCGAAAGATCCTATCACCGCATTCGGCGTCGGCAAGACCCCGAAAAGCTATGCGGCCGGATTGAATGCGAATTCGCTGAAAGGCGCGCGAATCGGCGTCATGACCAATCTGTACGGTACGGAGGAACGCCATGCAGAAGTAAATAAGGTCATGGAGCAAGTGATCAAAACGATGGAAGCCAAAGGCGCGAAGATCATCCGTTTCTCGCTTCCGGAATACGATACATTGTCACCGAAGGTAGGGACGGCTAGCTGGGAAGCTAGATCTGCGATGGATAAATACTTCGCCGAACTTGGACCCAACGCTCCCGTGAAAACCTTCCGTCAGCTGGTGGATTCCAAAACCGCATCACCGACAGTCCAAAAAACACTTGAAACCGAAATTGCCGTGGAAGACGGCCTGAACAACCAGGAGTATAAAGACCGCACCCTGAACCGTGACAAACTGCGTCTGGCAGTATCTTCGAAGATGGCTGACTTGGGGCTTGACGCCATCCTGTACCCGCTGCAGAAGGTACTCGTCGCGCCGATCAGCGCAGCGGATCAGATGGAGCGCAACGGTACGCTATCTAACGGCACAGGCTTCCCGGCCGTCACGTTCCCAGGCGGCTTCTCTACGCCAACCGCAACGGCGCCGCTTGGCGTTCCAATCGGAGCCGAACTGCTCGGTCGCGATTACAGCGAACCGCTGCTCCTCTCGCTTGCATATTCTTATGAGCAAGCAGCGAAGGTGCGCAAAGCTCCACTCAGCACTCCGCCCCTTAAATAAACACGTAGAGTAGACAACTTCATACCCCGAGTAAGTACAAGAGGCTGTTCCAAAGTTTGTGTTTGGGACAGCCTCTTTGTATAACTCCACAAGCTACGCTTCGTGAAATCAACTGTTCGTTTTCTTGTTCCTTGAAAGGGAATGGATCATTTCAAGGATTCAATGAATAGCTGACTGATGCTTTCATTAATATCATCCGGCACCGGCTGCATTCCGGGTTGCAGCGTCTCTAGTCCTGTAACAATACGATAGGCGGAATAGGATTGTAATCCTAGCCCGAGATCCATAATTTCAATCGGATTACCGTCAGCACCGGCAAGGTTCAGCGGATTGGCTTGGTGAAGCAAATAAAGACTTTTCTCCCCAAAGCTGATTCGTTCAATCCCTTCCTTGACCTGATCTATTGAAATGGAGGCCTGCTTGATCGCCTTAACATTGATCTCGAAGCTGTAATGACCGGAATTGCCGAGGATCACCTTATCTTTGAATAAAGGAATGTGCTGCTCGGTAATTACATCAAAGACGCCGGTCACAGTAATAATGACATCCGCCTGAGGAATTAACTCCTGCAATTCACCTACAATATGACCATCCGACTTCGCCTTCAATTGATAGACAGGATTGAGATCATACACCAGGGTCGTGGCGCCTAAGCCACGGAACTTCTTCGCTACACCGCTCCCACAGTATCCGTAACCCACTATAAGTACCTTTTTCCCGCCGACCAGCAGGCTGGTGGTTCTCATAAATCCGTCGACAACCGACTGACCGACACCTACGGCATTCTCCAGAATTTGCTTCAGGGGCGAATCGTCAATCACCACAATGGGATAGGCCGTTTCTACCTGACCTTTCTCGATAAGCAGCTTCCCTGAACGCGTCTCTTCATTGGCGCCCATAGGGCTCCAGCCCGGATTAAGCTCATGGTGCGCCAGAATCAGGCTTGCGCCATTGTCCAGGAAAAGGTCTATTTTATGCTCCATCACCAGCTTTAGATATTCCTTGTGGTCTTCGTAAGTGTCCCCTTCCTTCCCCAGCACGGTGATATGCTCAAGGGAGGCCAAGTATGCCGCAGTATCCTTCTTGGTTGTCCCCAGACAGCCTAACAGATAGACATGATCCGCACCACCGCCTAGCAGCCCCTCAATCCAAAATCCGGTTTTCGGTTCAATATGCATACATACCGCAATCGTCTTGCCTTTGAAGATCTGCTGTTCCTTAAATGTTTGGTTTACCCCAGCAACAACGGGCATCCGCTCCCGGAACCAATGCATTCTTACAGCTCCCGCGCTCGCCAAACTATGGTCATCAATTATAGAATTCATACCGTCACCTCTGTCTTTATGCATTTGTCTTGTCTTTCTGGCTCTAGTATAATGATTTGAAAATCATAAACAGGAGGACATATGTCCGCTTTTTAGAACGACAAATAAAGACGTGAGGAGTCTGCCTGCATGACGGTCAACAAGCCTCGGCCAGACCTTAGAGCAGCCATCGTAAAAGCCAATCTGCAGGACCTTATTCCGGATGAGATCCTGCCTGCTCTTGAAATCAAGCGTTACAAGAAGAATGAAACGGTCATTTCTACCGGCAATGAATTGACGGAGTTCTTTATCATCATCGAGGGCAAGGTAGCCATTCATAATTCATCTGAGAAGGGAAACATTGCGGTAGTGGATTATTTGGAGCGCGGAGGACTGCTGGGGGACATAGAATATTTTCATAAATGCCAATACCTTCATACTGTAATTGCCGCTGTGCCGACTGAAATTTTGCGAATTCCCTTGGAGATCATGAATAGCACGCTGACCCGATCCGTCCCCTTCCTAATGTTCATGTGCTCCAGCATAACAGAGAAGCTGATGCGGTCCTCCATTCAGAATGCCAGGTCCCTGCTGTACCCTGCCCGTAACAAATTATGCAAATACCTGCTACAGACTTCGGAGCTGTTCGAAACACCGGTAATCTTTTTTGTTAGCAAGGAAGTTGCCAGCATGCTGGGGATTTCGGACCGCCATCTCCGGCGGCTACTCAATGAACTGATAGATGACGGCATTATTATTAAGGAAAATAAAACCGTAACTATCGTAGATATAAATAAACTGAGACAGTACTCGTCTTATTTTTAAATCAATGTCTCCAAACAAAAAACGGCATTTCTGCCGTTCAGGCTGTCGAGAAAGTTTCGACAGCCTTTTTCTTTATGTCTTAATTATTTAAGACGACACCGCGTTAATGTTGTATAATATAGGTAACTATTTATTGAACGGATGGTGTTCTGTATGC
>NZ_JABWCS010000183.1 GCF_013359945.1 Paenibacillus agri | reverse complement strand
GTCGGTGTTGGTGTTGGTGCTACCGTCGGCGTCGGTGTTGGTGCTACCGTCGGCGTTGGTGTTGGTGCTACCGTCGGTGTCGGTGTTGGTGCTACCGTCGGCGTTGGTGTTGGTGCTACCGTTGGCGTCGGTGTTGGTGCTACCGTCGGCGTCGGTGTTGGTGCTACCGTCGGTGTCGGTGTTGGTGCTACCGTCGGTGTCGGTGTTGGTGCTACCGTCGGCGTCGGTGTTGGTGCTACCGTCGGCGTCGGTGTTGGTGCTACCGTCGGTGTCGGTGTTGGTGCTACCGTCGGTGTCGGTGTTGGTGCTACCGTCGGCGTCGGTGTTGGTTCCACCGTTGGCGTCGGTGTTGGTTCCACTGTCGGTGTCGGTGTTACTACCGGCGTTGGTGACGGTGTTGCTGTAGGCGTTGGTGTCGCCGTCGGTATCAGCTTATTAGATACCTGTTTCTTTAATTCTTGTGATGGATCAATGGTTACATTGATGCGAGAAGTATCAAGCACGTAACCTGTAGGGGCCTTTATTTCTTTAAGCGTGTACTCTCCGCCCTTTAATTTAGTGAAAACAATCTCACCATCACTATTGGTAGTATCTGTACCAACTAATTGATCATTTGAATCGTACAACTCAAATTCTGCGCCTTCCAGTTTTATAGACGTGTCTTCGTCTGCTACTTTTATAATTCTCAATGACCCATTGAAATCATTTTTAAGAGTTAATGCAATAGCAGTTGAAGAGTTGATCGTCACTGGATGCTCTGTTGGATCCAAGGCGTATCCCGCTGGGGCTTTTGTTTCTTTTAACACATATTTCCCTGCTCTGAGATCCTTGAATTCCAGGATACCATTTGAATCCGTCTTTCCTTCTTTCTTCTCTGTCTGCTGAGTACCAGCCAGACGGAACAGCGCAAATTCCGCATCCTTCAGCTTCTCAGTATCGTCAGCATTGGTTTTTGTGACTACGAGAGAGCCCCTAACCCCGCTTCCCGATCCGGAAGTATCGATAATCTTAATATCATTACTGCTCGTAAACGGTTTGTTAATTTTATTTTTTCCTTCAGCACTGAAATCTACTTGATTGTTAACTATGACGTTATTTCCGACTGCTGTTACGATAGAATTATACTCCAGGATATAGGCCTCTTTGATCGGGTTCTTTAACTCGAGCGTAAAAGTCTCTCCAGTTTGATCTGAACTGATTACCAAAGTATAGTCCACATCGCGAGTTAATGTATCAGCAGTCTTTGTTACAGTACCGTTCTTGGATACTGTAGTCTTAAAGAGCTTGAAGCTATCCGGGAGCAGAATCTGATTCGGAGTAGGGGTATCAACGATTTTAACCTTATTGATATCGGACTGGTTAGCATTAATCGTAATACTCCAGTTCATTTGGGTCTGGTCATTTTTATCCTGAGTACCAGTTTTGCTGATATATTCGCCACCCTTTGGAACATCAAGCGTTTTCTCTAGTGGCTTGGATACCGCCGTACCGCCGTCCTTGTCTTTGAGAATTGCGGTGTTCGTTACGGAAGATTGATTGATATCCTCATTCACAAATTCCGTATCAAAAACAACGTAAAAGGCGTAGTCAACTGCATTGTTGAATTTTACTCTTATTATTGCAGGATCGCCTGATACAACCGGCTGGGCATATTCACTGGCATTAATTAGATCCTCATTTTTCGGATTGCTTGGATCCCCATTAGCCCCATAGCTCAACTTATATACTTTTAAACTGTTGTCAACGAACTTTTGACCACTCGGAATCGGGTCTTCGAGCACTGCACCAGCGGCAAGATTTCTCTTATTATAATTCGCACCGACGGTCCAGGTAATCTTCTTGGTGGTCGCGTCATAATCTCCGTTTTTAAACCCATTGTTCTTCACTTCATTACGCGGAGAAAATTTATCCCATACATCCCCCTTTTTTTGCTCTTTTCCATCTGTATCTTTCCACACAAGATTAGCTACATTGTAAAATTCAGTTTCTCCGGCTCTCAGCTTGTAAGAATCAAAAGAAGTAGTGTAAGTAATTGTGATCGGCTCAGTGATCGGATTATTAAATTTTACTATAAATCCATCTTTCTCCTTATAATCTGAGTTGCCAACAGGAGTAATACTGTAACCCGTACCTTCTACTCCTTGGCTTGGCGAAATCTGTAGATCTCCAAGGTATTTCAGGCCCCCGCGATCAAAAACATCGGTCAGAACCACTTCATTCATGGTTCTTTTATCTTCATTGATTTTGATCGTCCATTTCACAGTCTTGGCATCATAGTCTACGTCTCCACGTTTCTTGGAGAGAACACGCTGGCCAATGCCTTTTTGGTCGCCTGCAGAATTATTATCACCATAGGTAACATCGTTACGAATGGTTTCATCATTAATTACCCGATCCGCTACTTTGGTTTTGTACACGATACGATAAGCCGAGTTGATGTCATTACTGAATTCAAGTTTGAACCCGTTCTTATTGTTCTTGTCTGTCAGGTCAGATAATGTGTAGTCCGTACCCGAGACCAGTTCGCCATCATCGGTGCCCTTTCCATTCTGATCCAGCTTTACTTTATAGACATGGAAAGAATCTTTATCAAGCACCTGTGACTTGTTGAAATAGTCATTCAATACAGC
Source organism: Paenibacillus agri (assembly GCF_013359945.1). GTDB lineage: Bacteria > Bacillota > Bacilli > Paenibacillales > Paenibacillaceae > Paenibacillus_AQ > Paenibacillus_AQ agri. The sequence goes on along the minus strand of NZ_JABWCS010000183.1, from coordinate 45,180 downwards.
ATCATCTTTTAGAATCGTTTTTTCATTGTAATTAAAACGAATTTCCCATGGGATGGTTTCTGTGTCAGGATCATAGTTGCCAGTAGCACTCTTCTCCAATGTTTTCCCACGGTCTACTGGAACTACGTCAGAAGAATCTTTAGATACTCCATCGCCTGTCAATTTAGCTGTATTACGGTAAGATAATCCTGCTGAATCCGTAATTTTGGTAGAAAACTTAATGCGGTAAGCCTCTTTGATCGGATCAGATGCAAACTTCAGATTCAATTTTGAAGCATCACTGCCGGTCGTATCAAATTCTCCTGCATTAAGGGCTCCATTTTCAGTCGCATTCCCCTTGACATCAACATCCAATTTATAAACAGAAATGGAGTTAAGATCAAGCTCCAGCCCCTGCTCCAGGATATCCGTTACAAGTGCGTTGTGAATCTCATCTAGTGACGTATTGACGTCAATTGTCCAATCAATTTTCTCCGGATTATACTTTTGCGGTTTGGGCGTACCGCTCTTTTTAATGCTGGCACCGTTATTAGGCTTAATATTAATCACAAAGTAGTTCTTATCATTGCCGGCAATCGGGAAATCAATCACCTGCTGCGTAGATCCGCTAATTCGGGTAGAACTCAGTATTGATTCAATGTTAAATGTTCCTTTAACATTAAAGAGACCTTCAATATTTTTATTAAAGGTAAGAACTACTTTATTATCAGGGCCTACATTATAGGTCCCGATGCCATCTGGAAACTCATCGTACACTAAGGTCCCACTATAGCCCCGATCGATTAGAAATACATTTGGGAGTGTAAATGTATAAGTCGATCCTTCACCATACTTGCTTGCCCCATCCGGTCCAGCCGGTAATTCGTAAGTCAAGTTCAACTTCGTTGTTGAATCCAGCTTATACACATTATCTGTCACAACCTGGCCATTTTCATAGACTGCCAAAGTCACACTGGTGATAATGTTTTCGCTGATTTCATTGGACGGGTCTGCACTCGCACGTGCGCTAAATCCAAAAGAATTAAAAAACTGTGTAAAAAGAAGAAGAAGTGTCAACCAAATTCCTGCATTCTTTCTTTTCATGAACTAGATAGCCTCCCTTTCTCGTAGTGTCATCTCCCAAATACGATCTGCACCTTCTTAACGCTGCTCCTATACAACTCGCTGATTCCATCTCCCCCCAAACAAATTTGAATTATTGTAGGTTTTTAAGCTTTTGACAGTCTACATTTCACTTTAATTCAGCCAGCTAAACATTTTCTGAACAAAACGTCCCAAGCCCAAAGCCTCATGTTATGCAACAAAAAAAAGCCGTCCTGACCATAGACAAATGTCTACAGCCAAAACGGCTTTCAGCAAGCAATCCAATGCATGCACATTGTTTTCAATTTACAAAGTAGCGCGATCACGCAACGTATAGGTCTTACGCTTCTCGATCAGCTTGTTAAGCGCATCCAGATAAGCCCGGGCGCTGGCTTCCAGAATATCGGTGCTGAGACCTCTACCCTGTGCTGCAACTATGCCCTGTGTCAATACCACATGAACCTCACCCTGCGCATCTTTACCCCGGCTGACGGATTTAATGGAATAATCACTTAAGGTGACTTCCTCGCCTGTAGCCGAATCGATGGCATTGTAGATGGCATCTACCGAACCGTTCCCTTCAGCAGAAGCAGTAATCGGCTGCTCCTCAGGACCGTTGATCACGACCTTGGCTGTTGGTGTCGCTTCATTACCATAAGTGACATAAATCGTCTGCAGACGGAACACTTCAGGAGTCTTGACAAGCTTCTCTTCAATCAGTGCCAAAATGTCCTCGTCGGACACTTCCTTCTTCTTATCCGCCAGATCTTTGAACTTGGCAAATGCAGTGTTCAAATCTTCATCCGGCAGATCGTAGCCAAGATCACTCAGCTTATCACGGAAGGCATGACGGCCGGAGTGCTTGCCGAGCACAAGCTTGCTTTCCTTCAAACCGATGGTCTCCGGAGTCATGATCTCGTAAGTCGTCTTCTCCTTCAGCATACCATCCTGATGAATGCCCGATTCATGGGCGAATGCATTCGCACCTACAATCGCTTTGTTCCCTGGAACGACCATACCGGTCAATTTGCTAACCAAACGACTGGTACGGGATATCTCCGATAGTACAAGGGAAGTCTTCGCTCCGAAGAATTCGCTCCGCGTCTCCAGAGCAAGCGCCACCTCTTCGATAGCGGTATTTCCGGCGCGTTCGCCGATACCGTTGATCGTACCCTCAATCTGGTCTGCACCATTCTGGATCGCCGCAAGGGTATTCGCCGTAGCCATGCCAAGGTCGTTATGGCAATGCGCACTGAGCTGCACCCGCTCGATGTCAGGCACATTTTCTTTCAGATACTTGAAGATCGCTCCGTATTCCGAAGGGTTCAAATAACCCACCGTATCCGGGATGTTGACCACATTCGCTCCTTCACGGACGGCCATGCCAACCACTTCTGCCAGAAAATCATATTCAGTACGGCCAGCATCCTCAAGAGAGAACTCCAGCTTGGAAAAATGTTTCTTAGCATAACGGATCGCTGACTGGGCTGTTTCCAGCACTTGAGCCTTATCCATCCGCAGCTTATGCTTCCGGTGAATGGGCGAAGTTGCGAGGAAAATGTGAATGCAAGGATCTTGCGCTCCTTGCAAGGCTTCTTTGACCGCGTCAATATCCGCTTCTCTTGAACGGGACAATCCGATCACCGTAGCATTTTTGACGGCTCTGGCCACCGCGTTGACTGCCGCCAGATCACCCGGCGAGGCAGCTGGAAAGCCCGCTTCCATGCGGTCAATCCCAAGCTTTTCAAGCTGATGGGCGATTTCCACTTTTTCAAGCGTGTTCAGGTTCACACCCGGCGACTGCTCTCCATCGCGCAGTGTCGTATCGAACACATAAATTTTCCGCATGCGGAGCACCTCCTGAAAATTGGGCTAAAACCCTCAAATGCGGCTCGTTGGTGGACGGCCGCATCTGGGGATTACCATATAGATTTCAATGATATCTTATTTATATGTGCTTATTTCTTGATCCAGTGCATCATTTCACGCAATTGACCGCCTACTACTTCTACCGGGTGAGCAGCTTCGTTGCGACGAGTTGCAGTCAAGAAAGCATTGCCGGATTGGTTCTCCAAGATAAAGTCGCGAGCAAATTTACCTTGTTGGATATCACTAAGTACAGCCTTCATTGCTTTCTTAGTGTCTTCTGTAACAATACGAGGTCCAGTTACATAGTCACCGTATTCAGCTGTGTTACTGATGGAATCACGCATGCTAGCCAATCCGCCTTCATATACAAGGTCAACGATCAGCTTCAACTCGTGCAAGCACTCGAAGTAAGCCATCTCAGGAGCATAACCTGCTTCAGTCAATGTTTCGAAACCTGCTTTGATCAGTGCGGATACACCACCGCAAAGGACAGCTTGCTCACCGAACAAATCAGTTTCGGTTTCTTCACGGAAGGAAGTTTGGATTACTCCGGCACGAGTACAACCGATACCTTTCGCATAAGCCAGACCGATTTCTTTTGCTTGTCCAGTTGCATCTTGCTCGATTGCGATCAGACCAGGAACTCCGAAGCCTTCAACGTATGTGCGGCGAACCATGTGTCCTGGGGATTTTGGTGCCACGAGCAGCACGTCAGCATCCTTAGGTGCTACGATTTGACCAAAGTGTACGTTAAAGCCGTGGGAGAACATCAGCGCTGCACCTTTTTTGAGGTTAGGCTCGATGTCATTCTTATATACGGATGCCTGTGTTTCATCAGGCATCAGAATTTGCACTACATCAGCACGGGATACTGCTTCTGCTACGGACAATACTTCGAAGCCGTCATTTTTAGCTGTGTTGAAGGATTTGCCTTCACGCAGGCCGATGACAACCTGAAGACCACTGTCACGAAGGTTTTGTGCTTGGGCATGCCCTTGGCTACCATAACCGATTACCGCAATTGTCTTCCCTTTTAATACGCTAAGTTCTGCATCCTGTTCATAGTACGTTGTCACTGCCATTGTCAATATCCTCCTTTAAATTGGACCCATCGTAAAGAGCGGGTGCTTCAAGAGCATCTGGCTGAAGGAATCCTTAAGCTGCTCCTCAAGCCCCCGCTCTTTAGCGGGCATGTCATTTTTTCGTAATCTCGTTATACCGTTATATCACATCTCGTTAAAGCAACCAAGCAGTAATTCGCTAAAGCCGTAAAATACAACCTTTAGGCGTTGCCACGAATCATGGCTGTAACTCCTGTGCGCGACAGCTCTTTAATGCCGTAAGGCTTGAGCAACTCAATCATGGCGTCGATTTTCTCGGTATCTCCAACGACCTGCACAAGTAGACTAGTGCTGCCGATATCAACAACAGCAGCCCGGAAAGTCTCTACTACGCCCATGATTTCCGGACGCTCCGACGGCTCTGCCTTCACCTTAATCAAGGCAAGCTCCCTCGCCACCATTGGTTTGGAGCTCAGGTCCACAACCTTGATCACATCAATTAGCTTGTAAAGCTGCTTCTCGATCTGTTCCAAGGTGCTGGCATCACCCCAGGTAACGATAACCATCCGGGAGAGTCCTTCTTCCTCAGACTGCCCCACAGTAATACTCTCAATATTATAACCCCGGCGTCCGAACAAACCGGATACCCGCTGCAGCACACCTGGCTGGTCATTCACAAGCACAGCAATCGTATGTTTCATCACAGTTATTCATCCCCCATCAGCATTTGATCGATGGTTGAGCCTTGGGTAACCATTGGATAGACATTCTCGTCCTTAGGAACAACGAATTCTACCAATACTGGACCCGGTGTTTCCATCGCTTCCTGCCATGCCGCTCTTGCTTCTTCTTTGTTGGTGGCTCTAAGACCTTTTACACCATACGCTTCAGCCAGCTTGACGAAGTTCGGGCTGCCTGCCAGATCTGTATAGCTGTAACGCTTCTCATAGATGAGGTTCTGCCATTGACGAACCATGCCGAGCACCTCATTATTGATTACTACAATTTTGACCGGTATATTGTGAATGGCGCAAATCGCAAGTTCCTGAGAACACATTTGCATGCCGCCGTCTCCGTTAATGGATACTACTAACCGTTCCGGGTGCGCCATTTGCGCGCCGATCGCGGATGGAAATCCAAAGCCCATCGTTCCAAGACCGCCAGAGGTGATCCATGAGCGTGGATGATTGAACTTGTAGTACTGTGCCGCCCACATTTGGTGTTGACCAACGTCTGTCGTTACAATCGCTTCACCTTTAGTGGTGTCATTGATCATCTCGATAACCCATTGCGGCTTCAATTCTGTCTCAGAATCGTTGTAGCGGAGCGGCTTATCCTGCTTCCACTGCGCGATCTGTGTTCTCCAGGCGTCCGCCTTAGCTGCGCGTCCTACCTCTGGATTCAGCATTTCCAGAACAGTCTTCACATCCCCTACAATCGGAATGTCAGGCGTTACGTTCTTGCCGATCTCAGCCGGGTCAATGTCAATGTGTACAATCTTAGCTTTTGGCGCAAAGCCGTCCAGCTTCCCTGTTACACGGTCGTCGAACCGGGCACCGATATTAATGAGCAGGTCACACTGCTGAATGGCGTTGTTGGCAGTATAGGTGCCGTGCATTCCCGGCATTCCCATCCACAGGTCTTCGCCGCTTGGGAAACAGCCCAGGCCTAGCAATGTCGTCGTGATTGGAATTTCAGTACGTTTGACAAATTCCAGCATCTCTTCATGTGCTCCGGAGTAGATAACCCCGCCGCCTGCAATGATAATCGGGCGCTCAGCTTCCGAGATAGCCTTCACGAGCTTGTCAAGCTGCAGCTTGTTGGGTACAGTTCGCGGGTTGTATCCACGAAGGTTAACACCCTGCACTGGAGTAAACAGCGTTTTCGCTGCCGATACATCCTTCGGAATGTCGATAAGGACAGGACCTTTGCGACCTGTATTTGCAACATGGAACGCTTCGTGAATCACACGCGGCAGATCCTCAACATCGCGTACCAGATAGCTGTGCTTCGTAATTGGCATCGTAATACCGGTAATGTCTGCCTCCTGGAACGCATCTGTACCAATTAGGCTAGAGAATACGTTACCTGTAATAACAACCAATGGTACAGAATCCATGAACGCGGTCGCGATACCTGTTACCAGGTTAGTTGCCCCTGGTCCCGAGGTCGCGATACAGACGCCGGGCTTGCCGCTTGCTCTAGCGTAGCCGTCCGCTGCGTGGATGGCACCTTGCTCATGACGAGTAAGAATATGATTGAAATCTTTAAAGCCGTGCAGTGCGTCGTAGATGTACAGTACTGCACCACCCGGATATCCAAACACGGTATCTACGCCCTCGAGTACAAGACTGCGTAGTAGAATCTCCGATCCGGTAATGACCTCCGGCTGTTTCCATTTCTCACGTAACTCATCTGTCGATCGCAGTTTCGGTATTTGCGCGCTCATCAGTCTTCCTCCTTCGATGTTTAACGTTCAGTATTCAAAATGACGGACCGTCAATTTAACAACAACTTTAGTTAGGGCGGCTTTCTTTAACAACAAAAAAACCTTTCGCCTCCCACACGCAAATTAAGCGTGTGAGGGACGAAAGGTTGATCTTCCGTGGTACCACCCATGTTTGCATTCATCTCGCGATGAAATGCCTTATCAGGTATACAAAAATCCATCGATGTAGGCAGGGCCCAATCTTTGTAACCTGAAGTCCCTAACGCGGACTAAACGATTCCCCCTAATAATTCCACCGCTCTTTCTGATGGACCTTTCAGGGAAACAGCTCCGAGGTGAGCTCGTATATAAGGGATTTCGGTGGAGGTTGCAGCAAATCCTCACACTCTCTGAGCAAAAGAGCCCTTAAAACTTCGTCCTCATCATTGCCGATACATGTATGCTCGTTAAAATGTTTAGACACATTATATGATTCCTCACACGGATTAGTCAATACCCATATTATTAAAAAAGTTTTTCCTCCCCTGTGCCCTTACGGAACGCTTCCCCCTCCTGCTGTCATATGATGTACGACAATGCGTGGAAAGGGGGCGCCATATGATCCGTTACCGCAGACCGAAACAGGACGATGCCGTTATCCTCGACCTGATCGAGAAACAGCTCGTCCCATTATCCCATCTGCCGAAAAAAGTGATTTCCCAGGTACGAAAAGATTTGCCCCGCCGGATGGGGCACGGTGTGACGCTTGTTGCCTGTACCGATTACGAGAGTGATCCGCTGGGATTTGTCCACTTTATGCTGCACGGGGATCTGCTATATATCGACATGCTGGCCATCACACCCGCTGCTCGGCGCAAACGCTGGGGGAATCTGCTCATGGATCGGGCAGAGCGATTTGCACTATCACGCGGGTGCCAGCGGGCCAAGTTATCGGTCGATTCCGGGAATACAGCTGGCCTTACTTTTTATCGTAAGCTAGGCTACACGACTACCCGTTATCATAAACAGAGCTGCATCTACGAGATGGAAAAACAATTACTCTAAGACCCTTCAGGCTATATGACCTTAGTAAAATCCATAAGGATAAGGTGCTCCACCATACCCATATCCAGGACCGTAACCGCCATAGCCGTATCCGCCACCATAAGGCGTACCACCGTATCCTCCATAGGCGTACGGAGCCGTCCCTACAGCCAGCAAATCAAACAGTACCAGTGGAATCAGTGCCTTCGTTTGTACTTTTTTTCCATTGGAACGCTGCAAAATCAAACGATTGCCAGAAATACGGACCAATTTGCCCGATACCTTCGTTCCATCTTTTTTCACTGCTACGATATGTTTACCAACCAGCTTCATGACTTGCTTTTTGGTAACCGCCTGTGCCATAATACCCCTCCTCAAAAGTTGTACGAAGCCTATCCGTGCATCGAATGGTCTTCGCAATCATATCGGCTCTGCTCTCAGCCTTTTACTTGCATCTTCAAAACAGTGTATTCACTGGATAAGTAGCCTGCCTGTTCATTCGCCTGTTCTGCTGAGTTTACTTTGGAGGAAAGTCTAAATAAAATGGGAATAAAAAAGCCGCATCCCCGGCAATACCGGAAATGCGGCTTGAACTGTATTACTCTAACACTGCTGCTCTAACCTAACGTTTACTTGGATCGTACGCTTGTCCCAGCGCTTTAGGAGCCGACGAACGTCCTACAGTACTTACAAGCACGATAATCGTCAGCACATAAGGAATCATATAGATAAATTCCTGAGGAATGTTCTTGGACCATTCGAACAATTGTACGTAGTTACGGATCGCTTGGGAGAAGCCGAAGAATACGGCTGCGCCAAAGGCACCCAGCGGGTTCCACTTTCCGAAGATCATCGCTGCAATAGCGATAAAGCCTTGACCTGAAATCGTATTATGGGCAAAGGTTCCCGTTGTGGTCAATGTAATTGTGGCACCGCCAATACCAGCGAGCATACCACTCATCATTACGCCAATATACCGCATTCTGTTTACATTGACACCCAGCGTGTCCGCAGCACTCGGATGCTCACCCACAGCTCGCAAGCGAAGACCAAACGGCGTCTTGAAGAGCACCAGATACACAATGATCACGAGCACAATGGCAAGATAAGTCGTCGGATAGGAATTGAAGATCCCTTCTCCGATAATTGGAATTTTGGACAGACCTGGAATAGCAAACTTGCTGAAGCCATCCAGCAATGGAGTCTCCCCTGAGCCTTCAAACAACAGCTTTACCATGTAAAGCGTACTGCCTGCTGCCAAGAAGTTGATCACCGTACCACTGATAGTCTGATCTGCTTTGAACGTAATGGAGGCTACAGCATGAATTAAGGAACCGATAATCCCCACTGCCATTGCAGACAGCACCCCTACCCAAGGCGCTAATTCACCCATACCAGCTTCTTGGGCATAATATCCCCCTACAGCAGCGGCAAACGCACCAAACATCATCAAACCTTCAAGCCCAATGTTAACTACACCGGAGCGTTCCGAGAAGATGCCGCCGAGGGAGGCGAAAATGAGCGCTGTGGAAAATACAAGCGTCGTATTGAGCAGTTGGCCTAATAGCGTCAGCACATCCATCTATAACACCTTCTCTTTCTTGCGCTTGAAGTAAAATGGTTTGAGTACCCAGCGCACAATGCCTTGTGCAGCAATGAAGAAAATAATCGAACCGATAACGATACGGATCAGTTCAGGCGGAACGTCCGCACCAAAACTCATACCCGCAGCACCGTAAGTTAGCGTACCATACAATATTGCTGCCAAAATGACACCGAACGGATGGGTCAAACCAAGCAGTGCTACCGCGATACCGTCGAAGCCATAGCCCGGCGAACCTGCGAAGACGGATTGGTAATGGAATACACCAAGGACTTCACCTGCTCCGGCTAAACCGGCGAATATTCCACTAATAAACATCGCTTTGATGACATTTCGGCCGACATTCATCCCGGCGTACTCTGCAGCATGTGGATTGAGACCTACTGCCCGCATCTCGTATCCTTGTTTTGTTTTCCACAGATAAACATAGAAGAAGACGGCCGCTGCTAACGCAATGGCTGTTCCCCAGTGAAGACGGGCATTGTCGAAGAAAGAATTAAGGAAGGTCATAGAGAGCGAAGCCGGAATATCTTCCGAACGGTTCTGACCCGGGATTAGCAAGAAGGTTCTAACGATATAATTCGCAAAAAATAATGCGATCCAGTTCAACATGATGGTGGTAATAACTTCGTTAATCCCACGCTTGGCCTTAAGGTAACCGGCAATCCCGGCCCATATACCGCCGCAAAGTCCGGCAGCAATCACCGCCAATGGAACAAGCAGGAAGGATGGCAGAGCAGCCAGCTTGATACCGACTACCGATGCAGCTGTCATCCCAATCAGAACTTGTCCATCCGCACCGATGTTGAACATCCCTGAACGGAAGGCAAAAGCTACTGCAAGCCCGGTCAGCATAAGCGGCGTCATCTCACGGATGGCTTCCCCGATATCATACGTGCTGCCAAATACGCGTTTGAACAGCGCAGAGTACGCAGCAATCGGATCATATCCGCCCGCTAGCATTACAATAGCGCCGACCAGGAATCCAAGGATAATCGCGACAAGAGGAACAATATAGCTGTCCGTCGCAAAGATTTTTCTAAGCTTATTCAACCGTTTTCCCTCCCCGCTTCAAGCTGCCCGCCATCATCAGACCCAGTTCCTGGTCATTAGTGTCCTGCGGATACACTTCGCCGACAATCTGTCCCTCATAAATGACAGCGATTCTGTCGGAAACATTCATAATTTCGTCCAGCTCAAAGGAAATGAGCAGAACAGCTTTACCTTGATCACGCTGAGCGATAAGCTGCTTTTGCACAAATTCAATCGCACCCACATCAAGACCACGGGTTGGCTGAGCCGCGATGAGTAATGTCGGATTTTTATCTATTTCCCGCGCAATAATCGCTTTTTGCTGATTACCCCCGGACAAAGAACGAGCCTTAGTCTCCAAAGACGGCGTCCGCACGTCGAATTGCTGGATAAGCTCTCCTGCATGCTTGTTAATAATGTCATAATTCAAAAATCCATTTTGGTTATATGGCTTCTGATAGTAGGTCTCCAGCACCATATTCTCACTCATTGAGAAATCAAGGACGAGGCCGTGTTTGTGGCGGTCTTCTGGTATATGGGAGATATTTTTCTCGGTAACTTTACGCGGGGAGAGGTTCGCGATCTCCTGGCCTTCCATAGTAATGGAACCGGAATCAATCTTGCGCAGACCGGTAATCGCCTGAATCAGCTCACTCTGTCCATTGCCATCGACACCGGCAATCCCCAGAATCTCCCCCGCTTTAACTTCAAAGGTAAGTCCATTCAATACTGGCACGCCATCTTTATTCTTACTGTTGACATCATTCAGCTTCAGCACGGCTGTACCAATTTCCGGAGGCTTCTTGTCCACTTTAAAGGTTACCCCGCGTCCAACCATTTTCTCGGCCAGTTCATTGGGATTAGTCTCAGAAGTCTTGACGGTATCAATAACTTTTCCGCGACGAATAATGGTAACCCGATCGGAGATCTGCATGATTTCCTTAAGCTTGTGAGTAATTAGAATAATGGATTTACCCTCAGCAACGAGTCGTTTCATGATAGCCATTAATTCTGTAATCTCCTGCGGCGTAAGCACAGCAGTTGGCTCGTCAAATATGAGAATATCCGCTCCACGGTACAGGGTCTTCATAATTTCAACCCGTTGCTGCATGCCTACAGAAATATCATGGATTTTGGCATTTGGATTGACTTGAAGTCCATACTGCTCAGACAGTTTCCGAACCTGCTCCGCAGCGGATTTATAGTCGATTTTAAGACCTTTCTTCGGTTCCATGCCAAGAACAATATTCTCGGTTACCGTAAAAGGATCTACTAGCTTGAAATGTTGGTGAACCATACCGATGCCAAGCTCAATGGCTTTATTCGGACTATCGATCATCACCGGTTTCCCGTCAATCTCAATACTGCCTTCATCTGGTTGATACAGCCCAAATACGATATTCATCAAAGTGGACTTTCCTGCCCCGTTCTCACCGAGCAATGCGTGGATTTCCCCTTTTTCAAGCGTCAGGCTGATGGAATCGTTGGCGACAATACCAGGAAAACGTTTTGTGATTTGCTTCAACTCTACGACTGGAGCCGCAGCACTCATGGAATCACCCTCATCACAGAATATAATACAGCGGAGTAAAAACTCTTTTAAAAAGCGATTTACCGCCTGATCCAAGACGGCATCACTGGCTACTTATTAAACAAATTAGCGCTTTAACCAAAGAACAAGGCCAGCTGTATAACCGGCCTTGCTCCCTTGTACTATTGTGTAATACACGAAAAAGTGAGGCAATATTACTCGGCAGGAACTGTGATCTTGCCGTCGATGATTTGTTGCTTGTACTCATCTACTTTAGCCAGAATTTCCGGAGTTACGTTAGCCTTCGAAGTTTCAGGAAGACCTACGCCATTGTCTTTCAAACCAAGAACAGTATGTGTGCCGCCTTTGAAGGTACCGTCAACTACTTGCTGGGATACTTTCTTAACAGCCTCGTCTACGCGTTTGATCATAGAAGTCAGGGTTACATCATCGCCAAATTCCAAAGATTGGTCTTTGTCTACACCGATAACCCATACTTTGGAACCGCCTGATTTGTTACGGGATTTAGCTTCGTTGAACACACCAGTTCCTGTTGCGCCTGCAGCAGGGAAGATAATGTCCGCGCCGGAATCATACAATGTAGCTGCCAGAGACTTACCAGTATCAGGCTTGTCAAAAGCACCTGCATACGTGATTTTCACATCAGCATTAGGGTTTACTTCAAGAACGCCAGCTTTGAAACCAGCTGCAAAACGTTTGATAACTGGGCTTTCCATACCGCCAACGAAAGCTACTTTGTTAGTTTTGGTTGTCAGACCTGCAACAACACCCACCAAGAAAGAACCTTCGTTCTCAGCAAAAGTAACAGATTCAACGTTAGGAGCATCTACAACGCTGTCGATGATTGCCAGGTTGGCGTTAGGGTTTTCATCAGCTACTACTTTAATAGCATCGCCAAGGTCAAAACCGATACCCCATGTCAGGTTGTATCCACCCTTAACGAATTGGTTCAGGTTCGGCTGGTAGTCTGCATTGGATTTACTTTGCAGGTATTTAACCTCTACGCCTTGTTCCTTTTGAAGGGCTTGCAGCGATTCCCATGCGGATTGGTTAAAGGATTTGTCGTTAACTCCACCTACGTCAGTAACCATACCGACTTTAACATCGGATTTAGGAGCGGCTTCTCCACCATTTGCACCTGTGTTAGTGTTGGTGTTTTTGTCTTTACCGCAGCCTGCCAAGACTACTGTGAACGCAAGCAGCATAACGAGAGACAGCTTGAAAACCTTTTTCATTGATAGTGATCCCCCTTAGAAAATTGGTCGTCCTCTGTGTTTCTGGTTGGACATCCATTAGCTCAAATTATACCTGCAAAAAATGCTAAAATCCAGTCTATTAATGACCGAAGGTCAATAATAATTTGTCTTTTCGACTCAAGAAAGCGCTATCCTTGTCATATTATGTAACAAAAGCATACAAAACACGTTAGATAGGTCGAAAACTCTGTAGCAGCTTTCGCTTTCTTCGTTTTAATATTATTGCACAGAATCGCAATTTCTATTATCATGAGTGCTTACAAAGCCGGAAAGGAAGTTTCAGAAAATGAATGAAAACAAAGAAATCCCAGCGGCGGCTCCCGCCTTTAAATACTGCCGGGAATCCCGTGTATTCAAAACCGGACGAGTCTTCCCAAATGATGTAAATAATCACAAAACATTATTCGGGGGCAAGCTCATGAGCGGCATAGATGAAGTTGCTTCCATTTCAGCTATGCGGCATTGCCGGATCAACGTCGTCACTGCTTCCACCGATTCCGTGGATTTTCTGCGCCCGATCGAACCGAGCGATTCCGTATGCTTCGAATCCTTCGTCTCCTGGACCGGGCGTACTAGTATCGAAGTATTCGTTAAAATCATCGCTGAGAATCTTTACACCGGAGAACGTGCTGTTGCAGCAACCTCTTTCCTGACGTTTGTAGCCATCGGCGAGGACGGTAAGCCAGCTGCAGTACCTTCAGTGATTCCTGAGACCGATGAAGAGAAGCTGATCAGCGAATCGGCCGAAGAACGCGCCGAGCTACGGAAAGTCAGACGGGGCATTAGCAAAAAGCTTGCTCTCCAGCTTAACACCACCAAATACTGGGAGTAGGCAGTTCACGCCACAAAAAGCCCCAAAGCAAGATCAATGTCAAGGCTCAGCCTTAGCCGAAGATCTCGGAAGAGCTCTCTTATCCCACAAAAAAGCACCGCCTGCGGGTTCCCCGTATAGCGGTGCTTTTCGGTTATATTACAACACTTACGCGTTGATTTTCTCTTTAGCTACAACTGCAAGTGAGTTGAATGCGTTAAGATCATTAACAGCCAAGTCAGCCAGCATCTTACGGTTTACTTCTACGCCAGCCAGTTTCAGGCCGTGTACAAGCTTGCTGTAAGACAAACCGTTCAAACGAGCTGCAGCATTGATACGAACGATCCACAGTCTGCGGAAGTTACGTTTAGTTTGACGACGGTCGCGGTATGCGTAAACCATCGATTTCATTACTTGTTCTTTAGCTGTTTTGAAAATGCGGTGTTTAGAACCGAAATAACCTTTTGCCAACTTCAATACTTTTTTATGTTTACGACGAACGACGAATCCGCCTTTAACTCTTGCCATATTAATAAACCTCCCAAAAATGTGTAGTAAACTATTACAAATTACCCAATTGTTGTTTCAAACGTCTTACATCCCCAGGGGCCATAACAGGGTTCGTACCCAATACGCGCTTCGCACGTTTGGATTTGTGGGACAGCAAGTGATTTCTGTGTGCTTTGTAACGTGTTACTTTACCAGTTCCGGTAATTTTGAAGCGGCCTTTAAGGCTGCTATGTGTTTTCATTTTAGGCATTGTGTTTCCTCCTTGAATATTATGTGGCGCCACATTGCATTGCAAAATGGTTCCGGGGTTATTGAGGCTTAGGAGCCAAAATCATGATCATGCTGCGACCTTCCAGCTTAGGCTGGCGTTCCACAACAGAGATCTCAGCAACTTCATTCTTGACGCGCTCCAGGATCTTCTGGCCGATATTGGCATGTGTAATCTCACGTCCGCGGAAACGTACGGAGCACTTCACCTTATCGCCTTCGCCCAGGAATTTAACCACGTTGCGGAACTTGGTTTGATAATCATGCTCCTCAATGTTGGCACGGAACCAGACTTCCTTGATATCAACGATCTTCTGGTTCTTACGCGCTTCCTTCTCTTTCTTCTGTGTCTCATAACGGAACTTGCCGTAATCCATGATGCGGCATACCGGCGGTTTCGCCTGAGGTGCTACATTGACTAAATCCAGATTAAGATCGATCGCCATTTGCAGTGCCTCGCGGATCGGTTTGATTCCGATTTGCTCACCTTCCGCACCTACCAACCGAACCTCTTTGGCCCGAATTTCATCATTGATCATATGTTCCTTACTGATAACTCTCCACCTCCGGATCTTGTTAACAATGAATTTAAGCACAACTTCATAAAAAAGGGATGCCGGTTAACTCCCGACACCCCTGTTTGATCAACGTTCATGAACATTAACATTCATAAAGCATTGAGATCAAAACCAGCTAGCATAATGCCAGTCAGGTGAGAAGCCGGTGCTTCTGCTTGCAATCTCTATGTTTTGCATACTTGAATACTATACACTGTTGTCCGTATGAATGTCAATAGATTTTCGATATTTCACGTAAAAACATTATCCAGCTGTTACCCTTGCTTACTCTGCACTTCCTCCAGCCTTACGACACGCGTATGCTTGGTGTGGCTCCATTGCTTGTTGTTCTGCGTGAAGAACGCATAGAACGTAATCGGATACCACGAGATCAGGTAAATCGGGAACACAATTAAATACGCATAGACCTTCTTGAACTTAACCTTCTCTAAGATCATTGCCAAGAAGAACGTAAGCAGATTCCCGCCTATGGCTACAAAGCCGAGCCATAATGGAAGATGTCCATAAATATTAGCAATGTTCGGTCCGTCAAAAAAGGCATTGTCGATCCACATCACAGCTGTCATCAGGAAAGTAAGCAGCACAATATATACATTTGCCCCGTACAGGGCGAGGTCAAACTTCGTCAAGCTGCGTTCCTTGATACTCTGCCACAGCAGCGGGAAGAAATAACGACGGGCCACGGTGAAGTGTCCCTGCATCCAGCGCAGGCGTTGTCTTGAGGAGGCCTTGAAGGTCAATGGTTTCTCGTCGAAGACTTTAGCGTCATAGTTGAACTTCGGATATACACCCTTCGAAGCGCTGCGCATCGTGAACTCCAGATCCTCAACCAGACTCGTTGCTCCCCAACCCATCTCCTTCAGCAGTTTGGTCTCAAAGCACATGCCGGTACCACCAAGGAAATTCGCCATGCCAAGGTTATGGCGGGAGAGCTGCCATAGACGGTTGATATACCAGTAGGACACCCCGTAAGCGGCCGTAATCCATGAATCTTCCGGGTTCTTCGTATCAATGTAGCCTTGGATTACTCGTGCCCCGGAGCAGAGGTCATTGTTCATTTCCATCAAGAACTCCGTGTGTGCCAAGTTATCGGCATCGAACATCACGACGGCGTCATACTGACGCTGCATGCCCCAGAGTTCCTTGAGCATCCATTCAATCGCATAGCCCTTACCTCTCAGATTGGCGTTGGTACGGACACAGGCATTCATGCCATGCTCCCGTACTATCCGGGCCGTCCCGTCCGTACAATTGTCGCAAATAACGAATACATCGTACAGCTCCGGCGGATAATTAAGCTGTTTCAGGTTTTCCATCAGTGCGCCGACGACTTCTTCCTCGTTGTGCGCCGCAACGAGTACCGCAAACGATTTTTCCGGCTTAAACTGCTCTTTTCTTTTTTTCTTGTGCAGTCCGAACAGCGAGAACGCAAACTGGTAAATCGCAATCGCCGCCAAGATCACTTGGAGCGAAACAAACAGTGCGTCTGTCATGATCTTTTTAATGCCCCCTTTTTACACTCTTGGTGTTCTTTTTCTCTCTGGCTTGTAAAACGTTCTTTCTGACCCTTTTGTTGCATCCCTTACAAAACAGACTACAAGCATTCACTTATTGTTGGCAGGGTTCCGGTTTTTTATATGTTCCGCGCTTAAGGATTGGTCGGATTCCCTCATGCAGAAACCCTTTTTTCTCTGTTACCTTTTAAACACGTTCGGCCCGCTTGAATCATTGTAAGGCGTAAGGGTATCCCAAGTCAAAACTGGCAATTTTCGCGCAAAGCTGAGCTTTTTCTTGAATGGGCTCCCTTAAGAAAGTATGATTAAGACGGCTTCACTTTTTAAGAACGGAGTGCCGCATCAATGCTAAACCGATAGCCGGACTAGCGGAGGGACAACGATATGAGACATTTATTCATGAAACTGCATCTCTGGGAGCGGCGTCTTTTTCAATGGATTAACGGCCGGATGCATAACCGGTTTTTGAACTTCTGGCTTTACCATCTCACGCATTTGGGCGGAGCAACGATCGCAATCGGCACCAATCTGCTGATTTGGGCTTTCTCTCCCCAGCCATGGAGAACAACGGCGTTTCAGGCGCTGGTTTCGCTAGCTGTTAGCCATGTACCTGTAGCTATCGCCAAGAAGCTGTATCCGCGCAGACGCCCCTATCTGGCGCTTCCGGGTACTCGGACGTTTCGCAACCCGCTTAAGGATCATTCTTTTCCATCAGGCCATACTACTGCTATCTTTGCTTGGCTTATTCCTTATATGGCAGCCTTTCCACCGCTCGCCTTTGTGTTGCTCCCATTAGGATGCATTGTCGGATTCTCACGGATGTACCTGGGCCTGCATTACCCGTCCGATGTGCTTGCAGGTGCTGTGATTGGTACCGGAGTTGCTGCCGGCACAATTGCCTTTTGGTCCTGAGCAAGGTAGTCTGGACTATTAGAATCCCTTTTGAGAACAGGTGAACTATACATTGCGCAAAAAAAGAGTGCTGTTACTGTCGGAAGGCTTTGGCGCAGGTCATACGCAGGCAGCCTACGCGCTGTCAAGCAGCCTGCGCAAGCTGTCGCCCAATGTTCAAACGAAGGTGCTTGAATTGGGGAACTTTCTAAATCCTAAAATGGCGCCTATTATCGTATCTGCTTATCGAAAGACGGTGACCACACAGCCGCGGCTGATGGGGTATGTCTACCGTCATCAAAAATCATTTAACCGCCTTACCACACTTGCCCTGCATCGCATTTTTTATACCCATACCAAAAATATTATCAAGCAGTTGCAGCCGGACATTATCGTGTGCACCCACTTTATTCCCAGCGCGGTGATCTCGCGTATGAAGCGGCTGGACCCGGATTTTAAAGTTCCGCTCTGCACTGTCATCACCGATTACGATGCGCATGCCAGTTGGATCAGTCCGCATGTGGACCGTTATTTTGTCTCTACGCCGGAAGTCAGATCCAAGCTGCTTCGCCGCGGAGTTGCCTCTGCCAGTATACAGGTTACGGGGATGCCGGTGCACCCCAATTTCTGGGAACATCCTGGCAGACAGGAGATTCTGGAGCAGTTTGGTCTTCGTGACAAGCCCACGGTAATGGTGATGGGAGGCGGCTGGGGGATGATGAATGACGAGACTGTCAATCATTTCCTGGCAGGGTATCGAGAGCAAATCCAAATTGTATTTTGTCTCGGCCAGAATGAGAAGCTTCTGGAGGAAATGCGCGCAAACCCGGTATACAACCACCCTAATATCCACCTCATCGGGTTCACCCGTGAGGTCGACAAGCTGATGGAGGTATCTGATCTGCTCGTCACCAAGCCAGGCGGTATGACCTGTAGCGAAGGTCTGGCCAAAGGCATTCCGATGCTCTTCCATCATCCCCTGCCCGGGCAGGAGGAAGAAAACTGTCGATATTTCACGGCGGCTGGATTCGGCGAGCCCATTGAATCCCTCGATGTTGTCGTCAAATGGATGGAACGCCTGCTGAACAACTATGAGGATCTGCAGAACAAGCGGAGTCACCATTTGGAACGAATCGCCCGCTATCATCCCTTGCAGAGTGCCCAGAGCATTCTCGATATGTTAGAGTAAAAGCTAACAGCGGCCCCCAGAGCCGCAAATAAAAGCCGGCAAGTCCCCGTGAACACGGAGGCTTGCCGGCTTTTATTCTAATGCGATTAAAGTCTGTATTTGTCCAGCCGTGTTGCCTGATAACGTTCAAGCGCTTCTGAACCCACAATGGCTTCACAGCGGTGAATATTGACTCCCCGTCCGTAGAACTTCGTCTCATACTCAGTCATCACATGTTCTTCATTGATAACGCCGTCCGTATGCAGATCAAGCGAAATGTTCTTCATTTGCAACCCGAAATCCGCAAAGGCATTGAGCGAGAACTCGAACAGGCTTCTGGAATCCGTCTTCAAATGAATCTCGCCCAAAGGACTCAGCAGGCCGCGATATTTGTCGAGAAAACGCGGATGCGTTAAACGGCGACGGGCATGCTTGCTCTTCGGCCAAGGATCGCTGAAGTTCAGATAGATACGTTCCAGCTCTCCTGGAGAAAACACTTCTTCCGCATAGTTGATATTGGCAAGCGCCAGCTTCAGGTTAGGCGGGGTCTCATGACCTTGCGGCTCCCATACGGCTCTCGCTTTTTCTCCGGCACGGCGGATCAATTCATCGTACATGTCTACACCGATAAAGTTGATATCAGGGTATTTGGAGCTCATTTGGCTGATAAACTGCCCTTTGCCCATTCCGAATTCGACATGAATCGGATGGTCATTCCCGAACAAGGCAGACCACTGCCCTTTATGGCTACGGGGGTCGAGAACAACCAGATCAGTCTGGCCCTCGAGACTTTCGCGTATTCCTTTTCTTCCACGTAAACGCATGCGTATTCCTCCGCTTATCGATTGCTATAACTGTCACTTGCAATATTGTGCCGAACTTGTCCCCAAAAGTAAAGGTATAACGGCAAAAAAAAGGAATCCTCTACACCAGCCCAAGGAAGGCTGCTGCGAGAATCCCTTACTGATTTGTATTGAAATCGGGTCATGCTGCACAACACTGCAGTGGTGTGCTCAGCTTACCTTGTTCCGGAATTGAAATCGAGGGTCTTCTCGAAAGCGTTGCGAATCTTGCGCTGCGCTTCTGTCTTAATCTTGTGGTTACCGTTAAATTCTACACCTGTCAGTGCAAGCGCCTCATCAGGGGTTAACGTAACGTCAATCGAACCTTTGCCATCGGCATATGCCGCTTGAGAATTCATCGATATCACCTCACGGTTATTAGTATGGACCGGACGACACGAAAGTATGAATTCAAGAAAGGAAAATCCATTGATATTGCTGACTTTTTACATTTCAAATATAACATAAGGTGTAAGTATTAACAAGCCAATTTTTCTGCTTTCAGGCCTAAATTTTAGCGGTATTTGATGTGCATATTGTTACGTTGGACGATGATTTTTGGTACAATGGTTTGGACTCATGGCGCATGATAAAATTACTTGCGTCTTCTTTATAAGCGGATATACTAACCGTATAGCAGAGAATGAACCGAATTCCAAAGGAGCAACCCATGTTCAACCTATTAGAGCCCTCCTCTATCCCTCTGTGGGGAGATAAACGTTTTCATACCTGGAACTACGAAATGCGCGAGCAGATGAATACAAAAGTGTTCAAAGTCATGCTCGACGCCGGTTTCACTTGCCCGAACCGGGACGGATCCATCGCCAAGGGCGGCTGCACCTTCTGCAGCGCGCGGGGCTCTGGCGATTTTGCCGGCAGCCGCCGTGATGATCTCATTACCCAGTTCAACAAGGTACGTGACCGCCAGCATCTCAAATGGCCGAATGCCAAGTACATCGGCTATTTCCAGGCCTACACTAATACTTATGCCCCTGTAGAAGAACTGAGAGAATATTTTGAAGTTATTCTTCAGCAGCCAGGTGTTATAGGGCTGTCTATCGCTACCCGGCCGGACTGCCTGCCAGATGATGTGGTCGAGTATCTGGCGGAGCTGAACAAGCGTACCTACCTTTGGGTCGAGATGGGTCTTCAGACGATCCATGACTCCACTTCAGAGCTGATTAACCGCGCCCATGATACAGCCTGTTATCTGGAAGCTGTCGAAAAGCTGCGTAAACACGATATTCGAATCTGTACACACATCATTCACGGACTTCCACAGGAAACCCATGAAATGATGCTGGAAACGGTCTCAGCCGTAGCCAAAATGGATGTACAGGGCATCAAGATCCACCTGCTTCACCTCATGCGCAAGACACCGATGGTGAAGCAGTATGAAGCCGGCTTGCTTCGCTTTATGGAGCAGGACGAATATATCAAATTGATTGTCGATTCCCTGGAAATTCTGCCGCCTGAGATGATTGTGCACCGTCTAACCGGTGATGCCCCGCGCGATCTGCTCATTGGGCCGATGTGGAGTCTCAAGAAATGGGAAGTCCTCAACGGCATCGATAAAGAGCTGATTGCCCGGAACTCCTGGCAAGGCAAGTACTGGAGGCAGCGCTAATGGGCTTCTATTCTGTTCTTAGCTTCGCCCAGAAGCTAACCGCCGAGCGGCTAACCTCCGGCGGCCGCGCCATCGATGCCACGGTCGGAACAGGGGCAGATACCCTGTTCCTGGCCAAGCTCTGCGGACCGCGGGGCGAAGTCCGCGGCTTCGACATCCAGGCGGAGGCGCTCGCGCTGGCTGAAGAGCGTCTCCGCGCGGCGGGCGAGGCGTTACCAGGGACACTGTCCCCGGTAACGCTGCTGCAGCGCAGCCACGCCGCTATGCTTGAAGCGGTTCCGGGTGATTGGCCCGGAACCGTGTCGGCGGTGATGTTCAATCTCGGCTATCTCCCTGCGGGAGATGCCGATAAGACCATCATCACCAAGCCCGACAGCTCCCTTGCGGCTCTGGAAGCCGCGCTGGAGCTGCTGCGCCCCGGCGGGATCATTACAGCCGTGCTGTATCCCGGGCATGACGGCGGCGATGTGGAAGCCGCCGCCGTGGAGTCTTGGGCCGCCGCCGTCCCGCCTGTCGTCGCCCAAAGCATTGTATACCGCCAGATTCAGCGGGCGTCCGCCCCTTACTGCCTGGCGCTGGAAAAGAAGAAAAGGAGCTGAACACCGCATGGCCGTACACAAAATTGAGCATGTCGGGATCAAGGTCTCATCTCTCGAGACCTCGATTGATTTCTATCGCGACGTCATTGGCCTGACGCTGGCCGAAACGGTCGGTAAGCCGGGAGACCGTCTGCGACTGGCCTTTCTCTCTTTTCCGGGACAAGCCTCTGTCGAAGTCGAGCTGATTGAGTCTCTGTGGGAGGGCCTGCCTGATGAAGGCCGGGTCAGTCACATCGCCTTTACGGTCTCCGATATCGAGGCAGAGTACCAGCGAATAGAAAGTCTTGGCCTTGAGGGCCTGACCGCTATCCGCCAATTGGAAAGTGGCAGCCGGTTTTTCTTTTTTGACGGACCGGATCATGAAAAAATTGAGTTTTTTGCATCCACCCGCAAGGTCTAACAGCAGCTAAATTTTACTATCAGAGAGGAAGATGTAATCATGACTCAACCTTATCCATTGAAATTTCAACCAGAATTCAAAGAACGCGTGTGGGGCGGACGTGCCCTGGAGAAATTCGGACTGGACCTGCCAGAAGGCCACATCGGCGAAGGCTGGATGATTGCTGACCATCCCAACGGAACTTCTTCCGTGGTTAACGGAGACCTTGCCGGACAAGGGCTGGATCAAATTCGCGAGCAATTCGGACGGGAATGGTTCGGAAGCAAAGGTATTTCAGAAGCAGGCGGCAGATTTCCGCTCCTGATCAAACTCCTGGACTGCAACGACAATCTCTCCGTACAGGTACATCCTACCGATGATTACGAAGGATTACCGAAGGGCGAACTGGGCAAAACAGAAATGTGGTACGTTCTTGACGCCAAACCGGATGCGAAAATCATCTACGGATTGAAAGAAGGCGTTGACCGCGAAACATTGCGTCAAGCACTGGAGAACGGTACAGTCATGGACACGCTGCAAGAAGTCTCTGTATCGGCAGGCGATACATTCTACATCCCGGCCGGAACAGTACATGCCCTGTGTGCGGGTGTTGTTGTCGCCGAGATTCAACAGAACTCGGATACTACATACCGTATCTACGACTACGACCGTCCGGGTCTAGACGGCAAGCCGCGTGAGCTTCATGTCGAGGATTCCCTTAACGTAACGGCCTACGAAGGCGCGGGAGCCACCTCCATGAAGACTGACAGTGCAGTCCCTGGAGAATGGCTGCAGCTTGCTGCCTCCCCTTATTTCATTGTAGAAAAAGGGATTGTGCAAGGCGAATGGAATCTCGCCACTACTCCGGACAGCTTCACTATCCTGGTCATCTGTGAAGGCAGTGGTCATCTGACCTGGGAAGGCGGATCACAGCCTTACGCCGCAGGCGAATGCTACCTGTTGCCGGCTAATCTGGGGGCTTACGGAATCGAAGGCCAATCCACGGTGCTTCGCTCCTATTTGCCATAAGGCTTCTTAATTCCAGTGTCTTTGCCCACAATCTTTTTCAGGAGGAAGGGCTATGTTGGAAAATAGTTTTACAATGACTGATCCCATCGGGGTCGATATACATGTCTATGAATGGCTGCCGGAGCCCGGTGCTACTGTCAGAGGCATCGTGCAAATCTCGCATGGGATGGCCGAGACGGCGGCCCGCTATGCCCGCTTCGCGAAGGCGCTGACGTCAGCGGGATATGCCGTATACGCCAATGATCACCGGGGCCATGGTAAAACAGCAGGCCAAGTGAATCTGCTTGGCGATACTGGTGAGGATGGCTTCTACTGGATGCGTCGTAATTTGCTACAGGTCGCCGAGATTGCAACCTCCAGGCATAGAGATCTGCCGATCTTTCTGTTTGCACATAGCATGGGCTCCTTTCTGGCCCAAAAGCTGATGTGCGAAGAGGGCAGTTCCACCTATGCCGGGTATATTCTGAGCGGTACCAACGGACCGCGCAGTATGCTGAGTATCGGGGAATCCCTGGCCAACCTCCAGTACCGCCTTCAAGGAGAACTGCATCGCAGCGTGTTGTTAAACGGCCTTGTATTCGGCAGCTACAACCACGGGTTCTTGCCGGCAAGAACCCCCTTTGACTGGCTAAGCAGCGATGCGGATGAGGTTGACCGCTTTGTATCCGACCCTTTTTGCGGCGCGATCTGCACCACCCGCTTTTTCCGCGATTTCTTCCGGCTGCTGCGTGATATCCATTCCGAGACATCACTCGCCTCCTTATGCATAGACAAACCAGTGTATCTGTTCTCTGGGGAACTGGATCCTGTCGGCATGAAGGGCAAAGGTGTGCTAAAGCTGGTAGAGTTGTATAAAAACAAGGGAATTCAGGATGTGACTTGCCGGTTATACCCCGGAGGGCGGCACGAGATGCTAAATGAAGTTAACCGCGATCAGGTTACCGCAGATCTACTGGATTGGCTGGTGCATCATCTTCCCGCCGGGAAGGCACTGCTACAGTCCTAATCCTAGATAAACAAAGACAGGCTATTCCTTAATTAAGGAACAGCCTGTCTTTTTACAAATCGCTATAAATCTACTAATGCTCCATTCTTTTAATTTATATATATGATATCATTTTTATTGTACAACACTGCTTCTAATCGCCACGGTCTATCCTCCTTAATAAGGAGGTGACACGAATGGAAGTCAAGGATGCTCTAACTTTAATGTTCGCTTTTGGCATGTTTATACTCGCGTTGCTCGCCTATCTAAAAAAGAAATAGACCGCCCCGGCAAGGTAACGGTCTATTCCAGTCACAAGCGATAACGGCCGACTGCTATGAAGCAGTGGTTGTACGCTGGGAACCGTGTTTGCCGCACGGCTCCTTTTTCATACCTATTATAGCATAGTCCATATTATTACATAATCGGTAGCCAGATCATTCTGAATGTATAATGTTTCATATGAAGTCAATATGTCACAGCTGTCTTTACTTCGCAGGCTGTAAAATATCTCATATAACAAGGAGGTTGGTATACATGAATGATTCAGACGGGCTGATGCAAATCCTCGACTACTACAATGCGGGTAGAGAAATTGGACGTCTTGAGCATGGCATCGGTGTTATAGAATGGGAACGTACTAAAGAGATTATCTCCAGGTACATTTCTACTGACAAAGGTGATAGAAAAGTCATCTACGATATCGGCGGAGGCATAGGCGTTTATTCCCGATGGCTGGCAGAAATGGGACATGAGGTTCATATGTTTGAGCTTGCACCCAAAGCCGTTGAATATGCACGGTCCTTGCAAAATTCCGGCCAAATCGTCCCCATTCATACCATTGAGGTTGCCGATGCCCGAAACATTGCGCGGCCTGATCATAGCGCGGATCTTGTATTACTAATGGGACACTCTATCATTTACCTGAACGAGAAGAACGAATGGCAGCGCTACATGAAGCCAAGAGAGTTCTAAAACCCGGCGGAATTATTATTGTCTCTGCGATTTCCCGCTTTAGTTCAACCTTATGGGGATTATCTGTATACGGCGGGCAAAACGACTATTTGGAAGATCCCGTTTTTTCAGCAATGATTACACAGGAACTGACAGATGGTCAGCATATTCGGCCAGAGGCTTATCCTTCTTTTATCTCCCGGGCCTTTTTCCACCTGCCTGAGGAATTGAATAGCGAACTTGCCGAAGCAGGCTTCATGGACACTAAGACGTTAGCTGTTGAAGGGCCGGTGTGGATCGTACCTGCACTAGCTGAGAAGTGGAAGAACGCACACAGTAGAGCGGAACTACTGAAACTATGTTCACTGATAGAAGAACAGGAAAGCCTGCTGGGGATGAGTCCGCATATGCTAGCTGTCGCCAGAATATGAACTTCTATATGATGCTCCGGTCACCTTTACCCTTGAACCTTATGAGATCAAGACATTACTACCAAGGTACAATTTGCAGCTCTGGCCATTTATCCGCCCACTTCCGTGCTTTGCTGAGGTAGATCGTTTCATTGATCAGCGCCTTATTCGGACGAACAGTCAATCTAAACAAATCCTCCAGACCGTATGGGGCATAAATCTGCCAACTACCATCCCTGTTCAGCCTTGCACCCAAGCAGGTTGCTGTTGTTGGCCATGTATCAAGCGCCGCCTCCAATGTAGTGTAAGGCTTAAGATCTATTCCGAATTTATCGGGGTACCAGAGATGGACACGGGCCTGATTCTTCATATCAACAGGAATAGGGATGTCAGCGAACAACGCCTTGGCTTTCAAAATCATTGCATCTTCGCTTTCGTAGCTGAGATCAGCACTGTCGTAATAGACGATATCGATATCCTCAATCCCGTAGTTCAACGGCCGTTCAGTCAGCTCATTCCAGACCGTCTGGACAAGACAGCCTGCACCAATGTAATAAGGGTGGGGTTCCAGCGTCTGGGCGCCGTGAAATAAGTTCATCAACCAGGAGCTTCCGGTGATAATTTCAATTAGTCTTTGACTCAACTCTGCATCCTCAGCCGGATTTTTTGATGTTGAGTTGCTGAGCAGATCATACTGGAGAATTCTCTGCATGCCCTTTTCCCCCTTCCTTCCTCTTCCCTAGACCAAGGGCATGGTATAATACTTCGGCTTTCCGCTCTCATCCTGCTGGTACAGCACGATGAGCAATGTGCTCCCGCCCGCCTTAGCATCGGCGACAAGAGTGGAGATGTCCGCCTGTGCAGATGCCTGGGCGAACACTTCCTCTCCCGCCAGGACAGCAGCTTCAGCCCCGCCTGGGGCTGTGGCGGTGTTCCCGGTTCCGGTGGCAGCTTCGGCTCCGACAGTCATGCCCTCATCAGCCCGTAATCCGCTGATGGACGCCAGCACTTCATCAAGGGGGAAGGACAGCAGTTCCAGCACGGCATATTTTTGCAGCTCGCGCTCATTAATCTCCATCCTTGCCCCTGAAAGTTCCCTGGACAGCATTTCTGGATTCGCAGCAATCTGCTTCAACCAAGCACCCCACTGTGACTTGCCGATCGTAGGCTCCCACCAGATTTTACGCGGCTTGTACTTGTGTCCAAGGAAATAGTCGAGCTTCATGAGTCCGGTGATGATATCCATTGACGGTGTGCCGCGCTCTGTGAGGAAATCATGCAGCCTGCTGAACAGGTCCTCCAATTGATGCCCGATCTTCTGCCAGCCTCGTTCCTCCCAGTAGTCTCCGAATTCCTGAAAGAAGTCAAAGGGCGATGGAAACACATGACGAATCAAATACTTAATGGAATGATCCAGCCGGTGGCTGTTCCAGTATTTCTCCAGCACATCCTCCAGCCGTTTCAGACGGATAATGTCGCCGAAGGTCATCACATGACTGCTCAGTATTTCATAAGGAGCGTTCTCCATATACGTGTACTCATATTTGGCTGCCTGCGCACGCAGTCCGGTGCCGCGCAGCATTTTCAGAAAGCCCAGCTGCAATTCTTCCGGCTCCATCGCAAACACATCATTAAAGGTCTTGCGGAACGTTGCGTAATCCTCCTGCGGCAGTCCGGCGATCAGATCCAAATGCTGGTCAATATTGCCACTGGCCTTAATCTTCATGACCGTACGCGACAGCTTCGCAAAGTTCTGGCGGCGTTTGACCAGTTCATTCGTTTCATCGTTGGTCGACTGCACGCCAATCTCGAACCTGAAGATCCCCGGCGGCGCATTTTCCGCCAGAAAATCCAGCACCTCTGGCCGCATAATATCCGCCGTAATCTCAAATTGGAACACACAGCCCCGGTGATTATCGATCAGGAACTGGAACATTTCCATCGCATAATTGCGGTTAATATTAAAGGTTCGATCAAGGAACTTGATAATCTTGGCTCCATTGTCAATCAGGTAGAGCAGGTCAGACTTCACACGCTCAATATCATAATACCGGACACCGACCTCAATACTGGACAGGCAGAATTGACAGTTAAAGGGACAGCCCCGGCTGGTCTCAAAATAAACGATCCGCTTGCTTAAGTCCGGCAGATCATCGGGAAACCGATGCGGCGTGGGCAATGTGTTCAGATCGCTTTTCGGCCTAGGCGGATTGACGATCAGTTCCTCTCCCTTGCGATAAGCCACACCATATACAAAATGGAACTTGTGGTCGTCCCGCAGCTCCTGGAGCAAATGATGAAACGTCTCTTCGCCGTCACCATTGACTATAAAATCAATACCAGGCTCGCGCTTCATCCAGTACAGCGGCTCATAAGACACTTCCGGTCCGCCAAGCACAATCGTCACTTCGGGCATGACTTTCTTGAGGATAGCGATCAGCTTGATCGTCTCCTCGATATTCCAGATATAGCAGGAGAATCCGATCACATCCGGACGTCTCTGGAACAGGTCAGATACCATATTCATTACAGGGTCCTTAATTGTGTACTCCGCCAAATGAATATCACTGAATTCATGCTGACTATACGCCTTGAGCAGGCGAATCGCTAACGAGGTGTGAATGTACTTGGCATTTAATGTAGCCAGGATGATTTTCATGCGCAGCGCCCTCTTTACATGTCATTTTGGAAAAACTCAAGGAACGGCTTGCCATACTTGCGGTATTTCACTTCACCGACACCCTTCACCCTCAGCATTTCCGCTTCGGTCTGCGGGCAAACCACACTCATCTCACGCAGAGTCGCATCATTGAAAATAATGTAGGACGGCACATGCTCCCGGCCTGCCAGCTCGCGCCGAATCAGGCGAAGCTGCTCGAACACCGTCTCGTTAACTGCCGACGGCGACAAATCGCGGACCCGGCTGCGATCACGTGAGCCTGAAGATGACCCGGCCCGCGATGGCCGCGCCACCCGCTGCAGCACCTGACGCTGACCACGCAGCACCTCCGCAGCCGGAAGCTGCAGGCGAACCACCGGATACTGTCCCTCCGACAGGGCCAGATATCCTTCCGAGATCAGCACGTTGATGCTCTCGGTAATCTCCTTCTCCGTCCTTCCGGACATCGCACCATGGGTGGGCAGCGACTCGAAGCCGTATTGCAGCACCTTCTGATTACGGGAGCCTTTCAGCACAGAGGCCACCAAGGCAACGCCAAAGCGCTCACGCATGCGATGAATGCAGGAGAAGATTTTTTGCGCATCCACCGTCATGTCCACTAACTCACGCTCATCGGTACAGGAGCTACAAATACCACAAGGCTTGTCCTTATGGACCTCGCCAAAATAATCGAGCTGAGCGCTGCGCAGACACCGGGTGGAATAACAGTATTCGATCATCTGCTGAAGCTTGCGGTATTCATTAGCTTTGCGTTCCGGGTCCTGCGGATTCTGCTCGATCAGGAATTTCTGGGTCATAATATCCTGGGCACTGAACAGCAGAATACACTGACTCGGCTCACCGTCCCGTCCGGCACGGCCTGCTTCCTGAACGTACGCCTCCATATTCTTCGGCATGTTGTAGTGAATGACATAACGGACGTTGGACTTGTCGATCCCCATGCCAAACGCATTCGTCGCCACCATTACCCGGATGTCATCATAGAGAAAACCTTCCTGGCTTTCCGCCCGTTCCTGGTCATTCATACCGGCATGATAACGTCCAGCAGCAATCCCGCTGCTAAGCAGCCGTTGATACAGATCGTCAACGTCCTTACGGGTCGCCGCATAAATAATGCCCGGCTGGTGTGTATGCGAAGCCGCGTAGTCCATTACGAACTCACGCTTGTTCTCGCCGCGCAGGACGGACATCGCCAGATTGTCTCGCCCAAGTCCGGTCATGAAGACACCCGGCTCGCGCAAGCGCAGCAGACGGACGATATCCTCCATGACCTCCGGCGTAGCCGTCGCCGTGAATGCCGCCAGAATCGGCCGCTGTGGCAGTTCATCTACGAATGGCGATACGGAAAGATAGCTGGTACGGAAGTCATGCCCCCACTGGGAGACACAGTGCGCCTCGTCCACAGCTACACAAGAAATGGACAACCCCGCCATTTCCAAGCGGAACCAGTCCAGTTCCAGGCGTTCCGGTGCGACATATAGCAGCTTCAAGTCGCCCCGGCGCGCCGCCCGGATGCGTTCATTGACCTCCTTGCCGCTGAGCGTACTGTTGATATACGCAGCCGGGATGCCCGCCGTAGTGAGCGCATCCACCTGATCCTTCATCAGCGAGATCAGAGGAGAGATTACCAATGTGAGGCCCGGCATCAGCAGGGCTGGCACCTGATAACAGATGGATTTCCCGCCCCCAGTAGGCATAATCCCTAGTGTGTCGCGGCCTTCCAGCAGATTTCCGACGATTTTCTTTTGACCCTCCCGAAAATCGGGATAGCCGTAATATTTTTGCAGTTCAACCTGCGCCTGTTCCATAGTAGGTGCTTGCATAGTCATCTCTATCATAACTCCTTAGATCTATCTCTCTTTAGTTTACCGGGCATGGGAGTAATGAGCAACCGCCCAACCACATTTCCGGTTCCCTTTCTTCTTTTGAAAAAAGCACATAAAAAGACTAGGTTTGAGCCAAGCTTTATATAGAAACTATATCATAGGAAGGCGGCGCGACCTGTGGAGGATTGGAAACAAAAATACCTGTCTTTCAAAGAAAAACAGAACAAACAGCAGTTTTCCGCGAGTCCCGCCAAGGAAGTGAAACTGGGAATCAATCTGAAGCAAAATCTGCAGGATATCCAGCAAGTGCTGGGCGAAGACGGCGATCTGGTCGTTCGTCAGTTCCAGCTGTACGGCAGGCAGGATGCAGCAATTATATTCTTGTCTTCGGTAGTAGATGAGAACCAGCTTCATGAATATGTACTCAAGCCATTGATGACTGAACCGGAGGACATCTCAGTTATTCCTAGTGCGATGGATGCTCTTGCCGATTACATCTGGAATATGACTGTGCATGTTGCTAAGGGAGGCCGGTTATCGGAACTGTACGCCCTCCCTGGCACCATCATCCAGGGGAATGTTGCAGTTCTGGTAGAGGGGATGAACCAGGCACTTTATTTCAGCTTGAGGCAGATCGAGAAGCGAAGCATTGAACAACCACAGACAGAACAGATTATTCGCGGCTCCCGCGAAGGATTTATCGAGAATCTGGAGTCGAACCTTTCCCTGCTCCGCTACCGTCTCCAAACTCCGGACTTCCGTGTTCAGACCTGCCCGCTAGGTGTTCGAACTCAGTCGCAGGCCGCAGTCTGCTTCATCGAAGGCATTGCCGAGCCGAGGCTTATTGAAGAAGTGCTGCGCAGGTTGTCGTTAATTGAAGCCGACAGCATTATTGACGCCGGATACATTGAACAGTTTATTGAAGATCAACCGTTATCCCCGTTCCCTCAGGTGCAGCCGACCGAGCGTCCCGACAAAACCACAGCCGCACTGCTGGAGGGCAGAGTAATTATCTTGGTAGACGGTTCGCCTTTTTCTCTGATTGTGCCGGCACTTTTCAATCAGTTCTTTCAGACTCTTGACGATTACAATGAACGTTTTATTGTGGGCAGTCTGATCCGTATCATCCGGCTGATTGCCTTGATGTTCTCCCTGTTCTTCCCCGCATTGTATGTAGCCGTCATCTCTTTCAATCCCGAACTCATGCCTACCGAATTCGCAGTAGCCATCTCCGGCGGAAGAGCTGGTGTGCCTTTTCCGGCTGTATTGGAAGTACTAATCATGGAAATCTCCATGGAAGTGCTGCGCGAAGCAACCATTCGGCTGCCGCAAATGATCGGCGGAGCGTTATCAATTGTAGGTGTCCTTGTCGTCGGACAAGCGGCGGTCTCGGCGGGCCTGTCCAGCCCAACGACAGTGGTCATTGTCGCTCTGACCACCATCGGCTCTTTTGCCACGCCAGCCTATAACGCAGCCATTGCCTTGCGAATGCTGCGCTTCCCCCTGATTCTGCTGGCCGGTCTGTTCGGTCTGTACGGAGTAATGATTGGCACGATCTTTATCGTCAATCATCTGTTGTTTCTGGAATCCTTTGGCGTACCTTACATGATCCCTTACATGCCAGCCAAAATAAGAGATATGAAAGATGCGCTGGTCCGCGCACCCTTATGGTGGATGAGACAGCGCCCCAGCTTTTTAAATGCACCTGATCCTACCAGGCTTGCCCGGCATACCCCTCAGACCTATACAGAAAAGATCTTTACCGAGGAAGGTGATTTGGATGAACAACCGCCCCATAACCACGATGCAGGCCGTGGCGGTCATCGTTAGTACGATTATCGGTATAGGCATTTTAACCTTTCCCCGCTTTATGGCAGAGGCTGGGGACAGTGGCGCTCCTATGGTGACAGCTTCCGGCATTTTCATCGCATTCATCGGCTTCTGGTTTACAGCCTCAGTATGCCGCAAATTCCCGAACGAGACCTTATTCATATTCAGTCGCCGTCTGGTGGGTGCAGGACTCGCGGATTTTCTCACTGGTCTGATTGTAGTATTCTTCGCCTTCTCCAGCGGTATCACCATGCGACAATTTGGCGAGGTATGTGTCTCCGTGATTTTCAAGAAGACCCCCATTGAAGCCGTGATCCTCCTGATGCTGCTGCTCGGTTGCCTATCTATCCGCCGAAACATTGTCAAATTCACATACATACACGCCTTCTATCTGCCCCTCATTTTACTCCCTGTTCTGATCATCATTCTTGTATCTTTGAAGGAAATAGACGTTCTGAATTTGTTGCCGGTAACCGGCAACCAGTTGACTCCCCGCAAATTCACGACAGGAATGCTGACTTCCGCCTCACTGTATCAAGGGACTTTTATCCTGACGCTGCTGGTTCCTTTCATGAAGAAACCCCAAAAGGTGATGAAAGCCGGCGCAAGTGCCTTGCTGCTGATTGTGAGCATCTATGTATTAATAGTTATCGTATCCGTAGGCATGTTCGGCGCGCAGGAGACACTTCTACTCTTTTACCCTACTCTGGAGACGGCACGTTCCATCTCCCTTGGCGCAGGCCTGCTAGAGCGCTTTGATGCCATTTTTATTATTGTTTGGGTCATTTCTATTTTCACTACTATATTCTCCAACTTCTATATGGCTGCCTATGCCTTCAAGGAACTCGCCCGTTTCCAGGATCATCGACTTGTTGCCAGCTTTCTGCTGCCATTTATCTTTGGTTCCTCGCTCCTGCCGGATAATGTCTTTCAAACTTACGATATCGCTTCAGCAACAGCCATGTTTGGTCTGATCCTGTTGACCTTCTATCCTTTTCTGCTGTGGCTCACAGCTACTATTCGAGAAAAAAGGGGGCGTTCTGCATGAATACACACATCTGCCGCTCTTTACCCTTGTTCTTGGTTCTATTGATGCTGACTCCCCTGCTCACTGGCTGCTGGGATCAGCTTGAGATTGAAGACCGCGCACTTGTATTAGGACTATCTATTGACAAGGTTGCTGAAGGAACTCATCCCGAGGATGATCAGGTCACGCATCTCAAGGACACCATCAAACTTCCAATGATTCGGGTGACTGCCCAAATTGCTGTTCCTGGCAGGGTACCACTGGGGCCAAGCAGCGGGGAGAGCGGCGGTACGGGCAGCCAGAACCCCGTCTGGGTCGTCCAAGTATACGGACTCACACTTGATGATGCCATGAACAACCTGCAACAGCAGATTTCGGATCCTCGCTACCTGATTCACCTGCGGGTGATCATCATCAGCGAGGCGTTTGCCCGCAGCAGCTTAGAAGACTTGAATGATTATCTGCGCCGTAATTCTGAGGTCCGCCGTCAGACCTGGATGCTGGTCTCGCAAGGGGAGGCTTATAAGTTCATGGATGTTAACCCTCCTCTTCAGCGCGTTCCTACATTGTATATTCTATCTATGATGGAGAAGGCCGTAGAATCCGGTAAATTCCCGGCCGATTATTTGGGTGCTTACTGGTCATCGGAATCAAAGTGGGGCCAGAACGGCTATCTGCCCTATATCGAAATGCGCGATAACAAAAACATTTTTATAAAGGGGCTCGCTTATTTCAGCAATGGTGTCATGGTAGGTTCTACAATCCCCATTGAAATAGGCGCATTCATGGCCATAAAAGGCATTGACGTTGGCGGCTACTCCGTACTCTTTGAGTCCAAAGCGTTTGGCCCTATCATGATCAAGGTTGTTAAGCGATTTACTAAAGGAAGTGTTCATATTGTGGATGGGAAGCCCCAAATCACTTATAAGATCTCTCTTGATGCCATGCTGGACGAGCATCTGAAAGAGTCCGTGAGTATCAATACCGATGCGAAGCTGAAAGTAATAGAAGCTGAATTGAAGGAAGGCTTGAGCAAAATCCTCAATAGTCTAATTGATCAGACGCAGAAGAAGCATTCCGATATTTTGGGAACTGGAGAGAAAGTCCGGGCCTTTAAACCTGGTTTCTGGAAAGCCAATATCCATAGCAAAAACGATTGGGAGCTGTTATATTCCAAGATTAATATTAATTTCAAGCTTGATCTCAACATCCGAAGAATCGGTCTCAAAATAGAATAGGATTATGCTAAATCCAGTGGAGTCTTTCTAAGCACAGAAAGGAGTTCCCTTATGTTCAATACTTTGATCTTCTCAGCGATCACCCTGCTCATTTCAGGAGGCCTGCTGCTGACCGTAGATACCAAAATTTATGCCGTAGGCCATATGAAAAAGGAGAAGAAATATGCCCGCCTCTTCGGCTGGATACATCTTGGCCTGTTCATAATCTTCATAGCGGCGATCCTCTTCTATATCTGATTACAACAATAGTAATTCTTCAGAGCCCATGGTATATTGAAGAGTACAATATCAGAGGACGGAGAATGCATACATGAACACAAGACGAAATCCCGGGGAGACCTCTGCAAGAACTGCGAAGCCTGCCCATAAAAGTAAATCCCAACACAAAGCACAACCCAAAGCAGGGGCCAGAACCCATAGCAAACCTAACAGCAAACCAAGTGCTAAGGCGAAAACACCGGCACCACCAAAAACCTATACAGTAACCGAGCCAGCGGAACTGCTATCCTTTTTGCTCAGTCACATCAGTGGACGTGGACGCAATGCGATCAAATCCATCCTCGCCCGTGGTCAGGTATCGGTCAATGGCAAGACGACAACCCAGCATAATTACCAGCTTCAACCGGGCTACAGTATTGTGATCGAAACGGAAAAACCGGTGCAGCCGGAAGTGCTGAACGGACTCACCATTGTCCATGAGGACGATGATATCATCGTGATCCAGAAGGATGCGGGACTGCTGTCCATTGCTACCGGAGAGGAAAATGAAGTGACCGCCTACCGTCAGCTTATGGAGCATGTCCGTCGCAGCAACCCGAAGAATCGAATCTTCGTCGTACACCGTTTGGACCGCGACACCTCAGGAGTCATGATGTTTGCCAAAAGCGAACGGATCCAGCAGGCCCTGCAGAATACCTGGAAAGATACTGTGAAAGAACGCTCTTACGTGGCGCTTGTTGAAGGAGCAGTTAAAAAACCGGAAGGCACCGTCAGCTCCTGGCTGAAGGAAACCGCTACGCTCAAGATGTATTCCAGCCCTTATGAAGGCGACGGCCTTCACGCGGTTACCCATTACAAGCTGATCCAGTCCAATCGCCACTTCTCCCTGCTGGAGGTACAGCTGGAGACGGGGCGGAAGAATCAGATCCGTGTCCACATGGCCGACATTGGCCACCCTATTGCGGGCGACAAGAAATACGGAGCAGAGACCAAAACCGTAGGCAGACTCGGACTGCATGCCCGTGTTCTATCCTTTGTTCATCCGGGAACAGAAGAATTACTGACCTTCGAGAGCCCGATCCCTAAAGCGTTCCTGAAGTATACTTCGCCTGAGCCGATAAAATAAAAAAAGTCTGTCCCATCAAGCTATCGACATAGCTGAGGGACAGACTTTTTCTATGTTTAAGCCTTACTCCACTTTACCGCCCTCTACGACCAGTTGATCGGTAAAGCCTTCCCCGTATACCTCTTTCAAGGTCTCGTTATACGCCTCGTGAATGAATTTTTCCTTGCCCAGCGTGCCCAGCTCGTTGTTAATCCAGTTCAGCAGTTCCTTGTTGCCCTTGGCTACCGCTGGAGCAATGGTGTCCTGGCCGCCGAACTCGGGGATGCTAACTGTAAAGCCGGGATTGGACTTAGCCCAGGCGATCAGCTCGGTATTATCGTTGGCAATCGCCGCGCCGCGTCCATCTTTGAGTGCAGCGAAAATTTCTGTGTATTGGTCAAATTTCAGCAGCTCCACGTCCGGATACTCCTTGGTGAAATAAGATTCAGCCGTTGTGCCTTTAGCGACAATCAGCTTCTTGCCCTTCTCCTTCAGCTGATCAATGGCAGTGATCGGCGCACTGTCCGGCGATACAATCCCGAAGGACAGCTTCATGTACGGATCAGCAAAATCGACCTTTTCCTTCCGTTCATCGGTCACCGTGAAGTTCGCCATAATAATATCTACTTTATTGGATTCCAAATACGCTACACGGCTGGCGGCGTCCACCAGAACAAACTCCGCCTTGGATTCATCGCCTAGCAAGTCCTTCGCAAAACGCTTGGCAATATAGACGTCGAATCCCTGGTTTTTGCCCTCCGAATCTACGTAACCAAACGGTGGTTTGTCCGCGAATACACCAATCCGGATTTTGCCGTTCTTCTTCAACTGCTCAATCGAAGCGAACTTGGAGGAGCCGGTACTGCCACTGTTCTTGTCCTCGTTGCCATTGCCGCAAGCCGCAAGACCCACCACTAGCAAACTGGTCAACACGATAGTCGTTAACAACTTTAATCCTTTTCTCATCTCTCTTCATCTCCCTTAAGTCTATAATTTGTCGTACTGAAATATATCCAGAAAATGCTGGGCACGTTCTGTCGACGGTGAGGTGAAAAACTGTTCCGGTGAAGATATCTCGCAAATTTTTCCTTGATCCATGAAGACAATCCGGTCCCCGACAGACCTGGCGAATCCCATCTCATGGGTGACGATAAGCATCGTCATTCCCTGCTTGGCCAGTCCCAATATGACTTCAAGCACCTCGCGCACCATTTCGGGATCGAGTGAAGCTGTCACCTCATCAAACAACATAATTTCAGGATTCATACACAGTGCCCGGACAATGGCAATCCGCTGCTTTTGTCCTCCAGACAACTGGCGCGGGTAGGCATCCTTACGGTCGAGCAGTCCCACTCGCTCCAGCAGCTGCTCTGCCTGCCGCTGCGCTTCGTCTCTGCTGCGCTTCTGCACCTTCAGCGGGCCGAGCAGAATGTTCTCGATGACCGTCATATGCGGGAACAGCTCGTAATTCTGGAATACCATGCCAATATGCTGCCGCACCTCGCGAAAATCTACATCAGGCTTCGCCAGATCCTGACTTCGATAATGAATCCTTCCGGCCTGGACAGGCTCCAGGCCGTTAAGACATCGTAGAAAGGTGCTCTTCCCACAGCCAGAGGGGCCAAGAATGACGATCACTTCGCCTTTGCCCACTTGCAGGTTGATCCCCTCCAGCACTTTACGGTCACCAAAGCTCTTTTCCAGTCCCTCTATCTCCAGCAAAATTTCCTCCGGGTGTGTCATCGCTATCTGTCCTTCCTAAGATCTAATTTTGCCATCGGCGCTCTGCCCGCTTGGATAGTCTGGATAACGGATAACAGACAAGAAAATAAAGAATGAAGATGAATCCGTATACCCAAAAGGATGCCGTCGGCGCTTTGATCACGCCGAGCTCTATAATCTGCTGTCCGATCTTCACCACTTCGATCACTCCGATCAGCACGACCAGGGAAGTCGTTTTAACCATCCGTGTTGCCAGATTAATCGCCCCGGGCAGCATTCGCCGCACGGCCTGCGGAATAAGAATATAGCGGTATAACTGCCGGGTGCCGAGGCCAAGCGCCTTTCCCGATTCCAGTTGATGACGAGGCAGGGATTCCAGTCCTCCCCGAACAATGTCGCCGATTTCTGCCGCACCCCAAAGGCTGAACACAAGGATGGCTGTCACTTCCCCGTCTATATCAATGCCGAGCAGCGGAGAGAATCCGAAATGCACCACGTACAACCAGACCAGGATTGGTATAATTCTGAAAGCCTCTAAATATAATCGTAAGATGGCCTTCAGCGGCCGGGAATTCAGTGTTCTCAGCAGACCCATAATGGTCCCAAGCACTACACCGATAATAATGGAGATAAATGCAATTTCTATCGTGACCAGCAGACCGCCCAATAGGCGCTCAAAATTGGAGCCTTCAAACAACACCCTAATCCCCGAATTCTGCATATCGTACCTTCCTTTCCACCCAGCTCAGCACCAGCGACAGTGGCAGCACCATCACCAGATAGGCCAGCACCAGCAGCAGCAGCGACTCCGCCGTCTTGTAATACATGCCGATGAGATCCTTTGCCACATTCATCAGATCCATCAGAGCGATGGCTCCGACAATGGACGTCTCTTTGAGCAGGAATATTACATTAGCCCCCAGTGACGGAATACTGATCGCAAACGCCTGCGGCAGGATCACATATCTCGCCAGTTGAACCTTGGACAGCCCAATACTTAGACCGGATTCTATCTGAGTTCTCCCCACGGCTTCGATCCCACTACGGAATGCTTCTGTCATATAACTCCCTCCGAGAAAAGTCAGACCGATGATGGCACAAGCCGTCTCACTCAGATGAACACCGACCTTAGGCAAGCCATAGTACAGGAAGAACAGTTGCACCAGCAGCGGCGTATTCCGGGAAAGCTCCACATAAGCAAGGATCACAGAACTAACGACCTTGACCTTGTAATATAAAATCACACTGAACACCAGGCCGATCAGCAATGAGAATAAAATCCCCCAGAAGGCTAGCTTGAAGGTCAGCCACATCGCGGCACCATACAGCGGCAAGCTCTCTATCATAAACTCCCAATTTAATTGCATATGCACACCCACTCTGCCCCCGAAAATATAAACCATCATTAAATATTACTATTCTTATAGCTTTTATTGGTTATATAGATACACTAACTCTATGTACCATATGTATCATTGGATTTACCTATCTTCTCTACCTATCTTTGAATCTAGAATATCTCTTAATTAATTCAATTTTAAGGAAATAAATTACATCCTGCGACACTTATGATATTCATATAATTCCAACTTGTCAACTAAGTTTTATGCATTTTTAACCCTGTCTAGCGGCATGTTACAATAAAAATAAAAGTAAGAAGGTGCCCTCATGTTCCATCCTACCGTCTTTGATAATATTAAAATCGCTATCGAGAACCAAATTTACGACTACGACAACCTGGATGGACTCCTTATTGTTACAGACCGGTCAGATCTGCTGGATCTGGCGATCATGTCCCGGGAATTTATGCTTTCCTTCCAGCTTATCGGGAACCGGAATATCACCTCCGAGATTGTACTTCGTTCCTCTGTAAAAGAGCTTAGCGATGAAATTCTGGAGACGCCGGGAAGCGATCCCGGCTGTCATCTGCTGCTACGCTTTTATATGCAAATTAGCGATGCCTCTAAGGAATGCCCGGTTATAGCCAGTGCACTGAATACCATTTGGGGGCCGGATCTGCAGCCAGTGCAGTCCTTGTCTTTTATATATGGTCAGGAAGAGGATAGCTATCATAACTGCATTGAATTACAGTTCAAGCGGCAAATTACTGAGGAACAGATGGAGGATATTCCGGAGCTGTTGAAGCATGTCTTGCAAAGTGCCGAATCACTCGGAAACTTATAGTTTCTACTCTGCAGCCAAACTCTAATCAAGAATGGAGAATGTCACGATGTCATTTCTGCCTTCTGCCAAAGAAGCTCGCTGGTTTCGGTGGATGGGGATTTACAGTCTGCTGCTGTGGCTGCTGCTCTGCCTGAATCGCTTCGTCTTGCTCGGACGGCCTTTTGAAGCTGTACTTCTGCTGCGGTTCGCCCTGTTTGCCCTTACGATATCCGCTGTTCTGCATACCTTCGGATGGCTTGGTGCCCGGTTGGTCTGGATGATGGCAAATGTCGGGATTGCCGCAGGCTTTCTTGTGATGTTCACTTACAGCTCCAGAGAAATGTCCGGCTGGCAGGATCTTACGGGGTTTTTCGCTTTCTCTGTATTATCACTCGGAGGCTTCGTCTTCGGGTTGATCGTAGAAGGCATCGTGCGGCTGGCCAAGTGGTGGAGAAATTCCTAGTTTCACACGTTGCAACTACATGTGGAGGTGATATCTTTGTCTAATGCCATAATTACCAAAAATGCGCTGGCCCACTCACTGAAAGGTCTGATGGAGCATACTCCGCTGAACAAAATAACCGTCAAGCATCTTGTAGATGACTGTGGACTGAACAGACAGACCTTCTACTATCATTTTCAGGATATTTTTGAGTTGCTAGGCTGGATCTATACTACAGAGGCGCTGGAAAGCATCGCCCAGTATCGAAGCTTTAATACGTGGACGGACTGTTTCTATAGAATATTCTGCTATATTGAGAGCAACAAGGCCTTCTGCTGCAACACCCTGGATTCCTTGGGCCGGAATCATCTCGATGCCTATCTTTATTCAGTGACCCATGACATGATCATGGGGGTGATTCGTGAGCTGTCCGAAGGACTGGAAGTGAGTAGTACCGATAAAGAATTCATCGCTAACTTTTACACACTGGCTTTTACCGGATTAGTCATCCAATGGATAAGGAACGGCATGAAGGAGCCACCCAAGCAGATTATAGAAAAGCTAAGCGAACTGCTTGAGGGAAACTTTGTTAAAGCCCTGCACACGTATGGGAACAAGTCGGCTCCATCCCTATAGATCTGATTCAAATTTGATTTTACGAAGCAGTCGTTCTTAAGAATGCCTCGCGAAGTTCTTTGAATCCTGTCTAAAAACTAGACACTTTCCCTCAAGTGACCAAAATCCCGACACTTCCAAGGTTTTGATTATACTCACGCTTCCCGCCTTGTATTACATTAGGGGTGTGATTACAGCAACCCTTTGGAGGCGATAGTTGTGAGAGAAGAATACCGTGATAAACAGGTCTATTTTGTAGGTGGAGGTATTGCGTCCCTGGCCGGCGCATCTTACCTGGTCAGAGACTGTGACTTTCCCGGACAGAACATTCATATCATTGAAGAAATGAAAATTCTGGGTGGTAGCAACGACGGGGCTGGCGACGAAGAGAATGGCTATGTAATCCGCGGTGGGCGGATGCTCAACGATGAAACTTATGAGAATACGTGGGAACTGCTGACATCGATCCCATCCATCGACCGGCCTGGCCTGTCAGTGCGGGATGAGATCCTGGCCTTCGACATGGCCAACCCGACTCATTCCAACGCCAGACTGGTCAATAGCCGAGGCGAGGTAGAAGATGTTCTATCGATGGGCTTCGACATGGCTGACCGCTTGACACTAGGCAAGCTAATCATCACACCAGAGGAGAAGCTGGGCAAAGCGCGGATCAACGACCTGTTCGGCCCTCATTTTTTCACAACGAATTTCTGGTTCATGTGGGCAACCACCTTCGCCTTTCAGCCGTGGCACAGTGCGGTTGAATTCAAGCGATACATGGTACGCTTCATCCACGAGTTCCCGAGAATTCAGACCCTGGAGGGCGTAACCCGTACGCCGTATAACCAATACGACTCTATTATTTTGCCAATGCATAAATATCTCGAAGGCTTCGGTGTAGATTTTACCCTGAAATGTACCGTAACTGACCTGGAGTTCAAGGACGGCGACGGCATTACTGTAACCCGGATGAATGTGCTGCGCCAAGGTGTAGCGGATGTGATCGATGTAAAAGAAGGCGATCTCGTCATCATCACCAACGGCTCCATGACCGAAGGCTCCAGCCTCGGCTCTATGACTGAAGCGCCAAGTCTGAACGGCAAGGGCAGCTCCTGGAAGCTGTGGGAGAATATCGCGGCCAAGAAGCCTGGTCTCGGTAACCCTTCCTCTTTTGCAGATCATGTGGACGGCTCGAAATGGGAATCCTTCACGGTCACCTTCAAGGACAGCAAGTTCTTCGATCTTATGGAGAAATTCACACGTAACCGTGCCGGTACCGGCGCCCTGGTCACCTTTAAGGAATCCAGTTGGCTCATGTCGGTTGTGCTGGCCTTCCAGCCCCACTTCCGCAACCAGCCGGAGCATGTCCGGGTATTCTGGGGTTATGGCTTGTTCCCTGACAAAGTCGGCGACTTCGTGAAGAAGAGAATGTGCGATTGTACCGGGGAAGAGATCATGGAGGAATTGATCGGTCATCTTCATTTTGAAGCACACCGGGAAGAAATTATGGCCACCGCCAACTGTATCCCGTGCATGATGCCTTATATCACGTCCCAATTTATGCCGAGACTGCACAGCGACAGACCGCAGGTGGTACCTGAAGGCTCCACGAACCTGGCCTTTATTGGACAGTATTGCGAAATTGCAGACGATGTTGTTTTCACTGAAGAATACTCTGTGAGAGCCGCCAGAATCGCCGTATACACGCTGCTGGGCATCAACCGCCCAATTGAACCGATCACCCAGTATCAGTACGATGTGCGAAGCCTGTTCTCAAGCTTTATT
The DNA here is from genome assembly GCF_013359945.1 of Paenibacillus agri. Taxonomy (GTDB): domain Bacteria; phylum Bacillota; class Bacilli; order Paenibacillales; family Paenibacillaceae; genus Paenibacillus_AQ; species Paenibacillus_AQ agri. The sequence continues at coordinate 3,036 of NZ_JABWCS010000183.1, read as the reverse complement.
ACTTCTTTCAGATAATGGCCTAGATTTTATTCATATGCCAAAAAGGCGAAAGAGCGAGGGATTTCCTTCTCTTTCGCCTTTTTTATGTTCCGAACACCAGATTACAGACTGCAGGAGCCGTCTACACAACCGTCATCGCCAGCTGTTTGACCTTGGCCTTTGTGTTGGCCCACAACCTGTAGCGCCGGAGCTTCCTGCTCTTCTGCCCACACAGTGTCCAGCACCTCTGAGAAGACCGGTCCAGGCTGTGCGCCCGATACAGCATACTTATTGTTGAAGACAAAGAACGGCACACCAGTAATATTCAAGCGGGCACCCTCCTCGATATCCGCATGAACTTCGGCGCTGTACGCATCAGATGCCAGCATCGCCGCAGCGTCCGCCTCATCCAGTCCCACTTCGCCAGCTAGCTTAACAAGCACACCCCGATCACCCAGATTCAGAGAATCCGTGAAGTAGGCGCGCAGCAGGCGTTCGGTCATCTCGGCAGCTTTTCCGTGCTTGGCTGCATAGTGACTCAAACGATGACCGTCGAATGTGTTCGTATGCACCATAGTATCAAAACGGAAATCCAACCCTACACCTTGGGCCTGTTCCGTCAGCTGTGCATTCATAGCCTTGGCTTTATCCAAAGTCATGCCGTATTTCTTAGCCAGCATTTCGTGGATGGTCACATCGCCGTCAGATTTAGCATGGGGATCCAGCTGGAAGCTGCGGTAGATCACCTCAACTTTATCACGGCCTGCAAACTGACTCAGTGCGTGCTCAAGTCTTCTTTTTCCTATATAACAAAACGGACATGCATAATCAGACCAAATATCTATTCTCATCGTTATAACCTCCCAAATGATCCTTCACATCTTTCACATCTTTCACATCTTTCACATCTTTCACCCATTAAGTCACTTACTATTATATAGTTAAAGACTTGAAATTACAAACTTATAAACCGTTGACAATGGCTGTGTAGATTGAACTTAAGATTTTAACATGAATAAGTTGCGGAAAATGTTTGGACTTTTCTGAAAAAAGTAAACGAAAGTGGTATATACGCTCTTCTTCGGCGGGGAGTAGAATGGGGATAACGGAAATTTCGGATGAATAGCGGGGAGCGCTCCCCCCTGGAAGGAGACAGCGGCATGCATGATTTATCTATCGTGATTCCAACGCGCAACCGGATAAGTGACCTCACGCGATGTCTTGAATCTATTGCTGGACAAGTTCAGCTAGAGGACATCTCTATAGAGCTGCTCATTATGGATGACGGGGACATACCGGAGGAGACCCTGGAGCAGTTCCGCAACATACTTGCTGGGCTGCCGCAGACGAAGCTGCGATATTATCGGAAGACCAAACCAGGCGTCTGGCTCTCACGCTATGAAGCGGTGAGTCTCGCCGACGGCGACATCCTCTTAACGTTCGATGATGATGCCGAACTGGACGATCCCCTGTATATCCGCCGTATGCTGGATACCTATGCAACTGATCCTGGCATCGTCGGCGTTGGCGGTATCGCCAAGGGGCTGTCCAGCAGTCCTTCGGGCAAGCTGCTCGGCCGACTGACCTGCCAAATGTCAGGCTCACCGGGCAAGCTATCCGCGAGCACGCTCGCTGGCTCCCTGCTTCTATGGGGAGAAACGAAGGAGACGTTTGAGACCGATTTTTTTCATGGCTGCAATATGTCCTTCCGACGATCTGCCCTAAAGGATATGAAGCCCTACCCCTGGATGACCAGCTATGCAGTAGCTGATGATATCTATATGTGTCATTTGGCCAGCCGCTACGGCAAACTAGTCATCAACCCCCAGATGAAAATTATGCATCACGAATCCCCCAGCTCCCGCGACAAAGCAGGACGCGTTGCCAGAGCGACCGCGGTCAATCATTATTATCTGCTGAACCTGCGCCAAGCTCCGCTAACCGGTTATGCTGCCCTGCTCTGGACACTTACCTATTTAACAGGGAAATCAACGCTAAAACGCAACACGAGTGCTGTTTCCGGTTATATCCAGGGCATCCTCTTCGTATTAAATCCCCGCAAGAACAAGTACAGGGAGTACATGATAGACTAATCTCCTATTGTATGGATGCCTTATGTAAAATAAAAAAGTTTATTGCCCTCACCTTGAGGCCTGGAACCATGTGGTTCCAGGCCTTTTTCTGCACCCGGACGAACATACTTGCTGCCTGTTTATCCGGGTGCAAGATAGAAGGTATTGACTACTCTTATCATCAGGGTTATCCCCCAGAGTGAAGATTGCTGATCAGAAGTATCCTTCTCTTCCATAGCAGTTCCTCATGTCTGATATGACAAGTTTCCCGAGGTACATGGTGAATGAATAGTGCTTAATTGGCATTTTCCATCACTCTACGCAAGTTGAGTAATAACAAGGTGTGCAGAGACTGGCCTTGTACCCCCAGCAAGAGGAGTGATCGTTAGCGCTGTTGAGTTTCCAGCTGGATTTCGTACAGTGAGTATTGAATTGACAAGTGTTGTGGTTACAAGAGCCATTTCAACGATCTGGGAAGTGCCTGTGGCGCGCCCGACCACCGTATAAGCCAAGTCAGCACCGTTCAGCGTTAAGATCAGTTGCCCTGCTTCCGATACACTCACTTGGAACAGCACCTGATAAGTGCCAATAACGGCCAAGTTAAATGAACTGGGACCCGTTCGGAGAATAGAAGTACCACTTGTAGGCCCATCTTGCGGAAAACTTACATCTGTACCTGGAGCAACCGTCGCTGCATTATCAGGAGGCATCAAGGCAAAAAAATCGGCAAAACCTAATACTGTTGATCCTGTTGCACCCGTTACACCTGTTGCTCCCACTGGGCCTGCCACCCCGGCTACTCCCGTCGAGCCTGTCGCTCCTGCCGGACCTGCCACCCCGGCTACTCCCGTCGAGCCTGTCGCTCCTGCCGGACCTGCCACTCCGGCGGCTCCCGTCGAGCCTGTCGCTCCTGCCGGACCTGCCACTCCGGCGGCTCCCGTCGAACCTGTCGCTCCTGCCGGACCTGCCACTCCGGCGGCTCCCG
>NZ_JABWCS010000182.1 GCF_013359945.1 Paenibacillus agri | reverse complement strand
CTGATTATCTTCTTCCGTTGACCCCAGGCGGAGACCAAGCGGCGTATCCCACTACTTGTTAGCCCCTATCCCTGTCACATGGGCGATGCAGGGTAGAAGCACGCACACAGGTTATTAAGCTGCGAAAGCGTAGTTGTTTTGTTGTTTGCCGTTTAATAGGCTTTAGCGTTGATGAAGCGGACGCGTCCCCACTACTCGCTGCTCATGCTCGAACTACCCCCGTCGAATCCAAGAACGGCCCCTCATTAAAAAGGGCGCTTCGGATTAAGCGGATCATCCAGCAAGAGAGATCCAATCCACAGCTTCTTCATCAGAAGACTGTTTAGAAGCAATTACTTTACTTACACAGTATATCACATTTATCAACACTTTAACACGTGGGTTAAAGGAATTGAAGGTTGAATCTGGAACCATGGCAGTTTGCGTAGCAACGAGACTATCTGGCGATCTTTTGCTTCTCGCGCAGCGCACGTTGGATATCGCGTTGTGCATCTCTTTTAGCAGCAGAATCACGCTTGTCATATTGCTTCTTACCTTTACCCAAGCCAATTAACAGCTTCGCATAACCATTGCGCACGTAGATCTTCAGCGGCACGATGGAGTAGCCATCCTGCTTCGACAGACCAAGCAGCTTGTGAATCTGTGCTTTATGCATCAATAGCTTACGTGTGCGGGTTGGATCATCAGGATTGGAACGGTTGCCCTGCTCAAAAGGACTGATATGCATATTGTGAATGTGAATCTCGCCATTACGAATCGTGGCAAAAGCATCCCCAATATTGGCGCGGCCGTTACGAAGCGATTTGATCTCCGTTCCTGTTAGCACCATTCCAGCCTCAAAAGTGTCCTCGATAAAATAATCATGGGATGCTTTTTTATTCTGGGCGAGCACTTTCCCGTCTGCCTTTTTACCCATGAGAATCACTCCTTGAATCATATTTCATAAAATCATCCGAACGTCAGATCTATATTGTAACAAATGGAATCCACGGAGCGCAAGGAAGTTGGCAGGGGAGTCTCCAATTTATACTTAACCTTCTCCTCGTATCTTCGAATTTTGTGTGTCTTCGCCCCTTAGGAGTATGGTATTGAGGTTTATCTCTGCACCTAGGGCTCTTCCGGGCTAAGCAAATGCTTTTCTTCTACTGTAAAAAAGAACGCTGTTCCCTGCTAACAGAGAACAGCGTTTTAATAATTATTCTTTCAGCAGCTGTTGCGCTGCGTGTTATTTCTTTTTCTTCTTACGGCTCTTGCCCTCGCCGTCTTTACGCTTAGAGGATACCTGCTCCGCGGTCTCCACGTTACCCGGGGTCACGGCTTGTCCGATGAACACGCCGCCCTTGGCTTTTTTCTTGCGGCGTCCTTTGCCTTCGGCGCCTGCACCAGCAGAGCTGGTGCCGCCGCGATCTTCCCGGCTGCGGAACTTCGTGCTGCCGTCTACACCGCGGAAGTCGCTGCGGCCGTTACGGTCATGCCCGCTGCCTGGCGCGCTGTAGCCGCCTTTGCCAGACCCGAAGCCGAAGTTGATGCCTCCACTTCGGCCCTGCTCCTTCGCGCCGCCAGCGGTACGCTCGGCGCCGTCGCTGCGCTCTGCACCCGTGCTTACGCCGGGTGCAAGCACCGCTGCTGCCCGGCTCGCATCCTCGCCGGCCCCACGGCCGCCGCGCTTACGCTTGCCGCGGCCACCGCCAGCCGCGCTGCCTTCGGCACCGCGCGGCATTTCCCAGGCGCGTGCACCCGCCGCGCCTGTCTTGCCTTTGCCGGCCTTGCCAGCATCGGCCGTAACACCCGCGCCCTTGCCTCTGCCTGCTTTGCCAGCATCGGCACCTGAGCCGGGCTTGCCTTTACCGCCGCGGCCCTTACCACCGCCGGCCTTACCGCTGCCCGGCTTGTTGAACCCGCCTGGGCGACCGCCCTTGCCTCCGCGGCCGCCGCCAAAACCACCGCTGCGGCGCTCGCCTGCCGCGCGCGGCTTCATATCGACGAGCTCGAAGTCGATCGTGTGGTCGTCCATGTTCACACGGGCGACCCGAATCTTCACCTCGTCGCCGATGCGGAACACTTTCGAGGTGCGCTCACCGATAAGCGCCATATGAGCTTCGTCGAAGTGGTAATAATCATCGGTCAGCGCGCTGAGACGAATTAGTCCTTCGACGGTGTTTTCCAGCTCAATGAACATCCCGAAGCTGGTCACACTGCTGATCATGGCGTCGAATTCCTCGCCCACCTTATCCAGCATGTACTCCGCTTTCTTAAGCTGCTCGGTATCCCGCTCAGCTTCGACTGCTACGCGTTCGCGCTCAGAAGATTGCTGTGCAATATCTGGCATCCGGGTAGCTAGGTATTCCTGTCTCTTCGGAGTCAGCACACCGCCGCCTTCAATCACCTCGCGCATTACCCGGTGGATGACCAGATCGGGATAACGACGGATTGGCGATGTGAAGTGGGAATAGTATTCCGCAGCAAGGCCGAAGTGGCCTGTGCTTTCCGCATCATATTTAGCCTGCTTCATAGAGCGAAGCATCATCGTGCTGATAACCGTCTGTTCCTTCGTACCCTGAATCTCCTCCAAAAGGTTCTGCAAAGCACGCGGGTGAACAGAGTTGCCCCGGCCCTTGACATGATGGCCGAAGTTGGCCGCAAAAGCCATAAAGTTCTGTAGCTTCTCCGGATCCGGGTCTTCGTGAATCCGATATAGGAAAGGAACCTTCAACCAGTGGAAATGCTCAGCCACTGTCTCATTGGCTGCCAGCATGAATTCTTCGATAATCTGCTCAGCAACAGAACGTTCCCGTTTTACAATATCTACAGCCTTGCCGTTCTCATCAACAATAATCTTGCTCTCTTCAAAGTCAAAGTCAACCGCCCCGCGCCGCATCCGCGCATCGCGAAGCTTCATGGCCAGCTCTTTCATCAGACGGAAGTCTTCAATCAGCGGACTGTAACGTTCCAGCAGCTCAGGATCTTCATCCTCCAGAATTCTGCGGACATTTTTATAAGTCATCCGCTCTTTGGTACGAATAACGCTCGTGAAGACATCATGCTTCACAACCTTCATATGCTCGTTGAACTCCATCTCACAGGACATCGTCAGACGGTCCACCTGCGGATTCAAGCTGCAAATCCCGTTCGACAACCGGTGCGGCAGCATTGGGATAACCCGATCCACCAAATACACGCTACACCCGCGATCATAAGCTTCTTTATCGAGCTCTGAGCTCTCCCGCACATAATAGCCGACATCCGCAATGTGAACGCCGAGCTTATAGTTTCCGTTCGGGAGCCGTTCTACGTTGACTGCGTCATCGAGATCCTTCGCATCTTCACCGTCAATGGTAACAATGTTCAGACCGCGCAGATCGCGTCGTCCCTGCTGAACGATCTCCTCTTCGGTAATGGCATCTGGAGCAGCGTTCGCCTCCGCCATAACTTCCTCAGGGAAAGCCTCCGGCAGCTGGTGCTTGCGGATAACAGACAAAATATCGATCCCCGGATCATCCTTGTGCCCAAGAATCTCGATAATCTCCCCTTCAGCCGCTGACCGGCCTTCCGGATAATTCACGATGCGTACAACGACCTTTTCGCCGTCCACCGCACCATTAAAGGACTCCCTGGGAATAAAAATATCCCGGTTAATCCGTTTATCATCAGGCAGCACAAAACCATAAGTCTCCAGGCTTTGAAAAACGCCTACAGTCTGCAGCACACCTCTTCTAACAATCCGTACAACCTCACCTTCCATCCGTCCACCGGATGGGCTCTTGGAGCTCACGCGCACCAGAACGATATCGCCATTCATGGCACCCTTCAGGTCGTTCGCATGGATGTATACGTCAGGATGTTCCCGATCATCGGGGATAAGAAAAGCAAAGCCCTTAGCATGTGCTTGCAGTCTTCCGCGCAGCAGGTCCATCCGTTCCGGCACGCCGTAGCGGCCATGGCGGGTCAACACCATACGCCCGTCCTGTTCCAAGGCAATCAGCAGATCCTCGAACGCTTTGAACTCGTTGCTATCTTCCAGAGCGAAATGGCTCACCAGTTCGTCGTAAGTCATAGGTTTGTATGCTGTTTCGCGCATAAAATCAAGTAGTACTTCCTGTGTTATCATTTGTTCCTTCACCTCGGCCCTCCGCGGCTCCGTAGCCGCTGGCATATATGTATGGCTTGTCCCTATAGGATAAATATGCCGCAAGTAAAATTTACCTTTACCTACTTCATACCCTAGTATACACGAAATCAATCGTCGGCATCCCTAGAACTGTAATCTGGACGTTAAGTCGGGACAAAAAATTAAGATATATAACAAAAAAAGCCTTCGCTCTGTTCCATCCAGAAGAGAGCCAAGGCTTTGCATGTACATTATAAAGAATCTAGTCAACAAAAACTGCAACAAGGATCGCCATGATAAAGAATCCAGCTGCCAAACCAACTGTTACACGTTGCAGTACGAGTTCCATACCACGTGCCTTTGTTTTACCAAAAAGATGCTCAGCACCGCCGGAGATGGCACCGGAAAGACCTGCGCTTTTCCCCTTTTGCAGAAGAACGACCGTAATCAGACCGATCGAAAAAACAAGGAGCAATACTTTCAAAAAGATATCCATTCACTTCCACCTCCTACGTCTAAGCATCATATCTATAGGCATTTAGGGTTCACGAATCTTAAACAGCATTCTCATTTTATCATAACAACTGGGGTAATACAACCAGTAAGACCATAAGTTCCTTTGAAATCCAGCGATTTGTCTACAATCAAAAAAAGACCTGCCGAAAACGGCAGGTCTTCTGTTCACTTCTTCGAGAGAAGTAAATTATCTTTTGAGGTTGTAGAAGGATTTCAGGCCGTTGTATTGAGCCAATTCACCCAGTTCGTCTTCGATGCGAAGCAATTGGTTGTATTTAGCAACACGGTCTGTACGGGAAGGAGCACCTGTCTTGATTTGACCAGCATTAGTCGCAACTGCGATGTCAGCGATGGTGCTATCTTCGGATTCACCGGAACGGTGAGAGATAACTGCTGTGTAACCAGCGCGTTTAGCCATTTCGATCGCATCGAAGGTTTCAGTCAGTGTACCAATTTGGTTAACTTTAACCAAGATGGAGTTACCGATACCTTTTTCGATACCTGTTGCAAGACGCTCAGTGTTTGTAACGAACAAGTCGTCACCAACCAATTGAACTTTGTCGCCCAATTTTTCAGTAAGCAATTTCCAACCTTCCCAGTCGTCTTCGGACATACCGTCTTCGATGGTGATGATTGGGTATTTATCAACCCAAGAAGCAAGAAGGTCAACATACTCAGCGGAAGTGTAAGATTTACCTTCGCCAGCAAGTGTGTATTTACCGTCTTTGTAGAACTCAGTGGAAGCAACGTCCATACCCAGGAATACGTCAACACCTGGTTTGTAACCTGCTTTTTCGATAGCTTCGATGATTGTAGTGATTGCTTCTTCGTTGGAACCAAGGTTCGGTGCGAAACCACCTTCGTCACCTACAGCTGTGTTCAAGCCTTTGGAGCTCAGTACGGATTTCAGGTTGTGGAAGATTTCTGCACCAACGCGAAGAGCTTCTTTGAAGCTTGGAGCACCTACAGGAAGAACCATGAACTCTTGAACGTCGATGTTGTTGTCAGCATGCTCACCACCGTTGATGATGTTCATCATTGGTACTGGAAGAGCTTTAGCGTTGAATCCGCCAAGGTATACGTACAAAGGTACATCCAAAGCGTCAGCAGCTGCGCGAGCTACAGCCATGGATACAGCCAAGATAGCGTTAGCGCCCAGTTTACCTTTGTTTGGAGTACCATCAAGGGCGATCATCAATTTGTCGATACCCAGTTGGTCAAGAGCGTCCATACCGATAACTTCTGGAGCGATCAGCTCATTTACGTTCTCAACAGCTTTCAGAACACCTTTACCAAGGTAACGGGATTTGTCGCCATCACGAAGTTCTACAGCTTCGTGTGCACCAGTGGAAGCACCGGAAGGAACGATAGCGCGGCCTTTAGCGCCGGATTCCAGGTAAACGTCAACCTCTACAGTTGGGTTACCGCGGGAGTCAAGGACCTCACGAGCATATACGTCAGAAATAATAGTCATGTTAGTTAATCTCCTTTTATCGTTGGTATAGTCTTAATCTTGCTTTATTAAACGTTCCAGCGCCGGGTGAAGCTTACTTGCGGCTGGCAATCATGGATTGTCCGGTCATTTCCGCAGGTTGCGGAAGGCCCATCAGATCCAGAATAGTTGGTGCTACATCCGCCAGAATGCCGGAATCGCGCAGTACAACATTTTCATCGGTGAGGATGAACGGTACAGGATTAGTAGTGTGCGCCGTGAACGGACGACCGTCCTCGTCAAACACCATATCCGCATTACCGTGGTCGGCAATAATAATCGCTACGCCGCCCTTGGCAACAACCGCGTCTACTACCTTACCTACGCACTCATCTGTTACTTCGACAGCCTTGATGGTCGGCTCCAGCATGCCAGAGTGTCCAACCATGTCGGGATTGGCGAAGTTCAGGATAATAGCATCTTGTCTATCGGCTTCGATTTCCGCTACGCAGGCTGCAGCCACTTCGTATGCGCTCATCTCCGGTTTCAAGTCATAGGTTGCTACCTTCGGCGAATTAATCAGAATACGGGTCTCCCCAGGAAGCTCTTCATCACGGCCGCCGCTGAAGAAGAAAGTCACGTGCGGATACTTTTCAGTCTCTGCAATGCGCAATTGCTTCTTGTTATTCTGCACTAGCACTTCACCTAGCGTGTTGTCCAGGTTCTTCGGCGCGTAGGCTACGTATCCTTGCACCGTTTCGCTGAATGTCGTTAGGCATACGAAATGCAGTCCTTGCGGGAACAACGGACCCCGGTCGAAACCGCGGAAATCCGCATTGGTGAAGACTTGCGACAGTTGAATGGCACGGTCTGGACGGAAGTTAAGGAATACGACGGAATCGCCGCTTTCTACCGTTGTCAGAGGCTTGCCTTCGCTGTCCACAATTACACTCGGCTCAACAAATTCATCATATACAGAATTCTGATAAGATGAAGTGATTGCTTGAAGTGCATCTGTGTATTTCGGGCCTTCGCCATAAACCATTGCACGGTAAGCTTTCTCTACCCGTTCCCAACGTTTGTCGCGGTCCATCGCGAAGTAACGTCCAGATACGGTAGCGATATGGCCTACACCAACTTCTTCGATTTTAGCCAGCAGGTCCTTAATGAACTTCTGACCACTATCAGGCGCTACGTCGCGGCCATCCATGAAGGCATGGATGTACACATCGTGCATATCTTCCTTCTTCGCAAGATCAAGCATCGCGAACAAGTGTTGAATATGGCTATGTACCCCTCCGTCGGATACAAGCGCGTACAGATGAAGCTTTTTACCGGTTGTTTTAGCATTTCTTACAGCCGCAACAAGCGTCTCGTTATCGAAGAATTCTCCGTCACGAATCGATTTGTCAATACGGGTAAGATCCTGGTATACGATCCGGCCGGCACCAATGTTAAGGTGACCCACTTCAGAGTTCCCCATTTGTCCTTCCGGCAGACCCACAGCTTCACCGCAAGCGGTTAGTGTGGTGTTCGGATATTGCTTAAGATAACGGTCATAGTTGGGCTTGTTGGCTTGAGCAACAGCGTTGCCTTCATCCGTACCGCGCAGACCGAAACCGTCCATGATAATAAGAGCTACAGGTCTTGGTGCTGACATTATTACTTCGCCCCCTCAACCAGGGACACGAAGGAATCAGGTTGCAGACTGGCACCGCCGACGAGAGCGCCGTCGATGTCGCTTTGACCCATGTACTCCGTTACATTCTCAGGCTTCACACTGCCGCCGTATTGAATGCGAACCGCTTCAGCTGTTGCTTCATCATACAGACCTTTTACAAGGCTGCGGATGTAGGCAATAACTTCATTAGCGTCCTCGGAAGTAGAGGATTTACCTGTACCAATGGCCCAGATCGGCTCATAAGCGATAACCACTTTAGCTGCTTGCTCAGCGCTAAGGCCTTGGAATGCAGCTTCAGTTTGAACTTTACAAACGTCTTTAGTTTGGTCAGCTTCACGCTCTTCGAGCTTTTCGCCTACACATACGATTGGAGTAATGCCGTGACGGAATGCTGCGTGCAGCTTCTTGTTCACGATTTCGTCTGTCTCGCCAAAATAAGCACGACGCTCGGAGTGGCCGATGATAACATAATCCACACCAAGATCGCTAAGCATTACGCCGCTGATCTCGCCTGTGTAAGCTCCGTTATCTTCGAAGTGCAGGTTTTGTGCACCAATCTTGATGTTAGTACCTTTTACTGCTGCTACCAAAGCAGGCAGGTTAGTGAATGGAGCGCAGATTACAGTCTCTACGCCTTCTACTTCCGCTTTGCCTTTGATGTCGGCGATAAAGCTTTCCGCCTCCGGAACAGTTTTGAACATTTTCCAGTTACCGGCGATAATAGGTGTTCTCATGGCTTGGTTGCCTCCTTCTACGTCTTACTTATCGTTAAGTGCTTCTACGCCAGGAAGAGCCTTGCCTTCCATGAATTCCAGGGATGCGCCGCCGCCAGTGGAGATATGATCCATTTTGTCAGCCAGATGGAACTTCTCTGCTGCCGCTGCGGAATCACCACCACCGATTACAGTGTAACCTTCTGTAGTTGCACAAGCATTAGCTACTGCGAGTGTACCTTCAGCAAACTTGTCGATTTCGAATACGCCCATAGGACCGTTCCATACAACCAGCTTGGAGTTTTTGATTACATCTGCATAGATTTCACGGGTTTTTGGTCCGATATCAAGACCTTCCCAGCCTTCTGGAATTTCATTGAAAGGAACAATCTTCGTGTTAGCATCGGCACCGAATTTGTCGGCTACTACGACGTCAACTGGAAGCAAGAAGTTCTTGCCAAGCGCTTTTGCTTTCTCGATGAATCCAAGGGCAACATCCAATTTCTCGTTGTCCACCAAGGAAATACCGATCTCGAATCCCAATGCTTTGGTGAAGGTGTAGGACAAGCCGCCACCGATCAGGACATTGTCAGCCAGTGTCAGCAGGTTGTCGATCACGTCGATTTTGTCTTTTACTTTGGAACCGCCGATGATGGCAGTGAAAGGACGTTCCGGATTGGACAGTGCTTTACCAAGTACGGACAATTCTTTCTCCATGAGCAGACCAGATACCGCCGGAAGGAAGTGAGCGATACCTTCTGTAGATGCATGTGCACGGTGAGCCGCGCCAAATGCGTCATTCACGAACAGGTCAGCCAGTTCTGCAAACTGCTTAGCCAATTCAGGATCGTTCTTCTCTTCACCTGGGTAGAAACGTACATTCTCAAGTACGAGAACGTCGCCTTCGCCCAGTTCAGCGATTTTAGCTTTAACGGCTTCGCCAACTGCTTCATCTGCTTTTGCCACTGGTTTGCCAAGCAGCTCGGACAGACGCTCAGCAGCAGCTGTCAAACGCAAGGAATCTACGAATTCACCTTTAGGGCGGCCCATGTGGCTGGCCAGAATAACCTTAGCACCGTTCTCGATCAAGTATTTAATCGTAGGAAGCGTTTCACGGATACGAGTATCATCTGTAATTTTACCATCTTCTACAGGAACATTGAAATCGACGCGTACGAATACGCGTTTACCCTTTACTTCTACATCACGTACACTTTTTTTGTTCATGACAGTTTCCTCCACACCCATAGTTTATCCGAACAGGAATTACAAGGAATGCATTTAGAAAGAGCGGAAACAAGGAACTTCTGTTTCCGCTCTATAGATAATGCTTATATAAAAGTGATATTACTTAGCGATTTTTGCGAAGTGCTCCAAAGTACGAACCAATTGAGCAGTGTAGGACATTTCATTGTCATACCAAGCAACGGTTTTAACCAGTTGTTTGTCGCCAACAGTCAATACTTTAGTTTGTGTAGCATCGAACAGGGAACCGAAAGTGATACCCTTGATGTCGGAAGATACGATTTCATCTTCAGTGTAGCCATAAGTTTCCGGATCGGAAGCTTCTTTCATTGCTGCGTTGATTTCTTCAACAGTAACGCTCTTATCAAGAACTGTTACAAGCTCAGTCAGGGAACCAGTTGCAACTGGAACGCGTTGAGCCGCGCCGTCGAGTTTGCCTTTCAGTTCTGGAATAACCAGACCGATGGCCTTAGCAGCACCGGTAGTGTTAGGGATGATGTTCTCAGCAGCTGCACGTGCGCGTCTGAAGTCACCTTTGGAGTGTGGAGCATCCAATGTGTTTTGGTCGCCAGTGTAAGCGTGGATAGTAGTCATCAAGCCTTCAACAACACCGAACTTGTCGTTCAGAACTTTAGCCATTGGAGCCAGGCAGTTCGTTGTGCAAGAAGCACCGGAGATAACAGTTTCAGTACCATCAAGGATGTCATGGTTAACGTTGTAAACGACAGTTTTCATGTCGCCAGTAGCTGGAGCAGAGATAACTACTTTCTTAGCTCCGCCTTTCAGGTGCTTCTCAGCTGCTTCTTTAGTTGTGAAGAAGCCTGTGCACTCCAGTACGATGTCAACGCCAAGGTCGCCCCAAGGCAATTCTTCTGGGTTGCGGTTCGCAAGAACCTTAACTTCTTTACCGTTTACTTTGAAGAATCCATCATGCACTTCAACATCGCCTTTGAAAGTGCCTTGAGTTGTATCATATTTAAGCAAATGAGCAAGCATCTTAGCGTCAGTCAAGTCATTGATTGCTACCACTTCGATACCTTCTACATTTTGAATACGGCGGAAAGCAAGGCGGCCAATACGTCCAAAACCGTTAATACCTACTTTTACACTCATTGAATAGTTCCTCCTAGATTTCGTTTTATTTATTCAAGACAGGCCGTAAAGCTTGTCATGACAACAATATTAAGTATAATGCAAAATAATTAACGTTGCTCCCCATTTTCTGTAAAACTATAAAGGAAGCTGTACTTCATTGTCGATTTCTCTGCCAATCTCCACCGCAGCCGCCTCATCGGTGATCAGGATATCCTCCTGCCCAAAACGAAGCATCGCATGAATGGCTTTGGCCTTGCGTTTGCCGCCGGCAATTCCGACGACGACTTCCGTCCGCATGATATCCTCCAGACGCAGTCCCATTGTGAGCATGGTGTGAACCACCTTGCCCTCTTCATTGAAGTAATAACCAAAAGATTCGGCTACCGCTCCTTCTCCCTGGATCTCTGCCACTGTGGCTTCATCCAGATTACGGCGGCGGGTCATCTCCAGGGCGTCACCGATACCGTGCACGATGATACGTGAGCGGCGGATGATGCCGACGATCTCTCCAATATTGGAGTCCAGTCCGAGGGACTGATAAGCATCCTCGCTGAGCAAATCCGGTACATGTAGCAACCGGTAGTTTGCGCCTACCCGTTTGGCCATCGTGGATGCGATGGTGTTCGCTTGAATCTCCATACTCTCTCCCAGCCCTCCGCGCGCCGGTACAAACCAGGCGTTCTTATAGGAATGGGATAGCGGGGGGGACAACTGATCGGCCATCTCGGCTAGCGTTGAGCCGCCTGTGACGGCAATGGTATCGTCTGAACGCAGTACACCGAGTAACGCCTTGGCGCCAGCGCGTCCAAGCTCTCGTTTGGTGAACGGTGACGACTCGCAATCACCCGGTACTATGATAACTTTACTAAGACCATAGGTTGTGCGGATTTTCTCTTCCAGATCATCCAGACCGAACAGGCTCTTGGCGATCGGCTCCAGCAGGTCAAGCAGTCTGCGACCGGCATCGCTAATACGCATGCCTACGCTCTCGATCTCAATGAGCCCTTGCGATTTCAGAAGATCCGTCTCGGCACGCAGCACCCGCTCCGTCATATCAAGGGAAGCGGCCAGCGTTCTGCGCCCGATAATATCGGACAACATGATCTGATGAAGAATCGTGTACCGTCTCTTAAGGGTTTCCATGAGATCAGGCAGAAGCTGCTTTTGGATTTCCAATAAATTACGCATGCTTTCACTCCTGCAACTTCGTCTTTCTCTATTCCCTTGTTCATGGTCTTAAAACGTCCCGGGTTAACTTTTTAAGTCCCACCCCTATTCTAACCAAATTTCGTAGGGAGCGCAAGTCTTCCGAGAGTAGAATTCACAACCTCTTTTCAACTTATACATATATCACGGGATGTAAGGGCTTTACCGTATCTATATTGGTTGTTCTGCAGCGAGGACTGGCTTGTACTATTTCCATACGATACCCGTGGAAAATAAAGATTCTAATGCTTTGATATTAATACATTGCAATTGTAACCTTCTTGTATTATAATAATTTCTGTTGCGCCCGTGGTCCAATGGATATGACGTAGGCCTCCGAAGCCTGAGATCCAAGTTCGATTCTTGGCGGGCGCGCCACTAATTTTTAACAGCTTTATTTGTAAGTTCTATAGTGTTCTTAACCAAAGTGCCATGATGTGGCTCTTTTTTTTGCAACTAAGTTTGACTTTCTTTGACTTTTTGTTTGAATTTGTTTATCATGTGGTTATTACGGTAAGAGTAAAAAATGAACACATTCGAAGAGCCAATACCAAGGAGGTTTTCCACGTGAGTTATATCCCAATGGTAGTAGAACAGAGCAACCGCGGTGAACGCGCTTATGACATCTATTCCCGCTTGCTGAAGGACCGCATCATTTTCCTCGGAACGGAGGTTAATGACGTGGTGGCCAATTCCATCATCGCCCAAATGCTGTTCCTGGCAGCTGAGGACCCGGAGAAGGATATTCACCTCTATGTGAACAGTCCTGGCGGATCGATCACTGCTGGTATGGCTATATTTGATACAATGCAATACATCAAGCCTGACGTTTCCACCATTTGTGTGGGCATGGCTGCTTCCATGGGAGCTTTCCTGTTGAACGCCGGTGCT
This sequence comes from Paenibacillus agri, assembly GCF_013359945.1. Classification (GTDB taxonomy): domain Bacteria; phylum Bacillota; class Bacilli; order Paenibacillales; family Paenibacillaceae; genus Paenibacillus_AQ; species Paenibacillus_AQ agri. The sequence continues at coordinate 34,212 of NZ_JABWCS010000182.1, read as the reverse complement.
AAAGGCAAGCGTTTTGCGCTTCCGAACAGCGAGATCATGATTCACCAGCCGCTGGGCGGTGCTCAGGGACAGGCAACGGATATCGAAATCCGCGCCCGTCGTATCCTGAAGCTGCGTGACAAGCTGAATCGTATCCTGTCCGAACGTACTGGCCAACCGCTGGAGCGTATTGAGAAGGATACTGACCGTGACTACTTCATGAGCGCTGCTGATGCTGCCGAGTACGGTATTGTTGACAAAGTGATTGAGAAGACACTGGTTCCTGGAGTTTAAATCTCCTGAGCATGCAAAAGCCCCTGAATCTGCGCTGCAGATCCAGGGGCTTTTTTTACATATTCGATCGGACTTTATGCTCATATCCTACGCCTGTTAATCAGTACAGCATTCCGTACCCGAGTCCATCCAGTTTGCTCGCAATCACCCGATATCCCCGTCCATTGGGATGAAGATGGTCAATCGATAGCAAACCTCGCTCGTTACCGGCGAACTCACCGTAGATCGAAGCGAAACCTACTACCCGGCTGCTGTAACCAGAAGCATACTGGTTAAATTGACGTACCCATGCTGTCGCTTCCTCTACTTGGGGGTAGGGATTATACAATCCCACGATTCTTATGATATAAGGCTCCCGTGTACCCGCCTTCAATTGTCCAAGCGAGTTCATGATGCCGCCGAAGTTCTGCCTACATTCCTGCAATGATTTTTGCAGAACCCTGGGTGAAATCCCATTAGGGCCTGACCCCGACTTTGCTGCACGGATTAGGTCATTGCCGCCGATAGATATCGTGATAATGTCCGCTTCCCGCACCGATTGCCGGAAGACATTGCTTCTACGCAGACGTTGTTCCAGTTCAGCTGTAGTCATCCCATTAACACCCAGATTGGACGAGGCCACGAAGGAACCCAGCCTGGACTCCGCCGTTCTGCGGTATACTGGCACAAATCCATTGCCCGGCAACGCCCCAAATCCGGTCGTCAAGGAATCACCCAGCGCTGTATACTGAAAGCTCATAACTCTCCCTCCCCGCTCTATGCTGGACCTCTATGTATCATATGAGCCTTGCATAGAATAGGTAACGGGGAGGTGTCCTTGGCTCTATTTTAAAGCGGAAAACGGGCTACCCCCATTCGGTAACAACTCCTTGAAAGTGAAGGCGAATTCAGGGAATCCGGCAGCGTATGGAGTGTATTCATAAAGTTGGAAAAAGATAACGACCTTACCGTCTTTCAAATAGTAACTTTGCTCCGTATTCAGGCCTGTGAAGCCGCCAAAATAACTTTCATCAGCTTTGAATCGCTGGCTCAGCTTGGTATTCAGGTCTTTCTTGTAATTGGGATTAGCGCCGAACAGATCACCCAAGAGCAGCTGTTTCCCATCCTTCAAGGAGAAGGTGAAGGCCTGACGGTAGGACATACCATGCGCGCCTCCGCTATAACCATACTGATTCAGCAGCACACTCAGCACACCATTTTGATTGTAGGTCACCGCATATCCTGCATCATATGAATAAGGCGGACTCTGCTTGTCTCTGCCTGCAATGTCCTCTTCAGCGCTAGCTGCGAATCTCATGGTCGACTGCTTGAGTGCAGCGTTGATTTTCTGTTGTACATCCGTATTAGCTAGCCCGCTTACCTGTGGGTAATCGAGGTTGATGACTGCCCCCTTATCCTCACTACCCTTGGCATAATTCGCCGTGGTAATTTTCAGTGCATTCTGCGGACTGACCATGAGGTTCAGGCGGCCAGACGGGGCGTTCCAGTCACCTTTATAACCCATATAATCAGTCAGAAGTCCCAGTGGAACATATAACCGGTTATTGACGTTTAGTCCTTCATAATCGTTAATGAAAAAGTTATTCACCGTGATGGACACCCCATACGAAGAGACCAACAGCTTCATCTTCGCACTGTCTTTTCCAATCGTATAGGCACTGTCCTTTTGACTGTAGGTTACCGGAAGCTTCACAACATCGCGCAGAAAAGTTACCGGTACAAAAACCTGTCCGTTTCTAACGATTCCGGTCTGCTGTGTAAGGGCACCATTCCATTTCAGAACTGCCACTGTGTCCGCTTTGCTCGGATTCTTAACGGCAGGTGCAGCAAAGCTAGTATGTACTGGCAACACGCCTCCACCCAGCAGCAGCCCCGCCGCCAGCAGGCCCACACCCCATTTTCGTCCATTTTTCATCGATATCTTACTCATTATCATTTCTCCCTCCGAGTCTTTTGCACTGCTTTAATTATAGAGAACCCGCTATATGCAGTCGTTACAATTCTCTTTACAATTCCTTAGTAAATTAGCAGCTAATTAGCTAGTGTTATTACATTTCATTAAACAAAATGAGAGAATTCCTACCTTTCTAAAGAACATCCGCAGCAAAAAGAGGCCACTCCCTCCGCTCACGCGGCAGGAGATGGCCCCTTCATGATTTCACACTGTCGTCATTTAGACCCAGACTTCTAGTTTATTTCAATTCATAGGTTACATTAAGCTGTGTAGTTACTTTAACTTCTCCCGGTTGAACGGACGTGCTGCCAGCGGCATCTGCCGAAGCGGCCATCGACTTTAACGTTTGATCGAAGAACACCGGCTGGCTGCCAATATCGCTTTGGCTGACACTAATCACCTGACCCAGGCTGCGCTTAGCGGCTTTGGCAATCGCACCAGCTTTAACATCAGCGTTAGCCATTGCTTTTTCAATAACCTGTGCTTCGAAAGCAGAGCTGTCCTCTACTGCAAAACGTGCATTGCCGATATTGTTAGCGCCTGCAGCTGAAGCAGCATCCAACAACTCTCCTACTTTTGCCAGATCACGGTAGGCAACCACCAAAGTATGATTAGCGTTGTAGCCTTTTACCTGCTGTCCTTCTTTTTCATTGTAGGTGTAATTGGGCTGTACATAGAACTGGGTACTTTGAATGTCCTTATCCGCAATCTTCCAAGTGTTCTTCAGTAGTGCAGTGATTTTTTGGATCTTGGCTGCGTTCGTTTTCTGTGCTTCCTGTGCCGTTGCTGCCGAAGTGTCTACAGCGATGGACAGGTAGACGATATCCGGCTTGATCGACAATTCGCCTTTACCGACTACATTCACGACATTCTTCTGTACCTCATCCGCATAGGCCGTGGCAGTTCCCTGGAATACAGCGCTCAAAGCACTGCCTCCAACGAGCAAACTCCCTGCCAGCATTACCGTTCCAAATGATTTAGCCAATTTATTCATGTTTACTATCCCCTTTCAGTCTTCTTGATTAGTTGGTACCCTTTAGACGGGACGGGTTGGCAAATGTTGCATCATTTTATATCGGAACACAAAAATATTTATCGATTATTCCAGACTCTTTTCAAGTTAATCCTCAGCTCTCAATCCAGAAGCGACGGATGACATTCCCATCTCCCTCGGTATAGGGCTTATCTTCGACGCCGCCGTTATTGGCAATCGTCTTCGCGGATCCTGTATTCACTGTATCACAGAGCACCAGCACTTTATTAATACCGAGCTCCCGGGCCTTCACCAGCGCCTGCTTTAGCAATTCTGTAGCGTACCCCTTACGTCTGGCCGCAGGCCTGATCCCATAGCCGATATGCCCACTCACGAGTAGCCCTCGCTCGGTTAAAGTGTGTCTGATATTAACAGCGCCGACAACTTGCCCATCCTCGGTCACCAGCCAAAATGTTGAATTCGCCACCCAGCCTTCCGGTAGACCCCGGCCTAGCCGGTTCTCCTCCAGGAAGTGCAACATCGCTGCAAAATCACTAGGATCCTTCTCTACAACCCAAGGAACGATATCTTCCCCGCTATCTACCCATTCCCGGTAAAATTCCAGATAGGCCTCTTTATACTCAGGACCCGGCGGTACCAATCTCACATGTTTCGCCATAACTATACACCTCATTATCAATAGTCTAATAAATTCAAATTTATAGTTTTCAATATGAAAAAAAGCCCACAAAGGGGCTTTTGGTCCTGCCGAATATAAAGTAAGGCCTTACAATTATTGGTTCTCCAGTTCTTCCTTGCTCACCAAACTGGTCAAAGCGGTTACAGCTTGATCCGCATCAGCGCCATCTGCGCTAATATAAATCTCCGTGCCGGAACTGATCGCCAGACTCATGATACCCATAATGCTCTTAGCGTTTACTTTTTTATCGTCTTTTTCCACGAAAATCTCCGACGAAAACTTGTTGGCTTCTTGCACGAACAATGCTGCCGGCCGAGCATGGAGACCCGTCTTCAGCCGTACAACTACCGGGTGCTTTGTCATGAAACACTTACCCCCTAATTGAGATCTGCCCAAAAATTTCACATTAAATTTTATAATATTATATCATTATTACTTATTCCACACTAGAAAAAAAATACTTAGCCGCCTCTTACCTTATCCGCCAGCTCATCAATCTTCCGCAGTCGGTGGTTTACGCCCGATTTACTGACCGTTCCCTTCAACATCTCACCAACCTCTTTAAGGTTGATATCCGGGTGCGCCAGCCGTATTTCTGCTACTTCACGCAGCTTATCCGGCAGGCTTTGCAGGCCAACTTCCCGCTGCAGCAGCTTGATATTCTCAATCTGCCGCACAGCTGCACTGATGGTTTTGTTCAAATTGGCCGTCTCGCAGTTCACGATCCGGTTGACGGAATTACGCATGTCGCGCATAATCCGCACATCTTCAAATTTGAACAAGGCCTGGTGCGCCCCAATCAAGCTAAGGAATTCGATAATTTTCTCGCCTTCCTTGATATACAGAATGAAGCCTTTTTTTCGCTCAATGCAGCGAGCATTCAGGTGAAATTCACCCGCAAGATCCACTAACGCCTTGCAATGCTCCTCATACATAGAAGCAATCTCCAGATGGTAAGAGGAGCCCTCCGGGTTGTTGACCGATCCGCCCGCCATGAATGCTCCGCGCAGATAAGCCCGCTTGCAGCAATTCTTAGCGACAATTTCATGGTCAATCCCATCCGTGAAAATAAAGCCCTCGGAGACGATTCTTAAATCATTCAATATCTCCTGCACATGGCTCGGGATTCGAACGATATAGACATTATTCTTCTTCAAACGCATTTTTTTACGCACGAGCAGCTCGATATGGACCTGGTAATATTTCTTAAGCAAAGAATATACCCGTCTTGCAATCGCGGCGTTCTCCGTCGAGATGTCAAGAACCACCTTTTTGCTTGAAAGCTGCACCGAACCGTTCATCCGGATCAGGGCTGACATTTCCGCTTTCTCACAGCAGGGCTGGCTCTCCACCATCGTCAGCTCTTTTTTGGTAAGTGCCGCAAAAGACAAGAATCTCACCTCTTTCATGATATCACTTTATTACCGCTACGGGAAATTCCGCAGACAACTGAAACTAAGCCTCGGGGCCCGATCCGTTACTGACAGGTTTTCTGGTCATCCAGTCCTGTACAAGCTGGTAAATGTGATGGCTTAACTTATCCGTATCATGCCTTAAATACGTCCGAAATAGTACAAGCTTATCGGCAATCACCTTATAGCGGTTGCTTTCAAGCGCCTCCCGGTCGAGCTGCACCGGACGTGCGCCCTTCTCGGCGTATTTACTCTGTACCTGCTCTGGGATTTCGCCATCATTGACGATGACGTAATCGAACAGATGCAGCCCAATATGATCATAGACCGCCTGGAGGTGATCACTCACGGTGTAATTATCCGTCTCTCCGGGCTGTGTCATGACATTACAGACAAAAATCTTGATCGCATTCGAATTCACGACCGCCTCCGCCAGCTTCGGCACAAGCAGGTTCGGCAGAATGCTGGTGTAGAGACTGCCCGGTCCAAGAAGAATTGCATCCGCCTCTTCAATGGCCTGCAGCGCTTCGGGGAGCGGTTCCACATCGGCAGGCTCCAAGAACACCCGCTTGATGACACCACCGGCTTCCGGAATCTTCGATTCGCCGGTGATAATGCTGCCATCCGCCATTTCGGCATGCAGCACAACCGCATCGCCCGCAGCCGGAAGCACCCGTCCGCGTACGGCGAACAATCGGCTGAGCTCACGCACAGCGGTGACGAAGTCACCGGAGATATCGGTGAGCGCCGCCAGAATCAGGTTGCCGAGGCTATGCCCGGCAAGCCCCTCACCATTGCTGAAGCGGTATCGCATGATATCCGCCATCAGCGGCTCCACATCCGCCATCGCCGTGAGGACGTTGCGGATATCGCCTGGAGGAGGCATCTGCAGCTCACTGCGCAGAATGCCGGAACTGCCCCCATCATCGGCTACCGTAACGATAGCCGTTATATCAAGCGGCTTTTCCTTCAAACCGCGAAGCATTACAGACAGTCCGGTCCCGCCGCCCATCACGACGATTCGGGGACGCTGTCTTTGTTCTTCAGCCACTATTGATCCCTTCTCTCGTTAATGCCGATCACGCTCGGAATCACGATGACTGACCGTGACGGATTCCGTCTCGCTGACCCCCAGCATTTTACCCAGATATTCCGATATCGCTACCGAACGATGCTTACCTCCGGTACAGCCAATGCCAATAATAATCTGGGATTTACCTTCCTTGCGGTACTGGGGAATCAGAAAATGAAGCATATCGAGCAGTTTGGTCAGGAACGCCTGCGTTTCAGGCCATTTCATTACGTACTCATAGACATCACTATCCTGGCCTGTGTGAGGCCGCAGGTGATCCACATAATGCGGATTGGGCAGAAAGCGGACATCGAAAACGAGGTCTGCATCAATGGGTATTCCGTACTTGAAGCCGAACGATGTGATATTGACAGAGAGTGTGCTTTTTCCAAGGTGGGAAAAACGAGATACAATCTTCTCCTTCAACTGCGCCGGTTTCATGCTGCTGGTGTCCAGGTACTGGGTTGCTGAACTCTTCAGTTCTTCCAGCATTTTGCGTTCCAGCTTGATACCATCAAGCGGCATGCCCTTAGGGGCAAGCGGATGCCGGCGCCGGCTTTCCTTGTAGCGCTGGACGAGTACGGAATCGGTCGCGTCGAGGAACAAAATCTCGCAGCCGATGGTGAATTGTTCTTTAATAAAACTGAGCGATTCAGACAGGGCAGTGAAAAATTCCCGTCCCCGCAAATCGATGACAAGCGCGACCTTGGCGATTTTACCTTTGGACTGCTCGATCAGCTCTGCAAACTTCGGGATCAGCACGGGCGGCAAATTATCGACGCAGAAGAAGCCTAAGTCTTCCAGACTCTGAACAGCGATCGTCTTGCCCGCACCCGACATGCCTGTAATGATGATCAGGGTGGCTCCTCCGGTCGGAGCTTCCTCCAGTTCCGTCATCAAGCGTCCCCTCCTATCGGATATTATATGAATAAAGGCGGTCTTTCGAGAACAACTCTAAGAGCGAAGCAGCAAGCCTGCGGCGCCAACAATACCAGCATCATTACCCAGCTCGGCAGGGATAATGCTTACGCCACCCTGAAGCGGCTCAGGCGCCAGCTTAGCGAATACACGGCGAACCTCATCAAATAGAATATCTCCGGCCTTGGACACGCCTCCGCCTACAATAAAGCTCTCAGGGTTAAGCACAGCAGCTACAGCAGCCATAGACTTGCCCAGATAGAAGGCAGCACGGTTAACGATACGGATCGCAACTTCGTCGCCAGCTTTTGCCGCATCGAATACTTCCTTAGCAGCGATTTTCTCCACCATGGACAGGGAAGTACGATCACCGCGTGCTACAGCGTCATTGGCCATACGAATAATTCCCGTTGCCGAGGAAACGGTTTCCAGACAACCCATCTTGCCGCAGCCACATTGAATAGCTTCCAGATCCGGCACAACAGAGATGTGTCCAAGCTCACCAGCCAGGCCTCCGAAGCCTTGATAAATCTTACCGTTAATGATAATACCGCCACCGACACCGGTTCCGAGAGTATAGCAAACACAATTGTCTACGCCGCGTCCCGCACCGCTCCAGGCTTCGCCAAGAGCTGCCACATTGGCATCATTGTCTATTTTGACAGGCTTGTTTAAACGCTCCTCCAGAATGGCACGGATCGGCACATCCCGAAAACCTATGTTCGGCGCAAGAATGATGATTCCTTCACGGATATTTGTGAACCCGGCCACCCCTGCTCCCACACCGGCAAGCTGGTCCCAAGTGTATGGAGAGTCTTCAACGATTTGACGTACGTACTTTACGATATTATCGATAACCGTATCGACGCCTTCTTGGGTCCCTGTCGGACCTTCATAAGTATGCAGCAGGTGCCCCTCGGCATTGCAGATTCCAACCTTGATTGCGGTTCCGCCCAAATCCACGCCAACGTAGATATTTTCAGACATGTAACAAGCCACCTTTTTCTATACTAAAATAGTTAATCCTACGTACCCACTATAATAGAAGCCCTCCCTGCGGTCAAGGAAAGGCGATACACCCGGCTTTTTGTTATATATCTCCTGTAAGACTGATTAATTCTATATTAGTAAGTAGAAACGGCTTTGCCGTCCTTTAAGGGATGGTATTCGTTTCAACGGGAAATATAAGGATAATTTGTAGCGTAGAACATATAAATATTTATATTTTAAAAAAAGACTCCCTGCCCACTGGGGTAGAGAGTCTTATATTTCACTACCAGGACTCCCTGGTATATTATAATCCACTCGCAATGCTGATGTTACTCCGATAAAATGCGTTTCTGTCCCTCGAGCGCCCGGATCGGAGCAATATTCTGCGTAAACTCCAAAGTGCCCATATAGTTACCTTCCTTATCGCGCACAGCAAAGTAACGGATATAGATGAATTTATCCTTGATCGCAATCCAGAAATCCTCGGCATCCTTGCGGCCCGCCTTGAAATCTTCCAGCAGCTTCTCTACTGCATGCACACTTTGCGGCGGATGGCAGTTCTGTACTGTACGGCCGATAACGGCTTTGGTCCGGGCGAAAATACGCTCCTTGCCGTGCGAGAAATACCGCACCACGTCGTTCTCATCTATAAAAGTCAGGTCCACCGGCAAATGATTGAGCACGGTCTCCAGTTGATGAAGCGATAACAGACCAGTCTCAAAACGGATAAAGCCCTTCGGTACAGTTCCGCCTTCTTCTTCTGAGGCTGCGAATTCCGCAGCTCCCTCCGGCTCCGAGGCACGCTCCGGTATCCATTCCTGCTCAGGGAAGGTCAGGCAAAAACCGATTTCATCGCTTTCCCGGGCAATCTTCACCCATTCATCCTCAGTCAGCTTGTCGAGCGCCATAGGGAATAGAATATTTTCTTCCTTAAATATCATTTCATTAACTTCCTGGATGATCTCTGTCAGCAACTCGCCAACTTCCTTCTGATTACCCCGATAAGGACTCAGCTGCGCCTTGGCGGTCTTAATCAGGCTGCGGATGCCGTCATCGACGCCCCACATCACTTTGGTCGGACCATAGATCCCGTATTTCTCTAGATACGGGAACAAAAGATTTTCCTTACGACTATAATGCTTGTCGAGGTCCAGCAACAGACTGAGGTCCTCCAGTAGCTTGTAGACCATTTCCTCGCTGTCCGCTCTCCCGAATTTGTCTGCGTGCAGAGATAGACGGAAGTTCAGGAGCTTTTCCACCTCACGGTTCTCCAGCTTGAATGTATGCACAGGGTGTCCCGGCTGTTCTTCCGGCGTCGAGGAACGGTGAATCTCCTCTATTGAGCCTTTAAAAATTGCCGTATGCACGGAACACAGGCGCTGCACCTCGGAGACCGGAATGCCCTCCTCTGTCATTAGCGAATGCTCCATCGCGGAAATTTCGGCTACCGTCACATTCCCTACCGCTTCAGCGAAGCGGGCTTTGACCTCCTCTACGCTTTTTCCAGCATGCAGTTCCTTGATAATCTCCTTTAGCATGGCTTGACGGCGGGTCTGCTCTGGCACTGTGGTTTCACGGTTATTGATCAGTTCGCTCATTGGTATTCCTCTCCTTGTCTGTAATAGGGTCAGCCAGCGGAACATCTATTTCAGAACCTTGAACCCCCGCTGCTCAAAAGCCAGCTTAACGGTATCCGGGTCCATTTTCTTTAACTTGATTCCCTTGGACAGAGTCATGAAACGGCCGGCCGTCTGCAGCATTCCTGGTTTGGCAATATCGTGAAATCCTAGCTCCACCATAATCTCCATTACCTCGGGGTGCCTGCCTACCAGCTCGAAGATGGATTCATCCAGCTTCAGCACCTTTTTCATCTGTGCTCCCCCTCACTGAGAACTGTTCTCAACATCAGATTATCATAGGAAAACAGGCACCATAGTGATTGCAATCACAAAGTGAAAAAAAGAGTTCTTAAGAGGGTAGATAGAGATTTTCAGGCAACAACTTTCGATAAATGTAACCTCTTCAACTATGTAGATTGAACTTGGATGTTAACTAGGTCTATGGTTGTCATTGCGGCAAGTGTTTGGACTTCCGGCTGCGGTTGTCTCCAGATTTCTCGGGATTGTACCGCTATTCGCGGATAAAACCCGGAGCGCTTATGCCTATGCTTCCGATGCCAGTTTTCTTTCGAAAAGCTTTTATGCCGACACTATCGCTCCTACAGATCCAAAAATCCAAAATCCCCTTCCAATCCGTTCCCTTAAGTAAATTTTTCAGTTCAGGCCATATAAGAGCATTTTTGTACCTTATATTTCTCAAATAGAGGCATATAAGCAAACTAAGAGCATTTTTGTAGCTTATTTTTAAAAGATCACGTTAAAAGGGGTATTGTGGAAGATTTAAGGTACAATATTGCACTTAATTTCTAATAACCACTAATTGCAGACTATTTAAGATACAAAAATGCCGTTAATTACACTTCGGAAATCATGATTATTAACTCAGGCTTTGTTTGTCATTCTAATTCGTCTATATAGATGAAATTTACGAATAATCTAGGAGGAAAATATTGGGTACGAACGTGCTCCATATGGAGATTTAATCTAAACATAAAAAAAACCGCGTACCCTCAACGGTACGCGGTTGTATTACATTGAAAATATGCTTATTTATCGAGAGTCTCGCTCCAGTCATGCACCATGGTACCTTCGAGGAACTTCTCTGCATCCATTGCAGCCATACAACCTGTGCCCGCAGCCGAGATCGCTTGGCGGTAACGGTTATCCTGCACATCGCCACAGGCGAAGACGCCTGGAATATTCGTCTCCGTTGTACCTGGGTTCACTACAATATATCCGCCTTCATCCGTGGTAATTTGTCCACCGAGGAATGCCGTGTTTGGGGTGTGCCCTATAGCGATAAATACACCGTCTGCTTCAACAAGCTCTTCTTGCCCCGTCTCATTGTTGCGCACCGTCAAGCCCTTCACGCCAGACTCGTCTGTCGTGACTTCAAGCGGAGTCCGGTTAAGCGCCCAGGCTACCTTGCTGTTGTCTCGCGCACGATCCTGCATGATCTTCGAAGCGCGCAGTTCGTCCCTACGGTGTACCAGCGTGACGCTGGAAGCAAACCGGGTCAGGAAGCTGGCTTCCTCCATCGCGGAGTCGCCGCCGCCGACCACGACAATCTTTTTGCCGCGGAAGAAGAATCCGTCACAGGTTGCGCATGTGCTGACCCCGCGCCCCACGTTGTCCTGCTCACCGGGAATACCCAGATATCTGGCTGAAGCGCCGGTCGAGATAATCACCGACTCCGCCTCCAGCACGCCTAATCCATCTACCGTTACTTTGAATGGACGCTGGGAGAAATCAACAGACTCCACCCAACCATTCTTGAACTCTGCACCGAAGCGCTCGGCCTGCTTGCGCATATTATCCATCAGATCAGGACCGAGTATTCCTTCAGGGAAACCTGGGAAGTTCTCTACTTCTGTAGTGGTGGTCAGCTGTCCACCCGGCTGCAAACCTTCAATGACCAGCGGGTTCAAGTTGGCACGTGCTAGATAAATAGCAGCAGTCAGCCCGGCCGGGCCTGTTCCGATTACAATTGTTTTGTACATCACAGTGGCCTCCTCGCAGATAGGGTTTTATAAGAAGAAACGGGGGCCGTCCTCTGAAGAAAAGGAGCGACATCCGTTTTCTCATCAAAAAATAAAGACCATTCATATCATAAAAACTATAAATTGTTATATTTCCAGACCTCTTCCTGTAACGCCAGACACTTATCTGTTCTCGGTAAACGGAGTCAAACTACTAGTTAATTTCACATTCTGCCGCGATCCGCTTGGCATAGCGGCTGACCATCGATTCGGTGACGCCATATCGCTGCGCGACTTCCCGGAACGTGACCGGCCTCTTATGCAGCTTGGCGGTTAGATACTCCAAGGCGGCACACCAGCCCTCAGCGTGACGGATGTAAGGCACATCCGGGTACAGCCGGCCGATGAACTGCTGCCAGAGCTGCTCGGCGTCCTTCTTCTGGCCGGCATCATAGCGGCGGTCCATCATGCTGGCGGTCTGGTCAATGACCCGCTGCCAGTCCTCTTTCCATTCCGGCTGTCCCTTCTGGAACAAGGGTGCCGGTTCTGGATCTTGCTGCAGCGGCGCGTTCTCCACCGGGCCACTGCCAATCAGCTTCTGCAGGCTAAGCAGAGCGGCCTCCTGCAGTTTCTCCTCCTGCAAAGGCTGTTGGCTAAGCAGGTCTTGTAGAATCTCGGACATCTCTGCGTCGTCAATCCAGCGCAATGCTTCGGTGACCTGCAGCTTCGTGTTGGTATCGCCATAACGCAGCGCCCAGAAGAATGAGGAGCGCAGCAGCGGATTGGTCTTCACTTCCTCGGCGAAGCTGCCCTTGTTATCCTTCCACAGCTTCAGCTTCTCCTGAAAGGGCAGTTGATAGTTGTAGCTCACCAGCGGCATTTCGATCCCTTCACTCTGGGCTTGCTCCAGCTGGGCTAAGAAGAACTGCGGGACCACCGATTCGGGGTCCAGCTTGGTAACTTGCCGCCAGCAGCGCTGGGCTTCGGCATAAAGCCCGCTGTTGCTGGCTGCAGCCGCACAGTAATGGTAGAGGCTAGCATCCCCGCCGACCTCTTCATCCTTCAGCAGACGGCGGAAATGGCCGTAAGCGGTGCGGTGGCGGCCCAGAATACCCATGGTCGTTGCCAATTTGAAGACATGCTCCTGGTGGAAGGGAACTGTAGCCTCTAGCATGCGTACCAGCCCGGTAAGTTGATCCCGGTCCCCTTCATATTGCAAGAAGATCGCCAGATTGCACAGGGCATGCAAATTGCCGGAATCTTGCTCAAGCACCTCGGAGATGCACTCCCGGGCCTTGGCGAAACGCCCCATATAGAAATAGGCCAGGGCCAAATTGTTATGTGCAGCGAGAAAGTCCGGAGTAGCGCTCACGATCTCTTCCAGCAGTCCCACTGCCTGCGTAAACTGACCAGCTTCCAGAAGCGCCCGGGCCCGGTCATGTTCCACGACCCCTTCCCGGCTCTTGATCCGGTTCAGCGGTGCCGGGCGATCCAGCTCGTACTGCAGCAATTCCATCAGTTCCTCGGATTCAGCCAGGAACTCTCCTTTGGCATCCTCTTCCAGATATGTGACGAGCGCCCGCTCCGCCTCTTCAAAGCTTTCCATATTAGCGTAATTATTAGCCATATAGAAGTGGCATTCCGTCATTCCTGGATCTATTGTTTCCAGAACTTGAGCCAATATATCATTCGAGGCTTCGTATTTGCCCATCTCTGATAATATACCCGCCATGTTGCAATGATTCACCGGATTATCCGGTTCGTACTCTACAGCCTTGCGAAAATGTTTTAATGCCTTATCATATTGAAAGCGGTCCAGCGACCGAACGGCTCTTTCAAAGAAAAAATTGGCATCCAGAGTGACGGGGATCAGCTTGCTGTTCACCGCATCGTTCTCTGAAGTGGTTTCCATCATGGAAGCAACGCACCTCCCTTGTAAGCTTCCTTTATCCTTATAAAAAATAGGAGAGTGGCGCCCTGCGGCAGCCCTACTCCTTATTTAAGGTCTCTGTCGTTTCCAGTAATGGTTCCGACTGTCTTCACACAGTATACCACATGTATCAAGGAGATTCTCACCATGCGAATAGGGTTCTGACTGCAAAAACAGGAAAAGAAAGCCTTCAGAGAGAGCCTGAGACCTCAATCATGAAGATTACGCATAAAAAAAGACGGGGAATCTAGATTCCCGCGTCTCTGAATAATTGATCAATGGAGCCACCTTCCAGAATGATGCGCGTAGCCTGTGCCAACATAGGGGCGACAGACAATACTTTGAAGCGGCTGGAGTGGTTATCAGGCAATGCGATGGAATCGGTGACCACGACTTCCTGAATGTTAGGATGATCCAGCTTCTCTAATGCCGGCCCGGAGAACAGGCCATGCGTAGCGCAGATGATGCTGTCCTTGGCCCCTCTTTCCTTCAAACCCTCGACCACATTAACAATCGTGGTTCCCGTATCAATCAGATCTTCTATAATAATAGGCGTACGCCCTTCCACATCACCGATCACATGAGTAATGACTGATTCATTATGGGCTGGACGCTTCTTGATCATGATCGCGAACGGCGAGTCCAGACGGTTCGCCAGCTTTTCAGCCATCGATGCACGTCCGGCATCCGGAGAGACGACCACGAGATCCGTAAGCTTCTTATTCTTCAGATATCCGCTGATCAGGTCAAGCGCCGTCAGATGATCGACAGGAATATTGAAGAAGCCCTGAATGGCTGCTGCATGCAGATCGATCGTAATGACGCGGTTCGCACCCGCTGTGGTCAGCACATCCGCCACCATTTTAGCCGAGATCGGCTCACGCGGTGCGGACTTGCGTTCCTGCCGGGCATACCCGTAATACGGCACAATAATATTGACGGTGCGAGCCGATGCACGCTTGGCGGCATCAATCATTACCAGCAGCTCTACAAACATCTCATTGATGGGATGAGAGAGGGATTGCACCAAAAATACGTCGCAGTTCCGGATGCTTTCTTCGTAATGCACGTAAATCTCGCCGCTCTTGAAGCGGGTCAGCTTGATCTGCCCCAATTCCACTCCTAACCGTTCCGCAATATTTGCGGCCAGCTTTGGATTCGACGAACCGGAAAAAATACGCAATTGATGATGATGCATGACGCCCTCCTGCAAGATTATATTTTTATAGTTCAAACGGTACGAATGTGCGCTTGCGACCCTCGAATACCGCTAACTCGCGGAAGCCCGTCTCCCACAGCAGCCTGCGTGCCTCTTGAAGGCCTTCGCCGAGCTTAGCTGGGTCATGAGCATCAGAACCAAGGGTAAGCGGAATACCGAGCGCCAGCGCCTCCTGAAGCACATGCTCCGCCGGGAACATCTCGGCGCAGGGCTTAGTCAGCCCGGAAGCGTTCAGCTCCATGGCGATGCCACTTTTAGCAATGGCTTGCAACGCGCTGCGTTCAAGCTCCTTTACCTCAGCACGACCTTCAGGGCTTTGGGGCCCATAGCCGAAGCGCTTAATCACATCCATATGTCCTATAATATCATATAATCCCGATAACGCCGACTTCCTAACCGCATCATAATATTTCCGGTAAACGTCCAGGGGATCCTTGCCCTCCCAGCCGTGAACTTGCCGGAAATCCGTGATATCCCACTCTCCCAGAAAGTGTACGGAACCAATTAAATAATCCCACGGGTACGGAGACAGCAGCTCACGAATCTGCTCCTCGTAGCCTTCGATATAATCAGCCTCCAGGCCTACTCTCAGATCAATAATGCCCCGGTATCGCTCTTTTAGCGACAGACACTCTTCCACATAGCAGGGCAGCTCTGACAGTGGCATCGCCATCTCGGGATAATAGCTGGCCGGGTCCACATGAATCAACGGCAAATGATCAGATAAGCCCATTTGTTCCAGACCCAGCTCTATCCCGCGCTTGACGTACTCCTCCAGCTTGCCCACAGCATGCCCGCAGCGTTCATGATGGGTATGATAGTCGATATGCATTTCTTAAGAACCCCCTTAGTCGCGGCGTGGGCGTTCGTGACGAGCGCTTAGTTCTTCCATGATCTCGTCCAGCGGCAGCTTGCGTTCCTGCAGCAGCACGAGCAGGTGGTAGATCAGATCACTGATCTCCAGGCGCAGCTCGGCGTTATCTTTATTCTTGGCGGCGATGATCGTTTCGGAAGCTTCTTCGCCTACTTTTTTCAGAATCTTGTCGACGCCCTTATCGAACAGATAAGTTGTGTACGCACCTTCCGGCCGTTCTACTTCCCGCTCAGCAATGACGCGTTCCAGTTCGCCAAGCACCGCGAAGCGCTGAGCGTCTGAAAGATTGGCTGCAGCAGTGTCCGCTTGCGCATCTTTCCCTGCGTCCAGTGCCACCTCAACTGTTCGATTAAGCGGAATCTCGCGGAAGAAGCAGGAGGTCTCGCCTGTGTGGCATGCGGGGCCTTCAGGAACCACTTTGACCAACAGAGTATCACTGTCGCAATCATAATGAATGGAAGTGATTCCTTGGGTATTCCCGGAAGTACCGCCCTTATGCCATAGTTCACTGCGCGAACGACTCCAGAACCAAGTCTGTCCACTCTCCAGCGACAGCCGCAGCGATTCCTCGTTCATATAGGCGAACATTAGAACCTCCAGCGTATTTGCATCCTGAACGACTGCAGGCAGCAGACCTGCCTCGTTCCAGCGGATGCCCTCCAAGACCTCTTGTTGTGTCAGCTCTTTCTTTCCTTGCTCCTGGCTCATCGGATCTCCACCCCTTTTTGCTTCAAATCAGTCTTTAACTCATGAATAGCAATTTCTTTATAGTGAAAAATGGTAGCGGCCAGCCCAGCATCCGCTTTTCCTTCCGTAAATACATCGTAAAAATGCTCTTTCTTCCCGGCCCCGCCTGAGGCAATCACGGGAATGCTGAGCAGATCGCAGACAGCGCTTGTCAGCTTCAGGTCGAAGCCGTCCTTTGTGCCGTCAGCATCCATACTCGTAAGCAAGATTTCACCTGCTCCCAGTTTTTCCGCTTCCTTGGCCCAGGAAAGTGCACGGATTCCGGTGGGCTTGCGTCCGCCATGCGTATACACTTCCCACTCGCCCCAAGCATCATTGTATTTGGCATCAATAGCCACGACAATACATTGGGAACCGAAACGCCGGGCACCTTCCAAAATTAGCTGCGGATTGGTTATAGCCGCAGTGTTGATACCAATCTTATCCGCACCTGCGCGCAGCAGCCGCTTCATATCCTCCGGTGCAGAAATTCCGCCGCCGACGGTAAAAGGAATTCTGATCTCACCTGCGGTCTGCCGTACCACCTCAATCATGGTCGCCCGGCCTTCCACTGAAGCGGAGATGTCCAGAAATACCAGCTCATCCGCACCTTCGCGGTCGTATAGAGCTGCCAGTTCGACTGGATCACCAGCGTCGCGCAAATTGACAAAGTTGACGCCTTTGACTACCCGCCCGTCCTTGACGTCGAGGCAGGGAATGATACGTTTAGCCAACATAGATGATATCCCCCGATCTTATTTCTGTCCCAGCGCCTTCAGTGCTCCGCCAAGGTCGATGTTGCCAGTGTAAAGCGCTTTACCGACAATTGCGCCGCCAATACCACTGCTGCTATGCACGTTCAGACGCAGCAGGTCATCAAGGCTGGTCACACCGCCGGAAGCGATCACTGTTTTGCCGCTGGCCGCTGCCATCGACAGAATGCCTTCCACGTTCGGACCCTGCATCATCCCGTCCCGGGAAATGTCAGTGTAGATAAAGGTCTCAGCACCTTTGGCCGCCAATTCCTTGGCTAGATCCTCCGCACGCACCTCCGAGGTTTCCAGCCAGCCATGCGTGGCTACGAAGCCGTTCCGCGCATCAATGCCGATGGCTACCTTGTCGCCGTATTTACCCAGCACGGCTTCCGTGAATTCGCGGTCATTGATCGCCGCTGTCCCGATAATCAAACGACTGACCCCGAGGCCCAGCAGCTTTTCCACATCGGCAAGGGTACGAAGACCTCCACCAACCTGTACAGGAACATTCACACTGGAAGCAATGGCGCCAATAATGGCATCGTTGACCGGATGCCCGGCCTTCGCTCCATCAAGGTCAACCAGATGGATAAACTCTCCACCTTGGGCTTCCCACGACTGCGCCACCTTCAGTGGACTGTCGCTGAAGATTGTTTCCTGATTGTAATCGCCCTGTTGCAATCTGACGCATTTTCCATCCCGGATATCAATCGCCGGATACACTATAAAAGAAGACATTGACGCTCCCCGCTCTCGTTGCAAAATGGTTATAGCCCAGCAATGGGCTTATGTTTGTTATAGCTGATACGGTTATTGTTACTCTCGGAACTAGTATTCTAATTCTCGTTGCTACGGTTTTAGCACCTTACTTTTAGCCCTTACTTGATTCTCAGACGCTCATAGCCCGTAGCCGTTAAAAATCCCCTAAACCCGTTCCCTAGTAAGCTTCAAAAAATTCCCCAGCAACTGCACGCCGAGCTCCCCGCTCTTCTCCGGGTGGAATTGCATGCCGAAGACATTACCCTGTCCGACGATTGCCGTTACCGGATGACCATAATCAGTCACGGCCAGCAGATTGCTCTCCCGGCCCACTTCCACATGATAGGAATGGACAAAATATACATGTCCTTCCTCTAGCCCTTCCAGCAGTGGACTCTCAGGCTGGCGGAAGCTCAAGCGGTTCCAGCCCATATGCGGCACCTTGTAGCCATCACGGGGCGCAAAACGTACCACGGAGCCTGGCAGAATATCCAGGCCATCATGTGAACCGTGCTCCTGGCTGCTGCTGAACAGCAGCTGCATGCCGAGGCAGATACCGAGGAGTGGTTGCCCAGCGGCAGCGGCCTCTTTTACCACCGTATCCAGGCCGCTCTCCCGCAGATGCTCCATGGCATCGCCAAAGGCGCCGACACCCGGCAGAATAACGCTGTCCGCAGCCAAGATCTGCTCACGGTCACCCGTCACCAAAGACTCGCAGCCCAAGCGTTCGACGGCTTTGCTAACACTGTGCAGATTGCCCATGCCATAATCGACGATTGCAACAGCCATGTTACAGCACTCCCTTAGTGGAAGGCACACCCTTCACACGAGGATCAATCAAGGTGGCTTCATCCAGTGCACGTCCCAGCGCCTTGAACACAGCCTCGATCATGTGGTGCGTGTTGGAGCCGTAGTGTACGATGACATGCAGGGTAATCCGTGCTTCCAGTGCGAGCTTCCAGAGGAATTCATGCACCAGCTCTGTCGAGAAGCTTCCTACCTGCTGAGAAGGATACTCTGCCCGGTACTCAAAGTGAGGCCGGTTGCTGATATCAATAACAACCTGAGCCAGCGCCTCGTCCATTGGAACGAACACACTCGCATAACGCTTGATTCCCTTTTTATCGCCCAGCGCTTCACGCAGCGCCTGCCCGAGACAAATACCGATATCCTCCACCGTGTGGTGATCGTCAATATCAATATCGCCATTCGCCTGAACTGTCAGATCAAACTGGCCGTGCTTGGTGAAGAGATCCAGCATATGGTTCAGAAAAGGTACTCCAGTCTCCAGCTCCGAAGTCCCGTTCCCGTCTACAGCAAAGGACAGCTTGATGTCCGTCTCGTTCGTTGTGCGGCTTAACCCCGCTTCGCGTGCCACCTGTCCGTTATTGCTCTCCATGTCCGTTTCCACCTTTCAGTTCGTTCTCCAGTCTGATTTCAATGGCCCGCGCATGGCCTTCCAGCCCTTCACGGCGCGCCAGTTCTATAATCGTCTGCCCGTCACGCAGTAAAGCTTCCTTACTGTAGTAGATCAGGCTTGATTTTTTAATAAAATCGTCCACATCCACAGGGGAGGAAAAGCGTGCCGTTCCATTGGTCGGTATGATATGGTTCGGTCCCGCAAAATAATCCCCCACTGGCTCCGAGCTGTACGCGCCCAGGAAAATCGCACCAGCATTCTCGATGGCTCCGGTCAGGCTCATCGGATCAGCGGTTACAATCTCCAGGTGTTCCGGCGCCAGCCGGTTAACGACCGAGATGCCCTCTTCCATCGACTCTACGACGATGATCGCACCGTAATTCTCTACTGAGGCCCGGGCGATGGCCTGCCGTGGCAACGCCTGTAATTGCCGCTCCACTTCGGCGGCAACCGATTCCGCCAAGCTTTGCGATGGCGTCACCAGAATGGCCGAGGCCATCTCGTCATGCTCGGCCTGTGAGAGCAGGTCAGCAGCGACATAAGCCGGCTCGGCGGTCTCATCCGCCAGCACGACAATCTCGCTTGGACCGGCGATGCTGTCGATATCGACAGCCCCGTACACCTCGCGCTTCGCCAGCGCGACGTAGATGTTGCCGGGGCCGCAGATCTTATCGACAGGCGCGATGCTTTCCGTGCCGTAGGCCAGCGCGGCTATCGCCTGCGCACCGCCGACACGGTAGATCTCGTGTACGCCTGCTTCCGCGGCGGCCACGAGAATATAAGGGTCAATGCCTTCCTTGCCGCCGGTGGATGGCGGAGTCACCATCACAATCTCCGGCACGCCCGCGATCTGGGCGGGGATGACATTCATCAGCACGGAAGAAGGATATGCCGCCTTCCCGCCAGGGACGTATACGCCCACCCGCTTCAGCGGGCGAATGATCTGGCCGAGGATGGTGCCATCCGGCTGCAGATCCATCCAGGAATTGCGTTTCTGCCGGGCATGAAACGCCCGAATGTTAGCTGCCGCCGCGCGGATGGCGGAGACAAACGACGCCTCAACCTTCCCGTAGGCTGCCTCCAGCTCCTCCGGCTTCACCCGCAGTGTATCCGGCGTCAAGAGGGCGCCGTCATGACGCTCCGTGTAACGGAAAAGCGCAGCGTCTCCTTCTTTTTTTATATCGGCCACTATTTCCTTCACGGCCTTATTCTGCTCCGGGGTTCCATATTCAACTTCCCGCTGAAGATTGAATTCTTTACTTGATTGGATCTTCACTGCTGGTTCCTCCTTTAGACATCCCTAACGCTGCTTGTTCACGCCAACTTCGAGCCCTGGACCTGCAATCACGCCTTGAAGGCGGTCGCACAGCTGCTGGATTTCTGCATTCTTCATCCGGTAGCTTACCCGGTTCGCCACAAGACGGCTTGTAATTTCAAAGATACTGGTCATTTCCACGAGTCCGTTATCCCGCAAGGTCTGTCCGGTCTCTACCATATCAACGATCCGATCCGCCAGTCCGATTAGCGGGGCCAGTTCGATAGAGCCGTTCAGCTTAACAACCTCCACCTGCTGACCCTGCTCGCGGAAGTAACGGGACGCTACATTAGGGTACTTGGTTGCCACCCGCTGCTGAATACCCGGCTGCCAGTTCGGCAGGCCGATAATCGACATCCGGCACCGTGCAATACCCAGATCAAGCAGTTCATACACATCCCGGTCCTCTTCCAGCAAAACATCCTTCCCCACGATTCCGATGTCTGCCACACCATATTCGACATATGTAGGAACATCTACCGGCTTCGCCAGTATGAATTCCATGCCAGCTTCGGGAATTGGGACGACCAGCTTGCGGGATTCTTCGCCATCCGGCGGAATCGGAAGCCCGGCTTGACGGAATAATTCCGCCGCTTTATTGTAAATGCGGCCTTTAGGCATAGCCACCTTCAAAATCTGCGCCATTGTTCAATTGCCTCCATTTCCGGTGCGATCATTGGTTATTTTTGTCTGCCGCTCACGACAGTTATTTAGATCTGGTTAATTATATTTATAATTCGAAGTCATGAACGGACCGCGAATGTACGTACTTCCTCATATCTTTCTTCCTGCAACCCGGCACTATCAGCCCCTGGTTTATCGCCGCTATCAGAATCTCTTTGCTCGGAGAGCAAACGAGTTACTACAACGCGCCCCTCGGACCGTAATCGTGCAGCCTCCTGCAGCCCCTCCTGACGCCGGGATACATCGTATTGTACCAGAATAGGCAGCTCTTCCGTTTCATTCTCTGCAGGAACACCGTCCAGAATACGATTCGTCTTGAGCGAGAAGCCTGTGGAAGGAACGGGACGACCAAACTGCTGCAACAGATTGTCATATCGTCCGCCGCTGCATACCGGGAAGCCCAACTCAGCCGCGTAACCCTCGAAGGTCATTCCGGTATAGTAAGTGAAGTCTCCGATCATCGTCAGATCGATCAACACGTGCTGGGATACCCCGTAAGATTCCAGCACCTCCCACACTTTGCATAAATGCTCGATGGAAGCCCGGGCCAGCGGGTGAACGCTAAGCTCCAGCGCCTGATTGCATATTTCCTTACCGCCACGAAGACGCAGCAGGTCGTTAAGCTCATTCTTCTGTGCTTCAGGCAGCTCAAGACGGCGCAGGGTCTCACGGAAGGAGACATAATCCCTGCTCAGCAGGTGGCTCTTTAATTCCTCTTGAGCCTCTGGCAGTCCCGGTACAGCTTCTTGGAACAGCCCATTTAGGAATCCGACATGGCCCATCGCGATTTTGAAAGACTTCACACCTGCAGCCTGCAGCGATGCAATCGCCAGCGCAACCACCTCTGCATCCGCCTCTGGGGAATCGTCACCCACCAGTTCAACACCAGTCTGGAAAAATTCCGCTTCCCGCCCGGCCTCTTCCTCAATTGCCCGGAAGACATTAGCGTGATAAGAGAGACGCAGCGGCAGCGGCTCATCCTTCAGCAGCGAGGAGACCACACGGGCTACCGGTGCAGTCATCTCCGAACGCAGCACCAATGCCTGACCGCGGTTATTCAGCAATTTATATAGCTTCTGATCGGATGTAGAGCTGGCAACACCAACGGTATCGTAGTATTCCAGCGTAGGTGTGATCATCTGCCGGTATCCCCAACGGCTCATGCAATGCAGCACGTCTCTTTCAATCTTGCGCAGCTTCGATACCGCATGCGGGAGATAGTCACGCACGCCGGCCGGCTTCTCGAATCCTTTTGGTTTGGACATCTTCAAGGTTCACCTCATCAGGTATCATTGGGATTTATAAATTTAAATCACTTTACTATGGTAAAGTGGTAGTAAATTAAAGTATTTGCAATATCGTATCACGTACTACTCTTAATCGTCAATTGTGCCTTATAAAACTGGCGATGTTCAAGCCTAATTTCTTGATGGTTACCGTAGTTACAAAACCCCTCGGACCTTCCACTCCGTTCAGACGCATTGCAGATCTCTGGCTTAAAGGGGTTGGAACCGCCCTCTCAAGGTATGCTAAAATCGTTAGGGAGTCCGGCTCGGACGACCTCTTTATACTTAGAATGCAGGAATGCATCAGAGATTATTTATGTAATTCTGTACGTAATACATTTTCTTCAGACTGCATGAAATCCCCTTTAAAATGTTCGTATCTTATGCAGTACTTCCAGTGGAAAGAAGGAATGAAGCATGAGCAATTCTTATATGATTGGCGTGGATATCGGGACGACTAGCACCAAAGCGGTCCTCTTCCGGGAAAATGGTGACATTGTAGCCCAGGCTAACAGCGGCTACCCGCTTCATCAGCCGTCCCCATCAGTGGCAGAGCAGGACCCGAATGAAATTCTGGAGGCGGTCATCCGCACCGTGTCGGATGTAATGAAAAAGAGCGGGACCCGGGCGAACGATGTATTGTTCGTTTCCTTCAGTTCCGCTATGCACAGTGTCATTGCCGTTGACCGCAGTGGCAATCCCTTAACGGCCTGTATCACTTGGGCTGACAATCGCAGCGCAGGTTGTGCGCTGCGCCTCAAGAATGAACTGCATGGCCAGGACCTGTACCTTCGAACAGGGACGCCTATCCATCCTATGTCGCCAATTACCAAGCTAATGTGGCTGCGGGAAGATCATCCGGACGTGTTCCAGCAGGCGGATAAGTTCATTTCCATTAAAGAATACATATTCGCCAAGCTGTTCGGCGAATATGTTATCGATTACTCCATCGCCTCTTCGACAGGCATGCTTAACTTGAAGCAGCTCGACTGGGATGCTGAAGCCCTGGATATCGCCGGGATTACCAAAGACCGACTCTCGAAGATTGTGCCGACTACACATGTCATGCAGGGCCTGCTCCCCGGGCTGGCGGACAAATTTGGTTTGCTCCAATCGACCCGTTTCGTCGTTGGCGCGAGTGATGGCGTGCTGTCCAATCTCGGTGTAGGTGCCATTAAGCCGGGAGTTGTCGCCGCTACGATTGGGACCAGCGGGGCTATCCGAACGGTTGTAGATCGTCCAATTACAGATCCCAAAGGGCGGATTTTCTGTTACGCTCTTACGGCAAACCATTGGGTCATCGGCGGACCAGTGAATAATGGCGGCATGCTGTTCCGCTGGGTACGCGATGAATTCGCCGCCTCCGAAGTAGAGACAGCGAAGCGTCTTGGCATCGATCCCTACGAGGTGCTGACACGTATTGCCGAGCAGGTGCCCCCCGGCAGCGGCGGCTTACTGTTCCATCCTTATCTGACAGGTGAACGAGCGCCACTATGGAATCCTGACGCCCGCGGCTCCTTTTTTGGACTGTCGATGAACCATCACAAAGAGCATATGATCCGCTCGGTGCTGGAAGGCGTAATTTTCAATATGTATACCGTGCTGCTGGCGATGGAAGAGAGCATCGGCCGTCCGCATCAAATTCTCGCGACAGGCGGCTTCGCCCGCTCCCCGCTCTGGCGGCAGATGATGGCCGATATTTTTGACCAGGAGGTGGTTGTGCCAGAGAGCTTCGAAAGCTCTTGCCTAGGCGCGGTTGTCCTCGGACTGCTCGCCACTGGGCGTGCAGAATCCTTCGACGTCGTGTTCGATATGATTGGCTCCACACACCAGCACCATCCGTTCAGTGAGCATGCCAAGGTGTACAAGAAGCTCCTGCCAATCTATATTTCCGTATTTAGAAGTCTGGAAAGTCAGTACGAGGCCATTGCCCAATTCCAGCGGGAACAAGCCGGGGAGTAGAATCAGCTATTTCTTCTATAGTAACCAGAAAGCGCCGTACACCCCACTTTGGGGATGTACGGCGCTTTCTAAGCTGTCACCGAGTATTTTAGGCAGAATGTAGGCTACAGGTCAGCAGATTAGCTCTGCACGCCTGGTTTCGCCTTCTGCGGTGCAGAGCCGAACACAATCCATGCTGGCTTCACATAGCGGAAGGCTATAGCGACAATCAACCAGGACACGAGCAACGCGACCAGCCAGCCTCCGGCAATGGCTGCAGTGTAGGCCAGCGAACCGCCATGGAATGGCAGTTTTCTATAGAAGAAGAGAAGCGCCGGATGGATCAAGTAGATTCCGAACGAGCATGCGCCTGCAGAGGTCAGCAATCTAGCAGTCAGACTGCGGCCCGCCCCGTATAGCAGGAAGGACAGCTGCAGCAGAACAAGGCAGGAGAGCAGCGCATGCAGGTTGGAGAATGCCTCATACCACAGACTGTTGATGACGGTTTTCTTGGTAAAGTTATTGAACCACAGCTCTACATGAACCACACCTGCAGCGATCCACAGCAACCAGAGCGCAACCCAGACAGAACCCCTACCGGCACGCCAGCCTTCGCGAGAAGGTACCAGCCATTTCTTCAATGATCCGTAATAGACCGCTATCCCTGCCCCGAGCAGGAAGTAAGAGAAGTATGTACTAGCCAGGCTTCCCTTCGTCAACTGCCAGTACCCGTGGTTGGTCATATATTTGTTAAGAACGACGAAGCCCCACTGAAGTGCCAGCCCGATTAACGGAGCCCAAGCCGCCAGGGAACGGACCTTTTGCAGACACCACAGGATCAGCGGGAACAGCACATAGAATTGAATAATGATAATGACATAATAAAGGTGCGTATACGCCGTACCTGTCAGCAGATACTTGCCCAGCTTGGAAGCCAGTTCCATAGGTGGCAGACTCCACGTGTGTCCTGCGGTCATTTTCAGAATAAAGTACATCAGCGAGAACATCACATACGGGACTATGATATAAATTAACCGTCTGCTATAGAATTTCCCAAGCGTCTTGCCGCTTAGCGGCCGATCTATGTAATTGTAGAACAAGACAAACCCACTCAAAAATACAAATGAAGGGACTGCAAACTGACTGAATTTATTAATGAATAAGAACGGGTGAAACATTGAGGTTCCCAGCGTCTCCGCGAGCGTACGCGAAGTAGCATGAATCGCCAGCACGGCAAAAATAGCAATGGCCCGGAAAATATCCAGCTGTGGAATCCTTTCTTTTTGCTTCATCATCTTCCCTCCTGTTAAGCTTTGTGTTTCCATTATTCATATAAGACGCGAAAAACCCTGCAGGTGTTGCGCACAAGCACGCAATATTCAACTGCAGGGTCCAAGCTGTTATTCACAATTCTTCCACACTCTCTGCGCTTTGGGACGGTCTCAGGTCTCTAAGCGGATTACCTCCCACAAAAGCACCGGCTGGCACATTTCTGTGGACTACAGAGCCTGCAGCTACGATCGCCCCATCGCCAATGGTCACTCCGGGAAGGATCGTGGTATTGGCACCCACCAGTACGTTCTCCCCGATAATGACTTCACCCAGACGATATTCCTTAATGAGATACTCATGCGCCAGGATAGTTGTGTTATAGCCAATGATTGAGTTTTCACCAACCGTTATTTTTTCCGGAAAAAATACATCCACCATCGCCATCAGTCCAAATGCCGTATGTTTCCCCACCTTCATACCGAGCATATGCCGGTAAATCCAGTTCTTTAACGGCAGAATCGGACAGTAACGGGCAATTTGAATGAAAATAAAGTTTTTGACGCCCTTCCACGGGCTGACCGTGCGGTAAATGTACCACAGCGAGTTATGCCCTTCCACGGGATAGCGGGTCACATTTCTCACGATTAATCCGTCCCTTGATCCACGAGATCACAGATTTCCTTCATATCGTGGATGATATAGTCCGGTCCATACTTGCTAAGCGTCTCCTCGCCCTTGAGTGACCAGGCGACAGCTGCCGCATACACTCCCGCAGCCTTAGCTGACTGAATATCCACGATGCTGTCCCCCACCATCAAGGTTGTACGGAGATCAGCATTCAGATTGCGTACAGCTGTCAGGACAGGCTCAGGATGTGGCTTAGGTTCCGTAACATCGTTCACCGTTACAATGGTATCCATGTACTTGAGCAGATCGAACATTTCTAGCGCTTTGATAGTTGTCGGACGGATCTTCGTGGTTACAATCCCCATCTTGATCCCCCGCCGCGCCAATGCTTCCATCGTCTCATTCACATGTGGAAAGGAACGAATCAGCGCATCGTGATGCTCGTAATTATAGGAGCGGTAGGAAGTTTCCAAACCACTTATATCCTCCAGCCCCGAGAACACTCTCATCTGATGCTGAAGCGTAGTCCCCATGTGGGGAATCATCTCTTCCCTGCTCAGTGGGGGCAGGTTATTGTGCTGTAGTGCATACATGAACGAATTCAGAATCAACTCGTTCGTATCAACAATCGTTCCATCCAGATCAAAAAGAACGCATTCTATTTTCAAGTTTACTGCTCCTTCTTATCCTCTTCAGCAGGCGGCTTGAGACCGGCCTGTGACCCCTTAGGGGCCTGCTGTGGTGTATGCTCAGCGCTGTCAGGTACAACGGCATCTGTGTTCCCGGTCTTTGTCGAAACAATAGGATCGGAATAATGAGCTTTCGGCTGTCCTGTAGTCCGACGGATAATAATGAGCACCACTGCAGCAACAATAATTAACAAAGACAACAGCTGAGAAATGCGGATATTTCCGTAGTTTGGATCCAGGAACCCTGGTTCAAAGCCCAGCCATTTCATCGGACTCCAAAGTCCATTGATAAAGGATGCCAGACCACTGCTTCCATTGTAACCGAGACTGTCCGTACGCAAGGCCTCAATGAAGAAACGTCCGATGGAGTACCAGATGAAGTAAGACAGGAATATTTCACCTGCACGGACAAACTTCTGGCGCCGGAGTATCATTAGAATTGCGATCCCGAGCAGACTCCAGAGTGACTCATAGAGGAAGGTAGGATGATGAAAAGCATCTCCTATGTACATTTGATTAACAATGAAGTCAGGCAGATGTAGCTTGCTGCGCAGGAAAGATTCCTCAACAACACCGCCATAGGCTTCCTGATTCACGAAGTTCCCCCAGCGCCCGATCATCTGACCGGCAAGCAGCCCAGGTGCGCAAATATCAATAATCCGCCAGAATGGATAACCTTTATACCGGAAATAGATGATTCCGCATATAATGGCACCGATTAGCGCGCCGTAGATGGCAATGCCTCCGTTCCAGATTTTGAAGACATCCACAAAGTTATCCTTATAGTCATTCCACTTGAACGCTACATAATAAATGCGGGCACCGATAATTGCGGAGGGCACTCCCAGCAAAAGCATGTCCATAAAGAACTCCTGAGGAATGCCAAACCGGCTGCCTTCGCGAATGACCAGAAATAATCCCACCAGTGCGCCCAGACCTAGAATCAATCCATACCAGTGAACCGGCAGAGATCCAATTCTAAAGACTATAGGGTCCAAAGCTAAAGGGAACATTCTCTCACTCTCCTAGTCCAGATCATCCATATCCTCAGAGATGGTGGCTGTTAATTTGTTGGTAAACTGCAGCGCCGCATTAAAGCCCATTTGCTTCAAACGGTAGTTCATCGCCGCAACCTCGATAATAACCGCAAGGTTACGTCCCGGACGAACCGGAATGGTTACGAGCGGAATATCCGTATCGATAATACGGGTCGTCTCTTCATCAAGTCCCAGGCGGTCGTATTGTTTATCCTGCTGCCAAGCTTCCAGTCTAACCACTAGCGTAATACGCTTATGATTGCGAATCGCACCAGCACCAAATAGCGTCATCACGTTGATAATTCCTACGCCGCGAATCTCCAGCAAGTGACGGATCAGTTCCGGTGCTGTACCATGAAGCTGGTTATCCGAAGTTTGGCGAATCTCAACCGCATCATCGGCAATCAGACGATGACCGCGTTTTACAAGCTCAAGCGCCGTCTCACTCTTACCGATACCACTGCTACCAGTAATAAGCATCCCTACCCCATACACGTCACACAATACGCCATGAATGGTAGCCGTAGGAGCCAAACGCCCTTCCAGGAAACTCGTCAGACGGCTGGAAAAAATCGTAGTAGCCATCGAGCTGCGCAGCACAGGCAATCCCTTTTCATTACTTATATCAATGAGTTCCTGTGGTACTTCCAAAGCACGGGTGATTACAATACAAGGTGTATTGTCATTACAAATGCCCCGGACACGGCTCTTCCGCTCTTCCTCCGGCAGCATGGAGAAGAAAGCCAGCTCGGTCTTGCCCAGCAGCTGTACACGTTCTTCAGGGTAATATTCAAAATAACCGGCCATTTCCAGACCAGGGCGGTTGAGGTCATCGACCGTGATCGGCCGCTTCAGACCCTCATGTCCCGATACCACTTCTAATTGAAAATGCTGTACCAATTCAGATACTTTTACCTTCTTAGCCATGTGAATTCTTCCTTTCCTCGCCTGCGGTTTTTCTCCGCTATCCCGCGTTCGGTTAGGATGATATTCCCATTCCATCCGCAGGTAATTCTCCTGCTAATCTTAATGGATAATGCCTATGAATGCAATCTTAAAGCCCTCCAACTAAGGGTATATCCCCTTTCAGAGAGGGATGCATCCCCTTCACAGGCCAACAAAAAAGCCACCCCCAAAGGGGTGGCTCGTAAAGCGGGAATAAATCTTATCCCAGCAAAATGTTCTTTTCGGATTCTTTGTCGAAGAAATGAACTTTGTTCATGTCGATCGCCAATTTTGGCTTGCTGCCTTCGCGAGTTGTAGAACGTCCGTCTACACGGGCGATTACAGTACCGTTGCCTACACCGCTCAGGTACAAGAGCATTTCGTGACCAAGGTTCTCGGTAACATCAACCAGCGAAGAGAAGATTGTATTCGGTGAAGCTTCCAGGAATACTGGCTCTTCATGGATATCTTCTGGGCGAACGCCCATAACCACTTCTTTACCGATGAAGCCTTTGTTACGAACGATTTGAGCTTTGCCGCCTGGAACTTCAACATCCAGGTTATCAGCACGGAAACGAACAGCGCCGTTTACGTCGCTCAAAGTACCTGTAATAAAGTTCATTGTAGGGGAACCGATAAAGCCCGCTACGAACAGGTTTTGAGGTTGGTTGTAAAGCTCTTCAGGAGAAGCAGCTTGTTGAATGATACCATCGTACATAACTACGATACGGTCACCCATTGTCATAGCTTCTGTTTGGTCATGCGTTACGTAGATACAAGTAGTTTCAAGGCGCTTAACCAGTTTAGTGATTTCCGCGCGCATTTGACCACGAAGTTTAGCATCCAAGTTGGAAAGAGGCTCATCCATCAAGAAGACTTGCGGGTCACGGACAATCGCACGTCCCAAAGCGACACGTTGGCGTTGACCACCGGAGAGTGCTTTTGGTTTACGCTCAAGCAAGTGCTCGATGTCGAGAATCTTCGCAGCTTCACGTACCTTCTTGTCGATTTCTTCTTTCTTCACTTTACGCAGTTTCAGACCAAACGCCATGTTTTGGTACACGCTCATATGCGGGTACAACGCGTAAGATTGGAATACCATCGCGATGTCACGGTCTTTAGGAGCAACGTCATTCACGACACGGTCGCCAATGTACATTTTACCTTCGGAGATTTCTTCCAGACCTGCGATCATCCGCAAAGTTGTGGATTTACCGCAACCGGAAGGTCCAACCAGTACTAGAAATTCTTTATCTTTAATATCAAGATTGATATCCTCAACTGTAGCTTTATCAGAACCCGGGTATTTTTTGAAAATATGCTCTAAACGTACGCCTGCCATTGTATTTCCCCCTCGAGTCATTTATTGGATTAAAACATCAATTCGTTTCTTGTACATTTATCTTACCCCAGTTATGCCGGGATGGCTATTTGTAACGTTCACAAAAAACCTATTTTCTTTTCGTCACTTTATACAATAGCATCGTCAGCTTTACAATTGCAGCGTCTCCAAAGCTTCGGACGTCGGCCCCAGTCTCCTGCTTGATCTTGTCCAAACGATAGAGCAGCGTATTACGGTGGATATATAGCTTCTTAGCGGTTTCACTCACATTACAGTCCATTTCAAAGAAAGTCTCCAGTGTCAGCAGCATTTCCTTGTCGGACAAGACAGAGCTATAGTCGCCGATCTGCCCAAGTAGCTTGCGTCGTCTGGTGTCAGGAATACTATTCACTAGACGCTCTAAGCGCAGCTCCCAAGGGAGATGAATATATTCGCCGACCTGGAAAATCCGACCTAAAATGATGGTTTCCCGTAGCAACGCCACTGAACCCGTTAGACCTTTGACCGGAACAACCGCTGGTGCTACCGCTAGATGAAAGATCCCCACCCATTCACTGGCGATCAGCTCATGCAGCCCCATTGAAGTCTGGGCCAGCAGATCATCGTCATTCTCTTCTTCATCTTCCTTATCATCCCCGCCGGTGAGCAGCTCCTTACGCGCTAAAATCAACCATTCCTTCTCCTGAAGCGGAATAAGCAGAACCTCATTCTCAAAATAACTCCGCAGCAACTTCATTAGCGATCTGTAAGATACCTGAGGACTGTGTACGTTTTCACTACTTAGAAGAAAAGGAATCATATCGCTGAACAGCCGGCTCTTTAAAGCCATATCATCAGGGATCTCTGCGTCATCCTTCTCTTGCTCCAACTGGACATTCAACCAACTGCTAAGCTGACGGGCTTCCACCTCGCCTTCTTCACGAAATCCTGTGGCTTTCAGCGCTACTGCAAAGTTCTGGGCTGCATAATTGACCAGCTGAACTTCCCGCGAACTAAGACCTTCCAATTCAACCCATACTGTCGTTATACGGCCATCATTATCATATAAGGGCACCCACAAACTTCCTTCAGAGATAACAGGCTGCTGTTCCTTGCCTTCCGTTCCTACGCCAAAAAGGGAAGCGGATTGCTGCCTCCCTAACTGCTTGAGTCCGGTTTTTTTTCCGGTGAGCTGTTCCAACTTTTGACGCAATGTCTCGCTATCCATCGTCACCATACTCCACCACTCTTACTCTTTTCGACTATTTTAACATATTTCTATGCATCATGCGGTGTCAGAACAGGTCGAACGATAATATCTTGTGCAATTTTATGTCATATTCCGGTTGTACTCTCAGAATAGTCATGTTCTTCACGTTTCAATTTCTTCAAAGCCTTGTTCATCCAGATCGCGGCCAGAGCACCCTCGCCCATAGCTACTGTCGCTTGCTCAGCATGAACAGCTACATCTCCTGCCACCCATACATTCTCCACATTGGTTGTCATTGAGCGCTTATTAGCTTCTATGTGCTTGTTCTTATGCAATTCCACGCCTAGTTGGGCTGCAAGCTCCGAATGCACAGGGTTTCCGCCAAAAGCAATAAAGCCACGCTCTGCGGGAAGAAATGTACCCTTTTCCAGAGTTACTCCAGTAATCATTCCATCCTCCTGCCCGTTCACACGCGATATAGTTTCTTCTATATATGTTATGCCCTCTGCGTTCAGGCGATTGAGCAATTCAGGGGTCAAGGCTGTTTTCTCATGATTAATATAGGTTAAATACTTCGTTCGTTCACGTAAAATAAAAGCCATATTCGCCCCGGCTTCCCCCGCACCCATCAGCACGGTCTGCCGGTCCTGAATCTCATACCCGTCACAGTCGGGGCAGACATATACACTGCAGCCCAGCAAGGAGGTCAACCCTGGCAGGTCTGGAAAACGATCCGATACCCCAGTTGCCAGCAATATCGTTTTCGTATGATAAGTCTGACCTTGACTGCCCAGCAGCTGAAAATGGTTCTCCTGCTTATCCGCCTTCAGGACCTCATCCACCAAAAACTTTACTCCGACACGCTCTGCCTGCTGTCTACCACTGGACCTCAGCGCCTCTCCCGATACACCATCCGGCCATCCCAGTATGTTATGATAGCTTCGGCACAGACTCGAGCGTCCCTTCCCAGCGTCCACCACCAACACACGATAAGCCGAGTACCGTCCCAACTGAATCGCTGCCTGTAAACCAGCAATCCCACCACCAACAATTATCGCATCATATATCAAGGAATATCCCTCGTTTCTGTACTGCATGAATACCCTTATAATTAAACGAATTCCGGATTTTTAAACTTGCTTGTTCTAATCCTTCTTCAGTTTTTCACTGGAAAAACAAAAAAATAACTAAAAAGCAAAAAAGCCACCACCATAAAGGTGATGACTTTTTCTAATTGGGATGAGCCATGAAGGACTCGAACCTTCGACACCCTGATTAAAAGTCAGGTGCTCTACCAACTGAGCTAATGGCTCATAAATGGTGGGGGATGATGGATTCGAACCACCGAACACGTACGTGAGCAGATTTACAGTCTGATGCGTTTGGCCACTTCGCTAATCCCCCAAGAAAGGTGGCTCGGGACGGAATCGAACCGCCGACACGAGGATTTTCAGTCCTCTGCTCTACCGACTGAGCTACCGAGCCATATGAAATTTTTACATGACAATGAAGCGGAATAGTTACACTTCCACTCTTTTGTGGAAAACTATACTTCATTAAGATAAATGGCGGAACCGACGGGATTCGAACCCGCGATCTCCTGCGTGACAGGCAGGCATGTTAGGCCAACTACACCACGGTTCCACAATTTAGATGAAAAATGGTGCCGGCGAGAGGACTTGAACCCCCAACCTACTGATTACAAGTCAGTTGCTCTACCAATTGAGCTACACCGGCACAGTGTAAGGTATTACAGTTGTAAAAATGGTGGAGGCTGAGGGGATCGAACCCCCGACCCTCTGCTTGTAAGGCAGATGCTCTCCCAGCTGAGCTAAGCCTCCAGGTATTATGGTAGCGGCGAAGGGGATCGAACCCCCGACCTCACGGGTATGAACCGTACGCTCTAGCCAGCTGAGCTACACCGCCACAATAATTAATATTGATATGGATTGGAATGGCGGAGAGAGTGGGATTCGAACCCACGCACCGCTTACGCAGTCTAACCCCTTAGCAGAGGGTCCCCTTATAGCCACTTGGGTATCTCTCCAAACAAGACTTTTTCCATATAATCCATACAGGCTTAATCGCCTGAAAACTGAATCCGAAACGAATTTGCGTTCGCCCTTTTCACGGGGCCCCCGGAAAGTACTCGGAATCGGCTTCGCAGCCTCTTCTTCACTTTTTGGGGTAGTTTTAGGATAAGCCCTCGACCGATTAGTATTGGTCAGCTCCATGCATTACTGCACTTCCACCTCCAACCTATCTACCTCGTCGTCTTCAAGGGGTCTTACTAATTGGGAAATCTCATCTTG
>NZ_JABWCS010000181.1 GCF_013359945.1 Paenibacillus agri | reverse complement strand
CCATCCCGAACACGACCGTTAAGCCCTCCAGCGCCGATGGTACTTGGACCGAAGGGTCCTGGGAGAGTAGGACGCCGCCAAGCACTTGAGCCCTTGTTGATTTAATCAACAAGGGCTTTTTGTGTTTTTAGAAATGAATAAATAGAAAAACTCAAAGGTTATTTTTGTAAAATAAAGGCTGAATTACCTCGTTAACGTGTTTCGATGGTGGATAGAACCATTATCTTTGTCCGCCTATTGTGGACTTATGTCCAAGAATTCGCTTACCTGTGCAGGCAAATTTTAATCCTGTAATTGATGATGTAATATTCTTGACAGTGCAAATGCCCTTTGCTAAGATAGGCAATAATATATTTTTGGACATGCATCTCAAACCTACACTGAAGATACGATTTTGTACAACTTTTGTTGCTGTACTTTTGTCTGTCGTGAATGGACTCGATCGAGTTTTTTCTTCATTTATAAAGTTTGTGGGCGGGTAGAATAAATATAACTATCGAGGAGGAATGACCCAGGTGTGGGAAGACAAGTTTGGTAAAGAGGGCTTGACGTTTGATGATGTGCTGCTGGTTCCGCGCAAATCCGAGGTACTACCGAAGGAAGTAGACTTGACGACTGTTCTGAGCAAGAATGTAAAGCTGAATATTCCGCTTATCAGTGCAGGGATGGATACAGTTACTGAAGCGGCTATGGCAATCGCTATCGCACGTGAGGGCGGTATCGGTATCATTCACAAGAATATGTCTGTAGAGCAACAAGCGGAAGAAGTAGACCGTGTGAAGCGCTCTGAGAGTGGGGTTATTACTAACCCGTTCTCGCTTACTCCGGACCACTGGGTCTCTGACGCAGAGCATCTGATGGGTAAATACCGCATTTCCGGTGTACCTATCGTCGATGAGAACAAAAAACTGGTAGGTATCCTTACCAACCGGGATCTGCGCTTTATCCACGATTTTAACATTCAGATTAAAGAAGTAATGACTCGTGAGAATCTTGTAACTGCACCTGTGGGCACAACACTTCAGGAAGCTGAAGGCATTCTCCAGCGTCATAAGATCGAGAAGCTGCCGCTTGTCGATGAGAACAATATTCTTAAAGGTCTAATCACCATCAAGGATATTGAGAAAGCGATCCAGTTCCCTAATGGTGCGAAAGATGCACAGGGCCGTTTATTGGTAGGCGCGGCAATCGGAATTTCCAAGGATACTTTCGAGCGTGCTGAAGCACTGGTTAACGTAGGTGTCGATCTGATTACGGTCGACTCTGCGCATGGCCATCACATCAATATTATTGATGCCGTTCGTAAATTGCGTGAATTGTACCCTGAACTGACCATTGTTGCAGGTAACGTGGCTACAGGCGATGCAACACGTGAGTTGATCGAAGCTGGGGCTTCTGTGGTTAAGGTCGGTATTGGTCCAGGCTCGATCTGTACGACGCGGGTTATCGCCGGTATCGGCGTCCCGCAAATTACAGCGATCTATGATTGTGCGACGGTTGCCCGTGAGTATGGGATTCCAATCATTGCTGATGGAGGTATCAAGTACTCCGGTGAGATTACTAAGGCGATTGCCTCTGGTGCCCACGCTGTTATGATGGGTAGTCTTTTCGCAGGAACAGAAGAAAGCCCTGGTGAATCTGAGATCTACCAAGGACGTAAGTTCAAAGTATACCGTGGTATGGGCAGTATGAGCGCTATGAAACAAGGTAGTAAGGACCGTTACTTCCAAGATGACGACAAGAAGCTCGTTCCTGAGGGCATCGAAGGTCGTGTAGCTTTCAAGGGACCTCTTTCTGACACCATTCACCAATTGATTGGCGGTCTCCGCTCTGGTATGGGTTATTGTGGAACGAAGAATCTTAATGAGCTGCGCAATGACACGGCATTCATCCGAATTACAGGTGCTGGATTGCGTGAAAGTCACCCACATGATGTACAGATTACAAAAGAAGCGCCGAACTATTCCGTATAATGGAATAGAATGACTAAATAATGGACAGACCGGGCGATTTTCGCCGGGTCTGTCTTTTTTTGCAGATACCCCTGTGTTAGAATAGAACAAGCACTGAAATGAGTTTCAAAGGAGAGTAATATTCATTGAAGCATAAGAGAAAACAATTCAGCGGTAAACAATTCGTGATTAAGACAGCAACGGTAGGTTTGCTTTTAAATATGCTTTTGTCACCTTCGATTCCGGCAGCTTTGGCTGAAGCGGCGAAGACGCCAGCTACAACAGATTCCGGTAAAACACCGACCACGAAGGCTGTAACGGGTACAGTCTCCAAAATTCCTTCTGTAGATTCCTTAGGTCTAAATGTACGGTCAGCCGTTCTAATGGAGCCTACTACAGGCGAAATCCTAATGTCTCTAAATGCCGATGTTCCACTTCCTCCGGCGAGTATGACCAAGATGATGACCGAGTATTTGGTTGCTGATGCTGTGAAGAATGGACAGCTGTCTTGGGATCAAAAGGTTGTCGTGCAAGAGAATGCTTCCAAACAGGTCGGTTCCCGTATTTTCCTCGCTCAAGGTGATGAGCATACAGTTGAAGAGCTGTATATAGCGATGGCAGTTGGTTCGGCCAACGATGCCACCGTGGCTTTGGCTGAGCTGGTATCCGGTTCGGAGCAGCAATTTGTAGAGCTCATGAACCAGACGGCACAGAAAATGGGCATGAAGACGGCTTATTTTATCAACTCTACAGGTCTTAGCCGGGCGGATATGCCAGCGAAATTCCGTCCAGAAAGTGACCGTGAGACTGTAATGTCTGCTATGGATGCTGCGATTCTTGCTAGATATATTGTTACCGATCACCCGGACTTTAATAAGTTCACAACCATTCAATCTTATAAATTCCGCGAGCGTGATAAGAAGCCGATCATTAACTACAACTGGATGCTAGAATCGAATAAGGATATCGCCAACTTCAAGGCTTATGCTTATCCTGGTCTTGACGGACTTAAGACAGGTCATACTGCCAGCGCCGGGAACTGCTTTACAGGTACGGCTGTCCGTGATGGCATGCGCTTGATCAGTGTGGTTATGGGAGCAAACACTGAAGCGCATCGTTTCACCGAGACGAAGAAAGTCCTTGATTATGGATTTAATAATTTTGAGATCAAGCAGGTCGTTGCACCAAAGTCAGTGATTCAAGGTACTGAAACAGTGCCAGTGGTAAAAGGGAAGAATAAAGAAGTACCGGTAGTTACGGATCAAGGCGTAACATTTATCGTACCTAAAGGAACGACTGCTCCGAAAATTGAGTCCACTGTTCAGACCAATGATCCAGCGACACTGGTTGCTCCTATTGCTACCTCCTCCAAGGTCGGCAAGGTGACTTATACTTACAAGGTAGACGGCATGGATCTCGTTCAACAAAAGACTGTGAATCTGATTACGGCAGAGGAAGCTGAAAAAGCGGGCTGGTTCAAGCTATTTCTTAGAGCAATAGGCGAATTTTTCGGTGATCTCTTCAGCGGAGTCAAGAACTTGTTCTAACGAATTTTTTGTCTAATGAAGTAAATATTCCGAGTTAACGGGTTGTATATTTACGCTTCATGCAGTAAAATTACAAGTTAGATTAATGATAGTCAATCGGGAGGCATGGACATGGAAACAGGAACATCGCGAGTAAAACGAGGCATGGCAGAAATGCAAAAAGGCGGCGTCATTATGGACGTCATGAATGCAGAACAAGCAAAGATTGCCGAGGCCGCGGGTGCAGTTGCCGTTATGGCTCTGGAACGCGTACCTTCCGATATCCGCGCAGCAGGTGGCGTAGCACGGATGGCTGATCCTACTATTGTAGAAGAAGTTCTCAAAGTGGTAAGTATCCCCGTTATGGCAAAGGCGCGAATCGGTCATTATGTTGAAGCGAAGGTCCTGGAGTCCTTGGGCGTGGACTACCTTGACGAGAGTGAAGTACTGACTCCGGCTGATGAAGTGTTCCATATTGATAAACGTGAATTTACCGTTCCATTCGTTTGTGGTGCGAAAGATCTGGGTGAAGCTCTTCGACGTATTAATGAAGGAGCATCCATGATTCGGACTAAGGGCGAACCAGGAACAGGCAATATTGTTGAAGCGGTACGTCATATGCGCTTTATCAATAGCCAAATCCGTAAAGTGACTAACCTTTCCAAGGATGAGCTTTATAATGAAGCAAAAACACTTGGCGTTCCTTACGAACTGCTGCTTGAAGTTCATGAGCTGGGCAAGCTTCCGGTGGTTAACTTCGCCGCAGGCGGTGTAGCTACACCGGCTGATGCTGCTTTGATGATGCACTTGGGTGCTGATGGTGTGTTCGTCGGCTCCGGTATTTTCAAATCGGACAACCCTGAGAAATTCGCTCGTGCTATTGTGGAAGCTACTACACACTACACTGACTACAAATTAATTGCCGAAGTGTCCAAGAACCTTGGTGCACCAATGAAGGGTATCGATATTGCGACGCTGACACCGGCTGAGCGTATGTCGGAGCGTGGCCGTTAATAGAGAGAGGGTTCAGGATGAAAATAGGAGTGCTGGCGCTTCAGGGCGCAGTAACAGAACATATTGTCAGTATTGAGAAGACCGGTGCTGTAGGCTTACCGATTAAGCGGGTAGAGCAGCTGGAAGAGGTTCAGGGGCTTATTATCCCTGGTGGTGAGAGTACTACGATCGGCAAGCTGATGCGCAAGTATGGCTTTATTGAAGCGATACGTGACTTTTCTAGCCAGGGTAAGCCTATATTTGGAACCTGTGCCGGTCTGATCGTACTTGCACAACGTATTGCCAGTGGGGAGCCTGGACATTTGGAGCTGATGGACATTACCGTGGCTCGGAATGCATTTGGCCGCCAGCGGGAAAGCTTTGAATGTGACCTGGAAGTCAAAGGGATTAATGAAGCGGTTCGTGCCGTATTCATCCGAGCCCCTCTTATTACTGAGGTGGGCCCTGAGGTCGATGTTCTTACTGTCTATAACAATGAGATAGTAACTGCACGCCAGGGCAATCTGCTGGTCTCCTCTTTTCACCCGGAATTAACCGACGATTACAGGCTGCATCAATACTTTGCAGATATGGTTCAGGCCGTCGGTACAGCTAATAAATAGAACTGTATATAAGAACATCTTGACTCTTTCAATGCTGTAGCAGGCCTATTGAAAGAGTTAAGGCTGTTTTCAGGAGGGAAACTTTGTGTTAGATGTGAAAATATTGCGCAGTGATTATGCCCGCGTAGAGGAAGCACTTGAGAAACGCGGAAAATCACTGGATTTGATTGCAGAATTCCCGGCGCTTGATTTGCGTCGCCGTGAAGTACTGCAAGAGACAGAAGGTCTTAAAAACCGTCGGAATACGGTTTCTGCAGAGGTAGCCAAGAAGAAGAAGAACGGTGAGCCTGCGGAGGACCTGATTACTGAAATGCGTACGGTATCTGACCGTATTAAAGAATTGGATGATGAGGTACGTGAGCTGGAAGTCAAAATCTCCGAGCTGACGATGAATATTCCGAATATTCCTCATGAATCCGTACCGGTCGGCAAGTCTGAGGAAGAAAATGTCGAGATTCGCCGGTGGTCAGAGCCGAAGAAATTCGAATTCACGCCAAAATCCCACTGGGAGCTGGCACAGCAGCTGGATATTATTGATTTTGAAGCGGCAGCGAAAGTCACAGGCTCGCGGTTTGTTTTCTACAAAGGCCTTGGGGCTCGTCTGGAGCGCGCGTTGATCAACTTTATGATGGATCTGCACAGCGGAGAACATCAATATGAAGAAATGCTGCCACCTTATATTGTTAATAAGGACAGCCTTTATGGGACAGGACAACTGCCTAAGTTCGAGGAGGATCTCTTCAAGCTGCGTGACACAGAGTATTACCTGATTCCGACAGCTGAAGTTCCAGTTACTAACTACTACCGTGAAGAAATCCTGACAGCTGCCGACCTGCCTAAATACCATGTGGCTTACAGCTCTTGCTTCCGTTCTGAAGCCGGATCTGCTGGACGTGATACACGCGGCTTGATTCGCCAGCATCAATTCAACAAGGTAGAGTTGGTTAAAATCACCTCAGCTGAGACTTCCTATGAGGAGCTTGAAAAAATGACGGCCGACGCTGAGCGTGTCTTGCAGCTGCTGGGCCTTCCTTATCGTGTACTAGGACTCTGTACAGGTGATATGGGCTTCACCGCGGCTAAAACATACGATTTGGAAGTTTGGCTACCTGAAAGCGGAATGTACCGCGAGATCTCTTCCTGTTCCAATACAGAGGACTTCCAGGCCCGCCGTGCCAATATTCGTTACCGCAAGGAGCCTAAAGCTAAGCCGGAGTTCGTACATACGCTGAACGGATCCGCACTGGCTATTGGTCGGACTGTAGCCGCTATTTTGGAGAACTATCAGCAGGAAGATGGCAGTGTGCAAATTCCAGAATGCCTGCAGCCGTACATGCGGAATGTGAAATCCATTACCCCAAAATCGGTTCAATAATAATATAGTTGCGTAACCTTTAGGTTGTGTGATATAATTCCTATTGCATGTGATTTTAGTTTTATTGGAGAGGTACCGAAGCGGTCATAACGGGGCGGTCTTGAAAACCGTTAGGGTGCAAGCCCACATGGGTTCGAATCCCATCCTCTCCGCCATTTATTTTCAAGAACATCATTTATATAACGAACCGAAGCTGTCTCCTCTGGAGGCGGCTTTTTTTGTTTGGTTTCATTGGGGAATAAAAAGATGGGTTTCTCGGCAATGTATTAGAGAAGGAGGGTGATTATAACAATGAACCGAGATTTGCAATTGGATCAACAGCAATTGGTCTCCGCCTGGCAGGAACGCCTGCCTGCGCTTATGGAGGATGGCGACAGCTTCACTGTGCAGGGAGACGCAGCAGACCGCACTAGCCTGCTTATTCATTTTAATGCAGCAGGACATCAGGATTACTCACTGGATTTTCGCTGCACGTATGTGGACAGCAGGGAGGTAGCTGTGAACCTGATTGATGTGGAACAAGCAGGACGGCATATAGATGAACATACGGATGCCGTACAGGGCCTGGCACAGCAGTATGCGCGGCAGATACATGAATGCGCACAAGCCCTGAAAGATATTACTAATCCATAGGAGGAGAGCGTATGAGCA
Organism: Paenibacillus agri; assembly: GCF_013359945.1. Classification (GTDB taxonomy): domain Bacteria; phylum Bacillota; class Bacilli; order Paenibacillales; family Paenibacillaceae; genus Paenibacillus_AQ; species Paenibacillus_AQ agri. Next base: position 38,398 of record NZ_JABWCS010000181.1, on the reverse strand, counting down.
AACCTAAAACGATTCAGGTTCCAGGAACGCAGAATTCCGGAAGAAGTCGCAAGGAGGAGCCTAAATCTAATGGACAGGAGCCACTTTCCGGTTCGAAAAAGGTGAAGCAGGCCAACCATGTGGATCATCATAATCCACAAGGATAAAAATTAAACCGACTTTAGTTCTTGAGTAATGTTTCTCAAAATTGTCAAATGGTATATCATTAGGGGAGGGAAACATTTCTTTGCATGGGAGAGGAGATATATAATGTTTAAAAAATGGGGGCTATCCGCGGCAGCGCTGTTGGTTGCAACAGCTGTAATTCTGCCAGGATGTGCAAGTAAGCAAGAACCACCGAAAGAAGCGCTAAAGAATGCCGCAGCTAAAGCGGTAACACTCAGCTCTTATGAGCTGAACACCAAATTTGTGGTCAATAATTTATCTATTGATGCACCTACGGATGATCCATCGAGTGCGATGGCTACGCAGGTAATCAGTATGCTGAAGAACGCAGAGATTTCCGTGGACAGTGTATATCAAGCGGATCCGATGCAAACCGAAGCCACGCTGGTGCTTAACCTGAAGGGCGATATGGCTATGAGCTTTACTATTCCTATCGTTGCCACTAAAGAAAAAGTGTATATTAAGGTTCCATCTATACCGTTCTTCCCGATTCCAGAGAACATTGTCGGCAAATTTGTAGAGCTGGATCTCAAAGAACTGGCTGAAAAATCAGGTCAAGAGATCAATACTGCAGCACTGGATACTGAGAAAGCGCGCAAGCTTCAGAGCGAAGTTCTGGACGCTGTTCTGGCTCAGTACGACGAAGCTAAATACTTCAAAGATATCAAACCTAAGGATGCAGGACTTCCTGAAGGTGTGGATGCGAAGCAGGTCATTCAGTTTGGGCTGAACAATGACAATATTAAAGAAGCGATCACGATCTTCATCAATAACGCGCTTCCTAAACTCTTCGACGTAATCAGCAAGGAAGAATATAAGGATTTGTTGCAAGTAGATCCTGCGGATCTAGCAAAAGCTAAAGAGGAGATACTTGCTGGAAAGAATAAAGAAGAAATTGACAAAGATCTGGCCGATCTCGAAAAATACTTAACGATCAACCAGTTCCAGTTCAATACTGCAATCAATAAGGATGATTTCCCGGTGTATCAGAATCTTCTGATGGACTTTAAAGTGAACATTCCGGAAGATAGCACAAACATCGGACTGTCGGTCACTGGCAGCAACCAATATAGCAAAATCAACGATAAAGCCGATTTCAAAATCGGTATTCCGCAAGGCGATGCTGTTGTAACATTGGATGAGTTGCAGAAGCAGTTTGGTGGTAGCTCTGATACATTTTAATCGGTAAAATATAAAGATCCCGCACGTGCCCTTTAAAGGCATGTGCGGGATTTTTTAAAAATATAATAATTTATATGTTTTACGCTATAAATCATCTTTATATTTCTCGCTGAAACGGATACCCTCCCTTAGAGGACGACAAAGCCGTTTCTACTTGGCTCTACTTAAATTCGTCGGCCAGGATGGAAAAGGTCTGGTGATCCTGGTATTCTCCGTTGATCTTAAGGTACTTACGGGCCACGCCCTCGACCTGAAAGCCGTTCTTCTCAAGAACCCGGCGGGAACCTTCATTGTGGAGCAGGATACCTGCCTGCACCCTGTGCAGACCCAGTGCGCGGAAGGCATATTCCAATACAAGTCTGACAGCTGCGGTCATATAGCCTTTACCTTCGGTGTCCTTATCAATGAAATAGCCGAGGTCTGCATATTGAGCTACTCCACGTGCTACATTAGACAAAGTAATTTGGCCAATGAGTTTGCCATCCAGCGCATAAATTCCGAACATATAAGCCCGATCTTGTTCTGCATCGGCAGTCCGTAGGCTTATATGCTGCTGCTGGGCTTCAAGTGTGAAGAAATCATTGTCCCGCTTCGGCTCAAATGGCTGATGTGCGATTCGGTTGCGCAGGCGTAGAGCAAGCAATTCCTCGGCATCTTTAAGGGCTAGAGGGGAGAGATAGATTCCTTTGGATGAGTTGGATAAAGTGAGTGTCATTGTTCTATTCCTTTCTAATATCTTGACTTGCTATCGGAATTTCTAATTTGTCGGCTGTGGCCGGCTTGCGGCGCAAACGACGGAAGAAGGAGGTCAACAGTTCAGCGCATTCCTCCTGTAGAATGCCCTGAATGACCTCCGTACGGTGATTAAATCGCGGTTCCTCCAGCAGATTCATCAGGGTCCCCGCACAGCCCGCCTTAGGATCCGTTGTGCCGTATACAGTCAGTGGTACTCTGGATTGTACCATCGCTCCTGCGCACATGGGGCAGGGCTCTAGCGTAACGTAAAGTTTGCAATCCAGAAGCCGCCAAGAATTCAGAGCCTGACTGGCTTCCCGAATGGCTACCATTTCGGCGTGTGCAGTCGAATCCAGTGTGGTCTCCCGGAGATTGTAGCCACGTCCGATGATTTTATCATCATGTACAATAATTGCACCAATGGGAACTTCACCGAGTGCTTCTGCCTTGCGTGCTTCTTCGATTGCATACCTCATCCAATACTCATGGGCGGCTTGTGCATCTATAGGCGGTTCATATTCCATCTTACTCAAAAGTACATCTTCCCTTCGGATTTTGTTCCTATTGTTCAACGAACAAATATTCGTTCTGAACAAATTGTGTACAAGTCTGTGGATAACCGCCGACTTATACACATTTTTGTACACAATACGTTCTGATAATTTGTTTATATGTGCATAAGATGTGGATGGTTTCATACCCATTGTAGTGAATGTGTTTCTGTATTTCAATCCCCGTTCGTATTCCTACATTATAATGTTCTTTTCAAATGAAGGGGCAAAAGGTATGATAATGATGAACACTCCGCTAGGATTTACCAGCGGTAAGAGGTGAAAAGCGAGCTTGTCCATAAAAACTAAATTATCAGCCATTTTATTTGGTTCAGTGCTGCTTGTTCTAGTACTGAATCTGACACTTAACCTCTATGATGTGCGAAATAATTTGCAAAATGAAACGGAAAGAAACATGAGAATGACCGCCATGCAGATTGCCGTTTCCGTTGAACAGAGCAGCTATAGTTCCAATTATGTCGAAAGCCAGATTGCCAACAATTTGCGGATGGCTGCGATCCTGGCTTCACACGAGTTGGACCCTGATATTAAGAATGTGGACAACCGCCAACTACGAGAGCTATCCCACAAGCTGGGTGTGTCTAATATTTCGCTGCTTGTCAAAACTAATGATGATATCGTGATTGCCAAGTCTTCTGACCCCAAAGAGGTGGGCTTGTCCACCAAGGGCTGGGGTTTTTGGTATATTGCCTTCCTGGAGCTGTTCCTCAATCATCAGGTCACCATCGACCAAGGACAGACGCTGGACCATTTTTGGTCAGGTCCCTTCGAATACTCTACCTCCAATCCCGAATTTATCGAGAAGTGGGGATATTATTATGATGGGACAAGCAATTATATCATTGATCCTTATGTTCGTAGTACTTCCGTTAACGATTATGTCAAGATTATGAGCCCAGACGAAATTGTGAAGCAGACGCAAGAGGTTAATCCAGGGATTCTGGAGATTACAGGAATTAACCCAGAGACCTTTGCCCTGACCAGTATGTCATCAGATGGAAGCGATACATTGAATCTGAAGCTGCGCAATCGTCCCATTAAGTATGGCAGCTATGATTATGGCAATGTGCAGCAGGATAAGGCGGCTGTGGCTGCAGCTATAAGCCGGCAACAGCCAGTGCTGCTTGATACGGAAGCTCTGGGTAAAAGAGTGCTGAAAAGCTTCATCCCTATTATGCAGCCAGGGAAAGGCTCCTATGTCATCAGTGTGGTTATGGATTACTCGGTCATATCCTCGGTGATCCGTAAACAGCTGGTCAACAATAGCTCAACTAGTCTTCTGTTGCTGGTGACCTTCTTTTTAGGCAGTTATATTCTGTCCGGCTTTGTTACACGTCCAATTAAAGCAATCCTGGCCAAAGTCAATGATGTCGCCAGGGGGAAATTTGAGACGACGCTAAAGGTCAGTAGCCGGGACGAACTGGGACAGCTGGCTCAGCGGATTAATGCAATGTCTGATCATCTCATGCAGCGTACAAGCCGTCTCGGCCAGACGCTGGAAGAGAATCGTGCGGTCAAGGAGCACTTGGAATCGGTGATTAACGGAACATCCGATGCGATACACACGATGGATATGAATGGCCAGATTCTTAGTACGAATCGCGCATTTGAGGAGCTGTATGGTTGGAGTATCAATGAATCGGCAGGGAAAACCCCGTATCTCGTTCCCGCAACGGCCTTCAAGCTGGAAGCAGAGCGGCTGGAGGAACTAAAGAAGGGGAAGGTACTTCCGCCTGTGGAGACCTTAAGATTGAAGAAGGATGGTTCTATCATTGAGGTCAGCGTCAGTACCTCGGTGATCCGGGATGAGGAAGGCAATCCGCTGTCCTTTGTCCACGTCTCACGTGATATGACTGAGCGGAACCGGATGGAAGAACTGCTGAGACGCTCAGAGAAGCTGACTACGGTCGGTCAGCTTGCGGCAGGGGTAGCGCATGAGATCCGCAACCCGTTGACCACGCTGCGGGGCTTCCTGCAGCTGCAGCAGGAGAAGAAGGTCCTAATCCCGCTACATATTGAGCTGATGCTGTCCGAACTGGAGCGGATCAATCTTATTGTCAGCGAGTTTCTGATTCTGTCCAAGCCGCAAGCGGTTCACTTTCAACAGAAGGATGTCCGGTTTATCCTCAGTGATGTCATTTCCCTGTTGGATAGTCAGGCCCATCTGTTTGACATTGAATTCGTAGCCAGGTTCTCCGATGAGCCCGCAACGGTTCATTGTGAGGAGAATCAGTTGAAGCAGGTCTTTATCAATATTGTCAAGAATGCCATCGAGGCCATGCCGCAAGGCGGCACAATCACACTTGAACAGTATACCGCTGATCAAAGCGTAGTCATTGTGATTACGGACGAAGGTGAAGGAATTCCAGAAGACATACTGCCTAAGCTGGGAGAACCATTTTTCACCAATAAAGAAACCGGTACAGGACTGGGACTTATGGTTAGCCAGCGTATTATACAGGCCCATAAGGGCAGTATGGAGATAGCAAGTGAGGTAGGCAGCGGCGCTAAGGTTACAATTACTATGCCTGCTGCGGAAGCTGTTATCCCCCGCAAGAGCATGAATGAAGAACGGAGTGAATAGCAAGGTGAGAATCAATAAATTCATCAGTGAGACAGGCTACTGCTCACGCCGTGAAGCTGACAAGCTGGTTGAAAGCGGCAGAGTAACGATCAACGGAGAACAAGCAGTGCTTGGCAGTCAGGCTGAGCAGGGTGATGAAGTACGGATTGATGGGAATTTGCTGGAGACGGGCAATACTATCGTGTACATCGCATTGAACAAGCCGGTAGGCATCACCTCTACAACAGAGGAGCATATTAAAGGCAACATTGTTGATTTTGTAGGACATTCAGAGCGGATCTTTCCGATCGGGCGTCTCGATAAAGATTCGGAAGGCCTGATTCTGCTGACGAACGACGGAGATATCGTTAACAAGATATTGCGATCAGAGGGTCGCCATGAGAAGGAATATATAGTGACTGTCGATCGGCCGATCACACCATCCTTTATTACAGGGATGTCGAGTGGCGTCAAGATTCTGGGGGAGAAGACGCTGCCTTGCACGGTTACACGCATCACGGAGCGGGTTTTCCGGATTATTTTGACTGAAGGTAAGAACCGGCAGATTCGCCGTATGTGTAGCGCCTTCGGTTATGAGGTCAGACGTCTTCAGCGCATCCGTATCATGAACATCAATTTGGGGAGTTTACCGGTCGGACAATGGCGTGATCTGTCGCCTAACGAAAGAACTGAGCTAGGGGCCATGTTGAATTATGAATTGCTGTAGGCTCAGCAGTACCTTATAAAAGAATAACAACAAATAAGAGCGGCTCCTAAAGTTATACCTTTAGGAGCCGCTCTTTACTTGCCCACGACGGATAGCTAATTATCGGATGGAGGAATCCCTGTGAATTGCTTGAACTCCTGATACTTCCGAATGATGGAGACTTCAACCCGGCGGTTCTTCGCACGTCCTACAGGCGTGGAGTTATCCGCGATAGGATGGTATTCACCGTATCCGATCGGACTGAATTTCTTTGGATCGAGATTAGGGTTAAGCAGCAGAATCTTCATGAAGTGCAAGGCCCGATCCACACTGAGATCCCAGTTGGAAGAATAGCTAGTGTTGGAAATCGGGATATTGTCCGTATGTCCCTGAACGACTACATCGTAGTCGGGGAATTGCTGTAACATCGTTGAGATGGACTTAGCCAGCTGTCTGGATTCATCCTTGACTACAGCCTGCCCGGAAGCGAACAGGGCATTGTCGCTGATGGTAATCATAAGCTGGGACTGGTTCAGCTTGGTGCTGAGCAGATCGGTCAGTCCATTGTTCTTGATATATTGATCGAATTGCTTCTTGAGCTTCTCAAGATCTTCCTGTTCCTTCTGGCGCAGCTTGGCCATTTCTGCTTCTCCCGTATTCTTGGAGATGACATTGTTCATCTTATCGCTCTTACCCTGGTCCAGATTACTCTCGGATGGGGTTGCTGCCCGTTCTGTCAGCACGCCGGTTCCGCCGTTCAGAACGGAACTGAAGGCCTGGGCCATCTCTTCGAACTTCTTGGCATCGGTGGCGCTCATGGCATACATAACGAGGAACAAGGCGACAAGCAGGGTCATGAGGTCGGAATACGGCAGCAGCCAGGATTCATCGGCATGCTCCTCATGTTCCTCGTGTCTAGTCTTTTTGCTCACTCGAACCGGCCTCCTTGTCCAGCAGCTTAGCGCGTTCCGTAGGTGTTAGGAAGACAGCCAGCTTCTGATTAATCGCAATGGTGGAGACCCCGGATTGAATGGACAGCAGACCTTCTACCATCATTAGGCGGACATCAATCTCTTGCTTGGAGAGCCGTTTGAGCTTGTTGGCAATCGGGTGCCACAGCACATATCCTGTGAAAATACCGAGTACGGTAGCAATAAACGCTCCGCCGATCGCATGAGCGAGCTTTTCCATCTCGGTCATATCGGCAAGTGCAGCGATAAGCCCGATTACGGCTCCGAGTACCCCCAGCGTAGGCGCGTACATACCGGCCTGGGAGAAGATCAGCGCACCGGCTTTATGACGATCTTCAGTAGCACGGATATCCTCCATAAGTACATCGCGAACGAATTCCTGATCGTTGCCATCGATAATCATCCGCATGCCGTTCCGGAGGAAACCATCCTCTATTTCATCAACCTTGGACTCCAAAGCCAGCAGGCCTTCGCGGCGTGTGATGGATGCCCATTCCATAAATGTAGTAATTAGTTCCGCTTTGCTGACCATTTTCTTTTTAACAAAGATCATTTTGAACAAGCTAGGTACCTTTTTGATTTCTGAAAATGGAAAAGCCATAAAGATTGAAGCGGCGGTACCCAATAAAATAATTAAGTATGCAGCGGGAGTGGCCAAACTTTGGATGGGAGCGCCCTTCAGCACCATCCCGAAAAGAACAGAGACCAGACCAAAGACTAGACCGATTATTGTTGAGATTTCCATTATGCACCTCGTCCATGAGATTTAAGAAGTGATCCGACTTAGCCGCGTTAATCATCCTTGAAGCGCGGCAGGGCATCTTAACCCAAACGGAATAACTTATATTCTTATTTATCGACATCATTCCCTTTTTTGTGAAGTCATTTTTTCGGCTATAATGGATAAGGTAAGTTATTATTCATCAGTGAAGAAAACGGAGTGATACACATGGGCGTTAAACATGGCAGAGATTATGCAGAAATTCTGAACGAATTGACGGAAGCGGCCTCACGTATTACCGACGGATTTTTATTTTTTGAAATGGACCCGGAGGAATGGCAGGAGCTGCCACAGGAATCGAAGCTTGAGGTATGGGAAGCGCTTGCCGAGGATCTGTTCTATGCACTGGGCAATGAACCGGTCATTGAGGTGGGAAGCGGGGTTGTGATTTACGACAAGGATACACACCGGATCAATATTTTGCTCGGCGATGAGGACCTGGCCTCTGTTGTCCTGGTTTAATAGGAATACAGGTGAGCGGAATTTGCCGCAGTCTGCCGCCCGTGGTAAAATTGACGGAGCGAAGTACTATTTACCGGGATTGAAGAATACAATTAAACCGAAAATTGTCTTTATCCTGGCACATCCCTTGGACCTCAGAAGCTAAGGGATGTTTTGTTTAAACAAGCAAAGAGGCAAGGCGATCGGAACTTTGCTACTAATAAGGTAAGGGAGGTAATAATGTGCTACTTACAGAGGAAGAACTGATCGAGCAGATCGGCAAGCTGGAAGGCTGGAAGCTGGTGAAAAATACGATTACACGCAAATATATGTTCAGCGATTATATGAAGGGAATAGCCTTCGTCGATGCGGTGGCCGCCATTGCGGAGGCTTTTGACCACCATCCGCATATTACGATTGATTATAAAGCAGTCACGCTTCGCTTGACGACACATAAAGAGGGCGGAATTACGCCGCTGGACATTCGTGGTGCGCAGGAGTTTAATGAGGCCTTCGAGAAGGCCCGCTAGCCAGTCGTGTAGTCCTTTAACATAGCAATGGTAAAGAATACTCATACATGTGAAAAAGCCCGTGTCGCAGGATGTAGATCCTGACACGGGCGTATTTGTGTTGTCTCTCTAATGAAGCTCTACTTCTTCTCAGCCAGCCATGTGGCCACGTTCGCAATTTCCTCCGGCGCCAGCTTTTCCTTGAAGGAAGGCATTTGGCCCCGTCCTTTGGTTACTATACTGTAAATCCCGGCAGCGTCATGCTGGCCACCTTCGTTTTTCAAGCTAGGTCCTATCCCGCCCTGAAGCTGATCGCCATGGCAGGTGATACAATTGGCTTTCACAGTCGCTTCTGCCTTGGCGGCATCAAGCTGAATTTCAGGCATAGTAGGCTTGTTCTGTTCCGCTACCTCTTCTTTACCTGGAAGTGTGAACATTAGAACTACCGCAAAGGCACAGGCGGCAAAAAACAATCCGCTCATGATCCATTTTTGCATCCCCAATCGTCCCTTCTATGTAAGCTGCTCCCTACATTATAGCGGAAGGTGAAGCGTTATCATAGCATTTGTGGCAAAAAAATGAACGACTATGCAATACTTCTCTAAACTTCCTTTAACAAAGCATCATTTCTCATAGACCATACAATAAAATGGTTTACTTCCAGTAGGTGTCATTCGTTCGTAAGTGTCAGTAATCGTAAAACCACTTTTTTGGTAAGTCCGAATGGCCCGCTGATTCCAGGTTAGTACCTCCAAATCGACCTCCCGCTCAGGGTAGCGTAGTACTGCAGCTTGGACGATGGCACGGACAAAGTGTTGGCCCATTCCGTGACCACAAAGCTCTGGACGCATACCAATCCCCAGACGCACCACACCCTCCATCGGGAATAGCTGTGCGAAGCCGCAGAGATCACCTTCATCGTTCAACACAGACACATACTGTTCACTGCGCAGCCGGGCATCGCCAAACTCAATGCCGAGCTCCTCCATCTGTTGCCAGGGCATCCAGCCATATATATTGTAAGGAGGCTCATAGCTCCATTGGCAGATGTCTTCGGCATGGCTGGTCTCCATGGGTACCACATGGAACGTAACAGGTAAATGAATCATCGGGTGAGACCTCCTTTCCACAGGATAAAGCTCTATAATTTAATTATATACAAAAAGCATAAGATCAGGCGCAGAAAGTCAGGAAAATGTTGTTTGGTGAATTTCAGGAGGGGTAATGAAGAGTAACAGAAACGACAAAAAAGTCCTTCTCCAGATTTCGATAAAATCGGGAAAAGGACTGGCTTATGACTTATAGACTATTGTACATCGTCAAAATCTTGAGTATCTGTCGCAAGCGCCTGGTAAGCATCCGTGCTCATCACGCGTTTAGCACCCACATAACGACTAACATAATAGCTTTCACTCAGCGAGCTGATCGTTACACCACGAGAAGATGAAGCATGGGCGAATTTGCCTTCGCCAACATAAACGCCAACATGGGAGATTCCTTTGCCGCTGGTATTGAAGAATACCAGGTCGCCCGCTCTAAGTTCGTCACGGGACACCGTGGAGCCCATCTGATATTGGGAACCGGATTGGTGTGGTAGGTCAATACCGATCTTGTTGAAGACATACATTGTAAAACCAGAGCAATCAAATCCACTTGTAGTCGTGCCGCCAGCTACGTACTTGGTGCCGATAGCCTTGTCAATCACCTTATCCATCTTGGAATCGGCGAAAGCGCTTCCTGCTCCAATAGCGGTAAGCATCATTGAAAAGCCAAGCACTGCTGCTGCTAATTTCTTCTTCAAAAGTGTAAACCCCTTCCAATGCCTACGAGGTTAGCTTAAGGGTTCGGTTGAAGGTCCCCTATGACCCCTCTTCGAACAGGAGGTCAATTCACCCAAAGTGGTTCCCCCGTTTCCCTAATGGTTAGGGAACTCGGCATATACCGTTGATTAGAATTAGACTGCTATATGAATACATGACAAAACCTTATAAAAAGGTGACTCAATAATTACAAAAATGTTACTAAAAACTCACTGCGCTAATTGTAACAAACACAGCGTCGCTTGGCAATCATTTATAGCATATTTGTGCGCAAAAAATGGGATTTTAAGAGCGGATTCTCACTATTAACGTTGAAAATAGAGAACAATCCGAAATTTCCAAAATTTATTGAGTTTTTTTGGCGCAAATATGATTCATCTGCTTCCTGGAAGTGTATACGTATACTATAAAATAGGAAAAAACCGGAAATTGACTGTGAGGATAATCAGTCTCCGGGCACAATATAGATATGAAGTGAAATGGAATGTCGTAGTTGAGGGATTAGTTTAGTCGTAGGCCACCGCTTTATAAGCAGTTGTACTCATGATCCGTTTGGCACCAATGTAGCGATCAGCCCAGTATTTCTCACTCAGTGAGCTAATAATGACGCCGCGCGAAGATGATGATTGAGCAAATTTACCATTTCCGACGAAGATACCGACATGAGATACACCGTTACCTAGTGTGTTGAAGAATACGAGGTCTCCTGGACGCATTTGGCTGCGAGACACGGAGGTACCTGTCTTATATTGCGATTGGGATGTACGAGGCAACGAAATGCCGATGCTTTTGTATACATATGTAGTAAATCCCGAACAATCAAATCCGGCTGTGCTTGTCCCTCCAGTTTTATAGGAGGTTCCGAGGGTTTTTGTAATAACCGTGTCCATTTTGGAGTCAGCTGAAGCGCTATTGGTTCCGATACCGATGGCGAGTGCCAAACCTAGTGTGGCTGTAACAATGATTTTCTTAAAATTCTGTCTGTTCAAAAGATGTACTCCTTCCAAGGCCTGCGAGGTTAGCTTAAGGATTCGGTAGAAGGTCCCCTATGATCCCTCTCTTACGAGATCAATTCACCCAAAATATGGTTCCCCCACTTCCCGGTGCAAGGAATTCGGCGTTTTATGCACCCAAAATGTGACGTGTCGACAACTGCATACATGACATAAACGAAGTTATTAAGAAATGCCTTCAAAAGATTACAAAGTTGTTACTAGTAGTACAGAAGACATTGTATCAAACCCGTTACCATTTTGCAAATCGCTCTGCTGAAGATGACAAAAAAAGAGTCGCGGCTCCTGTTAGCCAGGAACAGTGACTCTTCTAATATGCCCTGAGGGGGCGGATTTATTGTGGAAATGCTTTACTCCTCCATAGGTCATATTGAGCTGCAATACCCCACAATTTGAGCAGTGTGGACGGGAGCGGAAGGAGTTGGCGGATCAGGAGTGCAGGCAAGCCAGGGAAGTAAAAAACCCCCAAGGCGTAGATCACCAAGAGCAGCAGACCGCCTGCTCCCATCACGAGTGATACCCCTATCGCGGTGAGGAGGCACCGTAGGGCGATTAACAGGGAGGAGAACATGCCAGTTCCGGCTGTATAACCGAACTGCATGTACAACAGCAGCAAGCGGATAACATATACATATGCACACCAAGCCAGAATATAGGGAACGCCGTTCAGCAGCAGCTTGTAGTCCATTAAAGACGACAGCAGCAGTGTATATATCTTGGGTGCGAACCAGTAAACGGGCAGGAGGGCGAGTAGCCACTCTACCAGGCTGAAGATCAGCACGGACAGACCATGCTTTTTCATGCCGGGGAAAAAGAACAGACCGCGCTCTCCTGAACGCTCCTGATGCAGCTCATGCAGCAGACCCGCCCGAATGAACGGGGAAATGAGCAGTCGCAGCAAGGTTAACCCTAGCAGCAGGCATAGCCAGCGCTGTACGTCAGGATCGGAGGTAAGACTATGCTGACCCTCGATGTAGAACAGCAGCCTGGCCATACCACTGCCCCCCGCGTTGTGGTCGGGATACCGCAGCAGGACTGATACTACGGCCTCCCGTACGAAACCATACATAAAATAGCCCCAGAGCAGACGGTAGATGAATAGCAGTATCAGAATATAAGTTTGCTCCTTCAAACTTTGCCAGCCGCGAATAATTGATGTTTTCAAGCTCATCCACCTCACCAGACCAGAGTTCCAAGCACAGTTTCAAGCAGTTTCGACAAGGTTAGCGTCCAGCGGGAGAGAGTATCCGGCTTGATCTCCGCCAGTCTGAAATTGTTGATATGTTTGTTCTCCAGCAGAAGGGTGTGCTGGGGATCGATCTCTGCCGACAATAGTGGGGAGCTGGAGATCAGCTGGAACGCTGTATTCTTGTTGTCCCCATTCCAGACTCGCTCTACGGTGTGGCCATCAGAGAAGGTGAATTTAATGGGGACATTCGCGTAGTGGCTACCTCTGTTGCTCACCTTTACGATAGATTCGTAGCCTTGGCCGGTGCCGGCATTTTCTTTGGTACGCATCTGGATATCGTCGATCGAGAAATCAGGGGCTCCGCCGTCATAAATATAAAGATCGAAATAGTTCTGCCATGATTTCTTGGTCACGTTCTCTACGACCTTCTGAAAATCACGGGTAGTGGGATGGCGGAACCGATATTTATTCGCATAGGTGGACAGGATGGCATCCATAGTTTTAGTGCCGACCTGCCGTTCGATGTCTTTTAGCACCAATTTGCCACGGAGGTAAACATTCTGGGTATAAGCATCTGCTCCGCTGTATTTCCAGGTTTCCAGTGTGAGGGCCTGAGGAGAGGTCACCAGGCTGGCTTGAATGGGCAGATTAGCCATCACACCGTATTCTTGCTCCATTAGACGGTCTTCGGCATAGGAGGTGAAGCTCTCATCCAGCCAGGCTTCCTCGAATTCGTTGCTGGCTAACATACCATAGAAGTATTGATGTCCTATTTCGTGAACCACCGTTCGTTCCAATGAGGTGTCTGGAGAAGACTCAGATGCACCGAAGGCTGTAATCAAAGTGGGATATTCCATTCCTCCAGCCCCGTTGGCATCCTTGGGCGGAACCACTATTGAGAGTGTGGAATAAGGATACGGCCCGTACCATTTACTAAATGCGCTTAGGGCAGCCTTCGCAGCTTGGAAATAGCGCTCCTTGAGGTCTTTATGCAGCGGGTCCAGGTATAGCTTGATTCGCACACCAGGAACTTCCGGCGTGGAGAAGGCCTCCTCGGTGACCACAAAATCAGGAGAGGCAGCCCAGGCAAAATCATGGACGTCGTCAGCGTAGAATTGATAAATTTTCTGATTCTGCTTTAGTTTAGCGGTCTTCACCGGGAAGCCGGTGGCAGCCACGGTATACTCAGGAGGCACAGCTATCGTCACATTGTATATGCCAAAATCGCTGTAGAATTCTGATGTCCCGTGGTACTGATGCAGATTCCAGCCTTCCTGGGTTACTCCGCGGGTTCCGACGGGTTCATAGACGCTAATCTTGGGAAACCATTGTCCGGCCATAACGAAGTTTCCCGCGATTCCCATCCGGGCGAATACTTTGGGTAGCTTGACCTCAAATTGCAGCTTGAGGGTTACACTTTCCCCGCCGTTCACGGGTTCAGGCAGATGTAACTTCACCAATGTGCGGTCATTGATATTTCCGTCATCGGGTTGAACATACTGCACTCTCTGGATGAGGGATGTGCCTTCTGAGGTTCGTACATCCGTCAGGGTCATGCTGCCGAACCCGTTGTCGGGCATCTTGTCACTTCGCAGCTCACCGCCGGATTCCTTCATAAAAGTCGTATTGCGGGATTCAAAGGCATTGGGATAGAGATGAAAATACAGATCGCTTACCGGCTTACGGCCGGGATGGTTCCAAGTTACTGTCTCCGCGCCTTTTAATGTGGCTGTCTCCGGGTCAAGCTTCACGTCAATATGGTACTCGGCGACTCTTTGACTCAGCGCCTCGGACACGGGAACGGGTGCGCTCTCCGGGAATGCCTGCTGCGCGTTGCCCTTGCCAGGCGAGACAGCGGGGGACTTGGCCGCTTTTTGGGCAGACATGCCTGCCAAGGCAGGGCTTGCACCTGGGTAGCTCCACAAGCTCCCGCCCAGCAGCGTTAGGGCGGCCAGAGCCAGAATGCTAATTTTGGTTCGAAATGTCGGTGGCTTCATACTGTGATTCCCTCCCGTTGACAAGCATCTACGGGATGTATATGTTTGCAATCGCCGGATTATTAGCTAAAATTAAATTATTCGTAAGAGGAAGGACGTGCATCTGTGGATAACAAGCAACCGGAAGGCAAGAAACAGATTGCCTTGAATATTGTCAACGCGAAGAGCAAACATAAAGGATTTGGAGCAGGCTCAATTGATTTGAACAATGTGTCCCCCGTCATTATTGATAACGGCGAAGCGATCATTGATATCGGGGCTATGCACGCTAAGAGCAAGGTGGAGAAGGGCATTAAGTTCTCCATGAACCGTGAGGATGTTCCGAACGGGAGACAAGTATGGGTCGTATGGGTAGCTGTAGACCGGACAGCCGAGGGTCAGCACTACGCCGGAATTACGGCTTGTGAGATGTGGATTGACACTGAAGCTCGTCGCGGGTGGAAGATTCTGGCCGAACATGTGAACAAACTTGATTCTGCGTTAAAACGGAAAGTTATTGTGGAAGGGCTTGGCCAACCGGAAAAGGCGGCGCTGAAATCCCTGCTTATTTCACATAATGAAGAGTGGTGGGAAACTTCGAGGGAAGAGCTGAAGGCAGCACTATCGGAATAATCTTCAGAATTTTGCCGGATATATCCGTCCGTTAAGCGGACATCCCAGCAAAAGGCTGCATCTCCTGTACTATGAGGAATGCAGCCTTTTTAGTATTCTATAATTGCTAATAGAGCGGAGTGCGGCAACTCAGGCCAATCGAGCGAGATGGATTCCTTTCGGTACAGCTGATCAGCCGATCTTGGATTGCCTCGGAGCATTAAGCTTACGCTTTAGTTGGCTTACCCGCGCTTGGCTGATTCCCAGGATCTCGGCGAGCTGCTTCTGATTGGCGAATGGATGCTCTTCGATGGCCCGCTCCAGTCGCTGTGTCATCTCTTCAGTCTTCTTCCGTTTGACACTGCTGCCAGGGTCGGCGGTAGCCTGAGGAAGGAGCGGAGAAGGTTCGGGCTCCTGCGGGAGACGCTCCGGATCACCGAGTTCCTTCAGGCAGCTGTTGCAGATGAATTGATCCTTGTAATAGCTCACGTGGTCCAGACTTCTGCAGAAGGTGCATTCCGTGGAGGTATACTTTCTAAGCACAATAACATCCTCATTCAGAATGAAAAATTCGATAGGATCCCCAATGTCGATATTGCGTGTCATACGGATTTCCACGGGAACCACAATCCTGCCCAGACTATCCAAATTCCGAATCATACCCGTATCTTTCATACCATTTCCCTCATTCACATGTTTAGATTTGGTGTTTCTTGTATTATAACAGAAATGTAAATTATTAGAGTTAAGAAAGCGTATACGTGAACTGAACCTGCCGGTTGTCCTCAAAAGACGTCCAGGTAAAGGATAGCGTATTGCCCGAACGTCCATTGTATTGGAGCCGGTCGCCAGGATAATCAAAGTCCCAGTTCGGGTACTGCTCCAACCAGGCCTGGTCCTCTGACCCTAGAAGCTGTGTATAGAGCGCTGTACTTTCTCCGCTCTTGCGATCAATCAGGAACAGTGTTCCTTTTTGGTACGGACGTACCAGAAGGAAGTCCTCTTCGATGGCTTCGAGGGCAAAAGTATCGTCAATGCCGGTGGGCTCTGCTAAATTGTAGGTTTTGAAAATATGACCGTCCGGATTGACCAGGTAAAGAATGCTTTTGTTCACCATGACCAGATTTCCTTGATAGGCGGAGACATTCTCTTTCATCCCGAGATTGCGCATTCCTCCGTAGCTACTTACGGTTTGGCGAACCAACTGTCCTTCATGCAGCAGAAGCCGATAGTTACTGACATGAATATGTGGCTCACCAGAAGCATTATTAAGATCAAGCACATAGCTTGTGCTGTTCACCGTACGCACGCTGAGAGTGGCCCAATCCAACTGACGAACATTAGCGATTCCTGCCCTTACAGGTCGCCTTCCGCTTTCTCCGCTATATACAACCCCCTTTTCCTTATGTAGCCAGAACAATTCCCGCCCAGATACCGCTTTGAGATACCGTTCAGTGTATGGAACAGTAACATCTAGCTTACCGTCCCAGCCAACCGGAAGACTAAAGGCTTTGGAGAACAGGGTGGTCGGTACATAGGTGATGCCATCTCTGATGAGTGTGGGTGCACCTAGACTGATCACTTTATTGTCTGCCGTGTAGGCCTTTGATTGTCCAACCTTTAGGCTAAGCGCCTGATAAAGACCGGTAACCTCAATACTGGATTTGTCTGCGTTCCACAGCACGTGGAGATCGAGCAGTGGTGCCATTTCTTTTAAAGGTAGGTAGACGGCACCTTGCTGACGGAAGCCGGCATGCTCCAGCGAGCGCCTGGTTTGTTCTGTCGGTGCAGCCGGAGAGAGAGTAGCGGATTCTGTGCCAGCCGGAGCTGCTAGAGCAGAGCCTGATACCAACGAGCAACCCACGCTTGTGATAAAGATGATTGCGGCCCCATAGACTGCCAGCTTTGAGAGGACCATGGACAGACCTCCTTTATAAGGATACGGAATAATAAGCAGATATCTTCTGTCTGTGCGTAGAGGTTGCGGGGGTTATCTATGCCTTACATCCCAATACCCAGTTATAGGTTCTTAAATAAAAACCTCTCCGATTCAAAGGTCCAAAGGGAGAGGTTGCTTGGGGTTCTATTCTTTTATACCCAATTTTGGGCTGACGAAACGCTAAAATCCAATTCTTTATACCCAAGTAGGCCTAATTCATCCACCAGCGCTTGATATCCTGCCATAGGGAGTGATCTTCACCGGAATCATCCTTTCCGGGAATGGATTCTTCCGCTCGGTGGGCCTTTTCTCCTGCCCCGTGCAGATCGCAATATGCAGTGGGTTCTGTGCCGCTAATGAAGGTCTCCAGCACTTTGTCCGGACAATCGGCTGTAGCCAGTTTACCGGATTGCTTATCAATATAGACACTAACTACACCGTCTGGAATTGGAAAAATCTTAGGTGGGACGTTTTCCAGCGCTTTCTCTGTGTACTGGGCAAAAATCGGGGCAGCACGTCTACCATCTGTTGTTGCGATATCCCGGCCTTTGTCGTATCCGACCCAGACGGCCGTCGATAATTCGGGGGTGAAGCCAACCATCCAGCCATCAGTATCGGTCGTGCCGGTCTTGCCAGCAACAGGTCGTTTGATAATGGAGGCTACGCGGTTCCCAGTGCCCCCGGTCTCGAACACGCCCTCCATCAGCCGGGTCAACACATAAGCTGCTGCAGGCTCCACTACGGCCTCTCCCTGAGGCTGAGGTGCTTCATACAGAACGACCCCCTTGGCGTCTGTGATCTTCAGGATGGCTGTCGAGGGCATCCGGACCCCGCCGCCGCCGATCACGGCAAAGGCGGAGGCCATTTCCAGCGGACTGACCGGTGAAGTGCCTAGCGCCAGGGAAGGCACGTGCTGGAGCGGGCTTTTAATCCCCATCTCCGCGGCCATCTCTGCTACCTTGTCGGCTCCAATCTTCATAATCGTATTCACGGCATAAATATTGTCCGAGGCAGCAATCGCCTGGCGCATATTGATTTCCCCCAGATACTTGTCGCCAAAATTACGGGGCTGGTAGGTCTTGCGGTTATTGTCATAATGGAACAGTGTGGGTTGGCTATTGAACACTGAAAGTCCGTTCATCGTCTTGGAAGATAGGGCCGCAAGATACATAATCGGCTTGAAGGAAGATCCAGGCTGGCGGGTGGTCGCCAATGCGTGGTTGAACTGGTTAGTCCGGTAGTTTTTGCCCCCCACCATCGCTTTAATGTAGCCGGTACGAGGATCTATGGATACCAGGGCCGTTTCCAATTCGCTAGCCGGATCCATTCCATTGCTGACGGCATCCTCTGCGGCTTGCTGCATGACGGGGTCCAGAGTGGTGTAGACATTTAGTCCACCCTGTTCGAATTCGTCGCTGTCGATATCCAGCAACCCTATCGCCAAGCCACGCACATAATCACGGAAGTAGGGCGCTGCTACGGTGGTGTCTTTTTCCCCTTGCGGTTTGAAATTAAGCTTCTCCTGTGCCGCCAGCTTGGCCTCAGCTTCTGTAATGTCACCAAGCTCGGCCATAACAGACAGGATCAGCTGCTGGCGATTCTTGGCGTTGTCCATGTGATTGTAAGGAGAATAGTAAGTGGGCCCCTTGGGTACTCCTGCCAGCATCGCACTCTCTGCGAGGTCAAGATCCGCTGCTGATTTGCCGAAATACATTTTGGCCGCGGCTTCAATGCCGTATGCCCCGTGACCGTAGTAGATTTCATTCAAATACATATTCAGGATTTCGTCTTTGCTATATTTCATCTCGAGCTGCATCGTATAGAAGGCTTCCTTAATTTTGCGGGTCCAGGTCTTCTCATGGGATAGATAGAGATTGCGTGCAAGCTGTTGGGTAAGTGTACTGGCGCCTTGTGAGCGGCCTCCTTCCTCCAGATTGACGAGGATGGCCCGGGCCATGCCCTTGAGGTCAAAGCCGGTATGCTTATAGAATTTGCGGTCTTCAACCGCCAGCGTAGCTTGAACAAGCAGTGGCGAAATATGACTCAGCTCCACTGGATCACGACTGCGTCCATCTGATGTGAAGGTGGCCAGCACATTTCCCCGGACATCAAGCAGCCTGGAGCGGACATCGTCCAGGGTAGGCGGCAGATCTTTCTGATATAGGTATCCCAGCAGGGCTCCGGCAGCCAGTAAGCACAAGATCGTCAGGGCTGACAGCAACCGAAATGCCCGGCGGAGCGGACTTTTGCGTTTAGGTGGGTTAGCGGATTCGCTCGGCATTGCACCAGGCTCCTTTCTTGCTTTCATCCTCATTATGGGAAAGGAAGTGACAGGATATTCACTGGGGAGGCCGATGATCTGACAGAGTAACAGTTGCAGTACGGGGTTATATATTAAAAGGAGGTGTTATCCCTATGAATTGGACACATCATTGGCGCAGAATAGCACTGACACTCTTTTCAGCAGGGCTTCTGGCGCTTTCAGGCTGGGGAACGGTTATTTCTTCCGCACAAGCGGCCCATTCAACCGCAGCAGGTACACCGGTTTGTGGAACGGGCGATCATGGTTTGCTGAAGGATTTGCACAAGAAACACGCTCAGCAGGAAGAAGCTCCATTCGCCTTCTCGGACATTTCATTTCTGAATAGTGAGACTGGCCGAGCTGTAGGGAACGGCTTTATGATTGGCACCTCGGACGGCGGATGTCATTTTCAAGAAATTTATCAAGGACAGTGGAACTTCAAAGGAATTTCTTTTCCCGATAATGTACACGGCTGGGCAATTGCTTCTATTGGAGAAGGGCAGGCCAACTATCTGATAGCTAGTGCAGACGGCGGTTCTACCTGGAAAAATATCTCCGGGAAGGCAACAGTCTTCGACCGGATTGACTTTATGGACAGCAAGAACGGCTTTGCTTACAGCCGGAATGCAGTATTTTCCACTAAAGATAGCGGCCAGAGTTGGACGGAGATTCAGACACCCGCCAATACGCGGGGGGCCTATTTCAGCAGCCCCAGCAGCGGTTGGAGTGTTGTCGTGGCACCCGGCACGGGTTACCGGGTAATGAAGACAACCGACGGGGGAACTACCTGGAAGCTTTCTCTCCAATCCGGTATTACTTATCCGACAGGCGGAGAGATCTATGCGAAGGGCAATCAGGTATATGCCCTGCTGTATGGCGACTCGGGAATGTCACAGACCTCGTACTCCCTGTACGCCAGCTCAGACAAGGGTGGGACCTGGAAACGCGTGATTGCCCAGGCGACAGCCGGCGGCGGACCTGCACCGGGCAGCGGATCGGCACAACTCAAATCTGGGCCGGCATCTGGAAGGCCTGGTAACATGCAGTTGGTCGGTAACAGCACCGCTATTCTTGTCGGCTATTCTCCCGCCGGAGAGCAGGTTGCTGTAGGACGTACCGTGAACGGTGGCAGGACGTGGAGTAACTTGAAGCCTATACAGGGATTCGAGGGAACTATCTCCTTCCCGGACAGCAAACATGGCTGGCTCGCCGTAAGGGAACAGGATGAATCAGCTGTATATGCCACTGCGGATGGTGGTTCTAGCTGGAAGCAAAAATTCGCCTTCAAAGATGCGGGAAGGTAGCTTCAGGCCTTTAGCTAAAGAGGAAGAGGCTGCTCCAGTCCTATTATATGGCTGGGGAAAGCCTCTTTTTGTGCTTGGCGTCCATTGTTTAGTAAGTGAGCGTCTTTCGGTTGTTTAAGGAGCATTTATAGAAGAGAAAAATATGAAGCAATGAATCATCATCTTTGTAATAGCAAGGCAAGTGTCTTTTTTGTGTCGCTATGGTAAAATTAGCTTCCGTGGAATCTTCCTCGAATAAGGAATTGAATTGCACCCTTGAACTGGATATAGTAGTACAATGGGAAAGCGAATTCGCCTTTGGTCTGCAGAGGCTTGCAGAATGGAGGAATGCAGGTGCCGGAAATTCAGAATCACAAATACGGCGTTTCAGTTACACTCGTAAGCCAGCATGAAGGTGAGCGTACTGTACTGAATACCACCGGAGAAGTTATAGCGAAGGGACAGCAGCTGTTCATCCGATATGTAGAGCCCGGGCAGGGCCCTCAGGGTGAGGAGATAGCCGTTCGTACAATGATAAAGATTGCAGGCAGCGAACTGAAGCTGATCCGCCATGGCGCGGTTGAATCCGAGCAGAGCTTCCAAGAGGGACAGCGTTTGCCGGGCTTTTACCGCTCTCCCTATACGAACTTTAATCTGTCCACGGAGACCCGGAAGCTGGAGATTTCCCGAGACGGGCGCTCTCTGAACGTAACGTGGGAGTATGATTTATACGTATACGAGGAGTTGTCAGGGCAGTTCGTACTCAGTTTGCATATACAGGAGGAACCAAAATCATGACACAGAGTCAAAATCCGCTCGAACTTATTAATGAACGGGTAAAAGAAGCCATTGCCGATGCAGTTGTTGCTGCAGGGCTGGTTGCACGTGAAGACCTTCCAGCCATCGTGCTGGAAGTGCCAAGAGACAAGGAGCACGGTGATCTGGCGACCAATGCCGCTATGCAGCTCACCAAGATTGCTAAGCGCAACCCGCGCCAGATTGCTGAGGCCATTCTAGAACACTTGGACAAGAGCAGCGCTTCCATTGAGAAGGCAGAGATTGCCGGACCGGGCTTCATTAACTTTACATTGTCTAAGCACTATCTTTATGATGTCATCACCCAGGTTGCCGCACAGGGAGACAACTACGGCCGCATTGACTTAGGACAGGGTCAAAAGGTAGAGGTTGAGTTCGTCAGCGCGAACCCTACGGGAAGTCTACACTTGGGACATGCCCGCGGCGCAGCTGTCGGCGATGCACTCTGTAACGTGCTGGATTATGCCGGTTATCAGGTGACCCGTGAGTACTATATTAATGATGCCGGAAATCAGGTTGCCAATCTGTGCAAATCTATCGAGACCCGCTACCTGCAGGAGCTGGGACAACCGGCAGAAATGCCGGAGGATGGTTATCATGGTGAAGATATCAAGGGATTTGCCAAGGAACTTGTGGCTGAGAAGGGAGATTCTCTGCTGGAGCTGACGCCGGGGGACCGTGCGGCATTCTTCCGTACCTATGGCTTGAATAAGGAATTGGATAAAATCAAACGCGATCTGGGACGTTTCCGCGTTCCATTTGATATCTGGTTTAGCGAGACCTCTCTCTATGAGAATGGAGCAGTCTTGCGTTCGCTGGACGATCTGCGTGAGCGTGGAGAGGTATACGAAGAGGAAGGCGCAACCTGGCTGCAGACGACCAAGTATGGCGACGACAAGGACCGCGTGCTGATCAAGAACGATGGTACCTATACGTATCTGACACCGGATATTGCCTACCATAACGATAAATACGGCCGCGGCTATGACAAAATGATCAACATCTGGGGTGCCGATCACCACGGTTATATTCCGCGGATGAAGGCAGCGATGTCGGCACTCGGCAATGACCCGGGGAAATTGGTGGTCCTGATTGCCCAAATGGTCAGCTTGTTTCAGAACGGCGAGAAAGTGAAAATGTCCAAGCGTACTGGTAAAGCGGTAACGATGGAGGATTTGATGGAAGAGGTTGGCATCGACGCCATCCGTTATTTCTTCACCATGCGCAGCATGGACTCTCATCTGGACTTCGATATGGACCTGGCGATCTCTACGTCCAACGAGAACCCGGTATTCTATGTACAGTATGCTCATGCGCGGATTTGCAGCATCTTCCGTCAAGCTGAGGAACAAGGAATCGCACTGCCGGATTATGCCGAACTTGATTTCAGCAAGCTAAGTGCCCCTCACGAATATGACTTGCTACGCAAAATTGGTGAGCTGCCGGCTGAGATTGCTTCTGCAGCCGATGCTTACGCGCCGCATCGCCTGGTGCGTTATGTCTATGATCTGGCGGCACTCTTCCACAGCTATTACAAGGCTGAGCGCGTCATTACCGAAGATCCGGCCCAAACATTGGCCCGTCTTGCTCTGCTTGGAGCAACGCGTACTACTATTGCCAATGTATTGCGTCTTCTAGCGGTATCCGCTCCGGACCGCATGTAATTCATCCATCCTCAAGCCCCCGTCTGACCGGGGCAAGGGATGGTCAGCACACCGCCTCCGGTGACTTTAGGAGGCGGTGTGCTTGTGTCTTCACAAAGAAGAGAAGTGCACATGGTTAGCTTCATGTGCGTTGCAGGGCGGCCGCCATCCTTGGTTACAGGATGGCGGCCGTTTTGAGCCAGTGGCTCTGCGCCACTGGCTCTTGTCAATCCGCGCGCCGGCTGGCGGCATTCGCGGATGGGCCCCGCTTGGCCCTGATGCCTGCGCGTAGCAGGCGAAGGGCATCGGCAGCGCCGCCGCCAAGGGAGGCTCTGCGCTGCCCTTTACGCAGCCGCACCGGGCAAGCGGTGCGGCGCAGCAGGAGCTTCAGCTCCCGGGGGGTGAGCCCTGGCCGGAGAGCGAGCAGCAGGGCAGCGGCTCCCGTCACATGCGACGTCGCCATGGATGTGCCGCTCATTTCCTTGTAGCCCTCCTTCAGCCAGCAGGAGGGCACACTTTCGCCGGGTCCGTATACATCGATGTATGACCCGCGGTTGCTGAAGCTGGCGACCCGGCGCTTCTTATCTATGGCGCCTACGGCGATAGTCTCCGGATAGCGCGCCGGATAATCCCCGCCGCGTTTGCCATCATTGCCGGAGGAAGCGACAATGGCAATGCCAGCGCGGTAGGCTTTCATGACAACATTATGAAGCGCCTTGCTTCGCGTCTTCATGCCGAAGCTCATATTAATGATGTCGATCCGGTTCTGGACGCACCAGTCAATCCCCAGCACAATGTCGGACACATAAGCAGAGCCGTTGTGGTCAAAAGCTTTGACGGGATAGAGAATGGCTCTTGGTGCAACTCCCATCATGCCGCGTGTGCCGCCAGCGGCGGCCAGTGTACCGGCGATATGGGTGCCGTGGCCATTGTCATCCAGTGGCAGCATTCCCCGCCGCAGCAGATTGACGCCTGTAGCTAGCGAATGGCGCAGATCAGGGTGACGGTAGTCGGCACCTGTATCAATAACACCTACCTTGACTTGCACACCGGTTGACTTCGACCAGGCCTGGGGGGCATGAATCGCTTTCACTCCCCAGGGCATCACGGCGGTCCCGGTTTTCTCACTGGGCAGCGCATGGAGCTGTATGCGGTAATCGTCTTCCACGCTCAGCGTGTCTGAAAATTTATGCACCAGCTTTGCCGCGCTTGCGGCAGGCACAAAAAAAGCGCGGATCAGCGGAGAGACCTGCACCTGCCGCAGTCTCGTTTTTTTCGTACGTAGGGTCTTCCACTGGGATAAGGCTCCGGCGTAATGGCGGGCATCATAAAAGGTAACAATACGCCGTTCGTCATTCTTGGGGGCAGCCGATATCTCATCAAGCAGTATCTGCCAAAATCCGTAATAGTCCATGTGTTTTGCCGTCCCCTCCTCGGTGCCGTACTGAAATATTGTATGAGCGGAGGAGGGTAGCCGAATGGGAACTTGCCCTTTTTTAAGGAAATGGGCTGCCCATCGTGTCAAAAGACGGCGCTTCACATAAAATAAACAGAAGAGATTTAACACTCTCTTTGCAACATCCCGTAAGGAGCCATTCCTTGGCGTGGATACAGTCATGCGCGGAGGAGTTTCCTCCGCCTTTTTTAGAGAGGCCTTCCACCTGTATAACCGGCGTAGTCATTCATAAAAGTACATATGGATCGTTACCTGCGAAAAAAACGTTTCCTTGTCGGAAAATGCCGGCGGTTTTTTTGCGTCCAAAGCTTGCCCCTTTTGACTTGCATTTTGTTGCTAAATAGGTTTTACTTAGGTTTGTTACTGGATATTATTGAATTAAAGCCGTGAATAGTGAACAATGCGTGAGAGGAAGTGTCCTTTAATGAGTACGCCACTCAATTTAAAGCTGGACCCCGAGAAAGTAAAAGAAATGCCTATGGTGGACCTGGCTTTCCTAGTGCTGAAGGCGGCTAATACGCCGTTTTATTACCGTGACCTGATGGTCGAGGTGGCCAAGCTGCGCGGGATGACCGAAGAACAAACCAACGATACTATTGCCCAGTTATATACTGAGATTAACATCGACGGACGTTTTGCCTGTGTAGGAACGAACCTGTGGGGGTTGAAACGCTGGTATCCGCTGGAGCGCTCCGATGATCCAGTCGGTAATTCCAAACGTCCACGTATTATCAACGACGAGGATGACGATTTGGAAGACGATGATTTCACCGAGGAAGATGATAACTACGCATCCGAAGAAGAGGATTTCGACGCTATCGACGACGATCGCGACGACCTCTATTCCGACGACGACAGCGAAGAAGAAGTTGACGACGATGTGGTTATTGACGAAGAAGACATCGACGAAGATGACGTGGACGATGAAGACTCCGACGCGGAAAGTGAAGAAGATTTGGACGATGAAGACGAGGAAGATAAATATTAATCCCGTTCTTTGAGGTAGCATAATTCTGCCCTTGACAGTGGAGAACCGTCAGAGTAAACTATTGCATGGGCTTATGATGAAAGTTAATATGTGTTTTCTAAAATAAAAAGTGCCCCGGTGCTACGGGTGTCACTTTTTTGTTTTTTTAGATGCCAAGGAGCCGGAATTTCCGCGATTTTAAAGGGGCGGAAGAGGGTCTTTTGTGCCGGCTAAAGTAACTTTTGATTTCCCCCGTTTGACGATAGAAAAACGGGTTACGATAAACATCATGCGTCGCCTGAATTTCTGGACTTTATTTAGGAGGGTTTTACAGTGACAAAGTATATTTTTGTAACGGGTGGGGTTGTGTCTTCCCTTGGCAAAGGCATTACCGCTGCTTCGCTGGGTAGGCTGCTTAAGAACAGAGGTCTAAAGGTGACGATTCAGAAATTTGATCCGTATCTTAATGTGGACCCTGGAACAATGAGTCCTTATCAGCACGGTGAAGTATTCGTGACAGACGATGGCGCGGAAACGGACCTTGACCTTGGACACTATGAACGGTTTATTGACATTAACCTGTCCAAGAACAGCAATGTAACGACAGGTAAAGTGTACTCATCGGTAATCAGCAAGGAGCGCCGTGGTGAGTACCTGGGCGGAACTGTTCAAGTTATTCCGCATATTACGAACGAAATCAAGGAGCGTGTCTTCCGTGCAGGCCGTGAAGCTGGTTCGGATGTCGTAATCACAGAGATCGGCGGTACAGTGGGCGATATCGAGAGCCTTCCGTTCCTTGAAGCGATTCGTCAGATCAAGAGCGATATCGGCCGCGAGAACGTAATGTACATTCACGTTACCCTGATTCCTTATATCAAGGCAGCAGGGGAAGTGAAGACCAAGCCGACCCAGCATAGTGTAAAAGAGCTGCGCAGTATCGGAATTCAGCCGAATGTGATTGTATGCCGTACGGAGCATGAGCTGTCTTCGGACATGAAGGCGAAGATTGCCCTGTTCTGTGATATCGACGCTAATGCCGTAGTGGAATGCCGCGATGCCTCCACGCTGTATGAAGTTCCGCTTAATTTGCGTGACGAGGGATTGGACGAGATCGTAGTTAACCATTTGAAGCTGACTACGCCTGCTCCGGATATGCGGGAATGGGAAAGCATGCTTGACCGGATCAACAAGCTGGAGCATACCGTTGAAATTGCCATTGTCGGCAAGTACGTTGCTCTGCACGATGCTTATTTGAGTGTGGTTGAATCCCTTTCGCATGCGGGCTTTGCATCCAACGCAGAAGTTAAGCTTCGCTGGGTAGATGCGGAACTGGTTACCGATGAGAACGTGGACGAGCAGTTGCGCGGTGTAGGCGGCATTCTCGTTCCAGGCGGCTTCGGCGATCGTGGTATTGAAGGTAAAATCTCTGCTATCCGCTATGCACGGGAAAAACAAATTCCGTTCTTCGGAATCTGCTTGGGTATGCAGGTGTCCGTCATTGAATACGGACGTTCCGTATTGGGTCTGGAAGGAGCGAACAGCTCAGAGATTGATCCGTCTACGAATCATCCTCTGATTGATCTGCTTCCTGAACAGAAAGATATCGAAGATATGGGCGGTACAATGCGTCTTGGTCTTTATCCTTGTAAGCTTTTGCCGGGTTCCCTGGCGATGTCTTGCTACGATGATGAGCTTGTGTACGAACGTCACCGTCACCGGTATGAGTTCAACAATGCTTACCGTGATGAGATCGAAAAAGCGGGTCTGGTGATCTCTGGTACATCCCCAGACGGACGTCTGGTAGAAATCGTGGAGCTTCCGGGTCATCCTTGGTTCCTTTCGGTACAATTCCATCCGGAGTTCATTTCCCGTCCGAACCGTCCGCAACCACTGTTCCGCGAGTTCGTCAAAGCTTCACTTACTCACTACAGTGCTCAATAAATAGTATATATAGCACCATCAAGGTGTTCGCAAGAGCCTCCATTTGGAGGCTCTTTTTCTTATGCTAGGTCCTATCCGGCTCAAGTACAATTTCAATTTTAAATGTAAGTTGTGATTTTGATATTTTTAACATTTTCTATCAAGAAAAGTCGATACGGACGATACATTTTATGGCATACATTTACGCATTTTATCCAATTAGCAGGATTTTGAATCTACACCACGAATTATAGGTTTCGTATGGACTAAGTTACAAAGGGGCCGTTAGCTGTGGAGAGCGCGGTATGGTCAATCTGCCTTAAATTCTGGGAGGGTATTGATAATGGAGAAAAATAAAGTGTTAATTGTCGACGATCAGAACGGGATCAGGATTCTTCTCATGGAAGTGTTCAACAGCGAGGGTTACACCACATTTCAGGCGGCTAACGGTAAACTTGCACTGGAAATTGTTCGTACCGAATCCCCAGACTTGGTCTTGCTCGATATGAAAATCCCGGGAATGGATGGGCTTGAAATTCTCAAGCATCTGAAGGAGATTAATCCGGAGATCAAGGTGATCATGATGACAGCCTACGGAGAGCTGGACATGATTAAAGAAGCAACGAAATTGGGCGCGCTTATGCACTTTACCAAACCTTTTGACATTGACGAGATGCGTGTGGCGGTAAATATGCATCTTCGCAATAAATCGGTCGATCAGTGCAGCTGAAGTAAGGATTCTGCTAAATGGCAGAATCCTTTTTTCGGAGGGGAAAACTTGGAAAAGGGCAGATAACAACAGGGGTGGATAAATATCGTCCCACCGGGACATTTTTTTGTTAGTGCTATTTAGTATTTGACACTGGATGTGCTATAATAAGCCTGTATGTGATAAACGGTTCTATAAATTATAGCGAAAAACATCTTTAGGAGGATGAACCATGCCATTAGTATCAATGACAGACATGTTGAACAAAGCACTTGAAGGAAAGTACGCAGTAGGTCAGTACAACATCAATAACCTTGAATGGACTCAAGCTATTTTGGGTGCAGCCGAAGAAGAGAAATCTCCGGTAATTCTTGGTGTATCCGAAGGCGCAGCCCGTCACATGGGCGGTTTCACCACTGTTGTTAAGATGGTGGAAGGACTTATCCACGACCTGAAAATCACTGTTCCTGTAGCGATCCACCTGGACCACGGTTCCAGCTTTGATAAATGTAAAGAAGCCATCGATGCTGGCTTTACTTCCGTAATGATCGACGGATCCCACCACCCAATCGACGAGAACATTGAAATGACTAAGAAAGTCGTTGACTATGCTCACGCTAAAGGTGTTTCTGTAGAAGCTGAAGTAGGTACTGTAGGCGGACAAGAAGACGACGTTATCGGCGGTATTCAATATGCTGATCTTAACGAGTGCGTACGCATTGTTAAAGAAACCGGCATCGACACTTTGGCTCCGGCACTTGGTTCCGTACACGGTCCTTACCATGGCGAGCCTAACCTCGGATTCAAAGAAATGGAAGAAATCCGCGACGCTGTTAAATTGCCACTCGTTCTGCATGGCGGTACTGGTATCCCTGTACATGACATCGACAAAGCGATCTCCCTGGGTACTTCCAAGATCAACGTGAACACTGAGAACCAAATCGCATTTGCTAAAGTAGTTCGCGAAGTTTTGGCTGCTAAACCTGATGCTTACGACCCACGTACATTCATCGTACCAGGCCGCGATGCTATCAAACAAACCGTTATCGGTAAAATCCGTGAGTTCGGTTCCAACAACAAAGCGTAAGATCTGTTTTCTTAAGTTTTGAAGGACAGCAGTCCATCAAGTTTTGAATAAGCATATCGGACAGGTTATACTGTCCTTTTCAGTTGAATATGATGATGTGGAGAGTACACCGCATAGCCGGTGTCTTTCCATTTTCATCACCTTTATCATTAGAAAAGCCACAGCACGTATTGTCGACCAACCGCAATACACGTAGGGGGAACCTGTTAATTTATGGAAAAATTAATGATTGGCGGTGGACGTCCGCTGCAAGGTGTTGTTACGATCAGCGGAGCCAAGAACAGCGCGATTGCGCTTATTCCTGCGGCGATTTTAGCCGAATCTGAAGTTGTGCTGGATAATCTACCGTCCCTTAGCGATGTTGCAGTTTACTCCGAAATACTGGAAGAGCTTGGCGCAAGTGTATCCTGGTCAGGCAACCAAATGAGAATTGACCCCTCCCGTATTGTGTCCATCCCTATGCCTAATGGGCCTGTCAAGAAATTGCGGGCGTCTTACTATATGATGGGAGCGCTTCTTGGAAGATTCAAGGAAGCGACAATAGGGCTTCCTGGTGGCTGTAATTTTGAGCCCCGTCCGATTGACCAGCACATCAAGGGATTTGAAGCGCTGGGCGCAACAGTGACTAATGAACATGGCTCTATCCACCTGTATGCCAAGGAATTACGCGGGGCCAAGATTTATCTGGATGTATCCAGTGTCGGGGCCACGATTAATATCATGTTGGCGGCTTCAAGAGCCAAAGGCTCTACTATTATTGAAAATGCGGCTAAAGAGCCTGAGATTATAGATGTAGCTACACTCCTTAATTCAATGGGTGCCATTATTAAAGGTGCCGGTACGGAAACCATCCGGATCGAAGGCGTTACGGAAATGCACGGCTGCCGTCACTCCATTATTCCTGACCGGATTCAAGCTGGAACATATATGATTGCTGCAGCGGCAACGCGCGGCAACGTCCTTATAGATAACGTCATCCCTAAGCATCTTGAGGCTTTAACCGCCAAGCTGCTGGAGATGGGCGTAGATATTGAAGAGCTTGATGAGAGCATTCGTGTAATTGGCAGAGCCAAGTATGAGCATGCAGACGTCAAAGCGCTGATTTACCCGGGCTTTGCCACCGATCTGCAGTCCCCAATGACCAGTATGTTGACTCAGGCTGAAGGTGTTAGTGTGCTGAGTGATTTTGTTTACAGCAATCGCTTCAAGCATGTGCCGGAACTGGTCCGTATGGGGGCCAAGATTCGTGTCGAGGGTCGTTCGGCAATTGTGGAAGGCAGCAAGCTTAATGCAGCAAAGGTCAAGGCGGCTGATCTGCGGGCTGGTGCGGCACTTGTTATCGCCGGCCTTACAGTAGAGGAAGGCATCACCGAAGTAACGGGCGTGGAGTATATTGATCGGGGCTACGATCATTTGGTGACAAATCTCCGTAATCTGGGGGCTGACGTTTGGCGCGAGAACGAATAGAATGAATTTATAGGGTTTCCCGCTAACTGGAAGGAGTTTATTTTGCAAGAAGACTGCATATCTCCTTCCAATTCGGGTAATCCTATTCTAATGAGGATTTTGCCGGACTCTTATTTTTTGTTGATATAGTTCAGTGTACATAGAGCTATATTCACGGACTCATTATAAAAATTGAATAGGTGGTTATTACATGGATCTTCAAATTTCCGATCTGGAAGAAATGAAGCTGACCGACTTGTACAAGCTGGCCAAGAAATACCAGATTCCTTACTACGGGCAGATGAAGAAACGGGAGCTGATCTTTGCCATCCTTCGGGCGCAGGCGGAGCAAAGCGGGCTCATGTTTATGGAAGGTGTACTGGAGATTCTGCCGGAAGGCTACGGATTCCTAAGGCCGATCAACTACTTGCCAAGTGCGGAGGATATTTATATCTCAGCCTCCCAGATTCGCAAGTTTGATCTTCGCAGCGGAGACCTGGTATCGGGGAAATGTCGGACCCCCAAAGAAAATGAACGTTATTTTGGATTGCTTCAGGTCAATGCCGTTAATGGCGAGAACCCTGCCAGCGCAGCGGAACGCCTGCATTTCCCGGCGTTAACACCTCTTTATCCGCAAGACAAGCTGCCGCTTGAAACATCCCCTACTCATTTATCTACCCGAATAATGGATTTGCTCGCTCCTGTAGGTCTGGGGCAACGCGGTTTGATTGTAGCGCCTCCTAAAGCAGGGAAGACGCTCCTCCTAAAAGAAATTGCCAACAGCATTTCCACTAATAATCCTGAGATAGAACTGTTTGTGCTTCTGATCGATGAACGTCCCGAGGAAGTAACCGATATGCAGCGCTCTGTGAAGGGTGAAGTTGTGGCCTCGACTTTTGACGAATTGCCGGAGAATCATATCAAAGTAGCTGAGCTTGTGCTTCAACGTGCGCTTCGTTTGGTCGAGCACAAGAAAGATGTTGTTATTCTGCTGGACAGTATTACGCGACTGGCGCGTGCATACAACCTTGTTGTACCTCCATCTGGACGGACGCTGAGCGGAGGGATTGATCCTGCTGCTTTCCATCGCCCTAAACGGTTTTTCGGATCGGCGCGTAATGTGGAAGAAGGCGGCAGCCTGACGATTCTGGCTACAGCATTGATCGATACAGGTTCACGTATGGATGACATCATTTATGAAGAGTTTAAAGGTACAGGTAATATGGAGCTGCACCTGGATCGTAAGCTTGCGGAACGCCGTATTTTCCCTGCGATCGATATTCGTCGCTCAGGTACGCGCCGTGAAGAGGTATTGCTGAGTAAGGAAGAACTGGATACCATTTGGGCTATCCGTAAAAATATGAATGAGTCCTATGATTTTGTGGAAGGCTTCCTCAAAAAGCTGCGTGACAGCAAGACGAATGCCGAGTTCCTGGCATCATTTGATGTTGCAGGTAAAGAGTCTGCCAGTGGCACGGCCAGCAGCGGCGGTACATCGAACAGCGGAGCATCTGCACGCCGCACGACCCGCTCGAAGGCACCCACCGTATCCACAACCTAGAACGAGAATAAGAGGAGACTAACATGTATTTGGTATATGCCGATGAGAAAGGTAACGTATATGATCATCCCGAGCTGTATGGGCTAGCCCGCAGCGGGGATATGATTGTCGAAATGCTGGAGGAAGAGCTAATTCCACTGCCTGAGGGTGCTACGCTGGTTGGTCTGCCTAACACACGGGCAGTGGGCATGAATCCGGCAACCGGTGAAATGCTGCCGCTGCCCGAAGGTTCTCAAGCGGTTGGGGCATTGATGCCGCAAGGTTATACACGGTTATGCCTTCCCGGCTATGTCAAGACAGATAAGTCTTACAAGCTGCCCCTGTTCGGTTATTCGGCAGTGGTGTGGAAGGACGGGCGCTTCTATGTAGGCGCAGAGCTTACAGATGATCCTGAACAGTGGAACCCGCTAAATTGTGACCGGGATCTTGTCAAGAAAGGTGTAGGCGATCTGACGGCTAAGTATCCAGAGAACCGTCTCTTTGGACATTTGTCCAATTGTGCACTTGGTTATGAATGCTTAACCTCCTCCAACACCTTCCTGGGTCGTTGGGAGGGCGCTGTACCTGTCTCCTATTCTTGCAATGCAGGCTGCTTCGGCTGTATTTCCGAGCAACCGGATGACAGTGGCTTTGTCTCTCCGCAGACGCGGATGAACTTCCGCCCGCGTGTAGATGAGCTGGTAGAAGTGATGTTGGAGCACCTGAAGACACCAGAGTCCATTGTTAGCTTTGGACAAGGTTGTGAAGGGGAACCGTCGACACAAGCTAAGATTATTATCGAAGCTATGCGAGAAGTGCGTGCTACTACCGACATGGGTTACATTAATATCAATACGAATGCGGGCTTAAGCGACCATATCCGCGGAATCGTTGATGCTGGGCTTGATTTGATGCGTGTCAGCACCATCAGTGCGTTGGATGATCACTACAATGCCTACTACAAGCCGCGGGGTTATACTTTAGCTAATGTTGAGAAATCTCTGAAATATGCGGCATCCCAGGGCGTGTACACGTCGATCAACTATCTGATCTTCCCTGGTGTGACCGATCGTGAAGAAGAGATCGAAGCCATGGTGGAATTCGTGCGACGCACCGATCTCAAGTTGATCCAGATGCGGAATCTGAATATTGACCCGGAGAGTTATCTGGAATTGATCCCTCCAGCTCAAGGGGAGATCCTCGGTATGAAGACGATGTTGGACATTTTCCGGGAAGAACTTCCCGGTGTGGTTATCGGCTCATTTACCCATGTGCCGCCTGCTAATTTGACCCGTGCCAAGTCTGGTCGGATACACGTTTAGCATTGGAAATGTAAATTTGAAACATATTGCCCATTTGCATGTTTCGTGCTAAACTATGCTCATGTGTCTATTAACTCTGAGTCCGCATGAGGCTTAGGGCAAGAGAGGTGAAATTCAAATGCAAGAAGCAATTCAACCAAAGTACAACATTACTAAGGTAACCTGCGCATGTGGCAACACTTTCGAATCCGGTTCTGTTAAACAAGAGCTGCGCGTCGAAATTTGCTCCAACTGCCACCCGTTCTTCACTGGCAAGCAGAAGTTCCTGGATGCCGGCGGTCGCGTTGATAGATTTAAGAAGAAATACGGTATCTAATTCAATTAGCCCGTTTGCGGCATAATTATTAGATCTAGCCCCCGGCTTAATGCCGGGGGTTTTTTCATTGCTCCCAATTATTGAGCGTTATTATTCCTGTAAAGCATGTGATGGGGAGCTGTTAATTCTCCGAGGTTGATTTTTGTCCGAGCGTAGGATATACTTAACTTCGCCGTGCTAGACGGGGAGGTAGCGGTGCCCTGTAACTCGCAATCCGCTGTAGCGAGGTTGAATTCCTGTTAGAGGTGCTGTCGATGTGAGGCCTTGGTCCCTATGGGCTGTGTTGACGGTTGGGTCCTCCGCAATGAGTGCTTGTGAACCTGGTCAGGTCCGGAAGGAAGCAGCCATAAGCAAGTTTGCTCTTGTGCCGGAGGGTGGCCTAGCCCGAGCAGTCAGTAGGGTTGCCGCTTGGATCGCAGCCATCAATAACAGGTGCACGGTTTATATGAATAAATGACAGCATCTTTGCGATAAGCGAGGATGCTTTTTGTTTTTGGTCAAAGTCTGGAGAATATAGTATAATGAGTTAGCGACAAATGCCAGGAAAGTGGCACTTGAGAGAGGGTAATGCATAGTGGAACATATCGCGCTGTACCGTGCTTGGCGGCCGCAGTCGTTTCAGGACATGGTAGGACAACAGCACATTATCCAAACGCTGCAGAATGCTATACGGGAAGACAGGGTCTCACATGCCTATCTGTTCAGCGGTCCGCGGGGGACTGGTAAGACCAGTGCTGCCAAGGTGCTCGCCAAGGCAGTCAACTGTGAGCGCGGCCAGGGGCCGGAGCCTTGCAACGAGTGTCCATCCTGCCTGCGGATTACTGCTGGCAATGTCATGGATGTGCAGGAGATTGATGCGGCGTCCAACCGGGGTGTAGAAGAGATTCGTGACCTGCGGGATAAGGTGAAGTACGCGCCTACCGAAGTGCGTCGTAAAGTGTATATTATTGATGAAGTGCATATGCTGACAACAGAAGCGTTCAATGCGCTGCTGAAGACGCTGGAAGAGCCGCCGCCCCATGTAATGTTCATACTGGCGACGACAGAGCCTCATAAGCTGCCGGCAACGATTATTTCCCGTTGTCAGCGGTTTGATTTCCGCCGGGTATCATTAGAGGAGCAGACGGGTCATCTGAAGCAAATCTGTGAGAAGGAAGGCATCTCCGCAGATGATGACGCTCTGCAGTACATCGCACGTCTCTCTGATGGGGGGATGCGTGATGCGCTTAGTATTCTCGATCAGATATCTTCCTTCACAGAGGGCCAGGTTACCTACCAGCAAGTGCTCGGTATGACTGGAGGAATACCTTCGGAACAGTTCGCCCGTCTGGCCAGAGCGATTCTGGAAGGCGATATGGGACTTCTTCTGGAGCTTGTTGAGCAGCTTATGCATGAGGGCAAAAGTGCCGATAAATGCCTTGAAAATTTATTGTATTACTTCCGGGACCTGCTTATGATTAAAATGGTTCCGAACGCCGATCACTTAACCGACCGTGTCCTGAACCCGGCGGATTTTAAGGATATGGCAACCGCCTTCAGCCGTGAGCAGCTGTTCGGAATTGTGGAGACGCTTAACCGTTATCTGGGTGAGATGAAATATGCTACCCATCCACAGACACTGTTCGAAGTAGCGCTAATGAAGCTTTGTAGCTTGCAGGAAAGTGCCTCGGTTCCGGCTGATGCGGTCATTTCTTCTGGCGCCTTCCAAGGAGCTGCTGCAGGAGGAGCTGCCGCTTCTGACCCTGATGAGCTGGGCGTGCTTAAGAAACAGATCGCCGCACTGGAGAAGAAGTTGGAACAGGCCTTGCAGTCAGGTGGTATTTCCGGAGGGCGCGAGGGTGCACAGGCTAGACCTGCCTCTGTGCCTAGTGCTGCTCCGCGGATCAGCACGGCTTCCAAGATGCCGCCACAGGTGGATAAATTCATAGCCGGTAAGGACAGTGCTGACTTTGCGTCTATTTATAAACAGTGGAGCCTAGTACTGCAAGGTGTGAAGGAAGAGAAAATCACCGTCCATGCCTGGTTTGTAGATGGCGAGCCTGTATCGGTTATGGAAGACGCAGTGCTGGTTGCTTTCAAGAACACCATACACCGGGATACTACAGAGAAGCCTGCTAACCGGCAGGTGATTGAGGGTGTTCTGGCTGCCCGTCTGGGCAAGCCGTACCGTCTTGTAACCATCATGCTTCGCGATTGGAATGAGGCTTCTATGAAGTCTGCCGAACAGCCTGGTAAGGAAGAATTGCGCCTGGAGCATGAACACGAGGCAGGAGCAGCAAAACAAGAACCTTGGATTGATGAGGCGATCCAGCTTTTTGGAGAAGACCTTGTTGTCATAAAAGAGTAATGCTTTCAGCAGATTAGCGCCAAATGGCGCATTCCAAAGGAGAGATCGATTATGAACAATATGAACCAAATGATGAAACAAGTTAAAAAAATGCAGGAGCAAATGCTCAAAGCTCAAGAAGAGCTTGGCAGCAAAACTGTTGAAGGATCATCTGGTGGTGGCGTAGTTACCGTACAAGTGAACGGACACAAGAAACTACTGTCCATTCAGATTAAACCGGAAGCAGTGGATCCGGATGATGTGGAAATGTTGCAGGATCTTGTGATCACTGCTGTGAATGATGCGTTGACACAAGCTGAAGATCTGGCAAACAACGATATGGGTAAATTTACTGGCGGAATGAAGATTCCTGGTTTGTTCTAGACCATTACTCCATTTAGCCTAAAGGAGAAACATTACTTTGCATTATCCCGAACCGCTAGCTAAGCTGATCGATGCTTTTACGCGCTTGCCGGGGGTTGGTCCGAAGACGGCCGCTCGTCTTGCGTTTCATGTGCTGAATATGAAAGAGGATGAAGTCATTGATTTTGCTAAAGCGCTGGTAAGCGTCAAACGCAATCTTCACTATTGCTCGGTGTGCTGTAACATTACCGATACTGACCCGTGCCGGATCTGTCAGGACAAGACGCGTGATGCGTCCGTAATCTGCGTGATTCAGGACGCCAAGGACTTAGTTGCCATTGAGCGTACTAAGGAATTCAATGGTTATTACCACGTCCTCCAGGGAGCGATCTCGCCAATGGAAGGTATTGGACCGGATGATATCCGTCTGAAGGAGCTTTTGGTAAGACTCGGCGACGAGCGGGTGAAGGAATTGATTATGGCGACAAATCCCAATATTGAAGGGGAGGCGACAGCTATGTATATTTCGCGGCTAACGCGCCCTTTTGATATTAAAATCACTAGAATAGCCCACGGCTTGCCTGTAGGTGGCGATCTGGAGTATGCAGACGAGGTCACACTGTCTAAGGCCTTGGAAGGCCGTCGTGAGCTGTTTTAGATCGTAAGGTGCTTTAGAGTATGTGGAGAAGTCCCAAGGAAGCTGTGGGGCTTCTTTTTTTGCGTTCAGAGCTAATCAGGGGTGTCCTGTTATAAGAGGTTATAGATTTGTGGTAGTTTTTTAGTTCTAAGTTTGTCCCGTTCCCTATATGAATGAGAATGAACGAATGAGCGGTAGCGTTCTTGTTGTTCACACTTATTCGGAAGGGGAGCTGAGCATGGGCTGGTGGGGTGCATGGCGGGGGAACGCTGAGAAGGAACGGGAGTATGATGAAGGTTGGAACACGTTTATAGAAGTTCGCAAGGCGCAAATGGAATGGGAACGAGCCTACCTGATGTTCGATGAAGCGCTGGGCCAGGATCAGATAGATTACGCTATTTATATCTTAGAAGCGGCGGAACGCAAATATCAGATTCATCTAAAGCATGCCAAGAGTCTGGGGCTTAACTGGAAACAACTATAAAGAAATGGAACAGAGTTGATAAAGGAGGAGAGACATTGTTGAGATTAGTGGCTATTGGAGTATTGAGCATATCCGTTCTTCTATTGTTTCTGATTGCATTTCGCAAAAAACTGGGTTTCAGCTGGTTAAGTTTATTCGGCACTCATTTAATCCTGGCAGCGCTGGGTATTTACTTAGTGAACTTCTCAGGCGTTATAACAGATGCGCATATTCCCCTTAACCCGGCAACTGTAGGCGCAGTAACGGTTTTAGGGCTGCCCGGAGTACTGATGCTATTGGGTTTAAAAATAACTTTGTTTTAAGGGTTGACGCAGTGCCGGATAATATGGTACATTAATTCTCGGCCCTTGAAGCAAGACATTTTCGAATGACTTGATGGAGAGGAAGCGAAAAAAAGAAATTAAAAAAACGCTTGACAGAAAAACGGTCGCCATGATATATTATAAAGGTCGCTGCTGAGACATTGAGCGACGGACAAGCAAAACATTGATCTTTGAAAACTGAACAACGAGTGAGTATCGAATTCACGAAAGTGAGTTCAAAAATGAGAATTTAATTCTCGTCAGATGTTTCAAAATGAGCAATCGCTCTTTCTAAATACCAATTT
>NZ_JABWCS010000180.1 GCF_013359945.1 Paenibacillus agri | reverse complement strand
CCCTTGAAGACGACGAGGTAGATAGGTTGGAGGTGGAAGTGCAGTAATGCATGGAGCTGACCAATACTAATCGGTCGAGGGCTTATCCTACAAACTACCCCAAAAAGTGAAGAAGAGGCTGCGAAGCCAATTCCGAGTACTTTCCGGGGGCCCCGTAAAAAGGGCAAACGCAAATTCAATTCGGATTCAGTTTTCAGGCGATTAAGCCTGGTATGAATATTCCCTGATAGCTCAGTTGGTAGAGCACTCGACTGTTAATCGAGTTGTCACAGGTTCGAGTCCTGTTCGGGGAGCCATATGGAGAGGTGTCCGAGTTTGGCCGAAGGAGCACGATTGGAAATCGTGTAGGCGCCACAAGCGTCTCGAGGGTTCGAATCCCTCTCTCTCCGCCACTATTTTACAGCAAGGCCCGTTGGTCAAGGGGTTAAGACACCTCCCTTTCACGGAGGTAACAGGGGTTCGAATCCCCTACGGGTCACCAATTTTATACTTGATTTTACATAGTGAAATTTGGTATGATAACAATTGTACGTTATGGAGGCTTAGCTCAGCTGGGAGAGCATCTGCCTTACAAGCAGAGGGTCGGGGGTTCGATCCCCTCAGCCTCCACCATGTAACCTCCTTCGGGAGACAATAAGATATGCTTTTAATGACGCGGGGTGGAGCAGCCCGGTAGCTCGTCGGGCTCATAACCCGAAGGCCGCAGGTTCAAATCCTGCCCCCGCAACCAATTTGGAACCGTGGTGTAGTTGGCCTAACATGCCTGCCTGTCACGCAGGAGATCGCGGGTTCGAATCCCGTCGGTTCCGCCATTTAGACTTTATGGCTCGGTAGCTCAGTCGGTAGAGCAGAGGACTGAAAATCCTCGTGTCGGCGGTTCGATTCCGTCCCGAGCCACCATGAAGTATACAACTTAATATGCCGGTGTAGCTCAATTGGTAGAGCAACTGACTTGTAATCAGTAGGTTGGGGGTTCAAGTCCTCTCGCCGGCACCATCTTTGGGGGATTAGCGAAGTGGCCAAACGCATCAGACTGTAAATCTGCTCACGTACGTGTTCGGTGGTTCGAATCCATCATCCCCCACCATTTTTAGGGGCATAGTTTAAAGGTAGAACAACGGTCTCCAAAACCGTTGGTGTGGGTTCAATTCCTGCTGCCCCTGCCAATTTTTTATTAAAGTTTTATATGGCGATCGTGGCGAAGGGGTTAACGCACCGGATTGTGGTTCCGGCATTCGTGGGTTCGAGACCCATCGGTCGCCCCATTTACTTTACTAAGAAATAATAGGCTTAATTAAGTCAGATTCATGTGGCGACTGTGGCGAAGGGGTTAACGCACCGGATTGTGGTTCCGGCATTCGTGGGTTCGAGACCCATCAGTCGCCCCATTCACTTCACTGAAAATAATAGGCTTAATTAATTTAGTTTCATATGGCGACTGTGGCGAAGGGGTTAACGCACCGGATTGTGGTTCCGGCATTCGTGGGTTCGAGACCCATCAGTCGCCCCATTATTAGAAATAATTGTTGGGGATTAGCCAAGCGGTAAGGCAACGGACTTTGACTCCGTCATGCATAGGTTCAAATCCTATATCCCCAGCCATTTATGCGGACGTGGCTCAGCGGTAGAGCATCGCCTTGCCAAGGCGAGGGTCGCGGGTTCGATTCCCGTCGTCCGCTCCATTATTTTACGGCGCCATAGCCAAGTGGTAAGGCAAAGCTCTGCAAAAGCTTTATCCCCAGTTCAAATCTGGGTGGCGCCTCCATTATTTTTTGGAGTTTCGTAATTGAATATGCCGGTGTGGCGGAATGGCAGACGCGCTCGACTCAAAATCGAGTGGGAAACCGTGGAGGTTCGAGTCCTCTCACCGGTATTAAAAGAAGAAAAGGTTCATTAGATGTTAAATCTAATGAACCTTTTTTCATGTGCCACAGTCACTGTAGGCAGTGATACGCTGAATGTGGTGTTGAATTATAATCTTGAGGTTAGCAATCTCTATGAAGCCGGGCCATATGAACATAGGCTTGTGCTGGAACTCGTTGATCCACTGGGGCAGTCCATGTCTCAGACGCTGAATTTTGGTACAGTTCTTCAGGTAGGGAGCTTCAAACGATATGCGATGACGTTAACTAGTAATGGATATAAGACGCTGGATGGAGGAGGCATTCGGCTGAATGTATATGACGAATTCCAAGGACAGCGGAAGCTACTGGGCACAAACGTATAAGCTTACTACGCTAAGAAAGAAAAGCGACCAGATAGAATGAAATGTTGTTATAAAAGATAGAGAAGAAGCCGTGAGGGAAGTCTCACGGCTTCTTTGCGTGCTATATAAGATGAATAAAAAATAAAAAAGCACTAATTAGCTCTATTATTGATACGGAAAGTGCGTGGGGTCAGACCGATCTCCCGTTTGAACATGTTGCAGAACTGGGCGTCATTCACAAAGCCTGAAGCAGCAGAGACTTCAGAGATGTGCATTTGTGTGTGCTTGAGCAATGATTTGGCATAGTCCAGACGCTTTAGAAGAAGATAACGCAGCGGCGAACAGCCGTAGCGTTCTTTGAATAAATGGCGGAACCGGTCATAGCTATAGCCGGACATCTCTGCCAGGGAGCCTATCGGCAATTTTTGCCGATAATGCTCGTCCATATAATTCATAACATATTGCACACGGTCCTCCGAAAGCGAGGGTGATCCTGTAGCTCCCAGCAAGCGGAGTAAGTGAACAGTGATTTCGCTCATCTGAAGATTCAGCAGCTCCGCAAAACCTTCTCGCTTCCGGCAAAACTCCTCTTTCATCCGCAGCAAGTTCTGCAGTACAGTCTGTTCTTTATCATCTTCATAAACCCCGGCCAGCGCATTCATCTGCGGGTTATCGCAATGAAAACCTACGAATAAAATATCGGCCTCAGGCTGATGGTTCTCGTCATGCTTGGTATTTGGCGGGATCAGTGAGAAGGATGAGTTACGAAAATGATAGCTTCGTGTCCCAACGTTACAGGTTCCCAATCCCTTTATATAGTAAACCAATTCGTAGCATTCATGCTGATGCGGGGGGATATAAGTTCCAGATTCATGCTCTGCGCTTACAATATATAGAACACGTACCATGTTGATCCTCCTTGTTGAGTCTTTTAGCCGAATCGTACAAAAATATGACCGAAACTATATAATTATTTGTAATGATATTTGTTATGATCGTATCAGTTAAACCGAATATTCGCAACCTGACTGGCCATCTCGTTCGGAAATTGATTCGGTTTATGCAGGAGAATATCATGAAAACATCCATTTTGTAATGAAAAAAGGAAAAATTCATGATTATCATTATTTGGTTTACATTTTCAAACTAGAAACAGACTGACGTAAATTGTGCAAATCTTTGACTATCGGAAAAGACGGGTCCTGACAGAACGACCAACTACAAACAGGGGTGTGACTAGGGAAATGAAAAAGAAGATTCTGGCATTAATGCTACTGACAGTAATGGTACTGGTAACGGCATGTGGTAGCGGTGCATCCAATAATGGGACGTCCACAACGAATGGAAACCAGACGGCAGAAGGCGGAGAAACGGCTTCGGCTGGTAAACTGAAGGTCGTATTGATTATTCCAGGCACGCTGGGAGATAAATCTTTTTTTGATGCGGCGAATAACGGTCTCCAGAAAGTGAAGGAAGAGCTGGGAGCAGAAACCAAGGTCGTTGAGATGGGTGCAGATAAAACCAAATGGGAGCCTACGTTCAATGACATCGCGGCTGGGGATTGGGACGTAATCATCTCCGGTGGCTCTGAGATTACAGAAATGTTCAACGCTACAGCAGAGGCCAATCCGGATAAAAAATTCATTAACTATGATACGGACATCGATGAGGCTCCGGCTAATATGTACAACATGTCTTACGCGACTAACGAGGTGTCTTTCCTTGCAGGCGCAGTTGCAGCTTTGGCAACACAGTCTGGTATGCCGAATGCCAACAAAGATAATGTAATTGGTTTTGTAGGTGGTATGGACATCCCTGGGATCAATGCTTTCCTGGTAGGATACATTCAAGGTGCACAGTATGTGGACCCAAGTGTAAAAGTAGCGGTGTCCTATGCAGGTGACTTCGTCAACCCGGCCAAGGGCAAGGAACTTTCGCTGATTCAATACAACTCCGGTGTAGACGTGATTTTTAATGTAGCTGGTGGTACAGGCCTCGGCATCTTCGATGCAGCTAAAGAGAAGAAGAAATATGCAATTGGTGTCGATTCCGACCAAGCGGCGCTGATTAAAGATACTGACGCTGAAAAGGCCAATCTTATCATTACTTCGGCAATCAAAAAAATTGATATGGCGATTCTAGGGGCTGTGAAAAAGCTCCAGAACGGTACCCTTGAAATGGGCAAACGAGATGTACTGAGCTTTGTGGATGACGGTATAGGTATTGCAGAGAACGATATTTACAAAAATGTTCTGCCAGCGGACCTCCAAGCCAAAGCGGATGAAGTGAAGCAAAAACTCATTAACAAAGAAATCAAGGTAGATAACGCAATGGGGATGGAAACTTCGGAAGTAGAAGCGATCCGTAATGCGGTTAAACCTTAATTCCATAAAAGATCAATATTCCAAAATATAAGTTTCGACACTGATTGTCATGACTTCCAAGTTGAAAGGCGTTGAGACCTATGCAAACCGCTCTGCTGGAGATGCGGGGAATTACCAAAGTATATCCAAACGGCGTTGTTGCGAACAAAGATGTTCATTTTTCGCTTCGTGCAGGCGAGATTCATGCGATTGCCGGTGAAAATGGGGCGGGCAAGTCAACACTCATGAAAATCATTTTCGGTATGGAAGAGCCGAGCGAGGGCGAGATTTTTATCAAAGGCGAGAAGGTGCGGCTGCAATCTCCTCAGGATGCTATTGATCGCGGGATCGGCATGGTGCACCAGCATTTTATGCTGGTGCCTTCATTCACCGTGGCCGAGAACATGGTGCTGGGGATGGAGCCGCGCCGGGGTGTTGGCATCAACTATGCCGAAGCTGTACGGATGACCGAGGAGACGGCGCGCAAATACAACCTTGCCGTGAATCCCAAGGCGAAGGTGGAAGATCTGACCGTCGGCATGAAGCAGAAGGTCGAAATTCTGAAAGCCTTGCTGCGCGGCGCCAAGATCTTGATCTTGGACGAGCCTACGGCGGTGCTGACGCCACAGGAGACAGAGGAGCTGTTCCGCGAGCTGACGCAGCTTAAGGAGCAGGGCCATACGATTGTTTTTATCTCGCATAAGTTGAAAGAGGTCAAAGCCATTTGTGACCGGATTACGATTATGCGCAGCGGACGGAGTGAAGGGGTATTTCAGACGGCTGATGTTACCGAGCAGGAGATCTCACGGCTGATGGTTGGCCGGGATGTGGTGCTGAAATACGATAAAGAAACAGCTCCGGATGGTGGTCCGGTACTGACAGTTGAGCAATTGAACGTCAACGATCAGCAAGGTAAGGCCTTGCTCACAGATATCAGCTTCGCGGTACATGGCGGTCAGATTGTCGGGATTGCCGGAGTCGAGGGCAATGGGCAGACACAACTGATTGAAGCTTTGACCGGCGGACTTACCGGGGTGTCCAGCAGTGGGGCAGTGAAGGTAAAAGGAAAGGATATCCTTAATTCGAGCCTGTTGGATATCCGTCAGCAGGGCGTCGCTTATATCCCTGAAGACCGGATGCGCCAGGGGGCCGCAGGAGAGGCTAGCATTTCCGATAACTTGATCTCTACCCGCTACCGCTCCAAAGAGATGAACCGGGGCCTGTTTCTGAATGGATCAAAGATTGCCGCACTGGCAGCTTCGCTCGTTGAGGAATTCAAGGTGCGCTGTTCTGGTCCTGCTCAGCAGATCGGAATGTTATCGGGAGGCAATATGCAGAAGGTGGTTGTGGCCAGAGAATGTTCAACAGGTCCTGACTTATTGATTGCTGAGCAGCCTACTCGGGGTG
Source organism: Paenibacillus agri (assembly GCF_013359945.1). Lineage (GTDB taxonomy): Bacteria > Bacillota > Bacilli > Paenibacillales > Paenibacillaceae > Paenibacillus_AQ > Paenibacillus_AQ agri. The sequence goes on along the minus strand of NZ_JABWCS010000180.1, from coordinate 32,998 downwards.
TTGACATTGGCGCCGCTCAATTCATTCATAAGAAGCTCTTGGAGCTGCGGCAAGCTGGCAGTGCTGTCCTGCTCGTGTCGGCAGACTTGAACGAAATCCTGGAGATCAGTGATGTATTACTGGTCATGTATGAGGGGCAGATTGTCGCTTCTTTCGAGAAGCCTTCTGCAGTAAGTGAAGAGGAGCTTGGATTATATATGCTGGGAATCAAGCGGCAAAATGAGCGGCAGACCGGGGAGGCCACAGAACATGTTTAAATCCAAATATTTCGAGGTCATCCGGACAACCGCAGTCATTGTGATCTCACTGGCGATTGCCTTTCTAATCATTACGCTCGTCAGCGACCATCCGGTCAAGACCATCGGGATTTTTCTGCTGGAGCCGCTTTCAACTAAAGGACATATCGGCAATGTCGTTGAGATGGCCATCCCGCTCATGTTTACGGGGCTAGCGGTATCGCTTCTGTTCCGTGCGAACATGTTCAACCTGGGTGCGGAAGGTATTTTCTATTTCTCGGGCGTCGTAACTTCTGTGCTGGCGATCCACTTGACCCTGAACAGCTGGCTGCATCCGCTGGTGGCGATTGCCGCCGGATCAATTGTCGGAGCGCTGCTGTCGGCGATTCCGGGGATACTTAAGGCCAAATGGAATGCCAATGAGCTGGTGACCTCCTTGATGTTCAACAATATTTTATTCGGCATCGGATTGTATCTGTTGAACTATCATTTGCGGGATGCCAAGGCCTTCGCCAACGTTTCTTACAAATTCGAGAAAACGGCGCAGCTGAGTAAAATTTTTCAGGGCACACGCATTCATACCGGACTCATTATCGTGGTCGTGCTGATTGTGCTGGCACATCTGTTTCTTTATAAAACCAAATGGGGCTATGAGCTGCGCATGACGGGAATCAACCGGGAGTTTGCCCGCTACTCCGGCATGAAGACAGCCAAAGTTATTATTATGGTCCACCTGATCGCCGGATTTATCGCAGGGATGGGCGGATCGGTAGAGGTGCTCGGGATGTATAGCCGCTTCCAATGGACGTCTTTGCCGGGTTACGGACTGGATGGGGCGCTGGTAGCGATGCTGGCTAAGAACAACCCGCTGTCTGTTATCGCATCGGCGCTCTTCCTGGCTTATATCCGGATCGGTGCGGATCTGATGTCCCGCTTGTCAGATGTACCGTCAGAGATGATCTCGATCATCCAAGCGGTCATTATCCTATTGATCTCAGCGGAGCAGTTCCTAAAGTTCTGGAAGAACCGGATGCTGCTGAAGGAGGCCAAGGAAGCATGAACAGCCTGCTTAATGTTATTTTGACAACAGACTTTGCGTTCTCGGTCCTCCGGGTGACCACCCCGATTCTGTTCGCGGCGCTGGGGGCGCTGATCTCCAATCGTGCGGGCATCATTAACATCGGGATGGAGGGCATCATGCTTGTCTCGGCCCTGGCCGGTGTTATTGTCAGCTCCTATAGCGGGAGCGCTTGGGTAGGACTGCTGGGTGCGGTGCTGGCAGGAACGCTGATTGCGGGAATTCTGGCTTTTTTCACCCTCCAATTCAAAACCCATATTATTCTCGGTGGGGTAGCGATCAACATGTTCGCCTCGGGCGGTACGGTGTTTCTACTGTATCTGCTTAGCGGAGACAAGGGTTCATCTACTTCGCTGCCAAGCAAGGTGCTGCCAAGTATCGATATCCCTGTTCTAAAAAATATTCCTGTGCTGGGCCCGATCCTGTCGGGACATCACATTCTGACCTACTTATCCATCGTAGCGGTCTTCGTCGTCTACTATCTGCTCAACCGTACGCCGCTGGGGCTGCGTATCCGTTCGGTCGGAGAGAATCCGCATGCGGCGCAGTCGGTCGGTGTCAGTGTCGTGAAAATCCAGTATATGGCGCTGCTGCTCAGCGGATTTTTTGCCGGACTGGGCGGGGCCTACATGTCGATGGGCTATCTTTCGCTCTTCACACGGGACATGGTGGCCGGACGCGGCTGGATTGCCATTGCGGCAGAGTCGATGGGGCGAAGCACAACGGTAGGCACGGCGCTGACGTCATTGTTGTTCGGGGCAGCGGATGCACTTTCGAATGCCTTGCAAGTTCTTAAAATTCCAGCCGAGCTGATTGCTACACTGCCTTATGTAGCGACAGTCATCGGACTGGTCATCTATGCGGTCTCCGAGACGCGGAAGAAGAACCGCAAAGTGAAAAGTCCGGTCGTTAAGTAGAAATAGTGGAGAGAACCTAAACAGACGGACATACAGATCTACAAAATGAGGAGCGAGACAACTATGGCTACACCTATTATTATCGATTGTGATCCGGGTCATGATGATGCGATTGCGATTCTGCTAGCCTATGCACACCGGGATCAACTGGATATCCGGGGAATTACGACGGTGGGCGGCAATCAGATTCTGGATAAAATCACGGATAACACGCTGAAGCTGCTCAGCTTTATCAACGCCGATATCCCGGTGGCCAAAGGTGCTGCTGCACCGCTGCTTGGAAAGCTTGTAACCGGAGAAGCAGCGCATGGTGAGTCAGGCATGGATGGTCCGTTGCTGCCGCCTAGCAAATTCCGTCCGGTAGAACAAGGTGCGGTGGAATTCATGCTGAATATCATCCGTTCTTCCGAAGAGAAAATTACACTGGTGCCTACCGCACCCTTAACGAATATCGCCCTGCTGCTTACGGCTTACCCTGAAGTGAAGGAGAAGATCGAGAAGATCTCCCTCATGGGCGGGGGCTTGGCCTACGGCAATGTTACCGCAACTGCGGAGTTCAATATTTATGTAGACCCGGAAGCGGCACGCATCGTGTTCGAATCCGGTATTCCGATTACGATGAGTGGCCTGGACGTGACGGATAAGGCGGCTATCATTGAAGAAGAGATCGAGGCACTGAAACAGCGGGGGCCGGTCTCGGTTATGGTAGGTGAACTGCTCGACTTCTATTCCATCTTCGGTAAAAAAATGGGCTTTGTGGGCAGCGCCCTGCATGATCCTTGTGCCATCGCCTGGCTGCTGCATCCGGAGCTGTTCACCTCTGAGAAGCTCTATGTAACCGTGGAGACAGAGGGTAAATTGACCCGGGGGATGACTGTTGCGGACAGACGCAAGAAGCCTGACCGTCCAGCCAACACGGAGGTACTGCTGGGTGTGGACCGCGAGGCATTCATGAAGCTGCTGTTCGACTCGCTGGAGCGCCTGGATCAAGAGCTTCTGCGTTCTGCGGAAGGGAACTAGCTTATGGCAGGTTGGGAGACACTGCGCGAGACCGTGCGGCTGGAGATGATCCAGCGCGGGGAAGAAGGCTGCCGCACGGATGGTTTTGCCGGTAAGCTGGAAGCAGCCGGAGACGATGAAGCGAAGCTGATGAAGGTCTACGAGGAACTGATGCAACTGGAAGTAGCTGAGGATTTCCCTTATCAGGAGCCTTCCCGGCTGGAGGACATTCGCGCGCTTCGTCCAGAGGGTCCGCGTAAGCTGGACACCGGGTGGAGCGAGTCGGAATGGCGCGATAAATTCTACGGTGCCTGGCTCGGGCGCAGCGTCGGCTGCGCACTTGGCAAGCCGCTGGAATACTGGGATTATCTCTATGGCAAGGACGGTCGTCCCGGCTGGGAGAATGTCGAGCTGTGGTTCCGCGGGGCCGATGCCTGGCCGATTAAGGGCTATACTCCGGGGCACTCGCGGGCTGCCGCAGAGTATGGGCTTGGCTTAAGCGAATGGACTTTTGCGAGCACAGCAGAGACCATCCGGCATATGGAAAGCGATGATGACATCCGCTATACGGTGCTTGGCCTCCTGCTGCTGGAGCAAAAGGGGCTGGCTTGGGATTCATGGGATGTCGGCAAGCTGTGGCATCGCCACTTGACGTACAGCCAGGTCTGCACGGCGGAGACGCAGGCCTATATGAACTTCATGCAGGAGACGAGTCACCTGCATGGCGGGAAGCCGGCGGATTGGAGCCGGCGGCAGGAGCGGGTACGGATGCATCTGAATCCGTACCGCGAATGGATCGGCGCCGCCATTCGCGCCGATGGGCTGGCCTACGGCGCAGCGGGCCACCCGGAGCTCGCGGCGGAGCTGGGCTGGCGGGATGCCTCCTTCTCCCATGAGAAGAACGGCATCTACGGCGAGATGTTCAACGCGGCGATGATATCCGCCGCGTTCGCTGAAAGCGATAGCGAGCGGATCATTGAGATCGGCTTGAGCGAGATTCCGCACACCAGCCGCCTTGCCAGCGATGTGCGGCGCGGTGTGGAAATTGCCCGTTCTGCCAAGAGCGAACGGGAGTTGGTCAGCACCATTTGGGATACCTTCAGCCATTATGATGCGGTGCATACGAACAACAATGCGGCTCTGGTGGCGGCGTCACTGGTCTATGGCGGGGACGACTTCGAGAAGGCCGTCGTGACCTCCGTCTACGGCGGTATGGACACCGACTGCAATGGTGCGACGGTCGGCTCCATTATGGGCGCGAAGCTAGGGGCGAGTCAGTTGCCGCAGCGCTGGACCGGACCGCTGAACGATACGCTGTACGCGGATCTGCCCGGCTTCCATCCGATTGCGATCTCGGAATGTGCCGAGCGGAGCTATCAGGTGTTCCTGAAGCTGCGCGGGGAATTTGAGGCGTCTGCTAAGGCATAAATCGTTGAGGACTTGGAGACTATCTGGCTTCGAGGAGTAATTCTAAAGACTGCTGTTCAATTGCAGTCTCTAGAATTACTCTTTTTTTCATAGGGAATGGTGGAATAGATAGAGCGCATTAAAAAAACAAACATAGCTAAGAAAGAGAGCTTATAAGAAGGATCGAAGTGTAATTAACGGCATTTTCGTACCTTAAATCCTTTGGAGCTAGGGGATAGTAGAGATTAAGTGCAATATTGTACCTTAAATCTTCCAGAATACCCCGTCCAGTGTGTTTTTTCGAAAAATAAGATACAATAATGCTCTTATTTCCCTCATTTTCCTATTTTGAAGAAAAATAAGGTACAAAAATGCTGTTAGTTGGGGAGATGGCTCCTCTTTTTCACTGTTTAGACGATGGCAGGTGAAGGGGAATATACTGCTTCTAATGATATCGCTGGGTTTGAACAGCCATGGTTAGAGGTCTTGCTGAAGACGATCTATGTTCCGGTGCCAGCTTTCCTATGGAAGGCTGAAGGCTGCTTTCATACGTTCTTTCCACTTACACAGTTCCAAACTTCCCCATTCGCTCATCTTTGCTTTTTGTTAATTTCTTTTGTTCGGCTTATATAGGTGGTTTTATGTAAAATACTTGCCAGGTACCTGCAACTTGAATATGATAGGAGTAAGAAAACCATTGATCTACAGGTTCATACTGTCATTAAACATTATAACGTTATAATGAATGAGGTGGGAGAGTTGGAAGAAAGGCTCGTGCTTCGTAATTTAAAAAGCATCAATGGGCAGGCCCTGGATATCATCATAGAAAATGGCCGAATTGCAGACATTACGGAGCCTGGGGCAGGTCGTGGACAGCAAGTGTGGGACGGGGCTGGAGCTTATGTGACCAGCGGGTGGATTGATATGCATGTGCATGCCTTTCCCGAATTTCATCCCTATGGTGACGAGATTGATGCAATAGGTGTGCGACAGGGCGTCACCACGATTGTCGATGCGGGGAGCTGCGGAAGCGACCGGATCGCCGAGCTTGCTGGCAGCGCGAGTACCACCAAGACTCGTCTGTTTGCTTTTCTGAACATTTCCCGAATTGGGTTGCAGCGGGTGGATGAATTGTCCCAGTTGGAATGGATCGACAAGATTAGAGTTCAGGAAGCCGTGCTGAAGAACCGCGCGTTCATCGTGGGATTAAAAGCAAGAATCAGCCAAAGCGTAGTGGGAGAGCAGGGCATTGAACCACTGCGCAGAGCCCGGGAATTGTCTGACGAGACAGGGTTACGGATCATGGTGCATATCGGCTCCGGTCCCCCGGAGATCGAGGAGGTGGTGCCGCTGCTCGAGCGCGGAGACATCATCACGCATTACCTGAATGGCAAGAGCAATAATCTGTTCGACGAAGAAGGTCAACCCCTGAAGGTGCTGCAAGAGGCGATTGAGCGGGGTGTTCATCTGGATGTAGGTCATGGGACAGCAAGCTTTTCCTTCAAAATCGCTGAAGCGGCTAAGCGTTACGGCATTCCGCCGGATACCATCAGCACCGATATTTATCGCGGCAACCGGCTGAACGGTCCGGTCTACAGCTTGGCGAACGTGTTATCTAAGTTTTTGTATCTGGGTTATTCACTAGAGGATACACTTGCGGCAGTCACTACACGGGCAGCGGATTGGCTGGGCAAGCCGGAGCTGGGCCGGATAAGGATCGGAGAACCTGCCAACCTCACATTGTTCACCGTAGAGAAGGGGCCAGCCGTACTGGTGGATTCCGAAGGAGAGCAAAGAAATACAGATCAACTCATCCAGGTTAAAGGAGCTGTTGCACATGGAGAATTCATTGAATGCGAAGTACGGGCTTAAGCGTGTTATTAATGCCAGCGGACGAATGAGCATACTGGGGGTATCGGCACCCACCAATACCGTTATGGAGGCTATGAAAAAAGGCGGGCAGAGCTATGTGGAAGTTGCCGATCTGGTCGATAAGGGGGGCGATTATATTGCACGTATTCTCGGCTCCGAAGCGGCGGTCATCGTGAACTCAGCTTCCAGCGGAATCGCGCTGTCGGTAGCCGCCTTGGTGACGCAAGGCAACCGCCGGATCAGCGAGCGTCTGCATCAGGATAAGATTTTGCGGAATGAGATTATTATCCTCAAAGGCCACAATGTGCAGTATGGTGCGCCTGTGGAAACGATGGTGTACCTGGGCGGAGGCAAACTGGTCGAGGTTGGCTATGCCAACGAAGGCCGAGGCGAGCATATTGAGGATGCTATCAGCGATACCACCGCAGCGATCCTCTATGTGAAATCACATCATGCGGTTCAGAAAAATATGATCTCTGTCGAAGAAGCTTGGGAAATTGCCCAGCGGCGGGGTGTTCCTCTGATTGTCGATGCGGCAGCCGAGGAAGATATCCACAAGTACGTGAAATGTTCTGACCTAGCCATCTATAGCGGCTCTAAAGCGATTGAAGGTCCGACCTCCGGCATCGTTGCCGGGCGGCGTACTTATATCGAATGGCTGAAGGTGCAGCTGCACGGCATAGGGCGGAGTATGAAGGTGGGCAAGGAGACAGCCTTTGGACTGCTACAGGCGCTGGACGAATACATCGTTAAAGAAGACCGCAGCGAACAGGAAAAAGCACTACTCCAAACCCTGCTCACGCTGAACGAAGTGCCTGGTGTGAAGGTGACGATTGTGCAGGACGAGGCGGGACGCGCAATCTATCGGGGGCGTGTGCACCTGGATCAGACGCAGACTGGAATTAGTGCTGTAACAGCTGTCCAGAAGCTGAGAGAGGGCGATATCGCGATATATACACGGGACTATGGTGCAAGACAGGGCTATTTCGACATTGATCCGCGTCCGCTGCTGGGCGATGACATCGAGGTTATCCAATCAGAAATTTATAAATTGGCAGGAGGAAAATAACATGTCCAACATTGCAAAGCGCTTTTATAACAACCGGGTGGCATTAAATGTACTAGCTAAGGATATTGAGAACGCCAAAGATATTTATGAAGCGGCAGAAGGATATGTTCTGGTAGGCGTTCTTTCTAAAAGCTATAAGACAGCAGAGGAAGCCGTGACCGCAATGCGCGAATACGGGAAGGAGATTGATGATGCCGTGTCGATTGGACTTGGCGCAGGAGATAACCGCCAGGCAGCCGTTGTTGCCGAGATTGCTAAGCATTACGGGGGAAGTCATATCAATCAGGTATTCCCTGCCGTGGGAGCTACCCGGGCCAATCTTGGGGGAACAGACAGCTGGATTAACAGTCTGGTATCGCCTACCGGCCGTCCAGGTTATGTGAATATTTCGACAGGTCCGCTGAGTGCAGCGGGAGAGGAACATGCCATTGTACCGGTTAAGGCAGCGATTGCACTGATCCGGGATATGGGCGGAAATGCGATCAAGTATTTCCCGATGCAAGGCCTGGAGCTTGAAGAGGAATATCGTGCTGTAGCCAAGGCCTGCGCCGAGGAGAACTTTGCGCTGGAGCCAACAGGCGGCATTGATATGGAGAATTTTGAAGCCATTTTGCGCATCGCTCTGGAAGCCGGAGTGCAGCAGGTTATCCCCCATGTGTATTCTTCGATTATCGACAAGGCATCTGGCAAGACGAATATAGAAGACGTGCGGACTTTGCTGCAAATGATGAAAAAGCTGGCTAACGCCTATGCCTAAAAAAATTGCCGCCTTCGGCGAGGTCATGATGCGCCTGCAGGTGCCGGGCCATGATCTGCTGTCCCAGAGCAATATGCTTCGCTACTCCTTTTCCGGGACTGGTGTGAATATGCTGTCAGCGCTGGCCAACTTCGGGCATACGGGCTGCCTGATCTCGCGCTTGCCCCACAACCCGGTGGGAGACGCTGCGGCCGCCGAATTGCGTGGACTGGGAATCTCTACGAAATTCCTCCAGCGCGGAGGAGATTATATGGGGATGTATTTTCTCGAAAATGGATTCGGAGTACGCCCCGGCCGGGTAACCTATACCAATCGTTTGGAGAGCAGCTTTAATACAGCACCTGAAGGCACATACGATTACGGTGGGATAGCCCAGTCCATCGCTGCCATTCATTTCTGCGGCATTACGCTGGCCATGAACGATGCTGTCCGAAGCCATATGAAAGCACTGGCCTTGGCGGTGAAAGCGCAGGGAGGTTTGGTGATTTTCGATTCCAACTACCGCGCTTCGCTCTGGGGAGCAGAAGGTCATACCCGGGCTAAGCCATACTATGAGGACATGCTGAAGCTGGCGGACATCGTTATGATGACTGAAAAAGACGCCTTGTGGACGCTAGGGATGAGCACGGACAAAGAGGGACGTAAGGCGCAGCTTGAAGAACTCATTCCGGCTGTAGCCGACGAATATGGCATTAAGATCATTGCAGGAACCCACCGGGAAATCCACGGCGACAATTCACATTCATTGCTCGGCTACATATACAAGGATCAAAGTTTGGTGTTCGCTGATCCCCTAAGGTTCTCTGTATATGATAGAATCGGTGCAGGAGATGCCTACGCGAGTGGAATTATCCATGGGGAATTAGAGGGCTGGCCCGCAGAGCAAACCGTCCGGTTCGCGGCGGTGGCGGGTATGCTCGCCCATACGATCTCCGGCGATACGCCGAAGGCTTCGGAAGGAGATATTCTCCGTGCGATGACGGAAGCCGTAGGCGATGTGGAAAGGTAGTGGAATTTGTCATGAGTTTGTCGAGGCAAGACAGACCGTTGTACCTGCAAATCAAGCATATTTTAAAAGAACGGATTCTTTACGGCGTATATCCGCTAGGGTCCATCATTCCTTCCGAGCCGAAGCTGGAAAAGGAATTTGCAGTCAGTAAGATTACCGTTCGGGGTGCCGTTCAAGAGCTGGTTCAGGAAGGTTTTCTGGAAAAAGGCAGCGGGAGGGGCACCAAGGTCATCCGCAATAAGGAGACCTCCCGGCTGTCCAAGTGGAAGCATTTCACGGAAATTCTCGTGGAGGCAGGGCATACCATCCGCAAGGAGTGGTTGCGTGCAGAAGTGCATCCATGTGCAGAGGGCACTGAGCCCTATCGGCTGTTCGGCGGGCGTTGTTTGAAGCTGGAGCGTATTTTTTTCCTTAACGATGCTCCCTACATTTATTATACGCATTATCTGAGCATGACTGTGGAGGACTTAGAGCTATCCAGCTTTAGCGGACGATCTCTCTATGAATGGCTTGAGGAGCAGGGGATTACTCCCGACAGGCTGCGGGATGAATTCTCTGTTGCCCTCGCCCCGCCAGAAGTGGAGCAGAATCTGCGTCTGCCAAGCAATAGCCATGTGCTAAAGAGAACGCGTTATTCCTTTAACGAGCAGGGAACAGCTATGGAATGGAGCATCGGTTATTACAATACAGAATTGCAGAGCTATGTAGCTGACTATGATGTATAGATCTACAAGTTATGCAGCTGTGTAGTTGTGCAGACGTTGTTTAAGTATGTGGTATATCAGTAAGCAGTTCGGGTTATAATCAGTAAAATCCTCTTCGCGATTCCTTCTCGCGGCGGGGATTTTTTTGTATTCGTGGTGCTTTTCCAAAAGAGGATATATCATTTTGAGAAAATTAATGACACAGGCGATAAAATACCTTATTATTTAAGGAGATTTTGAATAAAACAGTTTTTGAATATTTATAGTACAATATTTACCTGATCACTTGCTGCTGCCGTAAGGCATGGGAAGGAGGGGATTCATATGCTGTCACTGAGCCGTATAAGCAAGAGCTTTGAAGTCAAGGATGGCGTGTATCAGGCGGTAGATTCGGTGACGCTTGAGGTTGAAAAGGGTTCTATACACGGAATTATCGGGGCAAGCGGGGCGGGAAAGTCCACTTTGCTGCGGTTGATCAACCTGCTGGAACGGCCGGATGAAGGCAGCGTTATTCTAAATGGCCGAGAAATGACTGTGCTGCCCGAGAAGCTGCTGCGACAAGAACGACAGAAGATCGGGATGATTTTTCAACAGTTCAATCTTGTAGCGAATGTGTCGGTCAGCCGGAATGTCTCTATCCCTCTGGAACTGGCTGGTGTCCCGAAGCGTGAGCGAACGGAGCGGGTGGAGGAATGCTTGCGCTTTGTTGGACTGGCAGATAAAGCCGGGCAGTATCCTGCCCAGCTCAGTGGCGGGCAGCGGCAGCGGGTAGCCATTGCCCGCGCGCTGGCGAATCATCCGGGGCTGCTGCTATGCGATGAGCCGACATCATCGCTTGATCCGGCAACGACTACGGAGATTCTTGGAGTGCTGAAGCATATCAATGAGAAGCTTGGGGTCACGATCGTTATCGTCACGCATGAGATGGATGTCGTCAAAAGACTGTGCAGCCATGTCTCCGTGATGGAGGATGGACGAATTGTAGATACCTTTTCCCGGGCAGATGGAGAGTTCCTTCCTGCGGCAAGCAGCTCCGGTTCCTACCGGGAGCAGATTCTTGGCAAAGCGAGGGAAGATTATGCTTGAGAATGCCTTCAAATACCAGGAACAAATGTGGCAGTCTATCGGGGAGACCTTCGTCATGGTCGGCATTTCCGTGGGAGCGGCGGTGCTGCTGGGTCTCCCGCTGGGAACGCTGCTCTATTTTTGCCGGAAGGGTCAGCTGTATGAGAATAAGAAGTTGTCTCTGGTGCTGAACACGTTGGTGAACATCGTGCGCTCCTTCCCGTTCCTGCTGCTCGTTGTTGCCATGATTCCTGTGACTCGTCTGATTGTGGGAACGGCTATTGGAACGATTGCGGCCACAGTTCCGTTGTCCATTGTCGCCATTGCCTATTACTCCCGTCTCGTGGAGCAGGCATTGCTGGAGATTCCGCGCGGAACTACGGAGGCGGCGTTATCGATGGGTGCTTCGAGGCTAGGACTGATTTTTAAATTTCTGTATGTCGAGGCCCGTTCAGGGCTGGTACTGGGATTAACCACCTCAACCATTAGCTTCATCTCGTTCTCCACGGTGATGGGTGTCGTTGGCGGCGGCGGGGTTGGTGACTTTGCGATCCGTTACGGCTACCAGCGTTATGAGACTGAAGTGATGGCCTACGCAATTGTGGTCATGATTGTACTGGTACAGATCGTCCAGTTCAGCGGCAGCACTATAGCGCGGCTGCTGGACAAGAAATAAAGCTTGTATCTATATACGAATATAAAACTGGGGGTAATCAAACTAATGAAGAAGTCTATAATTGCGCTGTTTGCAGTAATGGTATTGATCGTGGCAGGTTGTGGTAACAAAAATACATCCGTGAATGAAGCAGCACCGGCACCGACAAGCGCCGAGCCTGTAAAAATTAAAGTGGCTTCGCTGATTCCACCGATGACGGATATTCTGGATATCGTGAAACCGCTGTTGAAAGAAGAAGGCGTGGACATGGAAGTTGTGGTGCTGTCGGATAACGTACAACCGAACGAAGCCCTGGCGAACAAGGAAGTGGATGCGAACTTCTTCCAGCACGTTCCTTACATGAAGCAATTCAATGACAGCAAGGGTGCACATCTGGTAGCTGTTCAACCGGTGTACAATGCGATCTATGGCGGTTATTCCAAACGGTACAAGAACATCGCTGATCTGCCTGAAGGTGCTACACTCGTCATGGCGAATGACCCGTCCAACATCGGCCGCTCCCTGGTGATGTTCGAAGCTGCCGGACTGATCAAGCTGAAAGAAGGCGTAGGCATTCAAGCTACACAGGCTGATATTACCGAGAATCCGAAGAACTTCAAGTTCAAGGAAGTAGATCTTCTGATGCTGTCCCGTATGCTGGATGATGCCGATCTGGTAGCGATGACTCCGGCCTATGCCAAACCACTGGGATTAACGCCGACAAAGGATGCGCTGATTACAGAGAGCGAGGATTCCGAGTTCGCAATTACCCTGGTAGCGCGTGAGGACAACAAGGATTCCGAAGCCATCCAGAAGCTGGCCAAGGCGATCAGCGGCCCTGAGGTGAAGAAATTCCTTGAGGACAATTACGCGGATATCGCGCTGCCTGCTTTTAAATAAGATCTGTATATTAAAAAGATGATGTGAAAAAGGGCCAGCCGGGTGTATTCCGGGTTGGCCCTTTTGTGTCGAACAGAACTATAGGACGCTGTTGTCCCGACCTTTTACTCAGCTTCGCGCAGCCGCTCCACAATCGTAGATTGGGATAATGTTTTATATGCTCTCAGGGTTACTGTGTAAGCGATGATTAGCAGCACCGGCACGGTGAGTATAAAGGGCAGCCAGCTCATTCTAAATACAGTAAAGGCCATAGCATTGGTAATGCTTTTAGCAACGGTATGGGTCAGCAGTACACCTAATGTTGAGGTTATAAGTACAGTGAAAAGCACGTTGTACAGCCCTTCATAAATCAGAACGCGCTTAAGCTGCTTTTTAGTCATGCCGATGCTCTCCAGAACGGCAAACTCGTTTCTGCGTGAGAGGACGCCTGTAAGCACGGTATTAATATAATTCAGCACACCGATCAGAGCGATGACGAAGCTGAGACCGTATCCTATCGTTTGAAAAATGGTGATGAATCCGCCAAGTTCGGCTTTGTAATCCTCTCTTGATTTTAAGCTCAGCTCATCAGCAGGCTGGACGATTGTTTTGGCTGCTTGCTTCACGCTGTCGAGTTTGGCTGGATCGACATGAAGTGTGGCGGAAACGATCATAGCCGGGTCGCTGTCCGCAAGGGGTTCCTCCTGCAACTCCGAAGACGGTAGAAAGGCGTTGAAGCCATACGCAGAATAATGTTTTGTTGTGGCTGCATAAATACCTTCCTGCTTTAATAAGGCCATCACTTCGTAGCTTTTGCCGAGAGCCGGGAAGGATAGGATATCTCCTGGATGGTAGTAGGTATTTATCTCGGAATCATCCGAAAGATCAGCGTTTGAAATGAGTATATATTTGCCGGAATCGAACTTCATCTGGTCAAATTCGCCTGCGATCATATCTTTACCTACCAGCGTATACCAACCCGGGTCTATTCCATACAAATCAACAGGTATCTTCCCGGTCTTCATCGTCCAAGAGATAGGGGAATCAGGGGCAGCACCAACAGCCAGCGGCTCCAGTACAGCACGGGAGGTATCATCAAAAGGAATACGCTCATACCTGTAATAAACTTTATCCACGGATTCAACGCCGTCAATGCTACCAAGCTGATCAGAGAATGCTTCCGTAAGTCTATAGGGATCACCATTACGTCCACCTGTGATGCTGGTCAATACTTCATTCTGAACAAGCAAATCACCGGATATAAAGGTTGCCAGATATTTGTTCACATCCAGCGAAGAGATTACCGTGAAAATCGTACTGAACAAGACGATGCTGAGAAAGAGTGAAGAGAGCATCAACCCTAATTTCTTTTTACTTCTGAACAAATTAGAGAAAGCCATATGATGCAGCTTCGCTCCATGTTTGGACTTCTTGGTCCTAGTCTTTCTACCACTGTTGATACCGGCAAATTTCACAGCTTCTACTGGAGAAATACGCGAGGCCATTCGGCCTGGCTTGCTTGACGCAATCCGTACCGTTAGATAGGAGAAGACGGCTGCTCCTACAAATATCCAAGGACTTGAAGAATATACGGTACCGACAGAGCTGCTTGAAAAGCTATTGCCCATGGGTGTGATCAGGCGGCCTAATAGGTAGCCAAGTCCAAGCCCGAACGGTAGGGAGACCAGATAGAGCCAATGGGCCTGAGTGTGAATTATTTTTCTGAGTTGCCGGGGTGTGGTACCTATGGTCTTCAGGAGTCCGTAAAATTTCACATCACGCACTACGGAAATATAAAAGATATTGTAAATCAGCAAATAACCACTGAGCATGGTGATCAGAATAACTATGATATAAGGAATGGTATTCAAGAGATTGTCAAAAAGAGATACACTGGCATACGCAGGATTAACGCCATATTCTACTTTTAATCCAGTGTCAGCTAAGATCCCCTTGATTTTCTCTTCGATATGGAATGAGTTGTCCAGCATGACGCCCAGATCGGATGTGTTAACATAAGAACCTGTTGCTTCAGAGTGGTCAGGATCAATTCCGGAAATGTTTTTGTCCGTAAAAGCTTTGGATACGAAAGCCAATCCGGACATCGCCAGATTCTTATCTGTTTCGTAGTATCCTGAGACTGTGAAGTTCTGGCTAATGACCTTCTCATCGGTATCAATGTCTAGCCGCACCACTGCACCCAATTGATGTTGCGCCCCAAGCATGTCCAGCTCCCAGGTGTTCAAGACAATCTCGTTCTCGCCTGACGGCAGTCCACCCTCTATAAAATCGACAAAGGTATGCTTGGCATAGCTGTCGTCAACATGCAGCACCTCAACACGGTTATTTTTGAAAAGAGAGCTGCTAACTTCCCCTACCTTAAGAGAAACTCCATACGCTTTAATAGAAGGGTGTACGCGAAGCTGTTCCATTTCGGCAGGATTTAAATATTTAAAGCCTCCATGAAAATCACTGCCGGTGGTCTGCATTTGCGCGCGTTCCATCGATTTATTGATGCTGAGGGCCATGGTGAACACGGCCGTAATCAAAAGCGTAGTCAACACGATCGCACAGATGATAGCCCAATTGCGTGCAGGGTTGGCTTGCAGGCTTTTTCGGGCCAAGCGGGAGATCACTTTGCGGTTATTCGTGACGATCATACGCCGCTCACCTCTGGATTTCCCGTAGAACCGGAGGCGATCATACCATCCTCAATCCGCACAATTCGATCCGCAGTCTGGGCAATTTGCTCGTTATGCGTGATCATCACAATAGTCTGGTTAAATTTCTCACTCATCTGCTTCAACAGAATCAGCACTTCCTGACTGGTCTTGCTATCCAGATTGCCTGTCGGCTCGTCCGCCAGAATGATTGACGGTTTGGTCGCTAGTGCTCTGGCAATGGCCACTCGCTGCTGCTGTCCACCTGACAGTTGAGAGGGGAGTTGCTGAAGTTTCGCTTGTAAACCCAACGTACGGACAACCAGATCAAAATAAGGTTCATCTACACGCCCCCCGTCGAGCTCAATCGGCAACACAATATTCTCCCGTACGTTCAGAATAGGCACCAGGTTATAACTCTGGAATACGAAGCCTACCGATCTGCGCCTGAAAATCGTCAGCTTCTCATCGTTCATGGCAAAAAGATCATGACCGTCCACATAGACTTTGCCTTCTGTAGCCCGATCCAGACCGCCCAGCATATGCAGGAGCGTGCTTTTGCCGCTGCCGCTGGTGCCTACAATGGCGAGGAACTCGCCTTTTTCTACGGTGAGAGATATACCGTCCAGCGCTTTAACTGTATTTTCACCCTTACCGTAATGCTTCTTCAGTTGCTCCATTCTTAAAATTGGCATGTTTTATTCCTCCCAAGTTAAGTAAAGGCCGTTCACTCTCTAGAGAGTAACAAACAAATCTGACAGGACCGTGACCGGAATCTGTCGGTTCTGACACATTCACCTATGGGGAAGGAAGATAGAGAAGGCAGTGCCTTTGTCTGGAATAGAGCTTACCTTGATGTAGCCACCCTGTGCAGAAATAATTTCCCTTGCTAAAAATAACCCGATTCCCACACCTTCTGCATCCCGGGCATTTTTCCCGCGATAGAAGCGCTTGAAAATATGAGGGAGATCTACAGGGGCGATGCCACGGCCTGTATCTGAAATCTTGATGACTGTGAACATCTCGTTGCTTTCGGCGGTTACATGAATGTTCCCTTCCGGTGCTGTGTATTTTACGGCGTTCTCCAGCAGGTTGAACAGGGCTTCGCTTGTCCACTTCGTATCATGGCGGGCTGCAATTTCGGAGTCACAGTTAATGCTAATAGTGATCCTTTTACTTTCTGCATGATTGAACACTTGTGCTACCGCTGAGGTGGTGGCCGAAAGGATGTCATTAATATCTGGATGAAGGGAGATCATGCCCGACTCCAACCGGGACATTTTGATCAGCGACTGAATGAGCCAATCCAGCTTGGCTGACTGTGTCTTGATTTGGCTGGCGAAATGCCGCGGCTCTGCATCCAGTAGGGGAGTCTCCTCAAGAAGCTGGCTGTAGACCATAATGTTGGAGAGCGGGGTTTTGGTTTGATGAGAAATGTCAGAGAGCAATTCCTTGATGATGTTCTTCTCGGCAGCCATATTCTGTTCGCTTGCTTTAGAGGTCTCTATGTACCGGATTAGCTTATGTTCCAGTGAAGATAAGGAAGTCTCTTCATATAATGTCAGCTGGTCACGTCCATGAATGGCCCCGTCGACAATATCGTCCACCTTTTGGATGTGAGCAGTGAATTGATACTTCAGGAACCACACCCAGGCAGCACCCAAGAGGATTATTAATGATATGAACAAAAGTGAAACATATAGGAGCTTAAGATTCATCCCGTAGAACGAGAGAAGGATGCCTGTATAGACGGATACGATGATAATGAAGAGAACGAAGAAAAGGAGGTAGATCACTTTGCTCTGCAGCACGTATTTCTTCATCCTGGAGTCTGTCCTTTCATCCACATATAGCCCAGACCATAGATGGTCTTAATGTATTGAGGAGAGGAGGGATCATCTTCAATCTTGCTCCGCAGTCGCTTAATCGCTACAGTCAGCGCGTTCTCGTCCACGAAGTCGGCGTCCTCGCTCCAGATTCTATTGATCAGCTGTTCCCTCGTCAAAATGTTCCCGGGGTTAGCGACCAGCACCTTCAGCAGCTTTTGCTCCGTTCTGCTCAGACTCAACGGCTGATTGTGCTTATAATATTGCAGCTTTCCAAAATCGAAGGATAGTGGACCCATTGTTATTTGTTCTTCATTGCCGGGGGCTGTTCTTCTCAGTACAGCAAGCACTCTGGCTCGCAGGACCATCAGGCTGAACGGCTTGGTGATGTAATCGTCTCCCCCTAGCTCAAATCCGGTGACAATATCAGGCTCAAGATCATTGGCGGTTAAAAAGATAATCGGCACTTTGGATACCATGCGAATGCTCTCGCAAAAGTCCAGCCCGCTTCCATCAGGCAGATTAATATCCAGAATAAGCAGATTAATTCTCGAGGAAGCCATGATGGCTTCCGCAGTTGCTATATCATAAGCCTGTTTGATGATGAATCCGCTTCGGGAGAGCGTCAGCGCAATTCCCTTGTTCAGACTGAGGTCGTCCTCAACGATCAATAACGTGGTCATTTGTATTCCCCTTTGAGTGCCTGAGATTAATCCAATGGACAAGAAGTAGATGATTAATTATATCTTTCCATAATTTTCTTGTGAAGCTGTAAAATTGGCCTAAACCCGCATTTTTCCGCGTAAATGAGCGCACTTTTAAGCCTGTCCAGCCCTCTAACAGCCTGCAGTCCCATACCTTCCCCGACTAAGGTCCAGTACCAAAAACCGTCCCCGGTCTGTTTTGAAAGAACGCAGATTGCTCTAGAATAAGAGCATAAGGTTAAGGAGAACGAAAGGCGGTGAGAAAAAATGCAAAGAAGACAAGGAAACGGGCTGGCGATTGTACTGATCGTAATTGGTGCCCTCATGCTGATGGGAATTGCGCTTCCTCTGATTCACGGGATGTTCAGATTGTTGTTCCCGGTATTGCTGGTTGTTCTCGGGTACTACGGAATCAAGAGAGGTCACAAGCTTATTGGTTGGGTAGTATTGTTCGTCGGTGTCATGTCCCTGATCGCGAAGCTTTCCTGGATCATTGGACCGCTTCTGGGAATCGCTTTGGTAGTCTGGGGCATCTCGGTATTGAAGGGAAAGAGATCTGGTACCTACTAATAAATAAATTTACTTAATGAATATAAGCAGGGAGGGAGCAGGAAATCATGAGTGTTTTTCGCCGCATGAGAGATATCACTGTAGCTAACTTAAATGAACGTCTGGAGCAAAGCCAGGATCCCGTGAAGCTGATCGATCAATTTCTACATTCAACACGGGAGGAAATCAGCGAAGCGGAAAGACTTTACCAGCAATATGCCTCGCACACGAAGCAACTGCAGAATCAGGTAAATCAGGCGACTGGCATGAGAGACAAACGTGAGGAACAAGCACTTCTGGCACTCAAAGCCGGTGAGGACCACCTCGCGAAGCTCGCTTTGCAGGAAAAGATCATTCACGAAGAAAAGCTGGAGCAATACAGCGGACTTTTGGAGCAAAGCAAGGAATCCCTGTACGAGCTTGAAGCGCAGCTGAATGAATTGAAACTGGAATATCAGACCGTATATAGCAAACGTCAATATTATTCCGCACGAATGGAGTCACTGCGCTTGCAGCAACGGATGAACCAAAGAGCCAGTGCTTATGGCAATGGCGGTGATGTTCCCAAGATGTTCGGACGTCTGGATGACCGGTTGAATGATTGGGAGCTGGAAGCTAAAAGCCTGCGTGATCTCCGGCGCATGGGTCAGGAATATGCAGTGCAAGCCGGTGAGACGGTAGCCACTGTGCTCGAAAGGGAAATGGCCCGCTTAAAGGAGAAGCTGAACAATGACGGAAAGGAGTAGTACTATGACCCGATTGTATCGTTCAAGAAGAGACAAAGTCGTAACCGGGCTAGCCGGCGGTTTATCGGAAACCATAGGTATTGACTCCACTTTATTCCGAATTCTGCTGCTGATCAGCATTCCGTTCACAGGCGGAACGGTCATTCCGGTATATATCATCGCTGCACTGATCATTCCGAAAGAGCATTACCAGAGTCCATTCGGTCCTGGTGGCCCATTCGGAGGTCCATACGGCGGGCCACATTCCGGCAGACCAGAACATGGCCCGCACGGACATGGAGGATATGGTGGTCATGGAGGCCAAGGTGGAAATGGCGGGAACGGCGGATACGGCCACTACGGAAGTCAGTCGAGCTACAACCCTAATTTTGAAAAAAACCAAGCGTATTCTGCTCCAGACTCCGGCCTGGATGCCATGATGAAGGATATTGAGAAGAAAGCCCTGCAAAAAGAAGTGGAAGAGCTTAAACAAAAACTGTCTAAATATGAGAAGGGAGAAGTGTAATCATGGGAGTATTTCAAAGAATTAAGGATATGACTAAGGCGTCGGTAAACGACTTGTTGGATAAGGTAGAGGACCCGATCGTAATGCTCAATCAATATCTGCGCGATATGGAGGCTGAGATTCACGAAGCGGAAGTAACAGTTGCCAAACAAATGGCCAATGAGCGCCGCATGAAACAACGTGTAGAGGAAGCCGCTAAAATGTCCGCACAACGCGGAGCCCAAGCTGAACTGGCGCTGAAGAACGGCCAAGAGGAAGTGGCCCGCAAGCTGTTGGAAGAAAAAATCTACTTCGATCAAAAAGAAGCCGAGTACAGCCAGCTTCACGGTCAAGCTGAAGTTCAAGCCAAGGACCTGGTTGGGCAATTGCATGACATGAAGGACGAGTTCTACAAGCTGCGTAACAAACGCAATGAACTGGTATCCCGTGCCCAAATGGCTAAAGCCAAGAAGCAAATGTCGCAAATCAGCAGTGTGCATTCCATCGAGAGCGGCAGCGCATCCCTTGGATTCCACCGCATGGAAGAGAAGATCATGCAGCTCGAAGCGGAAGCAGATGTCCTGCGTGCACCATACAGCCCTTCTACAGCCTACAGTCCGGTTGACGCTGAGAAGCAGCTGAAGGTTGAAGAGCAACTCGCCGCACTTAAAAACAAGCTGAATGGCCCAGCCTCGGCGCCTTCCATCAGCAAAAAAGAAGATTAAAGCCTGTTCCCCAAATATAGGCGGATATGATATGCTGAACTAGGAAAAGCCATACGGTATGGAGTCCCCATACCGGTATGGCTTTTGTAGCGGTTATCCGCTTACAGAAATTTGGTTACTGGCTGAAGGAATTGCAGGCTTTCATTATTGAGGCAATTACAATTTATGCCTGAGCTAGGCGGGTGGATCAGGGGATGCTGGAAGTACAGCGGATGTTGGTCTAGCTACTGTAGAGGGAGAACACTACTATTAGCAATAATGAGCTGTGCTTCGCAAATTGATTATTATTTATCGGTTAACGTGAATTCAAGATAAGATATGAGATTTTAGATAATGAATCGTACGATTTTGGCATGGTATTTGTAATTAAGAGCATTTTTGTACCTTATATTCCTCTTTTTTGGGGAAATTGAGCAAATAAGTGCAATTTTGTACCTTATTTGTTGGGAAATCCGCTGCAGGGCGTAAATCAGAAAAATTAACGTACAAAATTGCCCTTAATCTAAGCTGATCCTCAGTTACAGCCAATTTAAGGTACAAAAATGCCTTTATTTATACTTCGGAGGTACTCTGGAGGATCTTTTTATTCAATTAGTTTTGCTTCGCAAAACTTAAGTCTATGCTTACGAAGCTATATAAGTTGAACTAAAGAAAGAAACGAAAAGGGGAGAAGGAGTGGAGGGGAAGATTGGAACTGTAGGAGCGCTAGCGATCGCCTTTGTCTCCGGATTTCAACCGCTACAAGCGGTTAAATAGAAGAAATCTGGAGACAACAGCGACCGGAAGTCCAAGCTTCACCGGAACGACGCCGATCCTTATGTTAATATCTTAAGTTCAATATATAGTTTTGCTTCGCAAAACTTTTAGGAGGTGCAAAAATGGATAAGCGGAGCCGTTTGATTGCCATAGGTCTCATCGGCGTTGGCTGTATAATGATATTTGGCAGATGGATTGGCTTTTTCTCCATTGTGGCCCTCCTGTTCCTGCTGCTGGGTATTTACCGCACGACGACAGGCAAAGTGAAGCAAGGCTATACCTTGCTTGGCATCGGCGCGGTCATGCTGCTACTGGATCATCTGGTATTGGTGCTCGGCATATGCCTGATCTCGCTGGTCATCTTTTTCAGAAAGTCCAAGAAGCTGCAGCACCAGACAAGGTTTATGCAGAAGCAAAACTTTTCCTCCAGATTTGAATGGGATCGTGTGCCTTGGGTGATGCAGAGTCTTAGTGCCTGGCATGTGCTGGGGGAGGCGGATCTGGATCTTTCGCTTGCTATGGCGGATGACCGGGAGACGATCATGCTCTTTCACGGGATTTTCGGGGATATTGATCTTCATCTGTCAGACGGCTATGGGGTGGAGATTGAGGCCTTTGTCCTGTTTGGATCGATAGACCTTGGTCTTCAGCGGGATACGGGCATGCTCAACCGGTTGAACTGGAAATCACCCAATTATGAGACCAGCGAACATAAAGTGAAATTTAACGTATCCTATTTGATAGGGGATTTGGATATCAGATTGTCTTAATCATAAGGAAGGAGGGCCCCCTGATGGGAAAGAAGAACACGAATATAATCTCGCGCAGCATGGGTGAGGGGGCTCTGTTCTCCTTTGTCATGCTGCTCGTTATTCTGTATATCATGTATACATATGGCTATTTGAAGCCGTTCGAGAACTGGACGGTTGGAGTACGAACGGCGATTACGATGGTTCTGCTCCCTGTAGGTTTCGGTATGGGCTTCGGGTTCTATCAAGGTTTTCGCGTGAAGCGTAAGCTTGAGCGGCTTCGGGAGACCTTGGTCCTGTGGGAAAAAGGCAACCTGACGCTGTCCATGCCGCAACTTGGCGACGATGAACTCGGCAGGCTCGGTGAACAGCTGAGCCGGATCAGCGTCAAATGGGAAAATCAGGTGAACACCCTCCAGCGGCTGTCCACCAACAATGCGCAGCTTGCCGAGCAGGCGCGTGTCTCAGCGATTATCGAGGAGCGGCAACGGCTTGCACGGGAGCTGCATGATGCGGTTTCGCAGCAGCTTTTTGCCATCTCTATGACGGCTACTGCGGTGGGGCGGACGCTCGAGAAGGATTTTGACAAAGCTCAGCGTCAGATTGCCTTGATCGAAGAGATGTCGGCGGTGGCCCAGTCGGAAATGCGGGCTTTGCTGCTGCACTTAAGGCCAGTATATCTGGAGGGCAAGGGACTGGAGCAGGGCCTGCGGGAGCTAGTCCGCGAGCTGCAAGAGAAAATGCCCATCGAAATTGTGTTCGAGATGGACCCTGATGTGCATTTGATGAAGGGGATCGAGAACCATTTGTTCCGCATTGTGCAGGAAGCCATCTCCAACACGCTGCGGCATGCCAAAGCTTCCAAGATGGAGATTCGATTACATCGCCGCGGAGATACGGTGCGGTTAACGCTGCGAGATGATGGTGTGGGCTTTGAGTTGGATGAGAACAAGCAGACCTCTTATGGTCTGTCGAATATGCAGGAGCGTATTATAGAGACTGGAGGTTCCATTCAGTTCATCACCGCGCCGGGCAAAGGAACACGCATTGAGATTACTGTACCGGTAGTCAATGAATAGGAGGGAAGGGAAGCAATGGAGGAAATGGAGACATCCATCAAGGTACTGCTAGTCGATGATCATGAGATGGTCCGGATCGGACTGGCTGCGGTCCTGGGTACCGAAGACGGTATTGAAGTAGTGGGAGAAGCAGGGAGCGGGGAGGAAGGCATACGCCTTGCCCATGAATATAATCCTGATGTTGTGTTGATGGATCTTGTCATGGACGGTATGGATGGTATTGAAACGACGAGGCAGTTGATGAAGACATTTCCCGATTGTAAAGTCATTGTACTCACCAGCTATTTGGATGATGAAAAAATGTACCCTGTAATCGAGGCAGGAGCCTTCAGCTATCTGCTCAAAACCTCACGGGCGACTGAAGTCGCGGATGCTATCCGCGCTGCGGCCCGGGGACAGTCTGTCTTGGAATCCCAGGTGGCTTCCAAGATGATGAATCGCTTCCGCAACGATGCGAAAGTAGAAGCACCGGCGTATAAAGAGCTGACGGAACGTGAGATGGAAGTGCTACGTCTGCTGGCTCAGGGTAAATCCAATCAGGATATCGCCGACCAGCTAATTATTGGAATCAAGACTGTGAAATTCCATGTGACGAATATTCTCGCCAAGCTGGATGTGGAGGACCGCACCCAGGCGGCCATTTATGCATATAAAAACGGACTTGCGGAGTAATCCGCAGGTTTTTTTTATTACAGGTGAATCCATTTCATAATCCATAAGTGAGCGTCTAATCATCGATATCAAGTTGTACATGGTTCAGGTATAACTTGATATTGTACCTATTCGGATTGAAATCCGAATTATGAAATGGATTCAGGTTTAAAATCTCTCATCCCCGGCCATCCTGTTTAGTAGATTGCTAGACCGGATGGAGAGGAAGATGGACGATGGGGAACGGGAACAAGGGTACAGGAAAAGCGACGCTGTTGGTACTATGTTTGAGCCTTGCGGTGATTCTGGTGGCAGGATTCATTAATGAAGCGGAGGCTCAACCGCTTAAGGAAGTGGCCTCAGTACGCGCTGCTGTTGAAGGCGCTGATGTGAGAGACATTGGCGGAGTTAGTGGCATGGAAGAGTCTCTTTCTCTATTATCATTGCTAGGCCAGCAGGCTACACAACCTGGAACCCCTATGCGTCTTGTTCTGAAATGGCAAGGTGAGTACAGTGAGGGGGATGACCTCCGTGCCGCAGGTCCTCTTACTGCTGTGGAGTTGGCCGAAAACCTTGGGCTAAACATTCCTACTGGTGTTGAAGAACATGGACATTTGGTCTACCGTGCTACGTCCTCTCTGACAGAGAATACTTCGATTTCGCTCTTCTGGAGTGAGCTGGGTGAGGGACACAGCTATGTGATAGCCACTTTGGAGACAGCAGATTTGACTAAGGCAGGAGATTGGCAGAATAAAGCTATACAGGTGGGTAAACTCATGCTGAAGAGTGGGATTGACGCTGAATGGAATGCCTCCCTGCAAGGGACGGCCAAAGAGCAAGGGGAGCCTAAAGAGGCGTTAATAGTGACTGAAAAGAACTTTGCTAACCGGGTTGCGGGGCTGGCTGAAGCAGAGTGTTACAAAGACGAAACTACCTACAGTCGTTCTTACAAGGTGCCAGGGTTGGAACGCTTTGTCGTCAGCGGCAATCACAACCTGGCGATGCAGGCGGCTGTCCATAGAGATGGTATCAACAATGAGAACAGAATAACCATCGGTTTTCCCCTGATTACGATAGAATATTAAGAATGACATCATATAAGTTGAATTATAGTCCATAATAAGAAAAGGTGATCGCTTTTGTCGATATCCCGAGGGTAATTGTCAGGAATGTGATAGCATCCTTTTTCGGAATATGATAAAATGGCATCACGCCGTTAAAGTGTTAATGTTTGTATCCGGCGTTGAGAATGATTGTCAACTAAATTACATACAGAGAGATGAGGAGCCATGGCTGAAAATCAAACCCTTGATGCACTGCGTACACCCGGTGCTGTATTTTTTATCTTTGGGGCTACCGGAGACTTAGCCCGGCGTAAGCTGTTCCCGGCTATTTACAGTTTGTACCGTGAAGGCAAGCTGGCACATGATTTTGCGGTAATCGGCGTGGCGCGTCGTCCGCGTACTCAAGATGAATTCAGAGAAGACGTGAAAGAATCGATCGGTGAATTCTGCCGCTACCAGGCAGAAGACGAGAGTGAATGGAACGGCTTCGTCCAGCATTTTGAATACAAATCTCTGGACATCAATAATATTGACGGGTTCCGCGAGCTGAGTGCCCAGACAGAAGTGCTTGAAGGCAAGTTTGAAATTCCGGGCAACCGAATTTTCTACCTCGCGCTTGCACCTGAGCTGTTCGGCAGCGTGTCCAATAACTTGAAAGCCGGCGGTATGCTGGATAGCAGAGGCTGGAATCGCCTTGTCATCGAGAAGCCGTTCGGGTATGATCTGGAATCAGCAGAGCAACTGAACGAGCAGATTCGTCAGGTCTTCAAGGAAGAAGAGATCTACCGGATCGACCATTATCTCGGTAAGGAAATGGTGCAGAACATTGAAGTGATCCGTTTTGCGAATGCCTTTTTCGAACCACTTTGGAACAACAAGCATATTGCCAATATCCAGATTACACTCGGCGAGACCGTGGGTGTCGAAGAGCGCGGCGGATACTATGATCATGCTGGCGCCCTGCGGGATATGGGGCAGAATCATATATTGCAACTCCTGACCATGATTGCCATGGAGCCGCCTAGCCGCTTGCTGGCTGAGGATATCCGTGACGAGAAGGTCAAGGTACTCCGTTCGCTCCGTCCTTACGCTAACTCCGAAGAGGTACGTGAGAACGTTGTGCGTGGCCAGTACACAGAAGGCTCGCATAAAGGTAAGACCCTGCCGGCTTACCGTCAGGAAGATAAGGTGGATCCGGAGTCCAAGACGGAAACGTATTTCGCTGCCCGCGTATTCGTGGACAACTTCCGTTGGGCTGGAGTTCCGTTCTATATCCGTACAGGCAAACGCCTTCCAGTGAAGACGACGGAAGTCGTTGTAGAATTCAAGGGCATGCCGACCAACGTCTACTTAGGTCAAAAGCATAAACTGGAACCAAACCTGCTTGTCATCCGCGTGAACCCGATGGAAGGCATCTATGTGAAGATCAATGCCAAGAAACCGGGCTCGGAATCCGAGATCCAGCCACTGGCTATGGATTTCTGCCAAAGCTGTATGGTGGGCATCAACTCACCGGAAGCTTATGAGCGTCTGCTGCATGATGCAGCTCGTGGCGATTCCACTTACTTTACGCGCTGGGACGAAGTATCGTCGGCGTGGTCGTTTGTGGACCGTATCGCCAAGGCGTGGAAGGAAGGAGCTAGCGATCTGGCCTCCTACCCTGCAGGCTCGTGGGGTCCTGTCGAAGCGGATCAACTGCTGGCGCAAGAAGGCTTTCACTGGTGGCCGGTGAACGGCCAAGAAGAAGACAATGTAGTATGGCGGCTGAATAACTAAGTAACGAAGCTGCACATATGGTGTATAAATCTCCCTGCGGAAGATCGCAGGGAGATTTTTTGAAAACATAAGGATATAGATGTTCTACGCTATAAATCATCCTTATATTTCTCGCTGAAACGGATACCGTCTCTTATAAGAGGGCAAAGCCGTTCTGCTTGAATAACAGGAGTCATCGCTTACGTGCAAGATAACAGACGCATATTTTACAAGAAACGGGTACTTGTCCTTGTTCTAAGGCTAAAGTATTCGTTTCTTTTTACAAAGCGGGCTTTTATGTAGATAATCTCTGCCCGATTTTGTTATACTTTAAAGGATGCTTGCATTTCATTAATTCTCCAAGTGAAGGGAAATGTAAAATGATCAAATTACCGATTTGATGCGGACCTGGCGCCATTGAAAACGCACCATGAATTTTATATATGAAGGGATATGTGTAATGAGTAAAGAGAATGAGATCCTGCAGAAGGAAGTGGAGAAGCGCAGAACGTTTGCGATTATTTCCCACCCGGATGCCGGTAAAACAACTTTGACGGAGAAGCTGCTGTTGTTCGGTGGTGCGATCCGGCTGGCAGGAACGGTTAAAGCCCGCAAGGCCAGCAAACATGCAACAAGTGACTGGATGGAAATCGAGAAGCAGCGGGGGATTTCCGTTACTTCCTCTGTTATGCAATTTGATTATAATGATCATCGGGTGAACATTCTGGATACCCCAGGTCACCAAGATTTCAGTGAGGATACCTACCGTACCCTAACGGCAGCGGATAGCGCGGTCATGCTGATGGACGTGGCGAAGGGTGTGGAGGCACAGACGATCAAGCTGTTCCAAGTCTGCGCCAAACGGGGCATCCCGATCTTCACCTTCATCAATAAGCTGGACCGTGAAGGCCGTAGTCCGTTTGACCTTATGGAAGAGCTGGAGCAAGTGCTGGGTATCCGTTCTGTGCCGATGAACTGGCCGATCGGTTCCGGACGCGAGTTGTGCGGGGTATACGACCGGATGAAGAATCAGGTCGAGCTGTTCCAGGGAGATGATCACTCTGTGATCAAGGTGCAGAAGGTTGAGAGTTACCGTGATCCGATTATTCGCGAAATGGCCGGAGAATATTTGCATGATCAGCTGTGTCAGGACCTGGAGCTGCTGGACATCGCGGGCGATGCTTTTGACTATGAGAAAGTGCTACGGGGAGAGCTTACACCTGTATTCTTCGGCAGTGCGATCAACAATTTCGGGGTACAGACCTTCCTGGATAACTTCCTTGAGCTGGCACCAAAGCCGGAACCACGCCGTAGTAATGCGGGTACCGTCGAACCAACGAGTGAGAAGTTCACGGGTTATGTATTCAAAATTCAAGCCAATATGAACCCGGCTCACCGTGACCGGATTGCCTTCTTGCGTATTGTGTCCGGTAAGTTCCAGCGCGGCATGAGCGTAAAGCATGTCCGTGCCGGTAAGGATATCAAGCTGGCCCAGCCGCAGCAATTTTTGGCACAGGATCGTGATATTGTCGAAGAGGCTTATCCGGGCGATATCATTGGTCTGTTCGATCCTGGGATTTTCCGGATCGGGGATTCGCTGAGCCAAGCTGGTGATATTGAGTTCGATGAGCTGCCAACGTTCTCACCGGAGATTTTTGCCAAGGTAAGCATTAAAAATGCCCTTAAATCGAAGCAGTTTCAGAAGGGTGTCGACCAATTGACCGAAGAGGGCATGATTCAAGTGTTCCGTACGGTTAGCTTCGACGATATTATTCTGGGCGTAGTTGGACAACTGCAGTTCGAGGTGTTCGATTACCGCATGAAGGGTGAGTATGGCGTAGACGTACAGCTGCAGCGGATGACTTATCAGTTCGCTCGCTGGATCGTGGACGAGAATGAGCCGGACCCAAGTAAATTCCGGATTAACTCGACGCTGGTCAAAGACAAGAAGGGCAACTACGTGGTGTTGTTCGAGAACGAGTACGCGATGCGTACAGCTATGGAAAAGAATCCGACAGCGAAGTTCTTGGAGAACGCCCCTTAACTTTTAGCAAGAAACTGTATTTCCCATAATCATCTGCTGTGATATTGATGAAAAACCTCCGCGCTCAGGTTGCTGGCTAGCATCCTGATGTTGCGGAGGTTTTTGGCTGATGGCACTCCAGATCAGGAAGTGGTCAGAGATCCGGGAGTCATCGACTTGAGATTTTCGTGCAGCAGCTCGATGACCTTATCCTGCTTGGCAGCGTCAAGGTGTTTCCAAGTGATCTCGAACATCACACCAAGGCCGGGAAGCGCAGCTTCAGGACCGTCGATGGAGCCCTCGATCATATGACGAAGATCGGCTTCGGATTGCCCGTGCACTTTATGAATAACCGCCTGCCGCAAATCAAGTGTAATTGGCATCATACAACCTCCTTAATAATTGAGCAAAGGGTTACAGGATATAATGTACCCTGCCTTGGGGCTGAAAATTCAAGTTTTTAAGGCCTTATGCTATACTGTGGGGAGATGCAGACAGCAACGGGAGGTACATGGATATGGCCAAAAAACAATATGCCATCATCGGCATGGGGCGTTTCGGCTCAAGTGTAGCCAAGGCGCTTAGCGGCATGGGGTTTGATGTGCTGGCAATTGATGCGGACGAGCAGCGGACGCAGGAAATATCGACCATCGTGACCCATGCGGTAACCGCGGATTCCACGGATGAAGAGGCGCTGCGCGCGCTCGGCATTCGTAATTTTGATGTGGTTGTAGTCGCGATCGGGGAGGATATCCAGTCCAGTATTTTGACCACACTGATCCTGAAGGATCTGGGGGTTCCGGCGATTCTGGTCAAAGCGAAAAGCGAGCTACACGGTAAGGTGCTGAGCAAGATTGGCGCGGACAAGGTCATTTATCCGGAGCGGGATATGGGGATGCGTGTGGCGCATCATCTGGCCTCCCCGAACATTCTGGATTATATTGAGCTGTCCCCGGATTACAGCATTCTGGATATGAAGGTATCCGGGCCGATGCTGGGCAAAAACCTGCTGGAACTCGACATTCGGGCAAAATATGGCTGTAACGTCATGGCAATTCGCAAGGGTGAGGAGATGAATATTTCTCCTCGTGCCGAGGATCGTTTGGCTGAAGGCGATATTCTCGTTATTGTTGGCCGGAAGGATAATTTGGCGAAGCTGGAGATGGCTTATCAGTAGGGGAACTGGAACCGTAGGGGCTTTAGAACCTTGGGAGACATTAAGAACATTAAGAACATTAAGAACATTAAGAACATTAGAAACTTAGAACCGTTGGCGGTCTATCTGAGGAAGGTTTGGACTTACGGTCGCTGTTGTGTCCAGATTTTATGATTGACCGATTTTTGGGTTGAAATCTGGGAGAACGGGTGAAAAAACGCCGAAAGACTCAACTTCACTCGATAGGGTATTGGAATAACGGGAATAGCTCCTGTTATTTTCATTAAATTCTCTTCTATTCTAAAAATAACTGGAAAAACTCCTGTTAATCACCTTATTCTGTCCCAATTAAGCGATGGAGGAGGTGGATTAACAGGATAAATTCCCGTTATTTATGCTCAAAGCCTGGAAAGGGAATAATTAACAGGATATTTTCCCGTTATCAGCGATCGGAAAAACCTTCCGAGCCCGTGGCGGCTTAACTCAGCAACTACCATTGGTTTTATTAGTTGATTCGAAAATGAAAGGAAGACCTTATGGAAATCATGTCTCCGCAAAATACGCGGGTAAAGGAATGGGCTGGGTTGCAGGAGAAAAAGCACCGTGAAAAGGCTCATAAATATATTGTTGAGGGCGTTCATCTGGTACAGGAAGCGTTGTTGGCGGAAGCTGATGTTGAGATCCTAGCCTTTGATCTCGATAAGGGGATGCCAGCTGAGCTGAAGGATCACCTTCAGGCTGTGCAAGGCATGGAGGTGGTCGGTGTATCGGCTGCGGTCATCGCCAAATGCAGCAGCACTAATACACCGCAGCCGGTGTTCGCCATCGTGCGGAAGGAACAGCACGGGGCGGAAGCTATCCTGTCTGTGAAGGATAGCTTCGTTGTGGTCCTTGACGGCGTGCAGGACCCTGGCAACGTCGGTACGATTATCCGCAGCGCCGATGCTGCAGGTGCGGACGGGGTAATACTGGGTCAAGGCTGCGCCGACCTGTACAATCCGAAGACCATCAGGTCCACGATGGGCTCGATGTTTCATCTCCCGATTATAGAGGGAGATCTCGCTGAGATCCTGCCGCAAGCGCGCGAGCGCGGGGCGCTGCTGGTAAGCACTTCGCTGCAAGGCGAAGAATCGTGCTACAGCCACGATTTTCGCGGCAGCCAGTGGCTGCTGATCGGCAGCGAAGGCAAGGGTATCTCGCCACAGACCGCACAACTCGTGGACAAGAGTATCATCATCCCGATGGCTGGTCGGGCGGAATCGCTAAATGCAGCGATGGCAGCCACGATCCTGCTGTTTGAGGGGATGCGGCAGCGGATATATTCACCGAAAATAAACACGTAAAGATGAAAATAAACTTATCTCGCCGCAAATAAACTCGTATCCCTGATCCAGCCTCCATCATTATTTCCCTAATAGAGCAGGGGAAAAGCAGGAGGAAAGGAAGAGGGGAAACGTCTAAAGATCGGCGGGATAAAAGCAGGATTCATTGCAGATTCAAAGCAAAGAAAAGCCTGTAACACCAAGATGGAAGCGGGATTTATACTGAAACAACGATGGAGGACATGAGGGATCTCAACTCCCTAATGCCCTCCATTTTTTTTCACCCTAGCCCCTATTTTTATCCCCTGAACTTCTCCTGTCCTCACACGACTTTATTTTTATTTCCCCAGCCATCCCCTAATCTAAAATCCCTGTTTTTTCCTGATTTCCAGTACGACTTTATTTGCATCGGCTGAAACGGAGAAGCAGAGGAATAACGGAAAAAATGCAGGAGTGGCAAGGGCTGGCGGCGAATTGGTGAGGGTGGAGGGTGACATACGACTTTATTTTCGAAGCACAGCGGAGTTAATTAGACAATAATTCCTGTCTACGTGTGAGTAACGAGGATAACTGAGACTAGTTTGATCAATAACTGAGACATTTTTCATGATATGTTTGAGACTGAACGTACCTGCGGTTAAAATAAAATAGTTTTAGGACGTGTCTGAAAACTAAAGAATCATATGGTATGATATGAGAAACGAATTGGAGAAACGAACATGATTCAAAGACGGTACGAAATAGACGATGAACAGTGGGAACAAATAAAGGATATGTTCCCGCCCTATCAAACTGGACGTCCGTCAAAACGAAGTAATCGCACGATGTTTAATGCCTTTCTTTGGATCGCCCGAAGTGGTACAGCATGGCGAGATTTGCCTGAAGAACGTTATGGTTCATGGAAAACGGTCTACAGTAGCTTCTGCAAGTGGAGAGATTCCGGACTCCTTATCGCAATCTTCCAAGCTCTTCACATCGAACCGGATTTTGAAAACTTGAGCATTGATTCTACATCGGTCAAAGCCCACCAGCACAGTGCCGGTGCAAAAAAACGCAGACGGACACGAAGTAAATCAACACATCGGCGTCAGTCGTGGCGGCAAGACAACCAAACTTCATACGGTAGTCGATGGATTAGGAAACCCGCTGGCTTTTCTTCTGACGGGCGGCCAAGTTTATGATTCCGTCCCAGCGATCGAATTACTCCAGGAGTTGAATATTACGGGAAGCCACATTCTTGGCGATAAAGCCTATGGCTCAGAGGCCATTCGGAACTGGATTACGACTAAACAGGCCACTTACACCATTCCACCTAAAGCGAATAATCAACATCCATGGGAAGTCGATTGGTATCGGTACAAGGAACGCCATTTGGTGGAGTGCTTTTTCAATAAAATCAAACACTTTCGTCGTGTGGCAACTCGCTACGACAAGTTGGCTAAGTCGTTTCTGGCGTTTATTTATATCGCAGCGATTTTCAAATTGACCCAATGAGGAGTTTTCAGACACGCCCTAGTCTGACCCTAGAAATTGAAACAGCGACAGTAAAGGACGGGAAAACAATGTCCTAGACTGTCGCTGTTTCATTGAACTAACGTTTCCCGTTAGAATTCCTGTAAAACGAATAATTTGGAGTTTGAACAAAAACGAGCGCCTCTGTACGATGGGGTTATGCAACGGGTCAAAAGCCCTTAAAACCACATCAGGAGGTCGCTCTATCATGAAGTTTAAGGCACAAGATAAGCAAAATCAACTCATAGAAAACATTACCGTTCATCATTTGGTTATTGGCGTAGACATCGCCCAAGAAGTCCACGTGGCCCGCGCGGTCAGCTTTCGTGGGATTGCTTTGGGAACTCCGCTCAAATTCGGTAATCATCGTGAAGGGTTCGATCTGTTCGAACGCTGGAGCCAAGATCTACTCAAATCTTACAAACTTAGCAACGTCATCGTTGGTATGGAACCCACTGGCCACTACTGGTTTAGCCTGGCACATTGGCTACTCGATCAAGGCATGGAGCCCGTTTTGGTTAATCCTCATCTTGTCAAAAAGAACAAGGAAAACCGAGACAATACACCATCTAAAAGTGACCATAAAGATG
>NZ_JABWCS010000179.1 GCF_013359945.1 Paenibacillus agri | reverse complement strand
CGATCCATCTGGATCGCCTGGAAAAACGGGGGTAAAACCCTCGCTTTCCGACGGGCTCTTGCCTGAACGCAAAAAAGAAACCCTGGATATTTAAATATCCGGGGTTTCTCGACAATCTGAAAGTATTTGATCGAAAGATCAAATACTTTGCCCAGGCGTACGGCGTTATGAATATGTGCTCCCTCGTGGTTCTCCACGTTTACGCCAGTTGCACACACCAAATATTTACTTTATTGTATTTGAGGAATCCAAATAAAACAAGAAATAAAATAATCTAATCTATTCATTGTACCAATGAAAATTATCTGTACTGAGTTCTGTTTAGACGCAATTTGATTCAATAGTCCGTCGATAAGGGGATCCCAGCTATTACTTTCGACCTCTTTATGCCGGAATTTGGGTTGATATACGGTTATGACGATGAGAAGAAAATAATTCCGAAATCTTGTGGGCAGACTGAGGGGGCAATAGCCCAATGCTTGAATATGTTGTTATCTGATGCATTTGCCTATTATGAAACACTAATCTCTCTTTTACTTAATTTCTTAAATGCAGAGTAACCCTGATCGGACTTAATAAAACTTAATATTTTATCGGCACATTCGGTTGGACTCAACTTTTCCGTATTTACTTCAAGATCATATTCATTATAGGAATATACTTTGTCGAACTGGGAATGTGCTAGTCCAATTAATCGATCTCCCCTACTTTGCTCTCTTCTTGTGAGTTCTTCTTTCGAGCATCGTACGCCTACAAACAATATAGGATAATCAACAAGTAAATCATAAAAATCATTAAAATACTTGTCGTTTGCGATTATGGTATCTACTATTACATTAAAACCTAGTTCTGATAACAATTTAATTGTGGAATGGTACACTGATAATATGGAATCATCAACTATTTGTGAGACAACTTGATGATCTATTCCTCTTGGAGGTTCATCTGGAAATTTATTATTAACAAAATCATTGTAATTATTAAAAATATCATCAATTGATAAATGATAAAAAGGAATCTCTTTCTGATTTATCAGTTCAGTCGATATGGAGGTCTTTCCAGAACTTGACGTTCCGTTCAAAAACACAATGAGTCCTTGATTCACATGAATCACCCTTATCTATAAGATTTTCGTTTCATTCAGACAACCTTAATTCAACAAATTTCATTAGATTATCCAACTGGTAAAATATTCGAGGAACGTTTAAACTATCCTGCCAGATAGCTTAATGAATTTTGGGAGGAGTGCCCTCACATGGTATTTTTAGAAAAAAATTGTGCGGAGCGAAGGAGGGTAAACTCTGCCGTAACATCAGAAACCAATTCATTCGGCAATGGGTATAGCTAATTAAAAGCCTTACAAGCCCCGTAGAGCATAATAAAAGAGCCGCCCTTTATCGGTGGCTCTGCTTATTTCAGTCCTTATACAACCCCTCAATGGCTCTTAGCCTGTCTTCCTCTGTGGGCTTGAAGTAACGCAATATCATGTCAGCTGAACTATGACCGCTTCTTACCTTGATCCGGAGCAATGAAAAGGGTGTCGTTCGGCAGTTTTGCTGCTTCTTCCCTGGACATTTCAAGATTTGTAGACAGCACGTCAATGGGGTTGCCCGCAAGCCATTCGCTCAGATCAATGGCTTCGTAGTGAGCATTGTTGAATCCAATTAATACGCGGCAGACTTCCTCGCCCGTATTTTTGATATAGTGACCTGCACCCATCGGGGCATAACCAACGTCTCCTGTCTCAAACTGCTCTGTAACCGAATTGCCTTCTGCCAGAAATACAGTCATTTCAGCTTGTCCGCTGATATAATACTGCCATTCATCCGCATTGGGATGCCAATGCATCTCCCGTAGTGCACCCGGCTGAAGTTCGATCAGTGACCCCGACATCGTGGATGAGATGGGAAAGTCTTCGACCGTCACAGTACGCTGGGTTCCACCTCCGGGAGCACGTCGAGGCTGCTTGGCGCTTAGGGGATAACGATGCGTTGACGTTAGCTCTGAATTGCGGCGATACGCTCCGTCCGAGGAGCTGTCATTCGGGACAGGCCCTTTGACAAAATACGATTCTCCTTGAGGAAGCTGCGCCGCCCGTTCTTCCGTAATACCGAGATTTTGGGCGACAATGTTGTCAGGTGTTTGGGTCAAGAAATCCGTAATGCTAAAGGTATGCTCCTCCGAGAAATCCCCGTTATCAAAAATAAGAATAAAGTGACATTCTTCCGGACCAAGTCCCTGAATGGAATGGCCATAACCACGCGGGAAATACCAAACATCTCCTGGCTCAAACGTATCGGTATACGCGTGTCCGTCAGGATGAATGACTGTCGTACGACAGGAGCCACTGATGACATAACCCCATTCTGCTGCATTGGCATGCCAATGCAGTTCACGCATACCTCCCGGTTCCAATCGCATGGATACACCAGCAAGGCCCACGGAAGCGGGGAAATCCCGAACTGAAGCTCCGCGTGAAACCCCGCCCGTGCCTGTGTGAGGTTTTTTTTGCTCAAGTCGGTATTTGTAAGATGTCATGGTGGTAGACGCTCCTTATTTCAATGTGGGTATACATGTAAATAGATTGATATAGCGTTATTATTACCCACATCTTATGGAAACGATTCAGAGCAGGGAGATTGTAAGTTGGAAGTGGTGTGATATGATGGAAATGAATTGAAATTAGCAAATGTAGCTGGGTCTGAGTCGGAGATTATCAAAGGAAGGGAGATGGGGAATTTTGAGCCTAACAATGAAGGGGTTTGTAGTAATTATCATTAGCTTGATTGGTTCAATAATTCTACCTGTACTCATTATTCTATTATTTCATGTGATTTTTCCTGACTTTTATACCAAAGGATTTTTAACTGGAATTGGCCATGTCATAATTGGAGGTATAATGATGGTTCTCAATGTAATAATCGGACCGAATCTCATCGTACTTTACTACGAATATTGGGGAAGTCCCTTGTAGTAACTTCTATTGTTGAATTTTGCTCAGTATCTTGGAACTCCCTAATAGCTAGGGAACAATAAAGTTTAAATGATTTTAACAAATCTATTGTAATATTTTCCTCACCACTCAGATTTTTTGTGTTTATATCCTTATAAGTGCCTTTCTCTGCACGTTAATTGCTCCAACTAGTATATCTATCAATTGTGTTGGTATCATTAGCAAACCTCTTTTGTGATTTTTTAGTTATTTCACTTAGTTTTTTCTCAACGACGGGGTAACTTAATTAATATTACCTTTTCAATAATAACACTAATTTCACGCCGCATATCAAGAATAAACTGTTTGAATTGATATTTTTACAGTTTCCAGATACTATTTTCAGACGCTTCTATATGACTACGGCTCAAACTTGTTTATTTTCTCATTTGAAAACATGTTTTCCTACTCACCATATTCGCTGACAATTAGTCTTCTTGCTTTTGACATTACAACTATTTGCATCGTTTTAGTTTTGACTTCATACTTCTTATAGATTAAAAGGTGCTCATCACTGCATATAAAATTCACCAAATCGCCTCAACAGATAAGTTTCTCAAATTGTTCTCCGCCTACTTGGCTGTAATCATTTTATTTGGTTTTGGAGTTATACAAACTATTCTACAGACTCACCTTTGGTAAAACTATATTGTCCGTTTACCAAAAGGTCTCGGTTTTTTTAGGTTGCAATAATTTGGTGAGATCCGATTGTTTAGTCTTTCAAAGGTATCATTGCTGACAAATAAGCATTTTAACGAAAATAGGTAACTAGCGACTTATCAATCGTTAAAATCTACATTATTAGCTAGATAGATTTATTTTAAGTTTAAGTCGAAAGGCGATTAATATTGTATTTTTTGCTTGTAAATGGATACATGAAATTGAAAAAAATGTGGTAGAATTTGTTATGAGAAGTGATTAAAAGGGGGTCGGATATCCTGCTAAATGGATTGATTTTTTAAAAAGTAATTTTATTTAGATATAATTTGAAAGTATGAAACATAAGAAAGTTTCAAAAAGTTAATTTCATTTTACGGAAGGTGTCAATACCGTAATTGGTCCTAATGGTTTTGGGAAAACAAATGTCTCGTTTTCTCTAAGGCTTATCATAGATGAGAGATCACCAATATCTTTCATTAATATATTGAAGACCTATTATTACCGGTTTTTGAGTGATTGGAGGAAATATTGGGGAGTTATCAGTCTTGCTACTGGAAATTAAAAAACTCGAACATCACCATTACTTAGACTACTAGGAGGCTATTGATGAAAAGACTAATAACTATTTTTTCGACAGTTTTATTTGTGCTGTTTGTTACAAATAGTATTGTGCATGCTCAAGAGGAAACAACACCAATTACCCTCACAGAAATAGAAAAAATTATAGATGCAAAATTTGCTGAGCAAAGACCACTCACTGAGGATGAATTAACTAAAATTGTTCTCGAAATGAAAAATGAAAAGATTGCTAATCTTGAAGGGAATTTGTCTGCAATAATTGATACCTCTGCTTTATTTGTTGGATTAATAGCTTTAGCTTTAGCGACTGTCACAGGGCTAATAGGTTGGTACATTAAAAAAGGAATTGATGAAAAATTAAATAAAATTGAGGGAATTGAGAGGGATATTAGTAAAATTAACGCTAATATTCAATCAAAATCAAACGAAATTGAGGAGCAATATAAAGAAGTAAAGAGGTTTAAAGATGATCTGGATAAGTTCCATCAAAAACTTGATAGCTTTTCAAGTAAACTTAAAGAGCATAAAAATAACTTTGATGAACTATGTGATTTAAATGAAATAATGCAAAATGTTACAGATAGCATCATTTTAATATTTAGATACCTTAATAATACTAAGGATGCTGAACAAATTATTTCTGAAACAAGTCAAATAATTAAAATGCCACAAAAAGGCCTAAAATATGTCTTGTATAAATTAGGACTTAAGTTAGGAATGGAATTTAATAATATTGAGGATGTAGTGGCTCATTTAAAATACTTATCTGAAAATTTAAAAAAGGAAGAATCTAATTTATGGGATATAATGAATAATTTTGAAGGAGTTATGAATATAAAACTTTTAACGGATGCTGAAACTATGACTTTTTATGAAGAAATAGAAACTAACTATGAAGATTGGAACTCTCACTTAAATGAGATTAAAACAATAAAAGACATATGGATAGCGAATTTGAAAATGAATTCAAACAGTCAAAACGATGCATCATGATGAGAGATTAAAATGCAAGGTAGATAGCGCAGTATAATCATGATAATTTATTTTTAACTACAGAATGCTTAATCAGTATCTCGGATTAAAAAGGCTACCGAGGATAAATCATTTGCTTTAAATGGGGTAAACTAAGGGATTCTTTCAATGTCTGTAACCCCTAATAGCTAATAAACTTATATCTTCTTAACATAGGTCGGTCAATACAGCTTCTTAATCCATAGGTAATTACTACAGTTCGTCAGCTAGCTACTTTACTTCTTAAGTCTTAGTTGAATATAAATCACTATAAGTCAACGGATATCAACGCAATAAAGCTACTCTGGATATATGAATTTCATCAGATAATCTTTACAATTTGAGGATGAGACTGGATGGTTTGATTTTAATTTTCCCGAGTTTTTGTTAAGAGTAGGAGGTTATATGAATATGGAACCATTAGAAATTGAGAAGAATATTCCTTTTAAGTCTAACTTATTAACTAGCTGCCTTTATTGCGGTACTTCACTTCCAGCAACTAAGGCTGAGCATATTTTTAATTCCTGTTGGGGTGGGACACATAAAACAAGTCGGTTGATATGTGACACTTGCAACGAAGACTACTCATGTATAGACTCCATATTTGCTCCATATACTCAATTTATAATGAATGCTTGGCAATTTAAAGGTGAAAGACACCAAGAAATTCCTAGTATTTCAACTGAAGAAGGTTATACAATTGAAAAGGGCGGAAGACCTGTAATTAACCCCAAAGTGGATGTTATTCCTCTGGATGACGGCAGGATGAAGATTAAGGCTAATTTAAGAAGTAAATCTCAAGCTCGCAAGCTCATTCTTGACGAGAAAGACGTAATTGAAGAGAAAATAGGACGTGAATTGACTGAAGCTGAACTTGAGGAAATACGTGAAGAGATTCGCAATTCTGAATTTGTTACAGGAGCTCCAGGGATATTAAAAATTAATGCTCAGCTTTGCTTTGATGACGAATACCGCTCCGCAGCTCATACTCTAATTAAATGTTTGGCATGTTTTGATCCAGAAACTGCAAAAAGCGACTTAACGAAGACAATAAGAGATTTTGCACGTTATAGCCATGGTGATTGGTTGGAATTTGCGATAGAAGCATCCTCTATTTTTTCATTTGAAGACATTTTTAATACATATAGTCATCATATAAACTCTGCAGTGATCTACTACTCAGAATTCCTAGGTAAAATAATCGGCTCCTTAACTATACTGGGACGCATAAAACGATGGGTAATTCTAGCGCATAACTATACTGGGCCAGATCGAATTTTGTACGTTCAAGAAAAAGTTAGAAGTGGAGGGGTAATAGATAGGGTTAAAGTAAATTTACGCGAAAAAAATATACCTTTAGTTCAAACAGAATTTAAACCTCCTTCTATTAACCAATTAGTAAATGAATTTTATCTTCTAGCTAAAATCACTATGGAAATTGAAGCGCCATTTTCAAACTTTTTATCTAGTTTTAAATCAGCAATTACAAGACATACTGTTATTAACGAGTATTTTTTAAAAGAGATAGTCGAACTTTA
Organism: Paenibacillus agri; assembly: GCF_013359945.1. Classification (GTDB taxonomy): domain Bacteria; phylum Bacillota; class Bacilli; order Paenibacillales; family Paenibacillaceae; genus Paenibacillus_AQ; species Paenibacillus_AQ agri. The sequence goes on along the minus strand of NZ_JABWCS010000179.1, from coordinate 27,388 downwards.
TGTAGAATTCTTGAAAATTATAACTAACATTGAAAATGTAGAAGAGATAGAACAACAAATATGGGAGTCGGGTCTTTCTGATATATTATCGAAATTTCATGATATGGAAATAAATGAGATTAAAATACAGGAAGAACTATTGTTTTTTTTCTCTGTATTAATAGAAAAATTTAGATAACGGATAATGATAAGGGATGGAATAGCATAACATCTGGGATCTCTGTTGAGAAGGTAGAAAGTCACACAACGAGTTTTTTAATAAAATGCTTCGCAAAGCAAGTGGGAGAAAGATGGCCCAGATTTCGTTTGCGGTTGTATTAAAATTAAATTTACTGAATCAAAATATGAATTATGCAAAACGCCTACATAAGAGAAAGCTTGAAAGGATATGTTTAGTGGATTAAATCTTCAAAAAGAGTTGACCTCGTGATTTGCGAGGTCAACTCTTTTTGTTTGCAAAATCTCCGTTTCTAAGGCTCACGTCGTCTTATTGCTACCCTCATCTAAGCTCAAATCTCTAACAAGACAACGACCGATTAAACTTATACACGAAGTGCTGAATGACCGGTTCAATCAACGAATCATCCACGATATCGAGCTTCTCTGCTTTGAATAGCTGTATTTTTTTGAGGTTGTAGTAATCGTACAGCACCTGTTCGATGGAGATTTGGTTTTGCAGCAGATATTTCATATTGATGATTTCCCGCAGCAGCAGATCATCCTGAAGCAGGATCAGACGCTCGTTGATGGGATTGAAGATACCTTTTTCTTTTCCTTCGCGATAGAAGATGAGGGCTTGTTGTTCCCGTCTGCTCAGAACCGCTCTCAATTGATCGTATAGCTCCGGGTAGATCGTCTGAAGCTCCTTGAGGAAGATGTCGGTGACTTTACCGACGAGTGATACGGTCTGGTCGAACAGCTTTTGGAACCAGATCCCAAACGAACGCTCATCATCTTCGGGGTTGCGATCTGCGAGTCTTTCGATATAATCGACAAAAACTTGCACGACACCCGCTATAACTTCCTCTTTGGATGAAAAATATTTGTACATAGTCGCTCGGCTTACATCCATATGCTTAGCGATGTCATCCATCCGCAAATGTTGGAATCCATCCTTCATCCCGGAATGTATTAGTTTTTTGAGTAGTTTTTCTCTCGGTTCCACTTGTGTACTCATTGTGTTGATGTCAACTCCAATCTCTCAAACCGTGTCACTTTATTATACAGCATTGAATACGAGAAATACACGAAATACATAATAGACAAAATAAATGTTTTTTGTTTACTTTGATTAAAATGCATGTTATTCTAATTCAGCACATCGGTCAATACTTTTGGCCAGCAGCCAACAGTTAACCATACTGAACTTATTTATTCAGATGGTTGTCAAAATCAGCTTCAGTTCATTCATCAAGAAAGGATGGTTGTTATCCGACAGTCAAATAATAGACTCATTCTAGCTATCATCATCACTTGTCAGCTTATGGTTGTTCTCGATGCATCCATTATGATCACGGCACTTCCTGAGATTGGCCGCGGACTGCACCTTGCGACAACGAGCTTGACCTGGGTGCAAAATGCTTATGTTCTGGCATTCGGGGGCTTTTTGCTACTCGGAGCGAGAGCGGGGGATCTCGTTGGTCGAAGACGGGTTTTTATAATCGGGACAGCGATTTTTACGGTTGCATCGTTATTTGCCGGGTTAGCTCAATCCGCTGAAATGCTCTTCATCACCCGTGCTTTGCAAGGGATCGGGGCAGCATTGGCCACACCTTCAGCATTGGCACTGTTATCTGTCAGTTTTGTGGAGACCAAGGAACGGGTTAAAGCCATTGCCATGTACAGTGCGGTCAACGGAGCTGGCGGAAGCATTGGTTTAGTTGTAGGCGGCATGTTAACGGACTGGGTATCCTGGCGCGTGGGTATGTTCATTAATGTACCGATCGGCATTGTACTGCTTGTGCTGGCACCGAAATTTTTGCCAGAGACGAATAAAAGCACCGGTCGTTTTGATATCATGGGGGCGATTACTTCTGTAGTAGGTCTGACCGCTCTCGTATATGGCTTTGTCCGCGCGGCAGACGACGGATGGGGGAATGCTGTAACCATAACTTCATTGCTCATAGGAATCATTTTGCTGGCAGCGTTTGTTTTCATCGAGTCACGGGTCGAACAGCCGATTACACCGCTTCGTCTATTCGCAAGTCGTGAACGGTCCGGCGCATATTTGGGTAGACTATTGTTTGTAGGCGGCAATTTCTCGATGTTTTTCTTCATGTCACAATTCTTGCAGCATGTGCTTGGTTTTACGGCATTGGAGACAGGACTAGCCTTTCTACCTATGACTATGGTTCAGTTCGGGATGATGTATGCCATGCCATGGCTTGTGTCTCGCTACGGAAATGCGAAAGTGCTTATTAGTGGTATTTTTATAGTCATCATTGCGATGATCTTCTTAAGTCAGATTTCAACGGACTTGAAGTTCTTCCCAGGGCTTATGATCCCGATGGTTGTATTGGGGATAGGTGCAGGTATTGTGTTTATTCCATTTACCACCTTTGGACTGTCTGATGTTGATCCGCGTGATGCGGGGGCGGCATCAGGGCTGGTCAATGTGGCCCACCAAACGGGTGGATCGCTTGGATTGGCTGTCCTTACGGCGGTTTTTGGATCGTTCGTTCGAACTGGAACGCCTACCGACGCGCAATTTACAGCAGGTGTCTCTACAGCGATTATTGGTTCGATTGTATTTATTTCGGCATCATTTATCGTTGTGCTTCTACTGTTGCGTCCGGGTAGCAAGAAAGCAGCTAAGCAGCAAGCCCAGGATGCGGCGTAATCGTGTAAAATTGTTCGTCATTCCTACGGTTGAAAATTGAATAAGGATGTTTTGTCCAGAGTATTTGATCACATTTGGTAGGGTTGGGTTCGCATACGTACTCTAATACGTCACCTCAGCTTGGAAAAACAATAAAAAAGGCTGTCTCTTGAGCAGAAGTTTCTGCAAAGAGGACAGCCTTTTTTGCCGAGTATAATCAATCTGCGAAGCGTCGATTATTAACGATAATGAGAGGTGTCACCAACCACTCTTGCAATTAATTCACTATAGCGCTCCCCCTGACCAGTGGATTCATATAGTAGTATTTTTCGCTTTTACGAACAACTTTATTTTGAAATGATTGAAGTTGGTAGTAAACAGTGTTACTCTAACAACGGTAAACTCAAAATCTATGATTGTAATACAGCTAATAATAGTCACCAATTTAGTTACAAAGAAAGGTAACACCATGATAAAAGTAGATAACTTATCCTTCTCATTTCCACAAAAAGAGCTATACAAAAACATTTCATTTACGCTTGAAGAGGCACAACATTGCGCTTTTATAGGAACAAGTGGTAGTGGGAAGAGCACACTGATAGATATACTGATGGATCCAGAAAGATATTTGTTCGAGGGCAAGTTAGAAATAGAGCCGACTTGTAAAATTGGGTTTGTAAGTCAGTTCTCTGAGCTAGACAGATCGAAAGAAACAACTGTTTTTGAATATATCGGAGAAGAATTTATTAAGAAACAAAATGAAATAGAAACCATTTGTACTGAAATGGAAACTTCATCGGATATTGAAGAGCTGTTAGAAAAGTATCAATTAGCTTTAGACGCATTTGATGCAATAGGTGGGAACGATTTTGAAAGTAACATTAATAAGAAGCTAAATCTGGCAAACCTCATGAAGCTAAAAGATATTAGGGTATCCGACCTGAGCGGTGGGGAATTCAAACTTATTCAAGTGATGAAGGAAATGCTTAATAGTCCAGACTTAATGATCATGGATGAACCAGATGTATTTTTAGACTTTAAAAACCTAAATGCGCTGAAAAATCTTATTAATGCACACAAAGGCATACTGTTAGTTGTTACGCACAACCGATATCTATTGAATCATTGCTTCAACAAAATTATCCACCTTGAAAACACGGAGATTCAAGAGTTTGATGGGCGGTATATTGAGTATAACTTCTCGTTACTTCAGACAAAAATAGAGTTGCAAGAAATCGCAGTCGCTGAAGCTGAAGAAATTGAGAGATATGATAGCATAATCGATAATCTTAGAGCTATCGCAACCTATAATTCAGAAGCATCTAGAGGGAGAGCCTTAAAAGCTAGAGTTAAGTTTCAAGAGAGATTGGAAGCACGTAGAATTAAAGCGCCTTTTGTTGATATTAAGCAACCGAAAATCAGTTTTGGTATTGATAATGAGATTGAAGACACCATTGTTGTAAATGTCAATAATTATAGTGTTGCCTTTGATGAGTTGCTTTTGGACAATGTTAACTTTGAGATAAAATCTACAGATAAAGTAGCTATTATCGGTCCAAACGGTACTGGGAAAACGACTTTACTTCGAGAGATTTTTAAGAATAATCACGATTCAATTGTAATAAATGCTGATGCTAAAGTGGCTTATTTATCTCAGCTACAAGGCGAAGTGCTAAATGATTCTAATACAATTCTTGAAGAATTTATCGATGCTGGAATTAGTACCTATGATGAGGTTAGATCGTATCTTTCAAATTATGGATTTGAAGGAGAAAGCGTTAATCAGAAGATAGAATCATTATCTGGTGGAGAAAAAAATATACTTCAATTGGCTAAAGTTTCTGCCAGTAAAGCAAACGTATTGCTTCTTGATGAACCGACAAGCCATTTAGACACCTATACACAAATAGCACTGGAGAAAGCCATCGAAGACTATAAAGGTGCGATTCTCATGATTTCTCATGATTTCTATTCTGTTGTAAATGGTATGGATTATGTATTAATCATTGATGATAAGACGATCAGAAAAATGAAAATGAAAAAATTCAAACAGATGATTTATGCTAGACATTTTGATAAAGACTATTTAGAAACCGAACAAAAGAAAAAATCAGTTGAAATGCAAATAGAATTGGCCTTAAAAGATACTAATTTTGAACATGCAAAACTATTGGTTGATGAGCTAGAAGAGCTGATTAAGTTGCTTTAAAATACGACTCTGAGTTCAACGATGAAATATGATGTTGGTGGAAAAGTATCAACAAGAAAGACACTGATGAATAAAATCTCAGTGTCTTTTTGCTGCATTGATTTCTTGATAGCTTTTACCGTGGTCTGTGGTTTAGAAGGCTTGAACGGCGATCCAGAGAGAGCCTATCATGACGATAATACCGCTAACCTTGCTCATAAAGTAATAGAAGTCGCTAGGTTCAGGGTCGTTCACCCATATCCAACGAAGCGAGAGGAAGAAAAGGATGTCTTGAAATTTTCGATAGCGAAAGCTGCACCATCCGTAAATCAACACGGCTAAAGCGAGATACAGAAGCGCTGGAGCACCTCGAGTGACATGATATTCGGGGTACGCAGCTGTTACCAGAGTTGAGGGGGAATATTGCTCTTCGCCGTCCTGTGGCATTCTTTGATTGTTAACGAAAGTGGAGGCTTCGGAGACGTAATTTCCATGTCCATCGGAGGTCAATAATATTCCGGAAGCATCATGGACTTCGTATTTGTGCCCGTTAGGATATATCACTTTGTAATTCGGACTGGGTGAAGAATTGATTTTCGTAATAAAATACTCCTGATGCTGGATGGTTACCGTACGCTTCTCATGATCAAGTTTTACTTGTATAGGATCATTTGTTTTGCTTCGATAGGTGACAACATTATCTTGATCGCTATAGAAGGAGTACTTGTAGTTATCTACATAGAAAATACGCTCTGTGAAGTAAGGTTTGGACAGAATCGTTACAATTACAGACAGGACCAGAACACAGGAAAAGAAAATAAAGGTAGGTGTCCGGATTTTTTTGAGCAGCGCCGACATCTGAACGTCATCCTTTCCAGTTTTTCTTTAATACGCCAATTTAGGGGGATGGTTGCGACACTTCTGCTCAAGGATCGATGTCACTATTTTGGAGTCAAGGATTAGGCGAGGGCCAGAACAATGCTCAAACTCAGGAGATTAACGGGTCGACAAGCTCTACATTTATCTTCACATTTATGGTGATTGGAGAAATATCCAAAGTTCATACATTATCCAAAAATCTCAATGGTTTCACTAACGAAAAAGATTCCATCGTTTATCGTTTCGGTTGGATTAACCAATATACGAATAACCTTTTTTTTTAATTGGTATATTCTTTTTTCTGGTATAGCACTAACGGTTCTAGTTGTTTGGGTTGTTTCAGTGATATTCAGGTCTAACCGATAATACGAATGTGCTCTCTAGTTCAATGAAATCATTCAGAAGTTACCCTCCACAATCTCTCTGTTCTGGTTAATAATCCTTCATCAAATTCCAGCTTGTAAACATCAGGCTTTGAAGTCTTTAATAAAAAGTCCAAGCCAAACTGGGGGTCGAAGTATTCCATCATCATTGTCATAACGACTCCATGGGTTCCAATAACAATTTTCTGCCCTTCATATTTTCTTATAATGTTTTCAAAGATAGGTACGACACGGTTTCGACAATTCATAAAGGACTCTCCACCAGGCAACAGAAAATCTGGTTCCGAAAACATTTTCTTTACTAACGGATACACTTCCTTATTAGACAATATCTTATTATCACCAAGGAATACTATTTCTTTTAGTTCCTCGATAATAATCACTTCTTTGCCTAAAGATTGGGCTAATCCCTCTATTGTTAATATTGCCCTTTTATATGGACTTGAGATGAATGTGTTTATCCCCTCAACGTTCAATAATTCAGCTACAATTTGAGCATCTGACTCTCCCTTTAAAGTCAGTCCACGTGTTCTTTCGTTGCCACCATCCACTTTAGGCGATTCTCCGTGCCTGACCATATATATAAAGGTTTTCATAAATATCCCGCACCCCTCAAATTCTGTGAATTAAATTCTATTGGAACAAATAACTTTCAATATGACTTCTACTTTTTTTATTCATGAATGAACCGTCGGCTGTTAAAGTCATAGTGTGATATTTCCATTCTAAGATATTCTTAAGATAACTGAAACTAACATTGAGAATGATGGGGGTAAAGGATGAATACAATTCATGTTGGAACACAATCGATAGAAACTGAAAGATTATCCTTAAGGCAATTTGTTTTAGAAGATGCTGAGGACATGTTCATGAACTGGATAAATGATAAGGAAGTACAATTTAATTAGGTGAACCTATTTATGAAACATTAGATGCTGTAAAGGAGAATTTAAGTCGCTGGATTTCTTCGTATTCCCGGAATGATTTTTATAAATGGGCTATTATCTTAAAAGAGAGCAATAAAAACATTAGGCAAATTGCTTTTTGCGGTAATGATCTAAAGCATCATTATGCTGATATTGAATACTGCATCAGTAGATCCTATCAGGGTAAAGGTTACGCAACAGAAGCTTTAAATGCAATTATAGAATTTACTTTTGAGAAAACAGGGATATACAGGCTGCAGGCTTTTCATAGAGGCGATAATGTGGCTTCAGGTAGAGTTTTGCAGAAGTCAAAGATGATATATGAGGGCACATTAAGACAATCATTCTACTATGAAGACGAAAATGAGTATGACGATAGGGTTTATTATGGAATTATTAAAACAGATTTTTTTCAAAAATAGTGAATTGAAGATAATGTAGAGGAACGATCTAAGATGATACAAGAAATTTTAACTTACTTTAAAGCAAATCCTGGCTGGTCTCTAGCAATTACAGTTTTTACTACCGTTCTTATTTGGTTGTATAAAGAATTCAAAGTATTGATGGAGAAAGATAATAACGATAAATTAGCTCTTCTTCAAAAACAGCTGGATCTTTATTCGTCTATGGAAGCTGCGATAGCTCAAGTCATTCATAGACCAAACGATGCTTTCGCTGTACAAAATTTCTATAATAAGCTTGGTAAATCAAGTTCCTACTTCACGAATGACATTAAAAAGATTGTAAGAGATTACTATTTGCGAGCAGATACGTCCATTTTACGGACACTGATGACTTTTATTCAATTAGAATGTGATAAGCTTCATAAAGAAAAATCGAAATTAATATCCTCTAATACTTCTTCTGATGTGTTTGAGACAGTTTTCAGGTTATATAAACCGTTTAAACCAATTGTATTAGTTTTCGTTATTGTTTTTGTGACTATATATTTTCTTCTTCTTTCACTGAATCAAAACAATATTCTAGCAGTTATTATTCTGTTTATAATTTTCATCTCATTGATTATAAGTGGATCAGTAATTTGGGGGATTATATCTTTAGCGATGGAAGGTGATTTAGGGATATATGGTAAATACAGATGGTCTCTTACAATTTTTTTGATAGGCTCACCATTTGTAATGTTGCTTGATTTAAGATTATCAATCTTATCCTTGTTAATACAGATTGTTCTCATTGTCTTATTGGCTAGAAGTAGGAAAAATCAACTGGTTAGATTATAGATATAAGGAATGAACGAATGAGAGATGTAGTGATCTTAAAAATGATATAAGCAAAATTCGAAGAGAAGACCAGATGTGATTCTGGTAAAGTTAGGATTTTAGCAAACAAGTCTCCCATCAATTATACTCTTCTTCTTAACAGTAAAAAGGGGACCACTTCCCAACTAACAGCATTTTTGTACCTTATATTTCTTAAATATAGGAAAATAAGTGTATTAAGTGCATTATTGTATCTTATTTTCCGGAAAAACGAACTGGAAGGCCTATTCTGGAAGATTTAAGGTACAATATTGCCTTTAATTCCCTCTTACCCGTAAATGCAGAATAATTAGGATACAAAAATGTCGTTAATTACACTTCAGCAATTATTAGGCTGCTCCCTAGCAGATCCTCTGCAACGGGAACGGTCTTGGGGCCGCTGTTTTTATAAATTCCAGAATTATTTCGTAATATCGCTATAACAGGAAGCTCAACTGTAAAATGCACATCAAAAAGCCGTCACCCAGCAGAGATGCTACACAGGGGGACGGCTTTTTTACAGATAACACTGGCATCAGCATCGCATTCCACTATATCCCCGACCGACTCCGCAGCTCCTGCAGCCGCTCCATCACAATCTGCACAGCGATAGCATCATCCAGATAACCCAGCGGGAACACATAGTCCGGAATGATGTCAGTGGCCGAGACAAAATAGAACAATCCGCTTCCTAAAATAGCACGTTCCTCCAGAGGGATATCGGTGCTGCTGTAGAGCTCATACATGCGATGCAGTTCTTCAATGAACGGTCCTGCACCGTTGACGCTTTTTACTTTGTCTGGAAAATCGTTATGGATCTTTCGTGCCCCCTCTTCGGTGAGGACATACGGTTCGTATTTACTGAGTTCCCGTTGAACCAGTTCTGCAGTAAAATGATGATCGATCAGGTTGAAGGCCTGCAGGGTTTCCTTGATGCTGGTGATGGAGGAATGAATGTCGGAGGTCGGAACTGGGGGAGTGGGCACAGCAGCGCCATAACCAGCGGCCTGGAATAGATCGGAGAGGGGGGCTTCCAGATGCATGGCGAACGCCTTCAAGTGCTCTGGCTTGGCCCGCTGTTTGCCGTTCACAATGCGGGAGATCGTTGCGGTATCCATGCCGGTCAGGGCACTCAGCTTTCGCATGGAGAGACTGCGCTCTTTGAGCAAATTCGTCAGCATCTTCCCGAGATCAGGGCTTCTCTTCTCATCAGACATGTGCATTTCACCTCCTGTACAGGGTGGTGTTGATATCAATTGTTGAGGAAATCTCAACAATTTTACTTGGGACGCGCACCATTTTGTGTATATCTCAATAGTATGACTGTAAACAGAAACAAGGAGTGAACCAAACCATGGTCGCGTGGCTTCTCATTTTCGGCTTTGCCCTCTCATCCAGTCTGGATAATTTAGGTGTTGGAATATCTTATGGGATTCGTGGCATCCGTATTAACCATTTCTCAAATTTAATCATCGCAGTGATCTGCTTTATTCTAAGTATGGTCGGTATTCTCTCGGGTCAATGGATGGCGAAGGTGTTGCCTGGTGTAATGCCCGTTGTAATCGGCGCCCTGCTGCTCTTAATCATCGGGGTGCGGATCATTCTGCTGGCGGCGCCGCGTAAGAAGCGGGAAGCTGTTCAAGAGAGTGAAGGAGCCCGTGAGGAAGGGGGTGGATCACTGACCGGAATTCTGCAGAATCCAGAACTGGCCGATAAAGATAAATCCGGCTCGATCGGCATTCTGGAAGCGATGGTCCTGGGGGTGGCCTTGGCCGCGAATGCAGTCACGAACGGCGTAGGCGCAGGGCTGATCGGACTGTCTCCGCTGGCGATCTCTTTAACGGCGGCCATCGGGAGTTATGTGACGGTATGGCTCGGTGTAGTTCTCGGGCGAAAGCTGTCTGGTGTGCGGATTGGTTCGTTTACCTTAGGGCAATTCAGTACCGTGTTAAGCGGAATTATCATCATTTTGATTGCATGTAATTCATTTTTTGATTAAGCGGCGCATATCACCGGACGAAGCCGTCCCGACACTGGAAGCAGTGGAGGGACGGCTTTTTGGCGTGGGATTACAGTGACCTAGAACGGGTGCATCGACATCGTAGTTTTAGACAAAAAATCATGAATTCAGGTAAAGACAATTTTCTCAAAAAACCATACATTTAAAGGGATCAATGAACCTGAAGGAGTGACTACACAAATGAGAAATAGGAAAATTATGTTCGTCAGCCCAAATCAAGTAGAAACGGTGGAAGAGACGTTTACAGCCCAAACGCTTGGGGAGAATGAAGTCCTTGTTCAATTAATATATTCGCTGATTAGCCCCGGAACGGAGCTGGCGATGCTGGCGGGTACAGAGTGGTGGGCCAAGCTCCCGCTTAACCCGGGTTATGCAAGTGTTAGCCGAATTATTGAAGCTGGTGCAGGCGTTAAGGATGTACAAGTCGGAGATGCTGTTTTCCACTATGGCAGTCATAGCGAATACCAAGTGCTGGAGGTTAAGGACGTTGTACTGAAGGTGCCGGACGGATTGGATCTGAGATGGGTTCCTTTCACACGTATGGCTACCGTGGCCTTCACTTCGGTTCGCGTGTCGAATATTGAGCTTGGCGACAAGGTAAGTGTATCCGGTCTAGGATTGGTCGGCAATCTGGCCGCTCAATTGGCCCGCTTGCAAGGTGCAACGGTGATCGGGGTCGACCTGTCGCAGGAACGACTCAAGACAGCTCGTGTGTGTGGTGTGGATTATGCGCTAGATGGTAGCAGTGGTAAGGTAAAAGAAGAATTGATGGCGCTTACTAATGGTCAGGGTGTATCCTCTCATATAGAAGCCACTGGGATTTCCAAGGTTGCAGTTGACAGTCTGGAGTACATCGGCAGCCAGGGTGAGATCATTCTGCTGGGTAGTCCGCGTGGAGAGTACAACACAGATATTACAGAAGTACTCAACTATTGCCATCTGTATAACCGTGGCTGTATTACGTTCAAAGGGGCGCATGAGTGGCGTTATCCGACAGAACCTAACCAGTTCGTGAAGCACTCGCTGGTGCGTAATTCCAAGATCGTCTTCGAACTGATGCAGCAGAATCGTCTGCAGATCGAGCCGCTGATCAGCCATGTGATCAAGCCAGAGCAAGCCAGTGAAGCTTATGCAGGACTAAGAAATAACAAAGACCAATACAACGGCGTGCTGTTTGACTGGGCCTAAGGAGGACAAAGACATGTTAAGAGGATTGACTACGGCGGGTCTCGGCGAGATTACGTCAAATGAAGAGTATATCAGAAGTGCAGCTGAGTTCGGATTTCAGGCGGTGGATCTTAATCCGCTAGAGCTGATCGAGGAGCTTGGACAAGAAAAAGCGTTAGCGCTGCTGGAAAGCACCGGGATTACCATCGGTTCCTTCAGCCTGGATGTGGATTGGCGGAGCACGGAAGAGAATTTCCGGGCAGGATTAGAACAGCTTGTACGAGTGGCGGAAGCAGCAGCCGCTCTGAATTGTAAGGCGTGTTGCACATACATTCTGCCTTCTACCGATCTGCCAGCGGCTCCATTCATGATTGCTGCTACACGTCGTTTGAGACTGTGCGCGGACATTTTGGGGGCGTACGGTATCTCGCTGGGTCTGGAGTTTGTCGGCAGTAATCATCTACGCACACAGTGGGCTAATCCATTCATCTGGACGATGGAGGATACGCTCGAGTGGATGGAGGCGATCAACTCCCGTAATGTTGGTCTGCTACTCGATTCCTACCATTGGTACACGAATGGGCTGACCACCGATGATCTGCTCAAGCTGAAGCCGGAGCAAATCACGCATGCTCATATCAATGATGCCAAGGACCTGCCAATCCCTGAACTTCTGGATGGTGACCGTCTGTATCCGGGCGAAGGTGTGATCGATCTTGCTGGCTTCTTGGAAAGTCTCGTGAAGATTGGTTATAAAGGTGTTGTTGCTCAGGAAGTGCTGGCCCCAGGCAGCGGGCAGACTTCGCAGGAGTTGCTGGCTCGCTCTAAGGCTGGATTTGATAAAGTATTCGCACCACTAGGGCTATAAGAGAACGGGCAGGGTTAGCGCGTTGGTACGTGAAGCCCTGCCAATAAGGAGACCTATTCATGACTGAATTCAGAGGTAAAATCGCTGCCCATGCCATCACTTGGGGCCAGAATCATCTTCAGGCCGTGACTGAGATCTCTCAGCTTGGCTTTCGTGGAATCGAACCGTGGGCGTCCTTTGCGCTCCAGTACGAAGACAAGCCGGAAGAGTTCAAGGAACTGCTAGCCGGTTACGGACTAGTGATAACTGGGCTGTACGGCGGAATGCCGGACGGGCAGCATCAGCGTTTTGGAAACTTGGAGAACCGGGAGGACATCATCCGTCATAATGTGCGGCTAGCCCAGCTTCTCGCGAAATTGGGCGCAGATATTCTCGTGCTGGGTCCCGGCGGGACAAGAGAGCAGCCAACTACGTTGGAAGAACTCAAAGTCGCAGCTGAGACAATAAATGAACTGGCTAAGCAGACGAAAGCGCTGGGAGTGAAAGCTTGTCTGCATCCGCACCTCTGGACGGAAATTCAGGATCAGAACGAACTGGAGACGTTGATGGACCTGACCGATCCGGAATACGTCTACCTGGCGCCGGATTCTGCTCACCTAAAGGGAGCTGGCATGGACCCGTCAGAGATTATTAAAACCTACCGTGATAGAGTGGCTTATGTCCACCTCAAAGACCTGACGAAGCAGAAGGCGGAGGGCGGAAATGAGAACGAACCGTTCTTTTGTGAGCTAGGCAGAGGGGCAGTCAACTTCCAAGAGGTACTCGCGTCGCTGGAAGAAATTCAGTACACCGGTTGGGTAACGCTTGAAGTGGACGAAACGACGAATACCCCGTATGATAGCATGAAGACCTGTCGTGATTACGTGGAGAAGGAATTGTTGATTCCGGTCAAAGCCTAATTCCGTTGCAGGATGGAGACACCGCAGAGAGAAGGGAGCCGCAGCCGTGGAGCAGTCTTGGATTAACCATATTTCCCCCTATGTCAGAGCCGCTAGAATTCAGAAGTCCACTTCACTAGCCGGAGAATGGATGGATCCGGATCATGTGTACACCTATATTGATCAGGGTGAGGCAGAGTTCTTTCTGAATGGCGTGAAATATCTGGTCAAGGAAGGGGATGTGCTGTTGATGCATCCTTTCATGCCCCATATCATCAAGTCATCCTCGGCGCTCCCGCTGGTGCAGTGTATTCTTCACTTTGATCTCTACTATGACGAGCAGAGGCATGCGGGCCGTCCTGATGCCATGAAGCACAGGGAAGAGGAGATGGAGCTGGCTTCCATCGCCCCGGTAACCCGTTTGCCTCTGGCAGACCGGATGGATATGAAGAAGAAATTTCTCATGCTGCAAAAAGAACTGAGCGATCCATCACCGGCCAGCCCGTTGCTGCTTAAATCCATCTGTCTGGAGCTACTCTATACCTTTATGAAGAGCCGCTCGCTTCCCGGGGAGACGGAGGGCAAGTTAACGAAAGGCTGGCCACTGCTGGAAGGTGCCATTCATTATATTCATGAGCATTATCACGACTCTCAGCTCAGCAACGAAAGCATTGGCAAACATGCGGGTGTAACAGCGAATCACCTGTCTTACTTGTTCAAAAGCCAGCTTGGCATTACGATTCATAATTATCTGAAGCATGTCCGAATTGAACAGGCGAAGCTGCGAATTCTGCAAGGACGGCAGAATTTGACCGAGATCGCGGAGGAGACCGGGTTCTCCAGCATTCATCTGTTCAGCCGTATCTTCAAGAATACGGTAGGTGTCATGCCCAGTAAATATGCAGCTGCACAGTCGGCGCTGAACAAGCAAGATCTCCTCAGCCGCCCGATGTAGCGTCTCCTCATCCTCACGAAGGATGAAAAATCAACCTTTCACTCAACCGGAAGGTTGATTTTTTTATGTCCGTTTTAAGCATAGAAGAAAACTATAACAACAAGAGATCCGAGTGCAAAAATCCTATGTGATGGAGTAGAGTAGACAGCTCATTTGGAAGATATTATGCTATGAATGTAGGGATGAAAGAAGCCTTAAACTTTGAGAAAAGTGTATTCTAAGTAGACCACTTAAAGGAGCTAGAAACCGTGCACAAATCATTAATTGTACGGGGGAAAAAAATGCACGTAGAGATTTTTGGGAATCAGCAATTATCTGCTGTGCTTTTTCTTCACGGAGGCCCCGGGGAAAGCTGCTACGAATTTGTATATCATCAGGCTAAGAGACTCTCAGAGATATTTCATCTAGTAGCTATAGACCAAAGAGGAGTATGTCGTTCTGAGGAAATAAATTCAACAGAAGAATTTGGACTTCGTGATTTAGTTGAAGACTGTGAAGAGTTGAGGACTCAGTTGGGAATCAACAAGTGGGCTGTGATTGGGCATTCGTTTGGTGGTTATGTTTCATTGCTGTATGCTTCGGCTTATCCGGATTCAATTACGAAAGTCATCTTTGAATGCCCAACGTTTGATTTTTCCTGGACTTCAAAAAGTTTGCTGAGAAGGGCGTCTTCTGTGTTCTTATCTTTAGGAGATCCTAATAAATCGGCAGAATGCAACAGCTTAGCAACAAGTGACTTGCAGAGCAAAGAGCTTTTTGATCAGTACTTACGCCTTGGCGAAGAGTTAGGGGAGAAAAAGGCTGAAATTTACCGGGTGAATAATTTAACTTCAATTGATTATTCCGCTTATACGGATGAGGAATGGGAGCTTTTCGCCGATCGAACTGAAATTCATCTGAACCGCCTGCGAGAAGAAGGACGAATGTTCGAATCCATTGTACCATTGCTCACTACCCTCTCAGTCCCTTCAATGCTTATTTTAGGGGAGGCTGACCCTGTAACTTGCGACAGCCATATTCAAGCTTATGATCAGATATCAAATGGTAATAAAATTATGGTTGATAATTGCGGCCATACCCCACATGCAGAAAGACCAGATTTATATGGATTAATTGTTTCTACATTTTTGTTGTCAGATAAATAGTAAGAAACAAATCATCGCATGTGTGGCAGTTGATATGGAGGAGATCAAGGGAACGTAATTAAATAATCAAAGACTTCAGTGGTGGTACGGGATGCTCGCTGCGTTAGAAGCAGCCCGTACCAGGGGCTTGCTTCATTAGTGCCTCGAAAATATGGTAAAGTATACTTATTCATTAAGTAACTAACTATAGGTGAGGAGGCAGTTTAAGATGGACTTGGGATTGAAGGATAAGATTGCGTTGATTACCGGCGGAAGCAAGGGGATCGGGCTTGAGACAGCAGTGACACTGGCGGCGGAGGGCGCCAAGGTGGCGATCGTCGCCCGGAATTTGGAGTCGCTCCAGGCAGCAGCAGAGCGGATCAAGGAAGAGACCGGGGCAGAGGCGCTGATTCTCTCCGCCGATGTCTCCATAGAGGAAGAGGCGCGCGGCGCGGTGGAGCAAGCGTCGCGGCATTTCGGCGGACTCGACATTCTGGTCAACAATGCCGGGACGTCGGCGGCGAAGCCGTTCGAAGAGGTCACAAGCGAAAGCTGGCATAGTGACCTCGATCTGAAGCTGCTGGGATCGGTGAATACCGCCAAGGCAGCAGTACCTCATTTGCGCCAACGCGGAGGCGGCGCAATTCTGAATGTGACGGCGATCAAGGGAAAGGCGCCGTCCGCTTCGTCTCTGCCGACCTCGGTCAGCCGGGCGGCGGGGCTTGCGCTCACGAAGGCGATGAGCAAGGATCTGGCCGGAGACAATATCCGCGTCAACGCGGTGTGCATCGGCCTGATCCGCAGCGACCAGATCGAGCGCAAGTGGAAGTCTGTTGCGCCTGAGCAGAGCTGGGAGGAATTTGCTTCGGACCCGGGCCACGGCATTCCGCTGGGACGGATTGGCCAGACGGAAGAGGCTGCAAAGGTTATAGCGTTCCTGGTCTCCGGTGCGGCATCTTATGTAACGGGAACCGCCGTGAATATTGACGGGGGAACATCGGCAGTGTTGTAGAGAATCAGACATAATGGGCTGATTCGACATCATATGATTGTGAAAAGGGCAATTTTTCAGGCCGCTTGGCCTAGAAATTGCTCTTTTTTGCGTGTAAGCACAAAAAAATACGTTTGACAAGTGATAAACTGAACTATTTTACCTGGTAAGTGTCATTTATAATGAACACGATAATGAAAGGAGAGTACCCTTTATGCCCATCAAGATTATCACAGACAGCGGTTCCGATCTACCTCTTGATTACATTGATAAGTATGATATTTCCGTGATCCATCTGCCGGTTCACTTCGGACATGAAGCCATGCCGGAGGGTGCTTGTACTGCGGAATTCTACGACAGAATGCGTCATTCCAAGGAGCTGCCGACGACAGCCAGTCCAAGTCCTATGGTATTCCTGGAAGCGTTCAAGAAAGTAGAGGAAGGCACCGACATCATGGTCATCTGCATGTCCTCTAATATCAGCAGCACGTATCAGGCTGCCGTGATTGCCAAGGAGATGTATGAGGATGAAGGGTATCCGAATGCTATTGAAGTTATCGATTCGAAGAGCTTCTCCGGAGGACTCAACGTTGTTCTGGCCCAAGCTGGGAAATGGTCGCAATCCTACACCACCTTACAAGATTTGAAAGACAAGGTTGTTCGGCAGAGCGAAGAAGTCAATGCCCTCTTCACACTAGACACGTTGGAGAATGTAATCAAGGGTGGACGGCTCAATCGGCTGTCCGGCGCCGTAGCGTCTGTGCTGAACATCAAGCTCTTGCTCAAGATCGGTGATGACGGCACGGTAGAGGTGGTAGAGAAGACGCGCGGTCTTCCGAAAGCGCTGAACCAGCTTCTGGCCCGGCTTGAAGAAAAGCAGCATGATTACGAGAAGGCGGTTCTCGCGATTGTTCACAGCAATTGTGAGAAGCTGGCACTTGAGATCAAGGAACGAATTCTGGAGCGTCACCCCTTCAAGGAGGTCGTATTCTCCTGTATGGGACCTGTGATGGGGACCTATGCCGGTGAAGGCGGAATCGGAGTTGCTTTTTAAATAAATGAACAATATGAATAATCGTACATGGGGATAATATCCTGTGTACGATTTTTTGCTACAATCGTGAAATATTAATAATTTAGATAATCTTTAGATTCGGTTTAGATGAGATTTAGAATGGCAGGATATAGTTAGGGTGCCAGGGTCCTGCATTTTAGGATTTTACGCAAGATACCGGGCTGGCCTAGATTCGTATACAGATATAGATACATAAAGGGGGATCACCGTGTATACCATTCTGATTGCCGACGACGAGACAGAGATTGTGGAACTGCTGCAGCTCTATCTGGAGAAGGAGTACAACATTCTGGAGGCGCACAACGGCACACAGGCACTGCAGCTGATGCAGTCGAATCACATTGACCTGGCGATACTCGATATTATGATGCCGGGCATGGACGGGCTGCAATTGTTGAAAAGAATTCGTGAAACGCATTTCTTTCCGGTTCTGTTCCTGTCCGCCAAGAGTCAATACCATGACAAGATTTTGGGCCTTGAACTGGGCGCCGATGATTATATCGCCAAGCCCTTTAATCCGCTGGAAATTGTCGCCCGGGTGGGCGCGCTGCTGCGGCGGGTGAACCATTTTGACGCCCCGCCCGCAGAGGAGAAGAAACAGAGTGAACGAATTGAGCTTGGCAGTCTGGTGCTGGACCGAAGCGAATGCGTTCTTTACCGTTCCGGGGAGAAGGTCAGCTTGACCTCTACTGAATATAAGATACTTGAGCTGCTGATGGAACAGCCGGGACGTGTATTTACCCGCAAAAAGATATATGAGGCTGTATGGGAAGATTTCTATGTGTATGAGGATAACAGCATTATGGTGCATATCAGCAACATTCGTGACAAAATCGAACGCGATTCCAAAAAGCCTGAGTATTTGAAGACGATTCGCGGATTGGGGTACAAATTTGAAGCGCCCGTGGAAAACTAGAGATCAGAGACCGCTGCACATTTCCCTTACGCTAGATTTTTTGCTATTTAACTGTATGCTGCTGATGCTCGTGCTGGGCGTCTATATTTTCATCAATATTGATGTCACTATTAATTCCGGCAAAAATGTCATCGCTGACGCCAACCTGAAGATAGAGGCCCGGGAATATCGGGGTCAGCCCGCAAATGGAATTGAAAACCGGCGTCTGCTGGAAAGTGGCGGATGGCTGGAGGTCCTCGATAATGAGAGGAACGTTGTGAGCACCGTTGGTGAGAAAAGAGACACAGTATCCCAGTACAGCGAAGACGCTATTTACGAAGCATTGGAAAACAGAAAAGACCAGTCCTACTACTACTCCATGGCTCGTATGGATGAGGCGCATCATGACGCTGGATGGCTGTTGCTCAAAATTCCGCGTGATCGTGTGAAAATATCCATCAACAGCGATCCGCTGGAGGTCTACTTGAACCAATCGGTATCGTTCTATGTCTTTGTCGGTACCGGACTGATTATTCTCTTGACCGTTATCTACAGCTACTGGGTGGCCCGCCGGATCAAGAAGCCGCTGCGTATTATTACCCTGGGGCTCAACCAGATGACCGAGGGGAACTACAGCATGCGTATCAAGTTATATGCTGAGAAAGAATTTGCCCGCATCGGCGACACCTTCAACTATATGGCGGGTGTGATCGAGAGAACTACACGTGAGAAGGCTCAGGCCGAGGCGAGCAAGCAGCAGCTGATGGTGGATCTGTCCCATGACTTGAAGACACCGATTACGAGTATCCAGGGCTACGCTCAGGCGCTTGTGGAAGGACGCGGGGAGGACAAGGAGCGGCAGACGCGTTACTTGACCTATATTTATAACAAATCCTCACAGGTCACCAAGTTGATCCAGAATACACTGGAACTGCTGAAGATTGATTCACCGGACTTCTTACTACGGGTGGAGCGTCAGGAGCTGGGAGAATTTTTGCGGGAGATTGTTGCCGAGACCTACGGTGAGATTGAGCAAAAGAACTTCGATCTGAAGCTTAACGTTCCCGATCATGAAGTCATGGCCAGCTATGATGCCGAGCTGCTGTCACGGGTGATTCACAACCTCATCGCTAACGCGCTGGCTTATAACCCGCCAGGAACGCGGCTGCGTGTTGAGCTGCTGCCTTCAGATGATAAGATAGCGATTGAAATAGCCGACAACGGCATCGGCATTCCACAGGAGCTATGGCCGACCATCTTCGATCCGTTTGTTCGTGGGGATGAAGCGCGAACAGCCAGTGGAGGAACTGGACTTGGACTGTCCATCGCTAAACGCAATACAGAGAAGATGGGCGGGACGCTTCATCTGAGCCGAAAGGGCAAGGATGCAACGATTTTTACAATTGAGATACCTAAATAAAAAAAACAAAGAGGATTGGAGGGATACTGTGGCGAAATTGAACGTGTTCATTCGTATTTGTATTGCTGTTCTACTGGTGCTGGGCATCGTGTATGTCGGCACCTTGGTGGATTTTATTTTCAAACCGGTGCTATCATTGTTCAGTGTAATTATCATTCCTTTGATGCTAGCGGGATTCTTCTATTATCTGCTGCGTCCGCTGATCAATGCCATGGAGAAACGCAGGATCAACCGTTCGGTCTCCATACTGATTGTGTATGTAGTGATAGCGCTATTGCTGCTGGTGCTCAGCATCGGCGTGTTCCCATCCCTGCGCACACAGCTGGTGAATTTGGTGAACAATGCACCAAGTCTCTTCGCCAACATGAACGAGCAGATTCACAAACTGGAGGAGATTCCATGGCTCTCGTCCCTACTGCCGGGAGATATTAGCCCGCTAACCCAGTTGACTGATTATTTGAACCAAGGCTTCAACTTGTTGACGAACTATGTGTCAGGTCTGTTCTCCTTCGTGTCTAATTTTGCTATTATTTTATTTACCTTTCCGATCATTCTGTTCTTTATGCTTAAGGAAGGCGGCAAGTTCGGGCAGAGAATCGTAAGCTTCATGCCGCAGCGTTACAAGGATGAGGGCACAGCGGTGATGAGTGAGATCGACAGCGCGCTTAGCAACTTTATAGTAGGTAGAGTGCTGGTGAATCTGGCGCTGGGTGTACTGATGTACATTGGCTTCCTGATCATTGGCCTGCCATATGCGCTGCTGCTTACACTTATCGCGGTTGTCATGAACTTCGTGCCGTTCATCGGTGCAATCCTGTCGAGTGTGCCGATCTTTATCGTGGGCCTGATTCAGTCGCCGTCAACGGCAATTTGGTCGATTGTGATTATTCTGATTGCCCAGCAGATTCAGGATAACCTGGTTGCGCCGTATATTTTCGGGAAAAAGCTCGATATCCACCCGCTAACCACGATTATCCTGGTGCTCGTCGGCGGCGATCTGGGCGGTATCCTGGCGATCTTGCTGATCATCCCTGTCTATTTAATTCTTAAGATTATCGCAATCAAGCTGTATGAAGTGTTTATCAGACAACGGAAGACTGAGGCCAGTCCCCCAGTATCTTCTGAACCTATAGAATAAGGAGTGTATATTCATGTTGAAAGATATCAGAGAAGGGTTTGTGCATATTTCCGATGCTGTAGTCTCCAAGATGATCGGGCTGGCTGCGATTGAGACACCGGGTATTGCTTCCATGTCCAAAAACATGTCGGAGGGCCTGACCAAGCGCCTGAGCGGCAAAAGCGGGCAACAAGGAATTACTGTTGAAGTGAAGGAGCGGGAGGTCGAGGTAGATCTGCGGATCATCGTCAACTACGGGTATAAGATCCAGGAGGTATGCCAGGCGGTTCAGCACAATGTGCGTCATGCTGTGGAGACGATGATGGGACTGTCGCTTGTGGCTGTTAACGTCAAGGTAGAAGGGATCGCCCTCGTATAGAGAACTCATAAGAGTTGTCTCTAGGCACCATTGAGTAGGCTACCGCATAGTATGGAGCAAATCCATCTGTGGAGGTCAAAAGATTATGTCGACATATTACACAGGTCAGCAGCAGGGAGTTATCTATCAAGCCGATCCCAATGTGATCCGGCACCTGCACGGCGTCCGTGACTCACTGCACCATTCCTGTAAGCCTTATATTAATCAAAGGGTGAGGGTGCAGACCGTAGACGGACTGATTCATGAAGGCACGATCTCCGGCTTAGACAGCAAACATCTGTATCTGGGTGTGACCGCTAATAACCAAGGAGCCCGGGGGTATTTTAACCCGTATGCACCTTACCCGACGCCGTATCCTTCACCTGGCTATAACAGCAATGTGATTTTGCCACTGGTACTGTACGAACTGTTGGTAATTTCCCTGCTTTAAGACTGTGGAGACTTAGGGTTATGGAACAGCTGTTTCGTTCGGGCGGGTCAATAAAGTGAAGGGGTACTGCATATGCGGTATCCCTTTTTGTGTGCCTGACTTTTGTGCTGATGGTGTTTCGTTTGGCTTCTTTTAAGTATCCTTATAAAATCCTGATAATTGTCCTTTAATCTATGACTACAGAAGTGAAAGGATGATGGATAGTGAAGGATTTGATATTGGAAACAAGAAGTCTTTGCAAAAGCTTTGGCAAGCAGAAAGCAGTCGAGAACATCGGCTTGTCTGTGCCAAGGAATACAGTTTACGGATTGCTCGGCCCTAACGGTGCCGGGAAGTCGACTACACTGAAAATGCTAACAGGCCTGCTTAAGCCCACTTCGGGGAGCATCCGGTTCGACGGGCATGAGTGGCATCGCCGGGATCTGTCGGACATCGGAGTGCTTATCGAGAGTCCGCCCCTGTATGAAAATCTGACGGCCCGGGAGAATCTGCGGGTGCGCACAATAATGCTGGGGTTGCCGGAGTCGCGTATTGATGAGGTCCTGTTAACCGTGGATCTGACGGGAACGGGTAAAAAAAGAGCAGGGCAATTCTCGATGGGTATGAAGCAGCGCCTCGGTATTGCCATCGCTCTGCTGAATCATCCGCGGCTGTTGATACTGGACGAACCGACGAACGGGCTGGACCCTATCGGTATCCAGCAGCTACGGGAGCTGATCCGCTCCTTTCCGGCGCAGGGCATCACCGTCATTTTATCCAGCCATGTACTTTCTGAGGTAGAGCAGGTTGTGGATGAAATCGGTATTATTGCCGGCGGTGTGCTCGGCTATCAGGGCAGCGCGCATGGGGAACAGGACCTGGAGACATTGTTCATGCAGGTGGCCGCTGCGCACAGAAGGGCCGGTGAATAAATTGCTGCAATATATGCTTGTGGAAAAGCTGAAGCTTAAACGCACCTTTGCCCCGCGGATGACCTGGCTGATGCCAGCCCTTACACTGCTAATCGCTTTCTTACTAATGGGCGGGCGCCTTTTCCAGACCGGTGCCTACAACTGGTGGTATGTCATCATGTTGCCCGGCGCGACCACTCTATTCTGTACTCTGGTCGTCCAGAAGGATGCCAATATGAAATTTCAGGGCGTGCTTGCCCTGCCAGTGGACCCACGTAAACTTTGGCTAGGGAAAGCCCTGCTCTGCATGGTCTGGCTACTAACTGTCTGTCTAATCTTCTTTGTAGGGGCTATGCTCGGAGGGCTGTGGCTTGGGCAGACGATCTTGCCTGCCCAAGGATTAATGGCATCTGTTCTGCTCGCGGTCACATTCGCCTGGCAGATTCCACTCTGCCTGTTTCTTGCTGTGACATGTGGCATGTTCATAACCATCCTGATCAATCTTGCAGGGAGTATTGTACTCGGTATTTTGTTTGCTACCCGGGAGATATGGTGGGTTGTTCCGTACGCTATTCCGATCCGGCTGATGTGTCCTGTACTCGAAATCCTGCCGAACGGGATTCCAGCAGAAGCAGGTGATCCCCTGCTGGCCTGGGGGGTTATCCTGCCGGGTGTCTTGGAGTCGTTGGCACTGTGTGGTGTGCTGCTTTGGCTGACGGCACAGTGGTTCAGCAAGCGGGAGGCTTTGTAGGATGAATAGATTTGACCGTATGTTACGAGCGGATTTTCTGAAAATTAAACGGACGCCGCTGCTGCTGATTCATCTGCTTCTGCCGCTTATCGGAGCAGGGGCGTTCCTGGCGTATGCTTCTATTTCGCCTAAGGATGGTCTCTTACTCACTGCCGGTTTTGTTGAAATATTAGCCGTGGCCTTCCCAACGCTAATTGGCGTTCTGACCGCGATGCTGGCCAGGCAGGAAGAGGCTGCTGGGCAATTCCAGAACCTGCTGGGAGGGGCTGCACCGAAGATGTGGACCTTTCTGAGCAAGCTGTTTCTGCTGCTCATTATGGGCTTTACAGGCACGCTATTGGCAGTAGTGATGTTCGGGGCAGGCCTCACGGAGCTGCTACACAAAGACGGACTACTACCCATGCATCTCTACCTGACTGTTGCCTGCGTGCTTGCCGGAAGCTGCATAATCCTGTATATTTTTCATTTGATGATAAGCTTGCGCTTTGGACAGGGGACTTCGATAGGCATGGGCATTATGGGGAGCCTGCTGGGAGCACTACTGCTCACAGGGCTTGGCGATGGGATTTGGATTCTGGTGCCTTGGAGTTGGCCTGTGCGATTGGCCAGTATGTGGGTATTGTACGCAACTGAAGTGCCACTTAGCGCTTCCATAATGGTTCAACTGCATAGCGGCATTTGGATAAGTATCATCGTCACGGCAGGTGTGCTGCTGCTGTCCTGTGTATGGTTTACCCGGTGGGAAGGCCGCAAATCGGAAGGATAAGCTTTAAGCGTTGAAAGGAGGAGGCTGGATGGCCCGAATACTGGCCGTAGATGATGAAGCGGGCATTCTGATACTGATTCGTAATATCCTGATCAAGGACGGACATAGTGTGACCACGTTAACTGAGCCGGAGCAGATCACAGCGCTAAATCCCGGTTTCTTTGACCTGATCCTTCTGGATGTCATGATGCCGGGAATCGACGGGTTTTCCCTCTGCGAGAGAATACGGGGCATCGTTGATTGCCCGATTCTATTCCTCACGGCAAAAACACTAGAGGATGACATTATGTACGGATTGGGTCTGGGCGCAGATGACTATATCCTTAAGCCCTTCGGGACTGGTGAGCTACGGGCCAGGGTGAATGCACATTTGCGAAGAGAGCAGCGGGAGAGGCGCAGTATGCTGAGTATCGATGAGGTTCATTTCAACCTATTAGGCAAGGAAATGCATGTGCAGGAGGACAAGGTACCCCTCACCAAGAGTGAATATAAAATCTGTGAGTTTCTTGCCCGCAATCGGGGACAGGTCTTCTCCAAAGAGAGGATTTATGAATCGGTGTTTGGTTTTGATGGGGAGAGCGACAGTGCAGCGGTGGCGGAGCATGTTAAGAATATCCGTGCAAAGCTGTCGAGGTACGAGCTATCACCGATCGAGACCCTCTGGGGGATAGGTTATAAATGGAGAACTTAAAGCACAAGGCCCGCAAACCATTGGCTCTGAGTACTATTTTCCTAAGATATTTTATGCTGTTGTGTGGGGGAATGCTGCTATGGCTCGGCCTATTGATTGGAACTTATCTTATAGCTACGGCGACAGGAGAGATTCTCCCGGCCAATTATGTGGAGAAGCAGATTGCCGCTGCAAAGGATATACTAGTTTCCAGTCCCGAAATTAGACCAGATCAAATTCCTTCTCTGTCGGATTATGCTCTCTATACTCAGGAAGGGCAATATGTGAGCGGCAGTCTAAATAGGGAGCAAGCGCAGAAAGCATGGAAGGCTGTGGCGTCGGGCAGTAAAGGCGGAATCCGCGGTTATTACACCGTCATTCAGCGTGAGCAGCAGCAAGAGGTCCTTCTGCTTAGTTATTCTATTGTCATGAATTATCGCTCGGAATGGCTGAGAACCCATCTGCCCAATCCTGAGCTTCTGGGGATCATACTGATTGTGACAGGCTTACTGCTGCAAATTGCCTTATGGTCCTATCTGTTCGGCAAGAAGCTGGCGAAGAAAATGAAAGGACTGCAGTCAGTCATTGGCAAAATTCAGAATCAGGATCTCGAATTCACCGTGCAATCCAGTGGTGTGCATGAGATTGACACAGTCCTAGATTCACTAGACACGATGAAGAACGAGTTGAAGGCCTCGCTCCGGCAACAATGGGAGGAGCAGCAGGCCCGCAGGGAGCAAATCTCCGCGCTCGCGCATGATATCAAAACACCGCTTACGATCATCCGAGGGAATGCGGAGCTGCTAAGCGAGACAGCCCAAGATGAGATCCAGCGGGATTACAATCGTTATATCCTGACTAGTTCGGCACAGATTGAACGTTATGCGAGGGAACTGATCGAAATTTCGAAGACGCAGGAAGGGCTGAAGCTGGAGCGGGTCACAATCGATACCGCTTCGCTGCTTGAGGATATTGAAGAACTTTTGAGAGCAGCCGCTGTTGAGAAAGAGATACAGGTTCACATGAACGCACACAACATGCCGGATTTCATCGCAATCGACAAGGATTTGTTCCAGCGGGCAATACTCAATGTTGTGATGAATGCAGTGGAACATACTCCCATTCAGGGCAACATCACACTGACTGCAGAAGGCAAGTCAGATAGTGTTTGCTTTACAGTGGACGACAGCGGCGGCGGCTTCACTTTTGCTGATCTGAGAGAGGCAACGAAGCAGTTTTATATGGGAGACCGCAGTCGAAGCTCGGGAAATCATCACGGCATGGGGCTTTACATTACGCAATCCATCATGTTGCGGCATGGTGGGCAGCTGGTCTTAGGGAATGACGAAGTCTTGGGTGGGGCTAAAGTTACCTTAGAGTTTCCTTTGTCCTGACAAGGATTGGAGGATCAGGCAGACGACAATTGAAAAAGACGGTACAGCCCAAGGGCTGCACCGTCTTATTTTTTATTAATTTCAGTCTGTAGTTACTACAGCTGTAATTTCTTCATCCAGATCCAACCGTACATCCTCGCGGTAAGCCCGGATTCCGTATTCGGTATGCACGTAACGCAGAATGGCTTCGATCATATTGGACTCGACCAGGAACTGGCTTCGGCCATGCACCCATACCTCCGCAGAATAGCCGGTGTCTTCTTCCCAGCTAAGCTCCACCTGCACTTCGGTAGGGTTCACTGCCTTACGTTCAGCCATGTGTAGGCAGATCGCATTAATGATCTCATCCATGCTAAGAACAGTACTATTCATTAGGCACGGTCATCCCGTTCTTGGAATCTGCGGCGTTCCTGTCTGCGGCGGAAGAAGGAAAGAATCAAGGTAACAACCAGATAAATTGCGAGCATATTAACTGCGAATCCGAGAATATTGCCCATAAAGCCCATACCGCCGAACAAACCGCCGAACAGCATACCAGCAAGACCACCGATCATTAGACCTTTCATCAATCCGCCGCCGCTAAAGAAGCCGCGTTTTGTATTTGCCATGCTTCCGGTGGTTGCTCCGCCGGTAGTGCTATCGCTTTTCTTCACGTTATTTGTGGTGGTAGATTTCTTCGGGGTGGTGGTGAAGCTACGCGTTCCGGATTTGAATCCGCCGCCCCCGCGTTTTGCGTCCACAAAATTCGGTGACGCTACAGCAAAGAACAGAGTGAAGGCCATAACAATCATCATTACACGTTTCATTGGTTTCATTGACTAGGTGAACCCTCCTGTAAGCTATTTTTTTGTGTCTTTCCGGTAATACGGATGACTTTGAAGAAGGTTTCATTTTTAATGATCATATTTCGAAATATTTTTTAAAATAAAAAAAGCGCGGATATTGTATCCGCGCGTACAGCTTACGAGTGTGATTTCCTCTTATTCGTAACCATTAGAGAGCAGCTCAAGTGCTCCTGTATTCGGATCAATGATCATTCCGTGTACAGGAACATTCGGAGGCAGCAATGGATGACGCTTAATCAGATCGACAGTGTGAATAACGCCTTCTTTCTCGTTGTCAAATCCTTTTAGCCACTTGGTTAG
>NZ_JABWCS010000178.1 GCF_013359945.1 Paenibacillus agri | reverse complement strand
TGTTTGGTGGCGATGGCGGAGGGGTTCCACGCGTACCCATCCCGAACACGACCGTTAAGCCCTCCAGCGCCGATGGTACTTGGACCGAAGGGTCCTGGGAGAGTAGGACGCCGCCAAGCACATAAGTCCTTGTTGATTAACTCAGCAAGGGCTTTTTTGTTGTCTAAAGATTCAATTTACAGAAAAAATCACAGAAGAGTTTGTGGGTAAATACAGGAAAAGTGTAAACTATTTAAAGTTACCCACATGTGGATAAGGGTTTTTAAGTGCTTTTTAGGTGAGTACTCCCCAGATTATGTGGATAGGCAGTGGGATATGTGGATACTGCCTACAAAACCGATAGATATTTTATATGAAAGAAGGATACCTATGGATAACTCTAATAAACTTGTGTGGATAGAGAATCAGGTTGTGCATGCTAGCGATACGGATTATCGTTCCAATGCTAAATTGTCCTTTATCCTGGATATGATGCAGCGTGCAGCAGATTCTGCGGTAAGCGGGCTAGGAGTTAGTTTGGAGAAGTTGCTGGAAGCAGGGATGGCCTGGATGCTAATCACCCTCGATATTGATTTTCGATCTATGCCACGGCAGAATGACTTGCTATCTATTCGAACCTGGAGCAAGGGAACCAAAGGCGCTTTGTGGCAGCGGGATTACCGAATTTTTGATAGTAGTGACAATGAGATCGCGAGCGCGCGCTCCATTTGGGCTCTGGTTGATATCGAAAAACGCAAAATTCTCCGGCCTTCAGCACTACCAGTTCCAGTGGAGCACTATGTAGCTGATTCAGTAGGAGAGATACCGAGCAAAGTGGAGATCCCTGAGGAGCTGCTTATGCAGGAAGCTTATCGTTATCAGGTAAGATACAGCGGACTAGACAATAATGGGCATTTGAACAATGCCAGATACGGCGATTTATGTTGTGATGCGCTGTCTTTGGACGAATGGGATGGAAGAACGATTAAACGTTTTAAAATTACTTATTTGCAGGAGGCAACCTTTGGACAGGAGATAACAATTACCCGGTCTTCGGTGGAAACTGGTGAAACCTATGTGCAAGGGCATTCCGGAGATACGATCTTATTCACTGCTTGTTTGATATTTGAAAGCGAAGAAAAATAGTTTGTATTTAGTACTCTTTTTTTAAATGAGATGGAGAGGTCTAGTCTGATATTGGTATGTGTTCTTTGCAGATTAGAAAGATGTATGCCTTTGCAATAAATCAGTCCTGACGTTATTTGCTGTCTTTCATTTAATGCTATAATTATTCTGTATGGAAAGGAGAGAGTTATGAAGGTACTGGTATTGGCGGAAAAGCCGTCTGTGGCGCGGGAGATTGCGCGGGTTATGGGATGTAAGGAGAAGCAGAAGAGTTATATAGAAGGACCTAAATATATAGTCACCTGGGCGTTGGGACATTTGGTTGGCCTGGCGGAGCCTGAGGATTACAACAATAAATTTGCGACCTGGGCTTTGGAGGATCTGCCGATTCTGCCGGAGAAAGCGAAGCTGAAAGTGCTGCGGGAGACGAGCCAACAGTACAAGGCGGTACAGCATCTGATGAAGCGGCAAGATGTTGGGGAGCTGATCGTTGCTACTGATGCTGCGCGTGAAGGGGAGCTGTTAGCGCGTTGGATTATGAACATGGCTGGTTGGAAAAAGCCGTTCCGGCGCCTTTGGATCTCTTCGCAGACGGATAAGGCGATCAAGGAAGGGTTTGCTGCGCTGCGGCCAGGTAAGGATTTTGACCGGTTATATGAATCGGCACGCTGCCGGGCAGAAGCTGACTGGATGATTGGGCTGAATGTAACGCGGGCATTGACCTGCAAGTTTGGCGCACCACTATCGGCGGGACGGGTGCAGACACCATCACTTGGAATGATTATGGATCGGGAAAATGAAATTACCAGCTTCCGTTCGCAGGATTTTGAGACCTTGTCTGCGGATTTTGGGCATTTTCAGGCCGGCTGGCGGGCTAATGGTGGAGATGGACGGATTTTTGATAAGGATAAGACAAAGGCCTTAAGCGAAAAGCTGACCGGACGGAACGGACGGATTACGAAGGTACTAAAAAGTGAAAAGAGCGAGCCGCATCCACTCGCTTATGACCTGACGGAGCTGCAACGCGATGCTAACCGCAAGTTCGGCTTCTCGGCGAAGCAGACATCCAGTGTATTGCAGCGCCTATATGAGCAGCATAAGCTGGTGACTTATCCGCGTACGGACAGCCGCTACCTCTCTTCAGATATGACGGGAACGTTGAAGGAGCGTCTGGATAGTGTGGCTGTCGGGCCATATGCGACACTGGCCCGCCCGCTGCTGCGCAAACCGCTGCCAATCACAAAGCGGATTGTGGATGATAGCAAGGTGAGCGATCACCATGCAATTATTCCTACGGAGCAGACGGTGCTGCTTAACGGATTAAGCACGGAGGAACGGAAGCTGTACGACCTGATCGTACGGCGCTTCATTAGCCTATTCTATCCACCGGCTCGCTACGATGCTGTAGCGGTGACTGTACAGGTGGAGGGCGAGAGCTTCCACGTCAAAGGCACCACGGTAAAAGATGCCGGATGGCGCGAGGTTTACGGCGGAGATATGAGTAACGACGACGAGGATGAGAATGCGGCGGATGAACCAGCCGCAAGCGGTGTGAAGCTCCCCGAGCTGCGCGAGGGCGAGACGGTTAGGGTCCGGCGCTGCATGGTCAAAGCCGGACGAACTCAGCCGCCGAAACGCTATACGGAGGCGTCGCTGCTGACGCAAATGGAGAAGCACGGGCTGGGCACCCCAGCCACACGCGCCGACATTATCGAGAAGCTGGTCAGCTCGGATACGATCGAGCGTCAAGGGAATCAGCTGCATCCGACCGGAAAAGGAAAGCAGCTCATCGGGCTGGTGTCGCCACAGCTGCGCACCCCGGATCTCACCGCCCGCTGGGAAGCGGAGCTGGAGAAGATCGCCCGCGGCCAAGGCCGTCCCGAGCCATTCCTGCAGGGAATCCGCAGCATGGCACAGGAGCTTGTATCTGGCGTGAAGACAAGCGTAGCGGAATATAAACCGCATAACGTCTCGAACAGTCATTGCCCGGAATGCGGAACAAGACTTCTGGAGAAGAAAAGTAAACGGGGCAAGATGCTGATCTGTCCGGCAGATAGCTGTGGCTACACCCGTTCGGGAGAGAAGCGCCTATCCAATCGCCGCTGTCCACAGTGCCATAAGAAAATGGAACTGAAAGAAGGTAAGGCAGGACTGTATGTACAGTGCCTGGGCTGTGGCATCACGGAGACGATGGATAAAGACCACAAGCATGTCAACAAGCGTGAGCAGCAAAAGCTGGTGCAGCAGTACAGCAAGCAGGAGAGCATCGGTTCAAACCTGGGTGAGCTGTTAAAGGCTGCAATGGAAGGAAAGAAGGGGAGTGACTAAAGCGGAAAACGAGAGCGAAGGGAACTGAAGATGTCTGACTTATCCCCAACATCAGTACATCAACACAGCAGCGGAGAGAGGGTTCGAACCTCGGTCTATTGCTGTAAGCTGCTGCTGGAGGGGAATAAGGGCAGTCAATAGGCAAGTGTCTATAGCAGAAGACGGAAAGATTCCAGCGGAAGACAAGCATGTTGAATAAAACCAATGGATGAGAAGTAAATCTGTTGTTCTCTATGTTTATTTGAAAGTGTCTCAGATAAAACTATGGGAATTGATAAGCTTGAGGCGTTTGGCTTCAATGACTGCCTCGACCCGGGAATGAACCCCCAGTTTCTCAAAAATGCGTGTGAGATTATATTCTACTGTCCGCTGGCTCATCAGCAGCTTAGCTGCGATATCCTTATTGCTGTTTCCATTAGCAACCTCTTGTAGGATTTCCTGTTCACGCTCGTTAATAGACACTTCTGAGAGAGCTTTTTCTTCCCTGGCTTCATTCAAACGAATTTCCCTGCGTCGAAGCTGCCGTAGTAGCGAAACTGGTATCACCGCTTCGCCTCGAAGGACGCAGCGTATGGCATTGAGAAGCTGCTCACGGGTAGCCGTTTTGCTCACAAAACCTGATACTCCGGATTCGATCAACAGATTGAAGTTGGGGCTGATCTCATAACCTGTGTAGATCAGCACCCGACTGTCCGGTAAGGTGACGATGATTCTTTTGGTCAACTCAAGGCCACTGATTACCGGCATATTCAAATCAAACAGCATAACATCAAAGCTCTCCTTCTCGACCAGTTCCAACGCTTCCATCGCTGAGAGTATCACTGTAACCTGCATTTCTGCATCCTGCTCTAACATATTCTTGGTACCTTCCCCAACCGAAGGATGGTCATCAACCAACAAGATCTTTATCATCTAATTTATTCTCGCCCTCTCTCGCAATAATTGCCGGCTCTAGTGGCAGTGCGATATGAACCTCCAGTCCTTCACCGATAATCGAGTATAAGGAAATATCCCCCTCTAGACTGCGTACCCTTTCCTGAATCCCGGACAGACCCATATGTTGGTAAGAGTCGTTCAATGTAGTGAAGTCCATTCCAATACCATTATCTTTATAGACCAGCTCGATTGCCTCCTCCTGCTGCTCCAGTCTAATCCTAACAACAGAGGCTTTGGCGTGTTTATTGGCATTGCGCAACAGCTCTTGAACAATACGAAACAGAGTTAATGTCTTTTCATCATTCATTTCAGAAATATGGCCCTGCACCTGAAAATCTATTTTATAGTTCGATCGGACCTGGGCCTGCTCAAATAACTGACCTAATGCCTCAACAATCCCCAACTCCTTGAGTAGGGGGGGCCTCATCTCATTGCAGGTCTCACGAATCTGGTGAATCACATCCAGCAATCCTTCCCGGACGTCCTCCAGTTCCTGCTGTAGCCCCGTCGGTAGATTATGATCCAGCATTATGGCTTCAAGCTTGCGGTACCAGATTAACTGATCCTGCAGCGCCGAATCGTGCAGATCAGCTGCCAGCCGGCGCCGTTCCGTCTCTGAGAGATTGAAGATCAGACGCATCGCCCAGGAAGAGGTCTCCCTGGGCTTCTGGAATTCCAGTTCCAGATCCTCAAGTAAGCTCTCAATCAAATATAGATTCTCATAGACAATAGCACTGTAATTGGCCAAGGTCTTCAACCAATCCAGTTCGTCCAGATTATACTTGCTCTTGTTCACCTTATCATCTAGCCAAAGTAAATGGAAAATAGATCCTTTTCGACCCATGACCACGCATATCCCGTTTGGAAGGGCAATGGTTTTCCCAACTTCTAGCTTATGTATGGCACTTTGAATGGCTGATATCACAGAAGAGGTGATTTCTTCTGAACTTGGATGCTGGTGATGGGAGGAGGGAGACTCCTCATTTTCGAAATCCAGGAAAATTATTTTTTCAACCGATAATATAGATAGAATTTCTTGCTCCAGCACCCGTTCCAAATCCGCTCTTTTCATGACACGCGATATCCGGCCGGAGAAATTATGCAGACTTTCTTCAAAGGTGTACAAATTCTTGTTGAAATTCGGCCTAAAGCGAAAATCAATGTATTCCTTGCTTAATAAAAACAAAGTAAGCATTAAATACACCACCATAAAAAGTTGTACCCACTTCACCCAGGAATAATTATGATGGTTCATTATGGATATACCAAAGGTAGTAATCAGCAAAGTTGGAATGAAGGAGAGAATGGCGTAGTACAGAATTCGATTTAGGACAAAGTCGATATCGAATAACTTTCGGGTGATGAACATGTACAAATAAACTGCTGGAATCGTGAATAAGAAAACAGACGCAATCTGTGGAGCAACTAACGTTATACCGAATAACCGTGGTACGCCAAACAATAGGATAAATGGTAGGAAGCCTAGCATGTGTGCGATCAAGGTTAATTTGAATAAGTTTCTCAGCGAATCACGACGGTGTACTGCGAATTTCTTTATGATTTTATACATAATATAAAGATTTAAGATAATAAAAAAGAAAAGAACTGGAGGCGATTTTCCGAAAAAATGAAGATTATGGGCTGTCAGTGCTCTTATATTTCCCAGGAGAATAATGACTCCGACAATCCAATACAAGACAACAAACAGCCGTCTTGGAACCAAGCGTTCATGATAGCGAATCAAATACTGATGAAGAAACTGTAAAAAAAATACAGGTGCGAGCGCAAATGTTGCATTAAATGCTAGCTTCCCCAGTGGATCTGCTCTTCCTGAAGAGGAGGAGCTTAAATAAGCCAATCCTGTTGACAGGAAGAAGAGAATCAGATAGATCGCGGCTTTATCCTCCCACTTTCGGTGATAGACCACTATCGAAAACCCAGCAAACACTATTACTGCAGATAATGGCAGTATAAACTCCAGCAGCAAATTCTCTGATGAAACCCCCTTATCTACAATAATCGTAATCTTCTGAGAGGGGATATCTGGCTGGTTACGAATTAACTTTATGATAGACGCTTTCTCTATAACATTATAATTCTTAACTGAGTAAAAGGCCTCCGGGGGTTCGCCATCAATTTCCTCAATGATGTCGCCCGCTAGAATACGTCCGTATCCCCAATATCCGACAGGGGTGCTTACTGCGACAATTTTTCCTGAGGGATCCTTTTTAACATCCGTGCCAATCATCCTGTGTTCGAGAATACTGTAGGATAAGTAAGCTGTCAGGAGAGTGACCATTATAGAGAATAACGCTATCTTTGAAATTTTTACCAAAATCGTTGCCTCCAAACTCTTTTATGGCATCAGAACCAATATGTCGCCCTCATAGGTTGGTTCTTGTCCTCACTGCTACCTAAAACATCTATCAATGCTCTATGTTCAACTTCGCTGATTCCTGCCAATTGAAGCTGTCCATTTTTCAGAAGAGTCCATGAGCTCGGATCTGCCATTAATGATTGAATTAATTCCTTTAACATAAAATATTCCCTCCAATCGAATTTTAAGAGATGCCTCTCGAATTCAATATAACAGGTGTAGTTACTGCTGGAAACGACAATGACACTGCTAGTCCCCGCATAATTGTTTGCGGTGTTTTGCGGTCCATTGCGGTTGCCGTGAGGCTAATCCGCCATCGCAAGGATTTGTTTTTTCCAGTTTGCAGAAAT
This sequence comes from Paenibacillus agri, assembly GCF_013359945.1. GTDB lineage: Bacteria > Bacillota > Bacilli > Paenibacillales > Paenibacillaceae > Paenibacillus_AQ > Paenibacillus_AQ agri. Next base: position 26,992 of record NZ_JABWCS010000178.1, on the reverse strand, counting down.
CACCATACTTTCTACTAAATCTAGATAATTGTAATAATGGGTCCTCATCCGCACTGAAGTATATAGAATCGTTCCTGACTGTTCTATAATTCTCTGAATCTCTTCTCTGCGATGAACCACTTCTTCCAACGACAGCCGTTCCTCGAAGTAATCCGAGATCCACTTCTGCTCCTCCGTTAGGGAGTGAATCAGGTAGAGCGTGGGCAGTGTTTTTTTACGGTTCCAGAAATCACTCTTATTCTCCCAATCCACTAAGTCATGAATATCATTCTTGATCTGGGCTGCAATTCCTAGTTGCTCTGCATATTCTCTAACCTCACTGTTGTATTCCCCCGTTGCAAGCAGTGTTCCAATCAGGCAAGCAGTCACCAGCAAGCCTGCAGATTTCTGCTTAACCATTTGTATGTAATCTTCTTCACTACTGATATCATTCAGTAAGTCTGTCGTCTGACCATTAATGGCTGAGAGAACTTGCTCGTTCATTAGCCGTACAGCCGCAACAAGACGATCTGGGGCAAAATCACTGGTCATTAGCATTTGTTGGGACAGCGTCAATAGTCCGAGTGCAATATTCAGTGCAATCTCCGGACTTAGCTGGTTCCACAGCATCGCTTTATTATCTTTGTCCTGGAGATCATCTATAATATCCAGACTCAGAATCATCAGTTCTATGGCTGCTGCTGGACGATAAATTTCGTTTCCTGTTCCCCAAAAGGCACGATAATGAAGAACTGTCATTCGGCTGAAGAGCATGGATTCCCGTAGCTTTTCCTCTACACAGGCCATCCCCTGCTCATATAAATGAGGTACGATAAAATAAGCCCTCAGAGTATCCTTAAGCTCTTGCTTTATGTTTTGCATAAAACTTTCCACAATATTGCCCCCTCAAATTATGATGATCCTCTTATTACTGCATCGAGTAGACGTACAACAATGACGTGACGCCAAGCAATTTTTGAATGATATGATTATTCTATAAATATTCAATAAATCCCTTCTTTTGAATTTATACCCTGTATATTAATTCCTAATGAATAGAATAAACGGACCAGGTCAGCGACCAGGTCCGTTTAGCAAGCAGTGAGATAAAATCAGGCAATATTAGTTCAGTGATGTACGGCAGTTGTGCGCTCAAAAATTAGCTCCCCGAAAGATGCTGCTTCAAGACTATATGTGTTTGGAGTGATGATTTGGAAGAGCTTCCATCCTTCACGGGCATATTTATGGATAATTTCATGATACTCTTCTGGAAAGACCTTTTTGAATTCTATTTTTACAAATTGATATTCATACACTTTAGCCTACCTCCTTAATAATTAGGCAAGAACATACCTCCTCATATTGTCCGTCAATCTCCAGAAGATTACTGACAGGAAGGTCGAAAAACGTGGTTGATAGCTGAATCGTCCATCCAAGCTTGTGCATACAAAGCGACAGCCGTTCTGTTAATCGGCCACTCTCCAACAAACTGAGTCGGCACCCCCGTTCTCCAAGCAAATGACTAGAAGTGTTAGCCGTTACGAATACTGCACCTGTAGCCGATTCCTGTAGTGAGTAGGAAGGAAACAGTTCGCTCCATATATTGAGATCCTCATTTTTTAATTTTTGAGCTACCAGCTTTACAGGATTGCAGTAGAATAGTTCATAACCGCAACGCCCGTTTCTCCAAAGTATAAACATACTCAGACTGTCTAGCTTGTTGTCATTCGGTGTCTTCGATGAATTATCCCCATTATATGATCCAGTTTGCTCTTGAAGTTCCGTAAGACTATGGATCAGGCTTATGAGATATGAATGTTTCTGAAGCTCTCTGTCTTGCAGACCGGGTGCAGCAGAGCGGAAATAACAATTTATACTTGTATCCTGTACGTTCATCTGAGTCAATAGTTTTCTCAGCATCTTCATTCGAGCTTGAATTAATGACTCAACCTGGGATTGTCTCTTGGAATTGTCGTGATATAGCAATGCCGTCCACTCTTTGTCCAAATTAGGGCGACTTTTTTGAAGATTATATCTTCCATTCACATATTACACATCCTTTTTTGATTGAATTCTTCCCGGATATTACGATAATCATAGTCCATAAATGTGAGCATCACATCGAAAGTGACCTCTCGCAATCATATGCACAATATGATTGTCCCACTGGAATTATCGTACTCCGGTGGAGATCTCAAGTGAGAGTACGGAGGGAATACGCTCATGGTCAGCCAGCCTTAACAGCTGATAACCGATACCTGAATATCCGAGGAAGAGTCCAGGTGTTCTTAACCCGCGGGGAATCCCGGTCCGGTACACACCAAGCTCTTTTTTCTCGCTTATCATCCGGCTTGCCAGAAGATGAGCCTTGCTGGCATCCTCCGGGCGTCCCAAAATTATGCTGGATTGGAGCAGTAGTTCACTGTTCCCCATATCTCCATGACACAGACAGTGACTGGCCCCGATTCCGTGGTTCAAAGTTGCTTCGGTGGCTGCTAGAATTTCGGCATGCAATATCGGCTTATTTATACCCTGTGTATTGTACATAAGGAGTCTGCCCAAGCCGATCCCTGCCGAGCCATGACACCAGTAGTTAGATTGATAGACTGCAGGGTCATCTTTGCGCAGGTCAGCCCAATTACTGTGCTCAGGGGAGAAAAGAACGCGCTCAAAGGCAAGGGTGCTTTCCGCATATTTGTTAAATTGAGCTATACCCGATTCTTCCCAGAGAAGCTGTAGGGCCATAGCAATTCCAGCCGATCCATGGCCGAAGCCAGCCAGTGGCTTGCGTGTGGCTAAAAGTGAGGGCCATGCTGTACCGCCTGAAGCAGGAATTGCATGGGACAGAAGATGCTTTCCATAGTCTATGGCGACGGCCAACGCTTGTTCGTTTCCGAACTGTTTATAAACTTGAAGCAGTACGGGAATAACACCGGCAGCGCCGCCAAGCAGATCATAACAATGATCATTGCCTACAATTGTACCTAAATGATCTACTAGATTACGTTGGATCTCTCTCCACGAAGCTTCGGCAGCTCCAAGACTGATGAAATGTGACAATGTGTAAAGAATGGATGCCTGGCCATAAAAGGCAGAACTGAAATTCGCATGAAAGGGAAGTGAGGCCAGGGAAGTCTGCAAAGCAAGACGAGCAGTGTCTGAGTAGGCCTGTTCTCCTGTAACCATTCCGAGGTATGCAAGGAATAAAGCCGGTCCAGCAGTCCCGTCATACAAGCCGCCTTTCATCGCAGATACATTCCATTGTCCGCGATAGTTCATTCCCACACCGATCCATGTTGCATCGGAACGATTCTTGTTATAGATTGCCTGTTCCAGCAGGTAGTCGCCAATTTCGGCAGCATGCTTAATATATTCTTGCGTATTGATTTCAACAATAGTGTTCTTATGCGCAGGTGAATCATCCCCGGCGGACTTAACAACGCAGGGAGAGCTACCAGCATTACAGCATTTCTGTCCGGAGGTATTCCATTCAGCTGAACCGAGAATAGAGGATATAATCCAGTGAGTCTGACGCTCCTCTTCTTTCTCATCCAATGTGATGAGACGCTGTACGGCTAGATCAAAGCTGGTTTCAGGGAAAAAATCGATGATCCTCTTGCCGCGGCTGTCGAAGAGATCGCGGGATGCAGGTGTTGTAGTAAAATAAGGAATATCCCCATACAGCAGGTCTTCCCGCTCTGAAGAAATTGCGCGTTCATCTAGAACGGTATACCAGAGGCGGTCGAGAAGCTTTTCCCGTTCAAGGGCGTCCTTAGTGTAATTGGGATGGCTGGTCTCCATCAGAAAGTTAGCATAGAATTGTGTAGGTCTGAGAATAATTCGGATCGTGTCTTGTCTAAAAGAAGCTAGTGGTCCGTCAGATTCGTCCAGCAGCTGCGTCAGATTCAGGCGGAGAATTGAACAGGCTTGGCGGAAACCGAACACAATGTCATCTACAAAGTCGCTGGCAAGGGTATCCTTTCCATCAAGCATAGGTCTGTTGTTGGAGGAACCGGAATTACTTGCTTTGCGAACAAACCGCATTGCATCGGTATCGTCATTCTCAACTTGCAGTATGGGGAAAGGCAGTTGCTGCTCACCAGCTCCACCTATACCGCTCATTTCGACTCCAAAGCCCTCTTCATTCTGATACAGCAGGAGCGGTAACAGTCCGGTGCCAATTACGGAATCAACAATTTTTTTCTTTGCTTCAACATCAGCAGTATCCGGGAAATCTAGTGCTGGATTATTGTGGAATAAAGTTTCCAAATCAATAGGTACCGGATGTTCTCCTCTGGCGATCACATTTTCCATATGAAAATCGGTACCACGTGTACTGTACAAAACAGCCAGTAATCCTCCCAGACGTTGATAAAAGCGCGCTACCTCTGCTGAAGTCTCGCAGCTTCCTGCAGTAATATATTCCTCCCATCCGTAAGTATCTTTATCAAGGACGAGGAGCGGCTGAAAGGAAGGGGTAAAGCCCTTCAGGTTCATCCAGTCCAGAAGCTTGCTAAAGTGAAGGGAAACCCCGAGCGGCTTTGGTTTGTACATTAGCTCCGCCCCGGATTCCAGGCGCAGGCGCATAACGGAACGTCCTTGTTGGTGCGCATCGCCCATTCCGGCAGAAAAGGATTCCAGCCTACTTTTATCTTGAGGCAATGCCAGAGCGGTTATGATCTCAGCGTGGTCGTATTTGAAGCGGGTAACTGCTTCAAGTACTGCTTCGACGATAAAACAAGTACGGATCATCAGTATCCGGGCAAGCATAGGGTATTCTCTATAAATAAATTCCAGTCCGTCCGTATCATGTATTTTTTGTTTTACGAAGCTATGAAATCTCTCCTCCGGAGTTTTTCCCTTCAGTTCCCCCAGTTTTTTGGCCACATGCAGCTCAAGGACCAGTGTTCGAGCTCCGCATTGTAGCAGACAGTCGGCCAGCTCACTCAGCAATTTTTCTCTCACGGAATCTGTATTTACAAATTGTTCGATGTCGCTAAGCTCATGGATTTGCTTGTCCCATTTCTGCGCAGCCCAGAGCAAGAATGGACGGAAGGCAGAGACAAGTTTCAGAGATACAGGCCCCTGAAGGGGAATGGCACGGTTCAACCGTAGCGCTTCAGCAAGTTCCGGGAGACCAAACCAATCGTGGGGACAATCTTTCGGCAGGATAGCAGGGAATTGTTCGGGATCAATCTCGGCAGTAATTATTTCTCCGAACTTCTCTTCAGCCCAATGATCCGCAGCAAGTCTGCTGCGAAATCTGCTGTCGTCCAACAGTAGTGTGTTTTTCCTCCACCGCTCGATCTCGCCAGTTTGGGTTCCCTGATCTATGCTCTTGAATTGGAGGCCCAACAAGGCTTCTCGCTCCTTCATAAAAAGGGATGCGGCATCCCGGATGTCAAGCTTGGCCATGACAAAATTGTTGATTAGCGACGGCATCATTATTCCTCCCAAAATTCTTAATGCCTTAATGCTAGCACCATCAGTTCTCGGTCGGTACTTCGCAAAAAGGCATATTTACAAGGGTTAGAGAGGCAGCTGCGCTACAGGCGGTTTTCAATTTCCGATAAAATGGTTTGCTCCAGACGGTAAGTCCCAAACGGCTTGAACCAGCGATCTAGCAGTAACTTGGCTTGGTGCAGATGCTCCGCGGCCTCTGTTTTTTTACCTTGTACAGAAAGCATAGCTGCCCAGGCTTTATGATAGCTGTAGGGCTCCCTCTTCGATAATGACTTTACTAGCACTTCAGCCTCTTGACGGGATTGAGCACCGTATAAAGGATGCAATAGAAGATGGCTGGCATAGGAACTGTCAATCATAATACGACTGGCTGAGATAGAAGCGGAAGGATGTTGAGTCAAGATGATGGGACGGATATACTTGAGTGCCTGATCAGGTTGTTCCTTATCCGCAAAATGACAATAAAGATACATTCGCAGTTCCGTCTCTTCGGCAAGTTGTTCCTGTGTTCGTTCCGGTAAGCTTTCTAGTAGCCTAACGGTAGCTGTAATAATTCCAGGGTTCCATTCCGATGGACGGCGTTCGGACAGATAATCCTTTTGTAAAATAACTCCGGCCATCAACAGCTTGGCACGGTCTGATTTCTTGTGTAGGAGCAGAAACAGCTGGCCGTCGGAATGGCTGGGCCCGTTGGATAAGGGAATTAATGTTGCCGCTCCAAGGGCAATGCTGATTCCCATGAGTGACTCCGTCCAGAAGGACCAAAAGTGGGGGAAGATCAAAATTAGCAGGGCGGTGAGCAGACTGGCAATGGGTCCGCCCAAGGACATCAAGGACCATTTGAAGGCCATTTTCTCCAGATTGTCGTTGCCTGGGGCAAAGCGCATCGTTCCGCCAAAATGCAGCCAGCTATGGTTGGGACGTAGGCTCAGAGAATGTCTGGTGAAGAGGAGGCGGAACGGCCCAACGATCATTTCCTTAGGATGCAATCCTGCCCCTAGACCTACGAGTAAATGACCAGATTCATGAACAAGAACGGCAAGTAGGAACACTGAGAAAATAATGCCGATCAAGGAAACCGCCCGGACGGTGGATGGAATTAGGAGGGTTGTCAGAATACACAACAGGGACAACAAAAGGAGGAACGGGAGAGGTGTAAGTAGTCTTTTCACATTCATGGTGTCACCAGCTTTCTTGATATGTAGTAGACCGGATTACCGAAATAATACATTCTCGATCAGGAAAATCCGAACTATATATTCCATAATATACAATATGTTAGGCGAAGGAAATACAAAGTGTACAGCCGAATTCGACTGTACACTTTGAAGGGCCTATTTAACTTGGTGTTTGTTATTCTAGCAGCTTTTAATAGTCAAAACGATCGTTACACCTACAACGATACCGCCGCCTACAGCAGCGCAGGTTGCAGAGGATGCAGCAACGGTTCCCGCAATGGCACAAATTGGTGTTGTCTCTGGCTGTACATCGGCTCCGCCATATACGCGGGATAATTCGGAATGGCTAAGTTCTACCAGAGCTTCACCGGCAGGGTGGAGATTTTCGAAAGCAGCCAAGACATCTTCTCTTTTCATTATATAATCCTCCAATTGTTATATTTTTTAATGGTTGAATTTAGCACTTTACAACAGAAAGAATAACTCCAATACCAACCCCTACAAAGAATCCGCACACTGGTGTAGTCTCAGGCTGAACATCGGCTCCACCGTGGATGCGCATCAACTCGTTATCACCTAATTCTACCAAGGGGGATCCTGCCGGATTTTCCATATCCAGCGAGCGAAGAGCAGCTTTACGATTCATGGGTTTAACCTCCTTTTGTTTGAGTTTGCTTTCTACGTTTCTAATCTTACTTTTGTTTTAGAAAACTGTGCACTACGCAAACTTGCAGTATTTTACAAAATAAAGATTGCGCTTTCCGCAAAAGATGCCCGCCATAGATTTGTGGTAATCCTAACTTGAATTTTCGGTGCAAGAGGAGACAAACCTCCCTAACATTAAAGCTGAACCGTTAAATTTGAAAGGAGAGCTGAAGATCTTGGACCTGAGCGAAAAGGAAAAAGAAGTGGCGATTTTGATCGCCCAAGGAATGAAAGATATCGATATTGCACAAAAGCTGTATATCAGCCGCAGAAGAGTCGGGGAGATTATCTTTAGAATTAAAGAAAAATGGGGAATATTGTCTAGAGTGGAAATTGGAATACTAGCCTATCATTTTGGATGGATTATTCCGCCTGAATCGGCGATTGAAGCAGAGATAAGAATGCTGAAGCGGGACCTCACCCATGCGTAGAAGAGTACCGTTCATTGAGCAAATGGAGGATGCCGAATGTGGTATAGCATGCATGGCTATGGTGTTGGCCTACTATAGATGCTCTGTTTCACTTCATGAAATCCGTGAGAGGTTCGGATTAAGCAGAGGAGGCAGCTCGCTTCTGCAGTTAATCAGTATTGGATCGGGCTACAGCATGAAAAGTAAGGGCTTCAAAGCGGATTTTGATCAGCTTCAAGGCCTGCCTCTGCCGGCAATTGCCCATTGGGAGGAGAAGCATTTTGTTGTCATTGAGCGAATTGGCAAACGCAGTGTAACCATTGTTGATCCTTCCTTCGGTCGTAAACGAATACCAAGGAAAGAGGCTGAATCTCTTTATAGCGGCTACATTCTTTGCCTTGCACCTGAGGAGTCACTTGAGCGAAGGAAGGGAAAAAACAAGTGGAGCTTTTTTGTGAAACTGGCTTTGCAACAACCTAAATGGCTTTTGTATATCCTGATTGTGTCCCTTGTTCTGCAAAGCTTCGGTTTAGTGGCACCCCAACTTACAGCTTACATTGCAGACCATCTGTTGCTGGACTCTTCACAGGATAAAATGTCTATCATTGGTGTCGCGTTGCTTTCTCTCTTTATCTTCTACGAGCTGTTCTCCATGTTGAGAGGCTGGTTCCTGGCCAAACTTCAGTCCGCCATGGATATGCTGATGATGGAGACCTTTATAGGCAAACTGTTTCGTCTCCCATACTCCTTCTTTGAGTCGAGAACCGGAGGGGAGTTGCTCTTCCGCACCAATGCCAATGTTTATATCAGACAGATACTCTCAAACCGAATGGTAAGCATTATTATTGATTTTATTTTGCTTGTTTCCTACGCCGCTCTGATGCTTACTACCTCGGCTGCACTAGGAAGTATGGTTATCGGAGTGGGCGTAGGCATTTTTACCATCCTTATTGTTACCACAATGATTACTCAGCAGTTTGCCAGTAGGGAAATCACTCAACAGAGCAGGACGCAGAGCTTCTTGGCGGAATGCATCTATGGCATCACGGATATAAAGCTTTTGGGGGCTGAAAAACAATTGTACGGATCCTGGGCCCGCTTGTTCCGTGATCAGCTCAGCACCACACAAAAACGCAGTATTTGGATCTCGCTTCTGGACTCATTTTCTTCCGGTATTCAGTTCATTCTACCGTTACTACTGTTATGGACAGGAAGCAGAGCGGTTGTTCAAGGAACCATCACACTTGGGGGATTGCTAGGATTCAATGCGCTGGCGGCTGCCTTTATGATACCGATTGTTTCTCTCGGTTCCGCTTATACTCAGCTGTTGTCGGTTGGATCGTATTTACAAAGAATTCATGATGTCGTTGAGGCAAAGGCGGAGCAGGAGGAAGGACACGAAGAGATAACGGAGTTGAAAGGGGAAATTATGATGAATAATGTCTCCTACCGATATTCTGCCTTTTCATCCGATGTTTTGCAAAATGTGAACCTAAGTATTAAACGCGGAGAAAAGCTGGCTATTGTCGGCCCTTCCGGTTCCGGGAAAAGCACGCTCGCTAAGCTGCTGCTCGGATTGTACCGCTCCACGGAAGGGGAAATATTATATGACGGCCAGTCTATTGGACAGTTAGAATTTTCTTCATTGCGGCGATGTATCGGTGCCGTTCTTCAGGAAACCAAGCTCTTTCAAAGAACCGTCGAGGATAATATTAGAATGCTGGATGAAAGTATTCCTCTGGAGCGGGTTGTGGAGGCTGCCAAAATGGCCAGTATACATGATGACATTTTGAAGCTTCCTCTCGGCTACGCAACAATTGTTTCCGAGAATGGCGCTAGTCTTTCGGGTGGACAACGCCAGAGGTTACTTTTGGCACGGGCACTGGTCAACCAGCCGCAAGTTTTGCTGCTTGATGAGGCTACGAGTGCATTGGATAACCTCTCTCAGACGGAGATTGACAGTGCGTTATCAGCTATGAATTGTACACGGATCATCATTGCTCATAGACTCAGCACAGTCATCAATGCTGACCGGATCATTGTGATGAAAGAGGGACGCATAGTTGAAACGGGGATGCATCATCAGCTTTTGGCACAAAAAGGACTTTACTATCAACTATATACGGGTGAGGAGAACAAAGAACATGAAATTGCTATTTAAATCAAAGCTGGTAAACAAAGAGGGCAAGCACGCACAGAAATTAATAGTACTTATTCTGGCAGTCGTTGTACTGTTCACACCGTTTTCAAGCAGTAGCTGGGCGCTTACATCACAGACGGCGCGCGTGCATGAATTGTGGATGGATCAGGGGGATACAGGTGTTGTCCCACCAGTGACCGTTACGGATTTCACATATCTTCCCACGACCGGAGATGAAGCTGTTCTGTCAGGAATTCGGCAAAGTCGGCTGATTATTTTCAAGGAAGGGCATTTCCCCGAACATGCCGAAGAATTACAAGATCAATTCCCACAGATCGAAGTGACAATGCTTCCCGAGGCAGGCATGCTGAGGCTGGCCGGCTATTCTCTGCCGCAGCTCCAACAGGTGGAAGCGGAGCTGCGCAGAATTTACGATGAAAGCATCGAAGAGGTGGGAGAAGATCCTAAGATTGTGGTTAGCGACAATAATGATAACATTTTAGAGGGCTTCAATGTTAATGGTAGCAACTTTATGAGAATGCAGACAGGGAGCAGCGCTGTGAAGAATACTGCTCCGCACATGCTGAATTTTCTCCGCGAAGCGCAAACCGATAGTATAAACGACGGTTCACCTCTTACCGCTAAGGCTTTTCTGTATCAACAGTGGGGTTGGGATATCAAGGAGGTAACGGACGACGAACAAAGCCTATCAGTGCAGATCGGAAATCATGATGTTGTTGTTGCAGTGGTGGATAGCGGTATTGATACGACGCATCCCGATTTAAGTTCCAACATCGTTCGTGAAGGTAAATCCTTTGTACCTGGTGTTACCGATACGTTCGACCGTATAGGACATGGAACGATGGTTGCGGGCACGATTGCCGCAAATGGAAGGCTTCTTGGGGTTGGACCCAATCTTGGATTAGCATCGTATAAAGTGTTTGATCAGGGAGAAGCCGACAGTTCATGGGTTGTCGAAGCCATTATCCAGGCTGTGCGCGATGATGTTGATGTTATTAATCTTAGTCTGGGGACTTATAAATCTCTGCTCAAACCAGATGATCAGGCCATCCTAATCGCTTATTCGCGGGCCATTGCCTATGCTTATCTGAAAGGGGTTGTTGTAGTGGCTTCATCCGGCACGGACGGGCTGGATATAGGCAATCCTTTTCGTCTGGCTGAAAGCAAGGGTTGGAAAAATGATTTGGCGGTTCATGCTCCGGGAGGATTGCCGGGTGTAATTACCGTAGCTGCTTCAAACCGTGAGCACGAGCTGGCTTATTACTCTAATTATGGCCTGCGCAATATGATTACTGCTCCCGCAGGTGATTATGGTAGCACATGGTTTACTAAAGGAGAGCTAAACCTATTAAGTATGTGTTTGACCACGTACCCTACTCAGTTACCCCAGTCATTCCTCAGTCAGCTTGTCGGGCTGCCCGCTGGCTATGAGTTTATGATCGGGACCAGTCTTGCGGCCCCCAAAGTCTCCGCAGCAGCAGCATTGCTAATTGCAGAGGGGCGGGAAAAAGGGATCAGAATGAGTCCGGACATTATTCAGCGGATGTTGTTCCAAAATGCCACGGATTATGGGACCAACTTAGGAGCGGGTGTGGTCAATGTATATAGAGCATTAAAGAATATACACAAGTAAGCGAGATCAAAATTCACATAATCTTAAGTAGTCTGTGCAGTAGCAGTGCTCTATAAAGTGAAACAGGTTTCAACTCAGTCCTGTGTTTCCTCCTCCGGGGTGGAACACAGGATTTTTAGATATCAAGAATTGAAGCTTTTTGTATATGTTAAATTTGACGTTTACGTTAACATTATATATAATAAAAAAACGAAATAAAAAAGCAAGTCGACATGGATTCACTGGGCAATAAGCGCTAGGTAATTTCTTTCTATATTAATGAAAGAAATTATAGATCAAAAAGGGGGCTGTGAGGCCGTTATGAGCTGGTTAAAGATTGAACAGGTCGCGCAGGAGACTGGGCTAACCAAACGAACCATCCGCTATTACGAAGAGATGGGGCTACTGGCATCACCACAGCGGAGCGAAAAGGGTACGCGGCTATATACCGAGGAGGATATTGAGAGCCTCCGCAGGATTATGGATGCGAAGGAGGTTCTGGGCATCTCACTGGTGGATTTACAGCAGTTTGTGGCCTTTCATGATTTGCTGGAAAGCTATCGCAATAATTACAAAGGGAGAGCCGAAGTACCGGGCCGGAAGGAAAAGCTAATTGAACTAGAGCAAAAGCTGGGTGAACAGTTGGAAGCTCTAGACCGGAAGCTGGAAAAGATGACTTCATTCCGAGCAGAGCTGGAGGATATGAGGCAGCGATCCAGGGATGTTCTGGGACAACTGGAGTCACAGGAGAGTTAAGTCATACTAAGCTGGAAAAGATGACTTCATTCCAAGCAGAGCTGGAGGATATGAGGCAGCGATCCAGGGATGTTTTGGAGCAATGGAAGGGGTCTATGGATAATCATCAGAGTCTGGACAGCTTGAGATCTACATTTGGAGGGAAAGAAAATGGGAATAAATTCGGAAGGTTTGCAGCACAATGCCGGAAGATTGACTCAGCCACGGGCGGTTTGGGCCGTGGCTTTTGCTTGCGTAATTTCTTTTATGGGACTTGGGTTGGTGGACCCGATTTTGCCAGCCATCGGAAAGCAGTTGCATGCTACGCCGAGTCAGGTATCACTGCTCTTCTCCAGTTATAATCTGGTGACAGGCATCGCGATGTTGGTTACAGGTTTCATTTCCAGCCGGATCGGGATGAAATGGACGATGATGACGGGGACGGCATTGATTGTACTGTTCGCCCTGCTGGGCGGAATGTCAGGCAGCATTGGACAGCTTGTTGGCTTCAGAGCAGGCTGGGGTCTCGGCAATGCATTATTCATTGCCACGGCGCTTTCGGCCATTGTAGGTCTGTCGGTGCGCGGCTCGGCCAAGGCGGTTATTTTATATGAAGCGGCCTTGGGGCTGGGAATTTCGGTCGGACCGCTGCTGGGCGGTGAGTTGGGTTCGATTTCGTGGCGCGGGCCGTTCTTCGGCGTAGGCGCACTGATGGCAATTGCTTTTATATCCATAGGGCTATTGATGCCGAAGGTTCCAAAACAGAAAAGCCGGGCTTCCCTGGCTGATCCTTTTAAGGCGCTTAGACATCCGGGCTTGCTGGTGCTGGCGATTACCGCGTTCTTATACAACTTCGGGTTCTTCACACTAATGGCGTATACACCGTTTGTAATGAATCTGGATGAGCATGGTCTGGGTTATGTGTTCTTCGGCTGGGGCCTGCTATTGGCATTCACTTCTGTCTTTGTGGCCCCGCGTCTGCAAAAAAGGTTCGGGTCGATCCGCTCCATGTCTGCCGCGCTGCTGCTCTTTGCCCTTACGCTGCTGGTCATGGGGATCTGGACCTCTTCACAAATTACGATGATTCTGGCAGTAATCATTGCCGGAGCTTTCCTCGGAACTAATAACACGCTTATAACAACCGCTGTTATGGAGGCGGCACCTGTAGAGCGGTCCACAGCATCGGCTGCGTACAGTTTCGTGCGTTTCATCGGCGGTGCCTTGGCACCTTGGCTGGCCGGCAAGCTGGCGGAATGGTACAACCCGCATGTTCCTTTTTACATTGGGGCATTATTCGTTGTAATAGCGGTAGCCATCGTCATATTCGGACGTAAGTATCTAACACATGTGGATACGGCATCTGCCGGACACTGAGAGATTATCTGTCGATATAGAGAGAAAGGGACCTGGAGCTCACATGAGCCGGGTAGTTGGAACATTCTTAGCAGCACCGACTTGACTTACTGTAAAATCCGAAGGGTATTAAGAGCTTTGCCCCATCATCTTCCAAACCTGAGAGGGATGTGTTTTACTTAAAGGGCCGAAGACGAACCCTGTGAAACACTAAGCCTTCGGACTATGAAGGATGGAGCAGGTGATGGTATGTCCGATCTGCGGCAGGCAGATCAACTCCCATCGGCAGGTACCTCACAGCGAGGTCGGAACAGCCGATTTTTCTTTTTGATCATTGTTTATTTCTATTGGTTTTCTTCTTATATTTATGTTCCAGTGCTTTCACCTTATGTGGAGCATTTGGGTGCTTCTTACATGATGGTTGGTATGGTGCTTGGTGTGTACGGGCTGATGCAGATTTTGTTCCGTCTGCCAATGGGCATCGGTTCGGATTATATGAATCGCAGGCGACCGTTTATTTATTTGGGACTTATTGCAACGGCCGCAAGTTGTTTTCTATTCATGTGGGGTGCAGCGCCTGGATGGGCACTTGCGGCACGAGCCGTGTCCGGCATTTCGGCGTCGGCATGGGTGGTGTACACGGTGATGTTCACGGGATATTTTTCTAAGGACGAAGCTGGAAAGGCGATGGGCATGCTGCAGTTTACTACAGTGATTGCCCAACTAACCAGTATGATGATAAGCGGCTATATTGTCGATCACTGGGGCTGGGGTGCACCGTTCCTGATCGGCGGTATTGTAGCTATCTTGGCCCTGCTCTTGGCCCTACGTTTGCCGGAGCAAAGGCTGGAGCGAAGCGAGGGCGCTATGCAGGTCAAGGATTTGGCGCTTGTCATCAAGGAACCGCTGCTGGTTAGGGTGTCGCTGTTATCGGCCTTGGCCCACTGTGTGCTGTTCATTACGATGTTTGGTTATACGCCAAATCAGGCGCTGAGCATCGGGGCAAGTAAAGAAAGTCTGGGCTGGCTGACACTGGCCTTCATGGTCCCGCATGCGTTAGCCACTCTCTATGGTTCTCGTATGTTCGGAAAGCTACTGGGTGACCGTGGGACATTGCTACTGGGTTTTGTCGGAACGGCATTGTGTACTCTATCCATCCCATTCATGCCGACGCTTGCCGCACTATGCATCACTCAAGTGGGCAACGGGTTTATGCAGGGACTCATTTTCCCGCTGCTGCTAGGTAAGTCGGTCTCGGGCGTTGATCCGTCTAAACGGGCTACGGCTATGGGTTTTTACCAGGCGGTGTATGCTGCAGGGATGTCTGCCGGACCATTCGTAGCTGGCTGGATGAGCTCGGCGTATGGCCTTGAGGGTGGCTTTTGGCTAGGAGGGATTGCGGCTACGTTGGCGGCAGTGCTGTCCTTGGTTTGGATCGAGGGGAAAGTGCCCGCGAAAAAGGCTTTGCGCTGAGAGATGGCTGGCAGAATGTTAGAACGTAAGAGCTGAATGCAGAGTAGAGGAACAGGGACGTAAGTATACCAGAATGTTCGGAACTCCAGAACTCCAGAACGATAGAAGCATGAGAACTCAGAATGCTAGAACATGGAATGGTCGAAATATGAGAACTCGGAATGCTAGAACATCGTAACGGCCGAAACATGAGTACGCGGAAAGCCGGAAAATCGGAACAGTCGAAATATGAGAACACGGAAGGCCGGAACATCGAGAAGGTCCAGAATGTAAGAACTCGAAATGCTAGAACAACGGAACGGTCGAAACATGAGGACACGGAAACCCGGGACATCGGAATGGTCAGAAGATGAGATCTCCGAAAGTCTAGAGCACAGAAACGGTCGAAACTTGAGGACATGGAAACCCGGGACACCGGAATGTCAGAACGCTGGTGCGGATTATTGGTTTTTTGTGAAAAGGGTAATATAATAAGAAGTAGATAGGTTGCAAGGAGGAGGGGCCGGAAAGAATGGTCAAATTGGTCATGGTGTGGTTTGTGGTGATTAATGTTATCGGGTACGTGGTCATGTCCGAGGACAAGAACAAAGCCCGTAAAAGACGGGATCGGGTGCCGGAAAAGACCCTGTTTCTGTTAGCGGCCATGGGCGGAGCGCTAGGTGTGCTGATCGCAATGTACCGCAAGCGCCACAAGACGCGACATCTGTCCTTCAGGATCGGAATTCCGCTGCTGCTGCTTCTGAATGCCTTGCTCTACAGCTATTTTCTAAGATGATGGCATTATGAATCTCATGATTGCTATACAAAACAGAAAAAGAGGTGGCGTACATGTTATTCTCTAAAATTTTGCTCGCCTATGACGGTTCTAAGGCTTCCAATCAAGCATTGGAGCGCGCAATTGAACTGGCTAAGGTCACACCAGGTTCATCCCTGCATGTCGTACACGCATTTGATTTCCCGCGTTTTTTCATCGGGGAAGCTCTCGCGCCTCTGCCGGCTTCGGTGAATAAGGAATATTATGATCTCGCAGTGAAGACGACGGAAGAAGTGAAGGGACGTCTTGAGGCGGAAGGGCTGAATGCCCATGTAGAGCTGCTGCAGGGTTCACCTGCGGAGGTCATTTTGAATTATGCCAAGGAGAATGGTGCGGATGTTATTGTCATCGGTAGTCGTGGACTTGGTGGGATACGTGAATTTGTTCTAGGAAGTGTCAGCCATAATGTCGTGCAGAGTGCACGTATTCCAGTGCTGGTTGTCAAATAAATAGATTGCAGGGGAGGCCGCTGACGGCTTTCCCCTTTTTTGCGTACAGGCCTGTTCAGACCGTTATGGGCTTACAAAGTTGAAGGTGGAGACTATCCATTCCTGTTAGCCTTTGTAAGAAAATAAATCTGTTTTGCAGAACAATAGCCCTTTATTACGAAAGGAAAGATACTCAAAAGCGAACGTTTCAACTTTTGTATTTTACAATGTTCGTGTTTAAGTTGACATGATGTGTAGGGCGTTGTTAAACTAAAGCTATGAACAGCTCGTATAAAGCCGGGGATATGGCCCGGAAGTTTCTACCCGGGAACCGTAAATTGCCGGACTACGAGGAGATGTGATGAAGGATAGCCGCAGCAGCACCGGGTCTGTGTAACATTCCGATGTTGTATGTGCTTTTCCCGCACCGGATGAAGCGTCATTCAGGGACAGCGGGACCCGCCCTCATGTATTTCCTTGGCAGTCCGATCCTCCCGCAGCAAAATGCGTCTGGAAATCGGGCTTTTTTTTTCGGAATTATGGAAAACTAATGTGTATCCATCTTATTGTTACGGAAGGCAGGGTCAAATCATGTCTGTGCAAGTCGGTGTCATTATGGGCAGTACATCGGATTGGGAAACGATGGAGCACGCCTGTGCAGTGCTTGACGAACTGGAAATATCCTATGAGAAAAAGGTAGTGTCCGCGCATCGTACGCCGGACCTGATGTTCCAATATGCAGAGGAAGCGGTAGGGCGTGGCCTCCGCGTCATTATTGCAGGCGCAGGCGGAGCAGCGCATCTGCCAGGGATGGTGGCAGCGAAAACGATACTGCCAGTCATTGGTGTGCCCGTGCAATCCAAGGCGCTGAACGGCTTGGATTCGCTGCTCTCGATCGTGCAGATGCCAGGCGGGATTCCGGTGGCGACAGTAGCGATCGGCCGTGCCGGAGCCGTGAATGCGGGCCTTCTGGCCGCGCAAATCATCGGCGCGTTCGATCCTGTGGTACAGGATCGAGTGCAGCTGCGGCGGGATGCCATTACCGCCGAAGTGCTGGAAAGCAGCGACAGCTTATGAGGCCGGAGGCACAGAAGCTGCCCGCTGCAGATGTGGCGGGTGGCGCGGGTTACGGCGGCGCCGCCCGCGGGCCGCTGGGTGCTACAGCGGCCGGTGGTTCTGGTTCGGTAGCGGCCGGCGGAACGAACGGTGTAACGGAGACGTCTGGGGCGGCAGCGGCCGGTGGGGCTGGAACGGGGGCGTCCGGAGCAGTAGCGCCCCGGACCCTGCTGCCAGGCGCGACCATCGGCGTGCTCGGCGGCGGCCAGCTTGGCCGCATGCTGGCGCTGGCCGGCAGCGCCATGGGCTACCGCTTCGTGGCGCTGGACCCTGCGCCGGATGCGCCCTGCGGGCAGGTGACGCCGCAGATTGCAGCGGCTTACAACGATCAGGACGCGGCGCGTGAGCTGGCGCGCCGCTCCGATGTCATCACGTACGAGTTCGAGAACGTCGACGCAGGCGTAGCCGCGCTGCTGGCGGAGGAATCGTACGTGCCACAGGGCAGTGCGCTGCTGTATACGACACAGCACCGCCTGCGTGAAAAAGCTGCGATCGAGGCTGCCGGCGTGCCGGTCGCCCCGTACCGCAAGGTGGGCAGCCTGGCCGAGCTTGAGGCCGCCGCTGCCGAGCTCGGTCTGCCCTGTGTGCTGAAGACAGCCACAGGGGGCTATGACGGCAAGGGACAAGCCGTCATCCGCGAGGCTACCGAGCTCGAAGCGGCGTTCCGGCAGGTAGCGCCGGGAGCCGCAGTGGCTGGGACGCCCGCCGGTGAAGCGGGCGCATCAACCGCAGCAGCCGTACCGGAGCTGGTGCTGGAGAAATTCGTTGCTTTTCAATGCGAAATCTCCGTCGTTGCCGCCCGTAGCGCGTCTGGCGAGGTGAAGAGCTTCCCGCCTGCGGAGAATATTCACGTGAACAACATCCTGCATCTCTCTATTGTGCCTGCAAGGGTGCCGGAAGAGATTCAGCGCAGAGCCTGCGAGCTGGCGGAGAGACTGATCACCGGATTGAACGCTGTCGGCCTGCTGGCTGTAGAAATGTTCGTTACGGAGGATGGTGAGCTGTTCGTCAATGAGCTGGCACCAAGACCGCACAATTCCGGGCATTATACTATGGACGCCTGTGCGACTTCGCAGTTCGAGCAGCATGTACGGGCGATCACCAATCTGCCGCTGGGAGACACGACGCTGCTGACCCCGGTAGTCATGGTCAATGTGCTCGGGCAGCACTTAGAAGGTGCAGTAAATACGGTCAGCGCTTATGATGAAATAGCCAATAAGCTGGGGGTTATCCCCAAGCTTCATATATATGGCAAGACAGAGAGCAAAAATGGTCGTAAAATGGGCCATATCAACCTGCTTTGCAAGGACACCGAAGACGGGCTGTCCTGGGTAGAGCAATCTAACCTTTGGAGGAACTGAAAAGATATGATCGAACGTTACAGCAGACCGGAAATGCGGGCCATTTGGACCGAAGAGAATAAATTTGCCGCATGGCTGGAAGTAGAATTGTGCGCGTGTGAAGCATGGGCTGAACTTGGCGTAATCCCGCATGAAGATGCGGCTAAGCTACGTAAGGATGCCAAATTCGATATCGACCGCATTAATGAGATTGAGCTGGAAACCCGCCATGATGTGATCGCTTTTACCCGTGCCGTATCCGAGAGCCTTGGTGCGGAGCGTAAATGGGTGCATTACGGCCTGACTTCTACGGATGTTGTTGACACCGCGCTGGGATATCTGTTGCGCCAAGCGAACGAGATTTTGGAGAAGGACATTATTAACTTTATTGAGATTCTGAAAGACAAGGCGATTGCCTATAAAGATACCCCGATGATGGGCCGTACACATGGTGTTCATGCCGAGCCGACTACTTTTGGTCTCAAAATGGCACTTTGGTACGAGGAAATGAAACGGAACCTGGAGCGTTTCCGCCGCGCAGCTGACGGTGTGCAGTTCGGTAAAATCTCCGGCGCTGTTGGCACGTATGCCAACATCGACCCGTTTGTAGAAGAGTTCGTCTGTCGCAAGCTGGGCACTAGCCCGGCGCCAATCTCGACACAGACCCTGCAACGCGATCGTCATGCTGAGTACATGGCTGCACTGGCACTGGTTGCCACTTCACTGGACAAATTCGCTACTGAAATCCGCGCTTTGCAAAAGAGCGAAATCCGCGAGGTGGAAGAAGCTTTTGCCAAGGGACAAAAAGGCTCGTCTGCTATGCCGCACAAACGCAACCCCATCGGCTGCGAAAATATCTCCGGCCTGTCACGCGTGATCCGCGGCCATATGGTCACTGCTTACGAAAACGTGCCGCTCTGGCATGAGCGTGATATCTCCCACTCTTCTGTAGAGCGGATCATCCTGCCGGATGCGACCATGCTGCTGAACTACATGCTGAACCGTTTCGGGAACATCGTGAAGAACCTGACCGTCTTCCCGGAAAACATGAAGCGCAACATGAACCGCACCTTCGGCGTACCGTTCTCCGGCCGCATTCTGACGAAGCTGATCGACAAAGGCCTCAGCCGCGAGCAGGCGTACGACACCGTACAACCACGCGCGATGCAGGCTTGGGAAGAGCAGACACAATTCCGCGACATCGTGGAAGCTACGCCTGAGATCACAAATGTGCTCAGCCCGGAAGAAATTGAAGATGCCTTCAACCCTTCGTGGCACCTGAAGCATGTGGATACCATTTTCCGCAAGCTGGAGCTTATTTAATTAAATAGAAGTTATAAGGCTTGAATTGCTAAGTAGCGGTAAGGCGGACGCAGTGCGTAAGGTTTTTTCTACGAGTAGCGGTTGAGATGACGTAGGACTTCATGGTTGGCTTGCTCAGTAGCAGTGGAGCGGGTGCATTGCTGTAAGGTTTTAACTACCGAGTAGTAGTGCGCTGAACGTAGGCCTGCCTGGTTTTGACTACCGAGTAGTAGTGTGATGAGCGTAGGCCTGCCTGGTTTTGACTACCGAGTAGTAGTGTGATGAGCGTAGGCCTGCCTGATTTTAACTACCGAGTAGTGTGATGAACGTAGGCCTGCCTGGTTTTGACTACTGAGTAGTGTGATGAACGTAGGCCTGCCTGGTTTTACCTACCGAGTAGCAGACTGATGCACATTGCTGCATGGTTTTGCCCACCGAATAGTAGTAGAACAAACTCAGGGCTTGTTAAGGCTGTTAGCATTAGCTCGATTTGCAATTAACGGCAATATTGTACCTTATATCTCCTGTTTAGGGCTCAAAAAGGAATATAAGAGCATTTTTGTACCTTATTTTTAAGGATAAGCCCTCCAAGAGTGGAATTTGGAAGATTTAAGGTACAAAAATGCCTTTAATCTGAAATTCTCCCCTGGTTGCTGCAAATTAAGGTACAGAAATGCCGTTATTTATGCGTCGAACCTGCTTTGTTTGCCGACACGCTGGCACTAATCACGCTGAAGTCCAAACTACAATTCGAATTGAAGCCCAATTTTCTTCGCAGTGAAATGCCGAAATGCCGTATATGCCGCTTACAAGAAGCAACGTAGCAGGAGATACTCTTTTTGCAAAGTTACTCTTTTCTCAAAATTACAGGTTTCGCAAAATTACAGGTTTCGCAAAGTTATAGGATCATTCGTTCAAGGGAGGAAAGGTCATGACATCACCGGCCATATCCACAGCCGTGGAACTCATTGATGCGCCGCTGCTCTATAAAGGGAAGGTTCGTGAGCTGTACGATTTAGGGGAAAACGTATTGATCGTCGTCACGGATCGTATCTCTGCGTTCGACTATGTGCTGGATCCGGCAGTGCCGGAGAAAGGCAATGTGCTTAACCGGCTGAGTGCTTTCTGGTTCGGCCAGACGAAGAGCTTGATCGAGAACCACGTGGTGCATATTGATGTGGACCAGCTTGGCGGTATCGTCAAGGATCGGGAAGCTTTGCGCAACCGTGTTATGGTGGCCCGCAAGGCGGAACGTATCGACATCGAATGCGTGGTTCGGGGCTGCATCACCGGCGGTGGCTGGAGACAGTACCAGGAGACCGGCAAGGTCAATGGTATTGAGCTTCCCGCAGGCCTGCGCAAGAATGCGCTGCTGGCGGAGCCGATTTTTACCCCGGCAGCTAAAAATGATGTCGGCCACGACGAGGACATTCCCTTCGAGAAGATGCAGGAACTGATCGGAGCGGAGCTGGCGCTTGAGCTGAAGGAGAAGAGCCTGAAGCTGTTCGCTTTTGCCAGAGAATATTGCGCCGAGCGGGGCATCATTCTCGCGGATTGCAAATTTGAGTTCGGTCTGCTGGATGGCAAGGTGATTCTGATCGACGAGATTTTTACACCGGATGCTTCACGCTTCTGGGCTAAGGACAATTACCAGCTTGATATTGAGATTGACAGTATGGATAAGGAGCCGGTACGTTCGTACCTTGCATCCTCTTCCTGGGACAAGAATAGCACGCCTGACCCGCTTCCAAGTGAAGTGGTAGAGGAAACCACCCGTCGTTATCTGGATATTTATCATCGTCTTACCGGCAAGTCTCTATAGATGCTCTACGGTATGCCCACAAACTTTTAGGAGGAACTACAAGCGTATGTTAAAAGCAACGGTCTATGTCACCATTAAGAAAAGTGTGCTCGATCCCCAAGGGGTAGCAGTTCAGGGTGCGCTGCACTCAGTTGGCTTTCAAGAAGTAGAAAGTTTGCGTATCGGTAAATATATGGAGCTGACTTTGGATACAAATGACCGCGCTGAAGCGGAAGTACGCCTTAAAGATATGTGTGAAAAGCTGCTTGCCAACACGGTGATCGAGGATTACCGCTACGAATTGGAGGACTAAAAGTCATGAAATTTGCGGTACTTGTCTTTCCGGGCTCCAATTGTGATATTGACTGCTATAAAGCGGTAGAAGAAAGCCTCGGTGAACCGGTTGATTATGTGTGGCATACGGCGACAGACCTGTCGGCCTATGATTGCATTCTCGTTCCAGGCGGCTTCTCTTATGGAGATTATCTGCGCTGCGGCGCCATTTCCAGATTTGCTCCTGTAATGGCTGAAGTGGCTAAAGCTGCTGAGCAAGGCAAATTCGTACTGGGTATCTGCAATGGGTTCCAGATTCTTACCGAAGCTGGGCTATTGCCGGGCGCACTGCGCCGCAACGAGTCGATGAAGTTCCGCTGTCATGATACGGTGCTTAAGGTGGTTAACAATGGGACACCATTCACCGTGGATTACGCCGAAGGCGAAGAGATCGTTGTTCCAATCGCACACGGCGAAGGCAACTATTACTGTGATGAAGAGACACTTGAGCAATTGAAAGCAAATGGTCAGATCGTATTCACATACAGCGACAATCCTAACGGTTCCGTGGCTGACATTGCAGGAGTTAGCAATATAGCAGGCAACGTAGTTGGCATGATGCCTCACCCTGAACGTGCAGTCAACAGCCTGCTGGGCTCGGAAGACGGTAAACGGATGTTCACATCAATCTTGAAGACCTGGAGGGATCGTCATGGCGCAGCAAGTATCCGCTAAGGAACCGACCGCAGAACAGATCAAAGAGCAGAAAATTTACAGTCAATTCGGCGTGTCGGACAGCGAGTATGAGCTGATTACGTCCTTCATGGGCCGTTTGCCGAACTACACGGAAATCGGTGTATTCAGCGTAATGTGGTCCGAGCACTGTGCGTACAAGAACTCCAAACCGCTGCTCCGCCGTTTTCCGGTGACTGGACCGCGTGTCCTGATGGGACCGGGCGAAGGCGCGGGTATCGTAGATATCGGTGACAATCAGGCTGTTGTTTTCAAAATCGAAAGCCACAACCACCCTTCCGCGGTAGAACCTTACCAAGGTGCGGCAACGGGTGTGGGTGGTATCATTCGTGATATTTTCTCCATGGGTGCAAGACCAGTGGCGCTGATGAACTCCCTTCGTTTCGGTAAGCTTGAAAGCGACCGGGTAAAATATTTGTTCGAGCATGTAGTATCCGGAATTGCAGGCTATGGTAACTGTATCGGCATTCCGACTGTCGGCGGCGAAATTATGTTCGACGATAGCTATGATGGTAACCCGCTCGTTAATGCGATGTGTGTGGGCTTGATCGATCATGATAAAATCCAGCGCGGTGTCGCTAAAGGTGTGGGCAACCCTGTCTTTTATGTAGGGCCTCCTACAGGCCGGGACGGCATTCACGGGGCAACCTTTGCTTCCGTCGAACTGAGTGAGGAATCGGAAGCTAAACGTACAGCTGTACAAGTAGGCGATCCATTCATGGAAAAGCTGGTTATGGAGTCCTGTCTGGAACTGATCGACAGCGGTATCGTACTCGGTATTCAAGATATGGGCGCAGCCGGTCTGACCTGCTCCAGTGCGGAAATGGCGAGCAAAGCGGGCAACGGTCTGGAGCTGTATTTGGATCAAGTGCCGCAGCGTGAGGAAGGCATGACCCCTTATGAAATGATGCTGTCGGAATCCCAGGAGCGGATGCTGTTCGTAGTTGAGCCTAAGGATGAGGCGCAGGCCCAGGAGATTTTTGACCGTTGGGGCGTAATCTGCCGCAAAGTAGGTAAGGTTACAGATGACGGACGTCTGAAGCTGTTCCATCACGGTGAAGTAGTTGGCGATATGCCGGTAACGGCGTTGGTCGATGAGTGTCCTGTGTATGACAAGCCATCTACTGTACCTGCTTATTATGAAGAAAATGCAGCGGTAGATACACTGCGTTATGAAGAAGTGACTGATCTGGGCGGCGCACTCCGCAGCATTCTTGGATCACCAACCGTAGCAAGTAAAGCATGGGTGTATAACCAATACGACTACATGGTACGGACTAGCACTGCGGTTCGTCCTGGTTCGGATGCGGCAGTAGTAACGATTCAAGGAACACGTAAAGGTCTGGCGATGACAACGGACTGTAACGGCCGTTATGTCTATCTTGATCCTGAAGTAGGCGGACGGATTGCCGTCAGCGAAGCAGCACGTAACATTGTCTGCTCCGGGGCGGAGCCGCTGGCGATTACAGACAATTTGAACTTCGGCAGCCCGGAGAAACCGGATATTTTCTGGCAGATGGAACGTGCTGTTGACGGTATGGCGGAAGCTTGCCGTGTGCTGGATACACCGGTTATTGGCGGAAACGTCAGCTTGTACAACGAAAATGCTTCCGGTGCGATCTATCCGACACCAGTTGTTGGTATGGTGGGTCTGATCGCCGATACTGACCATATTACGACCCAAGCGTTCAAGCAGGAAGGCGATGCGATCTTGTTGCTAGGTACGACCAAAGCAGAGCTTGGCGGCAGTGAGTTCCAGTATGCGGTGCACGGTGTAACTGAAGGCCGTCCGCCGGAGCTGGATCTTGCGGTTGAACGGAAGCTGCTTGATGTCGTACTTGGCGCTATTCGCGGCGGGTTGGTACGTTCAGCGCACGACTTGTCCGAAGGTGGCCTGGCTGCGGCGCTGGCTGAGAGCTGTATCAGCGGTGGCATCGGTGCTAACGTGAACCTGTCAGCGAATGGGCTTCGCCGTGATGTGGCGTTGTTCAGCGAGAGCCAATCGCGGATTATTTTGACAGCAGCACCGGATCGGGCTGAAGAGCTGAAAGCTGCGATTGCTGCAGCTGGAGTTCCTGTAGAAGTCATCGGAACCGTTGGCGGAGACAGATTGCGTGTGAACTTGGACGACGTAGCCGCGCTTGATGAGCCGGTACCTGCGCTGAAGTCCGTTTGGGAGGATGCCATTCCATGTCTTATGAAATAAAGACCGGGAAAGAGCAGACGGAGCCTATTCTGTGGACCGGCGACTTTTACAATGAAGGAACGGGCTCGGGAGATATTTTTGATACGTTAAAAGAAGAATGCGGCGTTTTCGGGGTCTTCGGACACCCGGAAGCTGCATCTATGTCCTATTACGGTCTGCATGCCTTGCAGCACCGTGGGGAAGAGAGTGCGGGCATTTGCGTGGCAGACGGACGCGATTTTAACTATCACCGCGGCATGGGATTGGTTAAAGAAGTATTCGACAAAGACAGAATTGCCTCGCTGGTCGGCGACATGTCCATTGGGCATGTCCGTTATTCCACCAGTGGTGACAGCCGATTGACCAACGCGCAGCCGCTTGTATTCAAGTACCGTGACGGCGATCTGGCGATTGCCACGAACGGTAACATTGTTAACGAGCCGCTGATCCGGCGTCAGCTGGAGCAAAGCGGTTCGATCTTCCAGACCACAAGCGATACAGAAGTGCTAGCACATCTGATTGCGCGTTCACCGAAGGATTTTGTCGAAGCGGCTAAGGATGCCTTGGAGCAACTTGTCGGCGGGTTTGCTTTTCTGCTGATGACTAATGACAAGCTCTTGGTGGCTTCCGATTCGCACGGTTTGCGTCCGCTGGTCATGGGACGTGTCGGCGAAGCTTATGTATTCGCCTCGGAGTCCTGCGCTCTGGAGACCATTGGTGCAGAGTTCGTACGTGATATCGAGCCGGGAGAGCTGCTCGTGCTTGATAAAGACGGTCTTCGGGAAGACCGCTTCACAGAACCGAAGCGCAAGGCACTGTGCGCGATGGAGTACATTTACTTCGCGCGTCCCGACAGCGATCTGAACGGCTCGAACCTGCACGCTGCACGCAAGCGGATGGGCAGCCGGATGGCATTGGAAGCTTTTGTCGATGCGGATATCGTAACTGGCGTGCCGGATTCCAGTATCTCTGCGGCTATTGGCTATGCTGAACAGACGGGCATTCCGTATGAGCTTGGGCTGATCAAGAACAAGTACACGGGCCGGACTTTCATCCAGCCTAGCCAAGAACTGCGTGAGCAAGGCGTTAAGATGAAGCTGAGCGCCGTGCGCCGTGTCGTGGAAGGCCAGCGTGTCGTTATGATTGACGACTCTATCGTACGCGGCACGACCTCGCGCCGTATCGTCAATCTGCTGCGCGAAGCAGGAGCAGTGGAGGTACACGTGCGGATCACGTCGCCGCCGTTCAAAAACCCGTGCTTCTACGGCATTGATACGCCGGACCGCCGGGAACTCATCGCCTCCTATAAGACGATTGAGGAAATGTGTGAAGAGATTAACGCGGATTCCCTCGCGTTCCTCACACCAGAAGGGCTGATCAGCTCAATCGGCGGCTATAACAGTAATGACTATAAAGGCGGGCTATGCCTGTCCTGTTTTGATAATGATTACCCGACGCAGGTGGATTTCGGCGGGGCGGAGAAGGATGGCTGCTCCTGCTAAGGTTGTCCATCCCCCTAAATCCCCCTTGCTAAGGGGGACCCCGGAGGGCGCTGCCCTCCGGCCACCCGAAAGCTTGGTGGTAGGTGTTTGGTTTTAACTTGCTAAGGGTACTGGGGTGCGGGTGCCCGCATTGTCCCTGTTTGCCTCCGGCAAAGGCGGGACAAGCTCTACGGCGTTCCGCCCCCTGGCGGCATGCTGCACGCCGGGGGATGGTTGGCGGCTTGGCTTCGCTCCAAGCGCCTGGGGCTCGAAAAGCTAATCCCTGTTTGCTACGCAAATGCGGCCTGCGCTTTTCTCGCCCGTGCTTGGCAGGCGCTTGGCTTCGCATCAAGGGCGTGGGCTCGAAAAGCTAATTCCTGTTTGCTACGCAAATGCGGTGTGTGCTTTTCTCGCCCGTGCTTGGCAGGCG
>NZ_JABWCS010000177.1 GCF_013359945.1 Paenibacillus agri | reverse complement strand
CCGTACACGCCAGGCGAAGATATCACTGACGTGGATGCAACAACAAACAAATACATTGGCGTGTATGAAGTAGACAGCAATAACAAGGTGGTATCGTTCAAGCTGATCATACTGACCGCAGACGATATTAAGGTGCCGGCGCCAACGCAATATGTTGTTGATTTGTTGATTTATCCAAGTAATGAGCTGCTTCAAGTTGGAGCTAGCCAAGCTCTTGTTACAACAGCAGTATACTCCGACCAAAGTATTTTGGATGTGACAGATAAAGCTATTTATAGTACAACAGATCCTTCCGTAGCAACGGTTGATGATAGTGGTATTGTTACGGCTATATCTGAGGGAACCACCGTGATTACGGTGCAATATGACGGTAAGTCTGTTTCGGCAGTCTTTACGGTGCAAGCCGGTATCCCTGACATTAGACTGAATCTTACGGCTTCTCCAGCTTCTGTTGTAGGAGACGGACAGTCGCTAGTTACACTGAAAGCCAGCGCTATACGTTTGGTAGATGGGAATCCTGTAGAGGGGAAGACCATTACGTTCCAAGGGATCGGAAACACTACGCAAACGGCTGTGACAGATACAACCGGAACTGCGGTAGTGACATTTACCGCACCTGCTATTTCAGGGGTATTACCCGTCCATAATACTATCACTGCCTCGGCCGTCGACTCGACGGGACTAACGGCCCAGACGAGCATAGCAGTCCATTATATGCCAGCTTCGGTTCATGGCGTTCTAACGGACAACACCACAGGCAAACCAATAGTCGGAGCGGTTGTCTCCGTATCTACAGATTTTAACGGGGATGGAATTGTAGATTTCTCTCAAGAAGTAACAACTGGGGCGGATGGCTCGTACCAGATCTACGTGCCGCGGGGGAATTGGAACTATAGTATGAACATTCAAACCCCTGTAACCATTGGTAATCAGACGGTGATGTTAAATAAAACGCAAACTGCCCAAGTGGGGACTTTAAACGGAACGGAGCAAATTTTTACTGCTGCTAATAACATAAGTGGCCAGCTACTAATCGCGCAAACCGCCGCCGAAAACGGGAATCCGCAACCGACGATAGACAGTTTGTTCGGAGCCGGAAACGTCAGCGCCATTGTGCAAGGCGCAGGTGCAAATAACTTTAAATCACAGGTTGTACTCGATGCCAACGGCAGCTTTGATGTGAATAATGTACCGCAGGGACAATACATTGTTGCGTATCAGATTAAGGCTTCGGATGGAACAATTTTAGCCGGACCGACTGTAACCGTGAACGTGAATCAAAACGGGGAAATGAGCGTAGTGTACTCCTTGATTGATCCTTACGGCGTTGTTAAAGATGCGGTTACGGGTCAACCGGTAAGCGGAGTATCTATGAATCTGTACTGGGCGGATACTGAACTCAACAAGCAGAAGGGTCGTACTCCGAATACGCTTGTAGCCTTGCCGGAGTTGCCTAGCTTTGCACCTAATCAAAATCATAATCCACAAGTCACGGATGCAGCCGGAGAGTATGCCTGGATGGTATTCCCGGATGGAGATTATTACATTGTGGCTACGAAACCGGGATATGGCACGTTTAACACATTGACGGAGCAAACCAGTGTGACCCCTGATCCTGGCTCGGACAGCTATATCCAAAACGGAATCATTCACGTGGGTCAAAGCCTGGTGCAGTTTAGCTTCTCTATGCAACCGGTCAAGGAGTCGAACTCTGGCTCAGGCAATTCGGGAAGCACGGACAGCAGTAATGCGCGTAATAATGCGCCTGGAGACCTAAAAACAAGCAATGGTACACAAACGGGAGTAACTCTAAGCTGGACTCCTGTAACGGGAGCATCCTCTTACAACATTTATGATAACGGAAAGCTGATTGCTTCCGGAATTACGGGTACCCGTTATGAAATTACAGGGCTTGAGGCAGGAACAAAGCACAGCTTCACCGTGTCAGCTATCGTTGGTGGAGTAGAATCCAAACTATCAGAAAGTCTAACGTTTACGACGCTGGGGATTCCTGTGAATCCTTCTGCACCTCAAGATTCACAGCATCATGAGAAGTACATCAATGGATATCCTGATGGTACCTTTAAACCGGCGAAGAACATAACCCGTCAAGAAGTGGCGGCTTTACTGTTCCGGGTCTTCCATCTTGCAAAATCCGAAACGGACGGCACGGCTTATTCGGATGTCTCTAGTAGCGACTGGGGAGCAGAAGAAATCGCGGCCGTGACGAAAGCAGGTATCATGAACGGATATCCGGACGGAACATTCCGGCCAAATCAGCTCATCACGAGAGAGGAAATGGCAGGGATTACGGCCCGCTTGAAGCAATTGCAAGGCAAGGGAGAGAACTCCTTCAAGGATATTTCGGGCAGTTGGGCTCGTGAGTCTATCAATTCGGCAGCAGAAGCCGGTATTCTGAAGGGTTATGAAGACGGAACCTTCCGTCCGAAAAAGAACATGACCCGCGCCGAAGCAGTCACGCTGATTAATCGTCTGACGAGCCGCGGCCCGCTAGCCGGTGTAGTTATCCCTTCATGGTCTGATGTTAGTCCAAGTCACTGGGCATACGGGGATATTGAAGAAGCATCGGTAGATCACGATTACATCATTCAAGAGGGTACAGAAAGAAGAGTAGAGCAGGAGAAATAAAGCTCGATTTCATTAATGGACTATACTGCCAAGCTCACCTGAGATGGCAGATAGTCCATTATTTTATGTTGCCCCTTCATTTTGTTATACTGAATGCAGCAACATATGAAAAGAGGGACCGGATTTATGTCGATTGTTAAGCCAAAAACGATTATTTTGGCCTCGTCTTCCCCGAGAAGGCAGGAGCTGATCTCTTCCTTGAACCTTCCTTATGAAGTAATAGTCAGTGATGCCGATGAAACGACGGAGCCCGGCTTATCTCCTGCCGAGATTGTAGAACAGCTTTCCCACCGAAAAGCACAGGCTGTAAACGAACGTTGTATAGCTGAAACGCGCTTCGAAACGGGCGGTGTTATTGTTGGCTCCGATACGATTGTAGTGCTGGGAGATACAGTGCTTGGCAAACCTAAAGACGCTGAAGACGCATTCCGTATGCTGCAGTCTCTGCAAGGACAGACGCATCATGTCTATACTGGCGTTGCTGTCATTGATATACAGACGGACGAGCGGGATCATGCAGCCGGCAGACCACTAGATAAACCTGAGACCAATGAGATCCCAATGTACCTTGGAAAGACTGGTCAGTATCGTGTAACAGCCCTGTCTGCAAGCGGACAACCAGCGGCAATTGTCGGTCACACGGTTAGCCAGATTACGTTCAGACCTATGAGCGATGAGGAAATTTGGGCATATATAAACACAGGTGAACCGCTTGATAAAGCCGGAAGTTACGGTGTGCAGGGGATAGGCTCTGTGTTCATCGAAAGAATCGAGGGTGATTTTTACAGTGTGATGGGTCTTCCCTTGAATTTGCTGTACCCGATTGTTTTGAAATTTGGGATGAGTCCATTCCAGTCGAAGTAAAGTATTTCCAAGCGAAGGTGTCAGTTATTGCTGCACCTTTTTTGCGCGTGTGAAGTGAAAAAAACAATTGGTAAATGTTGTTTATATTCATTCCACTCTATGAGCGTTTATTTTAGGTTATACTTGCTTAGGAGGCACGATGAGTGTGGATGAAGATGATGTTACGTCATACATTCAGGAAAGCTACAACAGGGACATTCAGACCATGAGTGATGTGAGGATAGCAGCATCCGTGGGTGCACATTTGACAGACCAGATTTTAACCGCTTAAAATTGATAAATCAATAGAGAGCCGCCCTTTAACATTACTTTTCCTTCGGAAAATGAAAAATAAAGGAGCAAGGTTTCTAATAGACGATAATTATGACTCTTTCGCCTATGATGATTCAATGCTTGGAATAGAATCGTGGTATAATGAGTTGGATGTTAAGGGTATTCGTCGAAAAATCAAAGATATTATCACATCTGGATGAACGACGTAACGATTAGAGGCGCATTAATCTTACATATGCGGAATGTGCTGGAGAGTCGGCCCAATAACCTGCTCCACTCATTACATCCTCGCCCCGAACGCTAATAGTTGCAATTAAGGCTTCAATGGATTGGTTTCACTTAAGTGGACAGAATCGAAGGCTGTTATTTTAACGTTATCGGACTGCCGTTGTCGCAGCTATTGGGACATGCTGTCCGAATTTGGCATAGCTGGCCCTGAATCGACAGGCAGAATAAAGGGAAGAGGGATCGGGATGGAGTCGCAAACATTTATGCTGCGGGACCTCCCCCATGAAGAACGACCAAGAGAGCGCATGATGCATTATGGGGCGGAATCACTCAGCCAAGCAGAGCTGCTGGCCATTCTGCTGCGGACGGGAACACATCAGGAATCAGCTATTCATGTTGCGCAGAGAATCCTTAGCCAGGTAGGCAGCTTGCGTCAGCTGGCAGACCTTAGCATTAAGGAAATGACTGAAATCAAAGGCATCGGCCCTGCCAAGGCGGTGCAACTAAAAGCTGGCATTGAGCTTGGAAGGCGCATGGCGAATTCCCGGCTGACCGAACCGGTTATTATCCGCAGTCCTCAGGATGCGGCTGAGATTTTGACTGAGCAATTGCGTTACCTCCAGAAGGAGCATTTTGTCTGCCTGTTTCTCAATACGAAGAATCATGTTATTGCACAGGAGACACTGTCTATGGGCAGTCTGAATGCTTCCATCGTGCATCCCCGTGAAGTCTTCCGGGCAGCCATCAAGTGCAGCAGCGCTTCCATTATTTGTGCGCACAATCATCCTAGCGGTGATCCCACACCTAGTCCGGAAGATATCGCCCTGACGGGGAGATTGCTTAGAGCGGGAGAAATTGTCGGCATTGACGTTCTGGATCATCTCATTATCGGAGATAAAGGTTTTATTAGTTTGAAGGAAAAAGGTCATATGTAATAGAATTTTTAAGATTGACTAGGAAAAGGAGAATACAGCATGTTAGGTGGCTTTACGAAAGACTTAGGAATTGATTTGGGGACAGCGAACACGCTAGTCTATTTGCGCGGTAAGGGCATTGTGGTAAGAGAGCCTTCCGTTGTGGCTATAAATACGGATACGAAATCCATTGAAGCTGTAGGTGAATCTGCCAAAAAAATGATCGGTCGTACGCCGGGAAATATCCGTGCCATCCGACCGATGAAGGACGGGGTTATTGCCGACTTTGATACAACAGCTACAATGATCAAATACTTTATCCGCCAGGCACAGAAGCAGCGTTCCATGTTCCAGCGTCATCCGAACGTGATGGTCTGCGTTCCTTCCGGGATTACTGCTGTAGAACAGCGTGCTGTTGAAGATGCAACCAGACAAGCTGGCGCACGTGAGGCTTATATTATCGAGGAACCATTCGCAGCTGCAATCGGCGCGGATCTACCAGTATGGGAACCGACCGGTAGTATGGTTGTAGATATCGGCGGAGGTACAACGGAGGTAGCAGTTATTTCCCTTGGTGGTATTGTAACTAGCCGTTCCGTACGTGTTGCCGGTGATGAAATGGACGAGTCCATTATCCAGTACATCAAGCGTCAATATAACCTGATGATCGGTGAGCGTACTTCCGAGCAGCTCAAGATGGATGTCGGTTCCGCGTTGCCGCTGGAGAAGACCGAAACGATGGAGATCCGCGGACGCGATCTCGTGACTGGTCTGCCGAAGACACTGACCATTACCTCTGATGAGATTTGCGAAGCATTGGCGGATACCGTAACTGCTATTATTGAAGCTGTAAAAGTTACCCTGGAGAAATGTCCGCCGGAGCTTGCTGCTGACATTATGGACCGCGGTATTGTGCTGACTGGTGGCGGAGCATTGCTGCGCAATTTGGACAAATTGCTAGCGCGCGAGACCGGCATGCCGGTTATTGTGGCCGAAAATCCGCTTGACTGTGTAGCGATCGGAACGGGCAAGGCCCTGGAGAACATTCACCTGTTCAAGAGCCGCAGCGGCTCTACCTTCCGCTCCAAGCG
This sequence comes from Paenibacillus agri, assembly GCF_013359945.1. Classification (GTDB taxonomy): domain Bacteria; phylum Bacillota; class Bacilli; order Paenibacillales; family Paenibacillaceae; genus Paenibacillus_AQ; species Paenibacillus_AQ agri. Next base: position 20,895 of record NZ_JABWCS010000177.1, on the reverse strand, counting down.
TTAAGATTGGACTGCTTGTGAACGTCAACCCTTGATAGGGGAGAAAAACGGTTGTTAGAGGGTGTTGAAACTGTTTAAGTTATTTAATAACAAGCGTTTGTTCATCTTGCTGATTACCCTGGTGATGTTCATCGTGGTCATGGGCTTCAGCCTGGGGACAAGGAAATCCTTGTCCTGGCCGGAGAACTTTGTCAGGGATACGACCGGTTTTGTGCAAGGCATATTCTACAAGCCCGCTGGATATGTAGCGGGCTTCTTTGAAGATATCGCCAACCTGCACAAGCTGGCTGAAGAGAACGAACAGCTCAAGATTGTCGTTGCTCAGTACACACGGGAGAAAGCGCAATATAACTTTATTCAATCCGAGAATGAGCGCCTCATGAAAGATCTCAAATTTACAGAGTCACAGAAAGAGAAATATAACTACGACTATCGTATTGCCCATGTTGAGAGCATCAATACTGAACCTAACAATAGTACGCTAGTCATTGATATCGGTTCCAAGGATGGGGTTAGACCGAATATGGCGGTAATCTCTACAGAAGGTCTGGTCGGTGTGATCAGTCAGGTCAGCAACTTTACCTCTACGGTAAAGCTGATGACGATGATGAACGCCAACGATCCGAATTCACAGTCGGCGATCGCAGCTACAGCCATCGGCAAAGAGAACGCCACCTTCGGTATGATTGAGAGCTATGATCCGAAGACGAATAAACTTACGATGAACAAGATTCCGCCCGGTGATCCGATCCAGCCTAAGGATCAGATCGTGTCTTCCGGCATCGGCGGCTTGTATCCGCGAGGACTGACTATCGGAACTGTTGACAGTGTCAAGGTAGGCGAATTTGGCCTAACCTCCTCCGCAGTGATTACGCCTGCTGCTGATTTTCAGGATTGGAAGGAACTGATTGTCGTTTACACGCAGGAGCGTGCTGAATAGTGAGAGTAAATAAATCGGTCGGTATTTTGCTGCTGTTCCTCTTATTCATACTTGAAGGGACTGTTCTGCCGAGACTGATCCCGAATGCTTGGCAGATGCGAGTGATTCCCAATCTGGTCTTTATTGTGATCTTGTTTGTAACGGTTTACCATCACCGTCATACAGCACTGATTCTTGGTCTCAGTTTCGGTATGCTGCATGATATTGTTTTTTATGGTCGGATTCTCGGCGCCCATTCCTTTGCAATGGGCGTTTCGGCCTATCTGATCGGTCTGATCTTCCAGACTCCCCGTGCACCGCTGCCGCTCATGATGACAGTAGTTTTGCTGGGAAGCCTGTTATCAGACACGATTCTATTCGGAATTTACAGCGTATTTAATTTGAATCAGGAACCCTACAGCTGGGCGATTCTTGAGTATATGCTTCCTTCCATGCTCTTTCATTTTGCCATAGGCCTGCTCCTGTATGTTCCGCTCCGTCGTCAGCTTGAGAAGCTGAAGAATGAGACGCGCAAGGAAGAAACCGCATAATCCAGTAGGTAATTTCTTCCGCGGAAAAGCAGGAACTTGAGGGGCCCGGCACGAATGATTCAGGATAGGGGGACAGGTATATGACAGTGAAATCCAAACATGTAAGGATCAAGGGCATCAAGGATGGCCTGGTATTCCTGCTAGACGACAAGTGTCCCTTTGAAGATCTTCTGAGCGAGCTTCGCTTCAAGCTGGAGCACAGCCATCAAAATATTTTGACTGGACCGATAGTGCATGTGGATGTTAAGCTGGGCAGCCGCCCCGTATCCGAAGAAGAGAAGGATGCTGTTCTGGACATTCTTAGAGGTCAGGGCAATCTCTTGATTCGGTCCGTGGAGGCGCTGGAAGATCCGAGCGTTGTAGACAGCGATGCTCTATATATGGTCAGCGGGATGGTCCGTTCCGGACAGGTGTTGCACCATCAGGGGAACCTTTTGCTTCTCGGCGATGTGAACCCCGGGGGAACAGTAACCTGTTCTGGTGACATTTATATTCTTGGAGCGCTCAGAGGAATGGCCCATGCCGGTGTGGAGGGCAATGAAGAAGCGATTATCGCGGCTTCGCTTCTGTCACCGACCCAGCTTCGTATCGCAGACATCATCAGCCGTCCACCGGACGAATGGGAGACCCGCGAGAGCAGCATGGAATTTGCTTATCTAACAAACGGAGCTATGCAAATCGACAAGATTCATAATATGGTCAAATTACGTCAAGGTTTAAATGTGTTTAAAGGGGTGTAGCCTCCATGGGAGAAGCGATTGTCGTAACCTCGGGTAAAGGCGGAGTTGGCAAAACAACCACAACAGCCAATATTGGTACCGCACTTGCGCTGCAGGGCAAAAAAGTATGTCTGGTCGATACGGATATCGGACTGCGTAATCTAGATGTTGTAATGGGGCTGGAGAATCGGATTATCTATGATCTCGTGGATGTTGCCGAAGGACGCTGTCGTCTGAATCAGGCGCTAGTCAAGGACAAGCGCTTTGATGAGCTGTACATGCTGCCTGCCGCCCAGACGAAGGACAAGACCGCCGTGACTCCCGAGCAGGTACGGGATATTATCCTGGAGCTGAAGAAGGAGTATGAATATGTCCTAATCGATTGCCCGGCTGGTATTGAGCACGGCTTCCGCAATGCGATTGCGGGTGCGGACAAGTCTATCGTGGTTACCACGCCGGAGCATGCCGCAGTACGGGACGCGGACCGGATTATCGGACTGCTGGAGCAATCCAATGTGGAGTCGCCGAAGCTGGTGGTGAACCGTATCCGTCCGGGTCTGATCAAATCGGGTGATATGCTGGATATTGAAGATATATTGCAGGTGCTGAACATCGATCTGATCGGGATTGTCCCGGATGATGAAATGGTAATCAAAGCCGCTAACAGTGGCGAACCTACCGTTATGAATCCTGATTCCGCAGCTGCTATTGCATACCGCAACATTGCTCGCCGTATTCTTGGCGATGCCGTGCCGCTAATGCAGCTGGACCGCAAGCCAGGTACGTTTAAGAAATTCAAGAAGTTTTTCGGATTAGGTTAAACAAGGCATTTTTCATAGGATTACCGAAATACGGGGACCCACCGCTTAGAAATTGTGCGGGGGCCCCATTTTTATGCCATTTCACCCTCCGGTCTGTCGGAGGCTTGTTCTAAAGAGACTTCCCCGCTTCATAAAATGGAAGTAAACAAGCCCGCCGGAGGGATCGATATGGACCAGAAATCAGATATCAAGAACCGTCGCAAGGAGCGCATCCGCCTTTTGCTGGAGGACACCTCCAAGGAATCGCCGCTCCCGCCGTTATATGACTTACCTGAACAGAATACAACCTTCAAGGAATGGAACCAGGAACCGAAGAAGGAGATCAGCTTAGACTCAGAACCCGATCCAGAGCTGCTCTGGAAGCAGCGCCGCAATAACTGGGAAGACGACGGGGACGGCGGGAAGCCTCGTTTTATCACGGGATTTTTGCGCCGGACAGTTGCCAGTATTCTTGTCTTTGGTGCCGTATGGGGAATTTTTGCAATCCAGCAGCCCTGGGCACATAAGACACAGGCCTTTATTGTTGATGCGCTGAGCCATGACATGGATTTTGCAGCGGTCAGAGTGTGGTATGAAGAGCATTTTGATGGCGCGCCGGCGTTCATCCCTATCTTCGGGGATAAAGAACAATCGGCGGAGAAGGTTTCAGCCCTTCATGAGTGGAGTGCACCCCTGGCAGGGAGCATCGTCCAGCCGTTTGCTACCACACTGAAAGGTGTGGAAATTATGCCTGAAGAAGATTCAAGTGGCAGTGTGACGGTGAAGAGTGTAGATATGGGGCGTGTGCTGTCCGTATCTCGGGAAGCGAAAGGCGGTATCCGCGTGACGCTCCGCCATACGGGGAATGTCACTGCCGAATACGGCCATTTGAGTGGAACCCGGCTCAAAGCCGACGACTGGGTGCAGAGCGGTGATGCGGTCGGCTGGATTGTTGATCCAGGAACGACGCCGGAGACGATGTTCTTTTTTGCGATGATGAAGGACAAGACCTATATTGATCCATCCGAAGTGATTACCTTTGATTAGGATCAAAGGCATCGAACTGTCGCTGCATCCGCTGTTCGTGCTGATCATGCTTTTTTCTGTCCTGACCGGACAGTTTCTCGAACTGCTCACCTTATTCACCATCGTGCTGATTCACGAATTGGGACATGTCTGTGCAGCGCTTCTCGCCGGAGTAACCGTCAAATCTGTCCAGCTGCTTCCCTTTGGCGGCGTTGCCGTCATCGAAGATCATGGAAGGCTGACCGCGGGCAAGGAGATTGCGATTGCGCTGGCTGGTCCGCTCCAGAATGGCATTTTGATGCTGTTCGCTTGGCTTGTTGGCAGTCTGGGTCTGGGGAATGAGGCTTTTTTGAATTATTTTATTGAAGCTAATGCCATCATTGCACTTTTTAACTTACTACCGATTCTTCCTCTTGACGGGGGGAAGGTGCTTCGAGCAGCAACGAGCGTGATATGTCCCTATTATTTCACTTTGTTATGGTGCGGACGATTAAGTATAGCTGCGAGTGTTCTGGTTGTGGTCTATGCACTGCTGCCGCTTGGAGCGGGTGGAGGCTTGCGGCTGAACGTGCTCATGATTGGCGCTTTTCTGCTTTATTCCAACGTTACTGATCAACGCAATATGCCCTATGTATTCATGGCTTTCTTAATGAATCGTGAAGCGGTATACGAGCGGCATCTTCTAACGGGAACGGTGGCCTCGCCGATTGTTGCCAAGGCTGCGAAACCTTTGGATGCTATATTGCGTCTATTTAAACGTAACCAATACCATTTGGTATATGTGCTGAACCGTGAAGGTGACGTGGTTGCCGTAGTACCGGAACAGCGTTTGATCTCTTCCTACTTTGGAATGTAGAATATAAGCTTAGCAGGATTTGATAGTGAATATGAAAGATTGATTGAACCAGAGGTGAAGCCATGAAACAGATGATCGTTCACTCTACACAGCATATGACCCGGATGGCCCTTCTGGAGAACGGGAAGCTGGTGGAGTATGCGGCGGAACGCGATCAGCAGCAAGGGCTGGTCGGAAGCTTTTACAAGGCCAGAGTTATTAATGTACTACCAGGTATGCAGGCTGCTTTTGTTGATATCGGACAGAAGAAGAATGCATTTTTATATGTTGACGATGTTTTGCATCCCCATTTGGAGAAGCAACCTGCGGTGAAGCCCTCTATCGAGACGCTGCTTCAGCCTGGACAGGACATTGTGGTTCAGGTTAGAAAAGAGCCCCGGGGCGGCAAGGGTGCCCGTGTGACCACACATTATACACTGCCGGGCCGCTGGATTGTTTTTATGCCTTTCGCCGAATACGTCGGCGTATCGAAGAAGATCAATCGTGAGTCGGAGCGGAACCGGCTAAAGGGCATCGGTGAACGTCTGCGCAGGGCAGAAGAGGGCATCATCATGCGGACCGTTTCCGAAGATCAGCCCCAGGAAGCCGTAGGAGGAGATCTTGCTTTCTTGCGTGCGCAGTGGGATCACATCTCGCGGCGTGCGCTTTCATCGGAAGTGCCGGCACTGCTTCACTCTGACCTCAGTATTGTGCAGCGATTTATTAGGGACGCGTTCAACCCGGAGCGCGACGAGTTGGTGCTGGATTCCGCCAAGGCGGCTAAAGAGGCGGAGGTCTTCCTTGACGATATGGCACCCGGAGGGTACAAGCCTGTAAGATTGTATAGTGGCAAGGAGTCGATTTTGACGGCTTATGGTGTGCAGGAGCAGTTGCATAGGGGATTTGCACGGAAAATCATGCTGGAAGGCGGGGCCACGCTCATCTGGGATGAGGCCGAGGCGCTCACCGTTATTGATGTTAATACGGCTCAGTATACGGGCGGGGCATCGTTGGAGGAGACAGTGACGCGCACGAACCTGCTCGCAGCAGAGGAAATCGGACGTCTGATCCGTTTGCGGGATACCGGTGGGATCATCATTATTGATTTTATTGATATGGAGCAGGAGGAACACCGGAGAATGGTGACGGACTGCCTGGAACGCGTGATCAGCAAAGATCGGACGAAGACGCATATTCTGGGCTGGACAAGGCTTGGACTACTGGAGATGACTCGTAAAAAAGCAAGACACGATTCCACCGGATTTGCGCCAGCTATCTGCCCATGCTGCGGAGGCACTGGAAAGTCTGGCAACTGGCACGAGTAGGGATTTGGCTGGAGGGATAAGTTTAAATGCTGCAGGTGTATGAGCTGTAGACTTAGTTTATATGTGTAAGTCTATATGCTGCACCGTTTTATAATTTGAATTTAATAAAATCCAGCATCTCTCCGGTGAAAATGGGTCTTGCGGCTGCATGTCTTGAATTCCATAAAACAGTCAATGACACTGTAGGCATATCACTGTAGGCATATCACTGTAGGCATAACACCTCAGGGTGGTGTCTCACACAGCATTCATTTCTGCTGCATCCCAATTAACGGCATTTTTGTACCTTATATTTCTTCTTTTCAGGGTAAATAGCCAAATAAGAGCATTATTGTATCTTATTTCATGCCAATCTGCTGAAAAACCTTCATTTGGAATATTTAAGATACAAAATTGCCCTTAATCTAGGCCGATCAGCCATTGCACCACATTTAAGGTACAAAAATGCCGTTATTTACACTTCGGAGCCATTCGGGAGGTTTGGTCTCTCCTTCAGTTTTGTTCGTAACGTCTTCTATATAGCAGGAGATTGGGATTAATAGCAGGAAATCAAGATTAGTAGCAGGAAATTAGGATTATTGGCGGAAAATAGTATTAATATATGAGAAAATCAGGATGAATAGCGAAGAAATCAGGATTAGTAGCAGAAAATTACGCTGACTATATTCAATTCATGTTGCAGCATTGACTGTAGGCAATATCTATGATAATATCTTCAAGTATGTGTTTGGTTATCTGGCCCTGCACATGCTGTAACCGCTCCGATCGGGTATGAAAGTGCGGTTTCCCTAGGGAATTCGCCACCTAGACTAGGCGAGTCTGAGACATGAGGAGGTGCAATTACAATGTATGCAATTATCGAAACTGGCGGTAAGCAATACAAAGTCCAAGAGGGCGACGTATTGTTCATTGAGAAGCTGAACGCTGAAGACGGTGCAAGCGTAACGTTTGACCGTGTATTGGCTGTTTCCACTGAAGGCGGTTTGACTGCAGGAACTCCGCTCGTGAGCGGCGCTACTGTAACAGCTAAGGTTGAGAAACACGGCAAAGGCCAAAAGGTTGTAGTTTACAAATACAAACCTAAGAAGAACTACCACAAGAAGCAAGGTCATCGTCAACCGTACACGAAAGTAACGATTGAGAAGATCCAAGCGTAAGAAGGTGCGTTTATGATTAACGTGCAGATTACCAGGTCTTTGGAACTCGGAACTATTGTTGCGTTTGAGGTTAAAGGGCATGCAGGCTTTGCGAAACGCGGCGAGGATATCGTCTGTGCCGGTGTATCGACTGTGACGGTTGGTACGGTCAATTCGATTGAATCTTTGACTGGAGTGGTTATGGATTCGTCCATGAAGAATGGATTCTTGAGTGCAACCCTGGGTTCCATTGAAGATCCTAACATTTCTGCCAAAGTACAATTGCTGCTGGAATCCATGGTCCTGATGCTGACTGATATCGCAGAATCATACGGGAAGTATATAACGATACAGCAAGACATTATTTAAAGAAGGAGGTTGACCAACATGTTGAAATTGGATCTTCAATTATTCGCATCGAAAAAGGGTGTAGGTTCCACAAAGAACGGACGTGATTCCCACTCTAAACGTCTTGGCGTGAAACGTGCTGACGGTCAAGCAGTTACCGGTGGTAACATTCTGGTTCGTCAACGCGGAACTAAAATTCACCCAGGTACGAACGTAGGTATCGGTAAAGATGATACTTTGTTCGCTTTGGTGGACGGCGTAGTGAAGTTCGAACGTTGGGGCCGCGATCGCAAAAAAGTGAGCGTGTACCCGGTTGATGTCGCTCCGGTAGCAGCGGCACTGGAAGCGTAAGCTTACAGAACCATAAAGACAGTGAAGCCTCCGGCATGAGTGCCGGAGGTTTTTTTGATAAATTAGATTTGAATATTTTCTTGGTTTAGATTTGAAGTTTTTCTTGGTTTAGATTTGAAGTTTTTCTTGGTTTAGATTTGAAGTTTTTCTTGGGTTTCGTGAATTTTAAGTCGGAAGCTAATGATCTTCCGGGAATGGCTGTGTTATACTGGAAAATGGTAAAAAGATGTGCAGATTTTCTAACGGGGTCATGAATTTTGCGAACTGAGGGACGGGGAATAAGAATGAAATCCTGGAAACGTGTAATCTGGGCAGTCATGAGTTCCGCAGCACTTCCTTTAGGTCTCGTGTATTGGCGGACGTCCCTTTTCACATGCCTGCTGCTCGGTTTCTGGGTAGCGGCTGTACTTGCTTTCACGTGGAGCCGGACCCGGCGCCATTATGAGAGGGAGCTGCATTTACAGGAGCAGAGAATGCAAGAGGCTGCAATCCGCACACTAGGCCATCATCGTCATGACTGGATGAATGAATTGCAAGTTCTTTATGGATATATTCAGCTCGGCAAGCCTGATAAATCAGTGCAATGTGTGGAAAGAATAAAAGAAGGCATTGCGCTCGATAGCCGGATCGCTAAGTTGGGTATTCCTTCGCTGGTCTTTTATCTGCAGTCATTCCGAACGTACAGAAGTAGCTTGGATCTTGTGATCCAGGTGGAGGAAGGCTTGGAGCTAGTGGACAAGTTGACACCGGAGACGGGGGAAGAACTAACTTCGATTGTAATGCAGACCGTAAGGGCTTACCAATACAGTGGGCTTGCCGCACAAGGGGACTCCAGGAGACTCGAGCTAGGCTTTAGACAGGATGGCGGAGACATTCTTATCTCCTTTGAAAGTGAGGGAGGGCATGGCAATCCCGAACTGCTCAGGGTGCAAATTGATAATATAGTACAAGGCAAAATTATGAGAGCAGAACAGTTCAAGCCCGGCGAGGCTTATGTAGAGCTGCGTCTGCCGTTTGAGATGTGAGGAAGGTGAACGTGAATGTTCGTAGATAAAGCTAAGATTTATGTAAAAGGCGGCGACGGTGGTGACGGTCTCGTGGCTTTCCGCCGCGAGAAATATGTGCCGGAAGGTGGTCCAGCTGGTGGTGACGGCGGCCGAGGCGGCGACGTTATCTTCCGTGTGGACGAAGGCTTGCGTACACTGATGGATTTCCGGTACCAGCGTCACTTTAAAGCTGACCGTGGAGTTAAAGGACGCAATAAGAGCCAGCATGGTGCCAATGCTGAACATATGATCGTTCGTATCCCCCCGGGAACGATTCTGATTGATGATGATACTAACGAAGTGATCGCCGATATGACTCGTCATGGTCAGCAAGTGGTTGTGGCAAAAGGCGGACGGGGTGGCCGAGGCAACACTCGTTTTGCAACAGCGGCCAATACGGCACCTGAACTCGCCGAGAATGGCGAGGAAGGTCAGGAGCGCTATATCGTCATGGAACTGAAAGTCATGGCTGATGTAGGGCTTGTCGGATTCCCTAGTGTAGGGAAGTCCACGTTGCTGTCAGTGGTATCTGCCGCCAAGCCGAAGATCGGCGCGTACCATTTTACAACGATTACTCCGAATCTTGGTGTGGTGGATGTCGGTGACGGACGCAGTTTCGTTATGGCGGATCTGCCTGGACTGATTGAAGGGGCACATGAAGGGATTGGCCTTGGCCATGAATTCCTGCGCCATGTAGAGCGTACACGGATTATCATTCATGTCGTGGACATGTCCGGTTCGGAGGGGCGCGATCCATTCGAGGACTGGGTGAAGATCAATGATGAGCTCAGACAATACAATGCCAATCTTGCGGAACGTCCGCAGATTGTTGCAGCCAACAAGATGGATATGCCTGAATCTGCTGAGCATCTGGCTTCCTTCCGTGAGCAAGTGGCGCAGGTGCGCCCGGATATTGAGATTATGCCGATTTCCTCACTGACTCGCGAGGGTGTGCAAGAGCTGCTGTACCGGGCTACCGACATTCTTGACAGCATTCCGGTTGCTCCGGTGGTGGAAGAGGTTGCTGAGGCCAGCGAACGCAAAGTATACAAGCTGGAAGCTGAGAACGACAATACCTTCACGATTACCCGTGATAACGATACTTATGTCGTTAACAGTCCACGTATTGAGCGGATGCTCAAGCGGATGCAGCTGAATACGCATGATGCCATTCTGAAGCTGGCCCGGACCCTGCGTCATATGGGCGTGGATGCGGAACTGCGCAGACGAGGCGCTGTGGAAGGCACGATTGTCCGAATTGCTGATTTTGAGTTTGAGTTTGTGGAGAACAGCAGCTACTACTAAGCAGTAAGGCTGTCTGAGCGTCTACTTTGTCTGGCCTTGTATGAGGCAGATGGAGTAGGCGCTTTTTTAAATATAAGGCTGTATACGTTTTACGCTGAAAAATCATCCTTATTATTCTCGCTGGAACGGATGCCGTCCCTTAAAGGAAGGCGAAGCCATTTGTACATGATGCTCAATTTATTTTCACAAAAAGCCACCAAAACCATGAATTTATCGTATACAATAAAGAACGGAAAAGCACTTATTTCCAATTGATGGGCAGTCTTATTCAGAGGTATTACGGAACGGCCGATATATACCTACATATCCATGAATATGAAAGAGGGATACGCAGATGGCAATAATTGAAGTGGTGAAATATGATGGCCCTCCGGGTGTCTTTGCCTGGAAATATCCCAATCAGGAGCTCGGCACATGGACACAGCTTATCGTTAATGAGTCGCAAGAGGCTATCCTGTTTAAGGGCGGCCAGGCTTTGGATTCTTTTACAGCAGGCAGACATACGCTCAGCACAGCAAATATTCCGGTATTGTCCAATCTTGTGAACCTGCCGTTTGGCGGCAAGTCTCCCTTCACAGCTGAGGTATGGTTCATAAACAAAATGAACGCTATGAATGTCAAATGGGGAACGAGCTCGCCGCTCCAGCTTCAAGACCCTAAATATAAGATCATTGTCTCCGTTCGTTCTTTCGGGCAATTTGGGGTGAAGATTGCAGATCCGCGCAAGTTTCTGCTCAAGGTGGTAGGTACACTGCCACAGTTCGATCAGGATAAACTCCTTACCTATTTCCGGGGAATCTTGATGGCCAATATCAATGAACTGGTCTCTTCCTACCTGGTGCATAAAAAAATCAGTATTCTGGAGATTAACGCCTATGTGGCCGAAATATCCAAACACATCCAGGAACGTCTGGCGCCGACCTTTATGGACACTGGCATTGAGCTGAATAATTTCTATATTGATTCCATTAATATTCCGGACGATGATCCCGCGACTGCGCGGCTGAAGGAAGCACTGGCCAAGAAAGCAGAGATGGACATTATCGGCTACACGTACCAGCAGGAACGCAGCTTTAATTCGCTGGAAGAGGCTGCCGGCAACCCGGGGGGCAACATTGGAACGGGGATGATGAACGCTGGAATGGGGCTTGGCATGGGAATAGGCTTTGCCGGTCCAGCTGCTGAGATGGTCAATCAGATGACTCGGGGAATTGGATTTGACGCAGGTGTTCACTCCGGGAACGGAACTAAGTCTTGCTCAAAATGCGGCAATGTTAATACAGCCGGATCCTCATTCTGCAGCAGTTGCGGACAGAATTTGTCCACTCCGCCCACAGATGCAGCCTCAAGCAAGCTGAGCTGTTATAAGTGCGGGCATGAGTTATCTCCTGGATCTAAATTCTGTCCGCAATGCGGAGAAAAGCAAATCATCAAATGCAGCGGCTGCGGTCATGAACTGAAGCCCGGCCAGAAATTCTGCGCAGAATGCGGCACGAAGGCTGGATAAAGGAGGATGCCATGAACCGGAAAAAGCCTTATACAGGCATCATCACTGTAATTTATACCGTGGTGATCATTGCTACAGTATTGCTCCTGACGATGCTTGGTTTCTCCGACAACTTGCCGCGGCTCGTGATCACATTGATCGCAGTGCTGATAGCTGAAAGCGTGGTCTTTGGTTACACACTCTTTTGGATAAAAAGCGCAGGCAGCGTCAGCGGGACGCCACCGATCCTGCTTAGCGGCGCGTTCATTATTGCCGCCTATGCGGTGGCCGTAGTAATCTCGGCCGTGTTTCTGGATCGGCTACTGGGACTGCCGGCCTTCTGGTACGCAGCTGTGCAGCTGCTAGTTCTCGCTGCCGCTGGTGGTTGTCTAGCTCTTATTGGGCTCTACGGCTGGAATGCTGGAGCACAAGAGAATAAAGAGAAGCAGGCGACGCGCAGTCTATTCCGGCAGCGGAAGGAACTGGCCGACATCAAGCGGGCTGCCCGGAGCTGGAGACATGCTGAAGCAGAGACGCTTGTGAAACGGATTGGCAGCGTAGAAGAGGCATTTACATACAGTGATCCGGTGTCCAGACCGTCTTTGTTCGCAACAGAGGATATGCTGAGCCAGCAAATCGCTTTGCTGCGAGATCAGGTGGAGCTTCTGCTATCCTCGGGCGAGCCGGGAAAAGGCTGGGAAGCGCAGCTGGAAGGCATCATAGGCGACATTGAGGCTACACTTCAGCGCCGCAACCGTGAGTTAGCGGCGCTTAAATAGGGGGAATACGCTAGATGGCTAGAGTAAATATTCAAGATCCCCCCGCATCGGGAAGCGGAAGAGAGTTCTATCTGCTGGGCTATAACCGGACGGGGATCGACAGTTTTATTATTGCATTATCATATGTTCTGATGCCCGTAGGTCTTGTTGCTGCTATACTTCGAATGCTGCTGACACATTACAAGAATCAGCGGAAAGCCAGCAACTATAATTTGTTGTGTCATGCGCTGATTGGGGGCTTTGTTGATCTTTCCTTGATTATGATACTGTCGGGTGGTTTAGATGATTTAAATATGGGAATTTTCTTTATTGTCTTCATCGCGATCCTCTTCCTTATGCCCGCTTACTTTCTAGGTAATGCTGCATCCAAGGCCAAACTCAAGTTTTCACAGCTCTGTCATTCGTACATGGTGATGTCTCTGGACGAGGGGGTGCGGTACATCGGTACACTGGCCCAGCTTACCGGGCAAAGTGAAAGTGATGTGCGCAGAGATCTGCGGTATTTGCAGGAGCAAGGTCTCATCCCTCACGGGCTGACATTTTATGAAGGGCAAGGCGCGGAAGGCAGCGCGGTAAAAGAAACAACTAGCACTGCCAGAGCAGGGCAGGCAGCAGCCCCTTCCGGCTCTTCGGAGAAAACGTCTGCATCCAGTCAACCGAAGCCAAAGCCAGGTCCGCAGCAACTGCCCAAGGCGATGCGCTGCCCGGGCTGCGGCGCACAGAATACCGTGCAGCCAGGACAGGCGAAGCCTTGCGACTATTGTGGAACAACTCTGACATATAGCTGATAACGCAAGCTGCGGTATGTGCGAAGCCTCCGATTTTGTCGGGGGCTTTGTTTTATTTTCGGGTGCAGCAGAGGCCCTGTTTCAAAGTTGGACGAAAAACTATTGCTTTTTCAGGCAAAAATCTATTATAATGTCCACTATTAAAACACAAAAGTCTTTGAGGAGAGGACGTTCGTGAAAGAACGCTATTATTTGGTCCGTGAGGACATATTACCCGATGCGGTGCTCAAGACGATGCAGGTTAAACAGCTGCTTGAAGCCGGTGATGCCAAGACTGTACACGAGGGTGTGGAACAGGTAGGTTTAAGCCGGAGCGCTTTTTATAAATACAAGGATGGCATTCACTTAATTCACCAGCTGGAGCGTGAGCGTATTGTCACGATCTCCATGGATTTGGAACACGAATCCGGCATGCTCTCCAAGGTGCTGGGCTGTGTGGCAGGACATGGAGCGAATGTGCTGACCATTCACCAGAGTATTCCGCTGCAGGGACGGGCGAACGTGGTTATTTCCGTGGAAATCTCCCATTTGAATCAAGAGCTGGGGGAAATGCTGGACAGTCTGAAGAACATTTCAGGTGTGAAGCGGGCGTTGATTGTGGGGCAAGGCTAAACACTACAGGTATTTTTTTCGGAGCGATTGCTTCGTATACTTATAAGGAGGATATTGATGAAGCCGGTTAAAGTTGGTTTGCTGGGTCTGGGAACAGTCGGTACAGGCGTTGTCCGTATCGTGGATGGAAATCAGGAGGACCTCAGTAGTCAGGTCGGGTCTCCCATTCTGATTGAACGCATTGCTGTGAAGGATCTCGATAAACCCCGTGATGTGGAGATAGATCCCGCCAAAATCACTACAGACCCGTGGGAGGTTATCCGTGATCCCGAGATTGATGTCATCGTAGAGGTGATGGGTGGCATTGCCGGAACCAAAGAATATCTTCTTGAAGCACTGGAGCGCGGCAAGCACATCGTGACCGCCAACAAAGATTTGATGGCGCTGCACGGGGCGGAGATCCTGGCTAAGGCACAGGAAAAGCAGTGCGATGTATTTTATGAAGCTAGTGTGGCGGGAGGCATTCCGATTATCCGTACCCTTATTGAAGGGTTCTCTTCCGACAAGATCATGAAGATTATGGGGATTGTGAACGGTACAACCAACTATATTCTCTCAAAAATGAGTCAGGAAGGCGCCTCCTATGATGATGTGCTGAAGGAAGCTCAGGAGCTTGGGTATGCAGAGTCTGATCCAACCTCGGATGTGGAAGGGCTTGATGCCGCGCGGAAAATGGCAATTCTCGGTACACTTGGCTTCCGCACCAATGCTGAACTCAGCGACGTTAGTGTGAAGGGAATCTCCAGCGTGAGCAAGGAGGATATTGTTTTTGCCAAGCGTCTCGGCTATGAAATGAAGCTCCTTGGTATCGCGGAATGTGACAACGATGCTTTCAGCATCAGTGTCCAGCCGACGATGATCCGTTCCGGACATCCGCTGGCCTCCGTTGGCGGCGTATTTAACGCAGTATATGTGTATGGCGAAGCTGTCGGGGAGACGATGTTCTACGGTGCGGGTGCCGGCGCAATGCCTACCGCAACTTCAGTCGTAGCCGATCTGGTAGCGGTGATCAAGAACCTGAGATTGGGTGTAAACGGACTTAAGCAGATTGTTCCTTACAAGCAGAAGAAGCTGAAGGACAGTGAAGATATCTTCTATAAAAACTTCTTGCTGCTGCATGTCGATGACAAGGCAGGGGTGCTGGCCAAGATTACACAGGTCTTTGCGGAGTATGATGTCAGCCTGGATTCGGTTGTGCAGCAAGCCAATCCTAACAATCCCAATGCGGAGATTATTATCGTAACCCATGATGCCAGCAAGGCAAGTATGGATAAGGTCCTTCGTCATCTTGAAGAATTAAGTGTAATCCGCCGCGTCAAGAGTCATTATCGTGTAGAAGGTTAACCATCTAGAATCCATTCTGCAAAAAAGATAAGGAGATCACACCTGCTATGAGTAATTACGGAAGGTCACGGGTTAAAGTCCCGGCCAGCACCGCTAATCTCGGTCCGGGCTTTGATACATTGGGCATGGCCCTGTCCCTTTATGCCTGGATTGAGATGGAGGAAGCACCGGAGACCATATTTCATCTTTACGGCGACGAGATGAAGGGGGTGCCCCAGGATAAGAGCAACCTGTTGTATCAAGTGGCCCAGATGGTCTTTGCAGAAGCGGGTGTCTCGGTACCTGAGCTATCCATCTCCATGTACTCGGAAATTCCGTTGGCTCGGGGTCTGGGGAGCAGCGCATCTGCCATTGTCGGTGCGCTGGCGGCAGCCAATGCTATGATTGGTTCGCCTCTGGATAACGCAAAGCTCTTCAATATGGCCACCGCGCTGGAAAAGCATCCCGATAACGTCGGCGCTTCCCTGTTCGGAGGTATTATCACCGCCGTCTGGGACGGAGTCGAGGCTGATTATATCCGGCTTGATTCGCCGGAGAATCTGGAAGTGCTCGTCGTCATTCCCGAGTTCGAGCTTGCAACCACGAAAGCCCGCGGCGTTCTGCCAGCCGAAGTGACGGTCCGTGACGCTGTCTATAACATCAGCCGCACGTCCTTGTTGACGGCGGCGCTGGCATCCGGCAGACTGGATATGATCGGCAAAGCGATGCAGGATCGGCTGCATCAGCCGTACCGGGCGCCGCTAGTGCCAGGTATGGAGAAGCTGCTTGCCGAAGCGCCGCAGCATGGAGCGCTAGGTATTGCGCTCAGTGGTGCCGGTCCAACGCTGCTCGCATTTGTGGACGGCAGGGAGAGCCGAAAGGCTGAACTGGAGGCTTTCCTGAAGGAAACGATGCAGGAGCACGGCATTCCTGCGCGCACTTGCTGGCTGCCTGCCTGTGCTGAAGGTGTAACAGCGGAGGTGCTCCCGAGGACCGGGATGCAAAGTGAGTCATTTTTGGATATGATAAAAGGAGAAGTACGGTCATGAAATCAATAGCGGTACTGCCGCAGGGCTCGGTATCCCATGAAGCGCTGCTGTATTTGTTCGGCGGTGAGCCGGTAAACATTGTGCATCATAAGTTAATTTCCGACGTGTTTCTTTCTACGGTGAATGGCATCACGGATTATAGCGTAATTCCGATTGAGAATACGATTGAAGGCTCTGTGAGTCTGCATATCGACTGGTTGATCAATGAGGTTGATTTGCCGATGCAGGCAGAATGGATTTTTCCTTCGATTCAAAATCTGATTGCTAATCCTGGTGAATTCACAGATGCAAGTGGTAACAAGGATTACTCCAGGCTGGTGAAGATCCTTTCCCATCCTGTAGCGACCGCGCAGTGCGGCCAGTATATTCGCAAGCATGCGCCTTTGGCAGAGCTTGAGCCGACAGGTAGCACTTCTGAAGCTGTAGAGATCGTTAAGAACAATCCCGGCAAAGGCTGGGCAGCCATTGGTACAGCGCTTGGTGCTGCCAAGCATGGGCTGGAAATAATCGACCGTAAAATTACGGATCACGATAACAATTACACACGTTTCGTTCTGGTTGGCCCTGAGAAAGTGTCACTTCCCCGCGAGAGCAGCGGTAATAAGACCAGTGTGCTTGTCACGCTTCCGGAGGATTTTCCGGGTGCCCTGCATCAGGTGCTTGCTGCCTTTGCCTGGCGGAGACTGAACTTGTCACGTATTGAATCCAGGCCGACGAAGAAGAAGCTGGGTACTTATTATTTTTACATTGATGTGCTCGAACCGATAGAATCCGTCCTGCTGCCTGCGGCTATTGAGGAAATCAAGGCCCTCGGTTGCCAGGTCCGGATTCTGGGTTCATACCCCACATACACCTATGAGGAAGAGAAAGCGGAGGTGCAGTAAGTAATGGCAGAGCAAGTAATCTATTTAGATGGACAATATGTAACAAAGGAAGATGCAAAGGTATCCGTTTTTGATCACGGGTTTTTGTATGGTGACGGTATTTTTGAAGGTATCCGTATTTACAACGGAAATATATTCAAGTCTAAAGAGCATTTGGACAGGCTGTATGATTCGGCAAAGTCGATCATGCTGGAAATTCCATTGACCCTTGATGAGATGCAGGAAGCTATGGCGGAGACCATTCGCCGCAATGATATGCGCAACGGCTACATCCGTCTGATTGTTTCCCGCGGTGTAGGTAATCTGGGTCTCGACCCGCGTCGTTGTCCGAAAGCAAGTGTCATCATTATTGTGGAGCAACTGGCGATTTATTCGGAGCAGGCTTACTTGAATGGACTTCGTGCCGTTTCGGTATCCCAGCGTCGTAATCTCCCGGATGCGCTTAATCCGAAGATTAAATCGCTCAACTACCTGAACAACATTCTGGTGAAGCTGCAGTCTAACCTGGCTGAAGCCGACGAGGCGATCATGATGAACGCTCAAGGTTACGTAACCGAAGGTTCAGGCGACAACATTTTCATCATCAAAAATGGTGTGGTGTACACGCCTCCTTGCTATCTCGGTGCCCTTGAAGGTATCACGCGTCTTGCGATCATTGAGCTGTGTGAGAAGCTTGGCATCAAGCTGAAGGAAGAGCCATTCACCATGCACGATGTTTATATCGCAGATGAGGTGTTCTTCACAGGTACGGCTGCTGAAGTTATCGCGGCACGTGAGATTGACGGTCGCATCATCGGCTCAGGTCAAGCGGGTCCGATCACACTGAAGCTGCTTGAAGAGTTCCGCAACGTCGTTGATAAAGACGGCTATAAGGTTTGGGAATAACAATACATCTAATTAAAAGCTCCTGTCATGTATATCATGATAGGAGCTTTTGCATAAACTCAGAAATCCTTTCATGTGCACCATGATAGAAGTTTCTGTACAAACTCAGAAATTCTTTGATGTGCACCATGATAGAAGTTTCTGTACAAACCCAGAGATCCTTTCATGTACGCATGAAAGGATTTTTTTTGCATCAGGGATGTCAATCGCCCATGGGCTGCATAAGATGTAGTAACGAAGGAGGCGGCTGTACCGCATATAACTATGCAAGCAGGCAATACTCCAAAAATTTTCAGGGAGGTTAATGCTGCGTGAAAATACACATTGTCAAACAAGGCGATACACTGTATGCATTGTCGCAAAAGTACGGAGTGCCGCTGGAAAAAATAATCGAGGCCAATCCGCAACTCAGCAATCCCGATGTGCTGTCGGTCGGTGAGAAAGTGAAGATCCCCTCTTCTGGTACTTCGCCCGTACCCGGCAATAGTGATCTCTACTACAAGCACACGGTAAAACAAGGGGATACCTTGTGGAAATTGTCCAAGGCTTGGGGGGTTCCTCTGAAGGATGTGGTAGATGCCAATCCCCAGTTGAAGAATCCTAACGCCCTGCTGATTGGAGAAGTGGTCAACATCCCCAAGAAAGGAACAGTGTCACCACTGCCTAATGGGAACGTAGCTCCAATCCAAAACGAGAACGTTACGCCAGTACCAGCGGCCAATGCCGTGTCTGAAAAAACACAGGTTGGAGGAAAAACATACACCGGGCCTAAAGAACAGCCTGCGCCACCCGTTGCGCCACTTGCCGAATCCGTCCCAGCTCCTGTTCCAGCACCAACTCCCGCTCCAGTACCGATTGCTAAACCCAACCTCAACCCCAATCCGAATCTTAGCCCAGCCTCCAACATTAATCCTAATCCAGCTCCAGTGCCTGTCAATGAGCCTGTACCCAATGCTGTTTCACCGATTGCTGAGGTTGTGCCGGTGAAAGAAACAATCCATACCGAATCTCAAAGCCTCTTTGTACAAATTTCAGTTCCCGCTCAAGAAGCCATTTCACATCATGAACCTCCTAAATCGGAATACAAACCGGTGGCACCTGTCTTTGAAGAGAAGAAGTCGCCTTGCGATCACAGTGCAGGATATCCTGGATTAACAGAAACTAGTCCATTCCATGGAACAACTGCTCCCAATGTAAACCTTAGCCCGCAAACTAATTACGTACAGCCGTCGTATGTACAGCCATGGTACGCTCCGGATTGCCCTCCATTTTACTATTACCCGGAATGGGTCTCACCGGCTACGGAGAACCAGCCCCCATGGCACACGAATGTCTCACCGGCTACGGAGAACCAGTCCCCATGGCACACGAATGTATCGCCGGCTACAGCAAACCAGTCTCCATGGCACACCAACGTATCACCAGTAGCAGAGAATCAGTCTCCATGGCATACGAATGTATCGCCGGCTGCAGAGAATCAGTCCCCATGGCACACGAATGTATCACCGGCTACGGAGAATCAGTCTCCATGGCACACGAATGTATCGCCGGCTACAGAGAACCAGTCCCCATGGCACACGAATGTATCACCGGCTGTAGAGAATCAGTCCCCATGGCATACGAATGTATCGCCGGTTGCAGAGAACCAGTCCCCATGGCACACGAATGTATCGCCGGCTGTAGAGAATCAGTCTCCATGGCATAATTCGGTCAATGCTGCACCAAATGATAGTTTTGTATCTGGAATACAGCCCAACAATCAATTTCCTGGCGCGGTTAGCCCTCAATATAGTGTGCACCCGCAGAATCTGCCATGGCCGCCTTGCGGATGCGGGGGAGAACATCCTTATCAGCCGTTTACTTATGAGGCTCCAATCTATAACTCATTTCCTACGTATGGACATCATCCCGGTGTAGTCTCGCCTTATGAGACAGGAGCGCCGTTTTCTCCTAATCAGGGAATAGTTCCGAATGCACCTCTGGGAGCTTTTGGAGGGGGAGGACCTGCAGTATCTAATATTCCTCCGAATCCACAATATCCGGGAATTGGCGATTATGCTCATCATAGCCGTGTGCCAGAAATTCAAGAGCCTGAAGTAATTATTCAGGAGAGCCAGCCCATTGCAGCAACCACTACAGAAGTTCCTAGCAAAAGAGTTGTCGAACAGAAGGAGAGTAAGAAAGTGGAAGTAGCTTCCAAGGCTAAAACTTCAGGACAAAGCAAGTCAGGCAAATCCTCAGGTAAATCACAAAGATCAAGTAAAAGTAACCGAAATGACAGTGCCAAAAAACGCAGAAATCCATGGATTTCTAACTAAGGCGAACTCGATGACATGGTGAAAGCATTACGTACAGACGTTGTATCGACAGATACAGCATCTGTACGTTTTTGTCTTGTGTTAGTAAGGTTATTTAAGCGAATATTGAGAACTCTTCAATAAAAACACTTGCAATGTCCTTTTATCCATGGTATATTCTATTTCTGGCCGAGAAACAAACGATGCCGAGCACGAAAAAGGAATTAAAAAAAGAGCTTGACATTAAAACGCCGGACATGATATAGTATAAGAGTTGCTGCTGAGACATCGAGCGGACAACGAGAACAGCTTGATCTTTGAAAACTGAACAACGAGTGAGTATCGAATTCACGAAAGTGAGTTCAAAAATGAGAATTTAATTCTCGTCAGATGTTTCAAAATGAGCAATCGCTCTTTCTAAATACCAATTT
>NZ_JABWCS010000176.1 GCF_013359945.1 Paenibacillus agri | reverse complement strand
TGTCCACCACTACTTTGTTACTGGCGTCACTACTACTCCACGTAACCGTGGTCTCTGCGTCACCAACGACATCGACTGTCGCTGTGAGTTGCTGGCTTCCTCCTTGCACCACACTTGCACTGTTCGGAGTGACACTCACGCTGTTAACGGCTGGCGCCACCGTTACCGTGATCGTCGCGGAGGCTTTCTTCGTTGCGTCTGCCGTCGATGTTGCAGTGATCGTATAATTACCCGGTGCCGCATTCGCGGCTACGCTTACTTTACCTGTATTGTCCACTGCCACTTTATTGCTGGTGTCACTACTACTCCATGTGACTGTGGTCTCTGCTCCGCCAACGGCATCGACTGTCGCTGTGAGTTGCTTGCTTCCTCCTTGCACCACACTTGCACTGCCCGGAGTGACACTCACACTATTGACTACTGGAGCTAAAGTAACCGTAATCGTCGCGGCCCCTTTTTTGTCGCTGTCCACTGTTGACGTTGCTGTGATTGTATAATCGCCCGGCACAGCATCCGCAGCAACAGTCACATTCCCTGTACTGTCCACAACGACTTTATTGCTGACGTCACTGCTCTTCCACGTGACGGTTGTCGCGATGCCTGCAAGAGCGTCTACCGTAGCCGTGAGTTGCTTACTTCCTCCTTGAATTACGCTTGCGTTAGCTGGGCTAACCGTCACACTGTTGACTGCCGGAAGCAGGGTTCCTGACTGCAGAATCGTTCCAGTTACCCCCGCCGCCACATATGTGCCTTTTCCGTAGGTGACGCCCATTAGGCTTTTCTGAATGCCACTCGTTCGGATCGTCCAATTCACTCCATTACTTGAGGATACTATCGTTCCAAGGTTCCCCACCGCCACATACATACCGTTTCCGTAAGTGACATCCCACAGAGTATTAGAAGCTCCGCTCGTTTGCTGCGTCCAGTTCGCTCCATCACTGGAGGTCAGAATCGCTCCATTTATTCCACTTGTACCCACTGCCACATACGTGCCATTTCCGTAGATAACATTATATAAATAACTCGTATTGCCACTCGTTTGGTTCGTCCAGTTCTCTCCATCACTGGAAGTCAGAACCGCTCCACTATTTCCCACCGCCACATACATGCCATTTCCGTAGGTAACGCCGTTTAGATAATACGTAGTGCCGACTGTTTGACTTGTCCAGTTCACTCCGTCACGGGAGGTCACAATCACCCCATTGTATCCCACTGCCACAAACATTCCGTTTCCGTAAGTAACACCTCTTAGATAATACGTAGCACCGACTGTTTGACTTGTCCAGTTCACTGCGTCACTGGAAGTCACAATCACTCCATTGTCCCCTACTGCCACATATGTGCCGTTTCCATAGGCGACATCGTTTAGATCCACTCTGCTGCTGTTAGTTTGGCTCGTCCAGCTCGTTCCGTTACTGGAGGTCATAATGAATCCCCTGACCCCTATCGCCACATATATGTTGTTTCCGTAAGCGACTCTCTTTAGATCACTCGTAAGAGGGTTCGTTCGGGTCGTCCAGTTGGTTCCGTTGTCGGTAGTCAGAATCGCTCCGCCTGTACCTATCACCACAAACGTTCCGTTTCCGTAAGCGGCGCTAATTAGGCCAGTTGTAACGCCGCTCGTTCGACTTGTCCAGCTTGTTCCGTTGGTGGAGGCCACAATATTTCCAGTATAGGTATCAAAGGCCATAAATGTGCCGTTTCCGAAAGCAACGTTATATAGAGTGCTCGTAGTTCCACTCGCACGGCTATTCCAGGTTATTAAGTTAGCAGAGGTTAGAATGGTCCCACTAGCACCTACTACCACATACATGCTGTTTCCATATGTGATACCATTTAGAGCATCCGTAGAGCCACTTGCTTTGCTCGTCCAACTCGTTGCATTGGTAGAAGTCAAAATCGTTCCCCTAGTTCCTACCAACACATATGTTCCGTTTGCATAAATGCCTTTATTAAGATTATTCGTAGTATTACTCGTTCGGTTCGTCCAGCTGACACCGTTATTGCTGGAGGTCACTATCGTTCCACCTGCACCCATCACCACAAACGTTCCGTTTCCGAAGGTGACGCCACTTAGCGCACTCGAAGTAATAGTCGCACGGTTCGTTCGGTCCGTCCAGTTCACTCCGTCGGTGGAGGTCACAATGATTCCAGTGGCCCCCACTGCCACAAACGTGCCATTTCCAAAGGCGACGCTAGTTAAATAATTTGTAATGACACTGCTTCGTTTCGTCCAGTTCACTCCGTCACTGGAGGTCACTATCGCTCCGCCTTCCCCCACCGCTACAAACATGTTGTTTCCGTAGACAACTGCATTTAAACGCTCACCCGTAGGCAACGGATTACGGATATTCCATTCGTCAAGAGAATCTGCAAAAGCATACTGAGGAATATTTCCCGCAATTAATAAAAATACGATGAAGATTGACATCCAACGTTTGATCATTTTCTCTATTCCACTCACCTTCATGCTGATTTACTCTACGGTGACATTATATCTGGAGTAATGTTGCAAAATTGTGACAAAGCAAAAAAGGAACCCGCTTCTGATGACAGGTTCCTTCGTTCGATATATATCAATCCGTTAAGTTTCGAAGCAAACTTGTAAGCGTATCTCCCGACACAGCTCCCAGCTCTGCATGGATCAACTCGGTGTATTCTTCGTAGTAGGCGGTAGCACGTCCAGAACCGCCGATGCGATAGTGTAGCTTCAGCGCCTCTTCCCGCAGCGATTCATCATAAGGATCGTGTTCGACCAGCAGCTCGGCCAGTCGCAGCGCCTTGAGCGGCTCCGTCACAGATTCCTCATAATACAATAGCAGCTTTTTCCCCAGACTGAGAAAGTACTGGCGGTATTCTTTGCGGTAAGGCTCGCACCAGACGCTGTCGAACCCTTGAAGAAACGGCCGGCTACAGCGGTGAACCAATTGCTCGACGTACACCAGATTGTCAGGATCTATTCTGACAGCATCCAATACGAAAAGCTCCAATTCGTCCGCATCCAAAGCCAGCGCTTCATCGGATAAGACCAATTTGTATCCATTCCGGACAGATGCCAGCGACATTCCCGATCGGCAGTCCCGTAGCGTCTTATTGATTCTGCTAACCGTGCTTCGAAGGTTGATGCCTGCCTTCTCCACATCCAGGGCCGGCCAGAGCGCCTCGAACAGTTCCCACTTGCTAACCTCTTTATCCCGGGGTTGTAACAGCATATAAGCGAGCAGCTCTGCGCACTTGGAGGTTACCCAGCGAACCGGCTCGGGGTCAACATCCATATGTAGAGCAAACTTGCCGAACAGGTAGGCGACAGCACTCTTTTGTCCGCCGTTACCAGCATTATCCCCGCGTCGCTGCCGTCTTTTTCTGA
This sequence comes from Paenibacillus agri, assembly GCF_013359945.1. GTDB lineage: Bacteria > Bacillota > Bacilli > Paenibacillales > Paenibacillaceae > Paenibacillus_AQ > Paenibacillus_AQ agri. The sequence continues at coordinate 22,286 of NZ_JABWCS010000176.1, read as the reverse complement.
CGCGTTCGAGCGAACGCTGCAAATCCTCTTCCATTAGCGGCTTCAGCAAATAGTCGAGTGCATTCACCCGGAACGCATCGATCGCGTATTGATTGTAGGCAGTAATGAACACAACCTCCATGTCGAGCTTGTCCGCATATACCCGCTCCGCAATCTCAAGCCCGCTTAGCTCGGGCATTTCAATATCCAGAAATAGTACATCAGGCTGTAGCTCTTTCGCCATTCCCAGCGCCTCATGAGGATTCACGCAGCAGCCCAGCACCTTAACTCCTGCACTCGCAAGCATTCTGTCAATTTGCTCCGTAACCAATAACTCATCATCTACAACGATAGCTTTCATCAATATGTTTCATGCTCCTCTCCGTTAGCTCTAGCTGCTGCTGTGCGCGTGGGGATCAGGAAGGTGACGGTTGTACCCTTGTCCTGAACGCTCTCGATCCGCAAGCCTTGACCGAATTCATTGATGAGTCGTTTGTGTACATTGATCAGGCCGATGCTTCCATCCAGCCGCTCCCGCTTAAAAATTCGATCAAGTTGCTCTGCGGTCATGCCAACCCCGTCATCCTGAACAGTGATCTGCAAGCCTTGCGGCGCAAGCTTCGTCCGAATAACCACCGTGCCTCCCGACAGTCGCTTCATGATGCCATGGCGAATCGCATTTTCGACCAGAGGCTGCAAAATCAATGCCGGAATCAACGTCTGCGTTCGAACATCTACATCCCATTCCACATTCAGGCGTGTGCCGAAACGGGCCTGCTCCAGCTCCACGTAGGATTTGGTGAGAGACAGTTCGCGCTTTAGACTGACCTTCGCATGACGGGGGTCAAGATCAAAGCTGAGTCGCAAATAGTTGCTGAATTCGCTCAGCAGCTTGCCTGCCCGATCGCCGTCGCTATAGCATAACGAGATAATGCCACTCAAAGCGTTATAGATAAAATGCGGCTTGATCTGCGATTGCAGAAACAACGTCTCCATACGAATGGCCTGCTCGACTGCTTCTTTCAATTGCAGCAGTGTCTGTACCCGGGCCAGCAGCTCCTTGCCACTGAACGGTTTCACTAGAAAATCATTTGCTCCCACTTCGAATCCCATCGCAATATCTGCCGGCGAGTTGCGTACAGTCAGCAGCAGAACGGGCAGCTCGTAGAGCGGGATCTCCTCCCGAATACGCCTGCACACTTCATATCCTGAGAGCTCAGGCATCATCACATCGAGCAGGACAAGCGACAGATCATCACGATGCTGCTGAATCAGCTTGAGCGCGTCCGCCCCATTGTACGCCGTAAGAACATGATAGCGACTGGAGGCAAATAACTCCTGCAACACCTTGATGTTGGAGGAATCATCATCCACCAGCAAAATCTTCACCTCGCCGGTTCGCTCCGCTGCATGCGGCGAGGTCTCTTTCTTCACCGGCGAGCTTGCCCTGGGCAAAGGTTGCGGCTCCAGACCGGCAGCGGCTTCTGCCCGGATGGCCCCAAGTTCTCTCTGTGTTGCCGTCGCCTCCGGCAGCTGCAGCTCAAACACGGAGCCTCTTCCCGGCTCCGACCACTTCAGTTCCAGATCGCCGTCCATTTGCTTCGCAAGCGCCTTGGATATTTTCAGACCGAGACCAGAAGATTGATACGCCGAAACCGCTGGCTCCCCGTCGTTAAATAGATCAAATTGGAAAAGCACTTGGCGCCGTTCTTCACTCATTCCGGCGCCAGTGTCCGCAAACGTCAGGAATAACCGGCCTTCTCGCGACTCTGCGGCCACAGTCACACTTCCCCGTTCCGTAAACTTCAACGAATTGCCGACCAGATTCACAAGAATCTGCTTCAGGCGGTTTTCATCGGTAAACAGATAAAAGGTTCCCGGAGGTACTTGATTGACCAGCCACACCTGATCATTTCTACGAATGAATTTCAGTGCTTCGAGCGTAGCCTGCACCGTGCCGCTGACATCGAAAAACCGGTGATGGAACGTCAGGCTTCCGCGCTGCAAGCTCTGAAAATCGATAATATCGTTCACCAGCGTGGACAAACGGGTCGCCTGGGCAATGATGAAGTCCAGATTCTCACGATGCCGCTGCGCTATCCCTTCGCCGCTCTGGTCGATAACCACCTGCGCCAGATTGATAATGCCGTGCAGCGGTGTTTTGAACTCGTGTGACGTATGGATGAGAAATTCGTCTTTTTGGCGGTCGTACGCAATGAGCTGCTCAGTGAGCCGCTCGTTCCGCAAGAACGCCTCGCGAACCCGGTCCGACATGAGGAAGGATTGCGATAGAACGAGAAGCAGAGGCGTTACGATCATATAATACGGGTTGTCTAGCGCGAGCTGATAACGTGTCTGGGCATACACCCAACTAATAATAAGGAAAAATAAACCGAGCAAAATATAGTAAACTTGAACCCCGCTATTCCGATAACGGAACAGCCAGCGAATCATGAAAGCGAACGCCGTGATTTGCAGGACGATCCCGAGCCAAAGAATATCAATTAAATATTCGTTTGGTATGCCAACCAATAAGACAAGACATCCATAATAAACCCTTTTCAACCACTTATACTCCGGGCTTCTCTTATGGTCCAGCCCCAGGTACAGATAGACATAGAGGGTAAAGGACATAACAGAAACGTAGGGCAGGATAAAGAGCATTTTCTGCAATAAAAGAAAAGAGATCCCGGGGAACAGAGTCGCCATGACGATTTCGTTGTCAATGCTAAAAAATAACCCTAATGACAAGCAGAACAAACTAAAAAAGGCGAGATAGGGCTCCTTCCGCCATTGCTTGAATGTTCCTGCAAAATAAATCCCGAATACCAGCATGGTGGTGATAACAATCATGTCCGCTAAACGGGCATTATCGCGCCTGGCCCATACATCTGCTGTTAAACCGAATTCTGGCGCCTGCACCAAGCCGCCTTCCAAATAACGGTAGCTTGCGATCTGAATAATGATGTCAATAGTGCCGCTATCCGCTTTCATCATACCGTAAAACGGAAGGTTGCTAGGTACAAATTGATCCGGCGACAAATGCGGTTTTCCAGTACCGCCGAGGTCTGAACCGTTCATGAAGATATGGCTGGACAACCGAAGCTTTTTAGCTCTAAGGCTATAAAAGTCAGGATCTTTAACCTCTACGCGCAGACGGTACGTACCTGCACCATGCCCCCTGTCAGATGAAACTACACCTTTCCAGCCTCCAGCAACACTAAGAAGCCGGCGCTCCGCTTCCAGTGCCTTGCCACCGGTTTGGAAATCCTGCGGAGTTAACAGCTTGTTCTCATAGAACTCCCACTCTCCCCGCAACGGTACAATTCCTTGCTTCGCAAAATCCCATTGTCTGGCGTCCAACACTCCTCCACGCGCTTCAGGGTACCGAAACGTAGGATGAAGCCATTCATAGACGAATATTGATATAACGACGGTAAAGACAAGCATCATGCCGATGAGCACCGTCAATTGTTTTCTCATTGTCCCTGGTCCCAGTTCCACTTTCATATCCGCACCCAATCCATTATGTTTATGACTATATTCGTCAGAATACGACACATTTCCTTCAAATAGGGAACTTGGGGAATCAAGGACACATTACCTGGTTTATTCCTTTTCTATTTGCGCCAAAACAAACGAATCTTTATTAATTTCAACGGCAATAGCAGTTTGAGTAGATAGGTCTTTTATCTTATAAAGTTTTGTTCCAACAGGATAATGATTTGAAAAATCATCCTTACCGGACTCCGATTCCTCATCTGAGTAAGTTTTAACTTCTCCTATACTTTCCTGAATATCGGTAGAAGCTACTTTTATTTCAGTTCCCACATAGATTGTTTTATTAAAAGTAATGATTTTATCGAAAGACCAGCTCTGGGATGATACCTGGCCTGTCTCAGGTGCGTTGGTCTTGTCAACTTGAGCTAATGAAGGATGAGCACATCCCGATAACAGTAGTAATGCAAACAAAGTTCCAATTAGTCGCTTCACTGTCATTCCCCCTTAATAATCAAGACGTTGGAAAATGAAGAAAAGTTACCTGAACTAGTCCTGGGCAACGCAAAAAAGCGGCTCACCTTACACTCCGCTACTCTTACTCTTTATGCAGTTCAATAAAGTATTTACCCCAACCCGCCAAGCTTGCACGAAATACGAGACGCCGCTTCCTTCACATACCCAATGAACAGCGGAATTTCGTCTTCGCCAAGCCGATGAATCGGTCCTGCAGCCGATAGGCTGGCAACAATTCGCTGCTGCGGATCAAGCACAGGCGCCGCAATAGCGAAAGCATCCGTATCTACCTCGCCTAAGGTAAAACAATAGCCTGCGTCCTTTATGTTATGCAGTTCTTGCAACAGCGTAGACTTCGTGGAATTTGCCTCAAAAAGCTTGCACATGTCTTCGATAATCTTATCGTTCTCATACGCAAGCAGTGTTTTGCCAGAAGCGCCTGAATTCAGCGGCAGCACCCGGCCATTTTCAATAGACATTCTGATTAATCTTGGACTGGTTACATGCTCAAGACAAATGGCTTTGGAGCCGGAGCGGACGAATAAGACCGTGGTTTCATTAGTCAGAGCGGTGAGCTCCTCCATAATCGGCCTGGCGATAACCAGAAGCTCCTTCTCGATCTGCTGAGACAAGCCTCTGGCTAAATCAAAGATTCGAAGCCCCAGGCCAATCTTGCTTCTCCCCTTGCGCTCCACAAAGCCACTCTTAATCAGCGATTGAATAAAACGATATGCCGTGCTCTCCGGAATGCCCACCTTCTCCGCAATTTCGCTTACTGTAAGCGTAGTACCGGAGTCAGCAAGGACAAACAGGATATCGATAGCACGTTCCAACGTCTGAGTACCATTCATTATTACACCTCAAAATAAAACGATCGTAGTTATAAAACTCTGAACCAGTATATCATACTCTCTGTTCTCCGCGTGACCTGCGCAAAGTGATTTTCTCAAGTCGTAGCAGGACCATATTCGTCGATAACGCCAGCAAGGAGACTAGCAGCGTACCCCACACCATCTTGGGAATGGAGTTTTGATACAACCCTTCGAACAGTACCCCGCCCAGCCCTCCGGCATTAATCCAGGCTGCGATGGTTGTAATGCCTATTACGGATACCGACGCAATTCGCACCCCGCCCAGAATAACCGGCAATGCCAGCGGCAGCTCAATCCGGACAAATTGTCTCCACGCGCTGTATCCCATACCTTTAGCTACCTCAATAATAGAAGGCTCAATGCCTTGGAATCCTGAGATAACATTGCGGACCAGAATTAGCTGACTGTACACAACCAGTGCAATAATAGCAGGTTTGGCACCGAGTCCCACGAACGGAATCAGCAAGGCGAACATGCCCAAGCTGGGAATGGCATAAATAATACTTAGTACAGACAGCACAGGTACCGCAATTTTCCGTCTTCTGGCTAACCAGTAGCCAAGCGGAAGCGCGATAAGCATCGCAATCAGCAAAGAAACAAACGTAAGTACGATATGCTCCCATAAAGAGATCAATAAATCATCATAATGGCGGGAAAAATAGTCCAGCATTCCAATCACCTGCCATTCTGCAGATTCAACTGCTCTAGCGTAATCTGACCTAGCCGCTCGCCCTTATCATTTTCAACAACGACATAAGGGGCATTATGCTGCAAAAGAGACTGAAGCGCCGTCTTTAGACTTTCACTACCCTGAATGGTCGGAACACCATCCGTTACAGTCTCATTCGTCAAAGCGATCATTCGATCCTCAGCCCGGATCAGGTGGAGCTGCTGGAATAAGTCATCTGCTTGAATCAAACTCGACACGAAGGAATTGCTAGGGTTCGACATAATGGCCAGCGGGGTGTCGTACTGCTGAATGGAGCCCTCATTCATGACGATCATTTGATCTCCCAGCTTCATCGCCTCTTCCACATCATGCGTAACAAACAGCACGGTCTTGCCAAGCTCCTGTTGAATCTGCTTAAAATCATCCTGCAGCTTCTTACGTGTAATGGCATCAATAGCACCAAACGGCTCATCCATCAGCAAAATGGCAGGGTCTCCAGCCATCGCTCTGGCAATACCCACCCGCTGCTGCTGTCCACCTGACAATTGGCGGGGGTAGAGCTTTTTATAATTTTCCGGAAGATGGACAAGCTTCATTAAATAATCAATTCGCTCCGCGGTCTTCTGCCGCTCCCAGCCCAGAATATCCGGCACAGTGGCAATGTTCTGCTCGATGGTCAGATGCGGGAACAGCCCCACCTGCTGTATCACATAACCAATACTTCGACGCAGCTCTGTTACAGGCAAGCTCCGAATATCTTTGCCAAACACGGAGATGGTACCTGCGGTCGGCTCAATAATGCGGTTCACCATCTTCAGTAAGGTTGTCTTCCCGCTGCCCGATGCGCCCAGAATCGTAACAAAGGAACCTTGGGGAATACTTAGACTCGTTTCATTTACAGAAGGCTTCGGGGCCTTCGGAAATGTTTTGGATACCTGCTCGAAAACGATTGCCTCTTTCATCACTAATCAACTCCTGTAGGAAGGGGGCTTCTCCCTGCTGGAGAAACCCCACTGCTTCAATTATTAATTACTTCTTGATTAGACCTTGTTCTTCCAGGAAGGACTTGGCCACATCTGCATATTCTTTTTTCTCAATATCGACTTGAGCGTTCAGCTTTTGCACAGTTTCGTTATCCAGCTTCGCCGAGATTTTATTCAACACTTTCGCGATTTCCGGGTCCTTGTCGTTAAGCTCACCACGGATTACAGGGGCAACGAAGTATGGAGGCCAGAATTTCTTGTCATCCTCCAATAGCACAAGATCCTTGTTGGTCAAATCACCATCCGTTGTGAAGCCTACAGTGACATCGGCCTCGCCGTCCAGCACGACACGGTATTTGATACCATAGTCAAACAGCTTCATGCTCTTGAAATTCAGTTTACCGTAAGTCGCATTCAGACCTTTCAGTCCATCCTCACGCTCTTCGAATTCCGGCACAGCTGCCATGTTAAGCTCAGGTGCATACTTCACGAGATCAGAGATTTTGTAGAGATTATATTTTTCAGCAATTTTCTTAGAGGTCACCAGACCTTGGGAATCATTCGCGTTGGTCGGTTCCAGCCAGATCAGATTGAATTTGTCTTTGTAGCCTTTGGCCACTTCATCGTATACCGTTTTGGCATCCGAGTTCGGCGGCAATTCCAGAACGTTGATCAATCCGGTTCCTGTGTATTCAGGATAAAAGTCGATATCGCCTTTTTTAAGCGCTTCATGCGCAACCAGTGTGCCACCCAGGTTAAGCTTGCGTTCCACCTTGTAGCCAGCATCCTCAAGAGCCAATGCATACATTTCACCTAGAACCAGGGACTCGGTAAAGTTCTTGGAGCCTACTTTCACCACAGTCTTACCGGAATTGGAGGAGCATGCGCTAATTACCAGAACTATACTTACCAGCAAACCGGCCAAAGCTAATAGTTTTCTTTTCAATCGAATACTCCTCTCACATTATCGCTGATATTTGGTGACTAATCTTTCGATTCCTGAAAAACCGATTTCCGATAGAATGGCTAATAGGGCTACTGGAAGCGCACCGACAAGCAACAAGGAAAATTTGTACATTCCCAGACCATTGATGATAAACGTACCAAATCCGCCGCCGCCGATGAATGCAGCGAGTGTGGCACTGGCAATAACCTCTACCGCCGAAGTCTTAATTCCGGACAACAGCAATGGAGCTGCGAGCGGCAGCTCGATCTTACGCATAATCATCCTCTCACCCATTCCGAGGCCCGAAGCTGCTTCAATGATTGCCGGCTCAATCCCCCGAAAACCCATATATGTATTAATAAGAATTGGAGGGCAAGCAAGTATCGTCAAGGCGACGAGTGCGGGTGCAAAGCCTGTTCCCATGATCGGTAAAATAATAACTAATACCGCCAAGCTTGGGATGACTCGCAGGGAATTGAAGAGGCCCATGATCGGATCGGTTAGCCATTGCTTCTTGGCGCACAGAATACCGAGAGGTACGCAGATGACGATCGCTATAAGAAGTGCGTAAACGCTTATGCTTAAATGCACCTTAGCCGCTTCCAGAAACCGGTCACTATTGGTTATCACATACTCGTAAGCTTCACGGAAAACATTCACCCGTAATTCCATCTCCTTCCGCCTAATTTATCATATAGTAATAATTAATTACCATTATTATTAAGTGATATATACCATTATGTCAATCGGAATTATTTATTTGACTCTATAGAAAGTTTTATCAAGGTATGCAGCAGCACATTGGCGCCGGCCTCACAATCTTCGGGACTGCTCCATTCCAGTGGATGATGACTGATACCATCGCGTGAGCGGACCAGAATCAAACCGATATCCGTAAGCTCATTCATTGCAACCGCATCATGGCCTGCACCGCAGACCATATAATGCTCCGGCAACTCATTAATTCTACAGCTCTCTGCCAAGGTATCCATAATCATCTGAGAGGATCGAACGGGCGGAGCACTGTCTGTGGCTATAATCGAGAGACTCAAGCTTTTCTCTTCTACTATACCAGTTAACGCTTCTCTAATCGCTATCTCCATCTGAAGTAGCTTCTCAGCTTCTTCATGCCGCAGATCCACGCTGTATACGACCTCTCCAGGGATAACGTTAATTGCTCCTGGCGCAAGCTTTAATGTGCCTATCGTTGCCACTCCACCGTGTTCAACAGCTATCTGTTCAATGGCGAGCAGTTGCGCAGCAGTAGCCGTCAGCGGATCTTGCCGCAGCTTCATCGGGGTTGTTCCAGCATGATCCGCACGCCCACGAACCGTGACTTCAAGCCAGCAATGTCCATAAATCGCAGTAGCTATTCCAACAGATGTGCCCAGCGCCTCCAGTACACGGCCTTGCTCAATGTGCAGTTCTACATAAGCCTGGATTGATTGACGGCTGCGACTAGCGAGTGCCACAGTGCCGGGACTCACCCCCGCATTTTCCATGACTTCCTTTAAAGAGAAGCCGTTAGCATCCTTCAGTTCCAACCATTGGTCATCCCATCCCCCGCTCATCGCCCGGCTTCCCAGATATCCTGCGCCAAAGCGTACGCCTTCCTCATCCGTGAAGCAGATAACCTCCAGGGACCGGGCGTGCCGGATGCCCTGCTCTTTAATGGTACGCAGCACTTCTATTCCAGCCAGTACGCCAAGCGCCCCGTCAAATCTCCCGCCCTGGATAACGGTATCAATATGCGAGCCTGTAGCGATGACTGCTGCATCCGGGTCTTCACCTGCCAGCACCCCGATCAGATTGCCTGCTTCATCCTGCCGGACTTCAAGCCCTGCATCCGCCATCAGAGACATCACAAATTGTCTTCCGGTCAATTCTTCATCGGTGAGCGAAAGACGGGTGATCCCCCCTTGTTCATCCGCGCCAATCTGACCTAAGGCCTCAAGGGATGTCCATAGCCGCTCGCTATTAATTTGTACAGATAGGGGATTAAGCATCCTCCCACCGGCTGAAATCTTCTTCATCAAATAGCAGCAACGCTTGCCCTAACGCCTGTGTTCCAGCAGCGACGTCCTGATATTCTGTCCACTCCTCCGGACAATGGCTTCTGCCATCCTTGCTGGGAACAAAAATCATCCCGATCGGCGCAATACTTGCCAGTTGGTTAGCATCATGACCCGCCCCACTAGGCAGACAGATGGCCGGAGCCACAGAATTACAGGCTGAGAGTACCTTCTCCAGCACCTTTTCCTTGACGATAACGGCATCCGATTTCGATAAGGACTCGAGGGATATCTGCAGTCCGCGTCTTGCCGCAATCTCGGCAGCTTCAGCAGCAAATGCTGAATATACTGCCTCAGAGATTTTGTGATCCAGCGAGCGAATCTCCAGATCAAATCTAACCAAGCCCGGTACAACATTGGATGCATTAGGCTCATTGTTCATTTTGCCAATTGTACCTACCGCATCCTTCGCATAGTGCAGACAATGACGTTCAAAGGCCAACCCGATCTCGCAAAAACCAGCCAACGCATCATTGCGCAGCGTCATCGGGGTCGTTCCCGCATGATTGGGCGCTCCAGTAATCTGGACCCGATAGCGATGAATCCCTACGATGCCCAGCACCGCGCCGAGACGATGCCCCGATTGCTCCAGCACCGGGCCTTGCTCAATGTGCAGCTCTAGATACAGCGCTACCTCTCCCGGTTTCCTGATTTCAGCATGTAGACGACTGACATCACCGCCCTGCCGGTTGATGGCATCGGCAAGCTGTAGACCTGTATCATCCCGCAGCTCCAGCATCGCCTCTGTCAAATTCCCCACCATACCGCGGCTTCCAATGGTTGAAAGACCGAACTCGCTAGGCTCTTCCGCCGTAAAATCAACGATTTGCAGCGTATGCCGCAGCTTCAACCCCGATTCTTGCAGCACACGGGCAATTTCGATACCGGCAAGCACGCCGATAATGCCATCAAAACGCCCGCCGCCAGTCACAGTATCCGTATGGGAACCGATCATAATCGGCGCTAAGCTGGGATCACTGCCGGGCAGAACTCCGATCAAATTAGAAGCAGCATCAATCTCCACAGTCAGTCCCGCATCCTGCATTTGTCCGGTCAGCCAGCGTCTTCCGCTGTCATACTCTTCTGTGAACGGACGGCGGGTCCAGCCGGGCTTGGACGGGTTGATCAGCGTGGATAGCTGCTCAATATTATTTTGCAACCTGGATGTGTTAGGTACCATCCCTGCATGAATCTCCATGTTCCATTCCTTCTCCCTAGAATGAATTTATGCCCGGTGCTCAGCACTTACGAATTGACCATACCCTGGCTGGCCTACCACGGATCCAGCTTCATACACCACAGAACCTCTGACCAAAGTATGGGTTAGCTTTCCTTGCATTCGCATGCCTTCATAAGCACTCCAGCCCGCACTGGAATGTAGCTCCCGTTCATCCAATGTCCAGGCAACAGAAGGATCAATAATCGCCAGATCGGCATCATAGCCAACTGCCAGCCTTCCTTTACGATGCCCCAGTCCAAATACATCTGCAGGTCTTTGACTAAGCAATCTCACCATCTCCGTAAGTGAAATCCGCCCTTTCGCCACACCTTCACTATAAATGACAGGCAGCAAATGCTCGACGCCCGGAGCTCCGGATGAATTATTGAAAATGTCAGCATCTGATTTGCGTTCAAGCAGCCATGGCGCATGATCGGACGTAATCATATCAATCGCGCCTTTAGCAGCCAAGTCCCACAGACCTTCTACATCTGATTTGGAACGCAGAGGAGGGTTGATTTTCCCTTTTGCCCCAAGACGCGGCATGTCCTCTTCGCTAAGAGTTAGATAATGTGTACAGGTTTCCGCCGTGATCTTGGCCCCAAGCGAACGGAAATACTCTGCAAGCTGGAAAATACGGGGATACGTACAATGGTACAAATGCAGCTTGACTCCAGTCTCGTAAGCTAGCTCCATTACCGTCAGTGCCGCGACAGATTCGCTGACCTTCGGTCGGCTCAAACCATGGGAACGAGGGTCGCTGCCGTTGTCGCGGTATTTATTAATGTAGCGTCTTACGATTTCATCGTTCTCGGCATGAACGCCTACCGGACAGCCCGTCTCAGCAATGACCGCAAAGGAATCCAGCAACTGTCCATCATCTATCCGCGGAAACCGGAAAGAGTCCGTATTAAACATAGATACCTTGAAACCACAGGCTCCTGCCGCTGCCAGCTCCCGAATATGTTCGTAGCCATCCTCCTTATGGATGGTCACGAGCATAGCCATATCTACAAGGGATTCCTGCTCGAGACGCAGTCTTTTTTCCTCGAACATCTCAAGCGTACAGACCATACCCGTCGCATCGTAAGGCATCTCAATAATCGTCGTTACCCCACCTGCTGCTGCGGATGTACTCGCTGTGGTAAAACCTTCATCTAAAGAGCTATAACAATGAACGTGCGCATCTACAGCCCCGGGGAGTACAAAACTCCCCTCTGCGTGAATCACTTTGTCTGCCGTGATGCCATCTGGATTCTGTTGGCCTACGCTGACAATCTTGCCGTCCTTTATCCCAACCGCTGAATCATATAGTACTCCATCAGGAAGTACGAGGTTACCGTAAACTAGAAGATCATATTGTGAGCTCATGAATCACTTCTCCCTTCCAATCGAATTCCCCTGCGCATTAATTCATAAGCGGCACTAATATCAGGGGTTAGTGGCCGATCCTCTGTCAAAGGCGATACCACGTTTCGAATCTGTGCATAGACCGCAGCTGATCCTTGACCTAATGTAGCTTGTGAATCACGTAAATCAATCGCCTGAGCGGCGTGAATGGCTTCCATGCCAAGAATATAATATAAATGATCAATAATATCAGATGTCTTACGAATCACCAGCGGGGTATTATTAGCGTGATCCTCCATGTCTCCAGCAATTGAGAAGTAGTCCGCAGAGACCGGATTAGAGAGCAAACGGATTTCTGCATCTAATGAAGTAAAAGTCTTCTGCATCGTGCCGAAAGCAATTGTTCCCTCGTCAGGAGCTAGAAAACGCCCTAAGCCCGTGAAACGCGACGTACCCAGCTTAAGTGAGCGGTAGCAGGATATTTTGGATACATGACTGAGTGCAATGGCCAGCATCTCAAAAGCAACGGTCCAGGTGGTCACGTCAAAATTAGACGAAGGCACCACTCTTCTTTCCTTTAAAAGAACACAAGGATTGTCATCTGAGCTATTCAATTGTACGCGCAGAAGCTTGGAAGCATACGTGAGCGCATCCCGAGCCGCGCCATGGACATGACTGGCGCTGCGAAAGCTTAACGGATCTTGTATTTTCTCCCGCTGATCCATCTGCAGCAACTTGCCGCCGCGCAAATGACTTCGGACATTCGCTGCACTTTCCGCCGCTCCGTCCAGTGGCCTAACTTCGAACAATGCTTCCTCAAACGGGCTAACGCAACCTTGCAGCGCCTCAAGCGACAAAGCGAACACAGCATCCGCCGTGTCCAGCAATCGTAGTGCTGCTGCTGCGGTTAACGCCGCGTTGCCTGACGACAAGGCATTAGAGCTAACAATCGCCAGTGCATCTTTTGGTCCAAGCTTTAAAGGCAGAATCCCATTGGCTTCCAAAGCAACTTGGGCAGAGACCGTGTTCCCTTGATAGCTTACCTGCCCTTCGCCGATCATAGCCAAACCAATATGGGATAAAATCGATATATCTCCAGCGCCCACCGAGCCGCGTACCGGAAGAATCGGGTGGATACCGGCATTAAGCATATCCCGGTACATCAGGACAATCCCCGGCTGCACCCCGGTACAGCCTAGCAGCAATGTATTCAGGCGGGCGACAAGCACCGCTCTTACCTGCTGCTCTGTAGCCGCAGGCCCCACCCCAGATGAATGAGAATAAATCAGATTCCGATTGAATGCCTCATACATATCAGCGGTGATCTGACGGTCTTTATTCTTGCCAACACCACGATTCAGTCCATAAATCGGAATGCCTTCCGCAGCCAGCTCATGAATCAGAGCATGCGCTTCCTCAACCCGTTCCAGCGCCTCCGGAGACAATTCCACCCGGCATCCGCTGTTGGCAATCTTCTCAAGCTCCTCAATAGAGAGATTGTGCCCGTCAAGCGTAATTATAGAATCGGACAGCTGCTCTTCTGTGTCCGTATCGTTCATTTCTATTTTTCCGTCCATAGTCTAGCACCTTCTCAGTTGTAATAAAGGATCAATTATTAGATACCCTTCAGACCGTATTCGGCAAGCGGAATGCCAAGCGCCTTCTCTACCTCCGGATAAACCGTAGGGTCCTTCACGCTGGAGCTGAGCGGAACATGCTGCTTGTCGATAGCCAGCAATGAAATTTCCATGCCTTCCTTTACACCGCCTACACTGATTGGCAGACCCGTAGCTACCTCAAAGGTTGTAATGACATCGGGATATGTGGTTAAGCGGTTTCCGTTCGCATCATCCACCGCCATATATTCATTCATGACATGCAGCGTCAACTCACTGCCAGCTCCGTCAGCCATAGTGATGGTACCAATATCAAATGCGCCGGAATAATGAACGTCCTTCTTCAGCACGACGCCCCGGCCGATCATCTTGCCGTTTGTTTTCTGAACAACGGTCTCCATGATGTCTTCCGGACCTTTCGCCTCCGCCTCGATCATGGCATAGCCCAGATCCAGCGCAATCGAAATCCCGCCAATCGCAGCATGCTCCTTCACATAGGAAGCCGGGATCGGATGACGTGCAGATGCAATGAAGCCTCCGGACATATCGGAAGCCGTGCGCAGGATGTTAGACGTCTTCGCAGGGGTTCCTTTTACAACCAGCTCCAAGTAAGAACCGTTGTCTCTACGGCCGCCAACTACTACCTGAATGGTCTGATAGTCAAGGCGCGAAGCCAGACCCATGGAGCCCATTTTGCCTGTAGGATGCGCGCGAATATCACCGGTTGCATCCACAACCACCAGGCCGAGCGCTGCAGCAGGCAACCAGCCGTTGATCGTACTGGACATGCCGTTCTGCGGGGTCATCACACCGACCACCTTGCCGTCAAAGTTCTCCATCAGGAGCTGAACAGCTTTGATATAGTCAACGCCCCACATCTCCCATTCATTTCCGGCAGGTGCGCCGATCGCTGTACAGGTAATAATTATCGCATCATCAGGAAGCTCATCAACCGATACCAGCTTGGGCTTCGCAATGCCTACCGCGGCACCGCCAATCTCCAATCCATGGTCAACCCAGCCTCCGCCTCCAGCTGCAAATACTGCTCCGCCTCTAACTGCTGCACGTACATCCGCTATCGTTAATTCCCGCATTATTCATTCTCCTTCAAAGTAGTGTCAATTCTGCGTATTCCTTTTTTGTTTACTTCATCTAATGCTTCCTCATACCCTGCATCTGCATATCGCATAACACCAAGTCCCGTATCGTTGTCCAGCGTTGTCTTCAAGCGAAGATCCGCATCAGCCGTTCCATCCGCTACGAGTGTTACGCCAGCACTTGTCATATAACCGCTATAACCGCCACCGCCGGAATGGATCGCTACGAGATCCGCCATCGAAGAACAGTTAATCATGGCATTCAGGAGCGGCCAATCCGAGATAGCATCACTGCCGTCCTTCATATTCTCAGTCATAATGTTCGGATGGGTCATCGATCCGGCGTCCAGGTGGTCACGTGAAAAAGCAATCGGACCGCTAAGCTCGCCCGTCTTAACCATTTCGTTCACCGCCAGAGCCAGCTTCGTCCGGTCACCGTGTCCGAACCAGCCAATACGCGCTGGCAGGCCTTCCACCGGCACATACTGGTTCGCCAGCGAAATCCAGTTCACCACCACATCGTTATCACTAAAATTCTTCAATATATATTGATCAATCTTCTGAATATCGCCAGGGTCCCCACTCAGTGCTACCCAGCGGAAAGGACCAATAGCGCGCGAGAACAACGGTCTAAGGAAGGCTTCGGTAAATACCGGGATATCAAAAGCATTTTCCACGCCGTTCTGCACCGCTTGGGAGCGGATATTATTTCCGTTATCAAAAACAATCGCCCCTCTGCGCTGGAACTCCAGCATCGCTGTAACTTCAACAGCAATCGAAGCCCTTGCATCCGCCTGGAGCTGATCGGGTGCAGATTTGCGCAGCTCAGCAGCTTTTTCCAAACTATAACCGGATGGTATGTAGCCATACATCAGATCATGCGCTGAGGTCTGGTCTGTGACCACATCAGGCTGTACGCCTCTGCGAATCAGTTCCGGATAAATTTCAGCAGCATTGCCTAGCAAACCTACAGACAGACTCTCCTTCTTCTCGGAAGCCTCCTTAACCCACTGCAGCGCTTCATCCAGATTGTCTGTCTTCTTCTGCAAATATCCGACTTCAATGCGTTTATCAATTCTCGCTTCAGATACCTCAACGCATAAAATAACGGCACCCGCCATCGTGCCCGCCAGCGGTTGTGCGCCGCCCATTCCGCCCAAGCCAGCCGTTAGAATGAACTTACCCGCCAGGCTGCCGCCGAAATGCATTCTAGCAATGGATTGGAAAATCTCATAAGTCCCTTGAATGACGCCTTGCGAACCGATATATTGCCAAGCGGCAGCGGTTAGGCCGCCCCACACGATCAAGCCCTGCTCTTGATATTTATAGAAGTTATCACTCGTAGCCCATCGGCCAACGATGTTACAGTTCGCCATGACCACAATCGGAGCATACTTATGCGTACGCATAATGCCAATAGGCTTGCCGGATTGAATAACAAGCGTCTCATCCTCTTCCAAGGATTTAAGAGTATTGACAATGGCATGATAGGAATCCCAATTCCGTGCTGCCTTCGCAAGTGCAGCATATACCGTAAGTTCCTTCTGATTTTCTCCATTTTCAAGTACGTTCTCGAGCATTCTCAGCAGTGCTTCCTGCCTCCAGCCCTTACACCGCAACTCTCCACCTCTAGCAGCTGTAATTCTATCCATGCCTATTCCTCCTTTTTATCATCATTCAATAATTACTTTCTATTAATCAATAAATTAACAAACACACACCTTATAGTCAATACAATTCGCAAGATTTGCGTCAGTTTAAGTAACGCGCTAGGAGATAACCGCTTTATTGCGGTGCTGAAATAACTTTATTGTAAGTTAACATCGGCTTAGAAAGCTAATTTAATGACAATTTTCTACAGATCGATGTGCTTTCTACAGCCAGAAAAAAGGAACCCGGCTCCGCTGTGGAGGCAGATTCCTTCTTTTATAATGGGCTTCCTATACAAAACACAATCAATTCACTGACTCGCCATCTACCAGAAGCTCGACACGTTCATTGTAGAACGCGATACGGCCAGCGATTACTGACAGCTCGGGACGAGGATCGGAGTAAGACCAGGCGATCAAATCCTCCCCTTCGCTCGAACGCCAGTAACGATCAGAGTAACCTTTATACGGGCACTCGCTCCAATCTTCGGTTTCCGTCAGCGCACTAAAATCAACCGCTTCAATCGGAAAATAGTATCGGGTCGGTAACCCCGTCTCATAGACCAGAACCGGATCATTCGTTTCGGCAATCACCCGGCCATTCACCTTTACGGCAACATGACGGCTGCTCGGCAACGCATCCACCCGATTATGCGGGTCACGCGGATGTGTCATCACCGGTTGATCTTCCTCGTACCAGCCGTCCAGCACACCGAGAAACCAGTTAACCCCGAGATAGCCTTCGAGTCCCGGTTCGTTCCAGGCCCACGCCGCAAAAGGAATATGCCGCTCCCCTAAATGAAGATCAAACCACTTCACATCTGTTGTACGCGGCCGATAGAATACCCCTGGCTCCGGCACTCCCTCCGAAGGGGTCAGGAGATCTGTTCGAACGTGCTCAACCGGAAAACCATACTCAGGAACCTTATGCCGTGGCTCCCACACTAGAATCTGCGAACGACTGTCTACTACCGCCACATCCCCTACTACGGCTCGCACCCAACGCTCGCTCGGCTCGAACGTGTAACGTTCAGGGTACGGAGGATACCGCCGGGTCAAACCGGAACTCTCCTGAGGAAGCGCAGCGGCTGGTGGACGATTGGCAAAGCGAGGAAGGAGCCCACGCTCCTCATCAGTAATGACAAATGGTACACGTTTGATAGTGTTAGCTGTCTTTTGATCAAATGGAGTCATAATCTTCATTCCCTTCTTTTTTATAGTGTTAAAATCATTTAAGCAATCCTTCGCTTTCCAGCCATTCCTTGGCTACATCCTTTGGCGTTCTCTGCTTCACGTCAACCTCGCCATTCAAGCGCTGCATTTTGTCATCATCAAGTCTTCCGGCAAGCTTATTGATAATCTCACGCAACTCAGGGTGCTTCTCCACTACTTCACCGCGGATGAGAGGAATGGCATAGTAAGGCACGAATACCTGTTTATCATCTTTCAGAACAACAAAGTTACTGAGCGGAATCTGGCTGTCGGTTGTATACGCATTGGTCACATCAATGAGATTTTGCTCAATGGCTTTATAAGCCAGCACTCTGTTCGGTATGTTCTTGATCTCTTTAAATTGAGGATTATACACCTTCTGGATTACCGGCCATGTATCCTCACTCATCAGAAAGTCCTGGCTTGTTCCAAATACTAAATCCTTGGAGTGAGCTGCTAAATCGGAAATACTCTTAATATTCTGTTTCTCGGCAAACTCCTTGCGCATGACAAACCCGTAAGTGTTATTAAATCCGAGCTGGTCCAACACCTCGACTTGATGCTTCTCTTTGAATTTTTCTTTTACAATATCGTAGACCTTTTGCGGATCATTTTCGGGCTTCTCCTTTAAAATCTTAATCAGAGCCGTCCCTGTATACTCTATGTAGGTATCAATCTCACCTTTCTCAAGCGCCTCCCACACCGGACCCAAGGAAACTATTTTGGTGTTAAGTTTAGTATCATGTTCAATGAGTTGCGAAATAGCATTAGCCAAAATATCCGATTCCCCAAAACCTTTGGAGGCGATGGTTATCGTATCCGTGCCACTACCCTCTGACTTTCCACAGCCTGTTACCGCCAATGCTAATGTGAGTGATAAACCAAGCATAACAAGAGACCGCGACTTTTTTCTCAAACCTAATCCACTAATTCTTCCAAGTAACTTCATCAACAATTTCTCCCTCCACTTGCCCATAAAAAAAGGCTCCATTCCCCTTAAGCTAAGGAAAATGAAACCTCCGTTTGTCCGGTCAGTTATCAGTATGATTATTAATATTCGATAAGTGAATATCGTAAAGCAATATTAAAACACACTATTCCGCTTGTCAATCTTTTTGTTAAGTAAATTCATCGGAATAAGGAGATACCTATTCTAACAAAAACACCTACCAAGTCGATTACTTCTGATAACAATAAATAAGCAGCATTCCTGCCACTTTTCTGTGGTGGACTCTTCAAATTTACACAAGTGGTCCTTCTAGTTTCTTATTTAATTCTATAATAAAATGGGCGGCGTGATCCGTATGATTTTTGATATATACACGATAATCTCCATCCTCCGGAACGGTAATGGTCACTTTACCTGTTCCGGTGGTTACAGTTCCACTATGGACTTTATCCGTAGAGACAGACATGATGCCAACTTCAAGCTTTCGTTCCTGCTCACATTGAACAGAAAAGATGATGTCCTCACCCTTTTTCCATGCCATTTTCGCGAAATTGTTGTCCCGTCCAGCTTCCAAATCTATTGTCAATTTCTTTCCGTCCGATGTCTCAATTCCACCCAACACCAAAGACGCTACCTTAGCGGGTTGAGTCTCTATCGGGCTGTCCTTTGTTTGCTCTGAGGGCAGAACCTCAGCAGATTCATTACCCAGAGTAGCACCCACTCCGACAGCAATGATTGCAATAAGTGCAATGCTTATGGCCAGCATACTAACCTTCTCTTTTCTAGTGTTCATGAGTGAAGAAAAATACGTTTTCATTCTTTCGCCCTCCTGTAAAAGAAAAAGATTATATTAATTCTAAATAATAACACTAAAAATGAAGATGATATTCACGTATGTTTAATAAGCTGCTTCTGGCACTCGACCGAAAGCAGCTTATTTTAGGAAAAATAACGAACAGCTACAGATCAAAACTCCATACATAGTCCCGGTCGATCACTGTTTTTTGCTTTAATGGTCAACGAAGAACGTTTTGTATCCCAGAACTAATCCGTGTATCTTGCCATCATATATGTGCTGTAATATTTTCCGTCGGAAAGGATGCGGTCCTTCTTTAATATCCCTTCGACTTCAAAACCAAGGCTTTTGTATAGCCGGATAGCACTCTCATTGGTTTCCAGCACGCCGCTTAAGATGATTTTGGTTATGCCGTTGGCATCAGCCCAGGAAATAGACGCCTTCAGAAGATTTTTCCCAATGCCGAATCCCCAATATTGCTTCAAGACACCTACTCCAAACTCCACCTTGTGTATGAAGCGCTGTAAATCATTCCCTGCACATCTGGAATAACCGACGATCTGACCAGCCACTTCGGCCACCAAACATATATTTCGCAGATGAACCGTGTCCATCTCAATGATTTTTTCAAATCCGGCTTCATCAATAAAAGCTTCTCCCGGCACTCGATCCATATGTTCAGTCTCCCCATCAACCTGCAGCCTTACATCGGATAGATGCTTCGCATCTTCCTTGACTGCAGAGCGGATCGTGTATAGAAGCCCGTTTACTAGGAATTCCTGTTTGTTAATGATCATGGCGTTATTCCTTTCTACTATTATACTCCACGTTTAGTCTTCCATCTCTTTAACCTATCATCTAGTGACAAACCATTGATCAGCTTAATATTAAGCCTATCTGCTGCCTCCTTGGCCGCCTTTGTGAAATTGCTCGTCGTCACTATCCAAGCATCGTAGCTGCCGTGAACCTGCTTGCCCGCTTTAAGGCGCAACACTATATCATTTCCAACATCCTGCTTCCAGCGCTTGCACTGTACAGCGATTTTATACCCCTCTTTGCCTTTAAGGATCAAATCCACTTCATGATCGCCAGAACCGCCAACTCGTTGTACGGTATAGCCTTGATCTATGTAATACAGCTCCATTAACCTCTCAAAATCCGTACCGGATAATGTCCTTACGTCTGCTTTTAGAATCTGTGCATCGGTTAACTTTTTGATAGGAGCTTTTGCCGAAGGAATATTAGTCTTAGCTCTGGTTGCGCTACTTTGCCTAGCACTACTCTGCTTTACATTAGCACCCTTAGCTGGCTTCCTCGCCTTCTTGTCCTTCCGACGTTTGTTGGTCCACATTCCGCCGAAAATCTCTCCCAGAATGACAGAGCCTAACAAAATACCAAAGAAAAATCCCCAGTGCAGGCCCGGAATGCTAAAGTAAACCCCTAAGCCTCCAAGTATTAACAGCCCTCTTATCACATACGCTACCTGTCTACCTTCTGCATAATACGTTTTAGCCATAATCGCTCCACCTCATGTTGTAATAAGCCCTACTAGAAAGTTAAGAACTTTCTATTCGAAATATCCGACATTTAACTTCATCATTCTTCTATTTTTCCTATATTTAGGTTTTATTCACTATATCATATTTCTGGTTACATTTGGTGCGAGAAAGCCCCCGGTGAGTCTGAGTACCTATCACAATCTAATCGTTTGAAAATGAGTTGTTACAAACGCCTTTCCAGGCGCTCTCTGACTCTCCACTTTACTCTATAACGCTTCAGTAAAATGATTTGTACTCAAATTAGAGTCCGCGATATAATACAAGCATAGGTCGTGAAGCACACGCCGCTCCAATGCAATTTCCCACTGAATTGATTTCAGGTGGACGTTGTTTTGGAGCGGTTTTTTTGCGGGAAAAATCAATGCCTTGTTTATGAGTTAGATTAATTCGTGAGTTAAGGAGGAGAATTGTGATGCAGCGATTTGATCAGCAATATGAGGAATGGTTAACAAGAAATCTGGAGAATGAGATTAACCCCAGACGAAAGGAGTTTCTTGGTAAAGGGCTAGGTCATGGTACGGTGGAATTCCTCCGCGCTGTATGGTTCCCGGCAGTCGGAAATTTGGATCATCTGTTTCCTGAATGGGAGGTACGCGATTTTAATAATGGCTATCGCTATCTTGATTTGGCTTACATGCCAGGAGGTGTGAAAGGCGGAATTGAAATCCAAGGATTTGGCCCACATGCCAGAGATCTGGATGTCAGGCGTTTCAAAGATTTATGTCGCCGCCATTGCTTGCTAGCTCTTGATGGCTGGACTTTTCTTCCTATCGCTTATCCTTCAATTGTCGAGGAGCCCAAACAATGCCAGCAGTTAGTGCTTTCGTTTATCGGTAAATTCATTACAACGGATGTGCCTTCTAATCTAACTTGGCTGGAAGCAGAGACGTTACGCTTCGCTAGACGTCTTCTCCGAACTTTCACACCCTTGGAGCTTGCGCATCATCTCAAAGTATCCGATAGGCACACCAGACGAATTCTACATAAGTTAGTTGAACTACAGTTATTGGATATCACAGGAGGACAGCAGCGCTATCGGACATATCAGCTTAGAGTGTAGCGCATGTTCAGATGCGTGAACTTATAAAGATGTATGTTAACAGCGCCTGAATTCCGTTACTGTAATCGGGATGCGAAAGATTCTTGCGGGCTGCGTGCGGGGGAGTCTGGCGGACTGTGAGCAATCTCGCGGGCCGTGGGGAGTCTGGCGGACTGTGAGCAATCTCGCGGGCCGTGGGGGCCTGGCGGGCTGTGAGTAGTCTCGCGGGCCGCGGGGGCCTGGCGGGCTGTGAGCAATCTCGCG
>NZ_JABWCS010000175.1 GCF_013359945.1 Paenibacillus agri | reverse complement strand
AGCATACAGAACACCATCCGTTCAATAAATAGTTACCTATATTATACAACATTAACGCGGTGTCGTCTTAAATAATTAAGACATAAAGAAAAAGGCTGTCGAAACTTTCTCGACAGCCTGAGCAGCCCGATGGGGCTGCTTTTTTGATAATGATTCAAGTCTGCTCTGCGGCTTGTACCCATACCAGATAGAATATTTTGTCGTTACCGACGTATTCTTCATCTGCAAAAACCATCCTGATGGGTACCCTCATTGTGATCTTCGTTTGTCCCCATTCCAAGCCGCCTCTCTTTCCATAATTTATTGTATAGAAAGAAAATAAAGAATAGACATTATACCGACCTTCTCATCTACTCTGCAGCATGTTGCTCTTGCTGGCGCAGTTCCACCCGCCGGATTTTGCCGGAGGCTGTCTTGGGCAGGTCGGTGACAAATTCGATTTTACGCGGATATTTGTATGGGGCGGTGATCTCCTTGACATGGGTCTGGAGTTCCTTAACCAATCCGTCTGTACCCTCATGCTCATCCTTGAGCACGATAAAGGCTTTGACTACATGTCCGCGGATCTCATCTGGACTGGCGACAACGGCACATTCTTTGACAGCGGCATGCTTCATAAGCGCATCCTCCACTTCAAAAGGGCCAATCGTATAGCCCGAGCTGATAATAATATCGTCTCCCCGGCCCTCAAACCAGAAATATCCGTCCTCATCTTTGCGCGCCCGGTCACCAGTGACGAAGTACTCGCCATGCGAGGCGTTGGTCTTGCGTTCAGGGTCCTTGTAGTAGGTTTTGAACAAGGCTGGCATGCTGAGATGCACAGCAATATCTCCAACAGTGCCAGGTGGCAGCGGAACGCCATCCTCATCAATGACCTCTACGAGACCCGGCGCGATAGATTGGCCCATGGAGCCAATTCGGACAGGCTTGTCCTTAAGTGCAGCAATAATCAGTGTGCTTTCGGTCTGGCCATAGCCGTCGCGGATGGTGATATCGAAGTGCCGCTGGAAGGTATGAATGACTTCCTGGTTCAACGGCTCACCGGCAGAGACGGCGCAGCGGAGCTGAGACAGGTCGTAATGCTCCAGTCCTTCGGTCTTGGCCATCAAGCGGTATTCTGTCGGCGTACAGCACAAGACCTGAATGGCGTGATCCTGTAGCAGTTGCAAATAACGCTTCGGCTGGAAAGCGCCATTATATACAAAGCCGGTCGCCCCGTTGCCCAGTACGGACAGGAAGGGACTCCAGATCCACTTTTGCCAGCCTGGCGCGGCGGTTGCCCAGACGGTATCCGACTCACGAATGTCGAGCCAGAGTGAGGAGGTAATACGCAGGTGGGCATAACCCCAGCCGTGGCTATGCACCACTGCCTTGGGATTGCCGGTTGTGCCGGAGGTGTAAGCCAATATAGCGATATCGTCCCGGTGGCTGGCCGCTGCCGGATGGACATCCGGCTGACCGACCATCAGGCCCTCCAGATGTACCCAGCCAGTGGCCTCTTCCTGAACCTCAGCCGTTCCGGTTACGGCCAGTCGGTAATCAAGGGCAGGCAGATCGTCGGCGATGAGATCTACTTCATTGGTAGTATCGGACCAAGCGATCACGGCTCTGGCCTCCGAGTGCCGCAACCGGTAGGACAGATCCTTGGCGCGCAGCATCTCTGATGAAGGAATGACAGCCAGTCCAAGCTTCAGACAAGCCAAATAAATTACATAAGCGATGATTCGTCTTGGAACCATAACTAGCACGCGATCTCCCTGGTGAAGCCCTAGACTCGATAGGCCTCCAGCCAGACGGTTGGCCTGCTTGCGCAGCTCCCCGTAAGTGATTTCCTCGTAGTCTCCGTTATCGCTAAGCCATTTCAGTGCTATTTTTTCCGGGGGATGGTGTTCCATTTCCGAAGTCAAATTATACGTTTCAGGTGCGATCCAATGTGGATTGTTCAAGTTGAACCCTCTCCTAATGAATAGAATGTGTGCAGCAGATTCAATAAGTATATCACGATCTCTATACGCTCCACGGTGAAATACTTCTTTACATCATGGATACAGTTTAGAAACAACTCCTTGGTTTAATAAGACTAAGAAATGCAGCACAACAAATCAATCTTCAAGGAGACGATATCAAATGAAAAGCAAAAAAATGATCATAGCAACAATGGTGTTCGGGATGGCAGTGACAGGTTCAGCAGGGGTTTATGCAGGAACTAATTTAGAAAAGATCAGTGCGTACCTTAATCACGGCCTTGGCTTCAAAGTCAACGGATCTGCTTATATACCAGTTGATGGCAACGGCAACAAGCTGGCACCAATTACGTATAAGGATACGACTTACCTGCCTGTTCGGGCACTGGCGGATGCGCTGAAGGTGCCAGTTACTTTTGACGGTAAAACCAATCAGGTCATCATCGGCAAAAATGACGGCGGCTCTGCACCAAGCAATGGAGGATCGACCACTGAACTGTCTGCTATCCAATACACCGCTGCACAAAAGCAAGCCATTCAGAAGGCCTTTGCCCAATTTAAAGGTTTTGAAACAGCGTATGCTCCAACACAAATGACCAAAGGCGATGCCTTCGATAAAGTGGCTGCTTCTGATGACGGTGTGAGCTTCCTGTTCAAGCATATGAGAATCGTGATTTCGGCCAGAGACTATTCAGGCGGCTATGCCAGCCAAGCGGTTCAACTGTCCAATGGTGTTAAGGCCAAATGGTACAGCCCTTCCAGCGACACGCAACTGCTGGGCTTCAACCTGAATGACCGAGTGGTAACAATCAGTTCCCCAGATAAGAGCCTCACCAAAGCACAATTGGAGAAAGTGGCTGTAGGCGTTGCAAAACTAAGCAAATAATACGATTAAGCTACACCCCATAAAAGATTCAGCCCATAAAACAGCCCGGCATATCCCTTCACGGATAGCCGGGCTGTTATGAGTATTCGGGAAGGCTGTAGTCCAACTACTGCACTCCCTGAATACTTTTATTTTTTGGTACTATGCTGCTTGTTGGGTAGCTTTGCTTCAGGACTGCCTTGTCCCCGGTGCTTGCTTTTCTCCGCTTTTTTCTGCGTGTCATGCAGCTTTTCCACATACTCATGGGTATCATCCATCGGTCCTTGCGCCTCCTCACCTTGATAAACTTGCTGTTACTGTAACCAGATCGGCTGCAAAACATACATATCACACGTTAGACACACTCTCTCTGTAAATATAGCTACATCGGGCCATAGGGAAATAGTGTCTGCTTAGGTATACTATGGGCTGAACCGGAAACGCTTTATTCTGTGCAACAATTGTGCAGGTTTTTTATTTTCCAGACGGAGCTAAGGAGTGTACCGAAGTCCAAATGATGAAATATAGCCATTCCCGTGCCGGCCGACAGTTTCTGGTTCTGCTCCTGTTTCCTTTATTGGTTGTAGATCTATTGTTTCCGTTGTACTCACAGCCTGCCTATGCGGATTCCACATCATATCCTCCGGGGCGTTCTCTTCAAGATATCATTGATGCGGCCGAGCCCGGTGATACCATTGATCTTCCTCCTGAAACGTATCAAGGACCTGTCGTGATCCGCACAAGAGTCACCCTTCGAGGGGGAGGCAGAGCTACGCTGATCAATACCACAGTGGATCCGGCCATTACGATTCTCGCAGATGGTGTGACCCTGCAATCGATAAATGTTCAACATGATCAAGACGGTAAAACTACGGCGATTCAGGTCAAGGCCAATGAAGTGACGCTGGAGGGACTAGCCATTCATACGGGTGGGTATGGCATCATGCTGCGCGACGCTGACCGGGCGAAGATTATCCATAACCGTATCCGCTGGTTCATTCCACAAGGTCAGCCAGCAGGGGAACGGGGAAACGGCATCGATCTCTATAATTCTCACGGCAGTCAGATTGGCAATAATGAAATCTCCTATCTACGAGATGGCATTTATCTGGAGAATAGCCGGAACACGACTGTTGACGGGAACAAGTTAACTTATTTGCGCTACGGCATCCATTGCATGTATATCAACGGGTCGAAGATTACCAACAATGTTGGGGAATACAATACCACCGGTGCAATGGTGATGGGAGTGACGAATGTGGTCGTCTCGGGTAATTCTTTTGCCAAACAAATCCGGAATGTGCATTCTCAAGGGATCCTGCTGTACGATGTGCGAACCTCTTCTATTACTAATAATCTAGTTGAAGGAAACAGGGTAGGCATATATATGGAAAAATCTGCCGAGAATGAATTGAGAGACAATGTGGCACTCCGCAATTTCATAGGCATTCAGCTCAGTCAGGCTGCGGGCAATCAATTTCACCGCAACGGATTTATCGCTAATGTTATCGATGCCGAAGCCGTAGACAGCGCAGAGAACGTGATGAACGGGAACTACTGGGATTCCTTTCAGGGGATGGACGTGGACCGGGATGGAATCAGCGATATTCCGTATGCCATTAATCCATTCTATCAGCGGTTAATTTCTCGTAATTCCGCCTATCAGCTATTTTTTCAATCTCCGGGAATGAATTTTCTGAGTGACATGTTTGCAGGGGATAAAGCGAGTGGATCGGTTGATCAGGCACCGCTGATGAAGTTGGATACAAAGGCACCCATTGGGGCTGTTCGGAAGGATGGGACTGTAATGGTGACCGGCTGGCTGCTGCTTTTTGTCTCGGTTATTACAATAATATATTTGGGGGTATTACGATCATGAGATTAAGAACAAGTGCCGGGCTGCTACTGCTCAGTCTACTGATGCTGGTGGTATTAACCGCTTGCGGTGCGAAGAAGTATGAAGCACTTCCTATCAATGAAGATGTCGATGTCTGTGCAGTCTGCAATATGCAGGTTAAGGATGATGCCTTTGCGACACAGCTGACGACGAAGGACGGCAAGAATTACAAGTTCGACGATGTGGGCTGCATGAATCAATGGAAGAAAGAGAATGGGACGGACAAGATCGGGATGGATTTCGTACGGGATTATAACGACAAATCGTGGATTCAGTTCAGCAAGGCAAGTTATGTCTACGATGCAGCCTTACGTACGCCAATGGCCTACGGAGTGATCAGCTTTAAGGACCGGGCATCGGCCGAGGCCTTCGTTAAGGAGCAGGGTGTAGGAACCGTTCTGAGTGCAGACGACCTTGCCTCACATGAATGGAAACAAAGCGCTGCTATGAACATGGACATGGACATGAATCACGGGGAAGGCCATATGAATGAAGGCCCGGGACACAAGTGATTTTAAAAGGCTGGAGAGGTGACTATGACCGATATACTGCAAGTGGCCCGGAGGGAAGTCAAAATGGGTTTCCGCAATCCCTGGGCCTATTCTTTCTTGGCCCTGTTTTGTACGTTCAGCTTAAGTCTGCTAATCATTAATTCGCAGAATATCGTTCAGGGATATTCTGCGATAACAGGCTCTATGCTAAGTCTGGTGTTATACCTGCTGCCGCTAATGACGCTGTTTCTAGGTGCATTTTCTCTGACGGCGGAGAAGGAGGAGGGCAGCTGGCAGCTCCTATCTACCTATCCCATTGGAACGCTGTCCTTTATCATCGGTAAGTACACTGGCCTGGCTGTTGTGCTGCTGGTGATCATTGGTTTCGGCTATGGGCTGATGGGTCTGATCAGTGGCCTGCTGGGCACGAGTTTTGACAGTTCCACTTATTTTCTTTTCCTGGCCTTCTCGGCAGGTCTGGTTCTTCTGTTTCTCACCCTTGCCTTATTCATTGGTTCCTTATCACGAAACCGCTGGCAGGCGCTCACGATCTCTGTATCCATCTGGTTTTTCGCCGTGATTGGCTGGCCAACGCTGTTAATTTCTATATTGGGCATGGTTCCTTATTTATGGGTTAAGCCACTGCTTGTAGCTGCGACATTCATCAATCCTGCTGAGCTCGTACGCCTGTTTGTAGTCGTTAAGCTTGGGGGCGGGTCTGTGCTGGGTCCTGAATACTTCCAGTGGGTAGAGTGGATTCAGCGTCCGAACGGGAATTTATTGTTTATGAGCGTGTGCCTGCTCTGGATCCTTTGTTCCATTGTTGGCGTATACAAGATTTGGGAGAGGGGGCGCACCCATGGATGAAGCGATGGTCCGGGTGACCGGGTTGACCAAAATTATTAAAAAGCAGTCACTCGTAGAAAATATCGCCTTCACCCTTCCGGCAGGGAATATTCTGGCGTTATGCGGGGGTAATGGTGCGGGAAAAAGCACAGTGCTGCGGATGATCGCCGGAATTCTTCAGCCAACCTCAGGCGACATCACTGTAGGTGGTCTGCGCTGGCATACCCAGCGCAAACAGTTTGCGAAGCAAATTGGCTACATGCCGGATGACTTTCAGTTTAACCAGGGGTTAACGGCCGAAGAGGTATTATCCTTCTGGGCTGCCTTGCGGCGTGTTCCCAGACGACGGGTCACGGAGGTGCTGGCTCTTGTAGGTCTGGAAGAGAAACGAAGAAGTCTGGTGAATACCTTTTCCAAAGGCATGCGTCAGCGTGTGCTTTTTGCCCAGGCGCTGCTGGGTGAGCCCCCGCTTCTAATCATGGATGAGCCGACAAACGGACTGGACCCGTTCTGGATGAATGAGTTCGCCGGGCTGCTGCAGATCATTCGTGAGGCGGGACACACCGTCATCTTTTCCACACACCAGTTGGAGATTGCTGACCGGGTGGCGGACCGGATATTGTTTCTCAGCGGGGGGCATAGCGTCGGGGAGGGTCCGACAAGAGATATACGGGACCAGCATGGCTCGCTGTATGAAGCTTTTAACCACAGTCTAGGATTGAAATGAGGTGATCTTGTGCTGAATCATCATCAAAAGCTTCGTCGCATGCTCACCATCTTGATCGGTTTGGCTGCGATTGCTGCAGCAGTCTGGGCTATTGTACAATCTGTAATCCCTGGGGAAAAGGGAGCTGCCTCCGCAGTGATCGCTCAGGCAGCCGCTCCTGACTTTGAGGGCGTCACAGCCGAAGGCCGGCAGGTTCGTCTCTCTGACTATCGCGGTCAAATGGTGTTGATTAACTTCTGGGCTTCATGGTGCAAAGCCTGTGTGACAGAAATGCCGTTAATTCAGGATGTATCCCGTGCCCGCAGTGAGGAGATGACGGCTTTGATGGTCAATGTGGGGGACTCCAAAGGCACGATCTCCGAATATATGAAGAGTCAGAATTTCTCGTTTCCGGTTATTATAGACGTTACCGGCCGGGTCTCCGGCCTGTATGGCATCTCTGGATTGCCGACTACCTATATCATAGATAAGGCGGGAACGATCCGGAAGGCGGTCATGGGGGAAATTGCGGATCAAGAACAACTGAATATCTGGCTGGATGCTGCCGCCAAAGCTCCGGAAATTCCAATGTAGTGCCTGCATGATCTTTAATTATTGCAGGGAATCTTTAATTTTTGGGATAGTTTGCAAGACGGGCATTCCCGCAAGCGCTATCATTTTCGTGATATAATATAGGGATAGCAGTGCAAATAAGCGCGCGATTTCATCAAAGGACAGGAGGATGATCATGCTTCCCGGGAAGATCTACAGAAAGTATTTTCAACATAATGTATTCATCAAGATCATCCTGTTGTTCTCGATCGTTGCGGTCGTCACCATCATTACGTTCTCTTACCTGATGTTCAATCTGATGTCTCAGGCGGCAGTACAGCGGCAAATGGAAATTCAGAAACGGGCAGTGGAAAGTGTCAGTCATTATATCGGGCAGAAGTATGACCTGGTGCAGTCTATGATGATCGATATTTACCGGGACAGTGAGCTTACCTCGAATACAGCTTACCTGTTGGAGCATCCCTATGAGAATTATGTCCGTTACCGGCTGGACCGGTATTTCAAAGAGAGCAATTCAACCACTGACACCGTGCAGTATTTCAGGAACAAGCTTGAGGATAATCCCGACATCCGTAGCCTGATATTATATAGTGCAGCAGAGCAGCAGCTCTATGTCTATAACACGCACAAGCAGTTTGAGATTATCCCTACGAATGCAGCCCATTCTTTTGTTCCTGATGCTATGTATTTGGAAGAAGCGGGCAATGTCTCCATCCCGAATATTTGGGTACGCAAAAGCATTACTCTTGCCGATACACCGATGTTCTCAGTGCGAAGTCCCATTAATAACAAGCTGTCGCTGCGTAATATTGGTCAATTGCTCGTCTATTTCGACACTGAGCGGGTGTGGGAAGGCATGGGCAACGATAAGCAGGATTTCAAAGGAATCATCCTGGCGCTGTCGGCCGACGGTGATGTGCTGTTCGATTCTTCAGGTAGATATTACGGGGCCAAATATCCAAATATGGAGCTGGTGAGTTCCGCCTACACGGATGGCGAAGAAGTGAACGGCATGACAATTACGAAGCTGACACATGGTCAGGGAGGCTTCACAGTGCTCAGCATCGTACCGAAGGAAGAGATAGCGGCGACATATCGCGGCTTGCGGAATATGATTATCACCATCTGTCTGTTCTGTAGTGTGTTTGCCATCATCACAGCATCTTTGATCATCAGTAGTATCGCCAAACGGACGCAAGGCATTATCAAATTCACCCGGAAGGTCAAGAACGGGGATCTGGATGCCCGGATTACTGATGTCAAGGAAGATGAGCTGGGACAGATCTCCAAGAGCTTCAATGATATGTTGGATGAACTCAATCTTTATATTGATCGGGTATTCAAGGCGGAAATCAAGCAGAAGCATACGGAGATCGCGGCGCTGGAGGCCAGAGTGAATCCCCATTTCCTATACAATACGCTTGAGGTTATCCGTATGCGGGCCATTTCACAGGGGGCCGAAGATGTCGGCGAGATGATATATAGCTTGTCGGTACTATTCAAAAGCTACGTGCATCCCAAGCCCAAGCATACGCTGAAGGATGAGCTGGAAGCTTGCCGGCTGTATCTTGAGCTGTTCCGTATTCGTTATAAGGACAGGTTTTCTTACGAACTGCTTTGCGAGCGGGAGCTAGAGGGGACAGTGGTCATGAAAATGTCGCTGCAGCCCATTATCGAGAATTACATTCTGCACGGTATGCGGGCGGACCGCAACGACAATCACATCGCTGTTGCTGTAACTAAAGAAGGAGATATCATTCGTGTTATAGTAACAGATAACGGGCGTGGCATTGCTCCGGCTAGGCTGGAGGAATTGCAGCAAAGGCTGCATCAGACGGATGAGTCATCGGAGTCCTTCGGTCTGCGTAGCATCCACGAGCGATTGAAGCTGATGTATGGAGCGAAGTATGGCCTCGAACTGAACAGCGAAGAGGGTAAGGGTACTACAGTGACGGTGTATTTCCCCGATTTGGGAGAGGATGAGTGAGCCATGTACAGGATATTCATTGTGGATGATGAACCGTTCATCATCGAAGGGCTGTATGATATTGTCGATTGGGCCAGCTTTGAAATGGAGATCGTTGGTCAGGCGGCCAACGGGCAGGAAGCACTGGAGGCCTTGAAGTCAGTGCGGGCGGACATACTGATCACGGATATTTCCATGCCGCTGATGAATGGTTTGGACCTCATCCGTGCAGTCCGGGAATTCCAGCCGGAGCTTAAAGTCATCATTTTAAGCGGTTATGATGAATTTGGGTATCTAAAGGAAGGGATGGCCCTCGGTATTGAGAATTATCTCTTGAAGCCCATTAATCTGAAAGAATTCAAGGCTACACTTAGTACCATCGCTGAGAAGCTGAATGAGTCCAGAGCAGACTATAAGCTGAACGAGCACAGCATTTCAATTCTAAGAGATAATGTCATGCACCGCTGGCTAAGAAATCAGATTGCTCCGCAGGAATTTCAGGAGCGGGCCGGCTTTCTGGGCATAGTCATCGATAAGCCGCTGACACAGGTTGCATTGCTGCGGTCTGAGCAACGCCTAGCTGAAGCGTTTCCTGTGGTACTTGAGGTTCTGCATGGTGTTCCCGGTGTCATTCCGTTTCAGGATATGGATGGGGACATCGTGCTGGTGCACATGCTAAGTGAATATCAACGCGGCAAGGAAGCAGCAGAAGCTATTCATCGGCAATTGCTGGCCACTCCGGCGCTTGCTGCCTACGAGCAACTGTATCTTTCAAAAGGAAGCGTACAGGAAACCGAGGACAATGCAGCACTGAGCTATACGCAGGCGAAGCGGGCGCAAGAATATTTTATGTTGTTCCCCGAACACAGCTATATCTGCTATGAGGATTTGCAAGAACGGCAAGAAGAGGCCAATCTGGAATTTCCGGTAAACTGGGAAGAAGACCTCAAGCTGATTATGGCAAAGGACACGGAGGGGCTGCTGCACAGGATTGATGATAATTTTGAGCAATTGCGTAGGGTGGAGGGTATTACACCCGAGCTGATCCAGGATATCGCTACGGAATGGCTAATCCGCTTCAAGATGCAGCTCAAGGAGATCCGGCATGCGGAGGAACCCGAGTTTTTTAAAGAAGGGCTTCATAAAATCCGCGCGACATCATCCATCGCCGATTGGGCGGATATTTTGAAAGAAGCGGCCGTGTACACTATAGATGCACTGATTCGTGATGTGAAAAGCCCTGTAGTGCAGCAGGTGCTTAACCATATTCATCAATCCTACAGCGAAGACATCTCACTAAAGACCCTTGGGACACAGTATAATATTCATCCGGTGTATCTGGGGCAATTGTTCCATAAGGAAGTTGGAGAATCGTTCACGGAGTATATCAACAAGTACCGGATTGAGAAAGCCAAGGAGCAGCTGCGAAGCTCTCCGCTCAAGGTTCACGAGATCGCCCGCAACGTGGGATATTGGGAAACTGGATACTTTTACAAGCAATTCAAAAAGCATGTAGGGATTTCCCCTACGGAATATAAAGGACTTGTTTAGCCTATGGGCTAAGCAAGTCCTTTTCTTTATTTTTTACACCTTTTATTTAGTTTAGCTTCTTTTTGAAAATGCTTTCATAAATTACAGTATAAATAGTCCTTAAAGGAAATATCGCGAGGTATAATTCCGGGTTATGCAGCGATACTGAGGTAAACATAAGGGGAGGTTATACAATGAGCAAGAACAAAAAAAGATTATCTCTGGTACTGACATCCATGATGGCACTATCGCTTGCGCTCACCGCTTGTGGAGGAGGCAGTACCAACAATGAGAATGCTTCCGGAAACGGTGGTAAATCGGAGAAGCCAGTTGAACTGATCTGGTACACGATCGGGCCTCCGCAAAAGGACATGAATATGGTTGTGGACGAGGTTAACAAATATATTCAGCCTAAGATCAACGCAACCCTGAAAATGAACATGATTGATTTCGGTGACTATACACAAAAAATGCAGGTGAAGGTCGCTTCCGGTGAGCCGATGGATATTATGTTCACCAGCTCTTGGGCTTTCGATTATGTGCAAAATGCCCGCAAAGGTGCATTTATGGAATTGGATGACTTGCTTGAGAAATACGGCAAAGGCATCAAAGACACCATTGACCCTGCTTTCCTGGAAGGTTCCAAAGTAGATGGTCATAACTATGCGGTGCCTGCGAACAAAGAGCTTCCAGCCCAAGAAGTATGGCGCTTCAATAAAGACCTGGTAGACAAGTACAAGCTGAATATAGACAAAGTGGACTCCTTGGAGAGCCTGGAGCCGCTGCTTAAGACCATCAAGGAAAATGAACCTAACATCACTCCTTATGCGATGATTAAGGATTACATGCCGGTACTGCCGTTCGACTACATCATCGAGAAGATGCCAATGGCTGTATATATGGACACCAAGGACTATAAAGTCGTGAACATTCTGGAAACACCGGAATTGAAAAAGAGTCTTGAAACCGTTCGCAAATATTACAAGGCAGGTTACATTTCACCTGAGGTAGCAACAACGACTTCTGTAGACGATCTTTACAAGTCCAGCAACTGGTTCATGGATCGTGCGACGAGCCAGCCGATGGCGGACAACCTTTGGTCGGCGAGCTACGGCTATCCGGTAGTCTCCAAACCAGCCAGCAAGCCGTACATCTACAACTGGTCCGTTATGGGTTCCATGCAGGCTATCTCAGCTAACTCACCTAACCCAGAGAAAGCTATGGAATTTTTGAACTTGCTGAATACCGATCCGGTACTTCGCAATATGATCGACTCCGGGATTGAAGGCGTACATTACGAGAAAGTTGGCGAGAACCGGATGAAGAACCTGCCGGAATCCAAGAACTACGATATGCCTACCTTCTCGCTCGGTAATATCATGCTTAACTACCTGAACGAAGAAGACCCTGATGATAAATGGGAAATCTTCAAGAAATTCAACGCTTCCGGTGTGAACGCTCCGCTGCTCGGATTTAACTTCGACACTTCGAAGGTATCCAGTGAAATCGCCGCTGTTCAGAACGTGAAGGAAGAGTTCTGGGCGCCGCTGATGACAGGAACCGTAGATCCGGATGAATATCTGGCGAAAGCCAATCAGAAATTTAAAGCCGCTGGACTCGATAAGATCATTGCCGAAGCCCAATCGCAAATTGATGCTTGGAAAGCGGCGAACAACAAGTAATAAATCATTGGAATAGAAGACGCGGGCGGGGTGAGACTCTTGCCCGGTCTTCTTTACCATTCAGGAGGGATTCACTGTGAGAATGGCCCGAGAATTTTTCGGAAATATCAACAAAAACAAGGTTATGCTGTTTATGGTTCTACCGGGTACCCTTTGGTTTCTCTTCTTTTCATATCTACCGATGCTAGGGACGGTTATCGCTTTTAAAGAGTATCGCTTTAGTAGAGACGGATTTTGGGCCAGTATCGTCAACAGCAAATGGGTGGGGCTCGACAACTTCAAGTTCCTGTTTACCACCAATGACGCCTATATCATTACACGCAATACGCTGCTCTATAATGCGGCATTTATTATAGTCGGACTAGTTTTGTCTGTTCTGATGGCAGTCGTGCTATCGGAAATCGTTAATAAAAAGCTCGCTAAGTTCTATCAGACCGGAATGTTCCTGCCTTATTTTCTGTCATGGGTTGTCGTCGGCTACTTTGCTTTCAGCTTCCTCAGTTCCGAACGCGGCATGCTGAACCAGATTATGGGCTTTTTCGGTGCGGAGTCTGTGCAATGGTATTCGGAAAAGAAATATTGGCCGCTGATCCTCATCCTCGTATATCTATGGAAAGCCGTGGGCTACAACAGCGTCGTCTATCTGGCTGCCATTATGGGGATCGACAAGTCGCTCTATGAAGCAGCGATGATCGACGGAGCCAGCAAGCTCCAGCAGATCCGCAGCATTACGTTGCCGCTCTTAAGACCGATTCTTACCATTATGACCCTGCTTGCCGTGGGGAAAATCTTCTATGCCGACTTCGGTCTCTTCTATCAGGTGCCTCGTAATTCCGGTACCTTGTACAGCGTCACGAACGTTATTGACACCTATGTTTATCAAGGTCTTAAGAGTACAGGTGAGATCGGCATGAGTACGGCGGCAGGTCTTTATCAGTCGCTCGTCGGGTTCACGCTCGTCATGTTCTCGAACTATATAGTGCGCAAATACGACAAGGACAGCGCATTGTTCTAACTCAACTGAAAGGAGTGTGCCCATATGTCATCAATTACGCGTAAAGAACGCGATTTTCATCAATTGTCCAAACCATTGAATGTGTTATTTAATCTGATCGCCGGAATTTTTGCTTTCCTCTGCGTATTTCCGTTTCTGTTCGTTGTCATCATTTCCTTCACCGATGAAGGGGCGCTGGCGAGAGACGGCTACCGGTTATTCCCGTCCAAATGGAGCCTCGGAGCATACCGTTATGTTTTTGAGTCCGGGGATATGCTGCTTCGTTCCTATGGCGTGACTATTCTAGTTACTGTACTTGGAACGATCGTCAGTCTGCTATTTATGTCTTTTTATGCTTATGCTATTTCGCGTAAAAGCTTCCGGTACCGCAATTTCTTTTCGTTCCTTGCTTTCTTCACCATGCTGTTCAACGGTGGTTTGGTACCAACTTATATCGTAGTAACTCAATTGCTGCACCTTAAGGATACCATTTGGGCGCTGGTGCTACCGCTGGCGGTCAACGCCTTTTACATTATGATTCTACGGACCTTCTACACCACCAGCGTCCCTGACGCCATTATTGAATCCGGTAAAATCGACGGAGCAGGCGAGTTCCGGATTTTCCTCACCCTGGTGCTGCCGCTGTCACTGCCAGGTCTGGCAACGATTGCGTTGTTTAGCACACTGGGATACTGGAATGACTGGTTCAACGCCTTGCTCTATATAGATGATCCCAATCTAGTGCCGCTGCAATCTATGCTGATGCGGATTGAGACCAGCATGCAGTTCCTGCTACAGAATTCACAGAACAGCTCGCTCAGCATCGAAGCACTGCGCTCCATGCCGCAGGATACATCGCGGATGGCGATGGTCGTGCTGGCAACAGGGCCGATCATTTTCGCTTACCCGTTCTTCCAGCGCTACTTCATACAGGGACTTACGGTTGGTGCGGTGAAAGAGTAATTCATCTGGAATTCCAACTATTTTATGTAATATTACCCATGTGAATTTCCTGAGCTCAATCTTTATCATTACGATAGCAAATATAAAGGAGAGTATATTCCTTGGAACAATTCAGACTACCCAAAATAGCGATGCCACAACTTACTCTGCCAAAGGCAGTACAGGAGGTGCTGGCAGAAGCCGAAGAGAAGCTGGCGCACCGTCCGAAGCTGCTTCAGATGTTCAAGAACTGCTTCCCAAATACGCTGGAGACGACCACGAAGCTGCTGGATGACGGAACTACCTTTGTCATTACCGGGGATATTCCGGCTTCATGGCTCCGCGATTCTGTGGAACAGGTTATTCATTACGTACCGCTGGCCAAGAATGATCCAGACTTGCAGCGTATCATCGGAGGGCTGATCAAACGGCATATTCAGTACATCCATGTCGACCCTTATGCGAATGCATTCAACGAATCGGCTAATGATTGGCACTGGAATACAACCGACGTGACCGAAATGTCACCATGGGTGTGGGAGCGGAAGTTCGAAATTGACTCCCTGTGCTTCGTGATCCGTCTGGCGTACACGTATTGGAAAGAAACCGGACTTACCGATTTCTTCGATGCCGGATTCAAGTCGGCCTTGCGTCTAATCTTCGATCTGTTCAAAAGAGAGCAGCATCACTTTGAGCAGTCTCCATACCGGTTCAGCCGCAATAACGGCATTCCCGAGGATTCCCTGCGCAATAACGGACTCGGCATGCCGGTCAACTATACCGGCATGATCTGGTCAGGCTTCCGTTCCAGTGACGATGCCTGCGACTTCCACTACAACATTCCGGGCAACATGTTCGCAGTTGTGACCCTTCGTCAGATGCAGGAATTCGCAGAATGGGTCTTCCGTGACCTGGAGTTCCTGGCGGAACTGAAGGAACTGGAGTTTGAAGTGGAGCACGGCATCAAATTGTATGGCATTTACCGCCACCCGGAATTCGGTCCAATCTATGCCTATGAGACAGACGGCTTTGGCAACTACTGTCTGATGGATGATGCTGGAACACCGGGACTGGTCTCCATCCCTTACCTGGGATATACGACTGCAGATGATCCGATCTACCAGAACACGAGACGGTTCGCGCTCAGCAAAGAGAACCCATACTACTTTGAAGGCACAGCCGCCAAAGGCATCGGTAGCCCGCATACGCCGAAGAACTACATCTGGCATATGGCCTTGTCCATGCAGGGCATTACGGCACAAACTACTGAAGAGAAGCTGGAAATGATCAAGCTATTGGAAAACACCGACGCTGGAACAGGATATATGCATGAAGGCTTCCACGCTGACGACCCGTCTGTCTTTACAAGAAGCTGGTTCGCCTGGTCGAACAGTCTCTTCTCGCAGCTTGTCTACCGGGCGATGAAAGAGGGGATTTTGTGAGCACGGCAGGGGTAATTGTTTTCTGCGACCCGCTGTTTCCGGGAGAACTTGCACCCGGAGCAGTGCAGGGTATTGAGACAGGCTTGCTGGGTGTCTCCGTGGCATCTGTGAACTCCCACGAGCTGGCGCAAGCACTGGATGCTGCACAGGCAGGCGGCGTCTTCATTAATTTGCATGCGCCATATTTTCCTAAGGCAGCGTGGCCTTCTATTGTCGCCTATCTGCAAAGAGGCGGGGGACTAATCAGCGCTGGCGGCGCACCGTTCAAACATCCGGTGCGCTGGGAAGCCGGCGAGTGGCATGTCGAAGCGGAGCAGACAGCCTACCATCGTCAGCTTCATATTCATGAAGCATTGCGGGTAAGTAGTGGGGAACGGGCCAGCGAGTATGTCTCACACCAGGATATTCCACTCTTCGCCGGGCAGGAGCAGTTACTGCCGGTTGCGGATACCTGGAATCTCGTGCCGCATGTTACGAAGAGCAGTGATCTGCCGGAGCAAATGGGCTCCAGCGGACCAATGGATACACGGATCTATGCACTCTTGAAGGGTGTATCAGATCAAGGGCGGGAAATCTCGGCCCCAGTCGTTCTGTGGGAGCATGTTGGCGGACCCTTTAAGGGTGGACGCTGGCTGTTCATTAACCAGCCGCTCGGACAGAGCTTCTGGGAGAACGGTGGAGCGGCTGCTTTGGCAGGCTGGACTGCTTTTGCGGCCAAAGGCGTTACGGAGCTGTGGTTGAAGCCGAATTATGCTTCCTACGAGCCGGGCGAACGCCCTGTGCTCAGCCTGCAAAGCCAGCGACTGAGCAGTCACACTTCTTCTGCGGAAGTTGCAAAGTGGAAGCTGTCCTTCACTCTTAATAAAGAGGGTGAGGAAGCGGTATTCAACCATGAATGCACGGTTGAAGTTACCCGCGAGCTGAACATCCTGCGGATTCCGGTTCCGGTTGAGCTTCAGCCTGGGCTGTACCGGCTGGTTTGCCGGGCTGAATCAGAGGATGGCGAAGTGCGAGTGCTGCGTCAAGGCCTGTGGGGCCATGATGAAGCTTTGCTTACGCAAGGTGAGCCAGTTTCGGCTGGCAGAGATTATTTTGTGAAGAACGGAAAGCCATTGCCGGTGGTGGGTATGACCTACATGACTTCTGACGTGGCGCGCAAGTTCTTGTTCTTGCCGAACGCTGACGTTTGGGACCGCGATATGGCACAAATGAAGAAAGCGGGAATCAACTGGATTCGTACCGGCATCTGGACGGCTTACCGGAATGTAATGCAGGTGGACGGACATGCCTCGGAAGAGGTGCTGCGGGCCATCGACGCCTTCTTCCTGACCGCGAAGCGGCATG
The DNA here is from genome assembly GCF_013359945.1 of Paenibacillus agri. GTDB lineage: Bacteria > Bacillota > Bacilli > Paenibacillales > Paenibacillaceae > Paenibacillus_AQ > Paenibacillus_AQ agri. Next base: position 5,562 of record NZ_JABWCS010000175.1, on the reverse strand, counting down.
ACCTGCAGGTGACGTTCACCTTCTTCTCCTTCACACCAGAGACTTGGGAGGGCACGAACCCGTATCTGGATCCCCGCAGTGTGGAAGCCCAGAAGCGGTTCATCCGCTCGATCATCTCCCGGCACCGCTCCACAACTCATGTGGATTGGGATCTAATTAACGAACCGTCGATGTTCGATCCGCCGCGGATCTTCTCGGACGGACCTAGCTCGGCCAGAGATATCCATGAGATCAAGGCCTTTTCCGCTTGGCTGGAACAACGTCACGGGAACATCTCAGCTTTGCAGGAGCACTGGAACATGACACCGCTGGAGCTGCCGGACTTCGCGGCTGCCCGTCCTCCTGAGCAAAGCGATATTAACTTTAGCATCCAGGATATTCATTCAGGCAAACGCGGCACGCGCTGGCTGGATTACTGCCTGTTCTCGATGGATATGCATAATGTCTGGGCGCAGGAGCTGTACGGAACGATTAAAGTGCTGTGTCCGAATCATATGGTTACTGTTGGACAGGACGAGGCACTAGGAGCGCAGCGGCCATCGCCTTTCTTCTATGAAGAGGCCGTGGATTACACGACTGTCCACACCTGGTGGTTGAATGACAGTCTGCTGTGGAGCGGCATCTTCGCCAAAACGGCGAACAAGCCGAATCTGATCCAGGAGACCGGCATTATGTACGTAGAGACACCGGACGGACGGGCCAAGCGGAGTGAGGAAGAGCTGCGGTCCATTCTGGAGCGCAAGTATGCCTATGCTTTTGCTACTGGCGGTGCTGGTGCTGTGCAATGGATCTGGAATACGAACTTCTATATGGATAATGCCAACGAATCACAGATCGGTGCTGTCCGTGCGGACGGTACCGAGAAGCCAGAAGCAGATGTATCCTATGATTTCGGCCGTTTTATCGGCGAAGCCGGAGGAATATTCGACGGACGCAAGCTGGAAGACATTGCAGTTATTTTCCCGTATTCCAATGACTTCTCCAACCGGAAGCTGGCTTATGATGCCACAACACGCCTGACACGGATTATGTCTTACCAACTGCATTTACCTTTCCGTGGAGTATCGGAATATGATTTGGACGCATTGGAAGCCCAGCCGCCGAAGCTGATCCTGCTGCCAAGTGCACACAATCTCGACAATGAGGCCATGAAGAAGCTGCTGTCCTTCGTTGAGCGTACTGGCGCGACCTTGGTGGTGACTGGCAGTCTTGGCCTTGACGCATACTGGCAGCCAACAGACCGATTGGATCATCTGCTGGGTCGCCGGGAGCTTCATAATGTACGTAGGGAAGAACGGCTGAACCTGAACGGAGTGTTGTTCCCAGTCTCCTACGGACAGCGTAGGATTGCAGAGCTTATTAAAGAAGTGTCTGTGCAAGAGGTTCCGAACGCCACTGCTCAATCTGCACAAGGCGATGCTGTAGTAGAGGTAGCTATCGGGAAGGGACGCCTGATCTGGAGCCCGCTGCCGCTGGAACTGAACGAACGGGATGAGCCGATTGCGGCACTGTACAGATATGCAGTGAGGATTTCCGGGGTTCAGGAGGATTTGCAGTGGCACACCGGTGGTGATCTGCCGGGAGTGTACGGCCGGAAGCTGAATTTTGCAGAGGGCGCCCTATTTGTGTTCGTCTCCGAATATGCCTGGGACACAGAGGTAGAAATCAAGGATGTTAGCACGGGTACCGTATATAGCTTTATTTTGGACAAAGAACGCTCGGTGCTGTTCACGGTGGATGCAGAAGGACGCTTGCAGTCCGTGTACAGACCGGATGAAGTAACAATTTCTAGTCGCAAAGGCTAAGGTGAGAGGAGAGATAAGGGTTCATGGCTAAAAAAAGAACAGCGCATATCGTATCCCACACGCATTGGGACCGGGAATGGTATTTGCCTTACGAGAAGCATCACGTTCGTCTGATTCAACTGGTGGATGCGCTACTGGAGAAGCTTGATGAGGGATCGGCCTTCAAGAGCTTCTATCTGGATGGACAGACAATCATTCTGGAGGATTATCTCCAGGTTCGCCCGGAAAACAAGGAGAAGCTGGAGCACTATATCCGTGAAGGGCGAATTCTGATTGGACCGTGGTACATTCTGCAGGATGCATTCCTAACGAGCAGCGAAGCTAACGTGCGCAACATGCAGATCGGGCACCAGGATGCTGAGAAATTCGGAACACCGTCCAAAATCGGTTATTTCCCCGATACCTTTGGTCTGACCGGACAAATTCCACAGCTGATGCTGCAATCCGGGATCTCCAACGCGTTCTTCGGACGTGGCGTGAAGCCGACCGGCTTCAATAACACGGTTTCCGACGGCGATTATGAGTCCTCCTACTCCGAGCTGATCTGGGAGGGACCGGACGGCTCCAAAATTCTTGGTATCCTGTTCGCGAACTGGTATTCCAACGGCAACGAAGTTCCGGTAGAGGAAGGGGCTGCTAAGGAATTCTGGGATCGCAAGCTTGCAGATGCTGAGAAATATGCTTCGACCAGCGAGCTATTGTACATGAACGGATGTGACCACCAGCCGCTGCAGACCGATCTTCCGGAAGCAATCGAGACAGCGAAGGCGCTCTACCCGGATACGGAGTTTGTTCATTCCAACTTCCCGGATTATCTGGATGCCCTGAAAGACAGCCTGAAAGACGAGCTTTCTTCTGTAAAAGGTGAACTGCGCAGTCAGCGCACGGACGGTTGGGGCACCCTGGTCAACACGGCCTCAGCACGTGTCTATTTGAAGCAGATGAACCAGAAGGGTCAAACCATCCTGGAAAAAGTGGCAGAACCGCTGGCCTCCATCGCTCAGCTTGCAGGACAATCTTATCCGCATCATCTGTTCACCTATGCCTGGAAGACACTGATGCAGAACCATCCGCATGACAGCATTTGCGGCTGCAGCGTGGATGAAGTGCACCGGGAAATGGTTACCCGTTTTGATAAAAGCCGCCATGTTGCCGAAAGCATTGTAGAAGACAGCGGCCGGTTTATCGCTGAAGCCGTTGATACTTCCGGCTATAGTAAATTCGGCAATGATGCGGTGCCATTTGTCGTTACGAATACAACAGGCTGGAACCGTACCGGTACAGTCAGCGTGGAGTTGGATGCAGCACGGTTGTATCTGCGTGAAGGCTTCTCTCTAGAGGAGACCGCCCGCCGCATGCAAGAGGTTTCCCTTGATGGACATCAATTGGTGAATGAGAACGGCATCGCTGTATCTTACACCATTGAAGACCTCGGGCTGAGCTTTGGCTATGACTTGCCGGATAATCAATTCCGTCAGCCTTATTCATGCCGTAAAATCAAACTCACGTTTGAAGCTTCAGATGTTCCTGCGCTTGGTCTACGTACCTATGCCTGGGTGAAGTCGGCTGAGCCGGCTCCAGCAGTTGTTTCCTTACTGAAGGGAGCAAGAGTGCTTGAGAACGACGGAATTAAAGTGGAGATTGCTGATGACGGCTCGTTCACCTTGCACGATAAGAACAATAATACTTCTTACAATGATCTTGGTGTGTATGAGAATACCGGCGATATCGGTAATGAATATATGTACAGACAGCCGGATGGTGAGACTCCGCTGACCACCAAAGGACTGCAAGCAGGCATCCGTGTGCTTGAAGATACCTCTTTCCGGGCTGCGATTGAAATCGTCCATGACTGGGAAATTCCTGCTTCAGCTGATGAATTGCTGGACGCAGAGCAGCGGGCCCTTGTCTACTACCCGGAACGTAAGGCGCAGCGCAGCCGTGAGACCGTTACATTGAAGCTTCGTACCGTGCTTTCGCTCGAACGGAAGGGCAAAGGTCTGTCCATCGAATCTACTATTAATAACAACGCTAAAGATCACCGGGTACGGATGTTGTTCCCGACCGATCTGGTAACTGATGTGCACCATGCAGATTCCATGTTCGAAATTGCTACCCGGGATAATGTACCGGCGAGCGAATGGTTGAACCCGAGCAATACCCAGCATCAGCAGAACTTTGTTGATGTCAGCGGTGACCAAGCCGGACTCACGGTAGCTAATTTGGGGCTCAATGAATACGAGATCCTGCGGGATGGCCGCAATACAGTGGCTGTTACCCTGTTGCGCAGCGTGGGCGAGCTAGGGGACTGGGGCTGGTTCCCGACTCCGGAAGCTCAGTGCTTGGGCGAGCATACGGTACAGCTGCAACTGATCCCGCATAGCGGGGATGGCATTGCGTCCGGTGCGTATACTGAGGCCTATCAATTCCAGGTGCCGTGGACTGTCCTCCAGACAGGAGTTCATGAAGGTAAGCTTGCCTCGGGCTATACACCTTTCCAATGGAAGGGTACAGCGGCGGCATTTTCTTCTCTAAAAATGAACGAAAAGACTGGCGACTTGCTGGTTCGCTGGTACAACATGGCTGAGCAGCCTGTAGAGCTGGCTCTGGATGTCCTTGTTCCGCATGAGCATCTGTACGAGACCAATATTCTGGAAGAGCGCACGGCGCCGCTTGCAGATCCTGGACATCGTCCGTATTCATTGGAGATCCGTCCATACGGGATTGCGACTTATGGAATTAAGACTCGAAACGGACAGTAATAACGAAGTACGGAATTGTAACCTTCAAAGCCAGTTTCCATCGTGGATGGAAACTGGCTTTCCTAATAAATAAAGATCTGACTTTTTGAGATGTAGAGATTGAAGGATTAATCAAATGGGTAATGGGGCATAGTAGGGGAGATCACAGCTCAAGAACTGGTGAGCTTAATGATGGGTTTTCCTATAGAAGAAACATAATTCCGGGATAAAAGGTTATGAAGTGGGTTATTTTAAATAAAATAATAAAAACACTTGCAATGGTCTTCTATACATGGTATATTCTAATTCCGGCCAAGAAATAACGATGCCGAGCTCGAAAATGAAATTCGAAAAACGAAATTCAAAAAAAGAGCTTGACATTAAAACGCCGGACATGATATAGTATAAGAGTTGCTGCTGAGACTTTAAGCGGACAACGAGAACAGCTTGATCTTTGAAAACTGAACAACGAGTGAGTATCGAATTCACGAAAGTGAATTCAAAAAGAGAATTTTTAATTCTCGTCAGATGTTTCAAAATGAGCAATCGCTCTTTTCGATAAGTTTTCGGGTGGTTATTTTCTTGAAGTGATTCGAGGAAGTGATCGCTCGAAAAAACCTATTTGGAGAGTTTGATCCTGGCTCAGGACGAACGCTGGCGGCGTGCCTAATACATGCAAGTCGAGCGGAGTTGATTTGAAAGCTTGCTTTCAAATCAACTTAGCGGCGGACGGGTGAGTAACACGTAGGCAACCTGCCCCACAGACTGGGATAACTACCGGAAACGGTAGCTAATACCGGATAATTCCTTTTAGCTCCTGCTGAGAGGATGGAAGACGGAGTAATCTGTCACTGCGGGATGGGCCTGCGGCGCATTAGCTAGTTGGTGAGGTAATGGCTCACCAAGGCGACGATGCGTAGCCGACCTGAGAGGGTGAACGGCCACACTGGGACTGAGACACGGCCCAGACTCCTACGGGAGGCAGCAGTAGGGAATCTTCCGCAATGGGCGAAAGC
>NZ_JABWCS010000174.1 GCF_013359945.1 Paenibacillus agri | reverse complement strand
CCCGTTTGGTGGCGATGGCGGAGGGGTTCCACGCGTACCCATCCCGAACACGACCGTTAAGCCCTCCAGCGCCGATGGTACTTGGACCGAAGGGTCCTGGGAGAGTAGGACGCCGCCAAGCGGACAACCACAAAGCCTGTGGTTATTTTTTTGCCGCATTGCTTACATATGTAGTAAAAAGGGCCTTTAGCTCAGCTGGTTAGAGCGCACCCCTGATAAGGGTGAGGTCGGTGGTTCGAGTCCACTAAGGCCCACCATTTTCCCTGATAGCTCAGTTGGTAGAGCACTCGACTGTTAATCGAGTTGTCACAGGTTCGAGTCCTGTTCGGGGAGCCATTTGGAGAGGTGTCCGAGTTTGGCCGAAGGAGCACGATTGGAAATCGTGTAGGCGCCACAAGCGTCTCGAGGGTTCGAATCCCTCTCTCTCCGTTCGCAGTTTTTATCCTTAGTGGACAAGCGATGTAACGTTTCATTGATTGGTTTTGCAGCATGGCCCGTTGGTCAAGGGGTTAAGACACCTCCCTTTCACGGAGGTAACAGGGGTTCGAATCCCCTACGGGTCATATTTATGGAGGCTTAGCTCAGCTGGGAGAGCATCTGCCTTACAAGCAGAGGGTCGGGGGTTCGATCCCCTCAGCCTCCACCATGTAACCTCCTTCGGGAGACAATAAGATATGTTTTTAATGACGCGGGGTGGAGCAGCCCGGTAGCTCGTCGGGCTCATAACCCGAAGGCCGCAGGTTCAAATCCTGCCCCCGCAATTAATCCCCAAAAAAGTGAAGATATGCTTTGTAGCGTATTCCGATTACTTTCCGGGGACCCCGATAGTGCTTAACGAGGAACCGTGGTGTAGTTGGCCTAACATGCCTGCCTGTCACGCAGGAGATCGCGGGTTCGAATCCCGTCGGTTCCGCCATTCTTAACAAGTTTTAATTACCATTTCATGAACGTTGGGGATTAGCCAAGCGGTAAGGCAACGGACTTTGACTCCGTCACGCATAGGTTCAAATCCTATATCCCCAGCCATTTATGAGCCATTAGCTCAGTTGGTAGAGCACCTGACTTTTAATCAGGGTGTCGAAGGTTCGAGTCCTTCATGGCTCACCATTTCTTTAAAGTGTGCGCGTGTGGCGGAATGGCAGACGCACCAGACTTAGGATCTGGCGTTTCACGACGTGGGGGTTCAAGTCCCTTCACGCGCACCATGTTTTGCGGACGTGGCTCAGCGGTAGAGCATCGCCTTGCCAAGGCGAGGGTCGCGGGTTCGATTCCCGTCGTCCGCTCCATAATTTTTGCGCCCTTAGCTCAGCTGGATAGAGCGTTTGACTACGAATCAAAAGGTCGGGAGTTCGAATCTCTCAGGGCGCGCCATTTTTATTAACACAACTGATTGTCGGGATGTAGCTCAGCTTGGTAGAGCACCTGGTTTGGGACCAGGGGGTCGCATGTTCAAATCGTGTCATCCCGATTTTATATCTATGCGGGTGTAGTTCAATGGTAGAACTTCAGCCTTCCAAGCTGATAGCGTGGGTTCGATTCCCATCACCCGCTTATAACAAGAGGCACTTGCCCATTCCGGGCAGGTGCCTTTTTTTGTTTAGTCCACCCTAAATGGTACAATAGGACAATTAGTAGCAATAAGGGAGGACTGTCTATGTACGAGTTCACAGCGCAATTGGTCAGACCAGAGGTGACCGGGAGTTGGACGTATTTTAACGTACCGCTGGCGGTGGAGGAGATTTTCGGAACAAAATCCCGTGTTCAGGTGAAAGGAACAATTAACGGGATACCCTACAGAGGAATGCTGATGCCGCATGGGGATGGGCGTCACTTTATGGTAGCCAACAAGGAGCTACGAAATCTGGCAAAGGCGGGCCCGGGAGATATCGTAAATGTGACGATGGAAGGGGATTCCGAGTCACGGGATGTATTGGCGCCAGATGACTTTTTAGCTACCCTGAGCACCAATGAACGAGCCAGAGATTATTATGATAATCTGGCGTATTCTTACCAGAAAGAATATGTGGCTTGGATCGAGGGAGCGAAGCGTCAAGAGACACGGGCAGCCCGGATTGAAAAGTCAGTGGGCAAGCTGGAAGAAGGACTCAGGTTGAAATAATGGTTTGGCAAAACATAGCTTCATCCGAACACGGAGGCTTTTGCTCTCCGTGTTTTTTATTATGCAATGGAACGGATATACGCCACCAGCGTAAAGACTGGAGAGGCTGCTATATTCAATTTGCAGATGGATGGTTTTGTAACATAGCAACAAAGGAGCAATGCGTACATAATGACAGACAAAGTAATTCGTATTTTCAAAATTATCAATGCCGTCCAGTCTAACCCGGGAATCACTGCCTCCGATCTGGCGTTTAAATGTGATGTGAACATCCGGACAATCTACCGGGATCTAGAGCTGTTGAGTCACATTGCACCTATAACAAATGAAGGAAGGGGAACGGGATATAAATTTATGGGCAAGTTCTTCATGTATCCGCTGGACTTCTCCGAGGAGGAGGCGCTGGCGTTTTCCCTACTGCCCTCTGTCCTGAATCAGGATAATATCCCGCAGGGATTTCATACTGGCTACGCTAAGGTGATGGGTACACATTTGAAGGAGAAATCCAGGCAGAACGGTATTCTTGAGAATATTGCTGATATTATCCAGATGGGGACGCCAGCTTACCGCAAGGAGAGCAAAAGTTTTCTACAGCCGATTATTGAGGCGATTCTGGAGCAACGAAGCATTCGTGCTGTATATCATTCGCAGAGCCGTAATGCGATAACAGAACGGGAGATTGACCCATATTATTTGATTCCGCGCGATCAGCGCTTTTATCTTATCGGCCATTGCCATCTGAAGAAGGCCATTCGTACCTTCCGAATCAGCCGATTCCAGCAGGTGGAGATTACGGCAGAGTATTTTGACAAAGGCGGCTTCAACATTAAGCAATATTTGAAAAATACATGGTCGATTGATCGGGGAAACAAAAATACAAACTTCAAAGTTCGTTTCTCTCCAGAGGTGGCCCGGTATATCAAAGAGGAGGAGCTATTCGTACATCCGCGGATGAGGGATGAGCAGGATGGTAGTTTGCTCTTTGAGGTTACCGTCAATAACGAGAAGGAATTTATGAAATGGATTCTCCAATACGGACCTAATGCCGAGATTCTGGAGCCGTCGTCTGCCAGAGAGCAGTTGAAGCTGCAGCTGGAGCAATGGAGAAACCTGTATCGGTAGTGACCAATATCCAAATTTTAGGTATACTTCCATAGAGAGAGCTTGATTACATCTATTATTGCTCATGAGGGGGCGAACCGGTGTTCAACAAAGGTCAGCGGGAAGATGCCATTGGGAATATGAAGAGGGTACAGGCCACCTATGAAGCAGAGAAACAAGGCTTTATTAAGGATGCGAAGCAGCTGCTGGATAAACGACAGAAACTCCAGACGATAATTAATGAAGCATGGGACTTCATCAATACGATGAGCAACAAACCAGTGGTACTGAATACGGAGTTAAAGGTAATCAAGATCGAGACTAAAAAGTTCTGTGGTCTTCTGAAAACATTGGAGATGAAGATTAGCAAGGCAAGTCACACTTCTGGTGGACTGCCAGCTACGGATATTATAGCCGGTAGGGGTGTCGCTTCTCATGGACGAACAGCGGTGCTGGCTATTGCCACTACGTTCGGTACAAGGGCTTCTGGAACTACGCTTAGCAGTGCAGGCTCGACCTATGCAGAGCTACCTTGGTTTAGGAGTGAGATACAGGCTGCCGCAAGAGAAGGAAATACCACTAAGGAGACCTCTCTATTGGGACTAGCTGGCTCTCTGGGCTGCGGTGCTATCCTGAACGTCGGCCTTCTTAGGTATAAAAAGAATAAAAAACTCGCTGAGCGAGCTAATACAGAGGCTGCTAAAATACGCCGGTATATCAGCACGGTAGAAACGACGCGCAAATACATACAGGAGATCATTGAACTTAGTACACGCACAACGGATGCCCTGCTGGGAATGGTGCTGAAATGCCGCAAGTTTCCGGCCGATTACATACAGCTCACCACCGAGCAAAAACAACTGGTGGATACTTTGGTGAATAATACGAAGGTGGGAGCAGAACTTCTGAACAGAGTGGTTGTAGACAAGGACATTAGTGAGTTGTTTGTTGATTATAAACCGGATTCAGGTCATCGAATCTTTAGTTGATACATATAGGCAGCCCAAAATGGCCTCTTCCTGTCTGAGACAGTAAAGAGGCCACTTTTTAAACGATCTATGTTATTTAGGCCAATCCTCCTGGGAAAGGAATCAAATGACCTGTCCCACTTCACCGCTATTCACAAATGTAATACTCTCAACGACGACGTCCAATTCACCAGAAGGAACTTTAAGACGCCTTGTGCTACCCACCTCTGCTAATAGCAGCTGCATGCCCACAGGCGAGAGCATGGAGACCTTGCTGTCACTGGGCTCCGCCTGATTGGGGAATACGATGGTGTAGATATCGGTTTCGCCATCCTCAAGATACCGCAGAGTGAGCTGGCTGCCAATCAGGACCCTAGAGTTCAGCTGTTCTTCATTAAAATCGGCGAGTAGCTGTTCGAGTGTGGCACAATAGCAGGACAACAGCGCTTCGGCCGTGACTCTTTCCTTGCTTCGCTCGGGAAAATATTGATTTAGGAAGCCCAGCTTCTCCTCGTCAAAATACAGAAGCTGGCTAACGAGTTGCGTCCGCGAGCCCTGGTAGAGAAGACTATGGTTCATAGTAGATTTCCCCCCCTCTAAGCATCACGTTTCTTGTAGATAAAATATAAAACCTCGTCATTCTGAATCCCTCCTGCATTAGTCTATACGAATAGAGACCCCGCATCATTCGGGGCCTTCACCACAGTATAACAGCTGCCAACTGTAAATCCAATCCATCCCGTTGACTCTTTGCAGGGGGAATGCTAAGCTTAGCTCAAGTAAAGGCATTCTGCGTGTAGCTGCGGAGTGCCTTACTCTATGTTTGCGAATAGTTTACATTAAATGTTACCTTAGGAGTGATGCGTCATGTGCATTCTGGGGGCTCAGGTAGAAGCTGAGTAAATGGAAATTAATAATATCTTACAAAGGAGAGATTAGGATGATTCAAGTCAAGGAGTTCGTGGATACGGACAATTCTTATGCGGAGAACAAAGCGAATGAATTTTTAGCGGGACTGCAAGAAGAACAGGTAGTGAATGTATGTTATGGTTCTGTGGTCAAGTCTTCACGCGACGGTGCGGAACACCAGAGATCGACGATCCTAATCGTATACAAGACGAATGAGAAACAATAGCTGGAGCCTCTTTTTTACTTGTCTTTCTGCAATATCAACCATTGCTATTTTACTTGTAGTAATTTACTTTGGATTCATCCACTAATAACACATGAAAGGACCCCAAACCCCACTGCAGAGTGGAGATTGAGGTCCTTTTTCTTATATAAATAAGGGTTAGGGGGATTGGAGAATCACAAATTAAGTGATAGGGGGAACTCCAATTTTACTTCTACAATAAGTTGCTCCTATAGAAAAAAGATGATCTTACACGCTATCCGGTACCGCTAAGCCCAATCCTGCGGCAATACGCTGTCCGAATTCAGGGTCCGCTTTATAGAAATGACCGATCTGCCGGAGCTTGATGTCTTCCCGGTCAACCGGGGTCATGGCACCGACAATGTTCTCAACGAGACGGGTACGTTCGTCTTCGCTAAGCAGACGGTACAAATCGCCGGGCTGGGTGTAATGATCATTATGGTCGTAAGCAACGCTGTCTGCCTGACCGGAGACCTCAAACGGTACTGGTTTGGCTGCTGGTGATTCAGTAGGGCCACCATAGCTGTTAGGCTCGTAATAGACGGATCCTCCACCATTGGTGCCGTGGTTCATCGCTCCATCGCGTTGATAATTTCGCACTTCCGCTTTGGGCTGATTGATAGGCAGACTGTTATGGTTGGCGCCTACCCGGTAACGATGAGCATCGGCGTAGGCGAACAGGCGGCCCTGCAGCATTTTATCAGGGGAAGCTTCAATGCCGGGCACGAACGAGCCGGGGGAGAAGGTCGCCTGCTCTACCTCTGCAAAATAGTTCTCCGGATTGCGGTCCAGCACCATGCGGCCCACTTCAATGAGAGGATAGTCCTTCTGCGACCAGGTTTTGGTCACGTCGAACGGATCGAAGCGGTAGGTGTCGGCATCCTTCTCCGGCATAATTTGCACATACAGTTTCCAAGCAGGGAAGTCACCGGCGGCAATGGCATTGAACAAATCTTCGGTATGATAATCCGGGTTCTCAGCGGCAAGCTGGGCAGCCAGTTTGACATCCAGGTTCTTTACGCCTTGCTCTGTTTTGAAATGATATTTCACCCAGACTACGGCACCTTCTGCATTCACCCATTTAAAGGTATGGCTTCCGAAGCCATGCATATGTCTCAGTGTAGCGGGGATGCCACGATCGGACATGAGAATGGTAACTTGATGTAATGACTCAGGCGATAGAGACCAGAAGTCCCAGACGGCGTTGGGATTCTTTAAATGGGTCTGCGGGTGACGCTTTTGTGTATGAATAAAGTCCGGGAATTTAATGGCATCGCGAATGAAAAAGACAGGTGTATTGTTGCCGACAAGGTCGTAGTTTCCTTCCTCGGTATAGAACTTCACAGCAAAGCCGCGCGGATCGCGGACCGTATCGGACGAGCCAGATTCACCGGCAACGGTGGAGAAACGGATGAACATCGGTGTACGCTTACCTACCTCGGACAGGAAGTTAGCTTTCGTATATTGCGACAAATCTTGTGTGACTTCGAAATATCCATGGGCTCCGGCTCCTTTGGCATGCACGACACGCTCGGGAATCCGTTCCCGGTTAAAATGCGCGAGCTTCTCTAGCAGGTGAACATCCTGCAATAGGCTAGGGCCACGGGAGCCGGCGGTCATGGAATTCTGGTTGTCGCCTACTGGCGCACCCCAGCTAGTCGTAAGGTTATTAGGGTTGGAACTCATAAATAGAATCACCTCATGGGATTTGATTTTAGATTTAGTATAAGTTCTATATTAACAAGATTCGAGGAAATTGCAATCCTTTTTTATAATAATTTTAAATAAGAAATATTTATAAATAGATTGAGGGGGAAGGTACACAATTTGCACAGAATAGGTATTTATGATGTACTACCATTAGAAAATAAAGGATAATAAAGCTGTTACCAGTAGACTCCGGGGGTTCTTCCCCGGCAAAGGGAGATTAACATGCTGAGTAGGTTGATCAGGCTACCTTTCGAGTTGACTGCCAGGGAAAAGAAACAACTGCAGAATCAGATGTTTGAGGAAAATATTGCGCGAGGAATGTTGTTCGCCAGAATCATCATCGGTTTGGAAGCCGCACTCACGGTTGCTGATGTGACGGCATCTATCTCCAACGCACATGAGAGCTTTCACTTCAGCTTTTATTTTGTTATGTATATGTTGATGATTGTTATGAATATCTGTTTTTTGCTTGCTGCTAGAAGATATGATCCTGACAAGACGTATTCACCTGAGCAATTCCGGAGATATCAAGGGGCCTTTCTTCTTTACTCCATTATATTCGTGGTATGGGGAAGTATTGTCGCTTTGGCGGATCAGCGGCTGTATGGCCAGTTGATGGCTTTTGTCGTGAATTTGATGAGTATCTCGGTTATTTTCTACTTTAACAATAAGACTATTCTGCTGTTATATGGGGTATCGACATTGGTACTGGCTGCGGGCTTGCCGTTTTTTCAAGCTTCAGGTGAGGTGCTAGTCGGCCATTATGTGAATCTGGGCATTTTCGTATTCTTCACATGGATAGCTTCCCGGATTCTGTATGTGACCTATTGCCGCAATTTCTATAGCAAAGTCCTGCTAGGGCAAAGCAATGCTAGACTAGAGCAGGAAATACAAGAGAACTTAAGGGTACACCGGGAACTGGAACGGGCCAACGAGGAGCTATTGAAGCTGTCGCTGGTCGATGATCTGACCGGGATCCCCAATCGCCGTGCCTTCGATCAGCAGGTACAAAGCATGCTCAGTAGCCAGGATGCTCCAGATACGGAGGTTTCTCTGATTATGCTGGATATCGATTATTTCAAGCAGTTCAATGATAATTACGGTCATGCGGAAGGCGACAAGGTGATCAAAAGCATTGCCGGGGTCATCCATGCGGCGTCCAGAGGGCCTGGGGATATCGCTGCACGATTAGGCGGTGAAGAGTTCGTGTTCGCCGCTTTTCATACCGGAAAGGAAGAGATTGCGGAGATTGCGGAAACAATCCGTGAACAAATCAGCGGAATGAAGATCACCCACGAATTTTCGGTCACGGGCGAATTTGTGACAGGCAGTCTGGGAACGGCTACAGGCAGAGTCCGTAATAACGGCCAGTTTGCCGAGCTGATGAAGATTGCAGATGAGGCACTGTACGCGGCCAAAGCAGGGGGGCGGAATAGCGTAGTCCGTATGAATATGCCAAAAACCCGCCCACTGTCGGTGGACGGGAAGAAGACGGAAGATTGGGAAGTCTAGACGGTGTAGGATGCAGTTTGGTTCATAGCAGCTCATTTGATATACATTTTGTTATAGTATTCTTCCAGCATGCGTTTGGTCGCGAATGTAGTAATCGTAGTCTCAATACTTTTCTTCATCATCTGCACCCATTTGCTGCGATTCTCATAGAAGGTCGGGACAACTTTGTTTAAAAGGGTATCATACAACGCATCGCTGTCGTGCTGATTCTGAAATTCCAGATCTCCGGTCTCGAAGGTATCGCCAATCTTCCAGCCATTTTCGCCGTCGATGCAGGCCTCAGGCCACCATCCATCCAGAATAGAGCAATTCAGAACCCCGTTCATAGCAGCTTTCATACCAGAGGTACCGCTGGCTTCCAGCGGCCGGCGCGGATTGTTGAGCCAGATGTCGGAGCTGCGGGTTAGCTTAGCGCCAATAGTCATGTCGTAGTTTTCGAGGAATACCACGCTTTTTGGATACTTCTTCATCATCCCCACCAGGTTGCTGATAATTTGCTTGCCGACATCATCCAGCGGATGCGCTTTGCCAGAGAAGGCGATCTGGATACGTCCGCTCTCCAGGTATGGCTCGATCAGCTTGGGCTTGGAGAAGATCAAATCACTTCGCTTGTAGGGAGCTGCCCGGCGTGAAAATCCAATCAGCAGATTGTCAGGATTCAGGGGGATTCCGGAGCGTTCAGCAATAAAGTCGATCAGCTCGCCCTTGAGCTCCTGGTGAACAGCCCACAAATCGCCGCCTGCTTGATAAGCTTTGGTGATACGTTCATCCACCCAGGTTGGGGTATGAATGGCATTGGTAATGGGGATAATCTCCGATCTGCCCGCGACTGTCTTCCACATTTTATTGGCTGTTGCGGCATGTAGCTCCGCTACTCCGTTCGAAATCCGCGCTAGCCGGAGCCCGGCTACAGTCATGTTAAAAGGCTCACCGCCGATCCGTTCCATCTGATCACGAGTCAAGCCGTTGAAGCCGCACATATATTCAAGTCTGTCCAGCGGGTGCGCTTCGTTGCCTTCCTTGATCGGAGTGTGGGTAGTGAATACAACCTCTTCCCGGGTGGCTCTCCAGGCTTCCTCGAAGGTGTGCCCTCCGGACATTTTCTCACGGATCAGCTCGGTGGCGGCCAAGGCAGCATGACCCTCATTGAAATGATAGACATCGACCGCAATGCCAAGGGCCCGCAATGCCTTTACCCCGCCAATACCAAGCACCATCTCTTGAGCAATTCGTTCCTCGTCAAACCAGCCATAGAGCTGTCCTGTAATCCAAGCATCCTTGTTCTCCGGGACATCCGTGTCCAGCAGATATAACGGATTGTTGCCAAAATGATCGGTCTTCCACACTTTGCATACCACATCAATCTTCCGTATATTGACCGTCACCTTAACGCCAGTATCTTCAAGAAAATCATAGACATAATTGTGATAAGCATCGTAGGGTTTGCCGTCTCCACCTATTTTCTGATCCGTATAGCCCTGCTTCCACTTCAGCCCGATGGGAATGAGGGGAGCATCTATATCTTTAGCGCCTTTAATATAGTCACCTGCCAGAATGCCCAGTCCGCCTGCGTACAGCTTGAAATCGGAATGAAGGCCGTATTCCATACAAAAATAGGCGACCACCGGCAATTTCTTCTCGTTCACTGCTAAGCCTCCCCATCAGGAATGGAATGAACAACTTGTTGTGAAGCGCCTCTTCAGAGAATTTATCAGCAGAGGGCTCCTTATTATGTTCCCCTTTTATCGATAGGGTAATCATGATCTTTTCTTTTTACAGGAGCGGGCCAAAGAAAAGTTGTACCGGAATGCAGAGAATTATTTGATTAACTGGGGTGTAGGCCATAAGATAAAGGAATAAAAGAATAAGGGCTCTATCTAAAATCAGAGGTTGACATTACGCTGGCGTTAGAGTGGAGGATCGGAAGAACCCTCCGCATCCGTAGCGGTTTAATGAAGCGTCAACCGCTGATTTTGGTTTGAGCCAGAATAAGAACAATAATGGTGGTGTCTAGCTTGGGTATCGTGGTAATTGGAAGTTTGAATATGGATATGGTCGTTCGTACAGGACGGGCTCCGGGACCCGGAGAGACGTTGTTCGGACAAAGCTTCAGTCTGTCCCCTGGCGGAAAAGGGGCCAATCAGGCTGCTGCCGCAGCTCGCCTGGGCGGAGAGGTGACCATGATTGGCCGGGTCGGCCAGGATGGCTTCGGCAACGAAATGCGGGAGATTATGAGACAGGAGCAAGTGAATATAGAGCATATCTCCGTCAGTAAGGGGGAAGCGACAGGAGTCGCCTCCATCGTGCTGGAGGAAGATGGTGAGAACCGGATTATCGTCGTTCCCGGTGCGAATATTGAACTTACTGCAGCAGACATTGAAGCGCTGGGGGATGTAATCCGCCAAGCGGAGATCGTCGTCCTGCAGCTTGAAATGGATATGGCCATGAGCGAGCGCGCCGCGGCCATTGCCTATGCTCACGGGATTCCGGTGATCCTGAATCCCGCCCCGGCACAGGCGCTGAGCGATGAACTGCTCAGCCATGTGACCTACCTGACGCCCAATGAGACAGAGGCGGGCGTCTTGTCCGGGGTTGCGGTGGACAGTGTGGACACCGCGGGTGAAGCCGCCCGCCTGCTGCTGGCGAAGGGCGTGCAGAACGTCATCGTGACCCTTGGTTCCAAAGGGGCACTGATTGTCAATGAAGCGGGAACAGAGCATGTTCCCGGATTCCCGGTGCAGGCGGTGGACACCGTGGCCGCCGGCGATTCTTTCAACGGGGCACTGGCGCTGCAAGTGACCCGTGGGGCGGCATTGGCTGAAGCGGTAAGCTTCGCCAATGCGGTAGGCGCCCTGGCTGTAGGCAAGCCAGGGGCGATACCTTCTCTGCCGAGGCTGGCCGAGGTAGAGAAGTTTCTGCAGGCGGCCTCTGGAGCCGGGGAGCAGGAATAGATTTGGATACACAAGGAGCTGAACAAAATGAGTAGCATACTGACAGTGAAAAATGTAGCCATCGGCGAAGGTGTACCCAAGATTTGTGTTCCGCTTGTCGGAGTGACGGTGGACGAGCTAAAGCAGGAGGCTGAGGCGCTAAAGCTGCTGGCCCCGGATCTGGCGGAGTGGCGTGTGGATTTTTATGAGGGGGTCGAGGATAGCGCAGCCGTTCAGGAAGCGCTGCAGGCCATACGATCGGTTATCCCTGAGCTGCCGCTGATCTTCACCTTCCGTAGTGCACGGGAAGGCGGCGAGAAGGAGATCAGCCGGGAAGCGTATGTGAACCTTAACGCGGCAGTTGCAGCAAGTGGACTAGCCGATATCATTGATGTCGAGTTATTTAACGAGGAAGATGACGTAACGGCGCTTGTAGAAGCAGCACACGCCCATGGAGTGTTTGTGATCCTCTCTAATCATGATTTTCACGCCACACCGCCAAAATCGGAGATCATCTCCCGCCTTCGTAAAGCTCAGGCGCTCGGAGGAGATCTGCCTAAGATTGCGGTGATGCCGCAATCGCCAGCCGATGTGCTGACCCTGCTGGAAGCTACCCACGAGATGAAGTCGGAGTACGCTGACCGGCCTATCATTACGATGTCGATGGCTGGGGCAGGCGTGATTAGCCGTCTGGCGGGCGAAGTGTTCGGCTCCGCCGTAACCTTCGGTGCGGCCCGCAAGCCATCGGCTCCGGGGCAGATCGCGGTCGCGGAGCTGCGCGATACGTTGAACCTGCTGCATCGGAGCTTGTAGGCGGTAAATGGATGTTCCTGCCTAAGTTCTTAATAAGACGCCCATATTAGGTTGCATCGCAGTCTTTAGGCGACACGTGAATATGCCGCTGGCTGATGGGTACCAGAGTGCATGGAGTCCCGCTCGCATGTGGGTATGGTCTTATGAAGTTGAGAGTTTCGCCCACCACGTACCTGCATAGCTAACCCGGGGCGTAGATTACGGGCCAGTGGAGCTGCGCCAAACGCCGAATCTGCTGCATCGGAGTTTCTGGTGGTTGTCTCCGTAAGGATGCATGAGGAGCCACCCGTATCTAGGAACGGGCTCTGATAAGTTGGGATATGCAGGCTTTGCTTTGTATACAAAGGCTGGTAGGCCCAGACGATAACAGAGAGACGCAGGCTAAGCAGCAAAAAGAACGGCACCGGGATATTCAGGTGCCGCTCTTGGTGTTCAGTGCGAAGTCTATGACTACACTTGCTCTGTGCCTGTGTAGATGTGAACGGCATCCCGCAGGAAGGAGGCCAACCCAGGCCGGTGCTTGTCATAGTAGGCGGTGAAGCGTTCATCATCCACATACATTTGTGCCACTCCGGCATGGGCTTCCTTCGAGTAGGTGTCCCAGTAGAAGTAGAGCCACTGGCGGTGGAGATCGGCTGCTTTCTGAGCGGATGGACTGGCTGGGTCACCCTGCTCCATAGCCTCTTCCAATACCTCAAACATTTCTTTTTCCAGCTGCTGAATGGCAGCGTATTGTTCTTCGCTCATACCTTTCAGCTTCCGGTTGGAACGGTCAATGGCCTCATCACCATATTTCGCACGCGCTTCCTGCCCGTAGGTCTGCTCGTTGTCCTCAATCAGCTTTTGCTTGAAGCCTGCGAATTTTTCTTCGTTACTCATCCTTATTCTCCCCTCCGTTTGCGCCAGAGTCTTCTCGACACTTTCGATTAACAGGTCCAGCTGTTCTCTTTTTTGCAGCAGCTTGTCGCGGTGTTCCTGCAGTGCTCTGGCCCCGTCGAAGGACGGTGCTGTCACCAGCTCTTTAATCCGGTCAAGGCTTAGGCCGAGCTCCCGGTAAAAAAGAATCTGCTGCAGCCGGTCCACCTCGGCCTGACCATATATGCGGTATCCGGAAGAATTGATTCTGGCCGGCTTCAGAATTCCGAACTCATCGTAATACCGCAACGTTCTTGTACTGATTCCGGCGAGTGTCCCCAGCTTTTGCACTGTGTATTCCGTATTAATCCCTCCAAAACGTTGCTCATTTGGCTGTCCAGCGGCCGCTTCGAACACCCTTTGTATTTCGTCAGCTTAAGCTTAAATTTAATGTACACCTTGACGTAACGGCAATGTCAAACGGTTTTTCGCAGGGCAATTTACGAACGAGGAAATGATTGATGGCATGAATCATTCATAGCCTGAATCATAAGGGAGAATGCAAAACAGCGGCATTATCCCGCAGGATCACCGAATGGAATCACTGTAAGGAAACTGCCGCTGTTCTTATTGTTGGTTGCTTAATCAGATGACCAGAAAAATAGAATACCAGAAGGAACTACTTCTTAGTGTTCCCTACTTGTGCTTCGAAAAATGCCTTCAGCTCCGCCAGCTTGCGGGGATCGGCAAGGGTATTCTTGTCGGAGAAGTAATGCTCCTCCACCAGCTCCCAGGTCGGGACGACCTTTTGTGAGGTCATTGCCTTGATGGCAATCTTGACGGTCTTGCGCTCCCTTGCGTTGGAGAAGGTGTCTACGTAATGCTGTGCCCGTTCCAAGTCCAATTCGCTGAATATAGCACGGAAAATCTCCGACGTCATCCGGGCATCATCCAGCGCCCGGTGTGCAGACCCGGTAGCCTCCAGCTCCAGGAGTGCCATTGCGCCCTCAACGCTGATGTCATTGCTTAAGCCGCGGGCGCGGAGCACGCCTTTCAGAAGATCAAAATAGGTGGCGGCCATCCAGTAGGCATCGTCCATTTTGTGCATACGGATATCCTGAATGATCCGCTTCATATCCTCGCCGCCCCAGGTAAGCAGCAGTACGCCGTCCGTGCTTTGGTCAAGCCACTCCCTGAACGCGGTGATGACCTTGGGGAAACGGGCTGCAACGTCAATATCCTCTTGAGGAATGCCTGTTTTTTTCTTGATGAAAGAGTTAAGGGTGGAGAAATATATAGGTTTAATCAGGGATGAGAATTCATCCTTATACTGCAATGAAGAGTCTAGCCGGACAGCTCCAATCTCAATGACCTCCATAGGATGCTCGCTTGCAAACTTGCGGCCGTTGAATTCGATGTCCAGAATAATATAATCCACAGGTACTTGCCTCCGTTTCCTTGACTGACGCTGTAATCTACGCGCCGACCCTTCTATTCTAACAAAAAAAGAGGGGCAACGGGAAATCTGCTGAACCATGCAGGTATTTTTATTGATGCACTTCTGCGGATTGACTTGCGTATGCCCCGCCCCTATGATGATTAATAATATAGAAGTAGCTAAAGACAAGAAGGAGAGAGACACCATGGGCCAGGAGATTGAACGTAAGTTTCTGCTACCGGAATACCCGGAGCAACGAATAGAGCAAGGAGAACTGAAGATTGTGACCCGGCATAGCATCGACCAGACATATCTGGCGATTGACGGAGGTCAGGAGCTGCGAGTGCGCAAGATTTCGGATTTGGACACGGGAGAGGTGTTTTACACCCATACGTTCAAGGATGGTAAAGGCATTCAGCGTGAAGAGATTGAATACCGCATTTCAGAAGGTTTGTACACTCAGATGGTTGAAGCTGTACGGGCGATCCCGCTGGTTAAGGAGCGTATTACCGCCCTCTGGAACGGGGTTACGGTAGAGATTGATGTGTACACCCAGCTGGAGCTGGCGGTGCTGGAGGTTGAATTTGATTCCCTTGAGGAAGCAGAAAGCTTTCAGGCGCCAGACTGGTTCGGCAAGGATGTTAGTACCGAGCGGCAGTACAGCAACAAGACGGTCTGGAAGGAACTTCAGAACAAGGCATTCCGCTAAAGGTGATGCTAAGTCTATTTTCAACAATTACAATACAAAAATAACGGACTTTAGCGCGTAAACGTGTTACTATATAGGGTAAATAAACAGGGGTTCAGGAGGATGAACATGAAGTATATAAGCACAAGAGGCCATGTGGAGCCTAAGGGCTTTATTGATACAGTCTTGATGGGACTTGCGGACGACGGAGGACTTATGGTTCCCGAGCAGATTCCGGCCGTATCCGCGGCTACGCTGGAGGAATGGAGAAGCCTCAGCTATCAGGAGCTGTTCCTGAAGATTTTTTCCCTTTACACGAACGACGAGATCCCATATGAGGATTTAAAAGAACTGGTAGCCACCAGCTATTCTACTTTCCGTTCGCCGGAGGTAACTCCGCTGCATCAGGTGAATGATTCCCTGTATGTGCTGGAGCTGTTCCACGGTCCTACCTTTGCGTTCAAGGATGTTGCACTGCAATTCATGGGTGAGCTGTATTCCTATATCTCCCGCAAACGCGGCGAGATTATCCATATTCTTGGAGCCACTTCGGGCGATACCGGTGCGGCGGCGATCCAAGGCGTACGTGGTAAGGAAGGCATCAAGATTTGCATCCTGCACCCGCACGGCAAAGTAAGCAAGGTTCAAGAGCTGCAAATGACGACAGTGGATGACAGCAATGTGCTGAATTTGTCCGTACATGGCAACTTCGACGATTGCCAGAAAGTTATCAAGGATTTGTTCGCTGATCTGGACTTCAAGGGCCGTTATCACCTGCGGGCAATCAACTCCATTAACTTTGTGCGCATTCTGGCACAGACCGTATATTACTTCTATGCTTATCTGCAAGTGGAAGGCAGTGCCGAGAAGAAGATCAATATCAGCGTGCCGTCCGGCAACTTCGGGAATATTTTCTCCGGGTACCTGGCGAAGCAAATGGGCTTGCCGATCAACAAGTTAATTATCGCAACGAATGAGAATAACATTCTGGAGCGTTTTGTGAATACCGGGGAGTACAAACCGGGGAACTTCAAGAGCACCTACAGCCCTTCCATGGATATTCAAGTGGCGAGCAATTTCGAGCGCTATCTGTATTATCTGTTAGGTGAGGATGCAGAGAAACTGTCCGGTTATATGTCCAAGCTGCAAAGTGAAGGCAAAATCACGGTAGACGGTGAGCTTTTGGCTCAGGTGCAATCCGACTTTGATGCGCTTGGCGCGAAGAATCAGCAGTGTCTTGATACCATTGGCAAATACAAGCAGGAGTATGATTATCTGCTCGATCCGCACACGGCTTGTGGTATTGCGGCATATGAGGCGTTTAGCGGGAATGGAGAGACTACCATTACTTTTGCGACGGCGCATCCAGCGAAGTTCGATGAAGCGATTCAACTGATCGCCATCAAGCAGGAGTTCCCGGCACCTATCGCTGCGCTTTTCGAAATGCCACAGCATCAAACGGTGGTAGAGCATGACAAGGAAGTTATCATCCGTGAGCTTCAGGCCTTTTACGAATAAAATGAATTAGAGTAAAACTCAGAATGGGCTTCGTATCAGTGGATGCGGAGTCCATTCTTTCGTGCGGCGGCACGTACTGTGTGAATTGAAGGTCAAATAAGCGTAAAATTTGTCGTAAAAATGTCCGGAAAAGTAGACAGACCTATCATGGAGTGAGAAAATAGCATATAGAGTCAGTAGATTAAAAAAGGACGGGATCACATCATGACAATTCGATTTGGGGTCATAGGGACCAACTGGATTACAGACCGCTTTGTTCAGGCCGGCTTGGAGAATGAGGAATTTCTTCTGACAGCGGTGTATTCTCGTACGCAGGAGAAAGGCCAGGCCTTCGCCGCCAAATATGCGGGAGCCACGATTTACACCGATTTGGAGGACATGGTCTCCAGCAAAGAAGTGGATGCGGTGTACATTGCTAGTCCCAATTCCATGCATGCGGAGCAGGCGGTCATCTGTCTCAATCACGGTAAGCACGTCCTGTGCGAGAAGCCGGCTGCTTCCAACAGTGCAGAGCTCCGGGCGATTATCGAGGCGGCGCGCACTAACAACGTGCTGTTCATGGAGGCGATGAAATCGACCTTTATGCCGAACTTTAAAATTGTTAAGGATAATTTGTATAAACTTGGGCGTATCCGCCGTTATTTTGCAAGCTATTGTCAATACTCGTCGAGATATGACGCTTTCCGTCAAGGGACGGTATTGAACGCATTCAATCCTATCTATTCCAATGGATCTCTTATGGATCTGGGCATCTACTGTTTGTATCCGATGGTAGCATTGTTCGGTAAACCGGAGTCTGTGCAGGCAGTGGGTGTGCTGCTGTCTTCAGGTGTGGATGGGGAAGGAAGTATCGTTTTGCGTTATGATGATATGGATGCTGTCGTAATGCATTCGAAGATTGCTGATTCTTATCTTCCCGCTGAGATTCAAGGTGAGAACGGCACGATGGTTATTGATAAAATAAACCAGCCTTATCAGGTGAAAGTTCATTACCGCGACGGAACGGTAGAGGAATTGACCCAGCCGCAGGTGTTTGAATCCATGTATTATGAAGTTGAGGAGTTCATCCAACTGCTCAAGAACGGTGAGCGGGAGAGCAGTATCAACAGTCATGCCAATTCGCTGGCTGTGGCTGAAATTATGGAGGAAGCCAGAGCACAGATCGGACTCCGGTATGCCTCAGATCTATGAATGAAATGGAGGGCCAGGCTTGAAGACATTTAAGAAGGTATATATTGAGATCACAAGTGTCTGCAACCTCGCCTGCAGCTTTTGTCCGCCAACGGCCCGGACGAAGAATTTCATGAAGCCGGACACGTTCAGCAAGATTCTCGACGAGATCAAGCCGCATACTAATCATATTTATCTGCATGTCAAAGGTGAGCCGCTACTGCACCCCCGTGTCGCAGAACTGCTGGATATCGCGGATACCAAAGGATTCAAGGTCAATATTACGACTAATGGAACGCTGATTCATAAAGCCGGACCGAAAATTCTGGGCAAACCTGCACTGCGGCAGATGAACTTCTCGCTGCACAGCTTCGACGGGCATGAAGGCTCGGAGAACCGCGAGGGCTATGTGTCGGAGATTATTGCATTTGCCAAGCAGGCAGCTGAGCAAGGGGTACTGATCTCCTTCCGGTTGTGGAATCTGACCGAGGATAACATGACAAATCTCGCGCGTGAGCGTAACCGGGAGACACTGGCACTGCTTGAGGAGGCCTTCGGGCTCGATTTCAAAATCGAAGAGAAGGTCATGCCCGGTAGCGGCGTCAAAGTCGCGCCGCGCATCTACCTGAACCAGGATCACGAGTTCAGGTGGCCCGCCCTCCACGAGCCGGAGGATGACGGCAAGGGCTTCTGTCATGCGCTGCGGTCTCAGGCCGCTGTGCTGGTGGATGGCACCGTCGTTCCTTGCTGTCTCGACGGTGAAGGGGTAATCAATCTCGGCAATTTGCACGAGACTCCATTCTCTGAGATTGTTGAAGGCGAGCGCGCCAACAATCTGTTCTACGGCTTCTCCCGCAGGGAAGCCGTGGAGGAACTGTGCCGGAAGTGCGGCTACCGCCAGCGCTTCGGCACCTAAATGCCCGGGCTGTGGGCATTGGAGAGGTAGCAAGCCCCCTTGGGAAGAGGGGGCTTGCTGCTTTTTGGTTTGGTTTTTATTTGGTTTGGAATTTATTTGGTTTGTTGCTTTTTGGTTTGCTTTTTGATGGTTTACGTTTTGCTGCCGGTAATGGTCAGCAGCCTAATGTGTTACGTTTGGTTAACCATAGTGCAAGGTAACATGGGATATTCCGCTCTGATTTTCAAGTGTGAGGCTGGAGAGGAGGCGTGTCGTATTGTGTTAAGGCGCCCAGAGAGCTAAAGATTCAAATAAGAGCAATTTTGTTAGGCCTGTTGATTAGCCAAAAAAAGGTAGAAAAAAAGCCGCCCGTTCGTTACAGTGTTTGTACCCCTACAAACAGTGGAAACGAGGCGACTTCATGAAAAATTCTACTTCATTATCGAAT
>NZ_JABWCS010000173.1 GCF_013359945.1 Paenibacillus agri | reverse complement strand
TGCACCAGCCGTATACGGATTTGTTACTCCCGCTCCTGTTGGTGCTGCATCCCCTACGTTTGGTGTAGGAATCAGGGTCGAGGACACTTTCGTCACGAGATGATTGCCCGCTCCTGCGCTTGCCGTTACCTTCGTCGTATTCGGACCAGTTCCCGGCAATGGCGATGCTGGCAGCGTTGGCGCAGGTCCTGGAATATCGACAATAACGGATGCTGAAGGTGCTGATTGTACATTGTTCTTCACGGCCGTTACCGTGTAAGTATGATTTGTTCCTGCAGCCAGACCTGTCACAGCATAACTCGTGTTATTCACGGTAGTAAGCAGCGTTCCGTTATCAAATAACTGATACGAAGTTGCACCCGTCACAGCGCTCCAAGTTAACGTAGCCCCTGTATTAGTTATATCGCTTTTCGTCAAGTTTATAGGAGAAGCTGGAATATCCTGAACACTGTATGCTCCCCCCTCGACAATTGCCGTTACGCTACCAGGATTCGTGTTAGGTGTAGAGCCCATATTCAGTAGCACCTGTGCCTGGCCATTAGCATTCGCACTTATTACTGCTGGTACAGGTGTAATCGGTTGTCCGTTAAGATCTTCAATGGTTCCACTATTCGCTTTAATCGTAATAGGAACGTTTCCTACTGGATTACCACTTGAATCCTTCGCCGTCACTGTCAATTGTGTTTTGCCTGGCTTGCTATTAGCAGCAGTTGCCATTGTAACGGAAATAGGTGCTTGCTGGTATTTTGTATTAGGATCAGCCGTATCAATCGGATCAACATTATTGGTAAAATACCAATTCAAGATATCGTGATTCTCCCAAGCTCCACCAGTCGAAGCCGTAAACCCAGCAAAAACAGCATCCTGGTTCCTAAAAATCGTCCCCAGATCGACGCTATTCACATCTAGTGCCTTTATTGCCGTGTTTCTATTATTAGAACCCTTATTAATGTACACTTTCACATTCTTCGTAGAGCCATCATAGTCTACCCAAGCGTGATAGACTGAACCGTCCTTTAACTTGTATCCAATCGGAAGTAAGTTGTAGGTCGGAAGTATATTATTTATATTACCGTTTACGCCAAGCCCGATATAGCTATCGCTCGGATCACCTAGTTCCACATTCCTGTAAGTATCGAACTTAACTGCAAAGCTCGGAGTAATTCCGCTATATCCAATTCCGCCGCCGGGTGTACCGGCATTGCTCTGCATGGTTTGAACAGTAAAAGTAATCCCGTCAGCACCAGTAATTCCCGAAGGATTATTCACTGGAGCATTAAATCCGCTGGCAAATCCTTGCTCGGTAAACCGAAAAGAAAAATAGGTACTGAAGGAAAAACTATTTTGACTATAAATTTTCTGCTTGCTGAATACAGTACCGTATGAACCCCCAGAGCTGAATCCGGTACGACCATCTACTGCTGAGTTTAAACGAAGGATGCGTTTAGGATTGGCACCTGTATCGGATACAACAGCACTTTTGCCGTTTAGAGATAATACACTACTAATATTGGTGTCGGAAAAATCATCATATTTGAACGTTACCCACTTCGTTGTAGCCGCTGGAGCAGCTCCTGCTGGCAAAGCGGGGGTGATTATACCAAAGAACAACACCGATAACAGGACATACGATATAAATTTTTTAAACGTTCGTTCCATAATACTTCAACCCTCTCTTCCCTTTAAAGCAACAGCATGAGTCAATTCAAACCTATTGCTTAAGTTAAATATTCCTTGTTCACACGACTTTGTATTTTGCTAAATACGAAATCCCCAGTCGACAACTCCACACCCTTTCTGTCGAAAATAGTTCTTTTTTCCCTATTTCTTCCGGAACTTTTTAACCATAGCACACCGTTCTGAGCAAATTCTGAGCAGATTCTGAGCAACAAAAAAGCGGCTCACGCCTACGACTCATCGTCGGCGCTGCCGCTGTACATCCGGGACGATAATCCCACCATGGATTTCATTAGTGTGATCCCCAGACCTTCTTGCAATAGTTTTGTAAATCGTTGATGGTACGAAAATTCACCGCCTGCGGTACAGCCAGACAGCTATTATGATTCCAACGAGACTTAATATGCAAAGTTTAAATTGAATAGTGATGTCGTAGCTAATGATGTCAAAATCGGCTTGCGGCGACCATTTTAGCACCGTCGATTTCGTAAGAAAAGATAGCGCCTTTACAGGTTCCAGCAGCTTGGCAATCCAAGCACCAGTCAGCCAGCCCAGAATTAGAAATAACAGCAGTATTCCTACATTTTTCTTCTTCATGTCCGTCTTCCCTCACCATTTTTTTACATCCTAATTATTATACGGTGAAACAGATTTCAATACAAACTCTAAATCCTCATTCCCTAGTATGCAAAAAATCCTCTCTATTAGCAATTGTCCAATAGAAAGGATTTATAGGTTAAGAGGAACTGGCCCCCATGGCGGCCAACAGTTTTTTCTGACCGGTTAGAAAGTCCATCATCGAGCCTTGTACTTCCCATAACAGTCCGCTAGCTTTGCTCTTATTATACTCAGCGAGCGCTGAGATACCCTGGTTCATCGACTTCTCAAGCGAGGCGAAGAGGGCCTGTGTCTCCGGCGGAAGCGACTGCGCCAGCCCCTTGGCGGCCTCCTTCCATTGGAGATGAAGATCGCTGACAACGGCAGCTCCTGCCGTATCGCCCAGTCCCGTGCTAAGCAGTGCAGCAGACAGACTGCTAAGTTCCCCCAGCAATTTGTCGCTGGCTGTGAAGTAGCCTTCCACTGTCTCGGCGTTCCCGGCATAGGCCAGCCGCTCTGCAGCCGGCAGGGTGACTTCCCGTACATACAGCTCAATGCCCTGATTCTTCAAGCCGCCGCTAAGCAGCTTGGCCTGTTCCCTGTCCGGCGACAGACCCGCATATACCCGGTTGCCGTCATCCGGGTCCATCCCTGCGGCAAGACCAGCGCCAAGCAGTTCCTTCCGGGCTTGGGAAGCACCGTCCGGTGAGCTGAAGACGCCATACTGGAGTAAGTAGTAGCTCTGTGGCGTAATGTGCACGGGAATCGTGTTCACACTGGGATTTCCATTCTCCGCTAAGGGCAGCCCCGAAGTTCCTGCGCCAGCAGGATCCACAGCCTTGCCACTGTTCGGATTCTGTACGGCAGCTTGGCCAGTGACAGGTGCATTACCGCCAGCACCCGGGCCACCCCCGCCGAAGAAGGAAAGAGCAGTGTAACCTAGTAGCAGTCCCGTTCCTAACGCTCCGGCGACGGAGAGCGCAAATTTCCACCAATATGAGGGACGGCGAGTATGATAAGCACCACCGTACCCGCCAATCTCCTTTTCACCATTGTATTCATAGTGTTCCGGAACAGGGTCGTATCCGGGCTGGGTTGGAATTTTGCGCGAACGCCATTCCTCTTCTTCCTCTTCTTCGACAATAGGGAGCGGAGGACGGCGGGAATCCCACAGGTCAGGAGGCGTATTACCATGAAAGAATGTCTGCCGCCTCGGCAATATGCCACCATCCTCCTCTATCTTCTCTACATCCTGCCAGCGTTGGTCCTTCATGCCTGATGAATAGCCGTAAGTAGGCTGGGACACGGTTTCACGTATGGTGAGCGATTCCGGCTCGAACACCCAACCGTGGTCCAGAAAATCGTCCTCCTGCTTCAGCGGTTCAGTCTTATATTCCTGAGCCGTCCCGACATTGCTACCGGAGCGGCGTTCTTCTTCCTTCGGCCACGGCTTGTCCTTATCAACATCGAACCGGAATGTCATTCTCCCGTTATTCACTGCCCGCACCTCACCTTATCTGTTCTATATCAGAAGATATGATAGAAGATAGGGAGATATGCTATATTTTTAGAATTTACCTCTATTCTGAAGGCCTCTTACCATTTGAAAAATACAAGCTTGTCCCCTTTACGTGTACGCTCTCTTCGCATATTATGTTAAAATAACACCGTGTGTTACGTTGAGGGCACAAGCTTAAATCTTGATCCCGATAGTCAACATTCTAGGGGTTAATCTTACATTTTCTATCACATTAGGAGGGCTTCTTCTGCAACAGTCAATCAAAGCAGCAATCGTAGGCTATGGCAATCTTGGAAAAGGTGTGCGCAAGGCGATTGCCCAAAGCGCGGATATCGAACTCGTAGCAATTTTCACTCGCCGGGAACCCGGACAAGTGGAAGCCGGTGAAGCCGGTGTGAAATTCGAGCATATTTCGGCCGTTGAGCAGTATAAAGGTAAAGTTGATGTCATGATTCTATGTGGTGGCTCTGCTACCGATCTGCCGGAACAGACACCTGCGATCGCGAGCCTGTTCAATACAGTGGACAGCTTCGATACACATGCCAAAATTCCTGAATTCTTTGCTACCGTAGATGCCGCAGCTAAGCAAGGCGGCACACTCAGCGTAATCTCTACTGGCTGGGACCCAGGCCTCTTCTCAATGAACCGCCTGCTGGCCGAATCCATTCTGCCTGAGGGCAAGGAATATACCTTCTGGGGCAAAGGCGTCAGCCAAGGCCACTCCGATGCGATCCGCCGGGTACAAGGCGTCAAAGCCGGCGTACAATATACCGTTCCTGTCCAAGAAGTTATCGATGCCATCCGTTCCGGAGAAACACCGGAACTGACTACACGCGAGAAGCATCTTAGAGAATGTTATGTTGTAGCAGAGGAAGGTGCAGACCGCGAAGCGATCCGTGCCGAAATCGTCAACATGCCTAACTATTTTGCCGACTATGATACTACAGTTACCTTCATCACGGAGGAAGAGCTGGCCGCACAACACAGCGGAATTCCACATGGCGGATTTGTCATTCGCAGTGGTGTTACCGGCGAAGGCACAAAACAAATTGTTGAGTTCGGCCTCAAGCTGGAAAGCAATCCTGAATTCACAGCCAGCGTTCTCGTAGCTTATGCTAGAGCCGCTGTCCGCCTAAGCAACGAAGGCCAAAGCGGAGCTAAAACCGTGTTCGATATCCCACTGGGACATCTCTCGCCGAAATCGGCGGAAGAACTGCGCCGCAATCTGCTGTAATCCCAGCTATACAAACAACCCGCAACAGACGGCAAGACTCTTGCCTTTCTGTGCGGGTTGTTTTATTTATACGTCAGCCCATTCTTAGACAAGGCTAAGTACTTTCTGCTTGATGTCCGTGAATTCGTAATGCTTCAGCAGGGTCTGAAATGCCCGGTCAGCGATAATGGCACCCAGCTCCTGATCCTGCAGCAGGGTTACAATACTTTGTGCGATCTCCTCGATGGTCTTTGCAGTCAGGATATTCTGTTTATGTTCGCAGATTAGGGTCTCCGATCCACGAAACGTCGTGACAACAGGTGTTTTTAACGCCCATGACTCCAGAATTTCTGGACGGGCCTCTATCCCTTCAAGCAAAGGGGCAAACAAAACCTTGGATTGACGTATGTAATGAATCGCCTCTTCGGCAGAGGCTGCAATGAATACATTCTTTTCTTCCTTAAGCGACTCCAAAATTTCAGGTTCCAGTAGATTGCTGGTGATATAGAATTTAGATCCGGGTACCTTCTCACGAACTGCCGGGAGAATATTCTGCTGAAAGAGCAGTGCAGCACGTTTCCCCTGCGGGGTACTCATATTCCAGTGAAGAACAACCCCGTCCACTTTACCCACTGGCTCCGCTTTCTCATATTTATCAAGATTGATAAACGAGGGGAGCACCTGTACCTTGCCAGCATCCTCGAAGGATACCGCTTTGAACGAAAGAGCATCCCATTCTGAAGCAGCCAGCAGCAGCGCCGTCTTGTTCATCGTCCGCTGCATGTCCTTGCGTAACCGCGCAGCATTCAGATGGTCATAGGGCTTAATAAAGATTCTCTTTCTGCCCGTCTTTAGATAAGTACGTCCAGTCCGTGGCTGGAAGGCATCCATGATCAAAGTAATCCCAGGCTGCACCCGGTTTAGTATATCCAGATAACTTCCAGGCAAGTTATAGGACAAGAAGGCATGACTGTATGAATTCATATGGCAAAGCTCGGCGATGGCGAGCTTCATTTCTTTACTCATATTTCCCGGATAGAACCGTCTTCCCGGCGTATATAGCGACCCCAGCTTCTTCCCACGTAAAGGGCCCGTCATCTTGACCTGATGAACCGTTAGTGAGCCCGCAGCTTCCGGTAGATCAGCCGTATGATAATTACCATACAACAGCAGATCAACATCATATTTCTCCAGTAACATCTCAAGAATACTTCTCGTCCTGATCCAGCCTTCGCCATCTTCCTGACTATGAGTACGGGCGGACAGGAATAATAATCTCTTACGCATGAATTTCGACTCCTTGTTGCTCTATAGAAATAATTCTCCCCAAGCTATTCGCGCACAAAAAAGCAGGATAAAAGGCATCCTACTTATGATATGAAACTTTAGATGCATATCTATAGTAACTCATCTTTCGCGAAAAGGGTGTCGATTTATAGGATAAAAGAATTATTTTTATCAAGATTTAGAGAGAGGCTATATAATTTGTCCCAGATAATATTACAACACCTCCACTTTTTACAGAGAGATGCACAAAACAGCCCCCATCTGCCTTAGTCCAGATGAGAGCTGTTGTCTTGGCTGCGCACCACACGATTGCGGCCGTTTTGTTTTGCTTGATAAAGCGCGCTATCGGTCAGCTTATACAACGCATTGAGCGAGATCCGCTCACTTGATTGCACGGTGATGATCCCAATGCTGACGGAATAATCGAACTGGATACCATTGATCACCGCCCCCGACACGGAAGTCCGCAGCCGTTCGGCAATTTCATCGCTTGCCGCTTCGTCCGCCTGCCCAAGAAACACAGCGAACTCCTCCCCGCCGAACCGGCCGAAGAGATCCTCATTCCTAAGCTGTTGTACTATTTTGGCAGCAAAATCCTTCAACACCTTGTCCCCGGTGTCATGCCCGTATGTATCATTCACACTCTTGAAATGGTCAATATCTAGCAGCAGGAACGAAAACGGCGTGACTTCCTTCGCTGCCGTAGCGATCAGCCTGCGAGCGCGCAAGGCAAACGATCTGCGGTTAAGAATACCCGTTAGCTCGTCATAGCTCGCTACCCGTTCCAGTTCAGCGTAAGACTGTTCCCTCGAGAGCAGCATAAAGCCGGCCGTTCCCAGGAACATCAGCAAATAAATTCCCATTCGAAAGAACATCTGCAGGCCTTGTTCCGCTTGCGCGCTCAACAAATTTTCAGGGTATAGAATGGTAAAAGCACCGCAGCCAAGAGCGGCAATAGCTATGCTGTACAGCAGACCCATCATTTTTTGTAAAGGGGAATCCTTACTCTTCACTGCCAGTCTGTAAGTTGGGTACAGTAGTGCAATTGCACTGATCACAGCCGGTCCCGCCAAAAGGACACGTTCCTGCCCAAAGGCTACATGGAGAAGCAACAGAAGAACGGCGGCACCCCCTCCCCATGTACAGTAACGTTTCTGGAGCGCATGACTGGAGGCATCCAGAAGCAACAACAGGGCCAGGGCTTCCACTATTCCACTACTGATGCCGAGTAAGGCCACAAGAGGAATTATCCATTCGGAGGGAATGAAATCTCTCAGCATCAACACGATCAGCAGTGCCAATTGCAGACCTTTGCCACCAATAAATATGGAATAGGTCATATCCTTGTGATAACGGGACCGATAGGCCAAGATGAGCAGCACTGTAAACAGATTCCCGAGCATCAGGCAGAACAAAAGTGTATTCAGATTAAAGTTGATGTTGATAATTTCACCCCCCTATGCGTTAACAAGCTCGATAATCCTTCATATCCATTGGAATTCTCAGGTCCATTTAGCGCGAACCACCTGGTTTCTCCCGTTCTGCTTTGCCTGATACAGCGCCGTATCGGAGATTGTGTAAAGTTTGTCCAAATCAGAGTTGCCCTGAGGCCGAATGGTAATAACGCCAATACTAACAGTATATTGCAGTGAATGCTCCGGATAGGTGGAGTTCATTATGGCGAGCCGGATATTCTCCGCCTTGCGGCTACTTTCTTCTTCATTCGCCCCCTCGAGCAAAATAGCGAATTCTTCGCCGCCGAGTCTGCCGAACAAATCGCCCAAATCCAGCTTGTCTTGTGTGGTATATGCAAAGCTTTGGAGTACCTTGTCCCCTATAGTATGCCCCCAGCTGTCATTCACTTGTTTAAAATGATCAATATCCAGCAGGAGAAAAGAGACCCATGCTTGTCTTTTCGCAGCTAGATCCAGCTTCACCCTGGTCTCACTCATAAAGGCCCGGCGGCTCAGAATTCCGGTAAGCTCGTCATAGGCTGCAATACGTTTCAACCTCTCATGGGATTGCTCATTCGACAGCAGATAAAAACCAGCATTGTATAAAATCATCAGTAAATACAGGCCGATGTAATATAATTCCTGAGATAGATTGCCGCTGAACACAGTCATCCTCGGCTCTTCAAGAGCAACCACTGCCCTTACTCCTAAAATGATGGCATAGACATAGAATAGTGATCCCATCATTTTTTGCAGTGGCGAGGCGTATTTGTCAGCTGTCAAGAGCCGAGCCGGATAGAGAATGAATAACATGACCCACAATGAGGCCGTCGCGATGCGCAGACCAGATTGGTTAAAAAACAAAGCGACAATGGCATAGCTCAGTACACTGCCAACGATAAATACAGCGTAATATATCTTCACCTTGTCCCCGAGCAACCCTAGCATTTTGAGCAAGGCCAGCATTTCCAGACAACCTCCGCAGAGCATCAGGCCATTGCTGATTGGTATGATGAAGCCATGGGGGAGATCATCCCAGATCAGCAGTGAGCTCCAGTAACCGAGCTGCAACCATTTGGAGAAGGTAAACAGGCGGGAAGCAGAATCTCTGGGAGAACGAAACTGATAAGAGGTTGCAAGAAGAATAGTGAATAAATTACCGAAAATGAATGCAGTGATCATACTTTCTATCTCAATCTGAAAGCTCATTAGCCACCACCATGTACGAGAAAGTCACTCATTTATCAATTCCAAGATGTATCCTAAGGCTTTATCGGCAAAAAAACAATGCTTGTTCACTTCTAATTTCAAATAATTCTCTAACTACAAAAAACACCCCTTAAAGGTAACGGAATAACAATTGTTATCCCGGGTAACCTTTAAGGGGTGTAGTTCAAACGTAAATCCCTGATTCCCTGGTTGGGCTCTGCCTGATGTTAGCGTTTCTTCAATTGATCCGCCAGCGTGTAACCCACTTTCCAGATATCGCCTGCGCCCATCGTAATCACAAGGTCGCCTGACGCAATCCGGTCTTGCAAATCGGCCACAACATCCTCCTTGGTCGGCAGATGACGTGCGCCCGCATTGCTGTTCTGCTTGATCAGCTCTACCAGCTTCGCTGAGGTTACGCCTTCGATCTGCTTCTCCCCAGCCGGGGAGTAGATGTCGGTAATAATAACCTCATCCGCTTCACTGAAAGCTCTGCTGAAGGCATCCAGCAAGAAGAAGGTGCGAGTATACCGCTGCGGCTGGAATACGGCAATGATCCGCTTGCCAGTTGCCTTGGCAGCACTGATGGTCGCCTGAATCTCAGTCGGGTGATGTGCATAGTCATCGATGACAAGGATATCATCCACTTCACCGAGAACCTGGAAGCGGCGCTTGGCACCATGGAAATTAACAATGGCCTTGGCAATATCCTCGAACGGAATCCCTGCTTTGAGACAAGTGATAACCGTAGCCATCGCATTGTACAGGTTGTGCTGTCCAGGTACGGACAATTCAATCCGGCCCAGCACCTCGCCATAGCCGTTCATCGTGAAGGACACCTGTCTGTCGCCCAGCACAATGTCAGTTGCAATGTAGTCTGCGGTCGGTGAATGAATACCGTAAGTTGTTACATTGCCCTTCACTTCAGGCAACAAAGAGATAACATTCTCGTCATCCGAGCATACGATAGCAGTGCCATCTTCACGTAGTTGGTTCATAAATTGCACGTAAGCAGCCTTCAGGCGGCCAAAGTCCCCGCCGTAATTCTCCAGGTGGTCGGCTTCGATATTCGTCACAATGCCCAGCCAAGGGTGGTACTGCAGGAACGAGCCATCACTCTCATCCGCTTCTGCAACGACATACTCCCCTTGTCCGGCCTTGGCATTCGTACCGATATTCATAATTTCCCCACCGATGATATACGTAGGGTCCACACCGCATTCTTCCATAACCAGAGCGATCATGGATGAGGTTGTGGTCTTACCATGGGCGCCAGCAACAGCGACGCCTTTCCGTTCATTCAGCAGCCGGCCCAGCATCTGCGAGCGGTGCAGAACCGGAATCTTCAGCCGTTCCGCCTCGACCCATTCCACATTGTCGTTGGACAAAGCGGTAGAGTAGACGACCAAATCCGCGCCCTTTACCTGCTCAGCGGTATGTCCAATATAGACCTTCGCGCCTTTAGCAATCAATTTATCCGTTAATTCTTGCGACGCGACATCAGAGCCCGTCACCGTATATCCCATTTCTAGCATTACTCGGGCAATCGCGCTCATACCGTAGCCGCCGATCCCTATAAAATGCACACGTTCAGTAGTATCCAACAGTTCGTCACCAGCCTTTTTCAGAATCGGGTTGCTGCAAAATCGCACCGCGCACATCAGATATTAAATACAGCGTGCCGGAGACTACTGCCAGGTCTTCCTGAGTTGTAGTCGACTTCAGCAATTGCAGCGCTTTGTCCCAATCACGTTCTACTATAATCACCAAATTTTCTTTGGCATATTTCTCCCGCAAGCTCTCTGCAATCGCCCGCAGGTCTTCCGCGTCCATTTTCTTCCGGAAATCCGGTTCGGTCAGGATGAGCGTATCCACTATAGGCAGTATATGCTTGAAATACGATTCATGATGCTTATTTGCCAGCATACCCATAAGCAAATTTAATTTATCGTATTTATAGAACTGCGGGAGGCTCTTGGCGAGCGTTTCCGCCCCCTCCGGATTATGGGCGCCGTCCAGCACAATCCTTGGAGATACTTCTTCCAGTCTTCCGGCCCAGAAAGTGCGGCGGAAGCCTTCCTGCACATCTTCATCATCCAGCATGAACGCCATATACTGCCGCAAGGATTCCAGAGCCATCATGGCCCCGGCAGCATTGCTGCATTGATGCTCACCCTTCAAGCCGATGCCAATCTCAATCGATCGGAAAGGACCTTTGAACATAAAGGTCTGCAGACCCTCACGGATTCCGGTGACTTCATAGCTGAAGTCTTCTCCGGCAAGGTAGAGTTTGGAGCGGCATTCCGCCGCCTTTTTCTTGAGCACCGCTACTGCTTCCGGCTGAGTCACACAGCTAACCACAGGGACGCCGGGCTTGATGATTCCGGCCTTCTCTGTGGCAATCTGCTCCAGGGTATCTCCAAGGACATCCGTATGATCGAAGCCCACGTTGGTGATGATCGAGACGATAGGGGTAACGATGTTCGTTACATCCAGCCTTCCCCCAAGCCCCGTCTCCCATACGACAACGTCGGGATAGGCATGCTCCGCATAGTAGACAATCGCTAGTGCTGTGGCTACCTCGAACATGGTAGGCGAACCAAGCTCGCTTGCTGCGATCTCTTCCACCAACGGATGCAGGGTATTCGCTACTGCTGTCAAAGTCTCCTCCGAAATGTCCTCCCCGTTATATTGAAACCGGTTCGTAAATTTCGTTATATACGGTGAAGTGAATGTCCCAACGGAATAACCACTTTGTAGCAAGGTGCTTGTCAAAAAAGCGCAGGTCGAACCTTTGCCGTTCGTTCCCGCTACATGAATAAACTTAAGCTTGCGGTGCGGATTGCCCAGCTTTTCCATCATCGCTAGTATCCGCTCCATTCCTGGGCGAATACCGAATGGAATCAGGCCGTTAATCCAGTCCACAGCTTCTCTATATGTTCCAAGAGGGGCGGTGCCTCCGCCCCGGATCATGTCTTCCATGTCGTTTATCCTCTCAGCTCTGCGATGCGGGCAAGAACCTTTTCCCGTTTGGCGGAATAATCGGCCTGTTTCGCCCGTTCCTCTTCGATGACTTTTGCTGGAGCCTTGGCTACGAAGCCTTGGTTGCTCAGCTTCTTCTCCACACGTTCAACTTCGCTGTTTAGCGTCTGAACTTCTTTTTCCAATCGGGCAATTTCCTGATCAATATCAATCAGCCCGGACAGCGGCAGCAGCAGCTCAGCGCCAGTAACTACAGCCGACATCACCTTACCCTCGGTTACCGGATTCAGGCCGGCTGCGAACGAGGAGGTGTTACAGAAGCGGCTGATGTAATTGTCATTGCGCTGGATGATGCCCAGAATGTCTTCATTTCCGGCTTTAATGATGAGGTCAACTTTCTTGCTCATCGGCACGTTCACTTCCGCCCGGATATTACGGACAGCGCGGATAATATCCATCAGGATATTCATCTCCGCAACAGCTTCGGCGTTCTCCAGTGCCTGTTCATATTCCGGCCAAGCTGCAAGAGTGATCGTCTCTCCTTCATGCGGCAGATGCTGCCAGATCTCTTCCGAGATGAACGGCATGAACGGATGAATCAGACGCAGGGTACGATCAAGCGTATAAGCCAGAACCGATTGCGTCTTCGATTTGGCGGCTTCATTCGTGCCGTACAGATTCAATTTGGCGAACTCGATATACCAGTCGCAGAGATCGTCCCAGATGAAATTGTAAAGCACACGGCCCGTCTCGCCGTATTCGTACGCGTCAATTAGACGCGTAATTTCGCGAGAAGTTTCGTTCAGACGGTGTAGAATCCAATGATCTGCTGTGCTCAAATCACCTGTAATGTCGATATCCTCGAAGGAAACACCCTCCAGATTCATCAGTGCAAAGCGCGACGCATTCCAGATCTTGTTGGCGAAATTACGCGCTTGCTCTACCTTCTCTATACGGAAGCGCAGATCCTGTCCAGCAGTAATACCTGTGGAGATCATGTAGCGTAATGCATCCGCGCCGTACTTCTCAATAACCTCAAGTGGATCGATACCGTTACCAAGCGATTTGGACATTTTGCGTCCTTCGGCATCACGTACAAGTCCGTGAATCAACACATCCTTGAACGGCTTCTTACCAGTGAATTCCTGAGAGGAGAAAATCATCCGCGCTACCCAGAAGTAGATAATGTCATAGCCGGTAACGAGCACATTGTTCGGGAAATAACGAGCCAGATCGCTACTCGTCTCATCCGGCCAGCCGAGTGTGGCGAACGGCCACAGATTCGAGCTGAACCAGGTATCCAGTACGTCCTCATCCTGCTTCAGGTCATTCAGGCCGCTTGCTGCTTGCGCTTCCTCCTCGCTCATGGCTACGAATACTTCGCCAGTAGATTCGGAATACCAGGCTGGAATTCTATGTCCCCACCAGAGCTGACGAGAAATACACCAATCGCGAACATTTTCGATCCAGTTCATGTAGGTCTTCTCAAAGCGCTCAGGTACAAAGTTAACGCCTGTTCCATCCTTCTGCGCGTTGATCGCTTCCTCTGCCAGAGGCTGCATTTTTACAAACCATTGGGTGGACAGATACGGCTCAATCACGGCGCCTGAACGCTCGCTGTGACCCACCTGATGCACATGATCTTCGATGGATACAAGGACACCCTGCTCCTTGAGATCAGCCGTAATTGCCTTGCGGGCATCGCTACGATCCTGGCCTTGATATGGACCCGCCTCAGCGTTCATGGTGCCGCTCTCGTCCATCACGTTGATCTGTGGCAGATCGTGGCGTAGTCCTACTTCGAAGTCGTTCGGATCATGGGCCGGTGTAATTTTCACCGCGCCGCTACCGAACTCTTTGTCAACATACTCATCAGCAATAACCGGAATCTCGCGTCCAATAATTGGAAGAATCAGCGTCTTCCCGATCATATCTGTGTAACGCTCATCCTCTGGATGCACCGCTACCGCTGTATCGCCCAGCATCGTCTCTGGACGGGTGGTAGCTACTGTAATATAACCACTGCCATCCTTAAGTGGATAACGGAGGTGGTACAAATGGCCGTTAACTTCCTTGTACTCTACTTCGATATCAGACAGCGCTGTACGGGCAGCCGGGTCCCAGTTAATAATCCGCTTGCCTCTATAGATCAGGCCCTTCTCATAAAGCTTCACGAAGACGTGGCGCACCGCATGGGACATGCCCTCATCCAGCGTAAAACGTTCGCGGGAATAATCGAGCGACAGCCCCATTTTTGCCCACTGCTCATGAATGACTTCAGCATATTGTTCTTTCCATTCCCACACTTGCTCCAAAAACTTCTCACGCCCGAGATCATAACGGCTAATCCCCTGCTCGCGCAGTTTCTGCTCCACTCTCGTCTGAGTGGCGATACCGGCATGGTCTGTTCCGGGTAGCCACAGTGTATCGTAACCCTGCATTCTTTTCGTGCGGATAAGGATATCCTGTAGCGTATTAACCAGCGTATGGCCAATATGCAGCATGCCCGTTACATTCGGCGGGGGGATGACAATACTGTAGGGTTCTGCTTCCGGGCGCAATCCAGCCTTAAAAAACTCATTTTCTATCCAGTAGCGATACCACTTATCCTCCGCTGCCTTGGGATCATATGTTGTCGGCATACCGTTCTTGGAATCCTGGGCTGCGTTCTCTGCCGCTGAATCCTGCTGGCCCGACAGCTCCTCGGATGAATTGTTATTGTGTTCAGCCATTTCTATACCCTCCATTAACATCGTTTGATTACAGCTATACCTGATTTAGATTGCAAAAAAAACAAAAAAAGCCCCTCGTCTCAAAGGACGAAAGGCCATTCTTTCGCGGTACCACCTTTGTTTCGCACCAATGGAAAAATAAAACTCCGCTTCTTGACCCTAAAGTAGGCCAGAAACCCAGTGCGACACCTCGTACAGATAACGGCTGCTACCGGCCACTTCCTAACCTGGATTCCACAGAATGAAAGACAAGCTCAGAGGGGCGACTCCGGGGCGACTTCGGGGGCTGGATCCTGCGGAATTTCACAGCACTTGCAATTCCGCTCTCTGAAGGGCTTACCGCCTACTCTTCCCGTTCCCAGTCTTTGACTAAATAGTGCTTACTCCATAATACATTTAGAGTCAAACATAGTCAACCTGGGTAAGTGCAGCGTTTATTACGGAATATACAAAACTTGACCTTCTTCAACGCTCTGTCCGCTAAGCCGGTTATAGAGGCCCAGTTCACGGGCGCTGAGCTGGTACTTCTCGGCAATCGTATCAAGCGTCTCTTCCCGCTGTACAATGCATAGCCGGACTTTACGGAACAGGTTACTGCTGTTCGAAGAACTGATGAACCGGCTTTTCCACTCCGTATCATTGCCGACCTCAGGTACAGCAGCATCCTCTGAAACCGACTCCTCAGCCTGAAGAGCCTCCTGCTCCTTGCGGCTCTTGCTGGAGCTTAGCAACGAAGAGAACGTAAGATGTTCTTTTTCCTTCGTGGCTTCTTCCTTCTTGCTGCCTAGCGCAACCTTGAGATCCTGTTTCTCCTCAGGGGAAGCCTCACTTTCGTGGGACACCGAATCTGCTATTGGAACAGGCTGCGCCTCGGGGGCCGCCGTCTTCTCCAGATTGGCCTCTGCTTGTTCAGAGGAATGTACAGCAGCCAGTGATGGCTCTTTTGCTACCTCCGAATTAGATTCGCTGACAGCGGCAGCATTGTTCTCCACTTCCGGGGAAAGATGCTCGGTCGCGGGCTGTCCGGTCTCCTCGCGATTCCAATGCTCGGAATTAAGCCAGTTATCTGCAGGTGCGGACGGTGCTCCAGCTGACTGGGCCTCAGTGAACTGAGCTTCAGTGAACTGGGCTTCGGTGAACTGAGCCTCAGTAAATTGAGCTTCAGTGAATTGAGTTTCAGCGAACTGGGGACTGCCAGACTGCAGATTTGTTGTCGACTCCAAACTATGTGTGAATACCCGGGGTTCCTGTGCTTTGCCCTGTGAATGAACGGCAGGTGCCTCAGCATCAACAGGTTCGGGCGATGCTGCGAAAGCCACAGGCTCAGCACCGGTAAACGCCAGATTTTCCGCTGACGCTACAGTATTCTCCCGCTCCTCTATCGAAGTCTCCTCGGCTGCACCTTCGCCAAAGGTCCAGATCGAATTCTCGTACAGTGCATCCCCTTCGGGCGGGTTCTCGGCAGACACCTGGACCGGTCTCTGCTCAGCAGAGGAGGAATAAGCTACTGTGTACTCTTCTTCCTGCCAGGCCGGCACAGCTTCCGTGCCTTCGATGCCCCGCAGCGACAATACACCTGTAATATTCACCGTACGCATCGTGAGCAGATCGATATCGAAGTTCTCAATCTCCACCCCTATGTCTTCCAGCGAGCTGATCCGTGTCAGCGGAACTGTAATTTCAACGGGAATCGCATGGTCCAGACGCTGTGTCACATCGTCTTCACTCCGGTAAAGACCGGTAAGCAGCAGTTGGCCGTATAGCTCAGCCCGGTCCTCCCGCTGAATTACCTGGATGTCCGGAAGCAGCTCAACCTCTTCCAGTTCTGCTATTCCAGGCAGCTCTGCCGGCAGGTGAATCCGTTCATAAATATCAAACCGCAAGCCGTGGGACTGGTCAAACACGGGAAATGTCCTCCTTCTTGGCATAATCTAACCCTGAGACAAGCCCAGAGCATAAGCCCAAAATGTTACTCCCCTCATGTATATGCTTCAAATAGAGAGGCATGACAACTTTGGCTGCTACTGGGTGGACAGGATAATTTAAAAAGCCATTACAACAACGTATTGTATGCCTTCACGATTCCGCGGGTTACGGGTAAGTGCGGCATTTGAAGAAGAGTTGAATGGCGGCTGGAGGGAGCACCAAGGGGGAGCAGGCTGTGCTAAAAGGGGACTGTCTCGGGGGATACTCTGGGGTAACCAGTTGTGCTATAAAGGGGCTTGACTCGGGGCGTTGCTCTAGGGTAACTAGTTGTGCTATAAAGGGGCCTGGCACGGGGGATACTCTTGGGTAACTAGTTGTGCTAAAAAGGGGCTAGACGCGGCGATACTCTGGGGTAACTAGTTGTGCTATAAAGGGGTTAGACGCGGGAATACTCTTGGGTAACCAGTTATGCGCGGCGATACTCTGGGGTAACTAGTTGTGCTATAAAGGGGGCCTGACGCGGGGGATACTCTTGGGTTACCAGTTGTGCTAAAAAGGGGCTAGACGCGGGGGATGCTCTGG
>NZ_JABWCS010000172.1 GCF_013359945.1 Paenibacillus agri | reverse complement strand
GCCTCCGGCTTCCTTCAGATTCCACCTCACGGTGGACACCCTTGCCTTTGGCTAACGGTAGGCGCTTGCCAGCCCCCGCTCGGGACTTTCACCCTAGAGATGACGCCCATGCTGGGCGTACTTAATAAAGAAGAGCAGCCATATCCGGCTGCTCTTCTTAATACATTGAAGGTAGTTTACAGGCAAATTCCACTGGACACGGCTACCGTAACGACTTGAATGAAACGCGAAGTTCTTCAGTGAACAGCTCTGGCTGCTCCCATGCCGCGAAGTGTCCGCCCTTAGATTAGATCAACATATTAACGGTACCTGTAAGAAAAGCTTTGACAAGTTCAACAGGTACCGTTACAATACGAATCAACAGGTACCGTTACATTGATTAACAGGTACCGTAAATAAAATAAACCAACCCAATCGAGGAGGATTCATTATGGACATGAGTACTGAACTGTATGAAAAACTTGCGAAACTGCAATGGCTGCTGCAAAGGAAACAATTTAAAACCCACGCCGCTGTTGGTCCTATGGCAGACACATCACGCGGGCAAGGCAGGATCCTGGCGTTTCTCCGGATGAAAGACGGGATCAGCACAAAGGATTTGTCCTATATGCTGGACATCCGCGTATCATCCCTCAATGAGCTACTTGCAAAATTGGAGAAAGCGGAATATATCACACGTAGACCTTCAGAAACAGACAAACGTATTATTTTGATTTACTTGACGGAAAAAGGACAAAAGGAAGAAGAGCAGGAGATAGACGGTGGCAACATCTTTTCTGGTCTGTCATCAGAAGAGCAGGTTACTTTCGGGGAATATCTCACCCGCGTCATAGCCGCCTTAGAGGAGGAGCTTGGAACCGAAGAAGAACGTGACATCATGGCGATATGGATGAAAGCTGCGCGGGAGCGTATGGGAACAGAGGAATTTGATCGATTAATGGCCATGCGCGAACAGATGGGCAGAGAGTGGAGAAATTCTGGGGACGAGCGCTTTGGCGGAAGATTCCCCGGGTTTGGACGGGATGGACGCGGTAACGACATGCGCGGATTCGGCTGGCCCTCCAGAGACGATAGAAATGCTTCGACTGATAACTCACAAGACCCGGAGGATAAGTAAGCAGAACATTTCCACCAAGTTCAAAATAAATAAAGATAGTGGTGAACCCTATGGATGCAGAAAACCTCCATTACTTTGAAAAAGCCCCGGTCGCTAAAGCCGTCGCTCACTTCGCTATACCGATGATGCTAGGCACATCAATGAGTGTTATATACTCTATCTTGAATGCCTACTTCCTTGGTACACTCGGCAATACTGCCATGTTAACCGCACTGGCGCTAACCTTACCGTTATTCGCGATCATTATGGCGCTAGGCAACTTGATTGGCGTCGGTAGCGGTACATTCATCTCCCGTTTGCTGGGAGAGAAGCGATATGAGGATGTAAAGCATGTGTCTTCATTCGCTTTTTACAGCAGCTTGATTCTAGGTATAATCTTGATGGCTGCCGGCTTCCCGTTAATTGAACCAATCGTTCATAGCCTGGGAGCAACACCTGACTCCTTTGGATTTACGAAGGACTATGTCACGATCATGTTAATCGGTTCACCATTCATCGTATTATTCTTCACGCTGGAGAATATCATACGTTCAGAGGGAGCAGCCATCACATCAATGGTCGGTATGATTCTCAGTGTCGTCGTGAATATTTTCCTCGATGCATTAGTGATCTTCGTGTTCCATTGGGATGTGATCGGCGTTGCGTCTGCTACAGTCATTTCTAACTTGGTTGCGAGTGCATTCTACGCTTTCCATATCAGATATAAGAGCCAATTCTTTACCCTCTCGGTAAAATGGTTCAAGGCTACCAAGGAGATTCTCAGCAATGTACTCAAAATCGGAATTCCCATTTTTATCATGAGTGTCTTTATGGGAGCAATGTCACTCATCTTTAACCATTATCTTATTGAATATGGGGATCAGGCCGTAGCAGCCTTCGGTATTTCATCACGTTTATTGCAATTTCCTGAGTTTATTCTGATGGGATTATGTGAGGGTGTCGTGCCGCTCATTGCCTTCACTTTTGCAGCGAACAAATTACGTATGAAGCATACCATTGGATTTACGATTAAAACGATAGTGGCGTTGGCTGTCGTGTTCGGCATCATCGTCTATCTGATTTCCGACCACTTAATCGGTTTGTTTACCAATGACCCGCTATTAATTGAAATGGGCAGCTACATTCTGCACGTGACGTTCTTATCCTTGTTCATTACAGGAATGACGTCGTTGTTCACAGGGATCTTCCAGGCCACTGCGCAAGGAACCGCCGCGTTTATTATGTCTATAATTCAAGGACTTACCCTGATTCCAGTGCTCTATATCGCCAATCAAATGAGCGGATTTCACGGTGTGATCTGGTCGCTTGTTATTTCGGATGCTGTAGCATTCCTTGTTGGTGCCTTCATGTTGTATGTTC
This sequence comes from Paenibacillus agri, assembly GCF_013359945.1. Taxonomy (GTDB): domain Bacteria; phylum Bacillota; class Bacilli; order Paenibacillales; family Paenibacillaceae; genus Paenibacillus_AQ; species Paenibacillus_AQ agri. The sequence goes on along the minus strand of NZ_JABWCS010000172.1, from coordinate 14,237 downwards.
TGCGAAACAAATTGCAACCAGACTTGGAAGCTTTAGCACAATAGAAAAAGAAAGCAGAGAACATGCAAAAAGACAGGTTAAGGGTATCCCCAGATCCTGCCTTTTTTTTGTTATATAGACGGGAGATACTAAACCTTCATACGAAACTCATTCCGATTCTGCAACTTCTTCAAGTGAATAGATGAGAGGCAGATGCTCGATCGGTGACGACATAATGATCTGAATGGTATAAGTTCCATACTTATCACACTGTTTACCAAACTCTTCAATGGAAGACGTAGAGTCAGTCACGACTTTTAATAAATAATTGTAATCACCACTGATCCGATGACACTCTTTTATATAAGGGGATGTACGGGCGAAATCAAGAAACGCAGAACAGTCTCTAGTTCGTAAAAGCATGTATGCCGCAGCGTTTTTGCCTATTTTCTCAGGTGAAAGGACTGTCCGATAACCCTCAATAACCCCTTTTTCCTCCATTCGTCTAACTCGCTCCGATACCGCAGGCTGGGATAGGCCCACATATTTGCCGAGCTCTGTCATCGAAATTCTTCCCTGTTCCTGAAGATAAAACAGAATTTGCTTGTCTATTTGATCCATTACAACTAGCTCCTTTTAAACTAAAAGTGAAGTACCTATAATTCAAAGTATTCCTTAGCGAATTGGCTATAATTCATCGGTTACGCTATGCAAATTATTCAAATTCATTATTATAATAAACTTGTATCAACCAAGTATCAATATACTAAAATTCAGATAGGGGTAATGTTATATGAAAGAGTCATTATTAAGAGCACATCGTCTATTTAAAGATAATCTGCCAAGTTATTCAGCGTCCGTAGATGAGGTTCGTAAAATTACAGAAGAACAGATGTGGGGCTCACTGCCGGTAGCAAGTGATTTGATAACAGAAGAGGTAGACATTGATGGAATGCAAGGCGAATGGCAATTTTCCCCTGAGTCCTGCGAAGAACGTGTGCTATTATATTTGCATGGCGGCGGGTATATGATGGGAAGTATCAATTCACATCGGAGTGAATCCAGCGAAATCGGGAGAGTGGCCAAGGCTCGTACATTGGCTATAAATTATCGTCTGGCCCCCGAACATCCTTTCCCTGCTCCGATTGAAGATGCGATGAAAGCTTACAGTTGGTTACTGGACCAAGGATATTATCCCCAAAATATCATTATTGCCGGTGAATCAGCAGGGGGGAACCTTACGGCAGCGCTTTTAATGTACATTCGTGATACCCAAACACCATTGCCGGCAGGTGGGATCATGATCTCCCCATGGATTGATTTAGGACTAACCGGGGAGACGTATACCACCAGAGAGGGAGTAGACCCGATTAATACCAAGGCAGCCATTCAACAATTAGCTGATAATTATTTAAATGGTGTCTCACCGACAGTTCCGTATGCCTCGCCGATTCACGGCGATTTGAGGGGATTGCCCCCAATCTACGTCATGGTCGGAGAAGCTGAAGTTATGTTAAGCGAGTCCTTAACTTTTGTGACACGTGCAGCATTGGCGGGCGTCGATATCCGTTTCAGATCGTGGCCGGCTATGATTCATAACTGGATTTTCTGTCACTCTTTCCTGGAAGAGGCAAGAGAAGGAATTGATAGTGCAGGGGCTTTCATGGAAGAATTGTATTCTAAACAGTAATTTTTCTGGAGCAAAAATAAGAAGATAGCATTCTACCCTCACGTTTTTCAGCGTAAATGAACTCATAATTAAATGAGCTCACAACTGAAAAACGGAGGGGATTTGTATTATGTGGAACAAGAATTGAAGCTTGCGAACAACTCAGGATAATAACCATTGGTTAATAATGACATTGACAACATCAAGTTTTTCCAGAATAATAGAGTCTAATTGAATACTGGTACCTTTAATTCAGTCCAGAGAGGCTGGCAAGGGCAGCGGATTTTTATAATCACGCGTGAATCAGGGCATATTCCGTCAGGGGCTGCTCTGTGTCTTCGCGCGGGTTATGATGTAAAAAAGAGGCTACTTGTCAGTTTGAGACTTGACGAGTAGCCTCTTTTTTCTGCTTTTTTTGGTATCAGAACACTTTAACTTGGAGGTATTCTGATGAGCAAACAAGATCAAGAGTTTTCCTGGCAAGCAGTGCCGAAAACGCAAAGAAACCATTTTTGGAAGACATTATCCGTGATGCTAGGGTTCACTTTCTTCTCGGCAAGCATGCTGGCAGGGGGGACGCTCGGTGTTAGCTTGACGTTCATGGAGTTCATTGGCATCGTGCTTGCGGGTAATTTGGTGCTCGGCATCTATACGGGGGCACTGGCGCATATTGCCGCCAAAACAGGCCTGTCCACACATTTGCTGGCAAAATATGCGTTCGGTGAGAAAGGGTCGTACCTGCCTTCGTTCCTGCTCGGCTTCACACAAGTCGGATGGTTTGGTGTCGGCGTGGCCATGTTCGCAATTCCGGTCGCCAAAGCGATGGATTGGAACGTGTACCTGTTGATCTTCCTGTTCGGTATCGCCATGACAGCATCTGCTATCTTCGGCATGAAGTCGCTCGTTATTCTGGGTTACATTGCGGTTCCGGCCATTGCGATTCTTGGCGGTTACTCCATGTTCCAAGGCGCAGACACGCTCGGTGGACTGCAAGGACTGTTCGATTACACACCTACACAAAGTCTCACTGCAGCAGCGGCATTAACCATTTGTATCGGTTCATTCATTAGCGGCGGTACGTTGACGCCAGATTTTGCCCGGTTTTCCCGGACGTCCAAGCAGGCGGTTACCGCAACGGTTATTGCCTTCTTCCTGGGGAATTCACTCATGTTCCTGTTCGGTGCAGTCGGCGCAATGGCGTATAACCTGGCAGAAATCTCGGAGGTCATGTTCCTGCAAGGATTGCTCATTCCTGCGATCATCGTTCTGGGGCTGAATATCTGGACGACCAACGATAATGCGCTTTACGCTTCCGGACTGGGCTTTGCCAACATCACTAAAATTTCGAAAAAGTTCTTCGTAATCGTTAACGGCATCGTGGGTACTGTATTCGCTATGTGGATGTACAACAATTTCGTAGGTTTCCTGAATGTGCTGGGCGCGGCGGTACCATCGATCGGGGCCATCATCATCGCAGACTACTTCTTCGTGAAGCGTAGAAACTACACACCATTTGCCGAGATGACTTTCAAAAAGGTAAACTGGATAGCGATGGTGGCTTGGGCTATCGGTGTTGCATTTGCCCAGCTGGCTCCTGGAGTAACGCCATTGAACGCACTGATCGGTACGGCGGTCGCCTACATCGTATTGATGCTGATCATTCCTGCGAAAGAATCTACACAAAACAAAGAAATGGGGAAAATAAATGATTATACAGAACGCGAAATTGCGGGGTAAAGAAGGTCTATGGAATATCGTCGTGAAGGACGGAAAGTTCGAACAAATTACGCAGACGCTTGAAGCAACTGCAAATGAGGAAGTAATTGATGTAAACGGCTCTCTTGTACTGCCACCGTTCATTGAACCTCATATTCACTTGGATACCACGCTAACAGCAGGCGAGCCGGAATGGAATTTGAGCGGAACGCTGTTCGAAGGCATCCAACGTTGGTCACAGCGTAAGGCATTCCTGACACATGAAGATGTTAAAACGCGTTCCAAAACAGCGCTGAAATGGCAAATAGCGCAGGGCATCCAGCATGTGCGGACACATGTGGACGTTACGGATCCAAGTCTGACCGCAGTCAAAGCGCTGCTTGAAGTGAAAGAAGAGATGGCACCATTCGTCGATATTCAGCTTGTCGCTTTCCCGCAAGAGGGCATTCACTCTTATCCGAACGGCGCGGAACTACTGGAAGAGGCACTAAAAATGGGCGTTGATGTGGTCGGCGGTATTCCGCACTTCGAATTCACGCGGGAATACGGCGTAGATTCCATGAAGGTGGCATTTGATCTCGCTGAAAAATATGACCGTCTCATCGATATCCATTGCGATGAAATTGATGATGAACAATCCCGTTTCGTAGAAGTAGTCGCCAAAGAAGCCTACGAACGCGGATTGGGCTCCCGTACGACGGCAAGCCACACGACAGCGATGGGCTCCTACAATGACGCATATACGTACAAATTGTTCAGATTGTTGAAGATGGCGGACCTGAACTTCGTCTCCAATCCGCTGGTCAACATCCATCTGCAAGGACGCTTTGATACATATCCGAAGAGAAGAGGACTTACCCGTGTCAAAGAATTGCAGGAAGCCGGTTTGAACGTGTGCTTCGGTCATGATGATATTTTCGATCCATGGTATCCGCTAGGCACGGGCAACATGCTTCAGGTGCTGCACATGGGTATCCATGCTTCACAATTGCTTGGTTACGATCAGATCGTGAATTCAATCGATCTCATTACGAAAAATAGCGCAAGAACGTTGCAGATCGAAGATGTGTACGGCATTGAAGAAGGGAAGCCGGCCAACTTCATCGTTCTTGAAGCAGAGAATGAATACGAAGCTATTCGCAAGCAGTCCGGGGTGCTTTATTCCTTCAGAGGCGGACGCAAAATCGCAGAAACGAAGCCGCGGCAAACGTCGATCATTCTTGAAGGCGGTTCGGAGAAGGTCACTTTCAATAAATAATGGAATGAAGCTTGCGATGCAACATGCAGAGCCAGTACATTAGTAAAAAAATCCCCTCGTGGTTTACAGGGCAGAAGAGATCGCGTGATCTTGAACGCTTCCTGTAAACATGAGGGGATTTTTGATTTTCCGGTGGGATGCTGTAAGTCCTTTTTACATTTCTATTGAAATAAGCTATGACAGTTCGCCGCCTTGTTGTGGAACTGATTATCGACATTTGTTATACTAACCGAAAGCTTGTGTAAGAGAACGGTTTCTAAATCAGTTCAGATCGAAATGGGGATTCAAAATAGTGATTACATTACGGAATGTTCAACCTAAGGATTTGGAGCAGCTGCTGTTCATTGAGAATGAAGGCTTTTCCAAAGAGGAAGCGGCCAGCAAAGAAGCTTTTGTGGAGAGAATTGGATTAATCGCTGATACGTTTATTGTTGCGGAACAAGAAGGACGGATCATGGGTTATATTAATGGACCTATTATTACTCAGCCTTATATAACAGATGATCTTTTTACGAAAATAAAAGAAAATCCAAAGAAGGGAGGCTATCAAAGTGTATTAGGATTAGCAGTATCCAGGCAAGCGAGAAATCAAGGGCTAGCGAAGCATTTAATTGATAAAATGGAGTATATATCTATAGAGAATGAACGATCGGGAATTACTTTAACGTGTAAAGAAGAACTGGTTCCTTTTTACGAGAAGTTAGGATTTGTGAACCACGGACTTTCTGATTCCAAGCACGGTGGCATAAGCTGGTACAACTTGCTTAAAATCATATAGTAAAAAGGAATTGAAGGCCTCGGATAACATTTCCGAGGTTTTTTTATATTCCTTCCTTGACAAAATGGTGGAGATCGAACATTATGTATTTACTTTATAAAGTACATTTATTTAATATTTAATAATTTCATCGAATACAAAGATAAAACAAATCTAAACCAGAGGGGTTGTAACGATGACGGAAGAAGAGAGAGTTTTTCGTGGCCTATTATTTAGTCCGGGTCACCCTGAACTAAAAAAGATCAAACGGCGTGCTCACAACCTTAGCCAACAATATAGCAGTACGTTTGAGGAGCAGACTGAAGAACGCGAAGCCATCCTTCAGCAATTGCTTGCTCGTAAGGGAGAGCATTGCTTTATGCAAGGTCCGATTTTTTTTCATTATGGAGTCCATACCGAGATCGGAGATCATTTCTTCGCCAATTATAACCTTACTGTGCAGGATGATGCCAAGGTTACCATCGGGAATCATACAATGTTTGGTCCCAATGTAACCATTGTTACCCCGAGTCATCCCTTTATTGCCGCAGAGCGTCAGCAGATGATTGATCAGCATGGGAACATCAAATCCTTATGCTACGCAAAGCCCGTAACGATCGGCAACAATGTATGGCTCTCTGCCAATGTAACGGTTTGTGGAGGTGTAACGATCGGTGACGGCTGCGTGATTGGTGCAGGGAGCGTTGTAACACGCGATATTCCAGAAAACTCGTTTGCTGCAGGTGTTCCGTGTAAAGTCATTCGTTCAATTACCGATGCAGATAGCATGCGCTATAAGCCGGAAATATTAGGGGATTGTCATATTCTTGAATAGAAGCTGTAATCAGTGGGAATGTATGTGGTAATGAAGGAGAACGCTATGGATCATAAATTAACTGTTAAGCAAATTAAGTTATGGCGTATTGCGATATACGTTATTTTTGCATTGCCGGGTTTTGCGATATCCTCATGGATTTCACGCACACCAACAATTCGCGATGCATTAGGTGCTTCTACATCACAGATGGGTTTGATTATTTTGGGCTTGTCTGTTGGTTCTTTTATAGGTTTGTTGACTGCAGGTCATTTGGTTGCTCATAAAGGCGGCCGCCTTATTATTGCATCAGGTTTGTCACTCAGTTGTATTGGACTATTTGCAGTAGGCATAGGCGGGTCATGGATAAATAGTAGTATCACAGTGTTTCTGGGGTTAGCGATATATGGATTCGGACATGGAATATGTGGAGTCGCAATGAATGTGGAGGGAACAGCCATTGAAAGAGCTGTACAACAATCCATTCTGACCAGCTTTCATGCTGCATATAGCTTTGGCATGTTATTGGGTGCATTAGCCGGAGCCAGTGCAATTAAGTTGGGGATTTCAGTGCCAATTCACATGGGCTTTGCTATTGCAATTATTATAGTTTTGGCTTTCTATTTCTGTCGGCACATCCCTGAAGGTACCGGGAAAGAAATAGGGGCTGATGTTACAGAACCGCCAGTGAGTGCGAAGGAACGAATGGCAGTGTGGAAAGAGCGAAGAACCATTCTGATTGGTATTATCGTTCTAGGAATGGCTTTTGCTGAAGGTTCGGCAAACGACTGGATCCCGCTAATTATGGTGGACGGGTATAATGTTACACCAGCCCTAGGCTCTATAGCTTACAGTCTATTTGTAGCGGCTATGACGATATTCCGTATAACCGGCGGTTTCTTGCTTAATCGATTTGGTAGAGTTGCTATCCTGCGATTTTCTTCAATTTCAGCGATTATGGGTCTACTCATTGTAATATTTGGCCAAAGCTATCAGTTTGCCATTGTTGGAGTTGTGTTCTGGGGAATAGGCGCAGCATGCGGATTTCCGGTAGGCATGTCTGCAGCTGGAGACGATCCACGCGGTGTAGCCGCAAGAGTGAGTGTAGTATCGACACTTGGTTATCTCGCATCACTCGCCGGGCCACCTTTAATAGGACTCATAGGGGAGTCTGTTGGTTTACTTCGTGCCCTAATGATTATACTCATCGCGGTAAACGTTGCTGGTTTACTGTCACAGGCAGCACGGCCCATTGGGGCAACAGGAAAAACTCAGGATTTGAAATGATGACTAGTACTAACAAAGTGACATCCTTTTATATAATGAAGAAAAAGGTTTAAGTAACTATTTTTCCAAGTATTTATTCTACGTAGAATTAATGACCAACATCAGACCTTCCTCTGAATTCACTCGGGGTTAGACCTACGAACTTTTTGAATTGCCGCATAAAGTGTACATCGTTCTCATAACCGCAAATGCCGGAAATATGGCTAATTGTATACGATGTGTTCTTCAGTAAATAGGAGGCATGTCCTAGTCTGTTAAGAATGATGTCATTAATTACCGATATGCCGAAGATTTGCTTGTACATATGCTGAAAATAAGACCGGCTCATATTCATCTTATCTGCCAAAAATTCGACGGTATACCAAACAGAAGGAGAACTGAACACTTCATTTCTCAAATTCAGGAACGAATCATAGTATTTACTAATTTGGTTGTGAGGCTCCACATGATTCCGAATATCGCTAAGCTTCATGAACAGAGAGCGAATGGTGTAGTCGATGATTTCATTGCGGAAGGTTCCGTTCTGCAGATTCTCCCAATGAATCTCATTCACTTTTCTGGAAATATAGAAGGGGTCATATGCTTTAATTAAGGTATCCAGAGGGAGATTCAGCTTATCAAAAAAAGCATTTGCAGCCTCCATATCAAAATGGAACCAGTCATGGACCAGCGGTTGTTCGGCATCACGGTAGAAATACGGGCTGTTTTTGTTGAAAATAATAAAGGTATTGGGTTCAGCAAACATAACCTGTGATTGAATCCTCAGTTCCATTCTACTCCGGAAGAAGACAAAGACGAAATCCCCTGAGCCGACCGGGCGGTCGACGGTAAAGCCCTCTGGATGGATTACATTATATCCGCACCTCTTTAAAAGCATCAATGGATTTCGCCCCTTAATAAGATAATAGATCAGTCTTTAGATAGGATAAATCATTTTCTTTCTTTGAACAAGATAGTAATCTGTGAAAGGCATACAGATAATACTTCAGTGATAAGAGAGAGGATCGATGCTAAAGTGACTGCAGCAGCTACGAAATTTTATATGAAAAACTACCCGCGACCCCAATTTGTACGGAGCCTATGGCTGGATCTAAACGGGGAGTGGGATTTTAGCTTCGATGATAACAAAGCCGGCGTTGCAGAACGTTGGATGGACCATTTTCCGGACTCACAAAAAATAAACGTTCCGTTTACCTATGAAACAGGGGCGAGCGGGATCGGCGAGGAGAAATTCCATCCGCAGATCTGGTACCGCAGACAACTGACGCTATCTCCTGAGGCGGAAGGGAAACGGACGATATTGCATTTTGAAGGTGTGGATTATAAAGCTACCTGCTGGGTTAACGGTAGTTTTGCGGGGGAACATGAAGGGGCCTACGCCCGGTTTTCCTTTGATATTACCGATCTGCTGGGGCAAGGCGGTGAAAATGAGATTGTGCTGAAGGTCGAAGACAGTGACAGCTGTCTGCAACCCCGGGGCAAGCAGCGCTGGGCCGGCCGGAATCATGACTCATTCTATGTGCAAACGACAGGCATTTGGAAAAGCGTCTGGCTCGAACATGTTCATGAAACCCGCCTGGATATGGTGAAAATGACGCCGGACATTGATCGTCAAATGATCCGGTTTGATTTTCGCATGCAGGGTACGAAAGACAAAAAGGATCTCCGGCTGGAGACGGAAATTACATTTAAGGGGGAAACGGTAAGAAAGCTGAGCCTTTCGGTGGACAGAGACTGGCTAACAGTGGAAACCAGCATGATGAACGGCATTAACGGGCCTTGGCTGCAAAACCTGTGGTCACCGGGCAATCCGAATCTGTTTGACGTGGAGTTTGTGCTTTACGAAGGAGAACGGGAGATCGACCGGGTGGGCTCTTATTTCGGTATGCGCAAAATCTCGATCAAGGGCGGCCAAATCCTGCTGAACAATATTCCCCTTTACCAAAGATTGATTCTGGATCAGGGCTACTGGACCGAAAGTCATCTGACGCCTCCGTCCGAAGAGGCGCTGATTGAAGATATCGAGGCGATCGCCGAGATGGGCTACAATGGTCTGCGTAAGCATATGAAAATTGAAGACGCCCGGTTCCTATACTGGTGCGATGTCAAAGGTATGCTGGTCTGGTCCGAAATGGCAGCCGCTTATGAATATAACGATGAGGCTGTGGAACGTTTTACTAAGGAATGGTTAGAGGTCGTGCAGCAGCAGTACAATCATCCTTGCATTATCACTTGGGTGCCATTTAACGAATCGTGGGGCATTCAGAATATTATTCATGATGTCCGGCAGCAAAAATTTACGGAAGGCATTTATCATCTAACCAAATCTATCGATCCTTATCGTCCGGTCATCACCAATGACGGATGGGAGCACACCGTTTCTGATATTTTGACCCTTCATGATTACGTGGAGCGGGGTGAGGATTTGTACGAAACTTACAAGGATAAAGACTCTATCACCGGTAATAGCGGTACGTACAACGAGTGGAAGTTTGCGTTCGCCCAAGGCTACAGTTATAAAGGCCAGCCGATTATCATCAGCGAATTTGGAGGAATTGCTTTCAAGAGCGAACAGGGCTGGGGTTACGGCAATCAAGTGGATAACGAGGAAGCTTTCCTGGAGCGGTTTGGCAGTATAACCAGAGCGATTAAAGCCATTCCGTTTATTTCCGGCTACTGTTATACTCAGATTACGGACGTGCAGGATGAAGTAAACGGCCTGCTGACCGAAGACCGTAAACCGAAAGTAGCGCTAGAAAAGATCCGGGAGATTAATTTGAGGTAGTGTATGGAAGTTGGACAAATAATGCTACTCAAGAAACAGATGTTAGATAAATAAAAATCAGTAGAGCAGTCGCCTTTAAGGCGATTGCTCTATTTACGCACAGGGTAATCGGAATACATTCTCCGTATCTCATGATTGCACTATCGGATATTATCGTTTTTTTGCTTTGATCACAAAAGTTACCGGGAGCATTTTTGCTTTTTTGGCAAAATCACTGCTCTCGTCATGTGATTGCAAAAGATCTTCATCAGATTCCTCGACCATTTCCTCTATAACAAATCCCGCTTTTGAGAGCGCGTTCACATAGGTTGATAGTTTGCGGTCCGATAAGGTTATTTCACCCTCACCAAGAGCTACCGAATACCAAGATTCATCGAAATAGCATTTTTTAAAAGCAAGCATATCATTTTCTGCAGCAACACATTTATGTATAGGGTGAGACCAGCTGAAAATAAACACACCGTCTTTTTTTAGATAAGAAGCAATCCGGCTAAAAGTACCCTCAAGATCGGTGGTCCAGCCTATGGCATAAACAGAATAAACAAAGTCAAAATAATCCACGGGTATGCCACATTCTTCTTCCATGGGAGAACAGATAAATTTTGCTGAAAGACCGGATGCCGCTAAATGTTGCGCTGCTTTTTCGATTTGTCGTTCTGAGATATCTGTACCCCATAATTCAGAGGCTCCGCGTTCCCCCAGATATTGCAAGGAATGACCGCTTCCACAGCCAATCTCCAGCATTGTTTTCCCTGAAACATCGCCAAAAAGCTGGAGTTTCTCTTCTGAGACAAATGCTCCATAGAAAGGGAGTGCGGTTGCTCCTATGACGTCATTTCCTTGTGTGTCCCAAAAGATGCTATTTGTTTTATGAATAGAATTCTTATCCATCTCAACCGTGACGGCGCTACCAACCTCGCCAGCACCTATTATGTTTGTTCGATATGCAGAATTCTTTACCATTCCGACGGCCTCCCCAAATATAAATAGTATGTGCCTAAACGTATGTCCCGACTTGCGCGTGATCAAAATAACATATAAGAAATGCGAACGCCTGTACTGTTTATCTCGAAATAATGTACCATTTATCGATGAACAAGTCCACCTAAAATTATCCATTCAGCGTCCATTTGATCTTTACGTAGGCAGCTAGAACTGACAATCTATTTTGCATCCACAAGATCTAAAACCCTAATAAATTCACTGAATGCGCATGTTTTAGCGATATCTTTATGGTAAATGAACTTTGTCGAGACCTTAGCGTATTCATTTGGCAATGCGAACTGTTTAATATTTTCATCCTGATGAAGATGCTTTGCAGCAGATTTTGTTAACAGAGAAATACCCAACCCGGCTTTAACACACCCAATCAATCCATCCAAAGTGTTGAGTTCCATTAATTTTGATGGACTAATCCCCTTAGATCGTAACCACTTCTCAAAGGTATCTCTATAAAAACACCCAGACTCAAATACGATCATTGTTTGATTCTTAAGCTGGTCAACCCAAGTTAACGCCCGTGTATCTGTGCGATTTTCTTACTGGATTCCTTGGCACGTTCGGTGCTATGGTGGCACTCTCGCGTCGAGCTAAGGAAGGGGGCTCCTACAGAGTGCAGGTGTCGATGTTTCAATCAGCCATGCTCATTCAGAGACAAGGACTATTGGAACACATTAAATCTGCCCCAGGACACTTGTCACAAGAAGAGTTTGAATCGTATGCTGTATACGACACTAATACCTCTTACGGAGATGGGGGCGTTCATCGGTGTTTGAAACGGAGTTAACACGTACGCTTAACATTCGGTATCCAATATTCCAAGCGCCGATGGCAGGGGGTCCCACAACTCCTGACTTAGTAGCAGCTGTTTCAAATGCCGGAGCCTTGGGCAATCTAGGAGCGGGATACTTAACGCCGGAGCAGCTCCGAAGTACCATCCACAAGATCAGAGAGCTCACAGATAAGCCTTTTGGAGTCAATTTGTTTGTGCCTGAGCAACCGGAAGATAGTGAAGAAGCAGTACTTCAAATGATGGATCATCTTAGTAAATACCATGTCAGATATGGAATTGCGCAAACCCCACCGTCTTTTGAATCTCAGGAACACTTTGAGGAGCAAGTGCAAGTATTGCGTGAAGAGAAGGTTCCGGTGTTTAGTTTTACTTTTGGCATACCAGCACAAGAAGTCATTCAAGCTATGAAGCAGCAAGGTACTGTCGTAATAGGGACTGCAACAACTGTTGAGGAAGCCAGACAATTAGACATGGCTGGTGTAAACGCAATTGTGGCACAGGGATATGAGGCAGGAGGTCACCGAGGCACATTTTTAAACAATGTTTCCGGGTCTCTGATCGGCACCATGGCTCTTGTTCCACAGATTGTTGATCACGTGTCGGTTCCCGTCATCGCATCCGGGGGGATCATGGATGGGAGGGGACTCCTTGCAAGTCTCGCATTAGGGGCTGGCGCTGTACAGATGGGTACTGCCTTTCTGGCGTCTCCGGAGAGTGGTGCCCATGAAGCGTACAAACAAAAGCTCCTCTCATCCAATGAGGACTCCACTGAAATTACATGTGCATACTCGGGAAAAGCAGCAAGAGGTATTCGCACAAAATTCATGAATGACATGGGGCAGTATTCCGGAACAATCCCTGCCTATCCCGTACAAAACACATTGACGAGGGAGATTCGCCAGGCAGCTGCAAAAGCGAACGACCCTGAGTATATGTCTCTGTGGGCAGGGCAAGGTCTTAGGTTAGTAAGTGAACAATCTGCAGAGACAATCGTTAAGCAAACCATCGAGCAAGCAATTAGCATACACAAGAGTTTCTAATAAAGAAGGAGAGAACCGATATGCCTTTACTTCGTTTTGATCTAATTGAAGGGCGCGATAAAGTAACTCTGAAAAAGCTTTTAGATGTTGTTCATACGGTGGTCGTAGAGGTATTCGACGTTCCCCAGCGGGATCGTTATCAAATTGTTCATGAACACCCAGAAGAGCATATGATTATTGAAGATACGGGGTTAGGACTTAACCGTACTAATAATTTAGTTGTTCTATCCATCGTAAGCAAAGCCCGGCCAAAGGAGAAGAAACAAAAGCTCTATTCCCTACTCGCTAAGCGGCTAGAAGTGGAGTGTGGCATCGCTCCAAGCGATTTGATGGTAAATATCGTCGAAAATACAGGTGCTGATTGGAGTTTTGGTCTAGGCGAGGCCCAATTTTTAACCGGTAAGCTATAAGGGCATATGCCTGTATGGGGGGACAAAAAGTGATCATTCTAATAGATGCTTACACGGAAGACAGATTAGCACAAAGTTTGGGGGAACGCCCCGGTTTTTTCAAGCTCTTTTATGATACCGAAAATTGCGGGTGCAACGGGGTGCTGGCCATCGGGATTCTTGAACAGCCCCTTGACACAGACATTAAGGTTACGGTAAGCACGTTTACTTTTCTGATCGACAGGCAGCAGGAAAGCTTGTTTGACAATGTGTTGAAGCTGGAAGCGGACCCGACATACCCATCGTTCAAGGTGACCAGTGATTCGGCATTATACAGTACCAATGTCAGAATCATAGACGTGAGGGACATCGCTAATAAAGCTGTCACTTAGGATTAGATGAGCTTGAACAAACACACTTAATAGCCGCGTATTTGCGGCTTTTTGTGTTTTAACCAGAGGTGAATTGAAATTTGATTCTGAATCAACCTTGTTTACTTATATACGAAGGATTCAAGTGTAATTAACGGCATTTTTGTACCTTAAATCCTCTGCAGCTACCGATAAATGGAGATTAAGTGCAATATTGTACCTTAAATCTTCCACAATACCCCTTCCAGCATGCTTTATAGAAAAATAAGATACAATAATGTAGGCCTGTTGATTAGCCAAAAAAAGGTAGAAAAAAAGCCGCCCGTTCGTTACAGTGTTTGTACCCCTACAAACAGTGGAAACGAGGCGACTTCATGAAA
>NZ_JABWCS010000171.1 GCF_013359945.1 Paenibacillus agri | reverse complement strand
GGAGCGCGTCCAGGTCGTGCTGTCGCTCCCTACGCGGGAGTGTGGATTGAAATTAAAGCAGGCGTAATCAAATAACCACAATACAGGCGTCGCTCCCTACGCGGGAGTGTGGATTGAAATCCAGAAGCTTATGTGAGAGTCTGGCGGAGATCACGTCGCTCCCTACGCGGGAGTGTGGATTGAAATTTATACAAGGTCCCTATAACCCGCGCCAGTTTAGTCGCTCCCTACGCGGGAGTGTGGATTGAAATCTTAGGTTATCACTGATATAATATCCTCTTCCTTGTCGCTCCCTACGCGGGAGCGTGGATTGAAATCACCTTATCCTTAAACATCCCCAAATGCCGCGCCACGTCGCTCCCTACGCGGGAGCGTGGATTGAAATTCAATAGTAGAGCATTTAAGTAGGCTTGCCGCTGGTCGCTCCCTACGCGGGAGCGTGGATTGAAATGTCTCCCAGGATAAGCACGTTGTTGTCCGTGTCCGGTCGCTCCCTACGCGGGAGCGTGGATTGAAATAACGATGAGAAGGCGCAGCACGAGCAGATTAAGAAGTCGCTCCCTACGCGGGAGCGTGGATTGAAATTAAGCTCCGGTATTCCAAGACAGGGGCCGAGGCGTCGCTCCCTACGCGGGAGCATGGATTGAAATATGTACTGGCTGTCGGCGAACTGAACCCAACGGTGTCGCTCCCTACGCGGGAGAGTGGATTGAAATTTCCCGGAGGTGACATCAGTGGACAAACTGGAAACGCGTCGCTGGGGGCGCTCCCTATGCGGGGAGTGCGAATCAAAATTCTATACTATAAGCTGAATCATTTCATTCCATAGCTCACCAGATGGGTGTGAGATACCAATATCTCCGGAAAAATAAAGGGAAAAACACCTGTTAAATCTCCTCAAAACGGCTGATGCTCAGAATTAACTGGAAAAACACCCGTTATTTCTGAGCATTTTGCCTTGAACGGCCTGCAAGTGAAATTTAACTGGAGAAAATACCGTTATTATGCGAATGGTAAATCAATTCGTGCAAATAACAGGAGAAAATCCCGTTAATATCTAAATAAAGTTTTTACTCCAACAAACCACTTTATAAAGCCAATGTTAGGCTACGGTGTGACAGTTACCCGCTTAGAGAATTGTCCTTTGATATTAGTAATGCCTAGTCGACGTTGTCTTATCTTTGTTCTACCCTACACTTCCTCTTGAATATTATCCTACATTCTACTTAGAAACCTCCCCAGAACTCTGCCCCTCAATCTCCGCCTTCTTCCGCGCACGAAAGCGCCGCACTTTCATAAGGTTGCCGCAGGCTTTGTCGTCGCAGTATCGTTTGGAGCGGTTGCGGGTATCATCATAGTAGACCCAGAGGCAGTCATCGTTCTCGCAGATACGAAAGCGCGAGGTTTCTTTTTCAAATAACGCTGTGGCAAAAGAGGCTGCAATCTCCGCCATCACCTGATCCCAGTGTTTGTAACGTGGCAATAAGTTCATCTCATAACGTTGATGTTCTGCATTCCAAGTAACTCTTCTGGTTACAGGCCCGGGCGCCATGTAGTAGTTCAACTGTTCCAGTAGCGCTGGGTCTCGTGGTTGTTCTTGCACAATATTTTGCACAGCGGCCCAGAGGAGGGACCGAAGCTGCTTTAATTGTTCCGTCTCGGCTTGATCTGGCAGAGCATCGGTCTCTAGACGATGTTGCTGCAACCATGCAGAGACCCATTCCGAATCCTCCAGCATGTCCCGATCCTTGCTGCGGTCTCCGGTCCGCCAATCCCGCCAGTAGCTATTAATGAAATCCCTCCACAACACGTTGCATTCCTCTTTCCCGTTCGTATCTTGAGTTACTCATAGTGTAACAGTTAAAATCTAATTTTACTAGTTACTTGAAGAGGCGATAAAAATATGCTACAGTCTTTCAGTAACTGTTATTTCATAGTTTAAGTCGTTACATATTACGATTTGGAGGTAGAACATGCAGAATAAGATCAGTGATGTTTTGCTGCAAAATTGGGATTATGCCATGGATGTGGAAGACTGGTCTCCGCCGCTTAGCGATGCGCTTGATGGAGTCAACAGTACCCAAGCGAGCTGGAAGCCGCAAGGTGAGGCAGGGAATTCGATCTGGGAGACGGTGAACCATTTGACGTATTATAAGGATCGCTTGCTGCGCAAGCTGAAAGGGCTGCCGAAGCAGCCTGAGCTGGAGAGCAACGATGATACATTCACAGTTACGGAGTCTGGGGAAGAGGCATGGCAGAAGGCAGTCCAACAGTTGAAAAGCATACACTCCCAGCTTCGGGAAGTGATTGAGGCACTGGAAGAGGGTGCTTATGATTGGGGCGGCTCGGGGCATGCTCCTGGCGAAGAGGTGATGAGCCTCATTCTGCATGATGCGTATCATACCGGGCAGATTGTGTTGCTTCGCAAGCTTCAGGGCTCTTGGCCCGCGCAGCGAAGCTTTTAGCAACGGGTGACCTTGCTCATTTGATAACATGAGGGCATCCTTGCCCCGGTATTACTGCAAAAAAAGCGGCCCCCGATAATCCGTAAGGATCTCGGGCGACCGCTTTTTTGTGATATCAGCACTTATAGGCTTCATTGAAGAGTAGAACAATAGCTAATAACGGGCTTCGCCCGGAAATTCATCGGCATTGCGGTAAAAGAACCAGCATTCGTTCAGCAGTTTGATCTGACGACGGTCTTTTTTGTAAAAAGCCTTCATCATCTGGTGACAGAGCCACTGCGGCACGGTAATCCCTCCCCTGGCATGCTTCGTAGGTTAGCATATGGGGGAAAGGGCCCAAAGGTGACCGTTATAAGCCAAATGATGTCGTTTTTTTACAAAAGAATTATCTTAATGCACGCCTTCTTCTTCCTCTTCGTACCACTGCTCCAATTGTGCTTGAAGCGCACGAATTTCGGTCAGCAGGGAGATCAGCGGGTAATCCTTCTTCTCCTGAACCGAAGCAAAAGCACTTTCCAGGACATTGATATAATCAAGCCCGGATTGCAGCGAGTAATCCTCGCGCAGCAGTTCCAGGGAATCGCATTCCGCAATCGCCTTTGGCAGGTCCGGCACATTGTCGGCAGTCAGCTTGTCGATCTCCTTATTGAGACGCAAATTCAGCGCGCTGAGCTGATAAGCATATTCCTCTGGCATTTCCACGAATTGAAGCTCTTGATGTTGCTGCAAAATTACATACCGCATTTTCGGCATAATCATTCTCCCTCCGTACTTGTCTTCCTTCTTGACAGTTTAGCCTATGCACAAGTTACAATTCAAGTAGAGATATTAATCCCCGTGGAAAGGACTTGGGAGAGAACACTATGGAAAGTATGAGCAATGAAGAGCTGCAGCAGTGGATCGAGCAGGTGTCGCGGGACAGTTTTGGACTGCCGTTCCGGCACAAGGCTTCTTTTAATAGTAGATTGTCATCTACCGGCGGACGATATTTTATCAAAAGTCATAATATAGAGATTAATCCCCGTCAGCTGGAGACCTTCGGGCGCGAGGAGACAGAGCGGATTATCAAGCATGAACTGTGTCACTACCATCTGCATCTGGCCAAAAGGGGCTATATGCACCGTGATGCGGATTTCAAAGCGCTCTTGAAGCAAGTGGGTGGCAGTCGCTTTTGTCAGACCCTGCCGGGTGCGAAGGCTCGCAAGCCGCTCCCTTATCGGTACAAGCTGGTGTGTACGGCATGTGCCACGGAATACCCGCGTAAACGAAAGGCAGATCCCAAGCGTTACCGCTGTGGAAAATGTGCGGGTAAGCTTAAGCTGTTCGCTTTGGAGTAACAATGGATGTTATCAGACGCATCCCGTGATTATATTAGCAATTTGTACAGCTAGCTTGGAGCTGTTGCGCGGGCGCAGGCCATTTTTCAATTTCAGACCATCCTCAAAAATGTCAGGGATAAGTTTCTCTGGGACCGTACCGGCTGCCGTGGTTTTCTAACGACAGCCGGTTTTTGTCTAACAGGTGGCCAATATTTTAGGAGGAACCTTCTGTTTTTAAGGACAGGTGGGGCAGGTCCAGGAGATACGTACAAATACACCTTTTTATGGATAAAATCGCACATCGTTTTGTAAGCGTTACCAACCTAAGATGGAGAGGAAGTCCATTTTTGTTAGAGGGGGTACACGATATGAAGCGATTCAGGTCCGCCATGGCGGGTCTGCTGGCAATGCTGCTGATTCTCTCCAGCTTCCCTGCTTACGCGGCCGACGGTGGTTCCGCCGGGACCGGAGGGACCGGGGCATCACAAATTCCTGCAGGTCCGGTACTGATCAAGAACAAATGGAAAAACAATTTTTTGTACGAGACCGCAAGCGGCATCGTCCGTTACGGAATGACCAATCCGGCGGATACATCATCGCATTGGCTGGTCGTGACGGAGAACGGTCTCTCACAGATTAAGAATGTGAAGACCGGTCACTATATTACACTTGCAGGTAACGCCGGGAAGGAGGATTCGCTCAAGACAGGTAACATCTCCGGCGGAGGAACGACAGCAGACAAATGGCTGATCGATACTTCGAACCGTGCCGGTTATATGGTCATTCGCAGTGCGACCGCACCGGATGCCAAACTGGTCATCCATCAGGAGAATCAGCTTGGCTATGCTCAGGTTAGTGCAGATATCAATGTTACATTCGAGAGTCCACAGTGGGCTTTTGTCGATCTGGATTCTGCACCTGTGCAACTGAAAAGCCGGCTGCACCCGGGACATGTCATGTATGAGAAAGATGGCAAAGTCCTGCACGGTAACAAAGATGCCAAGGATGAAACGGCTCAGTGGTATCTGGAGCCAAGCGAAAGCGGGACCCTGATGATCCGTAACCGTGCGACAGGACACTATATTAAGCAGGGCGAACCAAGTTGGTCTAGTGTCCTCTCGGTGGACATTGACCCTAGTAATGTGGGGCTCAGCCAATGGGTGAAGGAGGATGCACCAGGGGGAGATGGAACAGGCTACGTCACCCTACACAATTCCGCTCTAATTGAGGACAATCTCCCGCTATGGCTGAATCCACAGTACCCTGACGACAATGACGTTCGCTCCAACAATTGGCCGGGTAGTGCGGCGAATCACAGCGCCCAGTGGAAAATCGTTCCTGTCTCTGAGCTGCAGCCGATCCGACTGGCAACGTACACAGATGATCAAGTAGCTACAGATTTCTTGTATGAAGGTGATGGGGGTCAGCTTAAACATGGAACCATTGCATCGGATGCAAGTAACAACGGAGAATCATACTTATGGTATGTGGAGGATTACGACGGCAACAAGCGGATTCGCAATGCGGCTACGAATCATTATTTGACCCATACCGATGGCACAGTTAAGGCTGTTCAGGCAGGGGAGAGCAGTCTCACTGATCAATGGATTTTCAAAGAATCCGATGATGTTGATGATTATCAGACCATTGGCAATGCCGGTGATCAGGGCACTTATCTGGCTATAGGAGAAGGCGGAAGCGCAGGTGGTTCGTCTAATCCGGCCTCGCTAGCTGCGCAATGGGAGCTCATTGACCCGGCAACACCGGTTTCTGAGCACTATGTCCGTATCCAGAACGGTTGGAAATCCTTCTATTGGTATGAAAACAAGGAGGGTCTGCTGAAATACGGTAATATGCAAGAGGATCAGTCCGACCAATGGCTGGTGGAGAAGTATAACGGACGGAAGCTGTTCAAGAATCGCAAGACTGGTCATTACATCAATATTATCAGCATGCCGGAAGGCCACATTCAGGTCACCACGTTGACGGATAAGAATCAGGTCGATACCGGATTTATTTGGACGAGGAAAAATATGGGTGATAACAACTACGTCATCGCAAATGTGGCTGACAAGCAGCCAGGAGAACTTCCTACCAAATTTATTTCGCTGGAAAATATGACTAAATACGCAGAATACGGTGCCATTAACCCGACTTGGGGCAGCCCGAAATGGCGTTTTGTTCCGGTGACAGAGAAGAAGCATGATGTATTCCGATTCAAACTGAACAGTGTGAACGGAGAAGATCAGTATTTGAAAGACGGGCCATTGCCTGAACCTGCACTGGATCTGGCAGCGGTGAACGCAACCGTTACAAAAGCTACTTATAACCCGGAAGGCGACAATGCAGTCACGTCTGAAAATGGGCAGAAGAATGCACCAGAGCCATCACTTTCCGCACAATCGGCTGCGGCAGTTGCTGAGGACCTGACGGTTGGTCAGGCTACCTACGGTACGCTTGTACCGGGCGATGATTCTTTTATCTGGCAGCTGCAAGAAATTCCTGGCGCGAACAGTGTGAAAATCAAAAATAGAGGCACTGGCCGCTACCTTTCCCTGGAGCATATGGGCGGTGTTATTGAACAAGAAGAGCCGGCTGAGGCGGTTCAGACCTTAAAAACAGTATATGACGTATGGGCAAGCATTAAGTGGGCGGTTGATATCAAGGCATCCGGCGAAACGACTTTCAAAAGTGCTTGGGCCGGTCATTACCTGTACGGTGCGCCTGATCAGGATGGGCATGCGGTAATCAAAATCAGCAAAGCCGCAGATGCAGCGACACGGGACAACTCGCAATTCACTGCTGAACCAGTGAACATCCCTGAACCGCCAGTTCCGTCTTATCCGGTTCGCTTTAAGAATGCGGGTAGCGGGGATTATCTCTATGAGAATGAACACAGCGTAGTACTGTATGGGCAGCCGGCAGCGGATAACGGTTATTCGCACTGGATCATCTCAGCCAAGGACGGCAAGCAGTACATTGTGAACCGGGCAACCGGACACTATCTGACCCTGAGCGAAGAATATTCGTTCCTGGAGAGCGCGGGTGTGGAACCAGCAGCCGGCGGGGCCTCTGGTTGGGCTGTGAAGCTTTCTTCTGATGGGGTTAACTATACCATTCGGAGTTTGTTCGGATCATATGACGATGAGTTCGTCAATGTGGAGAATCGAACAGGCTACGCAGAACGCGGACTTTTGCTGGAATCCTCCGATTCTGTACACTGGGCGCTGGAACCAGCAACAGCTGATTTCAACACCCCTGCGGGCGAACCGCGTAATCAAGATACGGCTACACCGATTCTGAGCGATACCAACACCATTACAATTTCTCCTAAGGGAGTGAATGGCAAGGTACTCGCGGAAAAAGACGGGGCAGTCGTATACACAGAATCTGCAGATTCAGCAGCACACTCGCAATGGCTAGTACAGGATTTTAACGGGCGCAAGCTGGTCTTGAATCAAGCGTCGAAGAAATACCTTTCCGTTGATGGTAATGAACAGATTATACTAACTGCCAATGCTACTTCGGTGTCCACCCAATGGACTCTTGAGGAGAAGGTTGGCTATCAGTTGTTGGTTAATGCCAAGAACGGCAAAGTGCTTGCGCATAGTTCGAGTGAAGTCATTCTTGGGGCGGCAAAAGATAACGCGGCGCAATGGAGCTTTACTCCCGTATCTTCTGATGTTGTGTACCCGGGCAAAGATGCCTTCCATGGCGATCAAGTGATTCGTTTTGCTGTTAATGCGGCTACAGCAGGCGAATATATTGCTACACTTCGCTACAAGAACAATAGTGACAATGCAGCTGCCACGCAGCTGGATGTGAATGGGATTAAGCAAGGTTCTCCGTCCTTCAATGCTTCTTCCACATGGCGGAAGGTGCAGGTGAAGATGAAGCTGCGCGCGGGCATTAATACCGTTGCTCTAAGCAGTGACAGCACATCCTGGGGCGGTATTGAAGTGGACAGTCTAACTGTCCATAACAGTGTGAACAAAACCTATCGCGGAGCAACGCTGCCATACATTACTTACGAAGCGGAAGATGCCGTGACGAATGGTACGCTTATCGGGCCTTCCCGCTTGTACCGTAATGTCGCTTCGGAAGCCTCCGGGCGTGAGGCCGTGAGTCTGAATAACACAGGCGATTACGTTGAGTTCACATTGGCGAAGCCAGCTAATTCCATTGTGCTGCGCTATTCGATTCCGGACAGTCCAGACGGCAAGGGAGCCGAAGAGACCTTGTCCATGTACGTGAATGGTACTTTTAAACAGCAGCTGAAGCTGACTTCCAAGTATGCCTGGGAGTACGGAAGCTACCCGTGGTCTAACGATCCTGCTCAAGGCAGTGCACACCGCTTCTTTGACGAGATTCATGCACTGACGGGAGACCTTCCGGCTGGAGCGAAGATTACGCTGAAAAAAGACAAGGACGATCACGCATCCTCTTATATCATCGACCTTGCGGATATGGAGCAAGTAGCTCCGGCTCTCCGTCAACCGGCCGGATTCCTGTCGATAACGGAGTATGGAGCTGTGCCAAATGACGGCAAGGACGACACCGCTGCGTTCAAGGCAGCTCTTGCAGCAGCCAAGAGCAAAGGCATGGGCGTCTGGTTCCCGGCCGGCGAATTTGAGCTCGGCGATGGACTGCTGGATTTGGATTCCGTGCAAATCCGGGGTGCTGGTATGTGGTACACAACGCTGAATGGAGCCAAATTTGTAGGTCATGGCGGCAAGATCGGCGTCTATGATCTGTTGATCGAGGGCGGCATCAATGAGCGGGATGATGAAGCCATAACGAATGCATTCCATGGGGCTTTCGGGCAAGGCTCGGTAATCCAGAATGTATGGATTGAGCATACGAAAGCTGGTCTGTGGCTGACCCAAGTAACCGGTGAAAAAGCTCGCACGAATGGCCTGCATATGGTCGGCCTGCGCATCCGCAATCTGATGGCAGACGGCATCAACTTTGCTGTTGGCACTGCAAACAGCATGATGGAGCAGACCGACATTCGTTATCCGGGGGATGATGGTATCGCGATGTGGTCATTCACGGATCCGAAACTCAATGATGTTAACGGGGCGGAACGGACACCAAGTGTGAACAATACCGCACGGTTCAATACGGTATCGCTGCCTTGGCTGGCCGACAACATTGTAGTGTTTGGTGGTAAGGACAACAAAATTCAGGATAACATCGTTAAGGACACCGTTACCAACGGTGCTGGTATTGCGGTATCTACCCGCTTCTCGGCAGAACCTTTTGAAGGCACAACTTTTGTAGAGCGTAACACGATGATCCGTACCGGCAGCTATGATTCCGGTTATCGCCTGAATTTGGGCGCCTTGTGGTTGTATGCCGGGGAGAATGATATTAAAGGCAATATCAAGATTGAGAACAATACTGCACTGGACAGCACGTATTCCGGGCTGATCGCTCATGGTAGCATGAAAATGAACGGTGTCAGCATTGTCAATCATGTCATTGACGGTGCTGGAACGAATGGTATTGATGTGACGCCGGATCTGAAAGGTTCACTCTTGGCCGACAATCTAATTATCCGCGGGGAGCGGATGTCACTGGTATCGAATCCGGCCTCGGGCTTTATCATCAATGAGCTGAATCAGGGCGTAGCCACTGCAATCAAGCCGTTCACAATATCACTGGCAGACGGACAGAACGGACCTGTGGTACTGACTGTCGGTGATTCCGCCGAACTTACGGTCAAAGGCAAAGACGGAAGTGATCTGACAGATTCAGCAACGATAACCTTCGTCAAAGCAGACAATAAAGTGGCTTCCTTTGACGGTCATAAGCTGAAAGCTCTTAGTGAAGGAATAGCTCTCTTCACCGTGGCAGCAGAAAATGTGCAAAGAGAGTATTCGATCATTGTAAAGCCGGTCGGAGGCAAACCGGATGACGGATCTTCCGATGGCGATGATGGTATGGATAACAGTTACATTGATCCGGATGGGGGTAGCAACCCTGGAACCAACCCAGGAACGAACCCGGGTTCAAGCAACCCATCGGTTCCGGTTGTGACTCCAACTGCTGCCAATAATGATGCGCAGCTCAAAGCCAAGACGGCTGCAGGGCTGGCAGTGATCGAAATCCTAGCCAATGCTGACGGCACCGCCCGCTTCAGCGCAGAAGCCCTGCGTAATGCGGCAACGGCAAGTCCTAATGCCGTGCTTGTGATACAGAACGGCGGCTTGGAATATCGCCTCCCGCTCAGCCTGGTGGCAGATGTGCTGAAGGGTGCTGGACATCCAGACGGCACGCTGGAGTTCAAGCTGGAGCCGCAAAGCGGCACAACACTTGAACAGTTGATCGCTAAAGCGAAGCAGCAAGGCTTTACCGTGAAGGGCATTCCAGCAATCTTTGGTCTGAGTGTATCGGATGGTAAGACTTCCGTACCGGTGTCTGGATTTGGTACGACTCATGTGGAACGCACGCTTATCGTCAAAGAGGTGCTTAATCCGCAGACAGCCGTAGCCCTGCTCTACGATCCAGTGAAAGGTACCTTCAGTTATGTACCGGCGGTATTCACTGTAGAAAATGGAGTTACGAAGGTTACCGTGAAGAGCAGCAATGCCAACGGAATTATCGCAATTGCTCTGCACCCGGTTACCTTCACAGATGTGACCGGACACTGGGCAAAGGCTGAGATTGAGCGTTTGGCTAGTAGACTGATCGTCAATGGACAGTCTGCCGGACAATTTGCACCAGCTGGCTCCGTCAGTCGTGCCGAGTTCGCAGCTATGCTGATTCGCTCGCTGGATCTTCAGCCGGGTAAAACAGCCGGAGCTTCGTTCAGTGACGTACCGGCAGCCGCTTGGTACGCAGAGTCTGCTAAAATTGCAGCGCAGCTTGGACTTGTTCAAGGATATGAGGACGGCAGCTTCCGTCCGAATGCTTCCATTACCCGGGAGCAAATGGCAGTGATGGCTGCAAGAGCTCTCAAGCTGCTGAATGCAGCTGAGGGTACAGGAAAGGGCGCTGCCTCCTTTAAGGATGCAGATAGTATCTCCTCCTGGGCTACAGAAGCGGTAAATCTTCTCACTGCTACCGGCATTATGAAGGGGCAGACAGCCGACAGCTTTGCACCTGGCAGAAATACGAGCCGTGCAGAAGCAGCGGTTATCCTGACACGTGTGCTGGGAGCAGCTGGACTGCTGAATAACTGAATCTTTTAAACGTAAAAGCCGCCGAAAAGGAGAGCTACTCTTCCTTCTCGGCGGCTTTATTTTACATAAACGGTCTATTTAATCTGTGAAAGTACCAGACTGATCTTATAGTTGCCATACCCCAGCAGTTCATCCAGAAAGGTACTTAGTTCCTCCTGGCTGGTCGCGCGCACGCGCATCCAGTAGCAGCCCTCGCCACTGACCTTGTGGATTTCTTCCACCCGGCGATCCTCTTTGGCAAAGGCCAGGAATACAGGATGTGCCGCATTGGAGGCCAGAAAAACCGTCACAAACGCGTGGACGTTCTGTCCGATTTTTCCCGGATTCCAGCGCACGGTGTAGCCCTCGATAATCTCCAGCTCACGCATTCGGCGGATGCGTGCGCCAACGGCTTGCCCGGTCATATGGACCTGTTGTCCGATCTCTTTATGGCTGAGTGTGGAGTCTTGAATTAACTGCTGGAGAATGCGGTAATCTACATCATCTATCAAATGTTGCGACATTATCGTGAAATCCTTTCTGCATGAAAGTAGATCGGGGCAATCTCTTTCTGCATCAAATGTATTCTTTTAGGGTGTTTATCTATAATTAAATTGTAGCAAAAGATATCGTAAAGAAGAGGTGTTTTGGATGAAACTACAACTAATCCGCAATGCGACGCTATGGATTGAATACGGCGGCGTGACCTTTCTGGTCGACCCGATGCTTAGTGAACAAGGCGTGAATCCTCCGATCTTCAACACGGAAAATGACCGCAAAAACCCGCTCGTGCCGTTGCCGGGTAACGTTCAGCAGTGGCTTCAGCCGGATGCTATTCTTGTAACGCATCTTCACCCCGATCATTGGGATGAGGCTGCGGTGTCGCTGCTCCCGCATAGTATACCTGTATTATGCCAGGATGGAAATCAGGATACCATATCTACACAAGGTTTTGAACAAGTAACAGTAATCGAGCCTTCCCTTACATTTCGTGGTGTGACCATTACTCGTACCAGCGGCCAGCACGGCACCGGAGATATCGGGGAGTTGATGGGGAGGGTGTCCGGTTTTATTTTTCAGGCAGAAGGGGAGCCGACGCTGTACATCGCTGGAGATACGATTTGGTGTGAGGATGTCCGCCAAGCCCTTGATACGTATACGCCTGACTGGACCGTTGTCAATGCCGGGGGCGCTCGCTTCCTGACGGGCGGGCATATCACGATGGATGACCAGGATGTGGTCGACCTGTGTGCGTATGCACCGCAGACTTCCGTCGTTGCCGTACACATGGATGCCATTAATCACTGTCTCGTTACTCGTGAGAAGCTGCAAGCCAGATTGGAGGAAGAGGGACTGCTTAATAGAGTGGCGATTCCGCAGGACGGAGAATGGTTCGGGCAGTAATTCCAAGATCCTCGCCATATGGCGAAAGGGGCAATGGGTGCAAGAGGTGCGAATCCCAAGCTAACATGAAATTCCCGGGTCATTCGCATCCTTTGCTACCACAGGCTATTTCCGCTTATTGCGCTCCAATCGTCGAAGTTTTAGAATGGAAAAGAAGAGGTTACACTTTTACGCCTCAAAGCCCTTGTTCCACAAGGGCTTTGAGGCGTGGCTGTCGCTCCCTACGTGGGAGCGTGGATTGAAATGTGATGTGGCGTCTGGTAGGAATTTGTTGTACTTGTCGCTCCCTACACGGGAGTAACAATTAATTAGTAAATTCAAGATTCAATTCAAAAGACCAGGCGTCATTCTGGTGAAGATAAAGTTTTAAGTCACAAATTTCTACCCCTCAAAGCTTTTATCAATGAGAATTGGCTCTAACTCCTCAACTAACAGCATTTTTGTACCTTATATTCATTGAAAAGAGGTAAATAAGAGAAATAACGTCATTTTTGTATCTTATTTTCGAGAAAAGTACGCTGAAAGGCGTATTATGGAAAAATTAACGTACAATATGAATTAGACTAAAAAGTGGACACGGTAAATCCAACCCATGGATAATAGAATAAACTCCAGAAGAGGTGGTAGCCGTGGCAGAACGGAAGCGATACAACAAACAGTTTAAAGAAGAAAC
>NZ_JABWCS010000170.1 GCF_013359945.1 Paenibacillus agri | reverse complement strand
ATAACCGGTGAAACTGGTGCTACGGGTGCAACCGGGGCTACTGGTGCAACGGGTGCACAAGGAGATCCAGGAGCTACTGGAGCCACCGGAGCCACAGGAGTGACCGGAGCGACAGGTGACATAGGAGCGACGGGTGCGACAGGAGCAAAAGGTGAGGCAGGAGCTATTGGAGTTACAGGTCCCACAGGAGCCACTGGAGAACGAGGAGCCACCGGCGCAACGGGTGTGACGGGAGCAACAGGAGCCACCGGAGAGCCGGGAACGTCAGGAGTAACGGGCGACACTGGTCCGACCGGGACTACAGGGCCAGGTTTTCCCTCGTCATTCGGGTCACTATATGGCACTTCTAATAACTTCATTCCACTGGAATCAGGCATAGTTGATTTTATTTCAGCCGGTCCCACCGAGGGAATGATCTCAGATCCTATTAGTAACAGTATAACCGTACTTACTCCTGGGATATATGAGGTTTTGTTTTCTGTAATGATATCTAATGCAAATATGCCAAGTGGTAACTTTATTGATTTTAGTATAACTATAAATTCCGTATATTTTTTCGATTCCCGTTTAATTTTTTTCAATGAAAACCCTCTTCAAGTGTCACTTCATGGTTCCAGCACAAGGTTAATGTCTTTGAGTGCTATGGACACTATTCAGTTAAGAAGTAATACGTTATCTCCTGGTACTTCGTTTTATTTAAACCCTACTTTAATCTTGACTCGGGTGGGTTAACAATCATAATTGTCTTTTTTTATTCTGCCCAGTTTACTTTGGACTATATCATATATAGAAAATAACCCGCTCGCAAGTGCTGGCGGGTTATTTTATGTATGCTTTGAATTCAAACTGCTTCCGCCGACCACTTTAGGTTGATGGGGTATTTGTTATCACACTCTTATGCCAAAACCACCCTAAACTCAAACTCACTTCTCATGTAATATGTATCAGCAATCTTAACGCTAAATGGACTCCATTTCTGGACTGGACCCTCACAATCAATTATGCAGCCAGCCAGATCGACACGATGGTCAATTATAGACACTTTGGATTGTACCAAAGCTGCCGTTAGTAATTCTGCATCTGTCTTTAAGACTTTGTATACATTACTCAACACCATCACTCCTGGTATAAAAGACTATCTTATCCTCTCACCACTTACTACATGCCAATGTAAATGTTTTGTATCTTGATATTCTCCTAAATTTGTAATTATCTTAGATGCCCCTGTTTCATCAACCATTATAGCCGCAACTTTCTTTATTACACGCAGTATTTCTAACAGCAGTTGTTCAGTATTTCCTGCTTCATCAGAGATTAATGAGGAGATATGAGACTTTGGAATTACCACTATATGATGCTCATAAAAAGGTCTAGTATGATGAAAAGCAAGAACGGATTCGGTTTCAAAAACCGTGCTTACTGGAGTTCTTTCGTTTAGAACCTCATTGCAATAAAAGTCTTGGTTCATATGTACCTCCATTAAATATGAGTACCCACCACTAAGGCAGGAAATCGATGCTTTCGATAAGCCAAGTATATTCCATTTGGAACATTATGTATATAAATTCTATCAATGGTAAGGGGAACTTTACTTATGAGGATCAAATCAAAATCTAATGCTGCGGAGTCCAGCGTTTGCGGAGTTTATCGTCTAAATCCCATATTTAATTCTATTAATCCATATATTAGCATTTTACGCTTTACATTTGGATATAATTTCTATACTATTGAATTATATCCCAATTATAGAAATGGAGAGTAGATTATATGAAGAAGAAATTACTTGCTGGGTTATTAGCTGTATCTGCTTGTTTCGCTATAAGTTCTACATCCTTTGCTGCAGAAGTAACCACTTCAACGACTATTGCCCCTGCAGTAGAAGCATCCGAAATTTCTACACAAGATTGGCATCAAGTTGTTCTTGAAATGCAAGTTGGCGAGACTATGTGGGTATCTGGGTCTAATTTCTGGTTCCTCTATACTAATGGGGGTATCGAAGTGGGGCAGGATGGAAAAATCACAGCCTTATACCCTGGTGCTAGTACAGTAGTAGCCGACTTGGGAAACGATTATACATTATACTATACAATTCTAGTGAAATAGATTTTATGAATTGAATCAAACATAATACGAGGCGACCTTGAGAAAATAAGACCCTACCGAATTGGTAGGGTCTTATTATTTTATGTATACTCTAAATTCAAATCGATCCCTGAAGTACCGGCTCCCTGCGATCTTAATTCTCTCTGGGGAATATTCCTCGACAATACCACCATAGTCCATAAGGTGGCCTACTAGGTCCCGATCCTGGAGAAACCATACGGAAACCATAGATTGGGACAGGGCGGCCGTCAGGAAGTCTGTATCGCTTACAAGGACTTTGTATGTATTATCCATTTTATTAAAAGAACGCCACCTCAAGCTATTATTACATGATTTATTGTGACAACATATTCATTAAATCACTGGAATCTATAAAGGGTTTTATCGAATAAAAGAGAATAAGTGAAATGCCTAGGTTTGTTTTAACTGCAAATACGCATGAAGAGGGTTTTTATTAAATATATAAATGGAGGTTATTATGAGGATTTCTTCAAACACAGTCAGAATGAATAGTGAGAGTATAAAACAATCAATTGGAGCAACATACTTTCCAGGATTTGATGAAATGAAAATTATTGTTGAAGACTTCGCAGGAATGGCATTACGCAGAAAAGATCATTGGTATTCGTTCATAGATTTACAGATTCAGTTAATCCATGCAATGGTTACTGAACTTAGAACTTTAAAGAGTATAAAAAACTTGTCTAAAGAAAATGACGCCAATAAATCCATTGAACATTATGAAACTACAACAAGAACAATATTAAATGCTTTAACCCGAGTTGCTGATGGTATAGCATATCGTTTTTTAGATTACAACTATTCACTTTATACAATGCTTCAGGCAAACAAATCTTCTGTGCACGCTTTGTTAGAAGAAGGTTTTTTTGAAGGGTTAGAATTAGCGACGTTATTAAATGATAGAAAAGGACCTGGCACCCAAGTCCTTATTACTGACCTCAACTCAGTTACAAATATTGGTGACGTAATTATTAAAACAGCAGATAATTTCGAAATATTAGAAGTGAAAAAAGGGAACAGTAGAGGCGCCAGAATAAGCAGGCAAAAAGAACGAATGAAATCGCTTGTCGACTTCTTTAATGATGAATTCGGCCAAGTTAATGGGAAACCAGTCAACTTATTAAAACTGCCTTGCAGATCTCATAAATTGAACATTTTAGAAGAATTACTAATCGAATCGGAGACCAACGGGACAGCAATGAGAGTCATAAACGATTTTCTGTGTATCGGTTGTGTTGATAATGAATTTTTAAGTAGTAATGGAAAAATCGATGAAATTAACACTCTTTTCAAATCAATGAAGGAGTGGGAGGGCGACGATTTATCGATAACCATGTCTTCTTTAGAATTTAGACAAAAGTCCGGCATCACTGTGCCGTTAACTGTATATCCAATTGAAACGAGACTAATAGTAGATATTTTAATGGGTTCAAAATTTTACGTGAGCTCTTTGAATATTGATAAACTTGAGCAATACATCATTAATAAAGGCTTACATGTCCTAAACACTATCAAAGAGGGTGTGTCATTTGAAAAAATTATAGAGCATGATTTCCCGATATTTGTATTAGTAGATAAAGATGATTCGAGTAAAAACTCCACATTTCCTATAGACTTTATTCTATCTATTATGTTGGAATTAATTGATGTCGATAATTATTTAGATATGATGGAAATTTCAACTTCTAATAATGGAACACACCATTGGATACCATTTTACGAAAATGAAGAGTCAATATGGAGATAACCCTCTCTCATTAATTTATTTCATCATATTTATTATCTTATCCATAACTTCATAATAGAATGTTTTCTCTTAAGGAAACGAAAAATGCCCACCAGCCGAAGCCAGTGGGCATAATGTTATTCCTTAGGCAGTACAGTCGCCTTGTATTTTAGATATGCATCTTCAACAGCCGCCCGGATCTCGAGCGTACTTACCTTAATATTCTTCTTCTGCAATTGCTCTTCAGCATACTTCAGCGCTTCCTGCAGCTTCTCCTCTCCGCCAAGGTTCTTGAATACCGTCTGAGCATAAGCAAACCCCTCCGTGGCGATTTTATGAAGCATTTCTCGCTGCTGAATGCTCAACTTCCCATCCAACCAGGCCTGCAGGCGAGACTTGAGCAGAGCAATAACTCCCAACGCTGCCGTTGCCAAAGCGCCGACGATTGCCAATACGATAGTGGTGATATAAGGTTGAGCCTGGTCAATTATAGTTTGCATGATATCCTCTCCTATTCTTTTGGCATTCCTGCAGCAGCCCGCAGATGATTCGCCGTATTATTGAAATAAGCCATAGCCGTCTTATCGTCCTTTTGCTTGGCCGCAAACCATCCAGGTGAGAGCCAACGGAAGACTAACTCCTGAACATTACTCTTCGGCAACTGAGTGAACGGCGCCGTCGATCCTGGCTGCAACGGGATGCATGCTGCCAACCGGAGGTTATTCGCCAGATTGTGCAGGTGTGTTGTTGCCACTTGATCCCCAGCCTTTCGAGCCACAAACCACGCCGGAGATACGTAATCATCAATGAGCGCCTGTGCGACATTCGCCGGCAATTGTACAGTAGTAGGTGGCGTGATCGCCGCTGGCTGCTCCTTGATCTCCGCAACGACATCATACAGCAGATCCTTTAGTGTCTTCCCTACTGTTGCCAACGCCTGGTCAACATCCCTCTTGCGCGCTGGGTCCAACTGCTTGTGACTGGGAATGTGTGTTAGAGGATTCAGCCCCCACTTGTCGCAGCAATAGGCCAAATACCAGACAAAGCGCTTGTACGCTTCGGCAAAGATGATCTTGCCGCCGTAGCACAACTCCACACCCAGCGCGATGTCATTGGCGTCGCCACCAAATAACTTGTTATCGGTAGTCACGCTATAGAGAACATGCCAAGCCTTTTCCGCCGGATCCGGACCGGTTCCAGTAGGGATGATCTCAAGGATTTTTGTATCATCGATGAAGGTCTGTGCAGAGGCAGAACGGTCCTTCAGATTCTGAAAGTAAGTGAAGTGGTTATTTGCTGTCGCCCCAGGATTCCCTGTATCGTGGGCAACTAAAAAGCCCGGCGTTCCCGAAGTTAATCGGGTACCGGGCCGAACATTTTGACGTTTGTTAATATAGCGCCGTTCAATCGGGTATTTGTCTTTAATCACTTAATTTCCTCCCATTCTGATGGCCACCACAATAGCCCCTATAATCACTGTAATGATTGCTCCGCCGACAGTCCTCCAAATCCAGCGCTGGGCATCCTCAATGCGGTCAAGCCGATGATGTGCTGATTTGGTAGACTGCATTGCTTCCCGCGCCAAATCCCGGGTGGCTTCAATCGTGCTGGTCAATGTCGGCACGGCTTCCAGCGTCTTCTCGATCCGCGCCAGTTGAATCTGTATTTCCACCAATTTATCCTCAGTAGCCACGGTACCGCCTCCTCCTGACATCAACTTCCCCCCTTTCTATCTCCCTAAATAGCCTCCGAAATTTGGAGGGCATAAAAAAAGCACGCTCCATGTTGGGCTTGCTAGTTCGCTGCTTCTTCTGTTTTAGTTTCTGTTGCTTCTGCCAGCGGCTCTTTGTCTTTTTGAAGATTGGCCAGCGCTTCGCAGACCTTCACATCAATCGCCTCAAGGATCTCTTTATGCCGACTGGGGTGGTGGTTTAGAACGATAGAAATAATGTCTACCACCTCTTGCACCGGCTGGGTGAGATCAATGGATACTCCAATACTAGTGATTTTCAGAGGAATCACCTCCTTTCGTGCAAAATAAAAGGACCCAAATGGGTCCTTCACATGATAATTAAATTTCAAAAATAAAAGTTGATCCGCCTGCTTCTTTATACAAATCCAGCATATTCAGCATGGCTTTCTTTTGCTTGTCCGTTACGGTCATGTCGTATTGCCGATTCTCTCCTTCGAAACGGATTATCGCTTTATTGGAGTTTGCTATCTTTAGTACCTTGTCATAAATATCTTTTATTATTGTGACATCATAATATTCCCAAACATCACCTGATCCATTATCCCGCTTAATCTCAGAATATCCAGGTATAATTTCAAATACTTCTCCATCAGCGTTGATAACGAATTTTTCGATGAATAGCCATCTGTCCCCTGAATATTGAATTCTGAAACGTGGATTTGTTACACCGCTATCTTTAGTCCGGGAGAAGTAAACATACACATCATTTGAATTGGAGTACTTCGATGAAGAAGGATCAAAGTAAAAATCACTTTCCCGAACCTCATCCTTTTCAACTCGAAGCTTAGATAGTATCTTATCTACTTCTTCTGGACTCTTAGTAGCAATTGGGGAAACGGTTGGATAGGGAGTTGCTGTTGGCTCTGCTGTGGGTTTATTCACGGCATACAACTCACGGGTCCACTCAAGTACCTCTGCAGTTTGCGGATCGTCAGGGAAAATACCCGACATCTTATCACTTATCGATCGGATCCCTTCATAGTCTCCAGAAGTATACTTTTCCTTTGCATCGTCATATAAACTATTAATGTCAATGGGTGCCACTTCGGCAGATGCTTGTACTTCCGAGGTAGAGATCTCATTATTTCCGGAACAAGCCGAAAGGACGACTGCAAGCATAAGCGCAGCAGCCGTGAGCATAATTCTTTCTTTCAATGTTGCGACCTCCTGAATATAGTAATATTCCAAGTATATCCAAGAGATAGGTGACATGGTAGGACAATTTTAAGAATTCACTGATGTACTGTCGATTTAGATGTTTTATTTCTGCACTTCAGCAAGTTTAGCATTCAGCTCGACAAGTTCCTTCTCTTTGTCCACTATAATCTTCTGCTTCACTTTGATCATTTCATCAAACTTTGTTAGAACATCATTTTGTTTCTGTTCAGTTGAATATTCGGGATACTTTTTGACTGTTTCTTTAGAATTTTCCAAGTCTTTGATAGCCTCTTGAGCACTTGCGATCTCACTTTCAGCGGCTCGTATCTTATATTCAAGATACTCCTTTGATTGGTATTTATCAGTATTTACCTCCTTTGTATCGGAGACCACTGTATTATTACCACTCATAATGATCTTCTTCCCCTCCACGCTTAAAACTGCTCCAGTGGCTTCTGCGACAGCACGAACCGGAGCGTATGCAGATCCGTTGATAATGACCGCATCAGCCACCTTGGTTCCACTCTTTTCAATTGAGAATAACCCCTGTACTTTCTGGCCAATTAGGCTCGACGAATCTGCGAACGCAGATACCCCAGCGAACAGAAAAACACCGACAATAATCCCAGATACAAACTTTTTCAAATTAACAGCTCCTTTGCTGGATTTGTATCTTTATTATCGGTGCTCATAGATAAATTTTACAATACTACGAAACAGAGAATGTGCCTCCGCCGCTGTTTGCGTTTGCTGGATTACCATGATTATGGTTAGGAATAGTTACTGAATGAGAATGACCAATACTAGCCTTTCCAGCTAGCGCTGACCAAATAGAATCAAGTTCTGCCCTCAATCCACTGACATATTCCAGTTTAAATCCAGAAGCGCTATACGCCGCAGCGAAATTCAACTGGCCTTGAAAAAAAATCGTGTTGGTCAAAGCAGATAGAAACAAGTCCGAGTTTCCTGAAGATCTTACTTCAAACAAACCATCTCCACCGTTTATTAACCCGCTAAGTTCACCGTTGGATTGGTCGAAGGTAATCGCACTCATGTTATGCCCAGAAGAAGCATAGATACCGATCCGCCGGGATCCACTAGAATCGAATGTTCTCCATCCGGTCTCATCTACTTCGAATCTGGCTCCTGTTACAGATGTTCGAATCTTAGCCCCAGTAATTGTCCCCGCAACAATATCGGAATATTCCATTTTACTTGCCTCGATCAAACCTGTTAGCGTGATGGACCGAGCCACCACATCCCCGTTCATGTAGACCCGGAAGGGCGCTGAATGGAAGTCCGAACGCCCCGCAGCAATCCCGTTCAGATTGATCTGAGTAACGTTCTCTCCCTCGCCGATCTTCATCTGTACAAAGTTACCCAGAATTCCAACGACAGCCGGAGCAGACACCCCATTAGCCGTAATCGCGGTCATGGCCGTGGCTCCACCGTCTCGAGTAACTATGATCCCATTAGAAGTCATAATGACCTGATCAAGTGCATTGACCGTACTCTGCAGCACTATCCCCCGCCCATCATACTTGATCTCTGTTTTAGAAGCATTGATGTCGATAACGGCCTGTTTTGCAAACTCTTCAAAGGCTGAAGCTCTCACACGCCCACCAGACAGAAGATCATTTAAGATCTGCTTACTACGCTCTAGGTCGGCCAGTACCTGAGTATCATCCCGCATCATGTGGTTAGAGAGCGTGGCCTGAGAGTGCTTATCCATGGCAAACGGATACTCCGTCAGCTCCAAAACCCGGCAACTAACGCGCTGCAGCTCCATGTCTGGATCATAGGCATAAACCGTGTCTCCCAGACCAGGCTGCTGTTCATCTGGATCAATCTTGTGTATGTCCGCTGCGCTGACGCCGATCTCGAACTCAGGCATTTCCTTCTTACGTAGTGCCTCCCGGGTGGCAATCAGCAACTCCTTGGGATCCTCGATGTTCTGATCAATCAACTCGCCATCGTAAAAGACGTTCACGTTGTTGGTCCAGTATTGGGCATATGGCGAGATCAGGTAATTGACGGCCAGCTTGTTGTCCACGATGGCACCGGGAACAGACTCCAGCAGGCTGCGCTCCTCCGCTGTCAGGTAGTCGGCAGAAAGACCAATGAATGTCCGGCCGTCCTTCATCTGGCTGAATAGCCGAGTTGTCAGGTTCGAAGCATCATCCTTGAAACTATCGCTAATGATGTTCTTACCAAGGCGGTATTGAAAGCCGTCATCTTTGCCGATCCGTTTATAAAGGTGAATTACAGTGTTGTCCGGCTCGATCTCGCAGCCATACAGATTAATGACATCATTAAGCCCAGCAAGCGCAGTTGTCCTGCCCCAATCTTTAACATCCCGAAGGGCAAACACATCATGGAGCACGAAGGTATACACGCCGCCTGTAGCAGCTGTAATCCGGTCCAAGAGCGTTGTGATATGGACGCCATAGGCCTCATCGATATATTGGTTATACGGAATCTTGAAGTCGATCATCTTGAACATGATGTGTGTACAGATAACCTGGGCGCTGATTACTTTGCTGTTGCGGTCCCGGCCACGACTCTGGACGACATAAAATTGGCCACGTTCGTCTTGAACGTAGCCTTTAGGAATGATCTTTTCTTTGTAATCTGCACTGGTCATCGGGACCATGAAGGATATCTCGTAGTCGCTGTTGATCCGACGACGGCGCTGGACATCGGTGGATGCGACCAGTAGTCCGGTAGGCGATCGATTGCGGTCGAAGGATTTGAGGTGCTGCATGGCGATGGCTCCTTTCAATGTATAAAAAAAGACACTTCAGAATCAAAGTGTCTCTTAGAATGTTATTTATGATAGAAATCTGTCCAAGCATTTAGAGCATTCATGATACGCTCTTCAAGAGAGCTCTGGTGCTTAACAGGAGCCTCATGCCACTTAGCTCCCTCAGCTTCCCAATGAAGTTTAACTTTGTCATTATAAATATCTATGTGCACCTTATCGACACTGAACTTCCCTACATTTTTACCGAATCTCAATTTATTAATTGAAGAAGTTGGATTTGGATTTGCAGGATAGTTGTCATATTGGCTAACATAATAGTACATTTTAGAGAGGTTCTCACTTTCAATAATTCTATCAATTATCGATGGCATATCTTCAATCTCGCTAAAATCAAGTTCTAACTGAAGTTCTAATTTCCTGATAAGATTTAACGCTTGTCTTCTTTCAGTAGCGTTGATTGAATCGTAACCACTTTTAGTATCGGCTTGATTTCTGAGAATAGATACTAACCCCTTTGGAGCATACTGGCCAGGGAATGAACTGTAGTCATCTTTTAACACCGTAGATATCTGGCCAAGAACCACCTCTTGATACTTTGTCAAAACAGTTACCCCTTCCTCAAATTCACTCTGTGTAGAGTGAACTGATCCCAACTGATTTATATCCTTCTTGTTCATGCTTCTATCCCCTCACCTATTTTTTGGAAACACATATATTACGTAGCTGAAGGAATAGGGTTACACACTTTTCGGGAATATTCTATATATATATGGATAAGGTAGAGTAACTCATTGCACAGTATGGACTTTCACCAATAAAAATAGCGCTCCTGATGAGCGCTATTTTAAGTTATTCAATTTCTAAAATCACCTTATCATCGAGTACGAAGATAGATATGTTATCATCCTCTACACAGCCACCTTCGCACGATATTACTACAACTTTCATGGGATCGACATTTTGTAGATGATCGATTAATTCCTTCACATTCACATTTCTCACCTCAAATTTCAAGCGTAAACTGGAATGCCTACTATATAGGGCGCCAGGCCTTCTGGATATCTTCGAAAGGATTTCTCGTAATTAATTTTAA
Organism: Paenibacillus agri; assembly: GCF_013359945.1. Classification (GTDB taxonomy): domain Bacteria; phylum Bacillota; class Bacilli; order Paenibacillales; family Paenibacillaceae; genus Paenibacillus_AQ; species Paenibacillus_AQ agri. The sequence goes on along the minus strand of NZ_JABWCS010000170.1, from coordinate 1,446 downwards.
ATGTTGGATCATCCTTAATATTAGAATACCAGCTTGATGCTGAAGTTATCATCAGATCACAAAATATTCTTAAGTCTATATTGAGCACACCATCGATTACATTATTGTGAAATACTCCACTCATAGCAGTAGGTTCAATGAATAGAATCTTTTTGAATCTAGATTTTTCATGTTCGGTTGTCCCTTGATGTAAAAAAGCACAACGGAAGTAATAGCAATCAGATCCACTCAGTTTTGTTTTCCCAGCCATATTTCCGTCAAACCAAGCTTGGTATTTTGCTCCGCTCGCCTTTCCATCCTGAGACTCTAAGGCTGCGCAAATGTCTGGGATGCACAGAGTCATATTTAATGCTAACTGGTATACGCCCGCATCCAATCCTTTCCTTATCCCATTAAACATATCTTCCATAAGTAGGTTCCCTCCCAGATTAGTTTCAAATCAATAATTCGCTGGGAGGATTGGGAATCCTTTATTTAGTGAACAGTATGGTCCAACTGACTAACCTTGTGTATACTTGTTTCCTATATCAAAAATATGCCAGGAATCCGTGTCACCGTTAGCGTAGTCGTAATAAAATTCTTGATGGGTCGCCTTCACCACATTATTAACAATGTAGGCATCGTTGTCTTGGTCATGAACCTTTGATAACGAATTTGGCCGGAACCCATAGGTCACACCGCTTATTTTGCATTGCTCGACCCGCAAACTGCGGTATCCGTTGCCAGCTGCCGTGCTGTCCTGATTGTGGAAGAACACGCCGCTGGCCCCGAATACGCCGTTACTGATCATCTCGCAGTACTTCAGCACGATGTGCTGATACGGATATAGACCGATGCCGATAGGCGTTCCAGCCGCAGTAGGATTTGTGAGAGAGCCATGATGGATCATCCGCACATTCTCGATGGTGAGCGTCCATTTCCCCGTAGCCTTGTCCGCATGTATCGGGTACTTTGCGTCAGTCGTTTCCACCGTCAAATTTTTGATGGTGCATTCCGACTCGGCGAAGATCGTACTCAGATTTACCCATTCTGAGTACACTCCGGTAAAAGAGATAATCGTTTTATACTTGTCTTCGCCGATGATGTCAACGTAAGGTTTTGTTCGAAATGTATCGGTGTAAGTCCCCTTTTTCACATATATTTCATAACGTTTGTCTTCACTTGCATCTGTAATAGAAGCAAGTGCTGTTGAAATCGAGGCGTATTGTCCTCCGCTCGGTGCCACTATAATGCGAACCTTGGCGTTAATAGTTGGATCGGTGAGGCCAGTGATAGAATCGGCGGGTATTTTATTACCAAACGTTTCAAAAGACGAAGATGTGATGCCCACTTCAAGCTGAGTAAAAGGAACGTCTTCGTTTTTCATTGAAATTCTAACGAAAGCAGCATTCAACGGAGTCGTGAAGGTTTTGGCTGGAATCATGCTAATAAATACTTTGTTAGAGT
>NZ_JABWCS010000169.1 GCF_013359945.1 Paenibacillus agri | reverse complement strand
CCCTTTTGGAGATGGATTACGTCGCGTACGTAAGCAAGTCCAGCGGGATCGCCTACGGTTTGTCTACGAATCTGCCCAAAAGGGCATTTCATTTCAAGCTGTCTGTGAACGATTCAAAATTGTATAGTCTTTTAATGGTATTTTCTGTATTCAATTTTGCTCATTTATAGATGTTTAGTCATCGTTCCAAACGTCCGAATCTCACTGTGGACCTCAACGATAGTCTCCGTCGACATCACACAAACGACGATCGTCTCTTGGTGAACATCCATTCCTGCACAACGTTCGAGTAACACTTCCATTCTTATATGTCCTCCAAAACCGAATTGCATGACGGCGGATGAATTCGAGCTTAAGCATTTCTCTGTTCGCGGTTCTCTGAATGAGCATTCAGAGCCAGCATAGGTTTGTGCACAGAACTCATCCTGGGCAGTTTATTTTCCGGGGTTATACCACCATAAAAAAGAACGTGTTTTGCGTCATGTATTAACAGTATAGGAAGTAGGCACATTCACTAAACTCACGCTATTTTCATACTAGGTTTGCGAACGAGGTGTCATGAATGTTTATTTAGCTTCTGATATATCTGATCTTATTACAAAAGCATATTCTTGCTGCTGATCCCTGGACGTAGTGGTTAAGAGGAACCCTCTTAAGAGATTCACTTCTTCTTTTTGTTGGCTCCACCAAAGAAACCAAAGGAAACCACTAATGCAATAATAATCGGCAACCATAGCGAGTAGTCCATATTGACTCACCTTCTTCTATTAATCTATGCCCGTTCCCCGACCGGGGCCTCTGCATGAACAAGGTCAGCGATACGCCGGTAATAGTCATCTTCCGATGAGAATGACAATTCCGCCGGGTTATCCTTCTTTAAATACGCCCGAAGCTCATTTGTATTGCCACCTTCCACTGTCCAGAAAAAAGCTGAAATGCTAAACAGCCATTTTTTTCTTTTGTAATCAAAGGTTCTTTGTCCAATATTTTTACCTGCCGTATTGTTGCCTATCACCGTTGCTTCCTCCAGATGCTTCCTCAGCGTCAATGCCAATATTTCCCCGCAGCTAACCGTATTTCCATTGACCCAAATAAAGATCCGTTGAAAAGAGAATCGGCTTTCGTCGGACAGGTACATTTCCTTTTTTCCCGGATAACGTAATTCTACGATTTCGCAAGAAGGGAGTAGCAGTCTGGATGTTTTAACGCATTCCTCCAGTATGCCTCCTGTATGATTACGCAAATCAAGAATCAAGCATCTATAGTTGCTGTGACATTGCAGAATATCCTTGATCTTCCCGGAAACGCCATTATTAAAAAAAGGAATCTTAATGTAGATAAATTCGTTGAATTTTATATCATAGTTAACATCGAGGGCCCTTTTTCTCTTCATCGGATAACCCTTACCAAACCGGAAACAGGTATACGGCAGCCCCTTGGTCTCTTCAATGAAAGCGAAAAGGTGTGCCGGGGAAATCATGAAGCGGCCTAACAGATCCCTCTTTTTCTGGGTATATCGTTCGTCCTGGATTAATTCCAGCTCGTTTTCTTCATAGAGCTTCAAATACTGTCTCACTATTTTTTTGCTAATACAGAACGACGAAGAGAAGATCAGCATCTTCCTCTCATCTCCTCTACTCTTCTATGATATTCGTATTGTTGTATACCGTTACTAATTTCTGTGTGTTCATAAGCAACTTCTCTTTGCTGGAATGTAACATGATTATAAAGGAGAATCCAAAAATGAAAAAAGCGATGGTTATAATCATCCAGGTATGATCCAGATAAGCTTCTGCCTTTGAACCCATTAGCAATAACAGAAAGGGACCGGCAAGATTGATTATGGCAAATACCGAGGCAATCAACTGTTTGGTATAGCTGTAGTCCGCATAATGACAATTTGAAGCACCGAGAAAAGCAAAACAAAGCGTGAGATAAGCAGCAAACTGCGTCATGCCTTCTACGCTTAACGGGATGCTCATGAAACCTATCAAATTCATTACCGTTAACAACAGGATGGAGTAAAGATAACCGGTAGCTATAATGAAAATGAGATTCCACAGCCAGACCTTTCGGATTGTGATAGGTGTCGCCAGGATCGATTCACTGCTGATCACATTTTCCATCGAAAAATGAATAACACTGCTGAATAACGTAAATGTTGCCGGAAAGAGCACCAGAATCATTTCTTCGCTCAAACCAGACTGTTTCAGTACAAACAAGTATCCTACAGGAAGCAGCAAGAACACGATCCCTCGTATTTTCTGTTGCTTCAGCGTCTGAAATGACTTCCATAATAGAGCATTCATAAGATTATAAACACCTCATTATTAGTTTCTCTTTACTGACCCGTTTAAGGAACACCGTTGATATTGCGTAGATTATAACTATGGAGAGCGATATAATGGCCGCAGATCTGGTGAAGTCCCATATACGGATTGCCATGAATCCGTTTAAAATCAGTCCCTGACCAATAATAATACCGATTCTGGTTTTCTTCCCGAATGCCCATGCCAATACGCCTATAAGCTTACTCAACGAATATTGGAGCACCAGAAGCAATACCAGGAGCAGTGCTTCCTTCCACATCAGTTTTTTGGGAATTACGCCGTTGTTGTAGGACATAACCAGATACACCGGAAGGATGGCCATTACGAGAATGACTGATTTCATAAAGACGAATCTGCCTTTTGCCCGGAGAACTTGAACGACATTAAGCGGAGTGGCTAATATCGTTTCGATAGACGGTATTAAGTCGTAGAAGTAGATGTCATTTTGCGAAAGGACGGAAAACAAGAAAGTGGTATAAATAAAGAAAGAGAAGACTGTAAGGTCTTCAAATTTCCAAGCCAACACCAATACGGTAAAGATAAGCTGCATGGCTATGGATCTGTATAAGTGCCGTTGCCGTCTGAATTCCCGCCAATATACTACCCTTAAATCATTCATACATGAATAACATCTTCGTTAATAATTTCTTGATACAATTCCTCTAAACCATCATTGGCTTTTCTGAATTGCTCATACTTCACATGATGGCTGCTTAACCACTCCAGAATATCAATGTCGGAATGGCCCACTGTGATTACGGCTTCGCGCTCATTTTTAATGATCCAGCTGATCCCGATTTCCGGCTGTATTTGATGTAAATCATTGATAACCTCTTTGCCTCCAATTAAATAGTTGTTTTGCGTATAAGCTTCACGAATTTCGTCGTACGTTCCGGACCGAATGATTTTGCCCTTCTTAATAAATGCGATATGCGTGCACACTTTCTCAAGCTCATTTAAATCATGCGAATTGATTAGGACTGTTACACCGTTCTTCTTACAGTTCAACAAGAAGTTCCGGAGCGTAATCTGCCCCTCCAAATCGAGCCCCCGTGATGGTTCATCTAAAAGGATAATTTCGGGATTGTTAACCACCGCCCGAGCGAGAACAAGCCGCTGCCTCATTCCCCGGGAAAATGTGGTGGTTGAACTGTATCTTTTGTCGTATAGATCAAAATCCTGCAACACCTGCCCGATCCGGCGATGACGATCTGCCTTCTTGGCCTTGGGGTTATAAATCCGGTCAAAGAATTCAATGTTCTCCCAGGCCGTCAAGTCCTTGAATAAGCCGATATTATCGAAAAGAAAGCCGATCTTTTTTTTTTCCTGGTCAAAACGGCGGTCCGTCACATAGATCCCGTTGATCGAAATGTCTCCGCTCATCGCCTCATATAAGTTCATGATTAACCGGACAAGCGTTGTTTTGCCGGCACCATTGGGACCAACCAATGCGAAGATTTGCCCTTTGCCGATCTGAAGACTAACATCATCAAGAACCATATGCTGGCCCAGCTTTTTACTGACGTTGCTTACTTTTATAACCATGTAGCTTCCTCCAAACTGTACGTGCAGTTCTCTTCCGTATTTAGAAATCTGCAGGCATTGCAGGAATACCTGAACTCGCATCCCTGGCACTTAAGTTGATGATCCCGTGCATCTACATTCTGCTTCCAATAGTCGCTAACGAGTATTTTAATAGCCTGGGATAAAGAGTCTCTCCTCAAATTCAGCACAGGCGTTTGGCTTCCCAGGCATGGATATACATCGCCTACATGTGAAATAGCAATTTTACCATTGAGGCATGCATCCGAAAGCTTTCTGGAATAGAAGCTGTTCATATTCGGTTTCACCAAACGCTCTTTGACAATAAGCGGCTTATGAATCGTTGTCTTCATCATCTTCCATTCCGGGCCAGCAATCTGTTTAACTTCATTGTATAGCTGATCTTCGACTAATAAGGTGACCTGATTTTTAACCTTGTAGTAATTATGGATAATGGTTTTAAGATTTGGCTTATGGGTTACAGAGATCTGAACGCCCAGTTTAGAATGAATGCTTTTAGGCGGAATCATGCCGTTGGTATGGAGATTTGTTGCTAGCCCCAGTTGCTGCGATAAATCGATCAACTCATAAATATAGGGGTATTGCATGACCTCTCCGCCAGTAAACAACACTGTTGTTGTCCCGAAAAATGCCAGATCAGTCAGGATATTCCGCCAATGTTCATAAGTTAAGGTCTCTTCACCGTTATGCTCGAATTGTTTACACACAGGGCAAAAAGAGTCTTTGCAAAATGAACAATCCAAGTTACATTGATTCGTTACATGAAGCACGGCCATATGAATGCGCGGAGCATCCTGCCATAGCTTTTTTTGACTAAAGCTGTTTATCGGCCTCATTTTATCAATATAGATTTTACGATTGGAAAAGAAGCCGAAATCCATTTCCGCCAGCTTTTCAAATAGAGGTTCATGGGGATCAACGGGCTGATTGGCTTCCGCATCCTCCATCTTCCTGGTATTCAATTCATTGAGCCATACCATCTCTTCCTTCAAAAGATGGCACAATACAGACCTCTTCTTACCCGTCACTAAAAAACATTCGGAATACAGTCGGAAATATGAATTACTCAAGAACAACCCCTACCTTTTCATAAATAGTTTTATAGTAATCGATTGTAATTTCCTCGAATAATGTAGGATTGGTCTCAAGTACATTGATAAAATCAATTAACATCGATTTCACATGAGTTTCGATGTTGTCACACATGGAATCTTTCTTCTCAAATTCATGATCTGTCGCGCATTGCTGAAAACAGATATTACAGAACCTTGTTACATTACATTCGGTGCAGTTGCCGCACACCTTGTTTTTGAAGTTGTTGATGATTTCAGCAATTTTGCCATAATCAATACCATCTTCAATATTGCCAATGGCATAATAGGTATTTATTTTCTCGCACATATGAAAATTCCCGTCAATGGTTACATAAATCTTCTCTCCGGGAATGCAAGAGGCCGTGACAGGGAGCATATGGGGGCGCTTTTCATTCATCATAGGATGGAAGGCCAATTCCGAATAATTCAGCCCGACAAGGGAATATAAGAACGAGTCCTTTTTGATTTGGTTCCTTGCCGTGAGGTTCAAAAACAACTCTTTCATGGAAGTAAGATTTTCGAAGAATGTTTGTACATCGTCATGTGCAAATTGCTCATAATAGGTAGTATTGTTCGCATCAACCGAAGCCAACCTAGCTAAAAACAAGTCTTCGCCGTCGAAAAATTCCATGAGCTGAAACATATCCGTTTTGAAGTCATAACAAGAGCTTATGGCAAATTTGTTATACCCTTTATGATTGGTCCTGAACGTCTGCAGGTTCTTCATAATTTCATCGAAGCTTCCCGTTCCGTCAGCCTTCAACCGGTTACGGTCATGATTTTCTTTGTAACCGTCCAGACTAACAATAATGGAGAAGTCATGCTTCGTAAGAAAATTTTGACTTTCCTCTGTAAATTGGATACCATTAGTCGTAATATTATATTGAATGCCTTCATATTCTCCGTATGTTAGTTTAATGTATTCCACAATTTCTTTGATTAGACGCAGGTTTAATAAAGGTTCGCCCCCATAGAATCCAATAACAGGACTACGCGTTGGGTTTCGGCGATGAATCTCTTTAAAGTTAGAGAAATAGTAGTCTACCGCTTGTTTGGCAACGGCGAATGTCATATGCTTGTTTTCATAACTCTTCGTAAATTGATAGTGATCAGAATAAATACAATACTTGCAGCGCAAGTTGCAAAAAGACGTTACTTCCAAAAGCAACTGCTTGAAACCATTAGCTTCTTTGCATAAATAATCTTCAATATCCTGTTGGTCAGCATCTCTGTTTATGTACAGCCCCATGTTGGCCCTGTCCGAAGCCAAGCTCTGAAACTGGTCACCGAGCAAGGAACAATCGACCTGCTCAGACGGGAAGATTTGACCTGTGAGATCGTCATAATAATATTCCGTTCCTTGCTTGCTTACGAAATGAACACCTTTCATTTGAACACCGCTTTCTGTGAAGGTTTACAGATACCTGGAAACTCCTGCGTCTCTGCCCAATGAGCGTTAGTATTCGATATGTAGAATGGAATCAGGCGGAAACACAGGAGCTGGCAGTGTGAAAAATTAATTAGGACGATACCCCTATTGCAACCGCGGATGCTGTGGCTGGTGCTCCAACTTCAACAGCTACAGCAGCGGTGGCAGCTTGACCTACAATTGGAATGACACAGGCAAGGCACGAAGCACACCATAAGCAAGCGGCACAAACTGCGCATCCCCAACATGCAGCAGTTTCTTGCTCTTCTCCGACAAAAATATTCTCCATTGTTCTCACCTCCTTTCACATATCGTGAATTTAATCACATTATTTAATGCAGATATATTCCATTAAATGGGTTTTAATGGCTATATTATCTTTAAATTAAGCTGTGAAGTAAAACTTTTTTTGCACGAAAATGCTTTTTTTGCACAAAAGCTTCTTCACATGTTCTTTCGGTACGAGACAGATGATATCGGAATTGGACAACTGAAAGAAATCCCCTTTAATCGCTTTGACATGGTACAGATTAATCAAGTAAGTTTGATACCACCACAAAATTGCTGCTGTTCATCAGTTCTTTATAATGCATGAGCGTATAATGCAGCAATTCATAGTTTCCCTGCACAGTGACCAGAACAACTCTGCGGTTTATTTTGACGCATTGAATGATGTCCTGTTCTCTGACATGAATATAGTCATAATCGTGTTCATCCAGTATTTTGAAATGGAGCAAATCCTTCTCCGCAAGCTATGACTGATGATGGCCTACAAGACTGCAAATTGCCTCATTCACATCCAGGCCCAGACGGCTCCTTACAACCCACCGGAATGCATCATATTTGTAGCCCCTCGGCAGCCGGTTCAGTCGATTCCGCTATAAATATCAGAATGCATACCCGATGGATCTCTCTTAATTTGCGGGCCGCCAAGAAGCATCAGACTTCACCCTGATTCACATTCAGAAAAATACTAGTATAGTTATAAATGAGCAAAATCGAATACAGAAAAAACTATTAAAAGGCTATATAATTTTGAATCGTTCACAGACAGCTTGAAATGAAATGCCCTTTTGGGCAGATTCGTAGACAAACCGTAGGCGATCCCGCTGGACTTGCTTACGTACGCGACGTAATCCATCTCCAAAAGGG
>NZ_JABWCS010000168.1 GCF_013359945.1 Paenibacillus agri | reverse complement strand
TTTGGTGGCGATGGCGGAGGGGTTCCACGCGTACCCATCCCGAACACGACCGTTAAGCCCTCCAGCGCCGATGGTACTTGGACCGAAGGGTCCTGGGAGAGTAGGACGCCGCCAAGCACTAGACCACTGTTGAATTTACAACAGTGGTCTTTTATTTTTTAAGAAGAAATACTGAAACGTCGAAGAATTAACAATAAAGTATAATCGATCTGTAACGTAGAATGTCGTGTGAAAATAGGGGAGACTTTGTAGCAGAGGGATTACGTCCAACAGCTGCGAAAAGGAACCCATGACCTCTTAGCACGTCTACATCTGTGCATAACAGTCATGACCCCTTAAGAAGCTCTACACAGCTTCTATGAGGCTGTAGAGGCCATTATTTCGATTGCTGAGCGCTTGTAATAGCAGGTGAATTAAATGCAGCCCTGAAGGTTTCTACAGTATTTAGAGTGCTTTCTTTACTCATTGATTGTTTATTAAAACGTTCTATGAAATTTATTTCAAAAAAAGTTGTTGCTATAATCTGAAATATATGATAAGATATTTTTTGTTGTCACATAAACAACTTATGCAGGGCCCGTTGGTCAAGGGGTTAAGACACCTCCCTTTCACGGAGGTAACAGGGGTTCGAATCCCCTACGGGTCACCAAAAAAAACTTGCACAATCATAACAATTGTGATATAGTATAAAAGTTGTTTATAACATGGAGGCTTAGCTCAGCTGGGAGAGCATCTGCCTTACAAGCAGAGGGTCGGGGGTTCGATCCCCTCAGCCTCCACCATGTAACCTCCTCTGGAGGATAAGACAATATGTTTTTAATGACGCGGGGTGGAGCAGCCCGGTAGCTCGTCGGGCTCATAACCCGAAGGCCGCAGGTTCAAATCCTGCCCCCGCAACCAATTTTCATTCATGCAAATATTTCTGGAACCGTGGTGTAGTTGGCCTAACATGCCTGCCTGTCACGCAGGAGATCGCGGGTTCGAATCCCGTCGGTTCCGCCATCTTTTCTGCTTTAAAGTCGAGAAGTTGTATTTTGCAAGTATGAGCCATTAGCTCAGTTGGTAGAGCACCTGACTTTTAATCAGGGTGTCGAAGGTTCGAGTCCTTCATGGCTCACTTTCTTTAAAGTGTGCCGAATGAAAATTTACCGTATGCGGACGTGGCTCAGCGGTAGAGCATCGCCTTGCCAAGGCGAGGGTCGCGGGTTCGATTCCCGTCGTCCGCTCCATTATTTGCGCCCTTAGCTCAGCTGGATAGAGCGTTTGACTACGAATCAAAAGGCCGGGAGTTCGAATCTCTCAGGGCGCGCCATTTTAATAAAATATGCCGGTGTGGCGGAATGGCAGACGCGCTCGACTCAAAATCGAGTGGGAAACCGTGGAGGTTCGAGTCCTCTCACCGGTATTGCTAAAAGAGTTCATTGGAGATATTCTCTAATGAGCTTTTTTTATTTTAGATTTAGTACCCCACTCATTGCTTGAGCTGAAGATACTTTCGAGTTGTATTCCAAATGTGAATAAATATTTGCTGTTGTCGAGTAGTCACTATGCCCTAACCATTCTTGAACTTCTTTCATGCTCACACCGTTGGCTAATAACAAGCTGGGCAGCTATGAAGTAGGTCGTGATACCGGATTCGCTTAAAACCGTGTCTGTTCAGCAGAATGGGAAAATGCTGCGTAATGTAGCCTGGCTTAATGCGCTGTCCCAATGCATCGACATAAATATACTCCAGGTAGTCTGTGCAGTAAGCATTGCCATAAGATAAGCGATGAGCTTCTTGTTGTTCCTTAATACGGATCAGTAGTTCATAGAACGTGTCCACCAGCGGCAGCGTTCGTCGACTAGCTTTGTTCTTGGTACGATCTGTCGCAATTTCAATGAACTTACCGTTTAACGTGCCAGAAGTAACGGTATGCTTAATGGTAATAGTTCGATTAGTCAAATCAATCGCTGGCCATTTTAAACCAACCACTTCACTTCGTCTTAGTCCGTAAAAAGAAGCAAGGATGATGGCATGCTCTATTTTTTCGCCGCGGATTACGGCCAAGAGCTGATTTAGTTCCTCAGCATTGTAAAAGCTTGCTACATAGTTATTCTTTTTTGGACGTTCAACAAGAGTAGCGGGATTTGCCACAATCAGCTTTGTTTTCATTGCATGCTGAAGGGCTTTACGGATATTGGCATGGTAATGAATAACGGTATTGGCACTTACACCTCGTACATTCATCTCGTGAGTGTAATAGGTCTGTATATCCTCCGTAGTCAAATCCTGAAGCATAATCCCTTTTTCGCGGAAGTAAGGCTCTATGCGGCCTTTTACAGCGTTTGAATAGGAGATATAGGTGATAAGTTCGATACTGTTCTTCATCATCTCTAACCATTGGAGCATGAAGTCTGCAAACAACCTTTTATCTTCATCAGATGATGGGGCTGCTTTTGATTCCACTGCATGTTTTTCAACTTCTTCTGTTCGTGCTTGTTCCTCTAGGTGATGATTTTTTCTAGCTTCTTGAAGCAAAATTTCGGCTCTTTTTTTGTTGCCCTTAATCTTTAGTCCGGTAGGAATCCACTTTGGTTTTCGTCTACCGTTATCGTCTTTACAGTTTAAGACGATATAGAAAAGGCCCCTTTTTTCTTGTAGGTGGCCTGCTATCATACATGATCCTCCTTGGTTAGCAGCCCACATCTCTACCATTGACACCATAACTATAACATAGTTAAGACAATGGTTCAACGCATTAATGCGTTAAAGTTATTTTGGGATTTAACTTTTGTGGCTGCATCAATGATTGAAGGTATACAATAACTTGAATTTTAGGTACTTTGTATACTCGTCCGATTTTAAAGTATTGAATGCGATTTGCTTGCAACAGTTTATATGCGCTCTTGCAACTAATGCCACCGAGCATTTCACATAGTTGGGGAACATTCACGACGTCAGGGTATTGTTCAAACATGGATATAAGAGGATGCTTTGTGTCTGGTGGTAATGGCTCAGATTGTTCTGGCATATTACAAAGTCTCCTTTTCAAATGGATATGTAGTTTTGTCTAGGTGGGCTGCGTGTATAATAATAAGCGATCACAATGCTCTCATCTCCATAGGATGAAGGATAAATATTATTTCAAGCTGCTGATGGTAAGTCAGCATCATAGCTTCAACGTTATGATGAAGCTCCCCCTCATCCGAGCGAGCTGCCCCCAATACCGTGACGTTGGCCGGGCAGAAGTATCATAATCCCTTACTCTGATTATGGCGATTCATCCCACCACAGGATGATTACAGCCGGAGAGGTGATCGCTCAAGCCCTAATAGAGAGCTATCATGGCGCTTCCGCTTCGTCGCATCTGTTTTCACAGCAGAGAAAGGAACGTACTTGAAACAATCAATATGAAGTTTTCAATGAGCAAGAATCAATCAAAGTGGATATGATTATCTATTTGATCGCTTCCTGTGATATAAATGGGGACTTGAAACGAAAAAAGCAACTTGCTCCATGAAAATGTTCTCAATACACTAATACAAAAGTAGCTAAAAACACGGGCAAGGCCATGTGAAGTAAAATCCACATGGCCTTGCCCGTGATTACTTATAACGATTGAGATCAAAGCGACGAACTGCCAGGATAAAAGCAATTGTCAACTGTTGTTTGCAATTTGCATCAATGGTTCCATTTCGTTTAGCGTATTTATTTATAACTGGCTCATAACGGATAATCAATTTGGCTTCAGCTTCTTTGTCACCTTGTTGTGTGTGTTTTCAAACTGCACTTTTGTTGACAACTCCAGAGCATGATCCGGAAAATAAACCTGTAATGAAAAGGGATGAACAAGGAGTAGAGTGTAAAGGCTCAGTAGAGCGCAAGCCCATGCATGGGCTGTAGATAGAATAGAATAAGCGGGGACCGTTGTCCCCGCCCTCCATATTGAAAAGTAAACTATCCGGGCAAAATGGCTTCGATTTGCTCCAGCTCTTCTGCACTAAGTTCCGGTGCACTCAAGGAGGCGACCGCATCCTCAATTTGGCTTACCTTGCTGGCTCCAATCAGGGCGGAAGTTACTCTGCCGCCGCGAAGCACCCAGGAGAGAGCCAACTGCGACATTTTCTGTCCGCGAGCAGCGGCAAGATCGTTCAGTTTCCGTACTTTACCGAGGACATCATCCGTAAGCTCTTTTTCAGAAAGGAAGACACTTGGTCCGGCGGCACGGGAATCGGCTGCGATGCCGTTTAGATAACGGTCAGTCAGGATGCCTTTTTCCAGCGGTGAGAACACGATGCTTCCAATACCTTCTTCGTCCAGTACATCCTGCAAGCCGCCTTCAATCCAGCGGGACAGCATCGAGTAATTCGGCTGATGAATCAGGCATGGAGTTCCGAGCTGGCGCAGGATTTGCGATGCTTTGCGGGTATCTTCCGCACTGTAATTCGAAATGCCGACATACAGGGCCTTGCCTTGGCGAACAAGCAGATCCAATGCAGACATCGTTTCTTCCAGCGGCGTGTTAGGGTCTGGGCGGTGGTGGTAGTAAATGTCTACATAATCCAGTCCCATCCGTTGCAAGCTTTGATCCAGACTGGATACGAGATATTTCTTGGAGCCCCATTCTCCGTAAGGGCCTGGCCACATATAATATCCGGCTTTGCTGGAGATAATCAGTTCATCACGATAAGCGGCTAAATCCTTCTTCAGGATTTGTCCGAAAGTCTCTTCTGCGGAACCGGCAGGAGGCCCGTAGTTGTTGGATAAATCAAAATGGGTGATTCCCAGATTAAAGGCTCTTCTCACCATCGCTCTGCCGTTCTCGAAGTTATCGATCCCGCCAAAGTTATGCCACAGACCTAGCGAAATAGCTGGCAGGAGCAGGCCACTGCGGCCAGTACGGTTATATGTCATCTTGTCATATCGGATGGAGCTGGCATTATACATGAATGTTCCTCCTAAAAGTGATTTGAAACGTGATCCTTTGAAGCACTTGGAAAAGCCGTTTTTTCCGGAAGCGCATACTTTTGTTGGATCTAGCGCAATCTTCATCATAAAGCTGCATTCGTTTCAAGTTTGGTTTACGCTCTTATTGTAGCGAAAAGGCAGGTCCAAACGGATGTCAGCAAGGAAGTAGTTTGTTTGGTCACCCTTTCTCTAGAAGACTTGAACGACTTCATGAATGCCATCTACTTCTTCAAAAATGGCACGTTCTATGCCAGCCTTCAATGTGATCGTTGCACTAGGACAGCCGTTGCACTCTCCCAAGAATTTTAGTTTAGCCACTCCATCCTTAACTTGAACCAATTCGGCATCTCCACCATCGCGGTTTAAATAAGGACGCAGTTTTCTCAATACATCATCTACATCTTTGAACAATTCCTCAGAATCTCTCATTTCATGACTCCTTTCATAGAGGCTGTGCTATCAGCTTCACCGTTCGCATTTTCTCTAATTCATCAATCATGTCTTGATAAAACTTAACTCTTCACCTGGAATAACTTTCTAGAAATCGGAAGTACCGATCTTGCTCCTGCTTATGCAGCTTTCCGTACAGTGCATATAAACGCTGCTCTTTTGATGCTTGCAGCTAGGGTAAAGAAGAACTGCAATGATGTTACTTGGCGAGTTTTGCAAAGTATTCTAATGTTCTAACCAGTTGCGCGGTGTAAGACATTTCATTATCGTACCAGGCAACAGTTTTCACCAGTTGCTGGTCGCCAACGGTTAGAACTTTTGTTTGAGTTGCATCAAAAAGAGACCCAAATGTCATTCCTCTAACATCGGAAGATACGATCTCGTCCTCAGTATATCCGTATGTTTCTGGATCTGATGCTTTTCTCATAACGGCATTAACTTCTTCAACCGTAACCTTCGTGTTCAAAACAGCTACGAGTTCTGTTACGGAGCCTGTTGCTACAGGTACACGCTGAGATGCACCATCAAGTTTCCCCTTCAATTCAGGAAGAACGAGGCCTATGGCTTTAGCAGCACCGGTGGAGTAAGGAACAATGTTCTCTGCTGCAGCCCGTGCTGCGCGGAAGTTTCCTTTTGAATCTGGCGCATCAAGAGTATTCTGGTTGCCTGTATAGGCGTGAACGGTAGTCATCAACCCAGACTGAATTCCAAATGTATCGTTCAAAGCCTTAGCCATGGGAGCGAGACAGATCGTTGTGCAAGAAGCACCGGAGATGACGGTTTCCGTTCCGTCCAGTGTTTCATGGTTTACGTTATACACGATGGTCTTCATGTCGCCTGTTGCCGGAGCGGAAATAACGACTTTCTTTGCTCCGCCTTTCAGGTGAAGCTCAGCCTTTTCTTTGGTGGTGAAGAAACCTGTACATTCAAGCACGATGTCTACGCCGAGCTCGCCCCAAGGAATCTCTTCGGGATTACGGTTAGCCAGTACTTTAATTTCTTTGCCGTTAACAGTAAAGGCTCCATCATGAACTTCGATGTCTCCATGGAAAGTGCCTTGCGTAGTATCATATTTGAGCAGATGAGCCAGCATTTTTGCGTCAGTCAGATCGTTGATGGCCACAACCTCGATATTGCCCACCTCTTGAATTCGACGAAAAGCGAGTCTTCCGATCCGCCCAAAACCGTTAATGCCTACTTTTACACTCATTGCATAAACCTCCTGTTTTCGTTCGAAATCCATTCCATATTATTTTGTTCAATAGAACTTAAAGGTAAGCATTGACCCGAAGCCAAACATGCTTGCCTTTGGAATGGGTTTGTTTTAAAATAAAGATACCGATCGGTATCTTTATTATATCAGGATTTGAGACATTGGCAAGGCTTCGGCCGTAAAATTTTGATATAATGTTAGATTAGAATAAGGTCATTCGGAGGAACCCATGAAAAAAGGAGATCGAACAAGAGAGCACATTATTATGAAATCGGCAGCAATCTTTAATCAGAGAGGATATGCCGGTACATCGTTAAACGATATTATTGCCGATACCGGGATTAAGAAGGGGGGCATCTATCGGCATTTTACAAGTAAAGATGAAATTGCGCTTGAAGCCTACAACTACGCTGCCAGTAATGTTATCAGCAAATTTGCTGAGGCGGTCGACCGGGAGCAGTCTGCGTCAGGGCGGTTACTTGCTTTCTTTCGTGTGTATGAAGATGTGGTTGATAATCCGCCATTTGTTGGCGGATGTCCTATGCAGAATACAGCAGTAGAAAGTGACGATACTCATGCGGAGCTTCGAGATCGGGCAAGACAAGGGCTGCATAACCATTTGGATATGATGAAAAGTATTATTCGTGACGGGATTAAAGCTGGGGAGTTTAGGGGAGATCTGGATTCGGATGCGCTTGCTTCATTTGCATTTTCCTTGTTGGAAGGAG
>NZ_JABWCS010000167.1 GCF_013359945.1 Paenibacillus agri | reverse complement strand
GCCGGTTACGGGGCGATACTCGGGTGACATCAAAACTGTGACTACACTCGTAGAAACTTATGTGCCGTTATCTTCGGACAGGGGTTCGACTCCCCTCGGCTCCATATGGAGTATTAGAAAAGACACCGTTAAGGTGTCTTTTTCATTTAATTGTATGCATTGTAGTTAGTAAAACACGTTGGGTGAATTTATTATGCGGAAAGTTTCAGACTGTTGAGAAACCTCTGTTTTTTTGTAGGGAGTTAATTTGTCTTGAAAATGGGGCTGTCAGATCGTTTTAAATCAATTTTTGTATTAAAAGTTGAGTCTCCCCACACAAAAATCAACGTCGGGAAAAGCCCACTGGACTTTCTCAACGGTCTGAAAGCTTACAGTTAAATAGATCCGACTGTCCCCAATTAATATACGAATAGCTATTTTAGCGTACCCCACTCATTAGCCCTCTTCAAGATATAAAATAGTTGAGTTTTACTCTACTTGTTTTTTAAAAATAAATGAAGCATATGTTCTCTTTAAGAAAGATAGGATTTCTGATAGTTTTATAAGGAGTCTTAACTGGTTTTGGAGGTGAAATAACTATGAGTAGTAATATATTCACGCTCTGTATAGTTAGAGACAACGAGAAGATATTAGTACAAAAAAGGGAGAAACACCCGTTCAAAGGATTTTGGAATGCTCCAGGTGGAAAAGTGGAGCTTCGAGAATCTCCTACTGAAGCCTGTCTGAGAGAGGTGTTTGAAGAAACAGGATTACACCTCAATGATCTGAAATTCAGAGGAATCATGACTGTTTCCAATGCTATACGCAAGTTGGGAACAGAAGTCCTTATGCTGTTTGAATCAAGTGACTTTGAAGGGGAACTGACTTCTTCTGATGAAGGATTAATCGACTGGATTGATTTAGATACTATTTACAATAGTAGAAATGTGCCTGACAGCATGACGTATATTCTTCCTTACATTGTTGACTACGAAGGCATCATTACTGGTAAGCTAATTTATAATAAAAATGAGTTGGAAGTCTGCGATATTTCATTACAAGCTTAAAAATAAGCCCTTCTTTTTGATTTGGAGGGCTTATTTTTTTTGGATAAGAAGGGATTTACATATTAATGTCTAATAGTTACATAAAATGTCGACGAGGAAAAAGGAGGGAAAGTTATGGGGAGTTCTGGAACAGGATCGTTTGGCGACTTGAAAGGATCAAGCGAGAGTCAAATGTGTTTAAGAAGTATAAAGGATGACTGGCTTGAAGAAGTAGCAAGATGTGATTTCTTTAAAAATCAAGGTGGAGTTCCTTCAATAATGCATTCAGTTCACATTCATAACAACATAGTTAATGGAAGGATAGTTGTAGTCAGTACTTCTACTGATGAGATAATAGGGTTATTGCCTAGTACATATAGCTATTTGTTGGGTTGCATGAAGAAAGGGCATCAATACATGGGCACAGTTGTGTATAGTGTTAATACTCCTATACCTAAAGTAATGGTAAATATAGATGCAGTATAATAATAGATTTTTGGTTATCGGAGAGGTATATACTGACGTTCATTTGCATGCAAAGTCGGATGGGAAGAGTATTTTAAGATTAGGCGGGGTCTTTCACAGTGCTCGATCATTTGATGCACTTAATCAAGCATATGCTTTAGCTACAGTATCGCCAAGTTATATAAATGAAAGTGTCAGTAAATATGCTAATGAACTGTCGGCAGTCGAGTATTTTCATATTGGAGAAATAAATAACTGCCCAAATATAATACTGATATCTGACTCCGTCGAAGCAGGAGATCAAGGATACAACGATATTTTAAGAGAACAATCAACAGCTTCAATAAATATATCGGAACTAGAAAAAGCTTTGGAGAAGTTTAAACCAACAGATATTATTTTATATCCAGGGAAGTATCCTTTATCGTCCATATATCAAACTCTTGGAAAGACTAATTGTCGCGTACACGTCGATTTTCAATATGGAAAATTAGAGTTGGAGATGCTCATAACTAATGGGATAATTCTTGAAACGTTTATTTTATCTACTTCAGCTGAATATTTTAAAGAAGAATGTAATAAAGAACCCTCACTTCTTGTTGAGAAAATAGAGAGTAAGTACGCCAAAACAATATTATTAAAGGAGAATAGAGGAGGCTCCAGACTATATATTCATAATGAGATGAAGTGGATTGCGGCTCCTTCGTTTCCAGTCGTTACTCAGCATTCAGTAGGTGTGGGAGACTGTTATAATTCGGTTTTTCTAAGTACAAAACACATGCAAGATAATATTCAATTTGCTCTAAAGCAAGCATCGTATTCAGCATCATTATATGCGAGCACATGGATGCATGATGACTTTAAAGAAATTATGAATTTTTTGCCGGATGAAGAAGAGTTATTATTACTCAATGGCATAGAACTACCCTGGGATGAAAGAAGTAGGAAACACATATACATTGCGGCTCCAGATTTTCCAGACGTGGATACTACTTGGATTGATTATGTATGCAATGCGTTGACATACCATAATTTTATTCCCCGTAGGCCAGTTAAAGAAAACGGTATTATTAGAGGGAATGAGCCTGAGTCACAACAGTTACAAGCTTATGATAAAGACATAAAATTATTAAATGAATGTTCTATACTAATTGCAGTATTACTAAATGATGATCCTGGTACATATGTGGAAATTGGTTGGATGGCCAAATTCGGAAAGCCGACAATTTTGTTTGATCCTTATCATAGATCATATAACCTCTTCTTAAGAAAGACTGTATCCAAGATATGTTATACCTTGGGAGAAGTTGTAGATGCAGTGTTCCAGCTTATTACAAAAGGAGAAGAACAAGTTGGAGAATAATAAAACAAGTTACGATGCAATTCTTATGGCATCTGGTGGTCTTGACTCGACGGTAATGGCTTATTGGTTGAAAAGGAAAGGAATACGGGTGCAAATCCTATTTATTGATTATGGACAACATTTTAAAAAAGTGGAATATGAAACATTACTCAAAGTACTTCCCCAGGAGTATAAAGATTCAGTTAGAGTCGTGAGGATAGGGGACATATACGAAAATTCAGAGTCTCGAATGATACGGGAGCCTAACCTATGGGAAGATGATGTTACTGCAGATGATTTATATTTACCATACCGTAACCTCTTGTTTCTATCTATTGCTTCATCGGTTGCTCAGTCTGAAAATATACCTGAGGTATACTCAGCTTTTATTAATTCTAATCATGCAAAAGAAATTGATTGTTCCAAAGAATTTTTTGATAAATTGGGAACCTTACTTGGAGAATACGGAACTGTAAATATTCAAATGCCTTTTCGTGATATGTCTAAGAAGGAAGTTGCTGAGTTAGGAGTTGAATTGGGGGTCCCAATAGCATTAACGTATTCATGCCAGGCTAACAGTGAAGTTCATTGTGGTGTTTGTCCTAATTGTGTTGATAGAATAAGTGCACTTAAGAACTTGTAAACCAGGAACGATCTTTGGTTTATAAGAGCTTAATCATATTTGGCTAATGTTGTCGAATCTTGTATTATGTAATTACTATCTAAGTTGAGGGAGATTACTATGGCTAGACATATGATGAGATGGGATGATTTGTTTTGCGATGAACGTTTCAGAGAGCATAGTGTGAAAAAATCTGATACTGATGGTCGTAATGCATTTGAGAATGACTATTCAAGAGTGGTGTTCAGTTCAGCGGTCAGAAGACTACAAGACAAGGCACAAGTATTCCCTCTGGACAATAGTGATTTCATTAGAACACGTTTAACACATTCACTTGAAGTATCCGCACTTGGTAGATCTATAGGTGTAAGTGTTGAAAATGACTTGATTAAGAATAAGCCTGACTTATTTGATTCTAGGCATAGTGGGAAATTAGGGGCAATATTATCTACAGTGGGGCTATTACACGACCTAGGTAATCCTCCGTTCGGTCATTTTGGTGAAGCTGTAATTCAAAATTATTTTCGGCAGTGGTTTAAGGATCACCCTGAACATGGTTTAAGTGAAGAAGAACAAGGGGATTTAATACATTTCGAAGGAAATGCACAAAGTTTCAGATTAGCACATAAACTGCAATATTTAATTGATGAGAATGGTTTTAATTTAACGTATGCAACTTTAGCCAGCCTTTTAAAGTATCCTAGGTCTTCAACAGAAGGAAATCAAAAAAGGGGTTCGGCTAGTTATAAGAAATTTGGATACTTTCAAGCCGAAAAAGATTCCTTCTCGAAAATTAAAGAATGTACTGGTCTGGGTGGATTTAGGCATCCTATTGCCTTTTTATTGGAGGCCGCAGATGATATTGCTTATTCTGCCGCAGATATTGAGGATGGATTAAAGAAGAATGTCCTGAGCTTTGATTTAATAAAAAAGACATTAGGGCAGCATCTTGATTTTTCTTGTGAAGAGGAAAAAAAGATATATGATAAGCTTGATGAATACTACACAACAGTTGATACAAAATACGGAAATGCCTCTGAAATAGCTATTCAGCGATTTAGAACTACTGCACAAGGATTTATGATTGATGCAGTAGTTAAAACGTTTAATGAACAGCAAGGGAACATATTAGAAGGTAGGTTTGATGAAGATATTATTCTAGCATCGAAAGCAAAGAACCTACGACTTGCCTTCAAGCATCTCGCTAATAATTATATTTTTATGGACAAAAGTATAATAATGAAGGAGTTGGTGGGGCAACAAGTTATAACGGGATTATTGAATCTTTTTGTAGAAGCAGTTATCTCTAAGGATAGGTTAAAGCCTAATACCAAAGCAGGTAAGTTATATTCATTAATATCTCCCAATTATCGATTTATTGCTGAAAATTATTCTTCAAGAAAAACAGCAGATGGTGATCCGAGTTTATACGATCGTCTATTATTAGTTACGGACTTTATTTGTGGTATGACAGATTCTTATGCTTTTGAGTTGTATCAAAAGTTAACAGGTGTGAGATTATAATGCTTGGAGGTGAGCTTATGGGCAATGCAATATCTCACACAAGCTTCAGGGAAATTGCGGAATATATTGATGTCATACGAAATGAGGATTCTGTTAACACTTTATTCCAGAGGTTGGAATCTCGTGGTAATGTTGTGATTGTTGGTGGGACTATAAGAGATATTCTTTTTAATAAGAAAAAACCTAGGGATATAGATATAATTCTTGATACAGAAGATGATGTTTTGGATGATGTTTTTGTTGGTATGAAGTATTCAAGAAATCGATTCGGTGGTTATAAAGCTATTCACAATAAGCAAATATTTGACATTTGGACTATAAGAAGCAACTGGGCCTTTAAAAATAATATAGTTGATACAAAAGTAGAGAATATTCCTAAAGGTTGTTTTTATAATTTAGATGCCGCTTATTTTAATTTAGCCACCGGAGAAGGTGAAGCAACATATTTTAAATCGGCACTTAATAACAAACGCTTAGATATAATTTTGGATGAACAGTATATTGATTGTAACCCTTCGCCTGAGATAAATATAATAAGGGCTATGGTTTTAAAAAAACAATATGAGTTATCATATTCAAGCAGAGTTAAAAAGTATATAAGTAACTGGCTGTGTACTATTGAAAATCCAGTCATTGAATTAAAAAGTGCTGAATTAAAGCATTATAAAACTAATGATAAGATTGATGAAAAAGAAATAGATGAATTAATGTTGGAACTGGCGGTTGAATAAAGCTTAATAACCTGTGTGCGTGCTTCTACCCTGCATCGCCCATGTGACAGGGATAGGGGCTAACAAGTAGTGGGATACGCCGCTTGGTCTCCGCCTGGGGTCAACGGAAGAAGATAATCAG
>NZ_JABWCS010000166.1 GCF_013359945.1 Paenibacillus agri | reverse complement strand
CCATCCCGAACACGACCGTTAAGCCCTCCAGCGCCGATGGTACTTGGACCGAAGGGTCCTGGGAGAGTAGGACGCCGCCAAGCACTTGAGCCCTTGTTGATTTAATCAACAAGGGCTTTTTTGTGTTTTATAATAAATCTTTTAGAGCTTCAATGGAGTTTTGGGACGGTTCAAACAAATTATTATAGTGTTTGTAAGTAAAATGTACAATTTGTAGAAGTAAGGTGAAAGAAGAATAAATGAGAACAAGAAGGTAGTAGACTTGACCAGTCTGCCGAAAGATTAAAGTGTCTGTCAACCGAAGACAGAAGATGGGAAAAATATTATCCTGCCACACAAAGGGCTTGTTCTGTCCAATCAGTTGGCAGCTACTCTAAAACTGGACAAGGGTGATATGCTTCTTGTAGAGGTTGTTGATATGAGAGATGGCATTACCCTGAATATAGAAGCAATTGATATTGTAGCACATTATATTGGAATTGGTGCTTATATGGATTATGATGTGATGCAGGAATCTTTTTAAGGCTCAGAATATGAGGGCAATTAGACTTTTGAGGCAGAACGTAATCGGTTTTCAGAGATTCGCAAGCAATTTTAAATTGATAATAGAACAACGATGATTCTTGATACGAGTAGACTTCAGCAACAGTTCGAACAGTTTGCGCAATATTCCGAGTGATTAGAGGGCAGAAGCAGAATAGCAAGGTATACAACTTCCTTTAATTATTGAACCTAAGGCCATGTTTGTGGGTGTGCTAGGTACTCTAGCGTTCTTATTAATAGAACAACGGCAAATAAATAAAAAGATCGATAATCTCTCCATCCTTGAAGAACTGCAAGATCAGGAGTAAAAAAAGCTTCAAACCTTAAACTATCTAATTTCAAACATGCTGAAAATATGAAGTAGAACCAGCGGCTTAGATTAATGCAGTTTTTGTATACTTTGATGTTCTCAACTAAAGGGAAGATTGTGTTATACCGGTATGTTAGTAGAATATTAAAGACTCTTTAAATAAAACAGACTATTTTTCTAAAATAATAAAGCTTGCATTATGGTAAGGTATCATGGTATATTAAATGTCCGGTCGCGAGCAGAAAGAATTGTTTGTCGATTGGAATAGAATGAATGGCTGCTTAGTAAAACTCTTCAAAAAAAGTGTTGCATTAAAACGCCGGACATGATATAGTATAAGAGTTGCTGCTGAGACATTGAGCGGACAACGAGAATAGCTTGATCTTTGAAAACTGAACAACGAGTGAGTATCGAATTCACGAAAGTGAATTCAAAATGAGAATTTTAATTCTCGTCAGATGTTTCAAAATGAGCAATCGCTCTTTTCGATAAGTTTTCGGATGGTTATTTTCTTGAAGTAATTCGAGGAAGTGATCGCTCGAAAAAACCTATT
>NZ_JABWCS010000165.1 GCF_013359945.1 Paenibacillus agri | reverse complement strand
GAAGCCAGCAACTCACAGCGACAGTCGATGTCGTTGGTGACGCAGAGACCACGGTTACGTGGAGTAGTAGTGACGCCAGTAACAAAGTAGTGGTGGACAACACAGGTAAAGTAACCGTAGCAGCGAATGCGGCACCGGGTAATTATACGATTACAGCCACGTCGACAGCAGACGCAACAAAGAAAGCCTCTGCAACGATTACGGTAACGGTGGCGCCAGCGGTCAATAGTGTGAGTGTCACTCCGATTAGTGCAAGTGTGGTGCAAGGAGGAAGTAAGCAACTCACAGCCACAGTTGATGTCGTTGGCGGAGCAGCGACCACGGTTACGTGGAGTAGCAGTGATGCCAGCAACAAAGTGGCAGTGGACAATACGGGTAAAGTAACCGTAGCTGCGAATGCGGCACCAGGCGTTTATACGGTCACGGCAACGTCGACAGCAGATGCAACGAAGAAAGCTTCTGCGGCGATCACGGTGACGGTGGCGCCAGCAGTTAATAGCTTAACGGTCAGCCCAAGCACGGCAAGCATTTTGCCAGGCAATAGCAAGCAGCTCACAGCCACAGTTGATGTCGTTGGCGGAGCAGCAACCACGGTTACGTGGAGTAGTAGTGATGCCAGCAACAAAGTGGCGGTGGATAACACGGGTAAAGTAACCGTGTCCGCGAATGCGGCACCGGGTAGCTATACGATCACGGCAACGTCGACAGCAGACGCAACGAAGAAAGCGTCTGCGGCGATCACGGTAACGGTGGCGCCAGCCGTCAATAGCGTAACGGTCAGCCCGGGCACGGCAAGCATCTTGCCAGGCGGAAGCAAGCAACTCACAGCGGTAGTTGATGTCGTTGGTGGAGCAGCGACCACGGTTACGTGGAGTAGCAGTGATGCCAGCAACAAAGTGGCAGTGGACAACACGGGTAAAGTAACCGTGTCCGCGAATGCGGCACCGGGTAGCTATACGATCACGGCAACGTCGACGGCAGACGCAACGAAGAAAGCATCTGCGGCGATCACGGTAACGGTGGCGCCAGCCGTCAATAGCGTAACGGTCAGCCCAAGCACGGCAAGCATCTTGCCAGGCGGAAGCAAGCAACTCACAGCGGCAGTTGATG
>NZ_JABWCS010000164.1 GCF_013359945.1 Paenibacillus agri | reverse complement strand
TGACGAAAGTGTCCTCGACCCTGATTCCTACACCAAACGTAGGGGATGCAGCACCAACAGGAGCGGGAGTAACAAATCCGTATACGGCTGGTGCAGATATTACCGGCGTGGATGCAACAACGAACAAATACATTGGCATTTATGAAGTAGACAGCAATAACAAGGTGGTATCGTTCAAGCTGATCATACTGACCGCAGGCGATATCAAGGTGCCGGCGCCAACATTGCCAGCGTCACCATTGCCGGGAACCGGTCCGAATACGACGAAGGTAACGACACCTGTAGAAGCGGGTAACCATCTCGTGACGAAAGTGTCCTCGACCCTGATTCCTACACCAAACGTAGGAGATGCAGCACCAACGGGAGCGGGAGTAACGAATCCGTACACGCCTGGTGCAGATATCACTGGCGTGGATGCAACAACGAACAGATACATTGGCATTTATGAAGTAGACAGCAATAACAAGGTCGTATCGTTCAAGCTGATTATACTGACCGCAGGCGATATCAAGGTGCCAGCACCACCACTGCCAGCATCGCCACTGCCGGGAACCAATCCGAATACAACGAAGGTGACGACACCTGTAGGAGCGGGTAACCATCTCGTGACCAAAGTGTCCTCGACCCTGATTCCTACACCAAACGTAGGGGATGCAGCGCCTACGGGAGCGGGAGTAACGAATCCGTACACGCCAGGCGCAGATATTACCGGCGTGGATGCAACAACGAACAGATACATTGGCATTTATGAAGTAGACAGCAATAACAAGGTGGTATCGTTCAAGCTGATCATACTGACAGCAGGCGATATTAAGGT
>NZ_JABWCS010000163.1 GCF_013359945.1 Paenibacillus agri | reverse complement strand
GGCAGCTTAACAGGAGCGAAGCTGGCAGAGGGAGCAGTGAACGGACAGCATCTGCAGCCTGATAGCATAACTGGCGGGCATCTGGCCGAACAAAGTGTGGAAGAGAGGCATGTAAGACCTGGCAGTATCACCCTTGAGCATCTGGCAGAGGAGGTATACACGTCTGATCTTCTGCCTGATGGCAGCATAACAGGAGTGAAGCTGGCAGAGGGAGCAGTGAACGGACAGCATCTGCAGCCTGATAGCATAACTGGGGGGCATCTGGCCGAGCAAAGTGTGGAAGAGCGGCATGTAAGACCCGGCAGTATCACCCTTGAGCATCTGGCAGAGGAGGTATACACGTCCGATCTTCTGCCTGACGGCAGCTTAACAGGAGCGAAGCTGGCAAAGGGAGCGGTGAACGGACAGCATCTGCAGCCTGATAGCATAACTGGCGGGCACCTGGCCGAGCAAACTGTGGAAGAGCGTCATGTAAGACCCGGCAGTATCACCCTTGCGCATCTGGCAGAGGAAGTATACACGTCCGATCTCTTGCCTGATGGCAGCTTAACAGGAGCGAAGCTGGCAAAGGGAGCAGTGAACGGACAGCATCTGCAGCCTGATAGCATAACTGGCGGGCATTTGGTCGAACAAAGTGTGGAAGAACGGCATGTAAGACCTGGCAGTATCACCCTTGCGCATTTGGCAAAGGGAGCGGTGAACGGACAGCATCTGCAGCCTGATAGCATAACTGGCGGGCACCTGGCCGAGCAAAGTGTGGAAGAGCGGCATGTAAAACCCGGCAGTATCACCCTTGAGCATCT
>NZ_JABWCS010000162.1 GCF_013359945.1 Paenibacillus agri | reverse complement strand
TCAGGCTGTCGAGAAAGTTTCGACAGCCTTTTTCTTTATGTCTTAATTATTTAAGACGACACCGCGTTAATGTTGTATAATATAGGTAACTATTTATTGAACGGATGGTGTTCTGTATGCTGCGTGCCAAGCGAGAAAAACAGCAAGCGTATGAGTTTGTTTCCATTGAAGATTTGGTTCCACAAGATCATTTGCTGCGCAAAGTAGATAAATATATTGATTTTTCCTTTATCGATGAAAAAGTTCGTCCGCTATATTGTGCAGATAACGGTCGTCCCGCCATTGATCCGGTTGTTTTATTTAAAATGATTTTTCTAGGTTACTTTTATGGCGTCCGTTCCGAACGCCAATTGGAGCGGGAAATTCAAACCAATCTGGCCTACCGCTGGTTCTTGGGACTGGGGCTAACAGATAAGGTTCCTGACCATAGCACAATTAGCTGGAATCGGCGGACTCGATTCAAAGATACAACGATCTTTCAAGATATTTTCGATGAAATTGTCCTACAGGCGATTTCGCATCGGATGGTTGGCGGGCGGGTCCTCGTGACCGATTCTACGCATGTCAAAGCCAACGCCAACAAGCACCAATACACCAAACAACAGGTGCTCAAAAACACCAAAGATTACATGGACGAGCTTAATGCTGCGGTGGCTGAAGACCGGAAAGAACATGGAAAAAAG
>NZ_JABWCS010000161.1 GCF_013359945.1 Paenibacillus agri | reverse complement strand
GCTCTCCAAAAAAGCCAAAGATGTTCCTTTTGAATGTTTCAAACAATTGTTACACCTCTTGACCCAGCAATGCAACCGGAAAACGAGACGCGGCCTTGGCATCCCGACGGAATTACTGATCGTCGATTCCACGCAGATCACCGTGGGCCTGGGACGACTCCCATGGGCGCCCTTAAAAGGCGAAAAAGCAGGAGTTAAGCTCCATGTTGCCCTCACCGGAGACGAAGGTGCCTTGCACCAGGTGACCGAAACGCTTGGGACAGAACATGATATCCATAGCGCTGCCGACTTCGTGGACCCCAGATTTATTTTGGTCGCCGATCGGGCCTATAGCAAGCACGAGGTATTCGACCGTTACCAGGAGGCGAAAAATAGTCAATCTTTTGTGATTCGAATCCGAGAGAATACTCACTTTCATGACCCGGTTCCAAGGGAACGAAAGACTTCTTTTGGCGGGACGATTACACAGGATTTAACCTGCCAGTTAGGAAGGCTGAAGTCCCTAACCCGGAATCGGTTTCGAGTGGTGGTTCTGACCGATCCGAAAGGGAAACCCGTCCTTTTAGCCACCAACCTGCATTGGCATTCGGCTGAAAGCATCGCTGAAATCTATAAAAAACGCTGGCAAATCGAAGTGTTTTTCCGCTGGATTAAACAGCATCTAAACAT
>NZ_JABWCS010000160.1 GCF_013359945.1 Paenibacillus agri | reverse complement strand
TGCACCAGCCGTATACGGATTTGTTACTCCCGCTCCTGTTGGTGCTGCATCCCCTACGTTTGGTGTAGGAATCAGGGTCGAGGACACTTTCGTCACGAGATGATTGCCCGCTCCTGCGCTTACCGTCACCTTCGTCGTATTCGGATTCGTTCCCGGCAGTGGCGATGCTGGCAATGTTGGAGCAGTCACTGGAGCAGGCACCTTAATATCGCCTGCGGTCAGTATGATCAGCTTGAACGATACCACCTTATTGTTGCTATCTACTTCATAAATGCCAATGTATCTGTTTGTTGTTGCATCCACGCCAGTGATATCTGCACCAGGCGTGTACGGATTCGTTACTCCCGCTCCTGTTGGTGCTGCATCCCCTACGTTTGGTGTAGGAATCAGGGTCGAGGACACTTTCGTGACGAGATGGTTACCCGCTCCTGCGCTTGCCGTTACCTTCGTCGTATTCGGATTGGTTCCCGGCAATGGCGATGCTGGCAATGTTGGCGCCGGCACCTTGATATCGCCTGCGGTCAGTATGATCAGCTTGAACGATACCACCTTGTTATTGCTGTCTACTTCATACACGCCAATGTATTTGTTTGTTGTTGCATCCACGTCAGTGATATCTTCGCCTGGCGTGTACGG
>NZ_JABWCS010000159.1 GCF_013359945.1 Paenibacillus agri | reverse complement strand
TGTCACCTGTCACTCCGGTCGCTCCTGTGGCCCCGGTCGCTCCTGTTGCACCGGTCGCTCCTGTTGCACCAGTATCACCTGTGGCTCCAGTCACTCCTGTGGCCCCGGTTGCACCCGTTGCTCCAGTGTCACCGGTCGCTCCTGTGGCTCCAGTGTCACCGGTCGCTCCTGTTGCACCTGTGGCTCCAGTGTCACCGGTCGCTCCTGTTGCACCCGTTGCTCCAGTATCACCAGTCGCTCCTGTTGCACCTGTGGCTCCAGTGTCACCTGTTGCTCCGGTCGCGCCGGTCGCTCCTGTGTCACCTGTCGCTCCGGTCGCGCCCGTTGCTCCTGTGTCACCTGTCGCTCCGGTCGCACCCGTTGCTCCTGTGTCACCTGTCGCTCCGGTCGCACCCGTTGCTCCTGTGTCACCTGTTGCTCCGGTCACTCCTGTGGCTCCAGTTGCACCCGTGGCTCCAGTATCACCGGTCGCTCCGGTCGCACCCGTTGCTCCTGTGTCACCTGTCGCTCCGGTCGCACCCGTTGCTCCTGTGTCACCTGTCGCTCCGGTCGCACCCGTTGCTCCAGTATCACCTGTTGCTCCGGTTGCACCGGTCGCTCCTGTGTCACCGGTCGCTCCAG
>NZ_JABWCS010000158.1 GCF_013359945.1 Paenibacillus agri | reverse complement strand
CTCTATCGTCTCTTTTCGTTTGCGGTATAACTGTTTTCCCGACCGACTCAGTCGGTTGCTCCGGACCCATTCTTTGCTGTCCTCCCAGACATGCCGGGTTACCACCTTCCGGTGGTTTCGGGAATGTGTACACTCATTCAACAACGGGCAGCTCTTGCAATGTTCCGAGTCGGATGCGTATTGTCGGTAGCCCTTGCGGTCTGTCGTTCGGTATTTTAGTTCGTGGCTGGCTGGACAGACATACAGATTTCGCTCGGCATCAAATGTAAACTTCCACTTTGGAAACAAACCTTGCTTGGGATGAAATCTTCGGTGTGCAATGACTGCAAAAATCTCTCGACGCTGTAATCCTCGACAAATAGGCGTGGTTAAATAACCAGAATCCAATGCAACGGCTTCGACTTTAAATCCAAAACGGGTTTGTTGGCGATCTAAACGGGACAAATAGGGCACCGAATCATGGACATTTCCAGGCGTGACATGCACATCTGTAATGAGATTGTATTTCATATCCACCGTGCGGTGGTCCAAATAAAAGAAGCCTTCGGGTTTGCCATCGCGAATCATATATCCACTGTCTGGGTCGGTTTTGCTCACTTTAATTTCTTTCTCCT
>NZ_JABWCS010000157.1 GCF_013359945.1 Paenibacillus agri | reverse complement strand
TCGCGCCACCCTTGCCACCAACATGTCATGATTCACCTGGTCGAAGAACTTTTCCAGATCTAGATCTACGACCCATCGGAGTCCACTTTGGATATATCTCTGCGCTTGTTTGACCGCGTCATGTGCACTTTTTCCCGGGCGAAAGCCGTAGCTATACCAGGAAAATTGCGCGTCAAAGATCGGGTTCATCACTTGTAAAAGTGCCTGCTGGAGAAATCGGTCCATGACGGTCGGGATGCCTAAAAGCCGTACACCGCCTCCGGGTTTGGGAATTTCCACCCGTTTGACTGGCGCAGGTCTGTAAGTGCCCGTCAGAAGTTCAGTTTTCACTCTTGCCCAGTGCGTATTCAGGTAAACTTGTAGATTCGCTACCGTTACACCGTCCACACCGGGCGCTCCTCCGTTTTGCACCACTCGTTTATAAGCGAGCCTAAGGTTATCTCCTTCGAGCATTCGCTCCAGCAAGTTGTTCTGGTCTTCGCGAGAGGAAGGGGCGACTTGTGCCGACGAAGAACTCGGCGCTCCGGCATACCCTAGCGGCTTCACCGCTTCTCTTTGCCGCAAGCTCTCTTGCGAGATATTCTGCTGTCGTTGCTCCTCAT
>NZ_JABWCS010000156.1 GCF_013359945.1 Paenibacillus agri | reverse complement strand
TTGCCCCTGTGTCACCTGTTGCTCCAGTTGCTCCTGTCGCACCTGCGTCACCTGTTGCACCAGTCACTCCAGCCGCTCCAGTTGCTCCCGTCGCTCCTGCGTCACCTGTTGCTCCGGTCACGCCTGCTGCTCCTGTTGCACCCGTCGCTCCTGCGTCACCTGTAGCTCCTGTCGCACCCGTTGCCCCTGTGTCACCTGTCGCTCCGGTCGCGCCCGTTGCTCCTGTGTCACCTGTCACTCCGGTCGCACCCGTTGCCCCTGTGTCACCTGTCGCTCCGGTCGCACCCGTCGCTCCTATGTCACCTGTCACTCCGGTCGCACCCGTCGCTCCTATGTCACCTGTCGCTCCGATCGCACCCGTTGCTCCTGTGTCACCTGTTGCTCCAGTTGCTCCAGTTGCTCCAGCCGCTCCAGTTGCTCCTGTGTCACCTGTTGCACCAGTGTCACCTGTCGCTCCGGTCACTCCTGTGGCTCCGGTGGCTCCAGTAGCTCCTGGATCTCCTTGTGCACCCGTTGCACCAGTAGCCCCGGTTGCACCCGTAGCACCAGTTTCACCGGTTAT
>NZ_JABWCS010000155.1 GCF_013359945.1 Paenibacillus agri | reverse complement strand
CCTGGTACGTGCCAAATCCCAAATTATTTTTGGATTGGCGAAAGAAAATCTCAATAGGCCAACGTTTGGCGTCGTACGATGCAATGGTTTCCGTCTCCAAGGAAAAATCTGTGCAACAAAAAGCGCGCAGCGCCTTCGGATCTCTGAATGCCTGCTTTGGCCAGCAAAGCAAAACCACCGCGTTGTCGATTCCATTCAGTGCCCTTCGTAGCGATACATCCAGTACGACGAAACGTTCATGGTGACGAGGCGAACGTCTTCTTTGCGGATGTGCTACGCGAATCGCATACCCAGTCGATTTTGGTGTATAGGGTTCCTTCCGGGTGAGTGTATTTCTTGGCGTATAGGTCAATAGAATGAATCAAGGACAGGTCAGAACAACCGAAAACCGTAGCTTTTACCTGATGTCCCCAGACCACCTTGCCCTGCAGATGAGAGTGATGAAACCCGGCTTGCTCGATAGGAAAACGGGCCTGTGACGAAGGTTTTGTTTTCTGAGCAATCGTATCGTCGTGAATGACAAACAGCGGCTCCGCCGTGCGCTTGGAGGT
>NZ_JABWCS010000154.1 GCF_013359945.1 Paenibacillus agri | reverse complement strand
GAGCAACTGGAGCGGCTGGAGTGACTGGTGCAACAGGTGACGCAGGTGCGACAGGAGCAACTGGAGCAACAGGTGACACAGGGGCAACTGGAGCGACTGGAGCTACAGGTGACATAGGAGCAACTGGAGCGGCTGGAGTGACTGGTGCAACAGGTGACGCAGGTGCGACAGGAGCAACTGGAGCAACAGGTGACACAGGGGCAACTGGAGCGACCGGAGCGACAGGTGACACAGGAGCGACAGGAGTGACCGGAGCAACAGGAGATACTGGTGCAACAGGAGCGACAGGAGTGACCGGAGCGACAGGAGTGACAGGGGACACTGGAGCAACGGGTGCAACAGGAGCGACCGGTGACACTGGAGCAACAGGTGCAACTGGAGCGACCGGAGCGCCAGGTGACACAGGGGCAACGGGTGCAACAGGAGCAGCAGGAGCGACGGGAGCAACTGGAGCGGCTGGAGTGACTGGTGCAACAGGTGACGCAGGTGCGACAGGAGCAACTGGAGCAACAGGTGACACAGGGGCAACTGGAGCGACTGGAGCTACAG
>NZ_JABWCS010000153.1 GCF_013359945.1 Paenibacillus agri | reverse complement strand
CGTCTTCGTTTTTCATTGAAATTCTAACGAAAGCAGCATTCAACGGAGTCGTGAAGGTTTTGGCTGGAATCATGCTAATAAATACTTTGTTAGAGTCGTAACATGCACCGCTCCATAAGTGATTAACACTATACGCTTGTCCGGGTGATATTGCGATGAAATCACTAGCGCTATAAGCTGCATTAGCTGTCAAAGCACCAGTGATTGTAACGTATCGTTCTAAAATTATAGTGTCTTTATTAAATAGATTTTTCGAAAGCACTGCAGGAACGGTAAGGAACGAAAGCCTATCTCTTGCGATTTCCCCCACTCCAATAAGATCGCCTGTGATTATGGGGATAGTGTCCTTACGTATAGAATTCTTATGTGACATATATTTAGTTGTTACCGCACCCACTTCAAGCTGAGTAAAAGGAACGTCTTCGTTTTTCATTGAAATTCTAACGAAAGCAGCATTCAACGGAGTCGTGAAGGTTTTGGCTGGAATCATGCTAATAAATACTTTGTTAGAGT
>NZ_JABWCS010000152.1 GCF_013359945.1 Paenibacillus agri | reverse complement strand
TCGATATATCGGAACAAATGGTTTTCGGCTTCTTTTTGAGTCTGGAAAATGGCTCTACGGTAGATCAATTCTCGCTTAAGGATGCTGTGGAACGATTCTATGCAGGCATTGTCGTAGCAGTTCCCTCGGCGGCTCATGCTGCGAATCATATGGTACTTCTTTAGCTTCTTCCGGTATTTTTCCGAGGCGTACTGGCTTCCACGGTCAGAATGGTGAATGAGTCCTTTTTCGGGCTTCTGTGCCTCGTACGCTTTGTCTAGCGCGGCAGAAACCAGTTCCACTTTCATTCGGTTTCCGAGCTCCCAGCCCACAATTTTACGCGTGAATAAATCTAGTACGCTCGCTAAATAAACCGTGCCTTGACGTGTCCGGATATAGGTAATATCTGTAACCCATACCTGATTCGGTTTTGTGCACACATCGAAGTGTTGGTTTAACCAATTCGGCGCAATAGGGAAGTCATGGTTTGAATCGGTCGTTTGGACTTTGAATTTACCCAT
>NZ_JABWCS010000151.1 GCF_013359945.1 Paenibacillus agri | reverse complement strand
TCCATAGGCACATTCGGAGTCTTCTCCGAATCCATTTGTCCAACGTTTGGAGGTGCGTCTTTGCTGAAGCTAGACGGAAATAGCCGAGCCAACCCATCAGATAGCGGTTCAGCCGCCTAATTCGTTCTTCCATTGAGATCGACCATGTTCGGTTCGTTAACTCTCGAATCCTTTCTTTACATGCTAAGAGACTCTTCGGCGCTATTCGAATGGTCGCTTGTTTCTGGCTCAGGAAACTAAATCCTAGCAACTTACGTTTCCATGGCCTATCTACCGCACTTTTCTCCCGGTTCACTTTCAGTTTTAGCTTCCCTTCTACAAATCGACTTACCGATTCCATCACACGTTCGCCTGCTCGCCTACTCGCCACAAAGATATTACAGTCGTCCGCATAGCGTACAAATCGCAATCCTCGTCCGCTTAGCTCCTTGTCCAAATCGTCCAGTAAAATGTTCGCCAGCAGCGGGCTGAGTGGACCACCTTGCGGCG
>NZ_JABWCS010000150.1 GCF_013359945.1 Paenibacillus agri | reverse complement strand
ATCGGGTACGGGGACCGTGTCAGGCGGGCAGTTTGACTGGGGCGGTCGCCTCCTAAAGAGTAACGGAGGCGTTCCAAGGTTCCCTCAGAATGGTTGGAAATCATTCGAAGAGTGCAAAGGCAGAAGGGAGCTTGACTGCGAGACCTACAAGTCGAGCAGGGACGAAAGTCGGACTTAGTGATCCGGTGGTACCGCATGGAAGGGCCATCGCTCAACGGATAAAAGCTACCCTGGGGATAACAGGCTTATCTCCCCCAAGAGTCCACATCGACGGGGAGGTTTGGCACCTCGATGTCGGCTCATCGCATCCTGGGGCTGAAGTAGGTCCCAAGGGTTGGGCTGTTCGCCCATTAAAGCGGTACGCGAGCTGGGTTCAGAACGTCGTGAGACAGTTCGGTCCCTATCTGTCGTGGGCGTAGGAAATTTGAGAGGAGCTGTCCTTAGTACGAGAGGACCGGGATGGACGTACCGCTGGTGCACCAGTTGTT
>NZ_JABWCS010000149.1 GCF_013359945.1 Paenibacillus agri | reverse complement strand
TTGGTG
This sequence comes from Paenibacillus agri, assembly GCF_013359945.1. Classification (GTDB taxonomy): domain Bacteria; phylum Bacillota; class Bacilli; order Paenibacillales; family Paenibacillaceae; genus Paenibacillus_AQ; species Paenibacillus_AQ agri. The sequence continues at coordinate 457 of NZ_JABWCS010000149.1, read as the reverse complement.
AGTTGGTGAGTTGGTGAGTTGGTGAGTTGGTGAGTTGGTGAGTTGGTGAGTTGGTGAGTTGGTGAGTTGGTGAGTTGGTGAGTTGGTGAGTTGGTGAGTTGGTGAGTTGGTGAGTGAGAGGGTGAGCTAGTTGGGTTGGGTTGCTGATATTCGAAGAATAAGAGCAAATCTGTATCTTAATTTCACGAAAAGCTGGACTTATGAGTGATTAGCGGCAAAAATGTATGTTAATTTACCCAACTATCCTCAAAATGGCTTAATTCATAAAATTAAGGTCATAAAATGCTCTTAATTTCCAAAAAAACACCATATACCTGAAATTAACGTACAAAATTGTAGACCTGTTGATTAGCCAAATTATGAGTTCAAATCCAGAATTTATTTAAATAAATCTTCCACTCTAACGACAATGTTTGTAAACTTAATAATCGTGCGAAATCGGCAAATGTTAATTTTG
>NZ_JABWCS010000148.1 GCF_013359945.1 Paenibacillus agri | reverse complement strand
GAGAGACTTTAACTAACGCAAAGAGTGTAACGGACTGTACAGCCGCTATTTGCGATTACAACTGGGTTTTAGACATGTAACGGACTCCAGCGCCGCTATTTACTCCAAAACCCCGCATTTTGATCAGACGGCCAGCCCATAGAGTCACCTGAGTCCGTTAGCTTCCCTAGCGGTCGAATATATAGACAATAAGGTCTCTGGGGTCCGTTAGGCGGCGGTGTGAGCACCAGACTTTACTCGATACTTGCTAAAGGGCCTCACCAGATAGGCCTTAGTTTATGCAAGGAGTGTATCCGATCTTGCTAAAGTGGACCTCACCAGTGAGGCCATAACTAACACAAAGAGTGTAACGGACTGTACAGCCGCTATTTGCGATTACAACTGGGTTTTAGACATGTAACGGACTCCAGCGCCGCTATTTACTCCAAAACCCCGCATTTTAATCAGACGCCAGCCTAT
>NZ_JABWCS010000147.1 GCF_013359945.1 Paenibacillus agri | reverse complement strand
GCGCAGATATTACCGGCGTGGATGCAACAACGAACAGATACATTGGCATTTATGAAGTAGACAGCAATAACAAGGTGGTATCGTTCAAGCTGATCATACTGACAGCAGGCGATATTAAGGTGCCTGCTCCAGTGACTGCTCCAACATTGCCAGCATCGCCATCGCCGGGAACCGGTCCGAATACGACGAAGGTGACGACACCTGTAGGAGCGGGTAACCATCTCGTGACCAAAGTGTCCTCGACCCTGATTCCTACACCAAACGTAGGGGATGCAGCGCCTACGGGAGCGGGAGTAACGAATCCGTACACGCCTGGCGCAGATATCACTGACGTGGATGCAACAACGAACAGATACATTGGCATTTATGAAGTAGACAGCAATAACAAGGTGGTATCGTTCAAGCTGATCATACTGACAGCAGGCGATATTAAGGTACCTGCTCCAGTGACT
>NZ_JABWCS010000146.1 GCF_013359945.1 Paenibacillus agri | reverse complement strand
TATAGCCTGACTTGGTCGGCGCAGCAGGCTCTACTACTTTCTTTCCATACTCTACAGTCTCGCTGACTACTGCCGATCCGCCGTTACTGTCATAGTTGACTTTATATTGGTTAATGTCCCATTTCGCATAGAGCGTAATGTCAGCCGCTGGTACTGTATCTGCTGTAAAGTTCCATTTGTCGCTCAATGCCTGGTCTTTGTACCACCCTACAAAGACATAGCCTGACTTGGTTGGCGCTGCAGGCTCTGCTACTTTCTTTCCATACTCTACAGTCTCGCTGACTACTGCCGTTCCTCCGTTGCTGTCATAGTTGACTTTATATTGGTTAATGTCCCACTTGGCATAGAGCGTAATGTCAGCCGCTGGTACTGTATCTGTTGTAAAGCTCCATTTGTTGCTCAATGCCTGGTCTTTGTACCATCCTGCAAAAGTATAGCCTGACTT
>NZ_JABWCS010000145.1 GCF_013359945.1 Paenibacillus agri | reverse complement strand
TGGGGTAACCCGCAAGGGAGCCAGCCGCCGAAGGTGGGGTAGATGATTGGGGTGAAGTCGTAACAAGGTAGCCGTATCGGAAGGTGCGGCTGGATCACCTCCTTTCTATGGAGAATCGTTTTCTGCAACGGAAACATTCAAATCGGAAGTATTACTTCCAAAACTATAAACGTGTATCCATTTGTTCAGTTTTGATGGAATTTGAGGGGCCATAGCTCAGCTGGGAGAGCGCCTGCCTTGCAAGCAGGAGGTCAGCGGTTCGATCCCGCTTGGCTCCACCATAACTTCATCTATTTGTTATGTCTTACAATGTAATATTGTCTAGAAACTTGATCCTTGAAAACTGGATACCGAAACGAATTTGCGTTTTAGAACATCTTTTAGCTGAAACTTGTGTAAGCAAGTTGAAATAGTTATTAGTTGATACGATTATGTTCTGAAAGA
>NZ_JABWCS010000144.1 GCF_013359945.1 Paenibacillus agri | reverse complement strand
GAGCCCGTGGTGCCAGTCGATCCCGTGGCGCCAGTGGAGCCCGTGGCGCCAGTAGAGCCTGTGGCGCCAGTAGAGCCTGTGGCGCCAGTAGAGCCTGTGGCGCCAGTAGAGCCTGTGGCGCCAGTAGTCCCGGTAGTTCCAGTAGCCCCCGTCGCCCCAGTAGCACCTGTAGCTCCAGTAGCACCTGTCGCTCCAGTAGCGCCAGTAGAGCCTGTGGCGCCGGTAGAGCCCGTGGCGCCAGTAGAGCCCGTGGCGCCAGTGGAGCCCGTGGCGCCGGTGGAGCCCGTGGCGCCAGTAGTGCCCGTGGCGCCAGTGGAGCCCGTGGCGCCGGTGGTACCCGTAGCGCCAGTAGTACCCGTGGCGCCGGTGGTACCCGTAGCGCCAGTCGAGCCCGTGGCGCCGGTAGAGCCTGTGGCGCCGGTAGTCCCTGTGGCGCCAGTAGT
>NZ_JABWCS010000143.1 GCF_013359945.1 Paenibacillus agri | reverse complement strand
TTATGCGCGGCGATACTCTGGGGTAACTAGTTGTGCTATAAAGGGGGCCTGACGCGGGGGATACTCTTGGGTTACCAGTTGTGCTAAAAAGGGGCTAGACGCGGGGGATGCTCTGGGTAACCAGTTGTGCTATAAAGGGGCTAGACGCGGGGATACTCTGGGGTAACTAGTTGTGCTAAAAAGGGGCCTGATGTTGGGGCTACTCTAGAGTAACCAGTTGTGCTAAAAAGGAGCTAGACGCGGGGGATGCTCTGGGGTAACTAGTTGTGCTATAAAGGGGCTAGACGTTGGGGATACTCTTGGGTAACCATTTGTGCTATAAAGGGGCTAGGCGCGGGGGATACTCTGGGGTAACTAGTTGTGCTATAAAGGGGCTAGACGCGGGGATACTCTGGGGTAACTAGTTGTGCTAAAAAGGGGCTAGACGCGGCG
>NZ_JABWCS010000142.1 GCF_013359945.1 Paenibacillus agri | reverse complement strand
CTCCCAGGACCCTTCGGTCCAAGTACCATCGGCGCTGGAGGGCTTAACGGTCGTGTTCGGGATGGGTACGCGTGGAACCCCTCCGCCATCGCCACCAAACGGGCATTTGCGGTACAAATGCATTATACAGGTCTCAGCATCGCCAAATGCTGAACACAAGTTTTTGAAATACAAGCCACTAGGACTTTATCTCTTATTACTTGATTCCTGAAAACTGAATCCGAATTGAATTTGCGTTTGCCCTTTTTACGGGGCCCCCGGAAAGTACTCGGAATTGGCTTCGCAGCCTCTTCTTCACTTTTTGGGGTAGTTTTTAGGATAAGCCCTCGACCGATTAGTATTGGTCAGCTCCATGCATTACTGCACTTCCACCTCCAACCTATCTACCTCGTCGTCTTCAAGGGGTCTTACTAATTGGGAAATCTCATCTTG
>NZ_JABWCS010000141.1 GCF_013359945.1 Paenibacillus agri | reverse complement strand
GAGCAACTGGAGCGGCTGGAGTGACTGGTGCAACAGGTGACGCAGGTGCGACAGGAGCAACTGGAGCAACAGGTGACACAGGGGCAACTGGAGCGACTGGAGCTACAGGTGACATAGGAGCGACGGGTGCGACCGGAGCTACAGGTGACGCAGGAGCGACGGGTGCGACCGGAGCGACAGGTGACACAGGAGCGACAGGAGTGACCGGAGCAACAGGTGATACTGGTGCAACGGGTGCGACCGGAGCGACAGGTGACACAGGAGCAACGGGTGCGACCGGAGCGACAGGTGACACAGGAGCAACGGGCGCGACTGGAGCGACCGGTGACACAGGAGCGACCGGTGCAACCGGAGCAACAGGTGATACTGGAGCAACGGGTGCGACCGGAGCGACAGGTGACACAGGAGCAACGGGTGCGACCGGAGCG
>NZ_JABWCS010000140.1 GCF_013359945.1 Paenibacillus agri | reverse complement strand
GCTTACAGCTCCCCGAGGCAGTTTCGTTGTTCGCCACGTCCTTCGTCGGCTCCTGGCGCCTAGGCATCCTCCGTGTGCTCTTATTAGCTTAACCTCGATTTTTTCCTTCGGAAAAATATCGTATCAACTAATAACTATTTCAACTTGCTTACACAAGTTTCAGCTAAAAGATGTTCTAAAACGCAAATTCGTTTCGGTATCCAGTTTTCAAGGATCAAGTCTTACAATTGAGAGCTTAAACTCTCAAAACTGAGCAACGAGTGAGTAACAGGCCTAAACCTGAGTTTTGGAAGTAATACTTCCGATTTGAATGTTTCCGTTGCAGGAAACGATTCTCCATAGAAAGGAGGTGATCCAGCCGCACCTTCCGATACGGCTACCTTGTTACGACTTCACCCCAATCATCTACCCCACCTTCGGCGGC
>NZ_JABWCS010000139.1 GCF_013359945.1 Paenibacillus agri | reverse complement strand
CTGTCCACCGCACTTTTCTCCCGGTTTACTTTCAGTTTTAGCTTCCCTTCTACAAACCGACTTACCGATTCCATCACACGTTCGCCTGCTCGCCTACTCGCTACAAAGATATTACAGTCGTTCGCATAGCGTACAAATCGCAATCCTCGTCCGCTTAGCTCCTTGTCCAAATCATCCAGTAAAATGTTCGCCAGCAGCGGGCTGAGTGGACCGCCTTGCGGCGTCCCTTCCCGGCTGCGCTCCCATTTTCCATCCACCATGACTCCGGCATTCAGGTAGGCTCGGATCAGAGTTAGTGCTCTTTTATCCGTCACTTTTCGCGCCACCCTTGCCACCAACATGTCATGATTCACCTGGTCGAAGAACTTTTCCAGATCTAGATCTACGACCCATCGGAGTCCACTTTGGATATATCTCTG
>NZ_JABWCS010000137.1 GCF_013359945.1 Paenibacillus agri | reverse complement strand
TATCTTCGCCTGGCGTGTACGGATTCGTTACTCCCGCTCCCGTTGGTGCTGCATCTCCTACGTTTGGTGTAGGAATCAGGGTCGAGGACACTTTCGTCACGAGATGGTTACCCGCTCCTACAGGTGTCGTCACCTTCGTCGTATTCGGATTCGTTCCCGGCGATGGCGATGCTGGCAATGTTGGAGCAGTCACTGGAGCAGGCACCTTAATATCGCCTGCTGTCAGTATGATCAGCTTGAACGATACCACCTTATTGTTGCTGTCTACTTCATAAATGCCAATGTATCTGTTTGTTGTTGCATCCACGCCGGTAATATCTGCACCAGCCGTATACGGATTTGTTACTCCCGCTCCTGTTGGTGCTGCATCCCCTACGTTTGGTGTAGGAATCAGGGTCGAGGACACTTTCGTCA
>NZ_JABWCS010000136.1 GCF_013359945.1 Paenibacillus agri | reverse complement strand
TTACTTCCAAATCTCAGGTTTAGGCCTGTTACTCACTCGTTGCTCAGTTTTGAGAGTTTAAGCTCTCAGTTTCTGAAAGGTTTGGACGATCACGTTAGTGTCGTTAAACGTTTCAGACTCAGACTCAAACTTGATCCTTGAAAACTGGATACCGAAACGAATTTGCGTTTTAGAACATCTTTTAGCTGAAACTTGTGTAAACAAGTTGAAATAGTTATTAGTTGCAACAATCGTATTCGCGAAGAAAGAAGGCTGTTGAAGCAATTCAATGTCCAATATTTCTCCGCAGGAGAAAATTGAGGTTAAGCTAATAAGAGCACACGGAGGATGCCTAGGCGCCAGGAGCCGACGAAGGACGTGGCGAACAACGAAACTGCCTCGGGGAGCTGTAAGCAAGCTTTGATCCGGG
>NZ_JABWCS010000135.1 GCF_013359945.1 Paenibacillus agri | reverse complement strand
TTGCTGCTCCGCCAACGACATCAACTGCCGCTGTGAGTTGCTTGCTTCCGCCTGGCAAGATGCTTGCCGTGCTTGGGCTGACCGTTACGCTATTGACGGCTGGCGCCACCGTTACCGTGATGGCCGCAGACGCTTTCTTCGTTGCGTCTGCTGTCGATGTGGCTGTAATTGTATAACTACCCGGTGCCGCATTCGCTGCTACGGTTACTTTACCCGTGTTGTCCACTGCCACTTTGTTGCTGGCGTCACTGCTACTCCACGTAACCGTGGTCGCTGCTCCGCCAACGGCATCAACTGCCGCTGTGAGTTGCTTGCTTCCGCCTGGCAAGATGCTTGCCGTGCTTGGGCTGACCGTTACGCTATTGACGGCTGGCGCCACCGTTACCGTGATCGCCGCAGATGCTTTCTT
>NZ_JABWCS010000134.1 GCF_013359945.1 Paenibacillus agri | reverse complement strand
GTACGCCCAGCATGGGCGTCATCTCTAGGGTGAAAGTCCCGAGCGGGGGCTGGCAAGCGCCTACCGTTAGCCAAAGGCAAGGGTGTCCACCGTGAGGTGGAATCTGAAGGAAGCCGGAGGCAAAAGCACGGCCTGAGGTACACGAATCCAATTTGAGGCGGTTGCAGCTGGATGAGTCACCTTAACATGACAAAATCCAAAGCTGCCAAGGGCTGCAGCCGTAGACTTGGGCAGGCGCGGGCGGAAAGATGGCGTTCTTATCTGGGGAGGCCTGCCGGGTATGCAAGAAAAAAAACTTGTAACCGCAGCCGGGAGGCTGCGCTGAACCGGCAGGAGTCAGCAGAGGCCATAGTACGTCAGCTGTTGCAACAGCTGACGGAAGGGCTGAACCGAAAGGAGAGAGGAAA
>NZ_JABWCS010000133.1 GCF_013359945.1 Paenibacillus agri | reverse complement strand
TTACTTCCAAATCTCAGGTTTAGGCCTGTTACTCACTCGTTGCTCAGTTTTGAGAGTTTAAGCTCTCAGTTTCTGAAAGGTTTGGACGATCACGTTAGTGTCGTTAAACGTTTCAGACTCAAACTTGATCCTTGAAAACTGGATACCGAAACGAATTTGCGTTTTAGAACATCTTTTAGCTGAAACTTGTGTAAGCAAGTTGAAATAGTTATTAGTTGCAACAATCGTATTCGCGAAGAAGTTGGCTTTGAAGCAATTCAATGTCCAATATTTCTCCTGCGGAGAAAATTGAGGTTAAGCTAATAAGAGCACACGGAGGATGCCTAGGCGCCAGGAGCCGACGAAGGACGTGGCGAACAACGAAACTGCCTCGGGGAGCTGTAAGCAAGCTTTGATCCGGG
>NZ_JABWCS010000132.1 GCF_013359945.1 Paenibacillus agri | reverse complement strand
GTCCAAGTACCATCGGCGCTGGAGGGCTTAACGGTCGTGTTCGGGATGGGTACGCGTGGAACCCCTCCGCCATCGCCACCAAACATGCGTCTGTGAAACAGACGCTGCCGCGTGAAATTCGGTTCAACACCAGAAGTGCGAATGAATTTCTTAGCGTATCAGGCTTAATCGCCTGAAAACTGAATCCGAATTGAATTTGCGTTTGCCCTTTTTACGGGGCCCCCGGAAAGTACTCGGAATTGGCTTCGCAGCCTCTTCTTCACTTTTTGGGGTAGTTTATAGGATAAGCCCTCGACCGATTAGTATTGGTCAGCTCCATGCATTGCTGCACTTCCACCTCCAACCTATCTACCTCGTCGTCTTCAAGGGGTCTTACTAATTGGGAAATCTCATCTTGAGG
>NZ_JABWCS010000131.1 GCF_013359945.1 Paenibacillus agri | reverse complement strand
CTACTCTCCCAGGACCCTTCGGTCCAAGTACCATCGGCGCTGGAGGGCTTAACGGTCGTGTTCGGGATGGGTACGCGTGGAACCCCTCCGCCATCGCCACCAAACATGATTTTTCGAAGCTTTCGCTTCTCGAAATCGCTGCGAGAAAATATCAGTCCTCAGAAAGGACTTGCAGCTTAAGGCAGGCTTAATCGCCTGAAAACTGAATCCGAAACGAATTTGCATTCGCCCTTTTTACGGGGCCCCCGGAAAGTACTCGGAATCAGCTTCGTCAGCCTCTTCTTCACTTTTTGGGGTAGTTTGTAGGATAAGCCCTCGACCGATTAGTATTGGTCAGCTCCATGCATTACTGCACTTCCACCTCCAACCTATCTACCTCGTCGTCTTCAAGGG
>NZ_JABWCS010000130.1 GCF_013359945.1 Paenibacillus agri | reverse complement strand
TCGCGCCACCCTTGCCACCAACATGTCATGATTCACCTGGTCGAAGAACTTTTCCAGATCTAGATCTACGACCCATCGGAGTCCACTTTGGATATATCTCTGCGCTTGTTTGACCGCGTCAGTGCGTATTCAGGTAAACTTGTAGATTCGCTACCGTTACACCGTCCACACCGGGCGCTCCTCCGTTTTGCACCACTCGTTTATAAGCGAGCCGAAGGTTATCTCCTTCGAGCATTCTCTCCAGCAAGTTATTCTGCTCTTCGCGGGAGGAAGGGGCGACTTGTGCCGACGAAGAACTCGGCGCTCCGGCATACCCTAGCGGCTTCACCGCTTCTCTTTGCCGCAAGCTCTCTTGCGAGATATTCTGCTGTCGTTGCTCCTCATGCG
>NZ_JABWCS010000129.1 GCF_013359945.1 Paenibacillus agri | reverse complement strand
TTGGTGGAGCCAAGCGGGATCGAACCGCTGACCTCCTGCTTGCAAGGCAGGCGCTCTCCCAGCTGAGCTATGGCCCCATAAAGGTAAGTTATTCAAATGTTATATGGTGGGCCTTGGTGGACTCGAACCACCGACCTCACCCTTATCAGAGGTGCGCTCTAACCAACTGAGCTAAAAGCCCATATAACAGATATAACATATTGGCAACCAAGAAATGGTTGTCCGCTTGGCGGCGTCCTACTCTCCCAGGACCCTTCGGTCCAAGTACCATCGGCGCTGGAGGGCTTAACGGTCGTGTTCGGGATGGGTACGTGTGGAACCCCTCCGCCATCGCCACCAAACGTTTGAAAGAGATTGACTCTCTCAAAACTGAGCAACGAGTGAGT
>NZ_JABWCS010000128.1 GCF_013359945.1 Paenibacillus agri | reverse complement strand
GCGACGGGAGCAACTGGAGCGGCTGGAGTGACTGGTGCAACAGGTGACGCAGGTGCGACAGGAGCAACTGGAGCAACAGGTGACACAGGGGCAACTGGAGCGACTGGAGCTACAGGTGACACAGGAGCAACGGGTGCGACCGGAGTGACAGGTGATACTGGTGCGACGGGTGCAACAGGAGCGACAGGTGATACTGGTGCAACAGGAGCGACCGGAGCGACAGGTGACACAGGGGCAACGGGTGCAACAGGAGCAGCAGGAGTGACCGGAGCAACAGGTGACGCAGGAGCGACGGGAGCAACTGGAGCGGCTGGAGTGACTGGTGCAACAGGTGACGCAGGTGCGACAGGAGCAACTGGAGCAACAGGTGACACAGGGGCAA
>NZ_JABWCS010000127.1 GCF_013359945.1 Paenibacillus agri | reverse complement strand
GAAGCCAGCAACTCACAGCGACAGTCGATGTCGTTGGTGACGCAGAGACCACGGTTACGTGGAGTAGTAGTGACGCCAGTAACAAAGTAGTGGTGGACAACACAGGTAAAGTAACCGTAGCTGCGAATGCGGCACCGGGTAATTATACGATTACAGCCACGTCGATAGCAGACGCAACGAAGAAAGCCAGCGCGACGATCACGGTGACGGTGGCATCAGCAGTCAATAGCGTGAGTGTCACTCCGGGTAGTGCAAGTGTGGTGCAAGGAGGAAGCCAGCAACTCACAGCGACAGTCGATGTCGTTGGTGACGCAGAGACCACGGTTACGTGGAGTAGTAGTGACGCCAGTAACAAAGTAGTGGTGGACA
>NZ_JABWCS010000126.1 GCF_013359945.1 Paenibacillus agri | reverse complement strand
GGCGCCGGTGGTACCCGTAGCGCCAGTAGTACCCGTGGCGCCGGTGGTACCCGTAGCGCCAGTCGAGCCCGTGGCGCCGGTAGAGCCTGTGGCGCCGGTAGTCCCTGTGGCGCCAGTAGTCCCCGTAGTCCCCGTAGTCCCGGTAGTTCCAGTAGCACCCGTCGCCCCAGTCGCCCCAGTTGCCCCAGTCGCCCCGGTAGCACCTGTAGCCCCAGTAGCCCCCGTCGCCCCAGTAGCCCCCGTCGCTCCAGTATCTCCTGTCGCTCCAGTAGCCCCCGTCGCTCCAGTAGCACCCGTCGCTCCAGTATCTCCCGTCGCCCCAGTAGCGCCCGTCGCCCCAGTAGCCCCCGTCGCTCCAGTAGCCCCCGT
>NZ_JABWCS010000125.1 GCF_013359945.1 Paenibacillus agri | reverse complement strand
GCAGCGTACTCGGTGTATCCCGAAGTGGGTATTACAAATGGCGGACAACGCCTCCCAGTGACCGGAAGAAGCGGCGTGAACAGCTGTTAGCGCGTATCGAGTACCACTTTTATGACAATGACGCGATATACGGCAGTCCCAAAATCACTCAAAAACTGCATGAAGAAGGGTTTACCGTGGGCGAAAAAACTGTAGGCCGACTCATGCGAGCCCGTGATCTTCGCTCAGAGGCTATGGGTAAATTCAAAGTCCAAACGACCGATTCAAACCATGACTTCCCTATTGCGCCGAATTGGTTAAACCAACACTTCGATGTGTGCACAAAACCGAATCAGGTATGGGTTACAGATATTA
>NZ_JABWCS010000124.1 GCF_013359945.1 Paenibacillus agri | reverse complement strand
GCAGCGTACTCGGTGTATCCCGAAGTGGGTATTACAAATGGCGGACAACGCCTCCCAGTGACCGGAAGAAGCGGCGTGAACAGCTGTTAGCGCGTATCGAGTACCACTTTTATGACAATGATGCGATATACGGAAGTCCCAAAATCACTCAAAAACTGCATGAAGAAGGGTTTACAGTGGGTGAAAAAACCGTAGGCCGACTCATGCGAGCCCGTGATCTTCGCTCACAGGCCATGGGTAAATTCAAAGTCCAAACGACCGATTCAAACCATGACTTCCCTATTGCGCCGAATTGGTTAAACCAACACTTCGATGTGTGCACAAAACCGAATCAGGTATGGGTTACAGATATTA
>NZ_JABWCS010000123.1 GCF_013359945.1 Paenibacillus agri | reverse complement strand
CTCAAGATGAGATTTCCCAATTAGTAAGACCCCTTGAAGACGACGAGGTAGATAGGTTGGAGGTGGAAGTGCAGTAATGCATGGAGCTGACCAATACTAATCGGTCGAGGGCTTATCCTATAGTTAGAATGCAAATTCGTTTCGGATTCAGTTTTCAGGCGATTAAGCCTGCCTTAAGCTGCATGTCCTTTCTGAGGACTGATATTTTCTCGCAGCGATTTCGAGAAGCGGTAGCTTCGAAAAATCATGTTTGGTGGCGATGGCGGAGGGGTTCCACGCGTACCCATCCCGAACACGACCGTTAAGCCCTCCAGCGCCGATGGTACTTGGACCGAAGGGTCCTGGGAGAGTAG
>NZ_JABWCS010000122.1 GCF_013359945.1 Paenibacillus agri | reverse complement strand
GTGGGGTAACCCGCAAGGGAGCCAGCCGCCGAAGGTGGGGTAGATGATTGGGGTGAAGTCGTAACAAGGTAGCCGTATCGGAAGGTGCGGCTGGATCACCTCCTTTCTATGGAGAATCGTCTTCTGCAATGAAGACATTCAAATCGGAAGTATTACTTCCAAATCTCAGGTTTAGGCCTGTTACTCACTCGTTGCTCAGTTTTGAGAGTTTAAGCTCTCAATTTATATCTTGTCTGTAATTCCAGACATCACAGTCGTGATTGTCACGTAATTACAGAAACTTGATCCTTGAAAACTGGATACCGAAACGAATTTGCGTTTTAGAACATCTTTTAGCTGAAACTTGTGTAA
>NZ_JABWCS010000121.1 GCF_013359945.1 Paenibacillus agri | reverse complement strand
GCAGAGGAAGTATACACGTCCGATCTTCTGCCTGACGGCAGCTTAACAGGAGCGAAGCTGGCAGAGGGAGCAGTGAACGGACAGCATCTGCAGCCTGATAGCATAACTGGCGGGCATCTGGTCGAGCAAAGTGTGGAAGAGCGGCATGTAAAACCCGGCAGTATCACCCTTGCGCATCTGGCGAAGGAGGTATACACGTCCGATCTTCTGCCTGATGGCAGCTTAACAGGAGCGAAGCTGGCAGAGGGAGCAGTGAACGGACAGCATCTGCAGCCTGATAGCATAACTGGCGGGCATCTGGCCGAACAAAGTGTGGAAGAGAGGCATGTAAGACCTG
>NZ_JABWCS010000120.1 GCF_013359945.1 Paenibacillus agri | reverse complement strand
TGCGATTGCACTGGTGCAAGTAAGGATTTTAAAGACCTGGCGAAGTTCAGGGAAAACAATGTCTACCCAGCGATGAATCTGATTAACCGCAGCGTTGAGGCGCTTGGTAACCGTCTCTCGGTTTGCCATTAGAATACGTAGTTCCTCGTAATCTTCGGGATGAGAACGAACAGGGAAGTAGTACCCGTTTTTGACCATGTCTGCTATGACCAGCGCATCTTTATGGTCACTTTTAGATGGTGTATTGTCTCGGTTTTCCTTGTTCTTTTTGACAAGATGAGGATTAACCAAAACGGGCTCCATGCCTTGATCGAGTAGCCAATGTGCCAGGCTAAA
>NZ_JABWCS010000119.1 GCF_013359945.1 Paenibacillus agri | reverse complement strand
GCCGAAAGCCCAAGGTTTCCTGAGGAAGGCTCGTCCGCTCAGGGTAAGTCGGGACCTAAGGCGAGGCCGAAAGGCGTAGTCGAAGGACAACAGTTTGAAATTACTGTACCACCGTAATCCGTTATGAGCGATGGGGTGACGCAGGAGGGTAGTGACGCGGACTGATGGATGTCCGTCTAAGCAGTGAGGCTGGTGTGTAGGCAAATCCGCACATCGTTAAGGCTGGGCTGTGATGGGGAGCGAAAATTATAGTAGCGAAGGTCATGATCTCACACTGCCAAGAAAAGCCTCTAGTCAGGAGAAGGTGCCCGTACCGCAAACCGACACAGGTAGGC
>NZ_JABWCS010000118.1 GCF_013359945.1 Paenibacillus agri | reverse complement strand
CCTCACCGAGGACACCCGCTAGATTCGTAACATAGATGCCTCGTATTTCAAGGAACTTCTGTGCATAAGGAATACGCTCAAGAATGAGACGGAGCTCATGCTCAATTTGTTCAAGTTGGCGCTGGGCCAGGTCATATTCTTCGAGTAATTGCCCAAGATGGAGCTTGTATGCGTGGAGTGCCTGAGTGGCACCCACACTGGATTTCGCAAGTGAAATAAGTAACTCAGCACGTTTAACTCCAGCATGACGCTTTACATATTGCTTCCAACCGCCAAGAACCTGTTCCGTATTTAACAGACGGATCTCTTCAGGCAGGGGGAAGAGTCTGAGTG
>NZ_JABWCS010000117.1 GCF_013359945.1 Paenibacillus agri | reverse complement strand
GTCCAAGTACCATCGGCGCTGGAGGGCTTAACGGTCGTGTTCGGGATGGGTACGCGTGGAACCCCTCCGCCATCGCCACCAAACATGCGTCTGTGAAACAGACGCTGCCGCGTGAAATTCGCTTCAACACCAGAAGTGCGAATGAATTTCTTAGCGTATCAGGCTTAATCGCCTGAAAACTGAATCCGAAACGAATCTGCATTCTAAATGATAGGATAAGCCCTCGACCGATTAGTATTGGTCAGCTCCATGCATTACTGCACTTCCACCTCCAACCTATCTACCTCGTCGTCTTCAAGGGGTCTTACTAATTGGGAAATCTCATCTTGAG
>NZ_JABWCS010000116.1 GCF_013359945.1 Paenibacillus agri | reverse complement strand
CGCTGGAGGGCTTAACGGTCGTGTTCGGGATGGGTACGCGTGGAACCCCTCCGCCATCGCCACCAAACGGGCATTTGCGGTACAAATGCTCAGGCTTAATCGCCTGAAAACTGAATCCGAATTGAATTTGCGTTCGCCCTTTTTACGGGGCCCCCGGAAAGTACTCGGAATCGGCTTCGTCAGCCTCTTCTTCACTTTTTGGGGTAGTTTGTAGGATAAGCCCTCGACCGATTAGTATTGGTCAGCTCCATGCATTGCTGCACTTCCACCTCCAACCTATCTACCTCGTCGTCTTCAAGGGGTCTTACTAATTGGGAAATCTCATCTTGAG
>NZ_JABWCS010000115.1 GCF_013359945.1 Paenibacillus agri | reverse complement strand
GGCTCACCAAGGCGACGATGCGTAGCCGACCTGAGAGGGTGAACGGCCACACTGGGACTGAGACACGGCCCAGACTCCTACGGGAGGCAGCAGTAGGGAATCTTCCGCAATGGGCGAAAGCCTGACGGAGCAACGCCGCGTGAGTGATGAAGGTTTTCGGATCGTAAAGCTCTGTTGCCAGGGAAGAACGTCCGGTAGAGTAACTGCTACCGGAGTGACGGTACCTGAGAAGAAAGCCCCGGCTAACTACGTGCCAGCAGCCGCGGTAATACGTAGGGGGCAAGCGTTGTCCGGAATTATTGGGCGTAAAGCGCGCGCAGGCGGCTA
>NZ_JABWCS010000114.1 GCF_013359945.1 Paenibacillus agri | reverse complement strand
TCGAATGATCCACTTTCTGGAGTCCAACGCCATGCATACGCTGCTCCCCGTCCCGATAGCCATCCCACCCTTGGAACGCAGCCTCTGCCAAGAAAAGAAACAGGGAATAGACGGTGAACTTTCGAGCGACATCGATGTAATTGAACTCATGCAGAATCGCTAACACCTTTTCTTCTGGAATAAACGATTGCAGGATATTCGATAATGAAGTAGAATTTTTCATGAAGTCGCCTCGTTTCCACTGTTTGTAGGGGTACAAACACTGTAACGAACGGGCGGCTTTTTTTCTACCTTTTTTTGGCTAATCAACAGGCCTA
>NZ_JABWCS010000113.1 GCF_013359945.1 Paenibacillus agri | reverse complement strand
AGTAGCGAAGGTCATGATCTCACACTGCCAAGAAAAGCCTCTAGTCAGGAGAAGGTGCCCGTACCGCAAACCGACACAGGTAGGCGAGAAGAGAATTCTAAGGCGCGCGGAAGAACTCTCGTTAAGGAACTCGGCAAAATGACCCCGTAACTTCGGGAGAAGGGGTGCCTCGGTAGGGTGAATAGCCCGAGGGGGCCGCAGTGAAAAGGCCCAAGCGACTGTTTAGCAAAAACACAGGTCTGTGCGAAGCCGTAAGGCGAAGTATACGGGCTGACGCCTGCCCGGTGCTGGAAGGTTAAGGGGAGTGGTTAGGGGT
>NZ_JABWCS010000112.1 GCF_013359945.1 Paenibacillus agri | reverse complement strand
GCTCTTCCACACTTTGCTCGGCCAGGTGCCCGCCAGTTATGCTATCAGGCTGCAGATGCTGTCCGTTCACCGCTCCCTTTGCCAGTTTCGCTCCTGTTAAGCTGCCGTCAGGAAGAAGATCAGACGTGTATACCTCCTTCGCCAGATGCTCAAGGGTGATACTACCGGGTCTTACATGCCGCTCTTCCACGCTTTGCTCGGCCAGGTGCCCGCCAGTTATGCTATCAGGCTGCAGATGCTGTCCGTTCACCGCTCCCTTTGCCAGTTTCGCTCCTGTTAAGCTGCCGTCAGGAAGAAGATCGGACGTGTATA
>NZ_JABWCS010000111.1 GCF_013359945.1 Paenibacillus agri | reverse complement strand
CCTTGCGCATTTGGCGAAGGAGGTATACACGTCCGATCTCTTGCCTGACGGTAGCATAACAGGAGTGAAGCTGGCAGAGGGAGCGGTGAACGGACAGCATCTGCAGCCTGATAGCATAACTAGTGGGCACCTGGCCGAGCAAAGTGTGGAAGAGCGGCATGTAAAACCCGGCAATATCACCCTTGCACATTTGGCAGAGGAAGTATACACGTCCGATCTTCTGCCTGACGGCAGCTTAACAGGAGCGAAGCTGGCAGAGGGAGCAGTGAACGGACAGCATCTGCAGCCTGATAGCATAACTGGCGGGCATCT
>NZ_JABWCS010000110.1 GCF_013359945.1 Paenibacillus agri | reverse complement strand
TATCTTCGCCTGGCGTGTACGGATTCGTTACTCCCGCTCCCGTTGGTGCTGCATCTCCTACGTTTGGTGTAGGAATCAGGGTCGAGGACACTTTCGTCACGAGATGGTTACCCGCTCCTACGGATGTCGTCACCTTCGTCGTATTCGGACCGGTTCCCGGCAATGGTGACGCTGGCAATGTTGGAGCAGTCACTGGAGCAGGTACCTTAATATCGCCTGCTGTCAGTATGATCAGCTTGAACGATACCACCTTGTTATTGCTGTCTACTTCATAAATGCCAATGTATCTGTTCGTTGTTGCATCCACG
>NZ_JABWCS010000109.1 GCF_013359945.1 Paenibacillus agri | reverse complement strand
ATCGGAAGGTGCGGCTGGATCACCTCCTTTCTATGGAGAATCGTTTCCTGCAACGGAAACATTCAAATCTAAGTCTTCAGGAAGCATGCTTCCGAAGCGAGCTTTACTTCGTAAAGCTTTCAACTCACTCGTTGCTCAGTTTTGAGAGTTTAAGCTCTCAGTTTATATCTTGTCTGTAATTCAGAACATCACAGTCGTGATTGTCACGTAATTACAGAAACTTGATCCTTGAAAACTGGATACCGAAACGAATTTGCGTTTTAGAACATCTTTTAGCTGAAACTTGTGTAAGCAAGTTGAAATAGT
>NZ_JABWCS010000108.1 GCF_013359945.1 Paenibacillus agri | reverse complement strand
TCATTGTCATAAAAGTGGTACTCGATACGCGCTAACAGCTGTTCACGCCGCTTCTTCCGGTCACTGGGAGGCGTTGTCCGCCATTTGTAATACCCACTTCGGGATACACCGAGTACGCTGCACATCTTCTCGATCCGGAAGGTTGAGCGGTGTGCCTCAATAAACTGAAACTTTAGCTCCGGTCTTTGCTGAAGATGTGCATCGCTTTTTTTAGGATGGCGATTTCCTCTTCCAGATCCTTATTCTTCTGCTCTAGTTCTGAAATTTGTTTCTCTTGCGTACGCAGCTTGCCGCT
>NZ_JABWCS010000107.1 GCF_013359945.1 Paenibacillus agri | reverse complement strand
AGGAAGTATACACGTCCGATCTTCTGCCTGACGGCAGCTTAACAGGAGCGAAGCTGGCAGAGGGAGCAGTGAACGGACAGCATCTGCAGCCTGATAGCATAACTGGCGGGCATCTGGCCGAGCAAAGTGTGGAAGAGCGGCATGTAAGACCTGGCAGTATCACCCTTGAGCATCTGGCAGAGGAAGTATACACGTCCGATCTTCTGCCTGACGGCAGCTTAACAGGAGCGAAGCTGGCAGAGGGAGCAGTGAACGGACAGCATCTGCAGCCTGATAGCATAACTGGCGGGCATCT
>NZ_JABWCS010000106.1 GCF_013359945.1 Paenibacillus agri | reverse complement strand
TGCAGGTTACCCGCGACAAGACGGAAAGACCCCATGGAGCTTTACTGCAGCTTGATATTGAATTTGGGTACGATCTGTACAGGATAGGTGGGAGCCGTAGAGGCAGGAGCGCAAGCTTCTGTGGAGGCGCCGTTGGGATACCACCCTGATCGTATCTAGGTTCTAACCTGGTGCCCTTATCGGGTACGGGGACCGTGTCAGGCGGGCAGTTTGACTGGGGCGGTCGCCTCCTAAAGAGTAACGGAGGCGTTCCAAGGTTCCCTCAGAATGGTTGGAAATCATTCGAAGAGT
>NZ_JABWCS010000105.1 GCF_013359945.1 Paenibacillus agri | reverse complement strand
TGCAGGTTACCCGCGACAAGACGGAAAGACCCCATGGAGCTTTACTGCAGCTTGATATTGAATTTGGGTACGATCTGTACAGGATAGGTGGGAGCCGTAGAGGCAGGAGCGCAAGCTTCTGCGGAGGCGCCGTTGGGATACCACCCTGATCGTATCTAGGTTCTAACCTAGTGCCCTTATCGGGTACGGGGACCGTGTCAGGCGGGCAGTTTGACTGGGGCGGTCGCCTCCTAAAGAGTAACGGAGGCGTTCCAAGGTTCCCTCAGAATGGTTGGAAATCATTCGAAGAGT
>NZ_JABWCS010000104.1 GCF_013359945.1 Paenibacillus agri | reverse complement strand
CCTTGCGCATTTGGCGAAGGAGGTATACACGTCCGATCTCTTGCCTGACGGTAGCATAACAGGAGTGAAGCTGGCAGAGGGAGCGGTGAACGGACAGCATCTGCAGCCTGATAGCATAACTGGCGGGCATCTGGCCGAGCAAAGTGTGGAAGAGCGGCATGTAAGACCTGGCAGTATCACCCTTGCGCATTTGGCGAAGGAGGTATACACGTCCGATCTCTTGCCTGACGGTAGCATAACAGGAGTGAAGCTGGCAGAGGGAGCGGTGAACGGACAGCATCTGCAGCCTG
>NZ_JABWCS010000103.1 GCF_013359945.1 Paenibacillus agri | reverse complement strand
GCCGAAGGTGGGGTAGATGATTGGGGTGAAGTCGTAACAAGGTAGCCGTATCGGAAGGTGCGGCTGGATCACCTCCTTTCTATGGAGAATCGTTTCCTGCAACGGAAACATTCAAATCTAAAATCTAATCTTAGGATTAGTTACTCACTCGTTGCTCAGTTTTGAGAGTTTAAGCTCTCATCTTTACCTTGATCCTTGAAAACTGGATACCGAAACGAATTTGCGTTTTAGAACATCTTTTAGCTGAAACTTGTGTAAACAAGTTGAAATAGTTATTAGTTGATACGAT
>NZ_JABWCS010000102.1 GCF_013359945.1 Paenibacillus agri | reverse complement strand
GAGCCAATCCCAGCAAAGCCGGTCTCAGTTCGGATTGCAGGCTGCAACTCGCCTGCATGAAGTCGGAATTGCTAGTAATCGCGGATCAGCATGCCGCGGTGAATACGTTCCCGGGTCTTGTACACACCGCCCGTCACACCACGAGAGTTTACAACACCCGAAGTCGGTGGGGTAACCCGCAAGGGAGCCAGCCGCCGAAGGTGGGGTAGATGATTGGGGTGAAGTCGTAACAAGGTAGCCGTATCGGAAGGTGCGGCTGGATCACCTCCTTTCTATGGAGAATCGT
>NZ_JABWCS010000101.1 GCF_013359945.1 Paenibacillus agri | reverse complement strand
TGTCACCTGTCGCTCCGGTCACTCCTGTGGCTCCGGTGGCTCCAGTAGCTCCTGGATCTCCTTGTGCACCCGTTGCACCAGTAGCCCCGGTTGCACCCGTAGCACCAGTTTCACCGGTTATACCATATGGCTCTCTCAATAATTCAGAGGAGACAAGACGGTGTGCAGTTACCAGTTGCCCTTCAGCATCAACACCCCATACTGAAATTTGGATAGTGTCGTCCAGTCCATCCAGCGGGGTTTCGAAAATAAACTCGAAACCGTCAAAGTCAGCAAAATA
>NZ_JABWCS010000100.1 GCF_013359945.1 Paenibacillus agri | reverse complement strand
GCCTCGCCTTAGGTCCCGACTTACCCTGAGCGGACGAGCCTTCCTCAGGAAACCTTGGGCTTTCGGCGGATCAGATTCTCACTGATCTTTTCGTTACTCATACCGGCATTCTCACTTGTATACTGTCCAGCGCTCCTTACGGTACACCTTCAACCTGTATACAACGCTCCCCTACCCCAGATGCAAAGCATCTAGCCATAGCTTCGGTGGTGTGTTTAGCCCCGTTACATTTTCGGCGCAGAGTCACTCGACCAGTGAGCTATTACGCACTCTTTAAAT
>NZ_JABWCS010000099.1 GCF_013359945.1 Paenibacillus agri | reverse complement strand
GCCTCGCCTTAGGTCCCGACTTACCCTGAGCGGACGAGCCTTCCTCAGGAAACCTTGGGCTTTCGGCGGATCAGATTCTCACTGATCTTTTCGTTACTCATACCGGCATTCTCACTTGTATGCTGTCCAGCGCTCCTTACGGTACACCTTCAACCCACATACAACGCTCCCCTACCCCAGATGCAAAGCATCTAGCCATAGCTTCGGTGGTGTGTTTAGCCCCGTTACATTTTCGGCGCAGAGTCACTCGACCAGTGAGCTATTACGCACTCTTTAAAT
>NZ_JABWCS010000098.1 GCF_013359945.1 Paenibacillus agri | reverse complement strand
GTTAACGAACCGAACATGGTCGATTTCAATGGAAGAACGGATTAGGCGGCTGAACCGCTATCTGATGGGTTGGCTCGGCTATTTCCGTCTAGCTTCAGCAAAGACGCACCTCCAAACGTTGAACAAATGGATTCGGAGAAGACTCCGAATGTGCCTGTGGAAACAATGGAAACGAGTTCGCACACGAATCCGTGAACTTCGGGCCCTTGGGGTTCCAGAGTGGGCATGTTTTAAAATGGCTAACTCGAGGCGAGGCGCATGGGAAATGTCCCGGAACA
>NZ_JABWCS010000097.1 GCF_013359945.1 Paenibacillus agri | reverse complement strand
TACCATCGGCGCTGGAGGGCTTAACGGTCGTGTTCGGGATGGGTACGTGTGGAACCCCTCCGCCATCGCCACCAAACGTTTGAAAGAGATTGACTCTCTCAAAACTGAGCAACGAGTGAGTTGAAAGCTTTACGAAGTAAAGCTCGCTTCGGAAACATGCTTCCTGAAGACTTAGATTTGAATGTTTCCGTTGCAGGAAACGATTCTCCATAGAAAGGAGGTGATCCAGCCGCACCTTCCGATACGGCTACCTTGTTACGACTTCACCCCAATCAT
>NZ_JABWCS010000096.1 GCF_013359945.1 Paenibacillus agri | reverse complement strand
AGTATGTGGACGTAGACCCGAAACCGTGTGATCTACCCCTGTCCAGGGTGAAGGTGCGGTAACACGCACTGGAGGCCCGAACCCACGTACGTTGAAAAGTGCGGGGATGAGGTGGGGGTAGCGGAGAAATTCCAATCGAACTCGGAGATAGCTGGTTCTCCCCGAAATAGCTTTAGGGCTAGCCTCGGTATAAAAGTAGTGGAGGTAGAGCACTGATTGGGTGCGGGGCCCGCAAGGGTTACCAAGCTCAGTCAAACTCCGAATGCCATATACTT
>NZ_JABWCS010000095.1 GCF_013359945.1 Paenibacillus agri | reverse complement strand
GGAGGTGCGTCTTTGCTGAAGCTAGACGGAAATAGCCGAGCCAACCCATCAGATAGCGGTTCAGCCGCCTAATCCGTTCTTCCATTGAAATCGACCATGTTCGGTTCGTTAACTCTCGAATCCTTTCTTTACATGCTAAAAGGCTCTTCGGTGCTATTCGAATGGTCGCTTGTTTCTGGCTCAGAAAACTGAATCCTAGCAACTTACGTTTCCATGGCCTGTCCACCGCACTTTTCTCCCGGTTTACTTTCAGTTTTAGCTTCCCTTCTACAA
>NZ_JABWCS010000094.1 GCF_013359945.1 Paenibacillus agri | reverse complement strand
GGAGGTGCGTCTTTGCTGAAGCTAGACGGAAATAGCCGAGCCAACCCATCAGATAGCGGTTCAGCCGCCTAATCCGTTCTTCCATTGAAATCGACCATGTTCGGTTCGTTAACTCTCGAATTCTTTCTTTACATGCTAAAAGGCTCTTCGGCGCTATTCGAATGGTCGCTTGTTTCTGGCTCAGAAAACTGAATCCTAGCAACTTACGTTTCCATGGCCTGTCCACCGCACTTTTCTCCCGGTTTACTTTCAGTTTTAGCTTCCCTTCTACAA
>NZ_JABWCS010000093.1 GCF_013359945.1 Paenibacillus agri | reverse complement strand
TCGTCCGCTTAGCTCCTTGTCCAAATCGTCCAGTAAAATGTTCGCCAGCAGCGGGCTGAGTGGACCACCTTGCGGCGTCCCTTCCCGGCTGCGCTCCCATTTTCCATCCACCATGACTCCGGCATTCAGGTAGGCTCGGATCAGAGTTAGTACTCTTTTATCCGTCACTTTTCGCGCCACCCTTGCCACCAACATGTCATGATTCACCTGGTCGAAGAACTTTTCCAGATCTAGATCTACGACCCATCGGAGTCCACTTTGGATATATCTCT
>NZ_JABWCS010000092.1 GCF_013359945.1 Paenibacillus agri | reverse complement strand
TCGTCCGCTTAGCTCCTTGTCCAAATCGTCCAGTAAAATGTTCGCCAGCAGCGGGCTGAGTGGACCACCTTGCGGCGTCCCTTCCCGGCTGCGCTCCCATTTTCCATCCACCATGACTCCGACATTCAGGTAGGCTCGGATCAGAGTTAGCACTCTTTTATCCGTCACTTTTCGCGCCACCCTTGCCACCAACATGTCATGATTCACCTGGTCGAAGAACTTTTCCAGATCTAGATCTACGACCCATCGGAGTCCACTTTGGATATATCTCT
>NZ_JABWCS010000091.1 GCF_013359945.1 Paenibacillus agri | reverse complement strand
TGTCAAAGCCAACGCCAACAAGCACCAATACACCAAACAACAGGTGCTCAAAAACACCAAAGATTACATGGACGAGCTTAATGCTGCGGTGGCTGAAGACCGGAAAGAACATGGAAAAAAGTCCTAAAAATTAGAGAGGAAGTGAACGAGGAGAAAGAAATTAAAGTGAGCAAAACCGACCCAGACAGTGGATATATGATTCGCGATGGCAAACCCGAAGGCTTCTTTTATTTGGACCACCGCACGGTGGATATGAAATACAATCTCAT
>NZ_JABWCS010000090.1 GCF_013359945.1 Paenibacillus agri | reverse complement strand
TGTCAAAGCCAACGCCAACAAGCACCAATACACCAAACAACAGGTGCTCAAAAACACCAAAGATTACATGGACGAGCTTAATGCTGCGGTGGCTGAAGACCGGAAAGAACATGGAAAAAAGCCCTAAAAATTAGAGAGGAAGTGAACAAGGAGAAAGAAATTAAAGTGAGCAAAACCGACCCAGACAGTGGATATATGATTCGCGATGGCAAACCCGAAGGCTTCTTTTATTTGGACCACCGCACGGTGGATATGAAATACAATCTCAT
>NZ_JABWCS010000089.1 GCF_013359945.1 Paenibacillus agri | reverse complement strand
TGAGATAAAGAAAATGACGTAAACGTGGCCGACCTCGTTTGCTGAGCACCATCTTTCCTCGCCATTTCCCGGAGCTAGCTTCAGCTAGATTTAACCCAGCATGCCGCAGTAAAGCATTTCCGTGCGTATATCCGCTTAGATCACCAGCCTCACCGAGGACACCCGCTAGATTCGTAACATAGATGCCTCGTATTTCAAGGAACTTCTGTGCATAAGGAATACGCTCAAGAATGAGACGGAGCTCATGCTCAATTTGTTCAAGTTGGCG
>NZ_JABWCS010000088.1 GCF_013359945.1 Paenibacillus agri | reverse complement strand
TGAGATAAAGAAAATGACGTAAACGTGGCCGACCTCGTTTGCTGAGCACCATCTTTCCTCGCCATTTCCCGGAGCTAGCTTCAGCTAGATTTAACCCAGCATGCCGCAGTAAAGCATTTCCATGCGTATATCCGCTTAGATCACCATCCTCACCGAGGACACCCGCTAGATTCGTAACATAGATGCCTCGTATTTCAAGGAACTTCTGTGCATAAGGAATACGCTCAAGAATGAGACGGAGCTCATGCTCAATTTGTTCAAGTTGGCG
>NZ_JABWCS010000086.1 GCF_013359945.1 Paenibacillus agri | reverse complement strand
CTCTACGGCTCCCACCTATCCTGTACAGATCGTACCCAAATTCAATATCAAGCTGCAGTAAAGCTCCATGGGGTCTTTCCGTCTTGTCGCGGGTAACCTGCATCTTCACAGGTATTAAAATTTCACCGGATCTCTCGTTGAGACAGCGCCCAAGTCGTTACGCCATTCGTGCGGGTCAGAATTTACCTGACAAGGAATTTCGCTACCTTAGGACCGTTATAGTTACGGCCGCCGTTTACTGGGGCTTCGGTTCATAGCTTCGGGT
>NZ_JABWCS010000085.1 GCF_013359945.1 Paenibacillus agri | reverse complement strand
CCAGGAGGCAAGCCCCCTGGTTTAGGCTGTTCCGCGTTCGCTCGCCGCTACTGACGGAATCACTATTGTTTTCTCTTCCTCAGGGTACTTAGATGTTTCAGTTCCCCTGGTCTGCCTCTACGCATCCTATGTATTCAGATACGAGTAACTGCGAATTACCACAGCTGGGTTTCCCCATTCGGACACCCCCGGATCAAAGCTTGCTTACAGCTCCCCGAGGCAGTTTCGTTGTTCGCCACGTCCTTCGTCGGCTCCTGGCGCCT
>NZ_JABWCS010000084.1 GCF_013359945.1 Paenibacillus agri | reverse complement strand
CGCTGGAGGGCTTAACGGTCGTGTTCGGGATGGGTACGCGTGGAACCCCTCCGCCATCGCCACCAAACGGGCATTTGCGGTACAAATGCTCAGGCTTAATCGCCTGAAAACTGAATCCGAAACGAATCTGCATTTTATCTAGTAGGATAAGCCCTCGACCGATTAGTATTGGTCAGCTCCATGCATTGCTGCACTTCCACCTCCAACCTATCTACCTCGTCGTCTTCAAGGGGTCTTACTAATTGGGAAATCTCATCTTGAG
>NZ_JABWCS010000083.1 GCF_013359945.1 Paenibacillus agri | reverse complement strand
GGATACCGAAACGAATTTGCGTTTTAGAACATCTTTTAGCTGAAACTTGTGTAAGCAAGTTGAAATAGTTATTAGTTGATACGATTATGTTCTGAAAGAAAGTATTGAAACCATTTATGGTTCGATATTTTTCCGAAGGAAAAAATTGAGGTTAAGCTAATAAGAGCACACGGAGGATGCCTAGGCGCCAGGAGCCGACGAAGGACGTGGCGAACAACGAAACTGCCTCGGGGAGCTGTAAGCAAGCTTTGATCCGGGGGT
>NZ_JABWCS010000082.1 GCF_013359945.1 Paenibacillus agri | reverse complement strand
TTTTCTAATACTCCATATGGAGCCGAGGGGAGTCGAACCCCTGTCCGAAGATAACGGCACATAAGTTTCTACGAGTGTAGTCACAGTTTTGATGTCACCCGAGTATCGCCCCGTAACCGGCTATACGTTGGGTCAGCCTGATTATCTTCTTCCGTTGACCCCAGGCGGAGACCAAGCGGCGTATCCCACTACTTGTTAGCCCCTATCCCTGTCACATGGGCGATGCAGGGTAGAAGCACGCACACAGGTTATTAAGCT
>NZ_JABWCS010000081.1 GCF_013359945.1 Paenibacillus agri | reverse complement strand
TGTACCTCTGTCAATAGAGTGGACACAGTAAATAGGGTCAATTCGCTAGTTTTAGATTGCTGTAGTACAGTGACTCGAAACGATCTGGAGACAGATATCCCAGTTTACTGTGAATTCGTTTCCGATTGTAGAAGAACTCGATATATCGGAACAAATGGTTTTCGGCTTCTTTTTGAGTCTGGAAAATGGCTCTACGGTAGATCAATTCTCGCTTAAGGATGCTGTGGAACGATTCTATGCAGGCATTGTCGTAGCAGT
>NZ_JABWCS010000080.1 GCF_013359945.1 Paenibacillus agri | reverse complement strand
TTTAAGCTCTCATCTTTACCTTGATCCTTGAAAACTGGATACCGAAACGAATTTGCGTTTTAGAACATCTTTTAGCTGAAACTTGTGTAAACAAGTTGAAATAGTTATTAGTTGATACGATATTTTCCCTTCGGGAAAAATTGAGGTTAAGCTAATAAGAGCACACGGAGGATGCCTAGGCGCCAGGAGCCGACGAAGGACGTGGCGAACAACGAAACTGCCTCGGGGAGCTGTAAGCAAGCTTTGATCCGGGGGT
>NZ_JABWCS010000079.1 GCF_013359945.1 Paenibacillus agri | reverse complement strand
GTGGGGTAACCCGCAAGGGAGCCAGCCGCCGAAGGTGGGGTAGATGATTGGGGTGAAGTCGTAACAAGGTAGCCGTATCGGAAGGTGCGGCTGGATCACCTCCTTTCTATGGAGAATCGTCACCTGCAACGGTGACATTCAAATCGGAAGTATTACTTCCAAATCTCAGGTTTAGGCCTGTTACTCACTCGTTGCTCAGTTTTGAGAGTTTAAGCTCTCAGTTTCTGAAAGGTTTGGACGATCACGTTAGTGTCG
>NZ_JABWCS010000078.1 GCF_013359945.1 Paenibacillus agri | reverse complement strand
GTAACCCGCAAGGGAGCCAGCCGCCGAAGGTGGGGTAGATGATTGGGGTGAAGTCGTAACAAGGTAGCCGTATCGGAAGGTGCGGCTGGATCACCTCCTTTCTATGGAGAATCGTTTCCTGTAACGGAAACATTCAAATCGGAAGTATTACTTCCAAATCTCAGGTTTAGGCCTGTTACTCACTCGTTGCTCAGTTTTGAGAGTTTAAGCTCTCAGTTTCTGAAAGGTTTGGACGATCACGTTAGTGTCG
>NZ_JABWCS010000077.1 GCF_013359945.1 Paenibacillus agri | reverse complement strand
GTTTCAGCTAAAAGATGTTCTAAAACGCAAATTCGTTTCGGTATCCAGTTTTCAAGGATCAAGTTTCTGTAATTACGTGACAATCACGACTGTGATGTCTGGAATTACAGACAGTTCAAATGAAATTTTTGGTGGAGCCAAGCGGGATCGAACCGCTGACCTCCTGCTTGCAAGGCAGGCGCTCTCCCAGCTGAGCTATGGCCCCATAAAGGTAAGTTATTCAAATGTTATATGGTGGGCCTTGGTGGA
>NZ_JABWCS010000076.1 GCF_013359945.1 Paenibacillus agri | reverse complement strand
GTTTCAGCTAAAAGATGTTCTAAAACGCAAATTCGTTTCGGTATCCAGTTTTCAAGGATCAAGTTTCTGTAATTACGTGACAATCACGACTGTGATGTCTGGAATTACAGACAGTTCAAATAAAGTTATTGGTGGAGCCAAGCGGGATCGAACCGCTGACCTCCTGCTTGCAAGGCAGGCGCTCTCCCAGCTGAGCTATGGCCCCATAAAGGTAAGTTATTCAAATGTTATATGGTGGGCCTTGGTGGA
>NZ_JABWCS010000075.1 GCF_013359945.1 Paenibacillus agri | reverse complement strand
GTTGGTGTTGGCTTCGGCGTCGCTGTCGGCGTAGCCGTTGGTGTCGGTGTTGGCTTCGGCGTCGCTGTCGGCGTAGCCGTTGGTGTTGGTGTCGGCTTCGGCGTCGCTGTCGGCGTAGCCGTTGGTGTTGGTGTTGGCTTCGGCGTCGCTGTCGGCGTAGCCGTTGGTGTCGGTGTTGGCTTCGGCGTCGCTGTCGGCGTAGCCGTTGGTGTTGGTGTCGGCTTCGGCGTCGCTGTCGGCGTAGCCG
>NZ_JABWCS010000074.1 GCF_013359945.1 Paenibacillus agri | reverse complement strand
TGAATTAGACTAAAAAGTGGACACGGTAAATCCAACCCATGGATAATAGAATAAACTCCAGAAGAGGTGGTAGCCGTGGCAGAACGGAAGCGATACAACAAACAGTTTAAAGAAGAAACCGTAAAGTACATTCAAGAACAACGGAAGTCCATGGACGAAATTGCCCTGGAACTAAACATTCCAAAGGGTACACTCAAAAACTGGATGATGACGTACCGCCAGTTCCCCGATGAACCGTTTGTGGG
>NZ_JABWCS010000073.1 GCF_013359945.1 Paenibacillus agri | reverse complement strand
TCAGAGCCCGATCTATGGGTGATGGCGTGCCTTTTGTAGAATGAACCGGCGAGTTACGTTTAACATGCAAGGTTAAGTCGAGAAGACGGAGCCGCAGCGAAAGCGAGTCTGAATAGGGCGATGTAGTATGTGGACGTAGACCCGAAACCGTGTGATCTACCCCTGTCCAGGGTGAAGGTGCGGTAACACGCACTGGAGGCCCGAACCCACGTACGTTGAAAAGTGCGGGGATGAGGTGGGGGTA
>NZ_JABWCS010000072.1 GCF_013359945.1 Paenibacillus agri | reverse complement strand
TCAGAGCCCGATCTATGGGTGATGGCGTGCCTTTTGTAGAATGAACCGGCGAGTTACGTTTAACATGCAAGGTTAAGTCGAGAAGACGGAGCCGCAGCGAAAGCGAGTCTGAATAGGGCGAGTTAGTATGTGGACGTAGACCCGAAACCGTGTGATCTACCCCTGTCCAGGGTGAAGGTGCGGTAACACGCACTGGAGGCCCGAACCCACGTACGTTGAAAAGTGCGGGGATGAGGTGGGGGTA
>NZ_JABWCS010000071.1 GCF_013359945.1 Paenibacillus agri | reverse complement strand
GAGCGGTGAACGGACAGCATCTGCAGCCTGATAGCATAACTGGCGGGCACCTGGCCGAGCAAAGTGTGGAAGAGCGGCATGTAAAACCCGGCAGTATCACCCTTGAGCATCTGGCAGAGGAGGTATACACGTCCGATCTTCTTCCTGACGGCAGCTTAACAGGAGCGAAACTGGCAAAGGGAGCGGTGAACGGACAGCATCTGCAGCCTGATAGCATAACTGGCGGGCACCTGGCCGAGCAAAG
>NZ_JABWCS010000070.1 GCF_013359945.1 Paenibacillus agri | reverse complement strand
GGTTGTCTGTGCAACTCCACATCCTTTCCCACTTAACACACACTTGGGGACCTTAGCTGATGGTCTGGGCTGTTTCCCTTTTGACAATGGATCTTAGCACTCACTGTCTGACTCCCGGCAATAAGTATATGGCATTCGGAGTTTGACTGAGCTTGGTAACCCTTGCGGGCCCCGCACCCAATCAGTGCTCTACCTCCACTACTTTTATACCGAGGCTAGCCCTAAAGCTATTTCGGGGAGAAC
>NZ_JABWCS010000069.1 GCF_013359945.1 Paenibacillus agri | reverse complement strand
GGTTGTCTGTGCAACTCCACATCCTTTCCCACTTAACACACACTTGGGGACCTTAGCTGATGGTCTGGGCTGTTTCCCTTTTGACAATGGATCTTAGCACTCACTGTCTGACTCCCGGCAACAAGTATATGGCATTCGGAGTTTGACTGAGCTTGGTAACCCTTGCGGGCCCCGCACCCAATCAGTGCTCTACCTCCACTACTTTTATACCGAGGCTAGCCCTAAAGCTATTTCGGGGAGAAC
>NZ_JABWCS010000068.1 GCF_013359945.1 Paenibacillus agri | reverse complement strand
GTGGCCGTTCACCCTCTCAGGTCGGCTACGCATCGTCGCCTTGGTGAGCCGTTACCTCACCAACTAGCTAATGCGCCGCAGGCCCATCCCGCAGTGACAGATTGCTCCGTCTTTCATCCTCCCAGCAGGAGCTAAAAGGAATTATCCGGTATTAGCTACCGTTTCCGGTAGTTATCCCAGTCTGTGGGGCAGGTTGCCTACGTGTTACTCACCCGTCCGCCGCTAACCATCAGGAGTGCAAGC
>NZ_JABWCS010000067.1 GCF_013359945.1 Paenibacillus agri | reverse complement strand
GCTCCCCGAGGCAGTTTCGTTGTTCGCCACGTCCTTCGTCGGCTCCTGGCGCCTAGGCATCCTCCGTGTGCTCTTATTAGCTTAACCTCGATTTTTTCCTTCGGAAAAATATCGGACCATACATGGTTTCAATACTTTCTTTCAGAACATAATCGTATCAACTAATAACTATTTCAACTTGCTTACACAAGTTTCAGCTAAAAGATGTTCTAAAACGCAAATTCGTTTCGGTATCCAGTTTTC
>NZ_JABWCS010000066.1 GCF_013359945.1 Paenibacillus agri | reverse complement strand
GGAAACCCGTCCTTTTAGCCACCAACCTGCATTGGCATTCGGCTGAAAGCATCGCTGAAATCTATAAAAAACGCTGGCAAATCGAAGTGTTTTTCCGCTGGATTAAACAGCATCTAAACATTCCGAAGTTGTTCGGAACGACGCCGAACGCGGTATATGGCCAGTTGTACGTGGCCTTACTTGTTTATGTTTTGCTTAAACTCCTGTTTGACGAAGGTCAAAAGGTCGTGCATTGGAGCGCAA
>NZ_JABWCS010000065.1 GCF_013359945.1 Paenibacillus agri | reverse complement strand
GGAAACCCGTCCTTTTAGCCACCAACCTGCATTGGCATTCGGCTGAAAGCATCGCTGAAATCTATAAAAAACGCTGGCAAATCGAAGTGTTTTTCCGCTGGATTAAACAGCATCTAAACATACCGAAGTTGTTCGGAACGACGCCGAACGCGGTATATGGCCAGTTGTACGTGGCCTTACTTGTTTATGTTTTGCTTAAACTCCTGTTTGACGAAGGTCAAAAGGTCGTGCATTGGAGCGCAA
>NZ_JABWCS010000064.1 GCF_013359945.1 Paenibacillus agri | reverse complement strand
TGCACTCTTCGAATGATTTCCAACCATTCTGAGGGAACCTTGGAACGCCTCCGTTACTCTTTAGGAGGCGACCGCCCCAGTCAAACTGCCCGCCTGACACGGTCCCCGTACCCGATAAGGGTACCAGGTTAGAACCTAGATACGATCAGGGTGGTATCCCAACGGCGCCTCCACAGAAGCTTGCGCTCCTGTCTCTACGGCTCCCACCTATCCTGTACAGATCGTACCCAAATTCAATATCAA
>NZ_JABWCS010000063.1 GCF_013359945.1 Paenibacillus agri | reverse complement strand
GATCAATGATCATTCCGTGTACAGGAACATTCGGAGGCAGCAATGGATGACGCTTAATCAGATCGACAGTGTGAATAACGCCTTCTTTCTCGTTGTCAAATCCTTTTAGCCACTTGGTTAGTTTGATCCCGGAATTTTCGAGGGTGGATAACACTTCTTCGGAGACTCCGCGCTCCTTGATATGGCCGATCATCGTGTCGGGATTCAGGGATGCCATGCCGCATTCATAGTGGCCCACAACGA
>NZ_JABWCS010000062.1 GCF_013359945.1 Paenibacillus agri | reverse complement strand
GATCAATGATCATTCCGTGTACAGGAACATTCGGAGGCAGCAATGGATGACGCTTAATCAGATCGACAGTGTGAATAACGCCTTCTTTCTCGTTGTCAAATCCTTTTAGCCACTTGGTTAGCTTGATCCCGGAATTTTCGAGGGTGGATAACACTTCTTCGGAGACTCCGCGCTCCTTGATATGGCCGATCATCGTGTCGGGATTCAGGGATGCCATGCCGCATTCATAGTGGCCCACAACGA
>NZ_JABWCS010000061.1 GCF_013359945.1 Paenibacillus agri | reverse complement strand
GGCTAAATACTACCTGGCGACCGATAGTGAATCAGTACCGTGAGGGAAAGGTGAAAAGCACCCCGGAAGGGGAGTGAAATAGAACCTGAAACCGTGTGCTTACAAAAAGTCAGAGCCCGATATAGGGGTGATGGCGTGCCTTTTGTAGAATGAACCGGCGAGTTACGTTTAACATGCAAGGTTAAGTCGAGAAGACGGAGCCGCAGCGAAAGCGAGTCTGAATAGGGCGAATGAGTATGTGGA
>NZ_JABWCS010000060.1 GCF_013359945.1 Paenibacillus agri | reverse complement strand
GAGCGAACGCGGAACAGCCTAAACCAGGGGGCTTGCCTCCTGGGGTTGTGGGACGTCTCACATGGAGTTACAAAGGAATATGGTAGGTGAAGAGGTCTGGAAAGGCCCGCGATAGAGGTAAAAGCCCTGTAACCTAAACTGTGTTCTCTCCGAGACGGATCCCGAGTAGTGCGGGGCACGTGAAACCCCGTATGAATCTGGCAGGACCATCTGTCAAGGCTAAATACTACCTGGCGACCGATA
>NZ_JABWCS010000059.1 GCF_013359945.1 Paenibacillus agri | reverse complement strand
GTAACCGCAGCCGGGAGGCTGCGCTGAACCGGCAGGAGTCAGCAGAGGCCATAGTACGTCAGCTGTTGCAACAGCTGACGGAAGGGCTGAACCGAAAGGAGAGAGGAAACCGATGCGTTCGTATGAGGAGCAACGACAGCAGAATATCTCGCAAGAGAGCTTGCGGCAAAGAGAAGCGGTGAAGCCGCTAGGGTATGCCGGAGCGCCGAGTTCTTCGTCGGCACAAGTCGCCCCTTCCTCTCG
>NZ_JABWCS010000058.1 GCF_013359945.1 Paenibacillus agri | reverse complement strand
GCGATGGGGTGACGCAGGAGGGTAGTGACGCGGACTGATGGATGTCCGTCTAAGCAGTGAGGCTGGTGTGTAGGCAAATCCGCACATCGTAAGGCTGGGCTGTGATGGGGAGCGAAAATTACAGTAGCGAAGGTCATGATCTCACACTGCCAAGAAAAGCCTCTAGTCAGGAGAAGGTGCCCGTACCGCAAACCGACACAGGTAGGCGAGAAGAGAATTCTAAGGCGCGCGGAAGAACTCTCG
>NZ_JABWCS010000057.1 GCF_013359945.1 Paenibacillus agri | reverse complement strand
TACCTCGTCGTCTTCAAGGGGTCTTACTAATTGGGAAATCTCATCTTGAGGGGGGCTTCACGCTTAGATGCTTTCAGCGCTTATCCCGTCCGTACGTAGCTACCCAGCCATGCTTCTGGCGAAACAACTGGTGCACCAGCGGTACGTCCATCCCGGTCCTCTCGTACTAAGGACAGCTCCTCTCAAATTTCCTACGCCCACGACAGATAGGGACCGAACTGTCTCACGACGTTCTGAACCCAG
>NZ_JABWCS010000056.1 GCF_013359945.1 Paenibacillus agri | reverse complement strand
TTTTGTTGCACAGATTTTTCCTTGGAGACGGAAACCATTGCATCGTACGACGCCAAACGTTGGCCTATTGAGATTTTCTTTCGCCAATCCAAAAATAATTTGGGATTTGGCACGTACCAGGTTCGCTCGGCTAAAGCTTTTATCCGGTTGTGGATCCTTTTGGCTTGGACTTATCTGTTTGCACAATGGGCCTGGAATCTCCCTGCCCTTTTGGAGATGGATTACGTCGCGTACGTAAGCAAG
>NZ_JABWCS010000055.1 GCF_013359945.1 Paenibacillus agri | reverse complement strand
TTTTGTTGCACAGATTTTTCCTTGGAGACGGAAACCATTGCATCGTACGACGCCAAACGTTGGCCTATTGAGATTTTCTTTCGCCAATCCAAAAATAATTTGGGATTTGGCACGTACCAGGCTCGCTCGGCTAAAGCTTTTATCCGGTTGTGGATCCTTTTGGCTTGGACTTATCTGTTTGCACAATGGGCCTGGAATCTCCCTGCCCTTTTGGAGATGGATTACGTCGCGTACGTAAGCAAG
>NZ_JABWCS010000054.1 GCF_013359945.1 Paenibacillus agri | reverse complement strand
GAAATAAGTAACTCAGCACGTTTAACTCCAGCATGACGCTTTACATATTGCTTCCAACCGCCAAGAACCTGTTCCGTATTTAACAGACGGATCTCTTCAGGCAGGGGGAAGAGTCTGAGTGTTGCGATTGCACTGGTGCAAGTAAGGATTTTAAAGACCTGGCGAAGTTCAGGGAAAACAATGTCTACCCAGCGATGAATCTGATTAACCGCAGCGTTGAGGCGCTTGGTAACCGTCTCTCGG
>NZ_JABWCS010000053.1 GCF_013359945.1 Paenibacillus agri | reverse complement strand
GAAATAAGTAACTCAGCACGTTTAACTCCAGCATGACGCTTTACATATTGCTTCCAACCGCCAAGAACCTGTTCCGTATTTAACAGACGGATCTCTTCAGGCAGGGGGAAGAGTCTGAGTGATGCGATTGCACTGGTGCAAGTAAGGATTTTAAAGACCTGGCGAAGTTCAGGGAAAACAATGTCTACCCAGCGATGAATCTGATTAACCGCAGCGTTGAGGCGCTTGGTAACCGTCTCTCGG
>NZ_JABWCS010000052.1 GCF_013359945.1 Paenibacillus agri | reverse complement strand
CTACCGGAGTGACGGTACCTGAGAAGAAAGCCCCGGCTAACTACGTGCCAGCAGCCGCGGTAATACGTAGGGGGCAAGCGTTGTCCGGAATTATTGGGCGTAAAGCGCGCGCAGGCGGCTATTTAAGTCTGGTGTTTAAACCATGGGCTCAACCTGTGGTCGCACTGGAAACTGGGTGGCTTGAGTACAGAAGAGGAAAGTGGAATTCCACGTGTAGCGGTGAAATGCGTAGAGATGTGGAGG
>NZ_JABWCS010000051.1 GCF_013359945.1 Paenibacillus agri | reverse complement strand
CTACCGGAGTGACGGTACCTGAGAAGAAAGCCCCGGCTAACTACGTGCCAGCAGCCGCGGTAATACGTAGGGGGCAAGCGTTGTCCGGAATTATTGGGCGTAAAGCGCGCGCAGGCGGCTACTTAAGTCTGGTGTTTAAACCATGGGCTCAACCTGTGGTCGCACTGGAAACTGGGTGGCTTGAGTACAGAAGAGGAAAGTGGAATTCCACGTGTAGCGGTGAAATGCGTAGAGATGTGGAGG
>NZ_JABWCS010000050.1 GCF_013359945.1 Paenibacillus agri | reverse complement strand
TTCCCGTTGTACCGGCCATTGTAGTACGTGTGTAGCCCAGGTCATAAGGGGCATGATGATTTGACGTCATCCCCACCTTCCTCCGGTTTGTCACCGGCAGTCACTCTAGAGTGCCCAGCTTCACCTGCTGGCAACTAAAGTCAAGGGTTGCGCTCGTTGCGGGACTTAACCCAACATCTCACGACACGAGCTGACGACAACCATGCACCACCTGTCTCAACTTTCCCCGAAGGGCACCTAATG
>NZ_JABWCS010000049.1 GCF_013359945.1 Paenibacillus agri | reverse complement strand
TTCCCGTTGTACCGGCCATTGTAGTACGTGTGTAGCCCAGGTCATAAGGGGCATGATGATTTGACGTCATCCCCACCTTCCTCCGGTTTGTCACCGGCAGTCACTCTAGAGTGCCCAGCTTAACCTGCTGGCAACTAAAGTCAAGGGTTGCGCTCGTTGCGGGACTTAACCCAACATCTCACGACACGAGCTGACGACAACCATGCACCACCTGTCTCAACTTTCCCCGAAGGGCACCTAATG
>NZ_JABWCS010000048.1 GCF_013359945.1 Paenibacillus agri | reverse complement strand
GAGTACGGTCGCAAGACTGAAACTCAAAGGAATTGACGGGGACCCGCACAAGCAGTGGAGTATGTGGTTTAATTCGAAGCAACGCGAAGAACCTTACCAGGTCTTGACATCCAACTAACGAGGCAGAGATGCGTTAGGTGCCCTTCGGGGAAAGTTGAGACAGGTGGTGCATGGTTGTCGTCAGCTCGTGTCGTGAGATGTTGGGTTAAGTCCCGCAACGAGCGCAACCCTTGACTTTAGTTG
>NZ_JABWCS010000047.1 GCF_013359945.1 Paenibacillus agri | reverse complement strand
CCGCAGTGAAAAGGCCCAAGCGACTGTTTAGCAAAAACACAGGTCTGTGCGAAGCCGTAAGGCGAAGTATACGGGCTGACGCCTGCCCGGTGCTGGAAGGTTAAGGGGAGTGGTTAGGGGTGACCCGAAGCTATGAACCGAAGCCCCAGTAAACGGCGGCCGTAACTATAACGGTCCTAAGGTAGCGAAATTCCTTGTCAGGTAAATTCTGACCCGCACGAATGGCGTAACGACTTGGGCGCT
>NZ_JABWCS010000046.1 GCF_013359945.1 Paenibacillus agri | reverse complement strand
CCGCAGTGAAAAGGCCCAAGCGACTGTTTAGCAAAAACACAGGTCTGTGCGAAGCCGTAAGGCGAAGTATACGGGCTGACGCCTGCCCGGTGCTGGAAGGTTAAGGGGAGTGGTTAGGGGTAACCCGAAGCTATGAACCGAAGCCCCAGTAAACGGCGGCCGTAACTATAACGGTCCTAAGGTAGCGAAATTCCTTGTCAGGTAAATTCTGACCCGCACGAATGGCGTAACGACTTGGGCGCT
>NZ_JABWCS010000045.1 GCF_013359945.1 Paenibacillus agri | reverse complement strand
AGTACATTCAAGAACAACGGAAGTCCATGGACGAAATTGCCCTGGAACTAAACATTCCAAAGGGTACACTCAAAAACTGGATGATGACGTACCGCCAGTTCCCCGATGAACCGTTTGTGGGGAGCGGCAAGCTGCGTACGCAAGAGAAACAAATTTCAGAACTAGAGCAGAAGAATAAGGATCTGGAAGAGGAAATCGCCATCCTAAAAAAAGCGATGCACATCTTCAGCAAAGACCGGAGCT
>NZ_JABWCS010000044.1 GCF_013359945.1 Paenibacillus agri | reverse complement strand
AGTACATTCAAGAACAACGGAAGTCCATGGACGAAATTGCCCTGGAACTAAACATTCCAAAGGGTACACTCAAAAACTGGATGATGACGTACCGCCAGTTCCCCGATGAACCGTTTGTGGGAAGCGGCAAGCTGCGTACGCAAGAGAAACAAATTTCAGAACTAGAGCAGAAGAATAAGGATCTGGAAGAGGAAATCGCCATCCTAAAAAAAGCGATGCACATCTTCAGCAAAGACCGGAGCT
>NZ_JABWCS010000043.1 GCF_013359945.1 Paenibacillus agri | reverse complement strand
CCTTACCTGCTGGCAACTAAAGTCAAGGGTTGCGCTCGTTGCGGGACTTAACCCAACATCTCACGACACGAGCTGACGACAACCATGCACCACCTGTCTCAACTTTCCCCGAAGGGCACCTGATGCATCTCTGCTTCGTTAGTTGGATGTCAAGACCTGGTAAGGTTCTTCGCGTTGCTTCGAATTAAACCACATACTCCACTGCTTGTGCGGGTCCCCGTCAATTCCTTTGAGTTTCAGTCT
>NZ_JABWCS010000042.1 GCF_013359945.1 Paenibacillus agri | reverse complement strand
GCCTTTGCACTCTTCGAATGATTTCCAACCATTCTGAGGGAACCTTGGAACGCCTCCGTTACTCTTTAGGAGGCGACCGCCCCAGTCAAACTGCCCGCCTGACACGGTCCCCGTACCCGATTAGGGCACCAGGTTAGAACCTAGATACGATCAGGGTGGTATCCCAACGGCGCCTCCACAGAAGCTTGCGCTCCTGTCTCTACGGCTCCCACCTATCCTGTACAGATCGTACCCAAATTCAAT
>NZ_JABWCS010000041.1 GCF_013359945.1 Paenibacillus agri | reverse complement strand
TACCATCGGCGCTGGAGGGCTTAACGGTCGTGTTCGGGATGGGTACGTGTGGAACCCCTCCGCCATCGCCACCAAACGTTTGAAAGAGATTGACTCTCTCAAAACTGAGCAACGAGTGAGTAGAAAGCTTTACGAAGTAAAGCTCGCTTCGGAAGCATGCTTCCTGAAGACTTAGATTTGAATGTTTCCGTTGCAGGAAACGATTCTCCATAGAAAGGAGGTGATCCAGCCGCACCTTCCGAT
>NZ_JABWCS010000040.1 GCF_013359945.1 Paenibacillus agri | reverse complement strand
CCGAAACCACCGGAAGGTGGTAACCCGGCATGTCTGGGAGGACAGCAAAGAATGGGTCCGGAGCAACCGACTGAGTCGGTCGGGAAAACAGTTATACCGCAAACGAAAAGAGACGATAGAGGGAAGCTTCGCGGATGCTAAAGAGCTCCACGGGTTTCGCTATTGTCGGTTGCGCGGACTGCCAAACGTCAGCGAACAAGCACTGATGACGGCAGCCGTGCAGAACATGAAGAAGATGGCGAT
>NZ_JABWCS010000039.1 GCF_013359945.1 Paenibacillus agri | reverse complement strand
CCGAAACCACCGGAAGGTGGTAACCCGGCATGTCTGGGAGGACAGCAAAGAATGGGTCCGGAGCAACCGACTGAGTCGGTCGGGAAAACAGTTATACCGCAAACGAAAAGAGACGATAGAGCGAAGCTTCGCGGATGCTAAAGAGCTCCACGGGTTTCGCTATTGTCGGTTGCGCGGACTGCCAAACGTCAGCGAACAAGCACTGATGACGGCAGCCGTGCAGAACATGAAGAAGATGGCGAT
>NZ_JABWCS010000038.1 GCF_013359945.1 Paenibacillus agri | reverse complement strand
GTAAGCACACGGTTTCAGGTTCTATTTCACTCCCCTTCCGGGGTGCTTTTCACCTTTCCCTCACGGTACTGATTCACTATCGGTCGCCAGGTAGTATTTAGCCTTGACAGATGGTCCTGCCGGATTCATACGGGGTTTCACGTGCCCCGCACTACTCGGGATCCGTCTCGGAGAGAACACAGTTTAGGTTACAGGGCTATTACCTCTATCGCGGGCCTTTCCAGACCTCTTCACCTACCATAT
>NZ_JABWCS010000037.1 GCF_013359945.1 Paenibacillus agri | reverse complement strand
CCCCAGGAGGCAAGCCCCCTGGTTTAGGCTGTTCCGCGTTCGCTCGCCGCTACTGACGGAATCACTATTGTTTTCTCTTCCTCAGGGTACTTAGATGTTTCAGTTCCCCTGGTCTGCCTCTGCATATCCTATGTATTCAGATATGAGTAACTGCGAATTACCACAGCTGGGTTTCCCCATTCGGACACCCCCGGATCAAAGCTTGCTTACAGCTCCCCGAGGCAGTTTCGTTGTTCGCCACGT
>NZ_JABWCS010000036.1 GCF_013359945.1 Paenibacillus agri | reverse complement strand
AGCTTGATATTGAATTTGGGTACGATCTGTACAGGATAGGTGGGAGCCGTAGAGACAGGAGCGCAAGCTTCTGTGGAGGCGCCGTTGGGATACCACCCTGATCGTATCTAGGTTCTAACCTAGTGCCCTCATCGGGTACGGGGACCGTGTCAGGCGGGCAGTTTGACTGGGGCGGTCGCCTCCTAAAGAGTAACGGAGGCGTTCCAAGGTTCCCTCAGAATGGTTGGAAATCATTCGAAGAGT
>NZ_JABWCS010000035.1 GCF_013359945.1 Paenibacillus agri | reverse complement strand
CAGAACGTCGTGAGACAGTTCGGTCCCTATCTGTCGTGGGCGTAGGAAATTTGAGAGGAGCTGTCCTTAGTACGAGAGGACCGGGATGGACGTACCGCTGGTGCACCAGTTGTTCCGCCAGGAGCATGGCTGGGTAGCTACGTACGGACGGGATAAGCGCTGAAAGCATCTAAGCGTGAAGCCCCCCTCAAGATGAGATTTCCCAATTAGTAAGACCCCTTGAAGACGACGAGGTAGATAGGT
>NZ_JABWCS010000034.1 GCF_013359945.1 Paenibacillus agri | reverse complement strand
CAAGGCTAAATACTACCTGGCGACCGATAGTGAATCAGTACCGTGAGGGAAAGGTGAAAAGCACCCCGGAAGGGGAGTGAAATAGAACCTGAAACCGTGTGCTTACAAAAAGTCAGAGCCCAATCTAGGGGTGATGGCGTGCCTTTTGTAGAATGAACCGGCGAGTTACGTTTAACATGCAAGGTTAAGTCGAGAAGACGGAGCCGCAGCGAAAGCGAGTCTGAATAGGGCGAATGAGTATGT
>NZ_JABWCS010000033.1 GCF_013359945.1 Paenibacillus agri | reverse complement strand
GAGTGACTGCCGGTGACAAACCGGAGGAAGGTGGGGATGACGTCAAATCATCATGCCCCTTATGACCTGGGCTACACACGTACTACAATGGCCGGTACAACGGGAAGCGAAGCCGCGAGGTGGAGCCAATCCCAGCAAAGCCGGTCTCAGTTCGGATTGCAGGCTGCAACTCGCCTGCATGAAGTCGGAATTGCTAGTAATCGCGGATCAGCATGCCGCGGTGAATACGTTCCCGGGTCTTGT
>NZ_JABWCS010000032.1 GCF_013359945.1 Paenibacillus agri | reverse complement strand
GAGTGACTGCCGGTGACAAACCGGAGGAAGGTGGGGATGACGTCAAATCATCATGCCCCTTATGACCTGGGCTACACACGTACTACAATGGCCGGTACAACGGGAAGCGAAGCCGCGAGGTAGAGCCAATCCCAGCAAAGCCGGTCTCAGTTCGGATTGCAGGCTGCAACTCGCCTGCATGAAGTCGGAATTGCTAGTAATCGCGGATCAGCATGCCGCGGTGAATACGTTCCCGGGTCTTGT
>NZ_JABWCS010000031.1 GCF_013359945.1 Paenibacillus agri | reverse complement strand
GATCAGTAATTCCGTCGGGATGCCAAGGCCGCGTCTCGTTTTCCGGTTGCATTGCTGGGTCAAGAGGTGTAACAATTGTTTGAAACATTCAAAAGGAACATCTTTGGCTTTTTTGGAGAGCGTCGAATGATCCACTTTCTGGAGTCCAACGCCATGCATACGCTGCTCCCCGTCCCGATAGCCATCCCACCCTTGGAACGCAGCCTCTGCCAAGAAAAGAAACAGGGAATAGACGGTGAACTT
>NZ_JABWCS010000030.1 GCF_013359945.1 Paenibacillus agri | reverse complement strand
GATCAGTAATTCCGTCGGGATGCCAAGGCCGCGTCTCGTTTTCCGGTTGCATTGCTGGGTCAAGAGGTGTAACAATTGTTTGAAACATTCAAAAGGAACATCTTTGGCTTTTTTGGAGAGCATCGAATGATCCACTTTCTGGAGTCCAACGCCATGCATACGCTGCTCCCCGTCCCGATAGCCATCCCACCCTTGGAACGCAGCCTCTGCCAAGAAAAGAAACAGGGAATAGACGGTGAACTT
>NZ_JABWCS010000029.1 GCF_013359945.1 Paenibacillus agri | reverse complement strand
CCATCCTGCAAAAGTATAGCCTGACTTGGTCGGCGCAGCAGGCTCTACTACTTTCTTTCCATACTCTACAGTCTCGCTGACTACTGCCGATCCGCCGTTACTGTCATAGTTGACTTTATATGGGTTAATGTCCCACTTGGCATAGAGCGTAATGTCAGCCGCTGGTACTGTATCTGTTGTAAAGCTCCATTTGTTGCTCAATGCCTGGTCTTTGTACCATCCTGCAAAAGTATAGCCTGACTT
>NZ_JABWCS010000028.1 GCF_013359945.1 Paenibacillus agri | reverse complement strand
TCGGTTCGTAAGCGGTACTGCTTTTAGCCAATGCGACTAGCATTCGCGCTACTTTACCGATTAATTTCATAATGGATTTCATCTTTTTCAGTTTCTTTTCCTCTACATTGTAACGATGTGCTGCCCGTATTTCCGGATTTGTCATAACCATACTCATTGTCATGAGATAAAGAAAATGACGTAAACGTGGCCGACCTCGTTTGCTGAGCACCATCTTTCCTCGCCATTTCCCGGAGCTAGCTT
>NZ_JABWCS010000027.1 GCF_013359945.1 Paenibacillus agri | reverse complement strand
TCGGTTCGTAAGCGGTACTGCTTTTAGCCAATGCGACTAGCATTCGCGCTACTTTACCGATTAATTTCATAATGGATTTCATCTTTTTCAGTTTCTTTTCCTCTACATTGTAACGATGTGCCGCCCGTATTTCCGGATTTGTCATAACCATACTCATTGTCATGAGATAAAGAAAATGACGTAAACGTGGCCGACCTCGTTTGCTGAGCACCATCTTTCCTCGCCATTTCCCGGAGCTAGCTT
>NZ_JABWCS010000026.1 GCF_013359945.1 Paenibacillus agri | reverse complement strand
GTTTCGTTGTTCGCCACGTCCTTCGTCGGCTCCTGGCGCCTAGGCATCCTCCGTGTGCTCTTATTAGCTTAACCTCGATTTTTTCCTTCGGAAAAATATCGGACCATAAATGGTTTCAATAGTTTCTTTCAGAACATAATCGTATCAACTAATAACTATTTCAACTTGCTTACACAAGTTTCAGCTAAAAGATGTTCTAAAACGCAAATTCGTTTCGGTATCCAGTTTTCAAGGATCAAGTTT
>NZ_JABWCS010000025.1 GCF_013359945.1 Paenibacillus agri | reverse complement strand
TTCCCGTTGTACCGGCCATTGTAGTACGTGTGTAGCCCAGGTCATAAGGGGCATGATGATTTGACGTCATCCCCACCTTCCTCCGGTTTGTCACCGGCAGTCACTCTAGAGTGCCCAGCTTTACCTGCTGGCAACTAAAGTCAAGGGTTGCGCTCGTTGCGGGACTTAACCCAACATCTCACGACACGAGCTGACGACAACCATGCACCACCTGTCTCAACTTTCCCCGAAGGGCACCTAA
>NZ_JABWCS010000024.1 GCF_013359945.1 Paenibacillus agri | reverse complement strand
TGGCCGTTCACCCTCTCAGGTCGGCTACGCATCGTCGCCTTGGTGAGCCGTTACCTCACCAACTAGCTAATGCGCCGCAGGCCCATCCCGCAGTGACAGATTGCTCCGTCTTTCATCCTCTCAGCAGGAGCCAAAAGGAATTATCCGGTATTAGCTACCGTTTCCGGTAGTTATCCCAGTCTGTGGGGCAGGTTGCCTACGTGTTACTCACCCGTCCGCCGCTAACCATCAGGAGTGCAAG
>NZ_JABWCS010000023.1 GCF_013359945.1 Paenibacillus agri | reverse complement strand
TGGCCGTTCACCCTCTCAGGTCGGCTACGCATCGTCGCCTTGGTGAGCCGTTACCTCACCAACTAGCTAATGCGCCGCAGGCCCATCCCGCAGTGACAGATTGCTCCGTCTTTCATCCTTTTAGCAGGAGCCAAAAGGAATTATCCGGTATTAGCTACCGTTTCCGGTAGTTATCCCAGTCTGTGGGGCAGGTTGCCTACGTGTTACTCACCCGTCCGCCGCTAACCATCAGGAGTGCAAG
>NZ_JABWCS010000022.1 GCF_013359945.1 Paenibacillus agri | reverse complement strand
TGGCCGTTCACCCTCTCAGGTCGGCTACGCATCGTCGCCTTGGTGAGCCGTTACCTCACCAACTAGCTAATGCGCCGCAGGCCCATCCCGCAGTGACAGATTGCTCCGTCTTTCATCCTCTTAGCAGGAGCCAAAAGGAATTATCCGGTATTAGCTACCGTTTCCGGTAGTTATCCCAGTCTGTGGGGCAGGTTGCCTACGTGTTACTCACCCGTCCGCCGCTAACCATCAGGAGTGCAAG
>NZ_JABWCS010000021.1 GCF_013359945.1 Paenibacillus agri | reverse complement strand
GCTTCCCGTTGTACCGGCCATTGTAGTACGTGTGTAGCCCAGGTCATAAGGGGCATGATGATTTGACGTCATCCCCACCTTCCTCCGGTTTGTCACCGGCAGTCACTCTAGAGTGCCCAGCCTTACCTGCTGGCAACTAAAGTCAAGGGTTGCGCTCGTTGCGGGACTTAACCCAACATCTCACGACACGAGCTGACGACAACCATGCACCACCTGTCTCAACTTTCCCCGAAGGGCACCT
>NZ_JABWCS010000020.1 GCF_013359945.1 Paenibacillus agri | reverse complement strand
CCAGGAGGCAAGCCCCCTGGTTTAGGCTGTTCCGCGTTCGCTCGCCGCTACTGACGGAATCACTATTGTTTTCTCTTCCTCAGGGTACTTAGATGTTTCAGTTCCCCTGGTCTGCCTCTACATATCCTATGTATTCAGATATGAGTAACTGCGAATTACCACAGCTGGGTTTCCCCATTCGGACACCCCCGGATCAAAGCTTGCTTACAGCTCCCCGAGGCAGTTTCGTTGTTCGCCACGT
>NZ_JABWCS010000019.1 GCF_013359945.1 Paenibacillus agri | reverse complement strand
GTAACCGCAGCCGGGAGGCTGCGCTGAACCGGCAGGAGTCAGCAGAGGCCATAGTACGTCAGCTGTTGCAACAGCTGACGGAAGGGCTGAACCGAAAGGAGAGAGGAAACCGATGCGTTCGCATGAGGAGCAACGACAGCAGAATATCTCGCAAGAGAGCTTGCGGCAAAGAGAAGCGGTGAAGCCGCTAGGGTATGCCGGAGCGCCGAGTTCTTCGTCGGCACAAGTCGCCCCTTCCTC
>NZ_JABWCS010000018.1 GCF_013359945.1 Paenibacillus agri | reverse complement strand
GCCTACCTGTGTCGGTTTGCGGTACGGGCACCTTCTCCTGACTAGAGGCTTTTCTTGGCAGTGTGAGATCATGACCTTCGCTACTATAATTTTCGCTCCCCATCACAGCCCAGCCTTAACGGTGTGCGGATTTGCCTACACACCAGCCTCACTGCTTAGACGGACATCCATCAGTCCGCGTCACTACCCTCCTGCGTCACCCCATCGCTCATAGCGGATTACGGTGGTACAGTAATTTC
>NZ_JABWCS010000017.1 GCF_013359945.1 Paenibacillus agri | reverse complement strand
GAAATTACTGTACCACCGTAATCCGCTATGAGCGATGGGGTGACGCAGGAGGGTAGTGACGCGGACTGATGGATGTCCGTCTAAGCAGTGAGGCTGGTGTGTAGGCAAATCCGCACACCGTAAGGCTGGGCTGTGATGGGGAGCGAAAATTATAGTAGCGAAGGTCATGATCTCACACTGCCAAGAAAAGCCTCTAGTCAGGAGAAGGTGCCCGTACCGCAAACCGACACAGGTAGGCG
>NZ_JABWCS010000016.1 GCF_013359945.1 Paenibacillus agri | reverse complement strand
AGACTGAAACTCAAAGGAATTGACGGGGACCCGCACAAGCAGTGGAGTATGTGGTTTAATTCGAAGCAACGCGAAGAACCTTACCAGGTCTTGACATCCAACTAACGAAGCAGAGATGCATTAGGTGCCCTTCGGGGAAAGTTGAGACAGGTGGTGCATGGTTGTCGTCAGCTCGTGTCGTGAGATGTTGGGTTAAGTCCCGCAACGAGCGCAACCCTTGACTTTAGTTGCCAGCAGGT
>NZ_JABWCS010000015.1 GCF_013359945.1 Paenibacillus agri | reverse complement strand
TGTTCCGGGACATTTCCCATGCGCCTCGCCTCGAGTTAGCCATTTTAAAACATGCCCACTCTGGAACCCCAAGGGCCCGAAGTTCACGGATTCGTGTGCGAACTCGTTTCCATTGTTTCCATAGGCACATTCGGAGTCTTCTCCGAATCCATTTGTCCAACGTTTGGAGGTGCGTCTTTGCTGAAGCTAGACGGAAATAGCCGAGCCAACCCATCAGATAGCGGTTCAGCCGCCTAAT
>NZ_JABWCS010000014.1 GCF_013359945.1 Paenibacillus agri | reverse complement strand
TAAATACTACCTGGCGACCGATAGTGAATCAGTACCGTGAGGGAAAGGTGAAAAGCACCCCGGAAGGGGAGTGAAATAGAACCTGAAACCGTGTGCTTACAAAAAGTCAGAGCCCGATCTAGGGGTGATGGCGTGCCTTTTGTAGAATGAACCGGCGAGTTACGTTTAACATGCAAGGTTAAGTCGAGAAGACGGAGCCGCAGCGAAAGCGAGTCTGAATAGGGCGAATGAGTATGT
>NZ_JABWCS010000013.1 GCF_013359945.1 Paenibacillus agri | reverse complement strand
TACCTCGTCGTCTTCAAGGGGTCTTACTAATTGGGAAATCTCATCTTGAGGGGGGCTTCACGCTTAGATGCTTTCAGCGCTTATCCCGTCCGTACGTAGCTACCCAGCCATGCTTCTGGCGGAACAACTGGTGCACCAGCGGTACGTCCATCCCGGTCCTCTCGTACTAAGGACAGCTCCTCTCAAATTTCCTACGCCCACGACAGATAGGGACCGAACTGTCTCACGACGTTCTG
>NZ_JABWCS010000012.1 GCF_013359945.1 Paenibacillus agri | reverse complement strand
ATTGAATTTGGGTACGATCTGTACAGGATAGGTGGGAGCCGTAGAGACAGGAGCGCAAGCTTCTGTGGAGGCGCCGTTGGGATACCACCCTGATCGTATCTAGGTTCTAACCTGGTGCCCTCATCGGGTACGGGGACCGTGTCAGGCGGGCAGTTTGACTGGGGCGGTCGCCTCCTAAAGAGTAACGGAGGCGTTCCAAGGTTCCCTCAGAATGGTTGGAAATCATTCGAAGAGT
>NZ_JABWCS010000011.1 GCF_013359945.1 Paenibacillus agri | reverse complement strand
GCTTGCACTCCTGATGGTTAGCGGCGGACGGGTGAGTAACACGTAGGCAACCTGCCCCACAGACTGGGATAACTACCGGAAACGGTAGCTAATACCGGATAATTCCTTTTAGCTCCTGCTGAAAGGATGAAAGACGGAGCAATCTGTCACTGCGGGATGGGCCTGCGGCGCATTAGCTAGTTGGTGAGGTAACGGCTCACCAAGGCGACGATGCGTAGCCGACCTGAGAGGG
>NZ_JABWCS010000010.1 GCF_013359945.1 Paenibacillus agri | reverse complement strand
CAAGACTGAAACTCAAAGGAATTGACGGGGACCCGCACAAGCAGTGGAGTATGTGGTTTAATTCGAAGCAACGCGAAGAACCTTACCAGGTCTTGACATCCAACTAACGAAGCAGAGATGCGTTAGGTGCCCTTCGGGGAAAGTTGAGACAGGTGGTGCATGGTTGTCGTCAGCTCGTGTCGTGAGATGTTGGGTTAAGTCCCGCAACGAGCGCAACCCTTGACTTTAGTTG
>NZ_JABWCS010000009.1 GCF_013359945.1 Paenibacillus agri | reverse complement strand
CTTGCACTCCTGATGGTTAGCGGCGGACGGGTGAGTAACACGTAGGCAACCTGCCCCACAGACTGGGATAACTACCGGAAACGGTAGCTAATACCGGATAATTCCTTTTGGCTCCTGCTGAAAGGATGAAAGACGGAGCAATCTGTCACTGCGGGATGGGCCTGCGGCGCATTAGCTAGTTGGTGAGGTAACGGCTCACCAAGGCGACGATGCGTAGCCGACCTGAGAGGG
>NZ_JABWCS010000008.1 GCF_013359945.1 Paenibacillus agri | reverse complement strand
GGGTGATGGCGTGCCTTTTGTAGAATGAACCGGCGAGTTACGTTTAACATGCAAGGTTAAGTCGAGAAGACGGAGCCGCAGCGAAAGCGAGTCTGAATAGGGCGAATGAGTATGTGGACGTAGACCCGAAACCGTGTGATCTACCCCTGTCCAGGGTGAAGGTGCGGTAACACGCACTGGAGGCCCGAACCCACGTACGTTGAAAAGTGCGGGGATGAGGTGGGGGTAG
>NZ_JABWCS010000007.1 GCF_013359945.1 Paenibacillus agri | reverse complement strand
TGTCACCTGTCACTCCGGTCGCTCCTGTGGCCCCGGTCGCTCCTGTTGCACCGGTCGCTCCTGTTGCACCAGTATCACCTGTGGCTCCAGTCACTCCTGTGGCCCCGGTTGCACCCGTTGCCCCAGTGTCACCTGTCACTCCGGTCGCTCCTGTGGCCCCGGTCGCTCCTGTTGCACCGGTCGCTCCTGTTGCACCAGTATCACCTGTGGCTCCAGTCACTCCTGTGG
>NZ_JABWCS010000006.1 GCF_013359945.1 Paenibacillus agri | reverse complement strand
TCGCCCTATTCAGACTCGCTTTCGCTGCGGCTCCGTCTTCTCGACTTAACCTTGCATGTTAAACGTAACTCGCCGGTTCATTCTACAAAAGGCACGCCATCACCCATAGATCGGGCTCTGACTTTTTGTAAGCACACGGTTTCAGGTTCTATTTCACTCCCCTTCCGGGGTGCTTTTCACCTTTCCCTCACGGTACTGATTCACTATCGGTCGCCAGGTAGTATTTA
>NZ_JABWCS010000005.1 GCF_013359945.1 Paenibacillus agri | reverse complement strand
GCACATCGTTACAATGTAGAGGAAAAGAAACTGAAAAAGATGAAATCCATTATGAAATTAATCGGTAAAGTAGCGCGAATGCTAGTCGCATTGGCTAAAAGCAGTACCGCTTACGAACCGATCAAGGTATTCCAGCAAACAGCATAAAACCAATCAATCCTCATCGACTCATGCATTCGCAGGATGACAAGAAGCACGGAGTATCGGGAGATGTTAAACAAAAG
>NZ_JABWCS010000004.1 GCF_013359945.1 Paenibacillus agri | reverse complement strand
CGCCGCAAGGTGGTCCACTCAGCCCGCTGCTGGCGAACATTTTACTGGACGATTTGGACAAGGAGCTAAGCGGACGAGGATTGCGATTTGTACGCTATGCGGACGACTGTAATATCTTTGTAGCGAGTAGGCGAGCAGGCGAACGTGTGATGGAATCGGTAAGTCGGTTTGTAGAAGGGAAGCTAAAACTGAAAGTAAACCGGGAGAAAAGTGCGGTGGACAG
>NZ_JABWCS010000003.1 GCF_013359945.1 Paenibacillus agri | reverse complement strand
GTAGGAGCGGGTAACCATCTCGTGACGAAAGTGTCCTCGACCCTGATTCCTACACCAAACGTAGGAGATGCAGCACCAACGGGAGCGGGAGTAACGAATCCGTACACGCCAGGCGAAGATATCACTGACGTGGATGCAACAACAAACAAATACATTGGCGTGTATGAAGTAGACAGCAATAACAAGGTGGTATCGTTCAAGCTGATCATACTGACCGCAG
>NZ_JABWCS010000002.1 GCF_013359945.1 Paenibacillus agri | reverse complement strand
TAAACCCCCGTCCTCTCACACCACCGTACATGCGGGTCCGCATACGGCGGTTCCAAAAGGTTAACAAAGCTCTAAGTAACGTGAAAGCAAACTTTTCAGCCCTTTCGCTTCCCAATAGGAAGTGGGAAGGGCATTATTTGTGTTCCGGGACATTTCCCATGCGCCTCGCCTCGAGTTAGCCATTTTAAAACATGCCCACTCTGGAACCCCAAGGG
>NZ_JABWCS010000001.1 GCF_013359945.1 Paenibacillus agri | reverse complement strand
GCCGAAAGCCCAAGGTTTCCTGAGGAAGGCTCGTCCGCTCAGGGTAAGTCGGGACCTAAGGCGAGGCCGAAAGGCGTAGTCGAAGGACAACAGTTTGAAATTACTGTACCACCGTAATCCGCTATGAGCGATGGGGTGACGCAGGAGGGTAGTGACGCGGACTGATGGATGTCCGTCTAAGCAGTGAGGCTGGTGTGTAGGCAAATCCGCACA